>NZ_JAJPWO010000001.1:0-1096260 GCF_046549075.1 Amycolatopsis sp. lyj-84
GCGCAGGGGGTCGCGAGTGGCGATTCGGGTTAGAACCCGAATCGCCACTCACGACCACCGCCACCGCGAGTCACGAGAAGCATCCTCTCGCCTCGACCCAAGGATGAAAAGATGTCATGAAAGGGGCTTTCAGGACGAACATGTCCTGAAAGCCCCTTTCATGACACGCCGCGGGGCCAGGCGGGCCGACCGGGACCAAGGTCCCGACCGGCCCGGTCGCCGAACTTTCGCCGCGCGCCCAGTGCTAGCGTCGATGCGTGCCCGCCTCGTCCGTCGCCCTGCGCCGTCTCGGCATCGCCGGCGTCTGCCTGGTGAGCCTGGCGCTGTGCTGCGGGCTCGCCTGGTGGCAGTGGGAGCGGTTCTCCTCGGCCAGCGGGACGTTCCAGAACCTCGGCTACGTCCTGCAGTGGCCGCTGTTCGGGCTGTTCCCCGCGTTCATGTTCTGGCGGATCCGCAAACTCCGCCGCCAAGCCGCGGAAGCCGACACTCCGGAGCAGACGGCCGAGGCCGCCGTCCCCGAGGTGCCCGCGCCCCGGCGGAGGCCCGCCCCGGCGCCCGCTCCCGAAGACGACGAGCTCGCCGCGTACAACAAGTATTTGCGCGAACTCAACGCCCGCGACAAGTAGTTCCCAGAGAGGTTCGAGACGCTATGACCACCCGAACTGACGACGCCGCCCCGGCCCGCTCGGTCTCGCTGGGCGGGCCGCTGATCCGGTTCCGCTTCGCGGCGTACGCCACCGGTGTGGCCCTGCTCGGGCTGGTCGTCGAGATGCTGCTGCAGTACGTCTTCAGTGTGGAACTGCCCCAGTTCGTGAAGATGATCCCCATGGTCCACGGCGGGCTTTACCTGATCTACCTGCTGCTCGCGGTCGACCTCGCGATCAAGGCCCGCTGGTCGATGAAGGGCACTCTCCTCGTGCTGATCGCCGGCTGCATCCCGTTCTTCTCCTTCGTGATGGAACGCAAGGTCACGCACAAGGTCCAGGCGGGCGTGAAGCTCTAAGCCCGGCGCCGGAAGGTCAGCGCCACCACGAAGGACAAAGCCGTCACCACGGCGGCGGTGGCGAACGCCGCCGTCATCCCGTCGACCGTGGTCTCCGCCGGGCTCCCGGACGGGGTCCGCGTCACCGAGCCGAACACGGTGATCAGGGTCGCGAGCCCCAGGGTCGCCCCGACCTGCTGCAACGTCTGCAGGACGCCGCCCGCCGCACCCGCGTCTTCGGTGGGCACGGTCGCCATGATGATCACGCTGAGCGGGGAGAACGCCAGCCCCGCGCCGACGCCCATCAGCAGCATCGGGCCGAGCAGGTCGGAGAAGTACCCGCTGTCGGTGGTGAGGGTGGTCAGCCAGACGACGCCGCCGGTCATCAGCGCCGTCCCGGTCAGCGCCAGCGGTTTCGGGCCGAACCGGGGGAGCAGCCTCGGGATCAGCCTGCTGAGCCCGAACATGCACACCGCCATCGGCAGGAAGGCGAAGCCGGTCTCCAGCGCGGCGAAACCCGCGATGTCCTGCAGGAACTGGGTCAGAAAGAAGAAGAGCGACATCATGGCCATCGGCCCGAGGAAGAAGTTGACGTAGGCCGCGGCCCGGTTGCGTTCCGCGAACAGCCGCAGCGGGATGAGTGGCTGGCTCACCCTGGTTTCGATCGTGAGGAACGCGGCCAGCAGGGCCAGTCCTGCCGCGAGGCTGCCGAGGGTGACGGTGTCGCCCCAGCCGTCCGACGCGGCGTGGGTGAACGCGAACACGAGCGAGCCGACGCCGAAGGTGCCGGTGAACGCGCCGGGGAGGTCCAGGCGTGCCCGTCGGCGAGGGGGGTCGGCGACGTATCGCGAGGTGAGCAGGACGATCGCGAGCCCGAACGGGACGTTGATGTACAGCGCCGCCCGCCACGAGATCCATTCGGTCAGCAGCCCGCCGAGCAGCAGGCCGATCGCGAAACCGCCGCTGGACATCGCCGAGAACAGCGCCAGTGCGCGCACCCTGGCCTTGGCCTCGGTGAACGTGCTGGTGATCAGCGCCAAGGTGCTCGGCCCGGCCATCGCGGCGCCGACACCCTGGGCGATCCGGGCCGCGATCAGCATCTCCGCCGAGCCGGCGAGGCCGCCGAGCAGGGAGGCGGCGGTGAACACGGCCGCGCCGACGACGAACATCCGGCGACGGCCGAACAGGTCGCCCGCGCGCCCGCCGAGCAGCAGCAAGCCGCCGAAGACGAGGCTGTACGCCGTCATCACCCAGGACAGGCCGGTGTCGGTGAAACCGAGGTCGGTCTGGATCCGGGGGAGCGCGACGTTCATCACCGTCGCGTCGAGGATGAGCATGAGCTGGCAGGTCAGCACGATCGGCAGGACCAGCCGGTGTGGGGGCGGTGGGGCCTCGGCCGTCTCGGGCCTAGGCTCGATACGCAGGGTTCGCTCGGTCAAGGAATACTCCAAAGACGTAACGAGATGAAGCGGAGAGACTCTCCACTTGAGGTCGTGAGCGATGATATGGAGAGACTCTCCGCTTACGCAAGTGGATTCGGAGAATGTCTCCGTTTTCGTCGCCCGAGGAGGTGCAGATGGTCACGGCCGATCCGGACCGGCCCATGCGCGCGGACGCCCGGCGCAACTACGAGCGCATCGTGGCCGTGGCGAAGGAGGCGTTCACCGCCGACGGCGTGGACGTGCCCGCCGACGACATCGCCAAACGCGCCGGTGTCGGCGCGGGCACGTTGTACCGGCACTTCCCGACGCGCGACAAACTGGTCGAGGCCGTCTACCGCGACGAGATCGACGGGCTGGCGCAGCAGGCCTACGACCTGCTCGAAGAGCTGCCGCCGGGGAAGGCGCTCGAGACCTGGCTGGCCACGCACGTCGTCTACGTGGTCGAGAAACACGGGCTGGCGATGACGTTGAAGGCGTCCGTCGACGCGGGCTCCGAGGTCTTCGCCTGGTGTCAGTCACGGCTGCGGGGCGCGTCCGACACGATCGTGAAGGCCGCTCAGGACGAGGGCGTGATCCGGCCCGACGTCCGAGGCGTCGACATCCTGCGGCTCGGCCACGGGGTCGGTTCGGCCGCGAGCAAGGCGTCACCCGAGGACACCCAGCGGCTGCTCGCGATCGTGCTGGACGGCCTGCGGACCTCTCCCGGCGTGCTGTGAAAGGCCCGTTACTTGCAAATTTTGCAAGTAACGGGCCTTTCATGGCATCGGTGAGGCAAGGAGATCAGGAGCCGATCCCGGTGAGGGACCGCACCTCCATCTCGGCGTGCTTGACCGGGTCGGCCTTCGACCGGCCGACGAAGGTGCCCACGATCCCGCACAGGAACGAGAACGGGATCGACACCAGACCCGGGTTCTTCAGCGGGAACCAGTGGAAGTCGACGCTCTTGATGATCGAGTCCGCCGCCCCGGACATCACCGGCGAGAAGAACACGAGCACCAGGCTCGCGATCAGCCCGCCGTAGATGCCCCACAGCGTTCCGGTGGTGTTGAACCGCTTCCAGAACAGCGAGAACAGCAGCGTCGAGAGGTTCGCCGACGCGGCGACCGCGAACGCCAGCGCCACCAGGAACGCGATGTTCTGCCCGTTCGCCAGGATGCCGCCCACGATCGCGAGCGCCCCGACGGCGACCGCGGTCAGCCGGGCGACCCGGACCTCCGCGGCCGGTTCCGCGTTGCCGCGTTTGAAGATGTTGGCGTAGACGTCGTGGGCGAAGGAGGCCGACGCGGTGATCGTCAGCCCGGCGACGACCGCGAGGATGGTCGCGAAGGCCACCGCCGAGACGATGCCGAGCAGGACGGTGCCACCGATGTTCAGCGCGAGCAGCGGCGCCGCCGAGTTCTCCCCGCCGGGCGCGTTCTTGATCGCCTCCGGGCCGACCAGCGCCGCGGCGCCGAAGCCGATGACCAGCGTGCAGAGGTAGAACACGGACATGCACGCGGTCGCCCACACCACCGAGCGCCGCGCCTCGCGCGAGTTCGGCACCGTGTAGAAGCGCATCAGCACGTGCGGGAGCGCGGCGGCGCCGAGGACCAGCGCGAGCGCCAGCGAGACGAAGTCGAGTTTCGTGACCTCGCTCTTGCCGTACGAGCCGCCCGGCTCCAGCAGTTCGTCGCCGAGCGGGCTCCGGTCGGCGGCGGCCGAGAGCAGGTTCGAGAAGCTGAAACCGAACTTGCCGAACAGGAACACGGTGATCAGCGCACCGGTCAGCAGCAGGATGGTCGCCTTGATGATCTGCACCCACGTGGTGCCCTTCATCCCGCCGACCAGCACGTACAGCACCATGACGACGCCGACGACGCCGATCACCAGTGCCTGGCCGATGCCGCCGTGGATGTCCAGCAGCAACGCCACCAGCCCGCCGGCGCCCGCCATCTGCGCGAGCATGTAGAAGAAGGAGATCACCAGCGTCGACGTCGCGGCCGCGGCGCGGACCGGGCGCTGCTTCATCCGGAAGCTCAGCACGTCGCCCATGGTGAAGCGGCCGGTGTTGCGCAGCAGTTCCGCGATCAGCAGCAGGTCGACCATCCAGGCGACGAGGAACCCGATCGAGTACAGGAAGCCGTCGTAACCGTGGATCGCGATCGCCCCGGCGATACCCAGGAACGACGCCGCCGAGAGGAAGTCACCCGAAAGCGCGATGCCGTTCTGCCGCCCGGTGAAGGCGCTGCCCGCCGCGTAGTAGTCCGAAGTGGACGAGTTGCGGGTGCTGACGCGGTACACCACGTACAGGGTGATCGCGACGAACAGCGCGAACACCGCGATGTTCAGGACCGGGTCGTTGTCGGGGATGCTCATTGTTCCTCCGCCCCGACCGAGGCCCGAAGCTGTGCGACCTTGGGGTCGAGCCGCTTGTCGGCGAACTTCAGGTAGCCGATCGTGATCAGGATCGTGCTGGCGAACTGGCCGAGCCCGAGCAGCATGCCGACGTTGACCTCGCCCCACACCTTCCGGCTCATGAAGTCGTGCGCGTAGGCCGCCAGCAGCACGAACGTCATGTACCAGGTGAAGAACAGCAGGCTCATCGGGAACACGAACCGCCGGAAGGTCTTGCGCAGCGCGACGAACTCCTTGCCGTGCTGGATCCGGTCGAAGTCGGGGCCGGTGCTGCGCGGCGGCGGGGGAGCGGGCTGCTGGCGCTCGCGGACGAACAGCGCGGGCATCTGCCCGGTGTCCTCGAGGGCGTTGCTCGCCGCGAACGGGCGCGCGACGTCGGGCATGGGGTTCCTCCGGGGGCTTGCTGGCATCCGGGCGCGGTGCGGAGCGCACATACTAACTTCGGCTTCCGGCGCTCTGAATAGGCGACCCCGCTTCCGGATGCGTGCGACCCGGTATTCGTTTTCCCCTCGGAATAGTTGTCCCGGGAATTCGTTTCGGCCGGAATGAACCGGCTTTATCACTCGTAATAGTGAGGCGGATTGTCACGCGCGGTCGTCGCCCGAACGGCCCACTGCGGCAAACGGGGAAGACGGCCACGCTGTGTCCCTCGTTTTGGTGACAGATCGTAGTTTCACTTCCGGCGCGAAGCGGGCTTCGATACTGTGCCCGCCATCGCGGATCGGGGAAGATCCCCTGGTTCGACGATCATCCTGAAAGAAATCACCATGTCGGGCGACAAGGAATCGGCCGGATCGGCAAGGCCACAACATCGGGCAAACATTTGGGCTTGACCCACCCGATGGGGGCACGGAAAGTAGTTCGACCGGGCGACGCGGCTACCCAGCGTAGGCTGATCGGGTGACCCGGGCCCCTGATGCACCGGCGCAACCTGTAACCGGAATTCCCTCGTTTGTGACGCGGAGACGGATTTCGGGCCTTGTACATCGTTCGAATACACACTTTTCCCAGGTCAGCACCCGTGTGCTGAACAGAATTGACGGCACCCGGATTGGTGTACGATTCTTTGGCCCGGCTGACCCGCAGTGATCGATTGGCAAAGAAAAGTTGATCTCGACGACCGTGCACTTCGCAGGTTGCGACCTGCACGTGCAGGTGCAAGACCTCCCGAAGCGGACCGGTGTTCCTGGGGACACCCGGATCGCCGGACGGGGTCCCTCATGTCGCGATCGATCACGTGGTCAGGCCGGGGCCGAGTTCTCCGCAGGCGGACACCTCGCGGGAACGGACGCCTCAGACCGTGCCAGGACGCCGGACAGGGAGTCACCTACGTGACCGTTGCAGGAGAAGGCCAAGTGCCTGTCGGGGAGCTGCTGGGACGCACTCCCCGGCCATCGCGGTGGGCCACCGGCTGGCGCGCACTCGTGCGCTGGCGGGACTGGAGCCTGCCGGTGAAGCTGTCGGCCGTGACGCTGGTGCCGATCCTCATCGCGCTCGCGCTGGGCATCGCCACCATCGCGGGCCAGGTCGGCCGTTCCGACGGCTACCAGCGTCTCGACCGTCTCGTCGCGTTGAGCGGGCAGATCCGCGCCCTCACCGACGGACTCGGCCGCGAGCGCACCCAGTCCGCCGCGGGGCTGACCGCGGGCACCGTCGGCGGGACCCTCGAGCTCGGCTCCGCCCGCGCCGACGTCGACACCGCCATTCCTCTTTACGTGGCCGCCGCGTCCAGGGCCGTCGAGAACGAGCCGTCCCTCCGCCAGGCGCGGGACACCGCCGCGGCCCAGCTGGAGAGGCTGGCCGACATCCGTCAGCGGGCCTCCGCCGGACAGCTCGATCCCGTGCAGGCCATCGGCGAGTACACCGACGTCACCACCGCGCTGCTCGCCCTCGACACCGCGTTGACCGCGGGCGCCAGCGAAGACGTCCTCGGCGGCACCCCCGCCGCGGTGCACGACCTCGCCGTGATGAAGGAACAGCTGTCGCTGAGCCAGGCGCTGGTCTCCTTCGGCATCGCCCGGTCGGGTCTCGCGCCGAGTGAACTCGCCCAGCTGCGCACCGCCGAACTGCGGCTGGCCGACCGCTTCACCGACTTCCGGGCCGCCGCTTCGGAACAGCAGCGCCAGGAGTTCGGCACCGCCGTCACCGACGACGCGATGGAGACCCGGGACAGGCTCGCGAAGACCGCCCTCGGCGATCAGGGCGCCCCTACCTCCCAGGCCTTCCGCACGCTGTCCGCGCAGGGCTGGAACGACGCTTCGAACGCGGTGATCACCAAGACCGGTGAGGTCGCGAACAAGTTCGGCGCCCAGGCGAGTTCGGTGACGGCCGAACTGGTCGACGACGCCAGCAGCGGCGCGGGCCTGCTCGCGGTCCTGCTGTTCGGCGCGATGGTGCTCGCCGTCGCCGTCGTCTTCCTCATCACCCGTCAGCTGTTGCGCTCGCTGAAGATGCTGCGCGCCAGCGCCCTCGACGTCGCCGAGAAACAGCTGCCCGACGCGGTCCGCAACATCCAGGAGGGCCGCTCGCAGGGCACCGACGTGCACCCGGTGCCGGTCGGCGGCGACGACGAGATCGGCGAGGTCGCCAGGGCCTTCGACAAGGTGCACCACCAGGCGCTGCGCCTGGCCACCGAGCAGGCCTCGATGCGCACCGGGTACAGCAACGTGTTCGTCAACCTCTCCCGCCGCAGCCAGAGCCTCGTGCAGCGGCAGCTGCAGCTGATCGAGCGGCTGGAGCGCGACGAAGAGGACGCGGACCAGCTGGCCACGCTGTTCCAGCTGGACCACCTCGCCACCCGCATGCGCCGCAACAACGAGAACCTGATGGTCCTCTCCGGCGCCGAGCCGGGCAGGCGGTCCGGGCAGCCGGTCTCCGCCACCGACGTGGTGCGCGCGGCGGTCTCCGAGATCGAGCAGTACCAGCGGGTCACCGTGCAGAACCCGCCGCCGGTCCGGCTGGTCGGGTACGCGGCCAACGACCTGATGCGCCTGATCGCCGAACTGCTGGACAACGCCACCGCGTTCTCCGCGCCGGAAACCCAGGTGACCATCGCGACCAGGCTCGTCGAAGACGGCTCGTTCGGCATCGACATCCTCGACAAGGGCATCGGGATGAACGAGGCCGAGGTCGCCGAGGCCAACGCCCGGCTCACCGAGGCCCCCAACGTCGACCTCGCCACCTCGCGCCGGATGGGCCTGTTCGTGGTCGGACGGCTGGCCAGCAGGCACCGCATCGCCGTCTCGCTCCACGGCGGCAAGGACATCGTGGGCGTGCGCGCCACCGTGTCGGTCCCGGCGGATCTCGTGATGGCCCCGCCCGGGGACCCCGGCCCCGCGACCGGCCCGATCACCCAGCGCCTCGCGCCGGTGCCGCCGCAGCAGCCGGGCGGCCTGCCCCGCCGCCAGCGTCCCGCGAACGGGTCACGGCCGGGAATGCCGAGCGTGCCCTCGCAGGGCGGCGAGCGGTGGCCGTCCGCGAACGATCTGGCCGGTCACACCAAGTCCGGGGTGAACGGGCACACCCACACCCAGGACCCGCGGCCGCCGTCGGATGTCGAGATCTCGGGAACGGCGCTGTTCAGCCCGATCCCCAAGGACCAGACGGCGACCCCGCCCGCGCCGCAGCCCGCTCCCGAGCCGGTCGCGACGGAGGCGGAGCAGCCAGCCGGGCCGGCCGAGCCCGCCGAGCCCGCCGAGCCCGCCGAGCCCACATCGGCGTCGCTCGAAGGCGAACTGCCCAGCGGCAAGGAACTGTTCGAGGCCAAGAACAGCACCACACTGAGCGAGTGGTGGAACCAGGCGGCCACGCCACCCCCGGCCGTCGCCCCGCTGCCCACCGCGTCGGAGACGACGCCGATCTTCGACGAGATGCTCTCGGCGTGGTTCCGTTCGCCCGCCCCCGCTCCGGAAAAGCCCGCGGCCGAACCCGTGGCCAAGAAGGAGAAGCCGGGGAAGAAGGAGCCCGAAGAGCAGAAGGCGGCCGAGCCCGCCGCCGAAGCCGGTCCGACCGCCGAGCAGGAGGCCCGCAACTGGGACTTCGCCAGCGACAAGGCGTTCCGCACGGTCCAGGAGGTCTCGCAGACCGCGCCGTCGACGTTCACCCAGGCCGGGCTGCCGCGCCGCCGCAAGGGCGAGCAGCTCCTTCCGGGCAGCGCGACGTCGTCGGTCCCGCCCGCCGAGCCCGCCACCGGTACGGAGCTGCCGGTCCGCGATCCGGTGAACGTGCGCGGCAGGCTGAGCAGCTTCCAACAGGGTGTCAAACGAGGTCGCAAGGAGGCGGCGGACAAGGCCGCGCCCGCCACCACGCAGCTCCCCGCGACCCAGCCGGAAGAGACGCCGGAGCCGCCGGCGGCACCCGGGCCCGCGAAGGCGGCGCCGGAGACGGCCGCGCGTCCGGCGACCTCGCCCGCCGCGCTGCCGAGCCGCAAACCCGAGAAGAAACCGCAGGCAGCGGCGCCGGAACCGGAACCGGTCAGCGCCGTCGAGAAGACCGACGCGTGGAACTTCGGCTCCGACGAGGGCTGGAAAGCGGCCCAAGCGGTGTCCCAGTCCGTGCCCTCGAAGATGACTTCGGCAGGATTACCCCGGCGCCGTCGCGGGGAGCAACTGCTTCCGGGCAGCGCGGGACCGCCCGCCGGGGCGGTCACCCCCCGACCACAGCGAGACGCGCACGACGTGCGCGGTCGTCTGAGCAGTTTCCAGCAGGGCATCCAGCGCGGACGGCACCACACAGCCCAGGCGACCGAAGGCAACCACGAAACCCTGGAGGGTGAATGACCTCGCCGAACCCGGCCCAGCCCCAGCAGAACCAGTTCGGGTGGCTGGTGAACGATTTCGCCGAGCGGGTACCCGGAGTGGCGCACGCCGTGGTCGTGTCGGCGGACGGCCTCCTGCTCACCGCGTCGAGCCGTCTCCCGCTGGACCGGGCAGACCAGCTGGCCGCTGTCGCGTCCGGCCTGGTGAGCCTGACCCAGGGTGCCGCGAGGTGCTTCGAGGCGGGCGCTGTCAACGAGACCGTCGTCGAGATGGAGCTCGGCATCATGGTGCTGATGTCCATCAGCGACGGTTCCTGCCTGGCCATCCTCGCCGCCCCGAACTGCGACATCGGGCAGGTCGCCTACGAGATGACGATGCTCGTCGACCGCGTCGGCCAGATCCTCACGCCGGAACTTCGCGCACAATTGCAGGGCGCCGGTGGGTCGCTGATCGGCGAACCGGTGGGATGATGTCTCGATGAGCACCGGGTCCGGATCCTTCGGCGAACCGCCGGGGACGGGTGAACACCAGCCACCGCGCGCGGGGGCTGCCAATGCTGCCGGTTCAAGGGACGACGGTACCTTCGCCGATGTCCTGAACGGCTTCACCCTGGATTCGGGCCGTGGTCGTCGGAAGCGCAAGAAGAGCAAGCAGTCCGAAGACGCCTCTGTTTCCCGGGTGGGCGGAGCACACGCCGCCGGGGAATCGGCAGTCCCGCAGCCGACCGATCAAGGAGACCGCGTGACCTCACTTGCTTCTCCACCCAACAGCGGCGCTGACGCCGTTGGGCCGAGACCAGGTGGTCTGTTCGACCCGGGCCCGCCGAGTGGCGAGTTCATCATGCCCGCCGTGTTCGAGCAGGCGCACTCACCGTTCGAGGAGACGGCGATCGTCCGTCCCTATGCCCTCACCGGCGGCCGGACCAAGGCGAACTACGCTCTCGAGCTGGAGACCCTCATCTCCACCAAGGACCATGTCGCCGCGGGTAGCCTCCCCTCGGTGGCCGTGGGGCAGATCGAGTGCATTTCGATCATCGAGGAGTGCCGGACCCCGCGTTCGGTCGCCGAGATCGCGGCGACCCTGCGCGTACCGCTGGGTGTGGCACGCGTGCTGATCAGTGACGCGGCGGACGCGGGACTGGTCAGCGTGCACAAGACGATTACGGGCAATGACGGCGCCGAGGCACATCTGGTGTTGATGGAAAGGGTTTTGAGTGGACTCCGTCGGCTTTAAGGCACCGCGGGAAACCGCGCCCCCGACCATGACATCCGCGAAGATCGTCGTGGCGGGTGGCTTCGGTGCGGGCAAGACGACCTTCGTCGGTTCGGTGTCGGAGATCGTCCCGCTCACCACCGAGGCGATGATGACCGACGCCAGTCGGGGGATCGACAACCTCGACCAGACTCCCAACAAGTCGACCACCACGGTCGCGATGGACTTCGGCCGGGTCTCCCTCGACGCGGACCTGATCCTCTACCTGTTCGGCACGCCCGGGCAGCAGCGGTTCTGGTTCATGTGGGACGACCTCGTGCGCGGCGCGATCGGTGCCGTGGTGCTGGCCGACACGCGACGGCTGGCCGATTCGTTCGCGCCGATCGACTTCTTCGAGGACCGGGGCCTGCCCTACATCGTCGGGGTCAACACCTTCGACGGCGTCCTCGAGCACGACATCAACGACGTGCGTGAAGCGCTGTCGATCGACCCCAACATCCCGATCGTCCGGTGTGACGCGCGGGAGCGGGAGTCGACGAAGCAGACGCTGATCACGCTGGTCGAGTACGCGATGCGGCAGTGGATCGCGTTGCGCGCGAGCAACTCGAGGTGATCCTGACGGCGGCAGCGTAGGGGCTGCCGCCCCGGTTTCACTTCACCCGGTAGGTCAGCAGTACCGCACGTCCGTCGAACGTGCGCGTGCCGGTCAGCCGCAGATCGGTCCGGACGCCGCCCGGGAACAGCTGCTTGCCGCCGCCCAGCACCACGGGGTGCACGACGACGTGGATCTCGTCGACCAGGCCTCGGTCGGCGAACGCGGTGGCCAGTTCGGTCCCGCCCGTGAGCAGCAGGTCCTTGCCGGGCCTGCTCTTGAGCTCGGCCACGCGTTCGGTGAGGTCGCCACCGAGGACTTCGGTGTTCCAGTCCGCTTTCTCCAGCGTCCGCGAGAAGACGATCTTCGGCGTCTTCCGCCAGATCGGGGCGAAGCGAAGGTCGTGCGGGTGGTCCGAGATCGCCTCGGCCCGCGGCCAGTACGACGACATCATGTCCCAGACCCGGCGCCCGTAGACGAAGGTGTCGGCCCGGTCGACCAGTTCCTGGGAATGCTCGGACAGTTCAGGGCCCATCGAAGGCCAGTCGAACTCGCCGTCCGGGCCCTCGATGTGGCCGTCGAGCGAGGTGTGGACGAAGTAGACGAGCTCGCGCATGGCGTTTCCCTCCGGTGTGGCGCCCGCCCTCCGGGCGCCGGTCACCCAGGGGTCGGAGCGGTCGCGGGGTTCTCGACATGCCCGGCCCGCGTCCAGAGGACTAAACGCGGTATTCGTCGTGCAGCTTCCACCAGTGCCCCGGCCCGTCCGTCCCGCGGCCGGACTCCTCCCAGGCCTCCTGCCGCCCGAACGGCGTCAGATCCAGGTATCGCAGCGTCCCCACCAGCTGGTCGCCGCCGCGATCGGTGGTGAAGTAGGTCCGGAACACCTCGTCGCCGTCGCGCAGGAAGACGCTGATCCCGAACCCGGCGCCGACGTCGCAGGCCGCGTTGAAGTCGCCGCCGGTCGAGACCCACGGGACGGTCCAGCCCATCCGCTCCTTGTACCGCTCGATCTCGGGCAGTGTCGCGGGCGCGACCACGGACAGTGTCGTGTCCCGGGCGTGCAGGTGGGCGAGGTGACCGATGTTGTCCACGACCATCGAGCAGCCCGGGCAGCCCGCCTTCTGCCCGGGAGCGAGCATGAAGTGGTAGACGATCAGCTGACGTCGTCCCTCGAACAGGTCCAGCAGCGTCACCCGGCCCTGCGGTCCTTCGAACTCGTGGCCGCCGTCGAAGCGGACCATCGGCAGCCGCCGTCGTTCGGCGGCGACCGCGTCCGCGGCGCGGGTGAGCTCTTTTTCCTTGGCCAGCAACGCTTCTCGCGCGCTCTGCCATTCGTCCTGCGAGACGATTTCCGGCAGTGCCGTGGTCTCAGTCATCGCGATCGCCCTTCTGTAGTTCGGCCAGATGACTTTCCAGCCTGTCGAAGCCGCCGTCCCAGAACCGCCGGTACCGCTCGACCCAGTCGGCGATGTCGCCGAGCGGGGCGGCCTCCAGCCGGCAGGGCCGCCATTGCGCCGTCCGGCTCCGGCTGATCAAGCCCGCGCGCTCGAGGACCTTCAGATGCTTGGAGATGGCCTGGAGGCTGACCGGAAAGGGCTCGGCGAGCTCGTTGACGCTGGCCTCGCCGGTGGAGAGCCGGGCGAGGATCGCCCGGCGGGTGGGGTCCGCCAGGGCGGCGAACGTGGCGCTGAGCTGATCAGTGGTCATCTCTGCTCAATCAATCGGTTGTTTAACCTTTTGGTTGAATATACTGGTAAGAGTTGATCTGTCAAGGACGAGTGAGAGCGCCGTCACGCGAGTGGATGGGTTTAAAATAGTCGGAAGTCCAAGTATTTTGGAGAGATGAGCAGCGACCTGCACCGGCCCGTGAACCCCGTTCGCTTCGTGACGGCGTCGAGCCTCTTCGACGGGCACGACGCGTCCATCAACATCATGCGGCGCATCCTGCAGTCGCAAGGTGCGGAGGTCGTGCACCTCGGGCACAACCGGTCGGTCGACGAGGTCGCCACCGCGGCCATCGCCGAGGACGTCCAGGGTGTGGCCATCAGCGCCTACCAGGGCGGGCACGTCGAGTACTTCAGCTACCTGGTCGAGCTGCTGAACGAACGCGGCGCCGGGCACATCAAGGTGTTCGGCGGCGGGGGCGGTGTCATCGTCCGCGAGGAGATCGACCTGCTGCACTCGCGGGGCGTCGCCCGGATCTTCTCGCCCGAGGACGGCTACGAGATGGGCCTCCCGGGCATGATCAACCTGATGATCAAGGCCTGCGACACCGATCTCTCCGCGGAGTCGCCCGGTTCGCTGGACAAACTGCTTTCGGGTGACATCCCGGCGCTGTCCCGCGTCATCACCCAGCTCCAGCGTGAAACCCTGCCGCGGGAGTGGCTCGACAAGATCGCCGAGTCCGCCAAGGCGCGGACGACGCCGGTGCTGGGCATCACCGGAACGGGTGGTTCCGGCAAGTCGTCGCTCACCGACGAGCTGATCCGGCGGTTCCGGCTCGACCAGGAGGACAAGCTCCGCATCGCCGTGCTCGCCGTCGACCCGTCGCGCCGCAAGGGCGGGGGAGCGCTGCTCGGCGACCGGATCCGGATGAACTGTCTCGACGGCAGCCCCGTCTACTTCCGTTCGCTGGCCACGCGGACCACCAGCGGCGAGATCCCCACCGGGCTTTCGGAGTCGATCCTCGCCTGCAAGGCCGCGGGCTTCGACCTCGTGATCGTCGAGACCCCGGGTATCGGCCAGGGTGACGCCGGCATCGTCGACTACGTGGACCAGTCGTTGTACGTCATGACGCCGGAGTTCGGCGCCGCGTCGCAGCTGGAGAAGATCGACATGCTCGACTTCGCCGACGCGGTGGCGATCAACAAGTTCGAGCGCCGCGGCGCCGAAGACGCCCGCCGTGACGTCGCTCGCCAGCTCGTCCGCAACCGTGAGGCGTTCAGCTCCTCGCCCGAGGACATGCCGGTCTATGGCACCAGCGCCGCCAAATTCAACGACGACGGTGTCACCGCGCTCTACCAGCACTTGCGCGACACGCTCGCCGAGCGCGGCCTGACCGTCTCGCCCGGTGTGCTCCCGAAGGTGGCGGGCAAGGTGTCCACCGACGCCAGCACGATCATCCCGGCCAACCGGACGCGCTACCTCGCGGAGATCTCCGACACCGTCCGCGGCTATCACACCAAGACCGAGCAGCAGGTCGCCGCGCTCCGCAAACGCGAGCACCTCGCCGTCGCCAAAGAAGCGCTGGCCGAGGTCGACGCGAGCACCGACGCGCTCGACGGCCTGCTCGCCGCCGCCGAGTCCGATGTGGACGGTGAGTCGACGAATCTGCTGGCGCGCTTCGGCGAGCTCGCCGAGTCCTACCGCGCCGACGAACTGGTCGTGAAGATCCGCGACAAGGAACTGCACACCCAGCTCTGGCGCGAGACGCTGTCCGGCAACCGGATCCCGCGCGTGGCGCTGCCGCGCTACACCGAGTCCGGCGAGCTGCTGTCGTTCCTGCGCCGCGAGCACCTGCCCGGATACTTCCCTTACACCGCGGGCGTTTTCCCGTTCAAGCGCGAGGGCGAGGACCCGGCGCGGATGTTCGCCGGCGAAGGCGACCCCTTCCGCACCAACAAGCGGTTCAAGCTGCTCTCGGCAGACTCCGACGCGAAGCGCCTTTCGACCGCCTTCGACTCCGTCACGCTCTACGGGCACGACCCGCACACCCGCCCCGACATCTACGGCAAGGTCGGCACGTCCGGCGTCTCCATCGCGACGCTCGAGGACATGGAGGTGCTCTACGACGGCTTCGACCTGACGTCGCCGAGCACGTCGGTGTCGATGACGATCAACGGCCCGGCGCCGACGATCCTCGCGTTCTTCCTCAACACCGCGATCGACCAGCGGGTCGAGGCGTTCAAGGCCGAGCACGGCCGCGAGCCGTCCGAAACCGAGGCCGCCGAACTGCGCGAATGGGCGCTGCGCAACGTCCGCGGCACCGTGCAGGCGGACATCCTCAAGGAGGACCAGGGGCAGAACACCTGCATCTTCTCCACCGAGTTCAGCCTGCGGATGATGGCCGACATCCAGGAATGGTTCATCGACCACGGCGTCCGGAACTTCTACTCGGTGTCGATCTCCGGCTATCACATCGCCGAAGCCGGGGCGAACCCGATCTCGCAGCTGGCGTTCACCCTGTCGAACGGTTTCACCTACGTCGAGAGCTACCTCGCGCGCGGGATGAGCATCGACGACTTCGCGCCGAACCTGTCGTTCTTCTTCTCCAACGGCATGGACGCCGAGTACTCGGTGCTGGGCCGGGTCGCCCGCCGGATCTGGGCGGTGGCGATGCGGGAGCGCTACGGCGCCAACGAGCGCTCGCAGAAGCTCAAGTACCACGTGCAGACCTCCGGCCGGTCGCTGCACGCGCAGGAGATGAGCTTCAACGACATCCGGACCACGCTGCAGGCGCTGTGCGCGCTGTACGACAACGCGAACTCCTTGCACACCAACGCTTTCGACGAGGCGATCACGACGCCGTCGGAGAGTTCGGTGCGGCGCGCGATGGCCATCCAGATGATCATCAACAAGGAATGGGGCCTGTCGAAGAACGAGAACCCGCTGCAGGGCTCGTTCATCATCGACGAGCTGACCGAGCTGGTCGAAGAGGCCGTCCTGCTGGAGTTCGACCGGATCTCCGAGCGCGGCGGCGTGCTGGGCGCGATGGAGACCGGCTACCAGCGCGGCAAGATCCAGGACGAGTCGATCCTCTACGAACGCCAGAAGCATGACGGCACGCTGCCGATCATCGGCGTCAACACCTTCCGCAACCCGCACGGCGGCGAGAACGACGTCGAGGTCGAGCTGGCGCGGGCGACCGAGGACGAAAAGGTGTCGCAGCTGCACCGGCTGGAGGACTTCCAGCACCGGCACCACGCCGAGGCGCAGGTCGCGCTCAAGACGCTGCGCGAGGCGGCGACCCGCGGCGGCAACCTGTTCGGCGTGCTGATGGACGCGGCCCGGGTGTGCTCGCTCGGCCAGATCACCGAGGCGTTCTTCGAGGTCGGGGGGCAGTACCGCCGCAACGTCTAGGGCGCGGGAATACAGCGGGGCGTGTTCGGGTAGTTGCAGAACATGGAGATCGGAATCGCCACCTTCATCACCGATGAAGGCATCAGGCCGGACGTCCTCGCAGCCGCCGCGGAAGAGCGCGGGTTCAGCTCGCTGCACATCGCGGAGCATTCGCACATCCCGGTCAGCCGGGAAACGCCGTACCCGGGCGGTGGCGACCTGCCGCGCGTGTACTACCGGACCTTGGACCCGTTCGTCGCGCTGACCGCGGCGGCCGGTGCCACCTCGACGCTGAAACTGGGCACGGGTGTCGCGTTGCTGCAGCAGCGCGACGTCATCCACACGGCGAAGGAGGTCGCTTCGCTGGACCTGGTTTCGCGAGGCCGGTTCCTCTTCGGTGTCGGCGTCGGGTGGAACCGGGAGGAAATGCGCAATCACGGCACGGATCCGCGGACGCGGGGCGTGCTCGTCGACGAGCAGCTCGCCGCCTTGAAGGAGATCTGGACCAAGGACGAGGCCGAGTTCCACGGCAAGTACATCGACTTCGACCCGATCTTCGCGTGGCCCAAGCCGGTGCAGAAGCCGCATCCGCCGATCTACATCGGCGGCGCCGGGGAGAAGGCGATGGAGCGGATCGCCAAGTACGGCGACGGCTGGCTGCCCCACGCCCACACCCCGCCCGAGGAGCTCCGCCGGGCGCGCCAGTGGCTGGCGGACCAGGGCCGGAGTGACATCAAGTTCTCGGCCTTCGGCGCCACCCCGGAGGAGGACGCGCTGGGCAAGCTGGCCGACGGCGGCGTCGACGAGGCCACGCTCTTCCTGCCGACCGAGCCCGAAGCGGCGACACTGGAGCGACTCGACCAGTACGCGAAGGTCGCCGAAAGCTTTCGAAAGGGGCAGCAGGCGTGACTGAGGTTCAAATCGGCTTGGCCGCGGCACTCGAGCAGTTCTCGCCGCGCGAGTCGATCCGGCTGGCCGCGCTCGGCGAACAGCACGGATTCTCCGGCCAGATGGCCGCCGACCACTTCCAGCCGTGGGTCCCTCAACAGGGTGAAGCTTCCTTTGTGTGGAGCGTGCTCGCGTCGCTGGCCGAGAACACCACCGGCGATCTCGGGCCGGGCGTGACCTGCCCGTCGTTCCGGCTGCACCCGTCGATGGTCGCGCAGGCCGCGGCGACGCTGGAAGCGACCTACCCCGGCCGGACCTGGCTCGGCATCGGCTCCGGCGAGGCGCTCAACGAGCACATCATCGGCGGCTACTGGCCCGAAGCGCCCGAGCGGGTGCGACGGATGTTCGAGGCGCTCGAGGTCATCCGGAAGCTGTTCACCGGCAAGGACGTCAAGCACAGCGGCGAGTTCTTCAAACTGCACACCACCCGGCTGTGGACGCTGCCGGACGAGCCGCCGCCGATCTACATCGCGTCGGCGGGCCCGTACACCTCGCGCAAGACCGGCGAGCTCGCGGACGGGCTGATCACGCCGGGCGCGTCGATCGAGAAGCTGGCGGGGATCCTCGACAACTTCGGGACCGGCGCGCGCAAGGCGGGCAAGGACCCGGACACGATGCCGAAGCTGCTGCAGGTGCACCTGTCGTGGGCCGAGGACGACGAGACGGCGTGGGCCAACGCGATGGACCAGTGGCCCAACGGCGGCATGAAGTTCCCGAAGGCCGACATCCGCTCGCCGTTCGACTTCGCGCAGATGGCGAAACTGGTGCGGCGCGAGGACTTCGAGGGCCGCATGGTCGTCTCGTCCGACCCGGACGTGCACCGTGCCGCGCTGCAGAAGTACGTCGATGCCGGCTTCAACCGGATCTACGTGCACAACGTGGGGCGGAACCAGGACGCGTTCATCGAGACCTTCGGGCGGGACGTGCTGCCGAAGCTCACCGCCTGACCCCTCCAGCGCGCGCTATGAAAGGCCCGTTACTTGCAAATTTTGCAAGTAACGGGCCTTTCATAGCACGACGGGAGGGGCGGATCAGCCGTTTTTGTCCAGCAGCAGGTGGACCGAGAGTTCCAGCCGGTTCGCCACGTCGGCGGCCGAAGCGCGGCGGGTCACCCAGGCGACCAGGTTCGCCATCCAGACGTCGGCGATGACGTGGAAGATGTCGCGGTCGGCCTCGGTGGGGTCCTCGATGCCCATGGCCTTGGCGAACATGTTCTCCATCAGCCGCCCGACCTGCTCGACCTCGGCGGCCGCGGTGGTGTCGGCGAACATGAACGCGCGGACCATGGCCTCGGTCAGATGCGGGTCCCGCTGCATCAGCCGGGTGTTGCGGCCGAGGACGACCATGAGCCGCTCGCTCGGGGTGTCACCGGGGATGGCCGCGCGCTCGAGTTTCTCCTGCGCGCGTTCGAATTCCCTGGCCAGCCCGGAGACGAGCAGGTGGATTTTCGAGGGGAAGTAGCGGTACAGCGTGCCGAGCGCGACGTCCGCCTTCTCGGCGACCGCCCGCATCTGGACCGCGTCGTACCCGCCCTTGGCGGCGAGGGTCAGGGTCGCGTCGATGATGCGGCGCCGCCGGTCGCGTTGTGCCGCGGAGCCGAGTTCCTCGCCGCCCAGGGCGGAGAGACCGTTGCCGCTTCGCGCCTTCGCGCTCGTGGGTGCCTTGGCCTTCCCTGGCATCGCCACGTCCCCCTTCATCGAACCGATCTTCGGAACTTGTTCCACTTTCCTCGCGTAGCGTACCTAAGCGGACGAACTGTTCAAGACGTGACCCACTGGGCAAGAAACTGTAACACGTTCTACACTCGCGGGTAGGTCCGGCGAGGAGGTCTCACCCGTGTCGATCGCGCTCACCGAGGAACAGGCGGCGCTGGCCGCGTCGATCCGGGCGTGGGCGGCTGCCGCCCGCCCCGTCGACGCCGTCCGAAGTGGCCGGATCGCCGAGTCGCCGCCAGGGCTGGCGGAACTCGGCTTGTTCGGCGTCGCCATCCCCGAAGACGTCGGCGGCGCCGGTGGCACGCTCGCCGACCTGGCCGCCGGGCTCGCCGAAGCCGCCGAAGCACTCGTACCCGGTCCTGTCCTCGGGACCGCGCTGGGCGGCGCGCTGCTCGCGACGGATCCCGTGGCCGCCAAGGAAATCTTGCCCGGTCTCGCGGACGGGACCGAACGGCTGGCGGTGGTGCTCGGCCCGGGTTTCCGTATCGCGGACTCGGTCGTCGACGGTGTGTCAGGACCGGCTCTCGACGTTCACCCGTCGGCATGGTTGCTGGTCTCCGACGGCGACGTCTGCGCGCTCATCCCACCCGGGACGTCCGGAGTGGACATCGAGCAGTGTGACCCCTTCGACGTGTCCCGCCCGGTCGGCCGCGTCCGCTGCACGGGCGTGCGGGCCGAAGCGGTTTTCGAGTCGCTTCCCGTGGACGCCTACGCCGCCACGCTCGGCGTCGCGGAAGCCGCGGGGATCGCACGATGGTGCCTCCGGACCGCCGTCGAGTACGCGAAAGTGCGAGAACAGTTCGGCCGTCCCATCGGCTCGTTCCAGGCGATCAAACACCTTTGCGCGGAAATGCTCTGCCGGGCCGAAGCCACCGACGCTCTCGCGTGGGACGCGGCGAGGGCGGCCGACGACCCGGCGCAGCATCCCCTCGCGGCCGCGACGGCGGCGGCCTACGCCCTCGACGCGGCCGTCGCCAACGCGAAGGACTGCATCCAGATCCTCGGTGGCATCGGATTCACCTGGGAGCATGACGCGCACTTCTATCTGCGCCGTGCCGTGGCCCTGCGGCAGTGGCTCGGCGGTTCCGCCCGGTGGCGTCGTCGCGCCGCCGAACTCGCGCTGCGCGGCGACCGCCGGACGTTGCGCGTCGAGTTCGGCGAGGACGCCGAACTCCGTGCCCTGGTCGGCGAAATCGCCGCTCTGCCCGAGCCGGAACGACGTGTCGCGCTGGCCGATTCGGGGCTGCTGGCCCCGCACTGGCCCGCGCCCTACGGCCGGGGCGCGGCCGCCGCCGAGCAACTGCGGATCGACGCCGCGCTCGCCGACTGTGACCTCCGCCGTCCCGACCTGGTCATCGGCTCCTGGGCGATCCCGACGCTGCTGGAGCACGGTTCTCCCGAACAGCGGGACCGGTTCGCCGCGCCCACGTTGCGCGGCGAGATCATTTGGTGCCAGCTGTTCAGTGAGCCCGAAGCAGGCTCCGATCTCGCGTCGCTGCGCACGACTGCCCGGCGCGTCGACGGCGGATGGCTGCTCAACGGTCAGAAGGTGTGGACGTCGCTGGCCCGCGAAGCCGATTGGGCGATCTGCCTGGCGCGCACCGATCCGGCCGCGCCGAAACACAAGGGCATCACGTACTTCCTCGTCGACATGACCGCCGGCGGGATCAGCACCCGTCCGCTGCGCGAGATCACCGGCGACGCCGTCTTCAACGAAGTGTTCCTCGACGACGTCTTCGTCCCGGACGACATGGTCGTCGGCGAGGTCGACGGCGGCTGGCGGCTCGCGCGGACGACACTGGCGAACGAACGCGTCGCCCTCGGGAGCGGGTCCGCGGTCGGGGAAGGCGTCGAGAACCTGCTCGCCACGCTCGGGGACGGCGCCGATTCGGAGAGACTCGGCGCGCTGATCGCCGACGGCAGCGCGTGTTCGGTGCTGGACCTGCGGGCGACGCTGCGGCGGCTCGACGGCCAGGATCCGGGAGCCGAGTCGAGCGTGCGCAAACTGCTGGGCGTCCGGCACCGGCAGGCGGTGGCGGAATTCGCGCTGGAGGCGCTCGGCGAGAACGCCCTCGTCGCCGGTGACCCCGCGCAGCACGAGTTCCTGCTGACCCGCTGCCTCAGCATCGCGGGCGGCACCACGCAGGTGTTGCTGTCGTTGACGGCCGAGCGGCTGCTGGGGCTCCCACGGTCCTGAAAGTCCCGGTCACGGCTCCGTGAAGTGCTATGAAAGGCCCGTTACTTGCAAAATTTGCAAGTAACGGGCCTTTCATGGCACCGCCGCCAGCCGGTTGTCGGTCCCGTGCTCTAGCGTGCGGGTCGTGGAGTTCGGCACAGGAACCCAAGCCATCTTCGTCCCCTCGGATCCCCCGCGGGACGGCGTGCTGGCGCTCTGGGGAGACGGCGTAGCGGGTGACACCGCGATCGAACTCGTGCTTCCGGCGGGCAAGGAGAACAAGGTCTTCCGGCGCACGAAGGTCGACGCGGCGCTCGTCCCGTTGTCACGCGCGATTCCGCGGCTGCTGACCGCCGAGGGCGAGCTGAGCCCGGCCATCGCCGCGTGGTCGGCCGCCGCCGAGGCCGGGGTGAACCTCATCGCCCGCGGCAGGTTGCTGCCCGCGGCCTCACCCGGTGGGGTGGATTCGTGGCGGGTGGGCCCGCTCGACGTCGCCGACGAGGAGCTGCTGCGCGGGCTCGCCGCCGCGCTGCCGCCCGAGGCGCACGCGCTGCCGTTGTCCGGGCTGAAACGGATCCGGCTGCATTCGCCGGAGTCGCTGATCCGCGCGCTCTGGGACGCGACGGCGGACGTGCTGGTGCGCACGCCCGCCGCGAGTGTCGCCGCCGGTGGTCCGGCGTTCGCCTCGGCCGAGCCGACGCTGGTCGGGCCGGACGGCGCCGCGTGGCTCGCGGAACTGAACGCCCGTCAGGCCCAGGGCGCGCGTCTCATCCTGCGCATGGAGGTGCACGAGCCCGAGAACCCCGAGGAAGAGCCCACTTTCGCCGCGGTCCTCGCCGTGCGGAGCACCGCCGATCCGAGCCTGATCGTCGAGGCGGCGACGTTGTGGGACGCGCCCGAAGCCGTGCTGGAGCGGATGGGCGAGCAGGTCGAGACGCAGTTGCTGCTCGGGCTGCGGCGAGGCGCCAGGGCGTGGTCGCCGCTCGGCCGCATGCTGCGATCGGCCGCGCCGACCGAACTGGCGCTGGAGTACGACGAGGTCGTCGACCTGCTGACCCACGGTGACGCGGCGCTCGGCGGCGCGGGTATCGAGGTGCAGTGGCCGAAGGACCTGTTCTCGGGCGAGCTCAAGGCCAAGGCGAGCGCGACGCAGGCGCCGGGCAGTGTCACCGGCCCCGAGTTCACGCTCAAGAGCCTGTTGCAGTTCCGTTGGCGGCTGAGCCTCGGGGACGAGGAACTCACCGACGACGAGGTCACCGCGCTCGCGGAGGCGAAACGGCCGCTGGTGCGGCTGCGGGGCAAATGGATCAAGGTCGACGCACGCTTGATCGCGAAGGTGCGTGCTCACCGGGCGAAGAAGCTGTCCGGGGCCGAGGCGCTGGCCGCGGCGCTCACCGGCGAACTGGAACTGGACGGCGAAAAGGTCGAGTTCACCGTCCCGTCCGCGCTGGCGGGGCTGCTCCAGCGGATCCGTGACAGCGCCGCGGAACCGATCGAGCAGCCCGCCGAACTGCAAGCCACCCTGCGGCCGTACCAGAAGGCGGGCCTCGCCTGGCTGGCGACGATGACCGGGCTGGGTCTGGGCGCCTGTCTCGCCGACGACATGGGGCTGGGCAAGACGATCCAGTTCATCTCCCTGCATCTGCACCGCCGCCCGCTCAAGGAAGGTCCCACGCTCGTCCTGTGCCCGACCTCGTTGCTGGGCAACTGGGAACGCGAGTTCGCCCGGTTCGCGCCGGACATCCCGGTGCGCCGGTTCCACGGCGGCGGGCGCCATCTCGACGAGGTCGCGTCCGACGAGGTCGTGCTCGCCACGTACGGCGTCCTCCGCCGGGATCGCGAGACACTGTCCGAAGTGGGCTGGGGGATGATCGCCGCCGATGAGGCGCAGCACGTCAAGAACCCGCTTTCGGTCACCGCCAAGGAACTGCGGAAGATCCCGGCCGCCGCGAAGGTCGCGCTGACCGGGACGCCGATGGAGAACCGTCTCACCGAACTGTGGTCCATCATCGACTGGACGACGCCGGGACTGCTCGGCTCGCTCGACGGGTTCCGCCGCAAGGTCGCGCGCCCGATCGAACGCGACCGGGACACCGCCGTGACCGAACGGCTCGCCGCGACCGTGCGCCCGTTCCTGTTGCGCCGCAAGAAGACCGATCCGGACATCGCCCCGGAACTGCCGCGCAAGACCGAGACCGACCGGTTCGTCCCGCTCACCGCCGAGCAGACGACGCTGTACGAGGCCGTCGTCCGGGAGAACCTCGCGATGATCCGCGAACTGGACGGGGTGGCCCGGCGCGGGCAGGTGCTCAAACTGCTCACCGAACTCAAGCAGATCTGCAACCATCCCGCGCAGTACCTCAAGGAACCCGGCGTGCTGCACGGCCGCTCCGGCAAGCTCGCCGCCTTCGAGGAACTGCTCGACGTCATCCTCGACGAGGGCGACAGCGTGCTCGTGTTCAGCCAGTACGTCCAGCTCTGCCGCCTGCTGGAGAAACGCCTGGCCGAACGCGGGTTGCCGACGATGCTGCTGTCCGGGTCGAGCACGCCGGCGGCCCGCGAGGAGATGGTCTCCCGGTTCCAGGCGGGCGAGGTGCCGGTGTTCCTGTTGTCCCTCAAGGCGGGTGGCGTCGGGCTCAACCTGACCAAGGCCACCCACGTGATCCACTACGACCGCTGGTGGAACCCGGCTGTCGAGGACCAGGCCACCGACCGCGCCTACCGGATCGGGCAGGACAGGCCGGTCCAGGTGCACCGGCTGATCGCCGAAGGCACGCTGGAAGAGCGCATCGCCACGATGCTGGAGACCAAACGCGGACTGGCCGACTCGGTCATCAGCGCGGGCGAGAACTGGATCACCGAACTGTCCGACGACGAACTCACCGACCTCGTCCGGCTCGGGGAGACCTGATGCCGAGCGCGACCGGGCGGAAACGGCGCACCTTCGGCAACACGTGGTGGGGCCAGGCGTGGGTCGAAGCACTGGAGGACCGCGCCAAACTCGACCCGAACCGGTTGCCGCGCGGGCGCACGTACGCGCGCAAGGGGACGGTCAGCAAGCTGGTGGTCGGCACGGGCGAGGTGACGGCCTGGGTGCAGGGCAGCCGCGCCGTGCCGTACCGGGTGACCATCCACATGCTGGCGTTCACCGAGGCGCAGTGGGAGAGCCTGCTCGGCATGGTCGGCTCACGGCTCGGGCATGTCGCCGCTCTCCTCGACGGCGAATTGCCCGGTGAGCTGGCCGAGGATGCCCGGGCTGCCGGCGCGGATCTGCTGCCGGGCCCCGGCGACCTGCGCCCGAAGTGTTCCTGTCCCGACAGCGCGAACCCGTGCAAACACGTCGCCGCGGTCTACTACCTGGTCGCGGACGAGGTCGACGCCGATCCGTTCGTGCTGTTCCTGCTGCGCGGCAGGCCGAGGGAGGCCGTGCTCGCGGAACTGCGGTCCCGCCGGGCTCCCGCGAGAGAGCCGGGCAAGCGGGTGCGTGCCCCCGCCACGCCCGGGGTCGACCCGAAACGCGCCTACACCCGGCGGATCGCCGCGGTGCCCCCGCGGCTGGCCGTTCCCGGCACGGTCGGGCCGCCCGCGGTCCTCGACGTCGATCCGCCGCACGGCACGGGCTGGAGCGGCGACACGTTCGCGGAACTGGCCGCCGACGCCGCCGCGAGGGCCTGGGAACTGCTGGTCATGGGGCCCGAGCGCGAAGTGGAGCTGACATTCGAGGAAGACCTCGCGCGCCGGGCTGCGGCGAGCGATCCCGCCGTCGTCGCCGAACTCGCCGAGGCCGCGGGGGTTCCGGTCCGGGATCTCGGCCTCTGGGCTCAGGCCTGGCGTGAGGCGGGCCGGGGCGGGATGGCGGTGATCCGGGAGGTCTGGCGGCCGGGGCAGGCGCCGCTCGCGCAGGCCAAGGCGGACTTTGCCGAATCGGGACTGCCGGGGGAGCCGAAGGTCTGGCGGAACCGGATCACCCAGGGCGACCTGCAACTGCGCTACGGCCGTGACGAACGCTGGTACCGCTTCGTGCGCGACGGCGAGGGCTGGCGGGTCGACGGCCCGCCGTCCACGCGGCCGACGGACGTGATCTACCCGCCCTGACCTCGACGGAGGGAGCTGCGATAGCTCCATTCCAGGAACCGCTCCACCCCGCGGACCACATGGGCGCTGCGGATCGAGGGGAAGACGTCGAAAGCGTGCTGAGCACCGGAGATCTCGGCGTACGCGACCTCACGCTGGGACTTCTCCCGCAGGCGGCGCACGAACTCGCGGGCCTCGCCCACCGGCACCAGCGAGTCGTGGACGCCGTGGATGACGAAGAACGGCGGCGCGTCCTCGGTGATCCGGTCCAGCGGTGACGCCGCGATGTAGTCGTCGAGGAAGTTCACCGGGTCCTTGTCCGCCTCGAAGACGTGCCGGGCGATCAGCGTCTTCAACCGCGTCTGGCTGGAGCGCCGCCCGCTGGTCGCGGCGAAGTCGTACACGCCGTAGTGCGGCGCGCACGCCTGGATGCTCGTGTCTGCCTCGGTGAAGCCGGGCTGCAGCGCCGGGTCGTTCGCGGTCAGCGCCAGCAGCGCCGCGAGATGCCCGCCCGCCGAACCTCCGGTGACGGCGACGAAGGACGGGTCGCCGCCGTAGGACTCGGCGTTGTCCCGGATCCAGGCCAGCGCGCGTTTCGCCGCGATGATGTGCGCGGGCCACCGGGCGGCGGGGGAGAGCGGATAGTTGATCGCGATGCAGAGCCAGCCGCGTTTGGCCATGTGCAGCATCAGTGGCAGGCCCTGCTGGTCCTTGTTGCCGATCACCCACGCGCCGCCGTGCACCTGCAGCAGGATCGGCGCGCCGGTGACCTTCTTCCGCGGGGCGTAGATGTCGAGCAGGAACCGCTTCCCGCCGGGCGCGTAGGCGATGTTGCGTTCGCGGCGCACCTCCGGGTCGCGCATGCGGAACGGCATGGCCAGCTGGCCCCACGGTGTCGCGAGGTCGGTCGGGCTCGGCGGATGCTCCAGTTCCTCGGTGTAGGCCGTGCCGATGCCTTCGGTCAGCGCCGTCTCGATCTCGCCGCGGGCCCGCTGGGACTGCGCGATCAGCACGCCGAGACCGGCCGCCGACGCGGCCGCCAGCGCGAGACCGGCCTTGCTCGATCCGCCCCGGTGACGCGCGACGTGCGCGGCCGCGTCGGCCGCGGTGACCGCGAGCAGATGCGGGGCGAGTTCCCCGGTGAGCCAGCCCGCGAAGAACGCCGGAACCGCCGTCCTGGCGCCTCTCGGCGGCTTCAACGCGTTCGCGGCGAGCGCGAGCTGGAGTGCCTGGCGGACGACGAAACTCGGCTGCATGGACACCGATCCTACCGCCGGGTGACCGCCTAGAACCCGTTGCAAAGTTCACTTAAGGTGATTCTTATGCGGAGATTGAGTGGTCTGGACGCGAGTTTTCTTTACCTGGAGACGCAGGCCCAGGTCCTGCACGTGTGTGGACTGCTCATCCTCGACCGTTCGACCATGCCCGGCGGCTACGATTTCGAGCGCTTCAAGGAGAAACTGGCCGAACGGGTCGGGCTGATCCCGGCATTCAGGCGCAAGCTGCACAATCCACTCTGGAATCCGACCCACCCCGTCTGGGTCGAGGACGAGGATTTCGACCTCGAGGCCCACGTTCACCGGATCGGCGTACCGGCGCCCGGTGACCGGCGCGAACTGGCCGAACTGTGCGCCCACATCGCGGGACAACGGCTGGACCGCGCGCAGCCGCTCTGGCAGTTGCACGTCATCGAAGGCCTGGCCGGCGGCGAGATCGCGGTCCTGCTGAAGATGCACCACGCCAGCGTCGACGGGGTCAGCGGCGCCAGCCTGATCACCTATCTCGCCGGGCTCGAACCGGACGCCCCGCCGCCGGAGATCGCGCGGGACGAACGCCACAACGGGGGCGTTCCCGGCAGGCGCGCGTTGCTCGGCGCGGGGCTGACGTCGTTCGTGAAACGCCCGGCCGAGGTGGTGAAACTGCTGCCGGACCTGCTCGGGCTCGTCCCGAAATGGCTCGGTAAAGCGTTGCAGGGCAAGGGAATGCCGGTCCCGTTCACCGCTCCGCGCACGTCGTTCAACGGGACGATCACCGCACACCGCAGTGTCGCCTACGCCTCCCTCGACCTCGACGAGGTCAAACGGATCAAGAACGCCTTCGGGGTGACCGTCAACGACGTCGTCCTCGCCGTCGTTTCCGGTGCCCTGCGGCGGTTCCTGCGGGACCGGGGCGAGCTGCCGGAAGACCCGCTGGTGGCGACCGTGCCGGTGTCGGTGCACGAACGCACCGAGCGTGAGCACGGCAGCAACAAGGTCTCGGCCTTCTTCGCGTCGCTGCCCACCCATCTGGAGGATCCCGCCGCGCGCGTGTTCATGCTCGCGGAGTCGAACCGGCTGTCCAAGGACCACCACCACGACATCGACGCCGACATGCTCCAGGACTGGGCGCAGTTCTCGGCGGCGACCATGTTCGGTCTCGCGGTCCGCGCGTATTCCGCGCTGCGCCTGGCCGAACGGCATCCGGTGGTGCACAACCTGGTGGTGTCCAATGTGCCCGGTCCGCCGATGCCCCTGTACCTGCTGGGCTGCCGGATCACCGGGCTCTACCCGCTCGGGCCGGTGTTCCACGGCGCCGGGCTGAACGTCACCGTGCTGTCCAACGCGGGCCGGGTGGACGTCGGCCTGCTCGGCGCCCGCGAACTCACCGGCGACCTGTGGCCGCTCGCCGACCACTTCCCCGATGCTCTCCAGGAACTCCTCAAGGCCGCTCCTTAGCGAGGGGTTGCCGTTCGGCCGCCTTCCGGATAAGACTAGAACAGGTTTCAGTATTGTGCCCGTTCGCCCCGGTGAGGAGCCAGTGTGGACTTCCAGTTCGACGAGACGCAGACCGAGGTCACCGCGCTGACCGCGCGCGTGCTCGGCAAGGAGCGCGAACCCGCCGAGACGTGGCGCGCGCTCGCCGGCTCCGGTCTGCTCGCGCTGGCGCTGCCCGCCGAACTCGGCGGTGACGGCCTCGGCGTGGCCGAGGTCGCCTTGGTGCTGACCGAGCTCGGTCGCGTGGCCTCACCGACTCCCGCGCTGGCGTCGCTGGCCTTCGGGGTTCTGCCGGTCGCGGCGCTCGGCGGCCCGGACCAGCGTGCGGCCCTGCTCCCGCCGGTCGCCGCGGGCGAATCCGTGCTCACCGCGGCACTCCACGAACCTTCCACGCCGTTCGCCACCCGGCCCGCGAGCGTGGCCGAGCCGGCGGGGGACTGGCGGCTGAGCGGGGTCAAGGTCGGTGTCCCGTTCGCGGCGGAGGCGAGCCGGATCCTGACGCCGGTCTCGATGCCCGGCGGTACCGGGGTCTTCCTGGTCGATCCCCGGGCGGACGGCGTGACGCTGACGCCGACGAGAACCTCTTCCGGCACCCCGGACTACACGATGACGCTCGATTCCGTGACCGTCACCGATGCCGACCTCCTGAACGGGCCCGGCCCCGGCGAAGCGATCGCGACCCTGCACCGGTTCGCGCTCGCGGGCCTCGTGGCGTTCGGCGACGGTCTGCTCGCCGGCGCGCTCGCGCTGACCACCAAGCACGTCGGCGAACGCGAGCAGTTCGGGCGCCCGCTGGCGGCGTTCCAGGCGGTGGCGCAGCAGATCGCGGACGTCTACGTCGCTTCGAGAACCGTCCAGCTGGCCGCGCGGTCGGCGGTCTGGCGGCTCGCGGCGGGGCTCGACGCCGAGGCGGACCTCGACGTCGCGGCGTACTGGCTGGCGGAGGAGGCGCCCGGGGCGCTGGCCGTCTGCCATCACCTGCACGGCGGGATCGGCGTGGACGAAACGTATCCGCTGCACCGGTTCTCGTCGGCGGTCAAGGATCTGGGACGGACGCTCGGCGGCGCCTCGCATCGGCTGGCCGCCTTGGGCGAACTGGTGGCGGGGTGAACCGATGCTGATCGAACTGACCGCGGCGCAACAGCAGTTGCGCTCAGAACTGCGCAAGTACTTCGCCGGTCTGGTGAGCGCCGACGAGCGGCGCTCGATGCTGCGCGAGCGGCACGGACCGGTGTACCGCGAGATCGTCCGGCGGATGGGCCGGGACGGCTGGCTCGGCGTCGGCTGGCCGGAACAGTACGGCGGCCGGGGTTTCGGCGAGATCGAGCAGCACCTCTTCGTCGACGAGGCCGCCCGTGCCGACGTCCAGCTGCCGTCGGTGACCTTGCAGACCGTAGGGCCCACGCTGCAGGCGTTCGGCACCGAAGAACAGAAGTCCTTCTTCCTGCCCAAGATCCTGGCCGGTGAGATCCATTTCGCCATCGGCTACACCGAACCCGACGCGGGCACCGATCTCGCGTCGCTGCGGACCACCGCCGTGCGCGAGGGCGACGAGTACGTCGTCAACGGCCAGAAGACCTTCACCACCGGCGGGCACGACGCCGACTACCTCTGGCTCGCCGTGCGGACCGCGCCGGACGCGCCGAAGCACAAGGGCATCTCGATCCTCATCATGGACACGCGCGACCCCGGCTACTCGTGGACGCCGATCATCACCTGCGACGGCGCGCACCACGTGAACGCCACGTACTACTCGGATGTCCGGGTCCCCGCGAACATGCTGGTGGGCAAGGAGAACGAGGGCTGGCGGCTGATCACCACCCAGCTGAACCACGAGCGCGTCATGCTCGGCCCGGCCGGTCGCATCGGCGGGCTCCACGATCGCGTCCGCGACTGGGCGGCGTCGAGGAAGACGCCGGACGGCACGCCGTTGACGCAGCTGCCGGACGTCCGCGGCGTCCTCGCGGAAACCTGGGCGACGGCCCGGGTCAACGAACTGCTGAACTGGCAGGTCGCGGCGTCTTCGGCGACCGGGCCGGTGGCGGTGGCCGACGCCTCGGCCACCAAGATCGTCGGTTCCGAACGCATCCAGCGCCTGGCGAGGAGGCTGGAGGAGATCGTGGCACGGCACGGCGATCAGGCCGACACCGAGACCGCGGAACTGGCGCTGTGGCTGGACGTGGTGGCCAAACGCAATCTGGTGCTGACCTTCGGCGGCGGCGTCAACGAGATCCAGCGCGAGCTGATCGCCACCGCCGGGCTCGGCTTGCCGAGGGTGCCGCGATGAGCATCCAGGAAGCGGCCGAACGCATCGCCGCACAAGGGGAATCCGCGCCGAGGGCGGCCCGGGACGCGGTCAACCAGGCGATGGTGAACAACTGGGTCGAGGCCATCGGCGACCGCAATCCCGTCTATGTCGACGAAGAGTTCGCCGCGAAGAGTGTCCATAAAGGACTCGTCGCGCCGCCCGCGATGGCGCAGGTGTGGACGATGGGCGGGCTGCACTGGACGAGGGCGTCGGACGATCCGCTCGGCGCGATGATGGAGGTGCTCGACGAAGCCGGGTTCACCTCGGTCGTCGCGACGAACTCCGAGCAGCGCTACCACCGCTACCTGCGGCACGGTGAGCGGGTCGAGGCGACCGCGAAACTCGAGAGTGTCGTCGGGCCGAAACGCACCGCGCTGGGCGAAGGCTGGTTCGTGACGACGAAGACCACTTGGTACGTCGGCGAAGAAGCCGTCGCGGACATGGTGTTCCGGGTACTCAAGTTCCGCCCGCCGGGTGCGGAGCCCGCCAAGGCGGCGGCACCCGTACTGCGGCCGGTGATCAGCAAGGACACCGAGTTCTTCTGGGCCGGATTGCGCGAGGGTGAACTGAGGATCCAGCGGTGGGGCGAGACGCTGCGGCATCCGCCAGGCCCGATGCCGCCGGACGGCGACCTCGGCGCGAAGCCGGATCACGTCGTGGCGTGCGGGCGGGGAACGGTCTACAGCTACGTGGTGCACCACCATCCGAAGGTCCCCGGCAAAGACCTGCCGTTCGTGGTCGCGCTCGTCGAACTGGAGGAGGGCGTCCGGGTGATGGGCGAGCTGCTCGACGCCGACCCCGAAGCCGTCCACATCGGACTTCCGGTGGAAGCCGCCTTCGTGAAGGTCGACGAGGAACTGACCTTGCCCGCTTGGAGGGTCGCGCGATGAAGGACTGTGCCGTCGGCACCGAGTTGCCGCCGCTGACGATCGAGGCCACCCCGACCTTCGTGGTGAGCACCGCGTTGGCGACCCGGGACTTCCAGGACGTCCACCACGACCGCGACGCCGCAGTGCGACGGGGATCGAAGGACATCTTCCTCAACATCCTCACCGACACCGGTCTGGTGCAACGGTTCGTCACCGACTGGGCGGGGCCGGAGGCGTTCGTGCGGTCGATCAAGATCCGGCTCGGCGTGCCCTGCCACGCCTACGACACCTTGACCTTCACCGGACGGGTCACCGAACGCGACGGCGACGACGTGGTGATCTCCGTGTCCGGTGTGGACAGTCTCGGCGAACACGTGGTGGGCACCGTCGCGATCACCCTGGGAGGCGAGTGATGACCCTGTCCGGGAAGGCGGCGATCGCCGGTATCGGCGCGACGGAGTTCTCCAAGGATTCCGGGCGCAGCGAGCTTCGGCTGGCGGCGGAGGCGGTTTCGGCGGCGCTGGCCGACGCGGGGCTCAAGCCGTCCGATGTGGACGGTCTGGTCTCGTTCACCATGGACGGCAACAGCGAGATCTCGGTGGCCCGGGAACTCGGCATCCCCGAACTCAAGTTCTTCAGCCGGATCCACTACGGCGGCGGGGCGGCGGCCGCGACCGTGCAGCAGGCCGCGATGGCCGTCGCGACCGGTGTCGCGGACGTCGTCGTCGCGTACCGGGCCTTCAACGAACGGTCCGGGATGCGGTTCGGCCAGGTCTCCTCGGCCGCGGCGGGGCAGGTGAACTCCTCCGGTGTCGACAACGCGTTCCACTACCCGATGGGGATCGCGACGCCCGCCGCGACCGTCGCCATGCTCGCCCGGCGCTACATGCACGAGTACGGCGCGACCAGCGAGGACTTCGGCCGGATCGCCGTCATCGATCGCGCCCGCGCCGCGACCAACCCGAAGGCGTGGTTCCACGGCAAGCCGATCACGCTCGAAGACCATCAGGCGTCGCGCTGGGTCGCCGAACCGTTGCACCTGCTCGACTGCTGCCAGGAGAGCGACGGCGGGGTCGCGCTCGTGGTCACCAGCGCCGAACGCGCGCGCGACCTGCCGCACCGGCCCGCCGTGATCGCGGCGGCCGCGCAGGGGAGCGGCCCGGACCAGTACGTGATGACCAGCTACTACCGCGACGACCTGCCCGCGCTGCCCGAGATGGGGGTCGTGGGACGGCAACTGTGGGCGCAGTCCGGGCTCGGACCGGGCGACATGGACCTCGCCGTGCTGTACGACCACTTCACCCCATATGTCCTGATGCAGCTGGAAGAACTCGGCTTCTGCGGGAAGGGCGAGGCCAAGGACTTCATCGGCGGCGGCACCCTGGAACTCGACGGGAAACTGCCGCTCAACCCGCACGGCGGGCAGCTGGGGGAGGCCTACATCCACGGGATGAACGGGATCGCCGAAGGGGTCCGGCAGGTGCGGGGAGACGCCGTCAACCAGGTCGACGGGGCCGCACGGGTGCTCGTGACCGCCGGAACGGGCGTACCTACGAGCGGACTGGTCTTGACCGCCGGGTGAGATCACCTCAATGCCCGCTGGTGTACTAGAGCGGTACCTGCCACGGTGAGGGGGAGACCGGCTGGGAGGCACCATGTCTGGACCAATCGTCGTCGCGTGGACGCTGACCGCGGTGTTCGCGGCCTTGGTCCTGCCGTGCGTGCTGAGACTCGTCCGATTGGACTACGGACGCCACGGCGCGTCGGTCCGCAACGGTGATCTGGCCGAGCTGCTGCTCGTCGTCGCCATGGTCGCGATGCTGTCCCCGGTCGGCGGCCCCATTCCCGCCGCCGGCTGGCAGGCGGTACTCGCGCTGACGGCGGGCTGGTTCGCCGTCTCGTGGTGGAAGGGACGGCGGTCCGGGCACGCGGCGTGCGGGCACCACGCCGTCTCCGCCGCGGCGATGCTGTTCATGGTGACGTTCATGCCGCACAGCGAGGTCTCGCACGGGCCGTGGCTGGTGATGTCCGGCCCCGGCACCACCTCGGCGCTGTGGCTTTCCCTGATTTTCGGCGCCGTGGCCGCGTATTTCGCGGTGGACGCCATCCGCGCGGGTGTCTCGGCCGCGCGGGGCGACACGGGCGCGGGCCAGGTCTCACGCCGGGTGTGCCGGGTCGTGATGGGGCTGGGGATGGGCTACATGCTGCTGGGAGCGGCCGTCTGACGTCACGAGGCCGGTACGCGCCGGACCACACCCTCTTCGGCCGCCTCGGCGGCGGGAAGGCCCTCGGCCGGGTTGTCCGCGGCCCACTTGCCCGCGTCGGCGATGTCCTTGTTCAGCGCGACGATCAGCGCCTCCGACGACGGGTACGCCTGCTGTTCCCGCAGGTGGTGCCCCAGCCAGACGGTCAGCACCTCGCCGTAGAGGTTCCCGCCGAAGTCCAGCAGGTGCGCCTCGACGAGCCGGTAGCCGTCCGCGCCGTAGTACGTCGGCCGCCTGCCGACCGAGACCGCGGCCGCGATCCGGGTGCCGTCCGCGCGCTCGGCCCAGCCCGCCCACACTCCGTCGCCGACCTGGCCGTCCTGGTCGCGCAGCGCGATGTTGGCGGTCGGGAAGCCCAGTTCCCGGCCCCGCTGATCGCCCTTCTCCACCTGGCCACGGACCACGAAGTACTCCGCCGTCATGCCGCCCCCGTCCCTGCCGTCACGAAAGCCATGAATACCACGACCCGGAGCCGGGGTCGACCGCCGTCCACGGCACGAGAGTGTCCACTGTGTACCGAATCACCTAGATGAACCCGCGTCCGCGATCGGCGTCGGCAGGACGCTACCTGGTCATCTACGTCGCGATGGGCGTACAGGGCGTCCTGCCACCGCGATAGCGGGGCCTTCGGCCGGGGCGGGTTCATGCGTGGTGTCTTTTGCCACTGGACATCTCAGCTCCGCCACCCGGCTGAATCACGTCGTGACGAGCCGGTATCCCAGGTCCAGCTCGGTCCGGCCGAGCAGGCCGACGTGGTGCCGGTGCCAGTGCCCGTCGGCGAGGTCGGCGCGCAATCGGCCGACGGCCGCCGCGACGACGTTCTGGTCGAGCAGCGCCACCCCGGACATCCCCGCGCGCACACGTTCGGACAGGTAGGCCTCCGGCCTGCGCCAATACGCGCCGAGGAACCCGTCGACGCAGTCCGACGGCACCGGCAGCGGAGCGACGGACGGGGTCCCGCCCGCCGCGCTCAGCTCCTCGACGATCCTGTCGAGGCAGGCCAGCCGGCTCTCGTGTTCGGCGATCTCCGGCAGGTAGTCCCGCACCAGCCAGAACCGCGCGAACACCGCCTGGTCCCAGGTCACGATCACCTGGCGGCGGGACACCCGCCGCAGTTCGGCCAGCCCGGCGGTCACGTCCGTCCAGTGGTGCACGGTGAGCACCGCCAGGGCGACGTCGAAGGCCCCGTCACGGAAGGGGAGCCCTTCCGCGCAAGCCTGGACGGCGGGGGCCGCGGTGAACGGACGCTGCCCGATCATCCGCGACGACGGTTCGACGGCGATCACGCCGCGGTCTTCCGGCTCGTAGGAACCGGCTCCCGCGCCGACGTTGACCACCGACCGCGCGTCGCCGAGCGCGGCGGTCACGGCGGCCGCGATCCGGGGATCCGGACGTCTCGATCGCGCGTAATCCCGGCCGAGTTCGGCATACGGGTCCGAGATCAAGGGGCGCACGCGGACGAGTCTAGCCAGAGCCGCTACCTGCGGGAACGAGGATTCAGTCTGTAGTGGTCAATAAAGTGTCGGAAAGAACGGGAGCCTCGTCCCGGTCCGGCGCGGTGGTCGTGATCAGCAGCCCGGCCGGCTCCCGCCAGACGCGGGTCCGCAGCGGTTCGCCGGGGAAGACGACGCCGGCGAACTTGGCCGCGAACGAGGCGACGCGCGAGGTGTCGCCGTCGAGGAACTCGTCGGTGACGGCCTTCGCGATGACGCCGTAGGTGCACAGGCCGTGCAGGATCGGCTTGCCGAACCCGGCCGCCGCGGCGAACGCGGGATCCGCGTGCAGCGGGTTGCGGTCTCCGCAAAGCCGGTAGAGGAGGGCCTGCTGCGGCAACGTCGGCGTGTCGATGACCGCGTCCGGTTCCCGTGACGGGAGTTCGACGCGATCGGACGGTCCGCGTTCGCCGCCGAAACCCCCTTCGCCACGGGCGAAGATGCTCGATCGCAGCGTCCACAGTGGAGTTCCGTCCGCGTCGGTGGCGACCGTCTCGTTCACGATCACCGCCGCCTTCCCCTTGTCGAAGACGTCGACGATCCTCGTCCTGGCCACGGCCTTGCCCGACGCCGGGATCGGCCGGTGCGCGATCACTTCCTGTTTGCCGTGCAGCACCTTGCCGAGGTCGACCTCGACGCCGGGGAACGAGACGGCGGGCGGCTCGAACACGCGCAGGTTCGCGGCCACGGTCGCGAACGTCGGCAGCACCCGGAGGCCGTCCTCGTAGGTGTAGCGCAGCTCCCGCGGGCTCATCGGATCCGAGCCCGCGCCCAGCGCCAGGTGGTACAGCTGCACGTCGGACGCGGTCCAGGCGAAACTCACCTCGCCGAGGTCGGCGCCGATCGCGACCGAAGGATCGATGGGCACGAAGAACTCCTACTCGTAGGTGACGGTGACCTCGTCGGTCAGCGGCAAGGACTGACACGCCAGCACGATGCCTTCGGCGATGTCGTCGCCGTCGAGGACCTCGTTGTGCAGCATCTTCACCTCACCGGAGGTGACCCGGCAGGCGCACGCGCTGCACTGTCCCTCACGGCAGGAATACGGCGCGTCGAAACCCTTTTCCAGCAACAGGTCCAGCAGTTTCGTCCGGCGCGGCCACGCGAGCTTCCTGGTCTCGCCGTCGAGGGTGACCTCGACTCCCGCAGGGGTCTCGGCCTCTTCGGCGACGACGGGTTCGGCCACCTCGAACGGATTCCCGCCGAGGGACAGGAAACGCTCCAGATGGATCCGTTTGCGCGGCAGTCCGAGCTCCTTGAGCACCGCGCGCGCGGCGTCCATGAACGGACCCGGGCCGCAGATGAACGCCTCGTGCGCGGTGTACGGCGTGACCAGGGCGCGCAGGTGCGTCTCGGTCGGCAGACCTTGCAGGCTCTCCAGCCAGTGCACCACGACCAGCCGGTCCGCGTACCTCGCGCTGAGATCCGCCAGTTCCCGCGCGAAGATCACCGATCCTTCGTCGCGATTGGCGTAGAGCAGGACCACCTTGCCGGTTCCGTGTTCCAGCGCGGACTTCAGGATCGACATCACCGGCGTGATCCCGCTTCCGCCCGCGAGCAGCAGGAAGTCCTCGTCGAGCGACGCGGGGCTGAACACCCCGGCGGGTGGCAGGACCTGGACCTCTTGCCCGGCCCGGAGGTTGTCGCAGAGCCAGTTCGATCCGTAGCCGTCGGAGGTGCGCTTGACGGTGACCTGGACCCGGTTCTCGTGCGGCGCGCTGGAAAGCGAGTAACAGCGGGCCACCGACCCGGTCCGCTCGCTCGGCACGCGGACGGTGAGGAACTGCCCTGGGGTGTAGGCGAAAACGGAGGCGTGCTCGGCCGGGATCTCGAACACGATCGACGACGCGTCGGCCGTCTCGGCGATCACCTCGGCCACGGTCACGGTGACGGGACCGCTCATTCGGGCACCTCCAGCAGGCCGTCCTTCAGCGCGGCGTCGATGCTGTCGCTGAGGTTGCCGCAGGTGTCGAGCAACGCCGTCTGCGCGCCGGACGCCTTCTGCGCCGCGAACACCGGGCAGCTCCGCGACGCGTCGGTCGTCCACTGGATGCTGGTGTGCTGCATGCTGTTCTTCTTGACCAGCACACAGGTCCCGCACGAGCGGCAGTTCAGCGGCCGCAGCCCGGCGGTGAGGAACTCGACGGTTTCGGGCTTCACACCCCGGCCTCTTCCGCCTGCTGCCGCGCCAGGTTGTCGGCCACCTCCGCCGCCCAGACCTCGTTGGCGCGGCTGGTGTCCACTTCGAACTCGAACCGTCGCGTCATGTCCTCGGTGACGTCGGCCGCGTCCACATAGAACTGGTCGTACCAGCGGCGCAGCTGGTAGACCGGCCCGTCCTCCTCGCACAGCAACGGGTTGTCGATCCGCGTCTTGTTGCGCCAGATCTCCACGTCCTGCAGGAAACCGACGCCGATGCCCTTGGCGAACTTCCCGGCGATCTTGTCCGCGTGCTCGTCCGAGACGCCCTCGAACTTCTTCACGCTCACGCCCCACTGCAGCACGAACGAGTTCTCGGTGACCGGGTAGTGGCAGTTGATCAGCACGTTCTCGATCTCGAAACCCTGGTAGGTGTTGAGCAGCGTGTTGATCATGTAGGACGGCCCGAAATACGACGCCTCGGACCGCAGCAGGTTCTCCTCGCCGCCGTAGTTGGACGCCATTCCCTTGTCCGGACGGCCTTTCGTGTTCAGGTACTGCGTGGCGACATGTCCCTCGAACACGTTCTTGAAGTAGGTCGGGAAGGCGTAGTGGATGTAGAAGAAGTGCGCCATGTCGACCATGTTGTCGATGATCTCGCGGCAGTTGGAGCCCTCGATCAGCACCGAGTCCCAGGTCCAGTTGCTCCACTCGCCGTTGAACACGCCCTCGATGCGCGGGATGACGACGTCCTCGGGCGGCGGGTTGCCTTCCGGATCGTGCCAGACGAACAGCTGCTTGTTCTCCTCCAGCACTTGCCACGTCTTCGTCCGCGCCCGCAGCGGAACCCGCTTGGCGTAGGGGATCGAGACGCATTTGCCGTTGCCGTTCCAGCGCCAGTCGTGGAACGGGCAGGCGATCTCGTCGCCCTTGACCTCGCCCTGGGTGAGGTCGCCGCCCATGTGGCGGCAGTACCCGTCGAGCACGTTCAGCTTGCCGGACGAGTCGGCGAAGACCACCAGTTTCGTCCCGAACGCCGTGATGGCGTGCGGCTTCCCGTCCCGGAACGGCTCGGCGAGGCCGAGACAGTGCCAGCCGCGCGCGAACCGCGAAGGGGGCGCGCCCGCGTCGATCTGCCGTACGGATTCCGTCGTCATCGGCTGCCTCCCGCTTTGGTGTGATCTTGCTGCGCGAGATGCTCGGCCGCAAGGTAGCCGAACACCATCGCCGGGCCGATCGTCGCGCCGGGGCCCGCGTAAGTGCGGCCCATCACCGCCGCGCTCGTGTTGCCGGCCGCGTAAAGCCCGTCGATCACCGACCCGTCCTCGCGCAGGACACGCGCGTGCGGGTCGGTCCTCAAACCGCCCTTGGTGCCCAGGTCGCCGGGCACGATCTTCACCGCGTAGTACGGCGCGACGTCCAGCGGGCCCAGGCTCGGATTGGGTTTGTTCCGCGGATCGCCGTAGTAGTGGTCGTACGCGCTGCGCCCGCGGTGGAAGTCCTCGTCCACGCCGCTTTTCGCGAAGCCGTTGAAGCGCCGCACGGTGGACTCCAGCGCGTCGGCCGGGACCTCGATCCGCTCGGCGAGTTTCGCGATCGTGCTCGCTTTGACCGCGATGCCCGCTTTGAACCAGCGGCCGGGGAGCGGCTGACGCGGGCCGAGGCCGGTGAACATGTACCGGTTGCGGTTGCGCTGGTCGAACACCAGCCAGGTCGGGAAGTTCCGGCCGGGCCCGTCGCCGTCGCCGTACATCGCGTGCACGGCCTCGACGTAGGGCGCCGACTCGTTGACGAAGCGCTCACCCCGCGCGTTGACCATCAGGCAGCCCGGCCGCGACCGCTCGGCGAGCGCGAACCACGGGCCGCCGGTCAGCGGGATGGACGGGCCCCACCAGGCGTCGTCCATCAGAGCGGTGGCCGCGCCGAGTTTGAGCCCGGCGCCGATGGCGTCGCCGGTGTTGGCTTCGGCGCCGACGGTCCAGTCCGTGCCGATGGGCGCCCGCTGGTACTTGGCCCGCATCTCCTCGTTGCGCTCGAACCCTCCGGCGCCGAGGACGACACCGAGCCGGGCCCGGATCAGCTTTTCCTCGCCTTCGTGGCGGACCACGACGCCGATCACGCGATCGCCCTCGACCTTGAGGTCCACCAGCGGCGTGTTCAGCCAGACCGGGACATCGGCCCGCCGCAGACCCTCCCGCAAGCCGGCCGCAAGCGCTTGCCCCATGGAGAGAAGCCGTTGACGGCGGATCCGGCCCAGCAGCCAGCGGCCACCGAGACCGAGTACGCGAAGGATGCCGCGCGGATGCCGGGCGAGCAGGCTCAGCCACCGGTAGTCCGCCTGGGTGATCGGGGCGCCCAGCGGGGGAGCGCTGTACGGCGGCTCCAGATTCGCCAGCTCCGGCCCGAGCAGGTTGCCGTCGAGCGCGGCCGGTTCGACCGACCGTCCGCCGGCGCGCCCGCCGGGGGCCTCCGGGTGGTAGTCCGAGTAACCGCGGACCCACCGGAAGCGCAGCGGCGTCTTGTCGCAGACGAAGGACAAGACCTCGGGGCCGCGGTCGAGAAAGGCCGACCGGAGTTCCGCCGGGACGACGTCGCCGACGATCGACTCGAGGTACTCGTGCGCCCGCTCCGGGGGTTCTTCGATCCCGGCCGCCCGCAGGGCGTGGTTGCCGGGGATCCAGACGCCGCCGCCGGACCGCGCGGTGGAGCCGCCGAAGTGGGCGGCCTTCTCCACGACCAGGACCTCGAGTCCCCGGTGGGCTGCGGACAGTGCGGCGGTCATCCCGGCGGCCCCACTGCCCGCCACGATCACGTCGTAGTCCATACGCCCCTCACCTGGAACACGTTGTAGGAAGCATGTAGCAGCATCCGCGCTGCTCCAGTCACCATAGACGAGAACGTGTTCTAGTTCTAGGGTGGGGTGATGGACTCCCTCATCGCGGATGTGGTGATCGTGGGCTTCGGGGCGGCGGGCGCCTGTGCGGCGATCGAAGCCGCCGACGCGGGCGCCCGGGTGCTCGTCGTGGAGCGGTTCTCCGGCGGTGGCGCGAGCGCCGTCAGCGGAGGTGTCGTCTACGCCGGTGGCGGGACGGCGCAACAGCGGGACGCGGGTGTCGACGACAGCGTCGACGCGATGTACGACTACCTGCGGCTCGAGGTCGGCGACGTCGTCTCCGAAGAGACCCTGCGGCGGTTCTGCGCGGGCAGTACGGAGATGGTGACCTGGCTGGAGGGCAACGGTGTCCCGTTCGAGGGGAGCCTGTGTCCGTACAAGACGTCCTATCCGAGCGACGCGCACTATCTGTACTACTCGGGAAGCGAGGCGGCGGGCGGCTTCCGTGACGCGGCGAAGCCGGCACCGCGCGGGCATCGCGTCAAAGGCCCGGGGACCTCGGGGAAGCTGCTGATGGCGAGGCTGGCCGAGGCCGTCCGGCGCCGCGGGATCCAGGTGCTGCCGCAGACCGCGGCGCGGAATCTGATCGTGGACGAGAGCGGGACCGTGACCGGGGTCGTCGTGTCCACCCTGCGGGACGCGCCCGCGCGGGTCCGGGCGGCCCATCGGAAGCTGGCCGCGTACGCCGCCAAGCCGGGGATCTACGTGCCGTCGCTGCGGAAGTCACTGCATCGGCGGGTGGAGCGGATCGAACGCCGATACGGCCGTGAGCTGCGGATTTCGGCCTCGCGCGGGGTCGTCCTCGCGGCGGGCGGGTTCATCGCGAACCGGGAGATGGTGCGTGAGCACGCGCCCGCGTATCGCGGCGGCCTCGCGCTGGGGACCTCCGCCGACGACGGGTCCGGGATCCGGATGGGCGTCGAGGCGGGCGGGGCCACGGCGGAACTGGGGCGGATTTCCGCCTGGCGGTTCATCACCCCGCCGTCCGCGTTCCTCGGCGGCCTGCTGGTCGGCAAGGAAGGCGGGCGGATCATCGACGAAACCCGCTACGGCGCGGCCGTCGGCGAACGCATGATCACCGGGCACGGCGGGCGGGGCTGGCTGCTGGTCGACGACGCCATCGTGCGCGACGTGCGCCGTGACGCGCGGAAGCAAAGCCAGTGGTTCCAAGGACTTCAAGTGCGCTACCTGCTGCGGCAACGGGTCGTCGCCGGTTCGCTCGAAGACGTCGCGCGCAAGGCGGGCGTCGACCCCGGAGGGCTGGTCGCCAGTGTCGAGGCCTCGCGTTCCGGCGCGGATCCGACGGGCAAACCTGCGGAGTTCGCGCGCCCGCTGGACCGGGCGCCGTACTCGCTGATCGACGTCTCGATCCGGCCCAACCTCGGCTATCCGTGCCCGATGCTGACGCTGGGCGGCCTGGTCGTCGACGAGGAGACCGGCGCCGTGCGGGGCTCCTCCGGCGCCCCGATTCGCGGGCTGTACGCGGCAGGCCGGACCGCGGTGGGAATCTGTTCTAGGTCCTATGTGAGCGGTCTGTCGCTGGCCGACTGCGTGTTTTCCGGGCGGCGTGCTGGAGCGCACAGTGCGCTCGACCGGGGATCGGTCGACAAAAACGAGAACGTGTTCTAGTCTTGGATCCGGTTCACGGAGTACGGCGAGAGAGGGAACGCATATGAGCGAGCACGCCGCGCAGGACGTGATCGCGGGGATCCGGGAGCTGCTGCCGGTCCTGCGGGAACGGGCGCAGGAGGCGGAGGACGCCCGGCGCGTTCCCGAGGAGTCCGTCAAGTCCCTGCAGGAGACCGGGTTCTTCAAACTGCTGCAGCCGAAGACGTTCGGCGGTCTCGAAGCCGACCCGGTGAGCTTCTACACCGCCGTCAAACTCGTCGCGAGCGCGTGCGGCTCCACGGGCTGGGTCGCCTCCATCCTCGGCGTCCACCCGTGGCACCTCGGCCTGTTCGAGGCGCAGGCGCAGCAGGACGTCTGGGGCGACGACCACGACGTCCGGATCTCCTCTTCCTACGCGCCGATGGGCAAGGCGGACGTCGTCGACGGCGGCTACCGGCTCAGCGGCCGCTGGAGTTTCTCCTCCGGCTGCGACCACGCGACCTGGGTGCTGCTGGGCGGGCCGGTGTTCAAGGACGGCAAACCCGTCGACTTCTGTACCTACCTGGTGCCGATCGGCGACTACACGATCGAAGACGTCTGGGACACCGTGGGCCTGCGCGGCACCGGGTCCAACGACATCATCGTGAACGACGTCTTCGTCCCGAAGCACCGCGCGCTCAGCTTCATCGCGACGTCGAAGTGCAAGACGCCCGGCCAGGAGCTCAACCCCGGGCCGCTGTACAAGCTCCCGTACGGTTCGGTGCATCCGAGCACGATCACCGCGCCCATCATCGGGATGGCACAGGGTGCCTACGACGCGCACGTCGAGTACCAGGGCAAGCGGGTGCGCGCGGCGTACGCGGGCGAACAGTCCAAAGAGGACCCGTTCGCCAAGGTGCGGATCGCCGAGGCGGCGAGCGAGATCGACGCGGCCTGGCTCCAGCTGACGCACAACATCGACGAGCTCTACCAGCTGGCGTGCAAGGGGGAGAAGCTGCCGTTCCCCACGCGGCTGAGGGTCCGGCGTGACCAGGTCCGCGGCACGGAACGCGCGATCTTCGCGATCGACAGGCTCTTCGAGAACTCCGGCGGTCGCGCCTTGCAGGCCGGAACTCCGATCCAGCGGTTCTGGCGCGACGCCCACGCCGGCCGCGTGCACGCGGCGAACGACGCCGAGCGCGCCTACGTCATGTTCGGAACCGGCGCCTTCGGGCTGCCCGTCGAGAATGCGATGGTCTGATGACCGAAGGCAAGTACGCCACCGTCCGAGGTGGACTGAAGCTGCACTACCACGAAGCGGGCGTGGAGCATCCGGAGACGGTGATCCTCCTGCACGGCGGCGGCCCCGGCGCGTCGGCGTGGAGCAACTTCGGCCGCAACCTGCCGGTCTTCGCCAAGAACTACCGCACACTGGCGATCGACCAGCCGGGGTTCGGCCGGTCGGACAAGCCGACCGAGCATCCGCAGTACTTCCGCCACAGCGCGGACGCCGTCGTCGGGCTGATGGACGAACTCGGCATCGAGCGGGCGCATTTCGTGGGCAACTCGCTCGGCGGAGGGGCTTCCGTCCGGCTCGCGCTGAACCATCCGCAACGCGCCGGACGGCTGGTGCTGATGGGGCCGGGCGGGTTGAGCCTCAACCTGTTCGCACCCGATCCCACCGAGGGCATCAAGAACCTGGGCCGGTTCAGCGCCCCGCCGGGGCCCAGCCGGGAAAAGCTCGAAGCCTTCCTGCGGATCATGGTGCACGACCAGTCCTTGATCACCGACGAACTGATCGACGAGCGGTTCGCCGCCGCGAGCGCGCCGGAGTCCCTCGCGGCGATGAAGGCGATGGGCAAGTCGTTCGCCCAGCCCGACACCTACGAGGAAGGCATGCTGTGGCGTGAGGCGCACCGCCTCCGTCAGCGTGTGCTGCTCATCTGGGGCCGCGAAGACCGGGTCAATCCGCTCGACGGCGCCCTGCTCGCGCTCAAGACGATCCCGCGGGCTCAGCTGCACGTGTTCGGCGGCTGCGGCCACTGGGCGCAGCTGGAGAAGTTCGACGAGTTCAACCGGCTGGCACTCGACTTCCTGGGAGCCTCCTGATGGGTATCCGTTCGCTCGCCTACCTCCGCATCGAAGCCACCGACATGGCCGCGTGGCGTGAATACGGGCTGAAAGTCCTCGGCATGGTCGAGGGATCCGGGACGAACCCGGAAGCGCTTTACCTGCGCATGGACGACTTCCCGGCTCGGCTGGTCATCTTCCCCGGCGAGCACGACAGGCTCGCCGTGGCGGGCTGGGAGGTCGCCACCGCCGGTGAGCTCGACGAGATCCGGGACTCGCTCGACGCGAACTCCGTGCCGTACAAGGAAGGCACCCCGGATCAGCTCGCCGATCGCCGCGTCGACGGCCTGGTGTCCTTCGAGGACCCTTCCGGCAACACGCTGGAAGTCTTCCACGGCGTGGCGTTGCAGCATCGGCGCGTGGTGAGCCCGTACGGGCACAAGTTCGTGACCGGCGAGCAGGGGCTCGGGCACGTCGTACTGTCCACACACGACGACGAAGCGGCGCTGCGGTTCTACCGCGACGTCCTCGGATTCCGGTTGCGGGACTCGATGAAACTGCCGCCGCAGATGGTCGGCAGGCCCGCCGACGGCGCGCCCGCGTGGCTGCGGTTCTTCGGCTGCAACCCGCGTCACCACAGTCTCGCGTTCCTGCCGATGCCGACTCCGAGCGGCATCGTGCACCTCATGGTCGAAGTGGAGAACACCGACGACGTCGGCCTCTGCCTCGACCGGGCCATCCGCCGGAAGGTGCCGATGTCGGCCACCCTCGGGCGGCACGTCAACGATCTGATGCTCTCGTTCTACATGAAGACCCCCGGCGGATTCGACATCGAATACGGCTGCGAGGGAAGGCAAGTGGACGACGAGAGCTGGATCGCCCGAGAGAGTACGGCGGTTTCCTTGTGGGGACACGACTTTTCAGTCGGCGCCCGGCCTCCGGGTCAGTCGTGACCCGGGTGACGGACGTCGATCCCGAGATCGCCGCGGATATCGAGCCCGCCCGGTTCCGTTCGGTGCTCGGGCACTTCTGTACCGGCGTCGCCGTGGTGACCGGGCACGACGGCCGGGCACCGGTAGGGTTCGCGTGCCAGTCGTTCGCGGCGCTTTCCCTGGATCCGCCGCTGGTCTTGTTCTGTCCCGCCAAGACTTCCCGGACCTGGGCGGTGCTGGTCGAGTCCGGTCGGTTCGCGGTCAACGTGCTCGCCGAACACCAGCAGGACGTCAGCGCGGTGTTCGGGTCGCGGGGCGCGGACAAGTTCGCGTCGGTCGACTGGACCCCCTCGCCGTCCGGATCTCCTTTGCTGACAGGGGCTTTGACGTGGATCGACTGCACGCTCGAAGCCGTGCACGAGGCGGGAGACCACTACGTCGTCGTCGGCAGGGTCACCGCGCTCGGGGAACTGTCCGATGACCGGCCGCTGCTGTTCCACCGCGGGCGGTACACCGTGACGGAACCGGTGACCGACGCGCTCGCCGCGCTCATGCCGTGGCCGCGTCCCGATGATTGGTTGTAAACGTATAACTGGATAACCGTATAAACGAAAAAATGTAAAGCTGTCCTTTCCTGTTGCTTCCGCTTAGCGTTTTCACCGGAAGCTCACCAAGGAATGGGGACAGCAACGTGAACGGGAATTCTCGCAGACTGGCCGGAATCGGCTTGGCCGCCGCCGTCGTCACGGTCTTGGCCGGGGTGACGCCGGCGCAGGCCGCCGAGGGCTCGATCGTCGGCGCCGGTGCGGAAGGCGCCATCGCCGACAGCTACATCGTCGTGCTCAAGGACGGAACCACCGTCGACAAGCCTTCGCTGGCAAGCAAGTTCGGCGGGGCCATCGGACGGCAGTACACGCAGGGCATCAGCGGTTTCTCGGTGGCGCTGGGCGAGCGGCAGGCCAAGCGCCTCGCGGCCGACCCGGCGGTCGCCTTCGTCGAGCAGAACAAGGTGGTGCGCGCCGAGGCGACGCAGACGAATCCGCCGTCTTGGGGGCTCGACCGCATCGATCAGCGCAATCTTCCGCTGGACAACAAGTACAATTACTCGACGACCGCGTCGAATGTGAACGTCTACGTTCTCGACACCGGTATTCGCGCCAGCCACACCGATTTCGGCGGCCGGGTGAAGCAGGGCTACGATTTCGTCGACAATGACACGAACGCGGACGACGGTTACGGTCACGGCACACATGTCGCGGGCACGATCGCCGGCGCGAAATACGGTGTCGCCAAGGGTGCTTCGCTGTACCCGGTGCGGGTCCTCGGTTCCGACGGCAGCGGCACGACCGCGGGCGTGATCTCGGGCGTCAACTGGATCACCCAGAACGCCAAGAAGCCCGCCGTGGCCAACGCCAGCCTCGGTGGCGGCGCGTCGACCGCGTTGGACACCGCGGTGCGGAACTCCATCAAGGCGGGGATCACCTGGGCGGTCGCCGCGGGTAATTCGAACGTCAACGCCGCCAACACCTCGCCCGCCAGGGTGACCGAAGCGCTCACGGTCGCCGCGGCGGACCGCACCGACCGCCGCGCTTCCTTCTCCAACTACGGTTCCGTGATCGACCTGTTCGCGCCGGGCGTCTCGATCACCTCGGCCTGGAAGGACAACGACACCGCGACCTACACCGGTAACGGCACCTCGTTCGCCGCTCCGCACGTGGCCGGTGCCGCGGCGCTGTACCTGTCTTCGCACACCGGGGCCACCGCGGCCCAGGTGGCTCAGGCGCTGATCGGCGCCTCGACTCCGGGGCTGGTGACCAACCCCGGTAGCGGTAGCCCGAACCGCACGCTCTACGTCGGGTAGGTTCCCTCGGTGGTGGTGGCTCGGTCCCGGCGTTGCGCCGGGACCGAGCTTTTTCGTCCCCGTGGCCGGGGCGGGCCGAGCAGCGAACGCAAAGCCAACGGCGGCAGGGCCAGAAGTTGTTCCAGTTCGGCGAGCGCCCGGAGGGATTCCGGGCGTTCCGGTCTGCGTCTGCCGGACTGCCAATGGCTCAGCGTCGGCACACTGATGGTGACGCCGCGGAGCTCCAGGCGGTGGCGGATCCGGTCCAGCGGGAGCCCGCTGGCCGTGATCGCCGCGCGCAGGGCCGGCGGGAACGGTTCTGGATGCAGGGTGGCGCCGGGGAAGATCTGCGGGGGCGTCATGCACTGAAAGTAAGAAGCCGTATCTGGAGTGTCAACGGCGCCCGGCGGTCGTCTCAGCCGGTGAACCCTCCGAAAGTCGGATCGGCTCACCCGCTTCGTGCAGGCTGCGCAACGCGAGCCGGTACGACTCGATCAGCCCCGTCTCGTGATACGGGACGCCGATTTCCGCGCAGTATCCTTGGACGATGGGCCGGGCGCGGCGAAGGTGCGGCGACGGCATACTCGGGAACAGATGGTGCTCGATCTGGTAGTTGAGCCCGCCGAGCGCGACGTCGACCACCCTGCCGCCGCGGACGTTGCGCGACGTGAGCACCTGCTTGCGGAGGAAGTCGAGTTCGGTTTCGCCGGACAGGATCGGCATCCCCTTGTGGTTGGGCGCGAAGATCGATCCCATGTAGACACCCCACAGTGCTTTGTGGACGATGAAGAAGACGAGTGCCTTGCCGGGGGAGAGGACGACGAGCAGCGCGCTGAAGTAGAGCGCGAAATGCGCCAGCAGCAAGGCCGCTTCGATCCCGCGCCGCCGGATGCCCGGCTTCGAGACCGCGCGGATACCGGAGAAGTGCAGGTTCAGGCCTTCGAGCGTGAGCAGCGGGAAGAACAGGAAAGCCTGGTAGCGGCCGATGAACCGCGGAAGTCCCTTGCTGGCCCTCGCTTGGTCCTTCGACCACACGAGGATGTCCGGATCGACGTCGGGGTCGAGGTCCTCGTGGTTCGGGTTCGCGTGGTGACGGGTGTGCTTGTCCATCCACCAGCCGTAACTCATGCCGACACCGAGATTCCCGGCGATCCGGCCCGCGATCTCACTCGGACGGCGGGTCCGGAACACCTGACGGTGCGCGAGATCGTGCGACAGCAAGGCGATCTGGCCGAACATCACCGCCTGGAAGACGGCGATCCCCAGCTGCCACCAGGAATCCCCGATCGCGAAGAAGGCGACCCAGCCGGCGACGAAGAGGGTGGCGACCAGGCCGATGCGGAAGACGTAGTAGCCGGGACGGCGGTCGAGGAGGCCCGCTTCGCTGACGCGGCGGGACAGGCGGGCGAAATCGCTGCCTGTGCGGAGGTTTGCGGTCACCGTTGTGAGTCTGGCCGAGGGTGGGGGCTGGGTGAATGTGGTGGGCCGGTGGGTCGGTGCGGGGGTTGGCCCTACCTTGGCCCGGCGTGGGCGCCTGCGGCAGAGCTTGACCTTGACCGCGCTGGAGGTTCTACCGTCATCAGCATGACCCGCACGGAAGTACCCGGAGGAGACACGACATGACGACTCGGCAGATGTCCGACGTCGAGCTGGCCGGACAGCCGGCCGCGTATTGGACCGGTGTCGCTTACGAAGCGCTCATCGCGTTCACCCGGGCTCGGCAGGCCGAAAAGGGCTATACCCAGCCGCAGTTCTGGCTGCTGCGCAACCTGTCGGCGAACGACATCTCACCCGACGGCCGGGGAATGACTTTGGCCGAACTGCGAGAGGCGATGGTCTCCTATATTCGCCCCGAGGACGATCTGGCGGTGGAGGCCGAAGCGCTCGTGGAGCGTGGCTGGGTGACCTGGGACACCGAGAACCGGCTATGGCTCACCGAGGAGGGGGAGCAGGCTCGCGTCGATCTCGCGCGTAACGCTCCCGCTATTCGTGCCGCCCTTCATGAAGGTATCGAGGATACGGACTACGTCACGACGGTGAAGGTGCTTCAACGGCTGATCCGCAATGCGGGTGGGACGGTCTCGTAGAAGAGCTCGATGCTGAAACCCACGCGTTCAGTGGTGATCGAACGCACGTTCGAGTATGATCATGGACATGACCACTACCCTTGTTTTCAATCCGAAAGCCGCTCGCCTTCTCGATTCCGCCTACGACGAAGAAGTCTCGCTTCGTCGGACACAGGGTCGTCAGGTGCGGTTCATAGCGGAGTTCGCCGCTGCGGGTGGTTCGCGAAGATCGGTGACCGAGGAGGTCGCCCTGTGCTTCTCGGTCTCTCGCAATCAAGCCTCCCTGCTGGTCGAAACGTCCTGCTCTCTCGTGGCGCGCTTGCCGAACACGTTGGCGGCGCTGGAGAAAGGTGACATCGATCTGTACAAGGCGTCAAAGGTCAGTCAGTTGACCCGCGAAGTCTCGGACGAGATCGCCGCGCAGGTGGACGCGTTCATGGCCAACCGGCTCGCCGGGCGTGACCCCGGGGCGATCCGCAAATCGGTGAACGGCGCGGTGCAGAAGTTCGACCGGGCGGGCTACAAGGAACGGGCGGAAAAGAAACGCGCGCGACGACATCTCTCGCTGGACCACGAAGACGAGACCATGTCGACTCTCTCCGGTCTTCTGCCTTCCGAGGTGGCGAGTTCGATTTACGCGTCGATGAGCAGCGCCGCGCAGGCGCGCCGGGCACGGGACAAGTCCCGGACCCTGGATCAGCATCGCGCGGACGTGTTCGCCGAGCGGCTTCTGGCCGAGGACGGGCACGGAAAGCCTCGCGCGCACATCCATGTCTACGTCGACTTCTTGACTCTGGCGGGCGCTCGCGAGGATCCCGCGACCCTGGCCGGTTACGGGCCCATCCCCGACTGGCTCGTGCGGGAGATCGCCTCCGATCCCGGCTCGACCTGGTCGCGGCTGATCACCGACCCCGCCACCGGGCAACTCCTGGAGGCCGGTGCCGACAAGTACCGGTCACCGGCCTCGCTGGCCCGGTTGATCAAGGCGCGGGACCGGGAATGCACGCATCCCGGCTGCCACCGTCCGGCGGAGTTCTCCGAGATCGACCACATCATTCCCCGGGCGCGGAACGGCAGGACCGATCACCACAACTGCCGCGGAGCGTGCAAGATCCACAATCTCCTCAAGGAGGAACCCGGCTGGTCCGCGACGCCCACCGGCGACGGCGGCATGACCATCACCACCCCGTCCGGACGCACCTACGACGCGACACCGGAACCACTCCACGACCCACGCCCGGAGCCGGAGGACGATACCCCGCCCTTCTGAACGAGACGAACGTCCTCACACCTAGTCGAGCACGCAGACTCTCCGGCCTACGCCCCGGCAGCCGTCGCCCGCGCCGCATCAAAGGGCGCCCGGTCGAACACGATCCGCAGCTCCACGATCTTCCCCTCCCGCACGGTCACCAGCTCAGCCCCGGGCGCACTCGCCACCGGCAGCGTCGCGGTGTCGTACATCAGCAGCGCCGTCGTCTCGTCCCCGAACGCCGAAAGCAGGGTCGACCCGGTCAGGATCTCGGTGAACGGGCCCATGAACCCGCGAAACGCTTCCGCGCCGGAAAGCTGCCCGGCGGGAGTGTGGCAGACGACGTCGTCGGCGACGTAGGTCATCGCCTTCTCGAAGTCTTTCTCCAAGGCACTGCCGGTCCACGCCCGGTGGTAGGAGAGCGCGACGTCCAAAGCCGGACTGGTCATGATGGTTCCTTTCGTCGACCTTCACCCCGTCAGACACCGTCCCCACCCGAAACGGAACGGTGCGCCGCGAAAAAGGTCGTGACAGGATCGCGCCCGTGAGGAAAACGGACGACCAGGCGTTTCGCAAGCTCACCGACACCTATCGGCACGAGCTGCATCTGCACTGTTACCGGATCCTCGGCTCCCTCACCGACGCCGAGGACGCGGTTCAGGAGACGCTGCTCGCCGCCTGGCGCGGCCTCGACGACTTCGAAGGGCGCTCGTCGCTCCGCACCTGGCTGTACCGCATCGCCACCAACCGCTGCCTCAACGCCCTGCGGGACGCGGGCCGCCGCCGTCCCCCTGAACCGGTGCCCCCGTTCGACCCGCCGGAGCCCAGCCTCCGCGGCGAGATGACCTGGCTGCAGCCGTACCCGGACGAACTCCTCGAGCGCGTCGCCGACAGCGAGCCCGGCCCCGAAGCGCGCTACAGCGCGAGGGAGGCGATCGAGCTCGCCTTCGTCACCGGCCTCCAGCTCCTCCCACCGAGACAGGCCGCCGCCCTCGTCCTGCGGGACGTTCTGTGCTTCCCCGCAGGCGAGGTCGCGAGCATGCTCGGCACCACCGAAACCGCGGTCAAGGGCATCCTCCAGCGCGCCCGCGCCTCACTCGACAAGCATCGTGACGGCGCCGGGCACCGGCCGTCACCCCAGGAGCGCGAGCTGACCAGGCGGTTCGCCGATGCCTTCACCGAGGGCGATCTCGACGGCGTCCTCGGCTTGCTCACCGACGACGCGTGGCTCGCCATGCCGCCGGCGCCGCACGAGTACCACGGCCTCGACGCGATCGCCGGCTTCCTCCGCGTGACCATGGCCGTGCCGGTCCCGGAGGGCTTCACGATGACGCCGACCCGGGCGAACAACCAGCCTGCCTTCGACTGCCGGCACGGCGAGGCACCGGCCGGGTTGATGGTCCTCACCCTCGACGGCGACCGCATTCGTGCCATCACCCGGTTCCTGGCTCAGAAGTAGCTCGCCAAACGACCGCAGAGCGCCTCGATGTCCATGACCGGCGCACCCGTCCACGAGGGACCGTCCATCCACCCGATTTCAGTGGGCGTTCCCCGATGCCGCGCGAAAACGTGCTGATGGAAGTGAGCGACACTCCGTCCGGCGATGGCGGAGAACACGTGCTCCGGAGCCAGTTCCGCCCGCAGGCCGCGAGCCGCGCACCAGGCCGCCCGCGAGACCGCCGAGACCTCTTCCGAAGTCAGTTCGTCCAGTGCGGCCACGTGCCGCCGAGTCTCCACGAACAGATACCCGGGGAACTCACCCGGGCGATGTGAAACGACGAGTACGTCGTCCGCCCAGACGACCGGCCCCACGAGGGGCCCCTCGCCCCGGTGTTTGGCGCAGATCGCACAGTCCACCGGCTCACGATAACGGCGGCCGCACCCGCCCGAGGTGATCGCCGGGCGAACCGAAAAGGTGCGCCGCACCGTGCGCCCGCTTGAAGTAGCGGTGCGCCGGATGCTCCCAGGTGATCGCGATCCCGCCGTGCAGCTGGATCATCTCGCCCGCCACCGTCGCCAGCGCCTCCGAGCAGTGCACCTTCGCCACCGCGGCCAGCCTGCTCGACTCCGGAGCCGCGTAGGCCGCCGAACGCGCGGTCTCCACCAGGACGTGGAGGTCCGCCATCCGATGCTTCAACGCCTGGAATCCGCCGATCGGCCTGCCGAACTGGTGCCGCTGCTTGCTGTACTCCACCGTCAGCTCGAACGCCCGCGCCGCGGCCCCGGCCTGTTCGGCGGCGAGCACCGCGCACGCGACGTCCCGGAGCGCGCCGACGTCGACCGGTCCGATCAAGCGGGCAGGGGTGCGGTCGAAGGTCACGCGAGCGAGCCGCCGGGTCTCGTCCATCGCGGCGGTCCGTACCCGAGGGGCATCGGTGACCTCGTAGAGCGAGTCCCCCGCGAGCACCAGCAGGATCTCGGCCTCGTCGGCGTGGAGGACGTAGTGTGCCTCACCATCCACAGTGGTTTCAGAAGCAGTGGACTCAGAAGCGTCACACGCCGGGGCGTTCCATCGACCATCGGCATCCGTCCAGGCCACGGCTCCGACGACACCTTCGGCGAGGCGGGGGAGCAGGCGCTCACAAGCGTCGTCATCGCCCGTGGCGAGCAGCGCGTGCACGGCGAGCACTGCCGAACCGAGGAACGGGACGTCCGCGAGGACCCGGCCCAGCTCCTCGGCGACCACCTGCAGTTCCGCCGTCCCGGCACCGAGACCGCCGAACCGCTCGGGAACGGCCAGTGCCGCCACGCCGATCTGTTCGCACAGCCCCGGCCAGGGATCAGCCTCCCGGTCCAGCAGTTTCCGGACGCTGTCGCGCAGCGCGTCCTGTTCGGCGGTGAACGTCATGACAGCACCCGCTCCCGGTGGAACCGCGGCGTTCCCCAGGCGCCGACCAGCGCGCGGACCCTGGTCAGCCGCAGGCCGAGAGCGTGTTCGGCGGTGTAGCCGATCGCACCGTGCACCTGCAGCCCGGTCCGGGCGGCGAGGTGCGCGGCGTCGCCGCACGCCACCTTGGCCGCGGAGACGTCTCGCCTGTCCAGGGTGACGGCCGCGCCGTACAGCAGTGGTTCGGCCAGCGCGAGCCCGGTCGCGACGTCGGCGAGCAGGTGTTTGACCGCCTGGTACCCGCCGATCTCCCGCCCGTACTGCTTGCGTTGCGCGGCATACGCGACCGCCGTGTCGAGCAGCCACCGTCCGGCGCCGAGGAGGTGCGCGGCCGTGGCGAGGCAGCCCAGTTCGAACGCGCGGTCCGCGTCGAGCGCCGTGCCGAGGTCGTCCCCCGCCACCGGCGGGAACAGTCGCCGTGAACCGTCCACAGAGGACAAGAGTGCGCCGGGGGTGAACGCGCGCAGCCTGCCGTTCCCGACCGCGAGACGGGCGTCGGCGACGTCGGAGTCCAAGGCGTACGGCACGTGGGGCGCGAACGCCACCGACGCCAGCGTCTCGCCGGACGCGACCGAGGTCAGCAGCTCGTCGTCCAGCAAGGACGGCAGTACGGCCACGGTGTCGGTCCACGGGCCCGGGACGCAGTGGTAGCCGAGCCGTTCGAAGCCGACGACCAGATCGACCGGGGTGGCGCCGAGCCCGTCGTACCGTTCGGGGACCGCCAGCGCGGTCACCCCGAGGTCCGCCAGCCGTCGCCAGATCTTGAGACCGGGGCCGGGATCACCCGCCGCCCAGGACCGGTTGGCCGTGTCGGTGTCCAAACCGGACAGAAGATCGTGCAGGCTGCGGGAGAACTGCTCCTGCTCACCGGAGAGCGTGAACCTCATCGAGCCCCCTTCGGCAGGCCGAGCAGTCGTTCGGCGACGATGGACCGCTGGATCTGGTCGGTCCCGCCGTAGATCGGGCCCGCCAGCGAGAACAACCATCCGTCACTCCACCGGCCGCGCAGTTCGGCGTCCGGGCCGAGGACGTCGAGCGCGGTTTCGTGCAGGGAGACGTCGAGGTGGGACCAGAACAGCTTGTTGACACTCGATTCCGGCCCGAGCTCCGCTCCGTCCGCGAGGCGGGTGACCGTGCCGAGCGTGTACAGCTGGTAGGCCCGTGCTCCGATCCACGCGTCGGCGACCCAGTCGGCGGTATGCGCGGGGCGTCCGGCGTCGTGCCAGAGCGAGACCAGCCTGTCGGCCGCGGCGAGGAACCGGCCGGGACTGCGCAGGGACAGACCGCGTTCGTTGTTCGCCGTCGTCATCGCGACCCGCCAGCCCTCGCCCGGCGTGCCGATCACGTCCTCGTCGGGGACGAAGACGTCGTCGAAGAAGATCTCCGCGAACCCCGGCTCGCCGTCCAGCTGGGGGATCGGCCGGACGGTGACCCCCTCGGCCCGCAGATCCACCATCAGATACGTGAGGCCCTTGTGCCGCGCCGAATCCGGATCGCTGCGGAACAGGCCGAAAGCCCGGTCGGCGAACGTCGCGCGGGAACTCCACGTCTTCTGCCCGCTGACCCGCCATCCGCCGTCGCAGCGGGTCGCGGTGCTCCGGAGCGCGGCGATGTCGCTGCCCGCTTCGGGTTCCGACCAGGCCTGCGCCCAGACCTCCTCCGAGCGCGCCATCTTCGGCAGGATGCGACTCTGTTGTTCCTCGCTGCCATGGGAGAACAGGGTAGGCGCGAGCATGAAGATGCCGTTCTGGTTGACCCTCAGCGGCGCGCCGGCCGCGTAGTACTCCTCCTCGAACAGCACCCACTCCAGGAGACTCGCGTCCCGCCCGCCGTACTCGCGCGGCCAGGAGACGACCGACCATCGGGCCTCGGTCAGCTTCGCCTCCCACTCGCGGTGCTGGGCGAATCCCTCGGCGGTGTCGAATGACTTCAGTGGCTCGGCGGGGACGTTCGCGGCCAGCCAGGAGCGTGCTTCGTCGCGGAAGGCGAGGGTCCGCTCGTCCAGGTCGAGGTTCATCACGAACTCGCGTCCCGCATCGAGCGCGCGTCCTGCCCGCCCAAGGAATCGCCACCGGACACTTCGGCGTTGTGCGCGTGCGCGAAATGATGCAGGCCGAACACGGAGTCCATTCCGGACCGCAGCCCCATCAGATCCTCGGCCTGGTTGACGGCCTTCTTGGCGAGCGCGAGCCCCATTCGCGGCATCACCGCGATCTTCTCCGCCAGCGCCATCGTCTCGGTCTCGAGGTCGGCGCGGGGGACGACGCGGTTCAGCATGCCCCACTCCTTGGCCTGCTGCGCGGTGAAGCGCTCACCGGTGAACAGCACCTCCTTGGCCGCGCGCGGACCGAGGACCCAGGGATGCGCGAAGTACTCGACACCGGGAATCCCCATGCGCACCACGGGATCGGCGAAGAACGCGTCGTCGGAGGCGACGATCATGTCGCACACCCAGGCCAGCATGAGCGCGCCCGCGATGCACGCGCCCTGCACACTCGCGATGGTCGGCTTCGGGATCTCGCGCCACCGGCGGCACATGCCGAGGTAGACCTCCGACTCGCGGGCGAACCGCTGGTCACCGCCCTCGGCGCCGACGTGGTCCCACCACAGGACCGCCTTGCGCTCGAAGGAGACGTCCACGTCGCGTTCCGGGGTCCCGATGTCGTGCCCGGCGGAGAAGTGCTTGCCCGCTCCGGCCAGCACGATCACCTTGACCTCGGGATCGTCGACGGCGCGGGTGAACGCGGCGTCGAGCGCGTAGGTCATCGCCGAGTTCTGCGCGTTCCGGTACTCCGGCCGGTTCATCGTGACGACGGCCACCGGCCCGCGTCGCTCGTACTCGACGGTCATCCGTTCTCCTCCCGCAACACGCGTTTCAGCACCTTCCCCGACAGGTTGCGCGGAAGTTCCGCCACGAAGTCGACAAATCGAGGAATCTTGTAGTTGGCCAATTCGCCCTCGCAATGCGCCAGGACGTCCTCTGTGGACACTGCTGCGCCGGGGCGAAGGACGACGAACGCCTTGCCGACCTCGCCGAGCCGATGGTCCGGCACGCCGACGACGGCGGACTCCGCGACACCGTCCAGCCTGCTGAGCACCTGTTCGATCTCGGCCGGATAGACGTTGAACCCGCCGCAGACGTACATGTCCTTGATCCGGTCGACGATCTTGAGATAGCCGCGTTCGTTCAGCACGCCGACGTCGCCGGTGTGCAACCAGCCGTCCGCGTCGACGGCCTTCGCGGTCGCTTCCGGGTCGTCGAGATAGCCGAGCATCACGTTCGGCCCGCGCAGCAGGACCTCGTCGTGCTCGCCGAGCTTCACTTCGAATCCCGCCGTCGCGCGGCCGGTGTAGTTCGCCACCAGCTTCGCGTCGTCGCCGGGACGGGACATCGTCGCGACCACGGCTTCGGTGAGCCCGTACGCGGTGAGCACGGTGTCGAAGCTCAGTTCCGTCTGCATCCGCTCGACGAGCGCGACCGGCACCGTGGCGGCACCGGTGACCGCGAGCCGGAGACTGGACAGGTCGTGGCTCGCGCGTTCCGGCGCGTCCAGCAGTACTTGATGGATCGTCGGCGCGCCCGGCAGCACGGTGACGCGTTCGGTTTCGATGAGCCGCAGGGTTTCCCGGACGTCGAAGGTGCGCTGCGGCAGCATCGCCGCCCCTCGTAGCACGGCGGCGACGATGCCCGCCTTGTACCCGAAGCTGTGGAAGAACGGGTTGATCACGAGGTACCGGTCCTGCTCGGTCAGGCCACCGCAGTCCGCCCAGGCTTCGGCGACGCTCAACGTCTGCCGGTGGCTGCTCATCGCGCCCTTGCTGCGGCCAGTGGTCCCGGAGGTGAACAGGATGTCGCTGACGTCGTCGGGTTCGGCAGGGCTCACGAAGTCGCTGTCGAGGCTCGTGAGCGCGCCCCATTCCGTGACGCCGTCGACCGGTTCTTCCGTGCCTTCGACGGGGATCCGCAGGATGGTCGCGGGGCGGTCGGCGCCGAGGGCGGCCAGGCGGTCGGTGCCGAGGAACATGCCGGTGATCACGAGCGCGGAAACCCGTGCGCGGCCGAGGATGTCGAGGGTCTCGCGGGCGGTGAAGCGGGTGTTGACCGGGACGAGCGTCGCGCCGGCGTACAGCGCGCCGAGCCCGGCGACGACCCAGTGCCAGGTGTTGGGGGAGCAGATCGCGACCCGTTGGTGGCCCTCGAAGAACCGTGCCGCCTGCCGCACCCGCCGCGCGAGTTCGGCATAGGTGAGCCGGATTTCGCCGTCGACGAGTGCTTCTCGTCCGGCGAAGCGTTCCGCGGCCCTGTCGAGCGCCGCCGGGATGGTCCCTGGGGACATCGAGCCTCCCTAGCAAGTGCTTGGTAGGGTAGCCTACGCAGCAGGCTCTGGTTTGGCTAGAGGAGGCATGCGTGGCTCAGGACGGCTTTCGTGACCGTGTGCGCACCTGGCTGGCGGACAACCTGCCGCCGGACTTGCGTGGTTTGGGCGGTCCGGGGCGCGAACACGAGGCCTTCGACGAACGCGTGGAGTGGGAACGGCGGCTCGCCGCGGCGGGCTGGACCTGCGTCGGCTGGCCGGTCGAGCACGGCGGACAGGGCGCGACGCTCGAACAGCAGGTCGTCTTCCACGAGGAGTACGCGCGAGCGGACGCCCCGGCGAGGGTGAGTCACCTCGCCCAGGAACTCCTGGGCCCCACCTTGATCGCGTTCGGTACGCCGGAACAGCGGAAGCGGTTCCTGCCGCCGATCGTCGCCGTCGAGGAACTGTGGTGCCAGGGCTATTCCGAGCCCGGCGCCGGTTCCGACCTCGCCGCCGTGTCGACCACGGCGACCCTCGAAGGCGACGAGTGGGTACTGCACGGCCAGAAGGTGTGGACGTCGCTCGCGCACGTGGCCGACTGGTGTTTCGTGCTCGCCCGCACCGAGTCCGGCTCGAAACGCCACAAAGGACTGTCCTATTTGCTCGTTCCCCTGCGGCAACCCGGCGTCGAGGTGCGCCCGATCCAGCAGCTCACCGGGACCTCCGAGTTCAACGAGGTCTTCTTCGACGGCGCACGCACGGCGAAGGACCTGGTCGTCGGGGAACCCGGCGACGGCTGGCGGGTGGCCATGGGCACGCTCGCCTTCGAACGCGGGGTCGCGACACTCGGCCAGCAGGTCGGCTTCCGCCGGGAACTCGAAGAACTCACCAGGATCGCGCCGGACGATCCGATGATCGCGGAGCGGATCGATCGGGCCTGGGTCGGCCTGGAGGTCATGCGGGCACACGCGATCCGCACGCTGGGCGACTCGTCACCGGGTGTCGCGGAAGTGTCCAAACTGGTCTGGGCGAACTGGCATCGTGACCTCGGAGAGCTGGCGATGCTCGTCCGTGGCGCGCGGGGCATGGTCGCCGAGGACGGGCTCGACGCCTGGCAGCGGCTCTTCCTCTTCACCCGCGCCGACACGATCTACGGCGGCTCCAACGAAATCCAGCGCAACGTCATCGCCGAGCGCGTGCTCGGCCTGCCAAGGGAGGTGCGACCGTGATTCCGGTTCCGAAGTATCCCGAGGGGGCGAACCTTTTGCGGGACAAGGTGGTCGTGGTGACGGCCGCGGCCGGAACCGGGATCGGTTCCGCCGTGGCGAAACGAGCGCTGGAGGAAGGCGCCCGCGTCGTGATCAGCGACTGGCACGAGCGGCGGCTGGGGGAGAAGGCCGCCGAACTCGGCGACGTCCACGCGATTCCCTGTGACGTCACCCAAGAAGAACAGGTCCAGGCGCTCATCGACGGTGCTGCCGCGCACTACGGCCGTGTCGACGTGCTCGTCAACAACGCCGGGCTCGGCGGTACCAAGTCCATAGTGGACATGGCCGACGAAGAATGGGCGCGGGTCATCGACGTGACCCTCAACGGCACCTTCCGCGCGACGAGGGCTGCGGTGAAGCGGTTCATCGCGCAGGGCGACGGCGGGGTGATCGTGAACAACGCCTCGGTGATCGGCTGGCGCGCGCAGGCCGGTCAGGCGCACTACGCGGCGGCGAAGGCGGGAGTCATGGCGCTCACCCGCTGCGCGGCCGTCGACGTCGCGGAGCACAGCATCCGGGTCAACGCCGTCGCGCCGAGCCTGGCGATGCATCCGTTCCTGGCCAAGGTGACCAGCGAGGAACTGCTCACCGAGCTCACCGCGCGCGAGGTCTCGGGGAGGGCGGCGGAACCCTGGGAAGTGGCGAATGTGATGGTGTTCCTCGCCAGTGAGTACTCGTCGTACCTCACCGGCGAGGTCGTGTCCGTGAGTTCCCAGCATGCGTGAGGTATCAGTGAAAGCCACCCCAGGGTCCCGCCGCGCCGAACTGCTCGCCCTGGCGGCGAAGCTGTTCGCCGAGCGCGGTTACGTCTCCACCACCGTGCGGGACATCGCGGACGCGGCGGGAATCCTTTCGGGCAGCCTGTACCACCATTTCGACTCGAAGGAGTCGATGGCCGACGAGATCCTCACCGGATTCCTCGACGAACTCTTCGGCGCCTACGCCGAAATCGTCGCGGAGGGCCGAGGCCCGCGGGAAACACTCGAAGCCGTCGTCGTGGCGTCGTTCGAATCCATTCACCGGCGGCCCGCCGAGGTGGCTATCTACCAGTCCGAAGCGAAACACCTGATGCAGTTGCCGCGCTTCGACTACCTCACCGACCGCAACACCGAGTTCCGCAAGCTGTGGAACGCGATCCTCACCGACGGGATCGCGGCCGGAGTCTTCCGCGCCGACCTCGACGTCGAGCTCACCTACCGGTTCATCCGCGACACCGTCTGGGTGGCGGTGCGCTGGTACAACCCCGACGGGACGCTGAGCGCGGACGACGTCGCGCAGCAGTACCTCGGGATCCTCCTGGACGGCATCGCGACGAAGACAAGGAAACGCCGTGGCTGATTCGATGAGCCCTCGGAGGGAAAACGTACCTCGGGCTGAAGCATATGTTCTCGACGCGGTCCGGACACCGGTCGGCAAACGCGGGGGAGGGCTCAGCGGCGTCCACTCCGCCGACCTCGGCGCCCACGTCATCCAGGCCGTCGTCGAACGAGCGGGTGTCGACGCCGACCTGGTCGACGACGTCATCCTCGGCTGCACCGACACACTCGGGTCGCAGTCCGGGAACATCGCGCGGACGGCGTGGCTCGCGGCGGGATTCGGGCACCACGTGCCGGGTGTGACGATCGACCGGCAGTGCGGTTCGAGTCAGCAGGCCGTGCATTTCGCCGCGCAGGCGGTGCTGTCCGGGACGATGGACCTCGTCCTCGCGGGCGGCGTGCAGAACATGAGCGCCATCCCGATCAGCGCGGCGATGCTGGCCGGGCGCGAGTACGGCTTCGAGGACCCGTTCTCCGGCTCGAAGGGCTGGCAGGAGCGGTATGGCAGCGTCGAGGTTTCGCAGTTCCGCAGTGCCGACATGATCGCCGAGCACTGGGATCTGACCCGCGAGGCGATGGAGGAGTACGCCTTCCGCAGTCATCAGCGCGCGGTCGCGGCCATCGACGAAGGCCGGTTCGCCGCCGAAACAGTGCCGTTCGCCGGTGTCGGCCTGGACGAGGGGCCCAGGCGTGACACCAGCTTGGAGCGGATGGCCGGGCTGAAGCCGCTGAGCGAGGGTTCGCGGATCACCGCGGCCGTGGCCAGCCAGATTTCCGACGGTGCCAGCGCGACGCTCATCGCGTCGGAGAAGTTCGTCGAGGAACACGGCCTGACTCCGCGCGCCAGGATCCATCACCTTTCCGTGCGGGCGGCCGATCCGGTGTGGATGCTGACCGGGCCGATCCCGGCGACCGCGCACGCGCTGCGGAAGACCGGGCTGGGCATCGGCGACATCGACCTGTTCGAAGTCAACGAGGCTTTCGCGAGCGTGGTCCTGGCGTGGATCGAGGAGACGGGAGCCGATCCGGACCGCGTCAACGTCAACGGCGGCGGCATCGCGCTCGGGCACCCCATCGGCGCGACCGGGACGAAACTGTTCGCGACCCTGTTGCACGAACTCGAACGGCGCGGCGGGCGCTACGGGCTGCAGACGATGTGCGAAGGCGGCGGGACGGCGAACGTCACCATCATCGAGCGGCTTTGACGCTCCACACGGTGAGTGCCAAGGCGCTGAAAGCCGCGCCCAGCAGGCAGACCCCGGTCCAGCCCGCGAAGGCGTAGACAGCGGTGGAGGCGATGGCGCCCAGGCCGCTGCCGACCGAGTAGAAGATCATGTAGCCGCCGATCAGCCTGCTGCCGGCGTCCGGCCGGAGCGGGTAGATCAAGGTCTGGCTCGTGACGTGCACGGCCTGGACGGCGAGGTCGAGCAGGACGGCGCCCGCCACCAGGGCCCACAGTGACACGCGGGTGAAACCCAGCGGCACCCACGAAAGCAAAAGCAGTCCCAGTGCCAGCCCGGTCGTCCACTGTGCCCGTCCGCGGTCCGCGAGCCGTCCGGCGGGCGCCGCCGCCAGCGCGCCCGCCGCCCCGGCCAGCCCGAACGCGCCGATGGCGGTGTGCGACAGGCCGTCCTCGCTGAGCGGCAGGGCGACGGAACTCCACAGGGTGCCGAACGCGGCGAAGATCAGCAGTGCCAGCGTTCCGCGCGTCCGGAAGACGGGTTCGCCGGCGAAAAGCGACACCGTGGAACGCAGTAGCCGCCCGTAGCCCATCCCCGTTCCGGCGGGTGCCGACGCGGGCAGCACGCGGTACAGCACGATCGCGATCAGCACGGTCACGGCGGCGGACGCGAAGTACGCCGCCCGCCAGCCCGCGAGGTCGGCCAGCGTGCCGGAAACCGTGCGCGCCAGCAGGATCCCGAGGACGACGCCGGTCGTCACGAGGCCGACCACGCGCCCGCGTCCGGCGGGGTCGGCCAGCGACGCGGCGAACGCGACGAGGAGCTGCGTGACCACCGCGAGAACACCGATCGCCGCCATCCCGGCGAGCAGGACCACGCCGTTCGCGGCGGTCGCGGCGACCAGTTCGGCGATCGCCAGCAGCGTCAGCAGGCCGACGACGAGCCGCCGCCGGTCGAGCAGGTCACCGAGCGGGACCAGCAGGAACAGGCCCAGGCCGTAGCCGAGCTGCGTGAGCGTGACGATGCCGCCCACGGTCGACGTGGCGATCCCGAGATCGGCGCCCATGGTGACGAGCAACGGCTGGGCGAAGTAGATCGTGGCGACGGCCGTCCCGGCGGACACGGCGAACAACAGGACGACTCCGCGGTGCACGAACCCTCCAATGGTTTCAACTTGCTACCACTCGGACGGTAGAGCACTGCGGTTGTAAGATGCAACCATGGTGAAACGGACGACGTTCGACGAAGCCCCGTGCCCGGTGGCGCGTTCGGTCGACACGATCGGCGACTGGTGGTCACTCCTGATCGTGCGCGACGCCTTCGACGGCGTCCGACGCTTCGGTGAGTTTCAGCGCAGCCTGGGTGTCGCGAAGAACATCTTGTCCGCCCGGCTGCGGGCGCTGGTCGGGCACGGGGTGCTCGACGTGGTCCCGGCTTCGGACGGGAGCACCTACAGCGAGTACGTCCTCACGGCGAAAGGCCTTGATCTGTTCCCGGTGATCGTCGCGCTGCGGCAATGGGGCGAGGCGCACTTCTTCGCCGCTGATGAGCCGCGGTCGGAACTGGTGGACCGTGACGGCGGGCGTCCGCTGCGGGGGCTGGAGGTCCGTGCCGCGGACGGACGCGTCGTCGGCCCGGACGACACCGTGGTGGTGAAGGCGCACGCGTAGATCGGGGCCCTTCCAGGTGAGTCAAGCCCGGAAGGGCCCCGACCGGATGCGGGGAGCCCGGAGGGCGGTGACCGACGGAGCCCGAATCACCGTCGGTCGCCGGATCCTCCCGGCGTCCCCAGGGGGTGGCGGTGGGAGCGGAGGCCCAGCAACCCACCGCCACCCGAGGGACCGCGGCCGCCGCGCGCGGCCCCGGTCCGGTCGCGAACCCGGGTCACCCGGCGGGAACGCGAGCCCAGGGCATCTCCTCCTGTGCGGGTACGGCCGCGGTCGGGGTGTCGGACAGGAAGTCCCGCTCGAACGGGGCGAGGATGTCCTCTCCGATCGGCGCCGGCTCGCCCGAAGCACCTGAAGCGGCGGAAGCCGCGAACGACGGTTCCGCGGGAGCGGACGTAGGGAACACCGGCTCGGGCACCGGCAGCCGCCGGTCGAGTTCGGCGGTCCAGTGGATCATCGCCTTCGGCCGGTCCCAGCCCGCCGCGCCGATGAGCCTGCCGTCGCGGACGAAACCGGTGACCCCGTCGGACAGTTCGATCGTGTCCTTGCCCAGCGACGGCATCCCGACCGTCTGCAGCCGCGCGTCGTACAGCGACGACCAGGCACGGGGGAGCGGCGTGTACGGCCGCGCGTTGCCCCGGCCCAGCATCAGGCTTTCCGCCGCCGCGCGCCCGGATTCGACACCGTTCATCCAGTGCTCGACCCGTCGCGGGGTCTCGTCGATCCGAAGGTTCGGCCATTTCGCGACGTCGCCGGCGACCACGACGTCCTCCGCCCCGACGGCGAACAGGGTCGATTCGCACAGGACGCCGTCGTCGATGGTCAGCTCCGAACCGCGCAGCCAGTCCACGGCGGGCACGCTGCCGATCGAGAGCACCACGCAGCTGGCCACCAGGAACTGGTTGTTCGTCAGGTGCAGCCCGACGGTCTCCTTGGTGCTGATCCAGTTCCGCACCTCGGTGTTCATCGCCAGCTTCGCGCGGTGGTGCTGGTGTTCCTTCGTGAGCGCCGACGCGATCCGCTCCCCGAAGCGGTGCAAAGGCGCCTTCGCGTGGCCGATGAGCGTGACGTCACGGCCCATGTACCGCATCGACGCGGCGAACTCGTTCCCGATCAGGCCGCTGCCGATCACCACGACGGACTTGTTGCTGTTCCCCAAGGCCCGCCGGACGGCGAGTGAGTCCTCCACGGTGCGCAGCACACGGACCCGGGGGTCGTGGCGCGGCGAGCCGGGGAGATGCCGGGGGTAGACGCCGGTCGCGACGATCAGGCCGTCGTACCAAAGGGACTCCCCGCCGGGCAGGTGCACCGTGCGTTCCTTGGTGTCGAGCCAGGTCGCGCGGGTGCCGAGCCGCCAGTGGACGTCCAGGTCGAGGTACGGCTCCAGGCTCGCGGCCACCGGTTTCACGCCGCCGGTGATGAGTTCCTTCGACACCATCGGCCGGTGGTACGGCTTCCGCGGCTCGTCGCCGACCAGCACGATCTCGCCGTCGAAACCGAGTTCCCGCAGGCGTTCCGCGGAGCGGAGCCCGGCGACGCCCGCACCGACGATGACGATCCGATCTCCGTCACTCATCGTCGTACGCTCCTTCTCCCTTGACTCTGATGGCTTGTTTCGGGCAGAGCCGGGCGGCGGAAATGGCCTGGTCCAGCCCGTCCCGGTCGACCATCCGGCGGATGCGGAGCTTGCCGTCCGGTCCGATCTTGAACGTGGCGGGCGCCTCCATCTCGCAGAAGCCGAAGATCTCGCACCGCTCGTTGTCGACGCTGACGCGAGTGCCGCGCCGCACGCTTCCGAAGATCATTTTTCGTCTCTCCAAGTCGTTTCCGCTCTCGTCAGACCAGTTCCTCGACCAGGCCCAGCCGTTCCAGGTACCGGGTCGGCATGAACCGCAGGACGGTCAGCAACACGACGGGGATGAGCAGGGTGATCCCGCCGAACCACAGGAGGCCGAGGTGGCCGTTGGCCATGGCACCGAAGAACGCGTGCAGCGCCGTGATCGCGACCGCCGGATAGGCGAGCCGGTGGATCCACACGAAACGCCGGTAGGAACTGAACCGGCTGATGCCGCCGGTCAGCGCGACGGCGATCATCACCTCGAGCCCGACGACGCCGAGTTCGTGCCGCGCCAGCGTGCCCGGCAGGAGCGGGATCGAGATCTGCGCGAGGGTGAAGCCGTCGGGCAGGAACAGGAACGACATCGCGTGCACGACGCCGAACGACAGCGTCAGGATGCCGAGCACCATATGCGAGTTGCGCAGTGCCTTCCGCCCGGTCAGCGACTTGATCCAGCCGGTCGCGGTGAACACGCCCCAGCACAGGGTGAGGCACATGAAGCCGTACGAGATCCGGGCGGAGGTCTGCGCCATGCCCTTGATACCGGGGTCGGTGTCCGATTTCTGGGTCAGGACGATCACCACCTCGGACCACTGGTCATACATTGATCTCTCCTGGGGCACTGGGAACCAGCTCTGGTTCGGCGGCGGCCGCGCGTTTGCGGGTCCGGGTGTTCTTGCTGCGCAGGGTCCGGATGGCGAAGAACAGCCCGCCGCCGAGCACCACCGCGAGCAGCAGGCCGAGAGCCAAGTCGCCGAAACCGACGTCCATCGCGGCGTTGGCCGAGTTCGACTGCGGCACCGGCGCTTCCGGCATCAGTGACTGGTCGACCACGCCGGTGCTCTCCAGCAGGGTCATGTGCCGCAGCACCGCCTGGTTGGCCGTGGTGGCGTAGTCGCGGACGACGTCGTTGCGGGTACCGGCCCTGACCTGGGCGATGATGGGGAACAGCACCCCGTGGGCGTACCGGAGCCGGTTGGCGAAGATCCGGTCGAACTCGGTGTCGTCGCGGGCGGCCTTCATCTCGCCGAGCCACGCGGACTGCTGGTCCGACGGCTCGGACGGCAGGGGGATGCCGAACCGGTCGGCGATGGAATGCGTCGCGGTGTCGAGCCTGCCGTGGTCGATCATCAGGGTCCGGCCGACTTCGCGGGTCCGCTTGCTCTTCCCGCGTTCCTGCGCCCACATCCCGGCGGGCATTTCCCACAATCCGGCTAGTTTGACGTTGACGATCAGGTTCTTGTCCGCCGCGGAGAGTTCTTGGGCGTGCGCGTCGTCGGCGGGGCCGAGCAGTGTCACCGCGGCCATCGTCAGCAAAACGATCAGCAGGCGGGAAAACGCAGGGGGGGTGTCAGATGCCGAGGTCATCGGCCTGCCAGGTCTCTGCGGTGAGCAGCACCTTCGTCCCGTCCGGCTTGACCGGGAACCACGCGTCGTCGACGCCCTGCCCGCCGGTGTTGCCGGGCATCGCGTCCTTCGCGTTGCGGTAGAGCGGCCAGCCCGCGAGCGTGACCTGCTCGGTGCCGTCGTCCCTGGTCACGGTGCCGACCAGCGCGCGATCGATACCGGTCACCACGAGGTCGCCGCCTGCTTTCGCGGGAATCCAGGTCCGCGAGCAGGTTTCGGCGCAATTCGACTTGGGCGGATCGACCGTGTCCTTGTCGTAGCGGTAAAGCGTGAAGCCTCCTGTGTCGGTGACGATCGGTCCGAGGTCGAACAGGATCGCCGCGGTGACACCGGGGGCGACGTCGGCCGCGGGGTCGGGCATTCCGGGGATTTCCGCCGCGCCGGCGGCGGGGGCCGCGCCCGGAGAGCCGTTCGGTCCCGCGGTACCGGTGGTGCAGGCCGCGGTCAGCGCGACCACGGCCAAGGTGAGAGTCAGAGGTATGACCGAGCGTGACACGGGGTTCACGGAAATCCTCCTGTCGGGGCCAGAGGAGTGCGCAGTCGCCGCGGGGCGACGGTGCGCAGGCAGGTTTAAGTACACTGTGGACGGTCAAGATCCACAGTGGATTCGGCGGTGCGGGGGACAGCGCCGGGTCGGGGGGTCTTCGGTAGGGGATACGGTCACGAGTCGGGAACGGTTCAAAAAACTTTCACCTGGGACAGAACCGGGCGGGAACGGTTTTGGTACTGGACTTATCGCCCCTGATCCCACAAAGATGTGCCGCGTGGGACGCCACTCTCGGATACTGCAGCCAATGGTCGATCATGAACCCGCTTCGAACGGGCATGACGACCTCATCAGGGCGTTGTACCAGGAGTTCGGATCGAGCCTGATGGCGTTCGTGCTGAAGTTGACCGGCCACGATCGCCAGTGGGCCGAGGACGTGGTCCAGGAGACGCTCATCAAGGCGTGGCGCAACGCCGGCAAACTCGACCGGCAGCCGGAAATGCTGCGCGCCTGGCTCTTCACCGTGGCCAGGCGCATCGTCATCGACGGCTGGCGGAGCCGGAGCGCCCGCCCTCAAGAGGTGGAGGAACTCGAGTCGGATTCGATCGGAGTGCCGGACGAATCGGAGAAGACGCTCGCGGCCATGATCGTTTACGAGGCCCTGCGCAATCTTTCCCCGGAACAACGTGAAGCCGTCCAGCAGACCTACCTGCGTGACCGCACCGTGAACGAGGTCGCGGCGACGCTCGGGGTTCCGCCGGGTACGGTGAAATCGCGGATCCACCACGCTGTGCGCGCGCTGCGCAGGGCGTTGCAGGAGCGGGGGTGAGCGAGGTGTCCGGAGCGCCGCACACGGATATCGCCGCCTACGTCCTGGGCGTTCTCGGCGAGGAGGATCACGCCAGGTTCGAGGCGCACCTGCTGGAGTGCCCCGAGTGTCAGGTCGAGCTGGTGGAGATGTACCACCTGCCCGACATCCTGGACATGGTCAAGAAGAGCTGGCCGGATCCGCCCGTGAAGGGCCCCGGGCCGCGGGTGCTGCGGATGCTGCTCGCGGACGCCGCCAAGGCGGGCCGCCGTCGCAAGGTCATCCGGCTCGCGACGGCCGCCGCCGTACTCGTGCTCATCGTCGGCGGCCCGCTCACCGTTCTTTCGCTCACCGACCGTGAGCCGGTCATCACGCAGGCCGCGCCCACCGTCGTCACGTCGGTGGTGCCGTTGTCGCCGACCAGGGAGCCCGGCCCGGACGGCGGCGCCGCCCCGTTCGGCTGGTCCGAGGCGGGCAACGCGGTCGCCGCCGAGGTCACGGTCCAGGAGAAGGAGTGGGGCAGCGCGGTCGAGCTCGAACTGCGCGGCCTCACCGGCCCGATGACCTGTCAGCTCTTCGCCTACTCCCACGGTGGAGAGGCCTACGTCGTCAACAACTGGAGCGTGCCGTCCAAGGGCTACGGCGTCCCCGGTTCCCCGGACCCCCTCGTCATCACCGGTTCGACGGCGCTGCAGAAGGCCGACATCGAACGCTTCGAGGTCCACAAGCAGGACGGCACCGTACTGGCCATCGTGCGCCGGTAAAGTTTATAACGGAAAGATAACGGCGGGGTCGCGTTTTGAACCGGCTCTCGGCTGGAACCGTATCTCTCAGTAGCCGGATCTCCCTCGGCGGGCGAACAGAAGGTTCGCCGCGAATTCGGTAATCGGCGTATTCGACAAATGCGTGACTCATGACTGGGTGCGAGTGATTTTCCGCGTGCCCGGAAACGAATGAGGTGAGCAAGTCAATGGCACGAAATCAAGGGCGCCATCGTATCGCCCGCAGGACCAAGATCGCGACCGCGTTGCTGGGCCTGTCGATCGCGGTCGGTGGACTGGTGGTGTCCACCACGACCGGCGACTCCGACAAGGCCTCCGCGGACGAGGTGGACAAGTCGCAGTTCGTGGACATCACCAAGGTGCAGCCGAACGTCGACAAACCGCAACAGGGCCGGAACGCGTCCACGGGCTCGTTCACCGTCGACTGTGGCAAGAACGAGAACGGGCATTTCAATCCCGACAACTTCATCGCGCAGCCGGGTATCCGCAATGGCGCGCAGCACCTGCACGACTACGTCGGAAACCTTTCCACCAACGCGGATTCGAACAACGACAGCCTGCTGGGCGCCGGTACCACCTGCCGCAACGGTGACGAATCGGCGTACTTCTGGCCGGTGGTGCGGATCGACACCGAAGAGGAAGGCGAGCGGCAGCAGAACGGCCAGAACCAGAACAACCAGCAGGGTGACAAGCAGAACCAGGGCGGCCGGGACCAGCAGCGTCAGGGCGACCGCAACTCCGGTGGTGGCGGCCAGCCGCAAGGCGACCGCGATCAGAACGGTGACCGGAACCGTCAGCAGAACCAGGGCGACGACCGGCAAGGCCGCGACCAGAACAACCAGAATCAGAACAACCAGAATCAGAACCAGAACAACGACAACCAGGGCAACCAGGGCAACCAGAACAACAATCAGGACCAGGCCGAACTGGACGCGCCGAACGCGGACAACGAGCTCGCGGGCAACGACGGTGAGATCCAGCGTCCCGCGGTCGTCGACATCACCTTCAAGGGCAACGCCCAGGAGAAGGTGAAGGAGATGCCGAAGTTCCTCCGTATCCTTTACGGTGACGCGAAGGTCACCACGAACGGGCCCGCCAACGCGCGGGAAAGCTGGACCTGCACCGGCTTCGAGGATCGCGTCATCAAGCAGTACCCGATCTGCCCCGAGGGCAGTGACGTCAAGCGGGTGCACACGTTCCCGAGCTGTCTCGACGGCAACAACATCGACAGCGAGAACCACCGGGACCACATCAAGTATCCCGACGAGAACGGCGAGTGTGCGAACGGCCTGACCGCCGTCCCGGAGCTCACCATCTCGCTGACCTACAAGATCCCCCGGGAGATCCAGGTCAACGGACAGTACAAAGTGGACTCTTTCCCGGAGGAGGACCACAACCCCTTCTCCGACCATGACGATTTCGCGAACGTGATGTCGAACCAGATCATGGATCGCCTCGTCGACTGCGTCAACGAGGGCCGCAAGTGCCGCGAATGACTCGATGAGTCCACAATGTACTCAATAATTGTAGGACTTTGTTGTGCCCCAACGGTTTCCACTTAAATAGTGATCCAGGTCACCATGGCAATCGTCGCCGTTCGGGGTTATCGTTCACCTCACAACTCCATCAGAGATTTCCGAGAATCGGCGAACAGGAGGAAAAAACTCCGGCCCGGCGGGTCCCCCCTACACCTCACCCACCCGCCGGGCCGGCCCTACTCGGAAACCGATCGACACAACTGAAGAACGCTCCGCAAGCATTCACCCGCCCTGCCGGCGGCTTCCCGAGGGAAGCTCGCCGGCGGGGTTTTTCGGTAGGTTGGCGGTATGGGTGAGCAAAAGGACCGCATGCTGCGCGGCGAGCTGTACCGGGACAACGACCCCGAACTGGTCGTGGACCGCAGGCGTGCGCAGGCGCTCGTCGACCGTTTCAACGGGACAGGCGCCGAGGAGACCGGTGAGCGGGACACGATTCTGCGGGAACTGCTGGGAAAACTCGGTGAGAGCTCCTGGATCATGCCGCGGTTCCAGTGCGACTACGGCTATCTGATCGAGATCGGCGCCAACAGTTTCCTCAACTACGACGCCATCCTGCTCGACTGCGCCCCGATCAAGATCGGCTCGGACTGCTCGATCGGGCCGCGCTGCCAGCTGCTGACGGCGCTGCATCCGATGGAGGACCACGAGCTGCGGCGGCAGCGCTGGGAGTCGGCCGCGCCGATCACCATCGGGAACAACGTCTGGTTCGGCGGTGGCGTCATCGTCTGTGCCGGGGTCACCGTCGGGGACGACACCGTGGTGGGCGCGGGCAGCGTCGTCACGCGGGACCTGCCGTCGAAGGTGTTCGCGGCGGGGAACCCGGCGCGGGTCATCCGGGAGCTCTGAGGCTCACTTGCCGGAAGGCGTGATCCGGGTGCGCCGGATGTGCTCGAAGACCATGGAAGTGCGCACGTCGGCCACCTCGGGGCGTTCGGTCAGCTTGTCGATCACGAAGGCGTAGAGGCTGTCGTTGTCGGGGACGGCCACGTGCAGGATGAAGTCCTCGGTCCCGGTGGTCACGTAGAGGCCGACGATGTCGGGCAGCGCGTTGACGAAGTTCCGGAAGTTCTCGATGTTCCGTCGCGAGGGCGGGCGCACCCGCACCGCGATGAGCGCCTGCACCCCGCGGCCGATCGACGGCAGATCCACGTCCAGCAGCGCCCCGCGGATCACGCCGCGTTCACGCAGGCCGCGGGTGCGGTCCAGTGCGGTGGTCGGCGAAACGCCCACCGCGGCGGCCACTTCGCGGTTGGTCTTCCGTGCGTCCGACTGCAGTTGCGCCAGGATCGCCTGATCAAGTTCGTCCAGTCGTGCCATTTCGGCCCTCTCGCCGTATTAAGTACGGACACGATGGACTGTACTCGTATGTCCTCCTAGGTTGGCGTTGTTCATCCGTTGATGTGAGCAGGAGACCAGCTGAATGTCCGAGTACGGTACGGCCATCGGGTTCGCCCCCGGCGAGATCGATCCCACCGCGTCCACCCGCTCCGCCAGGTTGAAGTGGGTCATCGTGGTCAACAGCGAGCTGCCGCCCGGGCGCGCGGTCAACGCGGCGGTCTGCACCGCCGTCGCCACCACGAAGGCCGTGACCGGCCTCCTGGGCGAAGAAGCGGTCGACGCCGGCGGCGAGCACTACACCGGCCTGCCGTGGGTCGGCTGCTCGGTGCTGTCGGCCGACGCCGAGAAGCTGCGGGCCATCCGCGCCAAGGCCGCGGCCTCACCGGGGTGCCACGTCGCGGACATGCCTGCGGTCGCCCAGCAGATCCGGGTCTACGCCGACTTCCTCGCGACGATGAAGGAGATCCCGACCGAAGAGATGGACTTCTGCGCGATCGGCATCGTCGGGCCGCGCAACCGGATCGACAAACTGGTCGGCAAGCTGCCCCTGATGGCGTGACCTTCAGCCCTCGAGGAGGTCCCGCAGCGCTTCGGTGAACTGGGCCGGATTCCGTTGCGGCGCCAGGTGTGCCCCGGGCACCTCCGTGAACGGCAGCCCCAGTTCCAGCGCGAGGATCTTCGCGGGGTGGTAGTGGTAGTGCCCCCGGCTGCCGACCCCCGCGACCGGGAAGATCTCGGTCCTGGCCCGCCGCAGCGCCCGCAGGTCGGGAAGGTAGTCGAGGATTTCGGACAGTTCGCGGCCGAACAGCCGCTTCCAGTCCTCCTCGTTCGGCAGCCGGATCGCGCGCAGTTCGGGCAGCGCGGCGCCGGCGATCCCGTCGGTGAACCGTTTGAACGCGCCCATCAGATCGCCTGCCTGCGCGAGCCGGACCTGCGCGTTGGCCTCGTCGAGCCAGCCGAGCGCGTCCGGGAGCAGCTGGATGGCGGGAGGTTCGTGGGCGACCAGCGTGGTCGCCGCCTCCGGGTGACGGGCGACGAGGTCGAGGCCGATCAGGGCGCCCGCGCTGGTCCCGAACACGCTCGCGGGCCCGCCGCCGACGTGCTGAAGGACGGCGTAGGCGTCTTCGGCCTGCTTCGGCACGCTGACCGGGCCGGTGCTGGTGTCGGTACTGCGGAAGTGACCGCGCCGGTCGTAGGTGACGACGGTGTAGTCGTCGGCGAGCAGCTTCGTCATCGCCCGGAAGGTGTCCGCCGAACCCAGCCCACCGGCGATCAGGAGCAGAAGCGGCCCTTCGCCGGTGCTGCGGACGTACAGCTCACCGTCCTCGACCGGACAACGACTCTCCGAGATCATGGCCGAAGTCAAGCACAGCGCGCTCGCCCGCTCATCCGGAGGCCAGCCGCCGCAGGACGCCGTCGGCCTCGGCCACGATCGTCTCGATCAGCTCGCCGACCGCGGGCAGGTCGGCCAGCAGGCCGACGACCTGCCCGGACGCCAGCACCCCGGCGCTCCGGTCGCCCTCGACCAGCCCGGCGCGCAGCAACATCGGCGTGTTGGCGGCCATCAGGACCTGCGACCACGTCCGGTCGCCGCCGCGTTTCATCCGCAGCCCTTCGGTGGCCAGCGAGCGCCACGACAGCCCGCTCAGCTTCCGGAACTTCGCGGCGTTGCGGGCGGCGCGCGCGAGCCCGCTCACCGGGCCGGCGGACTCGAGCGCGTCGACCAGTTCCGTCCGGAGGACGCGGTGCGGCATCCCGTCCACCTTGCGGGTGACGACGGTGCCGTTGAGGTCACGGGCGAGGTACGCCTGCTTGATCTCGTCGGGGACGGTGCTCTCCCGGGTGAGGAGGAACCGGGTGCCCATGGCGACGCCCGCCGCCCCGTACGCGAGCGCGGCGGCCAGCCCCCGGCCGTCGAAGAAGCCGCCCGCCGCGACCACCGGGATGTCGACGGCGTCCAGTACCGAGGGAAGCAGCAGGGTCGTCGCGACGCCGCCGGTGTGCCCGCCGCCCTCGCCGCCCTGCACGATGACGGCGTCGGCACCCCAGCCCGCGACCTTCTCCGCGTGCCTGGCCGCGCCGACCGACGGGACGACGAGGACGCCGTTGTCCTTGAGCCGCGCGATCATGTCCTTCTTCGGCGCGAGCGCGAAGGAGGCCACCCGGACCTTCTCGGCGATGAGCAGCTCGACCCGGCGCTGGGCGTCTTCGGCGTCCGCGCGGAGGTTGACGCCGAACGGCCGCGACGTGCGGCTCTTGACCTCCTTGATCGCCGCCGCCAGTTCGTCGTAGGTCATCGTCGCGGACGCGAGGATGCCGAGGCCGCCCGCTTCCGCCGTCGCGGACACCAGCCGCGGTCCGGCGACCCAGCCCATCCCGGTCTGCACGACCGGATGCCGGATCCCGGCCAGTTCGGTCAGCGCGGTCTTCACGACGGGACTTCCTTGTCCCGCTGGGACTTCGGGTCGAGACTGGTCCGGATCAGGAGCAGCTCGGACTCGGTCGGCAGCCGGGATTCCGTGACGTCGCCGGTGATCAGCGGGAACGACGTCGCCTCGACGACCTCGTCCACGGAAACCCCCGGATGGACGGAAAGCAGCCTCGGGGCGTGGTCTTCGCCGCCGAAGTCCAGGACGCCGAGGTTGGTGACGACGCGATGGACGTCGTGATAGCGCAGACGCGCCTCGCGTGCCCTGTCGTAACCGACGCCGGACACGATGTCGACCTGATCGACGAAGACCCGCTTGCTGTGCCTCGGAACCCAGTAGCTCGTGCGATGGTTCGCCGTGTTGCCCGGCCCGCCGCGCACGCCGAGAAGTTGCTTCTTCGGCTGGGAATGGTCGCCGATCGCCGAGATGTTCTGGTTGCCCTCGCCGTCGATCTGGTTGGCGCCCATCACCACATGGCGTTTTCCGCGCGGCACCACGGTATCGAGGACCTTGCGGAACGGTTGCCAGCCTTCGACGACGGCTTCGGGGGTCATCAGGTACGCCTCGCCGTCGGAGAGCAGGATGTCCGGTTCGAAGGTCAGTCTGGCGAGCCTCGCGCCCAGCGAAGGGATGAAACCCATGGGGCTCACCACGATCTCGCCGTCGCCGCGGAACAATTCGGCGCAGGCCACGACGGCGATCTCGGCGCGCGTTGCGTCACTCATGCGGACTCCCCGAATTCGGCGACGGCCTTCTGGTAGTGGGCTTCGTCCCCCGACAGGAACCGGTCCACGAAACCGGGCCACGCGTCGAGATCCTTGGCTGCCTCGGCGTAATGACGCTGGAAGCGTTCGTCGCGTCCGTAGTCCGGGGCGGCGGTGGTGAAGTGCGCGCCGTTCGGCGTTTCGGCGACCCCGGTGACGAGCATCCGGCTCAGCAGCAGGCTTTGCACCGGTCCCGCTTCGGCGAGTTCGGCCGTCTCCACGATCTTTTCCGTGGACACGTAACACTTGTCGGCGGCGAGCGCGAACAGTTCGTCGAAGTACGGATCCGGCCCGAGGTACTGCGCGTTGCCCCTGGCGTCGGCGCGGTTGAGGTGGACGAGGGCCGCGTCGAGCTCGATCGCGGGCACGGCCAGCAGTTCTTCGGCGTCGTCGTACGGGGACTGGACGGTGCGCAGCGACGGGTTCAGGTCCATCACGCCGGAACCGAGGCCCGCGCGCGTCGGCAGGAACGGAAGTCGTTGCGCGGCCGCGGAAAGGCCGGTCCCGAAGACACCTTCGTCGTACTCGGTGACGGTGATCGTCCCGGATTCCCGTGCCCGGGAGAACCACGGGTCGTAGGGGATCGTGTCCAGGGTGACGAAGCCGAAGACGAGGTGCTTGAGCTTGCCCGCCGAGGCCAGCAACCCGACGTCCGGGCCGCCGTAGGAGACCACGGTGAGATCTTTGAGCGGTGAGCGCAGGATCGCGCGCACCAGCGCCATGGGCTTGCGCCGGGAGCCCCAGCCGCCGATCCCGATGGTCATGCCGTCTTCGAGTTCGCCGACGATCTCGTCCGGCGTCATCCGCTTGTCGGCCATCACTTCCCCTTACCGTCCAAGAACTCCTGGCGCGCGCCGTCGGACACGCCCGCCAGGTTGAGTTCGAAGGTGAATCCCTGCTCGAAGCGATAGCTGCGATGCACGGGCTGGACGTCGATGCCGTTGATGGCCTGTTTCGCCGCGCGGATCACGCGGGTGTCCTTCGCCGCGATCTGCCTCGCCAGGCCGAGCGCGGTCTCGTCGAGTTCGTCCCGCGAAACCACGGCATAGACCGAACCGTGGTGGTGCAACTGGTCCGCGGTGATCGTCGAAGCCGTGTAGTACAACGCCCGCATCAGATGCTGGGGGACCAGCCGCGCGAGATGCGTCGCCGCGCCGAGTGCGCCGCGATCGACCTCGGGGAGCCCGAAGGTCGCGTCGTCGCTGGCGACCACGACGTCCGCGTTGCCGACCAGGCCGACCCCGCCGCCGAGGCAGAAGCCCTGCACCGCGGCGATCACCGGGACCGCGCAGTCGTACACGGCGGAGAACGCCGCCGCGCAGCCCTCGTTCGCGCCGATCAGCGCGCTGTATCCCGGATCGCGCTGGATCTCCTTGATGTCGACACCCGCGTTGAATCCGCGGCCTTCCGCGCGCAGCACCACGACATGCGTCGAGGGATCTCGCCCGGCCTCGGTGACGGCGGAGGCGAGGGCGAACCACCCCTTCACGCTCAGCGCGTTCACCGGGGGCGCGTCGACCGTGACCACGGCGATGCCGGGCTCCGGTGAGTGGGTGGAAACGCTCATCGTGCACCCTTCCGCTACCAAACCTAGCACTTGCTTGGTACGTTAGCAGGACACCCGGCCCGGGTACAGCGACCGTGAAGGAGGCCCGGTATGGCACTCGAACTCCGGCTCGACGGCGCCGTGGTGCTGGTGACCGGCGGCGTACGCGGCGTCGGCGCCGGTGTCACCAGGACTTTCCTGCGCGCGGGCGCCGAAGTCGTCACCTGCGCCCGCACCGAACCCGAACAACCGGTCCGCGCCGGAGACCGGGCGTCGACGTTCATTTCGTGCGACGTCCGCGACGCGGGAGAGGTCGACGCGCTCTTCGAGGAGATCTTCCGGCGTCACGGCAGGCTCGACGTCGTGGTCAACAACGCGGGCGGCGCGCCGTTCGCCGAGGTGGCGAACGCGTCACCGCGGTTCCACGAGAAGATCGTCGCGCTGAACCTGCTGGCGCCGTTGACCGTCGCCCGCGCGGCGAACGCGATCATGCAGCGCCAGGAAGGCGGCGGCGTCATCGTGAACATCAGCAGTGTCAGCGCGACGAGACCTTCGCCGGGGACGGCGTCCTACGGCGCGGCGAAAGCGGGCCTCGACAACCTGACAGCGACGCTCGCCGTCGAGTGGGCGCCGAAGGTGCGGGTCAACGCGCTCGACGTCGGCATGGTGCGGACGGAGCACTCGCATCTGCACTACGGCGACGAAGCCGGGATCGAGGCCGTGGGCGCGACAGTCCCGTTGGGACGGTTGGCCGAACCCGACGAGATCGGTTCCTGCGCGGTGTTCCTGGCGTCCCCGCTGGCCTCCTATGTCAGCGGTGCCTGCCTGACCGTGCACGGCGGGGGAGAGGTTCCAGCCTTCCTCGCCGCCTCCAATTCGATGGTCGAAGAACGAAAGGAGCCGGTGTGAGCGGGATCGCCGACGGCCGGATCGTGGTGGTGACCGGTGCCGGTCGCGGCATCGGACGGGCGCACGCGCTCGCGTTCGCCGCCGAGGGCGCGCGAGTGGTGGTGAACGACCTCGGCGCCGGGATCGACGGCAGCGGCGGGTCGGCGGGGCCGGCGCAGGACGTCGTCGACGAGATCGAGGCGCTCGGTGGCAAGGCGGTCGCGAACACCGACGACATCGCTTCCTGGGACGGCGCCGCCGCGTTGGTGCGGACCGCCGTCGAAACCTTCGGCGGGCTGGACGTCCTGGTCAACAACGCCGGTTTCCTGCGCGACCGGATGCTGGTCAACCTCGGCGAAGACGAATGGGACGCGGTCATCCGGGTCCACCTGAAGGGGCATTTCGCGCCGACGCGGCACGCCGCCGAATACTGGCGGGCGGAGTCGAAAGCGGGCCGGACGCGGACCGCGCGGGTGATCAACACCAGTTCCGGCGCGGGTCTGCTCGGCAGCGTCGGACAAGGGAACTACGCGGCCGCGAAGTCCGGGATCCTGGGCCTCACCCTGGTCGCGGCCACCGAATTCGGGCGCTACGGCGTCACCGTGAACGCGATCGCCCCGGCCGCCCGCACCCGGATGACCGAAGAGGCGTTCGCCGACGACATGGCCGCGCCGGAGGCCGGTTTCGACGCCATGGCCCCGGAAAACGTGTCACCGCTGGTGGTGTGGCTCGGCAGCGAGGAGTCGTCCGGGGTGACCGGACGGGTGTTCGAGGTCGACGGCGGACGCGTCTCGATCGCGCAGGGCTGGCGGCACGGGACGGTGCGGGACAAGGGATCCCGGTGGGCGCCCGCCGAACTCGGCCCGGTCGTGACCGAGTTGCTGGCGGAGACGCCCGTTCCCGAACCTGTTTACGGGGCTTAGAGCGTCCGCTCAAGCGTCCCTGGTGAGGTCCCGGACCTCGGGCCGCGCGTGGAACCCGGCCGACTTGTAGGTCGCGACGGCGGCGACGTTCGAACTCGGCGTGCCCAGGGCCGCACTCGACGAGCCGAGCTCCTGGAGCGCGACCGCCGCGGCGACGGTGATCGCCCTGCCGTACCCGTGGCCGCGATGGTCCCGGTGCACCCCCATCGGCTCGAGTATCCCGGGCTTCCCTGCGCCCGCGGACCACACGGCGACCGCCGCGACGGCGTCGCCCCGCTCGTCGTACCCGGCCAAGTACCGGGAGTCGGCGTACGGCGCACCGGTCGCCATCGCGCGCCACTTCTCGGGAGTGAACGTCGAGCCGTCGAACGCTCCGCGCATCACGTCGGCCCATACGTGGCAGTTGTCCGGTCCGATCGTCTCGATCCGCAGGTCCGGGGCCTTCACCGGTTCGGCGAGATCGAGCCTCAGCGGCGTCCACGGTTCGCCGGTGCGCCAGCCGTGCCCGGGCAGCAGATCCTGGAGCAGAGCGTCCATCGGCGCCTCGACGGCCACCTCCCCCGGCGGCAGCACACCGCGTTCCGGCGCGATCACGTCTTCGGCCATCCGCCGCGCCAGTTCCTCGTCCCGGCGGACATCGGGCGCGGTCGTCAGGCGCAGGAGGTCGGCTCCGTCCAGGAGCCCGACGGCGAGAATCCGCCCGTCCCGGCGCCAGATCCGGATCGCCGCGGCCGTGGCCTCCGCCCCGGAGCGCCAGAACCAGCCGAGGTCACCGGGATGCAGTTGCCATGCCACCCCTTCGGACTGCCAGTCCCGCAGCGCGGCCACGGCCTCGCCCAGTCCGTCGATGTCCGGCTTTTCCACGGTGATCGCCATACCCGTGATCACACACCACGCCGCGAAGAGTCGCATCCGGTTTTCGGCGAGGCCAAGATGGGGACGTGACGTCACTTCAGCGCCGTCTCTGGGAAGCGGTCGAGCCACTGCACGCCGTCGTCTACTTCGCCCCGGAGACGGCGGCCGCGGCCAAGGCGGTGGGCCTGCCGGGTTGGTGGATGGGCTATTTCGCCGGGCGTGTGGCGCCGCTCGGGCCACTGCCGGAACCACCCGTGACGGCGATGCTCTTCGGCTTCGCGCCGCGTATGGTCGCGCGATCCCTGCCCGACGCCTGGAAGTACGCCGAACCGGCGGTGGTGCTCCAGAGCCGGATGGACGCCGTCGAGGTCGCGCTGGGCCGGATCCTGCCCGCCGACGCGCCTTTCGGGGAACTCGCCGATCTGCTCGAACAAGCCGTCACCGGATGCGATTACGCGGCAAGGCCACTCGCCGCCGCCTGGTCGGCGGTCGCCCGGCCCGCCACGCCTGCCGGGAGGGTCTGGCTCGCGGCGACGGTGTTGCGCGAGCATCGCGGGGACGGTCACGTGCTTTCCGCCGTCGCAGCCGGACTGCGCGGGCTCGACACCACACTGACCCACATCGGAAGCGGGGCGGTGACGCGCGAAGTCATCCAGATCAACCGCGGCTGGTCCGACGAAGACTGGGACGAGAGTGTCGCGCGGCTTCGCGAGCGGGGTGTCCTCGACGGCGATCTGCGGCTCACCGACTCGGGAATCGCGCTGCGCCAACGGATCGAGGACGAGACCGACCGCCTCGCCACCGGTCCTCTCGACGCGTTGGGTGAAGACGGTGCCGCCGAGGTCCTGCGGATCGCCGTGCCGCTCAGCCGCCGCGTCTTCGACGCCGGTGCGATCCCGCTGCCGAATCCGATGGGGGCACCCCGGCCCTGACCGCTCGAAACTGTCGGACCCCGGTGCGACGCTGTTCCCCATGGCGACGTGGCAGCGATTCAGTGAAGAGGCACCCGCGCTGGCGGAGAAGATCAAAGAGCAGTTCACCGCGACGAAATCGCATGTGCTGGCGACGGTCCGGAAGGACGGCTCGCCCCGGGTCAGCGGCAGTGAGGTCGATTTCCGCGAACGGGATCTGCTGATCGGTTCGATGATCGACGCGATGAAGGCGAAGGATCTGCGGCGTGACGGCAGGTTCGCGATCCACGCCGCCTCGGCGATCGACGAGGGCGGCGCGGACGCGAAGGTGTCGGGCAAGGCCGTCGAGATCACCGATCCGGCGGAGGTCGCCCGCCTGCAGGGTGACGACGGGGAGGCCCACGTCTTCCGGCTCGACCTCACCGAGGTGGTGCTGACCTGGGTCGAGGGCAACACCATCTATTTCGACTTCTGGAAGGAGGGCCAGGGGAGCAAACGGCTCGCGAGGCCGGACAACGGTCCGGTGGTCGAGGTCGCGCTGGACTAGGGCTGAGCGGCGAGGTGGTTCCCTTGGTGGGTAAGGCATAGTGGCGCGTTCGCGGTCGGTTCAGTGGCCCTGTGCGACGCCGGGCCGAGGACGTCGACTGTGTGGATTTTGGGGCGTTAGATGACCAGAAATCCACACAGTCGGTCGTGACCGGTCCTGTCACGTGCGGAGAAGCGGTAGGGGTGTGTGGAAATAGGGACGCTCACTGTCCCTATTTCCACACACCCCTCACCCTGAGTGATGCCTCGCGCGGGGTGCTCACTGCCTCAACCCTGGCGCTCGCTTTGCCACTCACGACCCCCTGTACCGAAGCCCCACGGCGCTAGATCCGCTCGATGACGGTGCCGGTGGAAAGCGCGCCGCCTGCGCACATCGTCACCAGGGCGGTGCTCGCGTCGCGGCGTTCCAGTTCGTGCAGCGCCGTGGTCAGCAGGCGGGCACCGGTGCTGCCGACGGGATGCCCGAGCGCGATCGCGCCACCGTTCACGTTGACCTTGTCCTCGTCGGGCCGGTGCACCCGTTGCCACGACAACACGACCGAAGCGAAGGCCTCGTTGACTTCGAAGAGGTCGAGGTCGCCGATCGTCATCCCCGCTTTGGCCAGGACGCGTTCGGTCGCCTGCACGGGACCGTCGAGGTGGTAGTACGGCTCCGCGCCGACCAAAGCCTGCGAGACGATCCGAGCTCGCGGCTTGAGGCCCAGTGCCCGGGCCCGGTCCGAGTCCATCAGGAGGAGCGCGGCCGCGCCGTCGGAGATCTGCGAAGACGTCCCTGCCGTGTGCACGCCGCCTTCGAGGACGGGCTTGAGCTTGGCGAGGCCCTCGACGGTCGTGTCGCGCAGGCCTTGATCGCGGGTCACCAGCCGGGTCTCGCCGGTGGGGGAGCCGTCCTCGCCGAGCACGGGTGCCTTCACCGCGACGACCTCGCGGTCGAAGTGCCCGGCGGCCCACGCGGCGGCGGCCTTGGCCTGCGACGCCGTCCCGAACCGGTCGACGTCGTGGCGGGTGATGCCGCGGCGTTCCGCGATCCGCTCGGCGGCGCCGTACTGGTTCGGCATGTCGATCGACCAGGACTCCGGCCGCGGGGTGCCGATGCCCTCGCCGCGGTTCGCGCCCAGCGGTACCCGGCTCATCGCCTCGACGCCGCAGGAAACACCGGCGTCGATCGCCCCGGCCGCGATGAGCCCGGCGATCAGATGGGTCGCCTGCTGCGCCGAGCCGCATTGGGCGTCGATGGTGGTCGCGCCGGTGGTCTCGGGGAGGCCGGCGTGCAGCCACGCCGTCCGCGTGACGTTGCCCGCCTGCTCGCCCGCCTGGGTCACCGCGCCGCCGATCGCCTGCTCGACCAGTGCGGGGTCCAGCCCCGCGCGTTCGAGCAGGGCGCGCTGCGCCGCGCCGAGGATCTCGGCGGCATGCAGCCCCGCCAGGTGACCCCTGCGCTTGCCGACAGGGGTGCGGACCGCCTCGACGATCACCGGACTACCCACGTTCGCCTCCTGGGGAAACACTGTTCACTACCGAAAAAGTAGAACACGTTCTCGATTTGAGCAAGTCGCCCCAGGGTCGACTGGTTTTTGATCACTGGTCGCAGTTCCCGCTTCCCGTCGCGCTTCCCCACGTCGGCTCGGTCGAGTTAACAGGTTTCACTAAAGGTCTTCACTTGGTAAACGCCGTATGCTTCAATCGGGCTAGAACGTGTTTCATTGGCGAACCGCGTAGGAGGTAGCCCGTGGCCGCTCCGCTGATCCCCGCCGGTTTCGATTTCACCGATCCGGATCTGTACGCCACCAGACTGCCTCTGGAGGAGTTCGCCGAACTCCGCCGGACGGCGCCGGTCTGGTGGAACCCGCAGCCGCACAACACCGCGGGCTTCCGCGATGACGGCTACTGGGTCGTCAGCCGGCTCGAGGACGTCAAAGCGGTGTCGAGGGACAGCGAGCTGTTCTCCTCGCGGGAGAAGACCGCGATCATCCGCTTCGACGAGAACATGACCGACGACAGCCTCGAAGCGAACCGTCTGGTCCTGCTCAACATGGACGCCCCGCAGCACACCAAGCTGCGGCGCATCGTGTCGAAGGGCTTCACGCCGAGGTCGATCGCGAAACTCGAGGACACTTTGCGCGACCGCGCGGAGAAGATCGTCAGCGAGGCCAAGAAGAAGGGCTCCGGGGACTTCGTCGTCGACGTCGCCTGCGAACTTCCCTTGCAGGCCATCGCCGAACTGATCGGCATCCCGCAGGAAGACCGGATGAAGGTCTTCGACTGGTCCAACCAGATGGTCTCCTACGACGACCCCGAGTACGAGGTCGAGCCGCTCGCCGCGTCGGCGGAGATCGTCGGCTACGCCTGGAACATGGCCGAAGAACGCCGCAAGTGCCCGATGGACGACATCGTCACGAAGCTGATCCAGGCCGACGTCGACGGTGAATCGCTGGCCTCGGACGAATTCGGCTTCTTCGTCATCCTGCTGGCCGTCGCGGGCAACGAGACGACGCGCAACGCGATCACCCACGGCATGAAGGCGTTCCTGGACCACCCCGATCAGTGGGAGCTGTACAAGAAGGAGCGGCCGAAGACCGCGCCGGACGAGATCGTCCGCTGGGCCACCCCGGTGGTCGCCTTCCAGCGCACCGCGACCCGGGACACCGAACTCGGCGGGCAGCACATCCGCAAGGGCGACCGGGTCGGGATGTTCTACAGCTCCGCGAACTTCGACCCGGACCACTTCGACGAGCCGGAGAAGTTCGACATCCTCCGCGAGGACAACCCGCACGTCGGCTTCGGCGGCACGGGTTCGCACTACTGCATCGGTGCCAACCTCGCGCGCCTGGAAATCGACCTGATCTTCAACGCCATCGCCGACGTCATGCCGAATATCAGCGAAGTGGCCCAGCCCGACAGGCTCCGGTCGAGCTGGCTCAACGGGATCAAGCACTACCAGGTGCGCTATGCCTGATCAAACGGTCTGATCGGCCCGGACCGGCGCCGTGCGGCACCATGGGGCCATGGGTCCCCACGTGCAGGTCGACGTCGAAATGTCCTTCCGGGTCACGAAACCCGGCCCCGCCGCGTTCGTGGTCGCGCTCGCCGGCGGGGCCGAGCAGGAGGAGTTCGCCTATCCCGCGCCGCCGCGCCAGGTCGCGTTCGAACACGGGACCCGGGCGCAGATCCTCGACCTGCCGCTCGGCGAACACGTCGTGCGATACCGGGCCGAACGTGCGCTGCGCCCCGCCGAGGCCGAGCCCGTCACCATGGACGACCTCGTCCGCTACACCCGGCCGAGCCGGTACTGCCCCTCGGACCGGATGGGCGGGCTCGCGCTGTCGAGGTTCGGCCACCTGCCCGACGCGCGCACCCAGGTCGAGGCGATCGTCCGGCACGTGGGCGAGCACCTGTCCTATGTGGTCGGTTCCGGTTCGCCGACCGACGACGCCGTCGACACCTACCTCGCCGGGGAAGGCGTGTGCCGCGACTTCGCGCACGTCTGCATCTCGCTGTGCCGGGTGATCGACATCCCCGCCCGGTTCACCGCGGTCTACGCGCCAGGACTGTCCCCAATGGACTTCCACGCCGTGTTCGAGGCCGCGATCGACGGCCGCTGGTACGTGTTCGACGCCACCGGTCTCGCGCCGAGGCAGAGCCTGAGCCGGATCGCGACCGGCCGGGACGCCACCGACACCGCGTTCCTCTCCACCCTCGGCTGTGAGCTGGACTTTCTCGGCAACGCCGTGCTGGCCACCGCGGGCCCTTCGCTGCCCGAGGACGACGGCTCGGAGCTGATCGCGCTCGCTTGATCGCGTGTTGTCCACGAGCCGTGACCTCGCTGAGGTAGACATTGGCGTGTGAGGGAGAAGCAAGCACCGACGAAATGGAAGCGGCTGCGTGCCCGCTACCGCTGGCTGGACCACGTGGCGCGGGCGGTGAACCGCTATGTCGAGTACGGCGGTTACCACTACGTCGCGTCGATCACCTATTTCAGCCTGTTCTCGCTGGTGCCCATCCTCATGGTCGCGGTGTCGGTGGCGGGCTTCGTGCTGGCGAGCCAGCCGCAGCTGATCGAGTCGATGCTGAACGCGATCACCGGCACGCTGCCGGGCGGCCTCGGTGAACAGGCGGGGGATCTACTCACCCGTTTCGTGGACCAGCGCACCAGCGTCGGGCTCATCGGTCTGATCATCGGGTTGTACTCCGGCTGGAACTGGATGAACTCGCTGCGGGACGCGCTCACCGCGCTGTGGGGCCAGAACCGGTCGGATCTCCCGCTGCTGCGCACGATCGCCGCGGACCTGCTCGCGCTGCTCGGTCTCGCGAGCGCGCTGCTGGTCTCCTTCGCCATCACCATTTCCGGGTCCGCGCTCGGCCGCTACCTGCTGGGCCTCGCGGGGGTGGACGACACCGCCTGGGGGCACAACGTGCTGTCGGCGATCTCGATTCCCTTGGCACTGCTGGCCAACTGGCTCGTGTTCCTGTGGGTGCTCACCCGGCTGCCGCGGAAACCGGTCGGGGTCCGCAGCGCGATGCGCGGCGCGGTCGCGCTGGCACTGGGCTTCGAACTGCTGAAGCAGGCCGGTGGGATCTACCTGCGGTTGATCGGGAACTCACCGACCGGGGTCGCGTTCGGCTCCATCATCGGTCTCATCTTCTTCATCTCGCTCGTGGCCAGGATGCTGGTGTTCGTCACGGCCTGGACGGCGACCGCGCGGGACGCGCCCGCCGACCCGGTCCGCCCGCCGCCGCCCGTGGTGGTCCGGCCGGTGGTGGCGCCCGCCGACCGGCACGGCCTCAAACCGGTGCTGGTGGGCGCGGTGACCGGGGTGGTCGCGACGCTCGCCGCGCAACGCCTCCGCCCGCGCCGCCGCGGCTAGCTCGGCTTGGCCGACCCCACCACCCACATCGAGAAGAACTGGGAACCGCCGCCGTACGCGTGCCCGAGCGCGACGCGCGCGCCGTCGACCTGGTAGTCCCCGGCGCGGCCCATCACCTGCTTGGCCGCTTCGGAGAACCGGAGCATCCCGGACGCGCCGATCGGGTTCGACGACAGCACGCCGCCCGAAGGGTTGATCGGCAGCCGCCCGCCGAGCGCGGTTTCGCCCGCCTCGGTGAGCTTCCAGCCCTGACCCTCGTCGGTGAACCCCAGGTTCTCCAGCCACATCGGCTCGAACCACGAGAACGGCACGTAGATCTCGGCGGTGTCCACTTCGGACAGCGGATCGGTGATCCCCGCGTCGCGCCACAACGCGGCGGCGGCGTCGCGACCCGCCTGCGGGTTGACCTGGTCGCGGCCGGCGAACGTGGTCGGTTCGGTGCGCATCGCGGTCGCGTGGATCCACGCCGCGCCACCGGGAACGGCGTCACCCGCGGCCTCGTCACCGATCACCATCGCGCAGGCGCCGTCCGAAGACGGGCAGGTTTCGTCGTAGCGGATCGGGTCCCACAACATCTGCGAGGCCTGGACCGATTCCACGGTGATGTCCGGCTGCCGCAAATGCGCGTACGGATTCAGGGCGCCGTTGCGCCGGTCCTTGGCCGCCACGATCGCGCCGATGTGATCGGGCGCGCCGGACCGCCGGATGTAGGAGCGCACGTGCGGCGCGAAGTAGCCGCCCGCGCCGGCGCCCACCGGCATCTGGAACGGCGGCAGGATCGACAGGCCCCACATCGCGTTCGACTCGGATTGCTTCTCGAAGGCCACCGTGAGGACTCGCTTGTGCACTCCCGCCTGCACCAGCGACGCCGCCACGAGCGCGGTCGAGCCACCGACCGAACCCGCGGTGTGCACGCGCAGCAACGGTTTCCCGTTCGCGCCGAGCGAGTCGGCGAGGAACAGTTCGGGCATCATCACGCCCTCGAACAGGTCCGGCGCCTTGCCGAGGACGACGGCGTCGATGTCGTCCCAGCCGGTCTGCGCGTCGAGCATCGCCCGGTCGATGGCCTCCCGGAGCAGCCCCGGCATGGACACGTCGGTGCGCTTGGCCTTGTGGTGGGTCTGGCCGGTGCCCAGCACGGCCGCGAGGTGCTTCACGAGAGGACCTCCAAGGTCGCGACCAGGTTCTGCTGGAGGACGGGGCCGCTGGTCGCGTGGGCGAGGGTTTTGCGCGCGCTGCCGTCGAGGATGCGGCTCGCCGCCTCGCCGATCCGCGCCAGTCCCGCCGAGAACATCGGGTTGCCGGTCAGCACGCCGCCGGAAGGGTTGATCCGTACCTGCTCGCCGAGGGCGAGCGCATCGCGCAGGATCAATTCCTGATGGGTGAACGGCGCGTGCAGTTCGGCGAGTTCGACGCCGTCGAGGTCGAGTGCCCGGCCGGCGGCCGCCGTGGACGGTGACCGGGTGAGGTCCCGCACGCCGAGTGAAGGGGAGTCGACCCGGTGCTCGATCCCGGTGATCATCGCGGGGCTGTCGACGAGGTCCGCCGCCCGCTCCGCCGAAGCGAGCACGAGAACGGCGGCCCCGTCGGTGACCGGGGCGATGTCGTGGGCGCGCAAGGGATCCGCGAAGTACGGGGCGTCCAAGAGGTCCGCGACTTCGGCCGTTCCGGAGAACTGGGCGGCAGGGTTCGAGGCGGCGTCGGCACGGCTGCGCGCTGCGACCTCGGCGAGGTCCTTTTCGGACCACAGTCCCGCTTCGAGCCCTAACCTGGCCTGGATCCCGGCGACGCTCACCGAGTCCGGCCACAGCGGCGCGACGACGTACGGGTCCATCTGCAACGCCAGCACACGCCGCAACTGCCCGGCCGACGATTTGCCGAACCCGTAGACGAGCGCCGTTTCGACCTCGCCCATCCGGATCTTGAGCCACGCCTCGTACAACGCCCAGGCGGCGTCCATCTCGACGTGCGATTCGTGGATCGGCGGGAAGGCGCCGATGGCGTCGACGGCCGCGATGAACGAGAACGCGCGGCCCGCGAGGTAGTCCGAGGAGCCCGAGCACCAGAACCCGATGTCCTCTTTGGACAGACCGGTTCGCTCGAAGACCTCGGCGAAGATCGGCACCAGCATTTCCACGCCATTGGTGGTGCCCGGGGTGCTGCGGACGTTGGGGGCCTGCGCGAAGCCCACGACAGCTACATCTGGCACGGTGGTCCTCACAGATGGTGGGCGAAGGATTCGTACGGCGCGTCGGGTTCGCCGGTCGGTGCGAAATGGCCGATGTTCTCCAGCGACGTCCACCATTCGTCCCGGGGTTTCCAGGCGGCGCGCACGCGCATGCCCATCCGGACGTCGGCGGCGTCGCAGCCGAGGACGAGGTGCAGGAACGCGATGTCCGCGCCGTCGAGCAGGATGTACGCCGCCACGTACGGCGGTTTGATCTTCTGGCCGAGGAACGGCACGTTCACGATGCAGAACGTGGTGACGATGCCGGTGTCGGGCAGCTCGACCTCGTCGGTGGTCGGGACACCGTCGGTCGGGCAGGCGCCGCGTGGCGGGATGTAGACCTTCTCGCACGACGGGCAGCGCTGGCCGATCAGCTTTCCTTCGCCGAGCCCGCGCAGGTACCGGCTTTCCTCCGGCGACGCGGAATGCTCGTACTTCAGGTGGATCGGCGTGATCACCACGCTGACGGGCGCGCCTTCTTCGCGTTTCGCGACCGGCGGTGGCGCCTCGGTGGGCTCGGTGTCGGAGCCGTCGGCGGGGACGAAGTAAGCGATGTCCCTGATGTGGCCGACAGTCTCCTCCGCCCACCGGATGCGCACGCGCTGTCCGGTGTGGACGCTTTCAGGGCTGCCCGCGTCGACGGCGTGCAGGATCGCGGTGTCGGCGCCGTCGAGTTTGACCAGCGCCCACGCGAACGGCCGCGACAACGGCTGGCCGTCGAGCGGTTCGGCGATCCAGGACCAGGACACGATCTCGCCCTCGGAGGCGACCGGTACGAATTCGGACAGCGCTTCGGCGGTCACGGGGTCGTATTCCAGCGGCGGCACGTGGACGCGGCCGTCGCTGCCCCGGACGCCTTCGACACGGCGCTCGCGCAGGGCGTTGACGAACCGGCCGAGCACCGGGCCGACCGAACGCGTGTAGTCGAAGCCCACGTTGAGCGGGGCCGACAGCGGGAGTTCAGGTGCGCTCACAGTCTGAGTGAAACACGTTCTCGAAATTCCGGCAAGATCGGCCTTCTGGGCCTTGCTGGCGGTTGCTCTTGAGTGGAACGCGTTCTAGATTTGCCCGTATGTCGACTGCTACGGGGACACTTGGGATCTGGAACATCGCCGCGCAGGAGCCGGAGCGGGTCGCGCTCGTCGACCCCGACGGCCGCTCGATCGGCTACGGAGACCTGGCCGCGAAAGCGAACGCGTACGCCCGGGGCCTGCAGGCCCTCGGGCTCGAAGCCGGCGACGTGGTCGTCGTCCTGCAGCCCAACGGCGACGAACTCGTGGCGGCCTACTTCGCCGCCATCCAGTCCGGTCTGTACATCGTGGTGGTCAACTGGCACCTGGTCGGACCCGAGGTCGCCTACATCCTTTCCGACAGCGGCGCCAAGGCGTTCCTCGCGCACGAACGGTTCGCCGACGTCGCGATCGCCGCCGCCGACGAGGCGGGGATCGCCGAACGCGGCCGGTTCGCCGTCGGTGACGTCCCGGGATTCCGGCGGATCGAGGAACTGGGCTCAGGCGAAGGCGACGGACGTCCGGAGCGGCGTACGGCGGGCTCGCCGATGCTCTACACGTCCGGGACCACGGGACGGCCCAAGGGCGTCCGGCGGCCGCTGTCCGGTGCGGACCCCGACTCCGTTCCCGGCGCGTCGACGTGGTTCTTCGGGATCTTCGGGCTGGCGCCGCACGACGACCACGTGCATCTGTGCGGGTCGCCGCTCTATCACACCGCGGTGCTCAACTTCGTCGCGATTTCCCTGCAGCTGGGCCATACGGCGGTGCTGATGGACCGCTGGGACGCCGAGGACATGCTGCGGCTGATCGAGCGGCACCGCGTCACGCACAGCCACATGGTCCCGACCCAGTTCCGCCGCCTGCTCGGGCTGCCGGACGACGTCCGCGCGGCCCACGACCTGAGTTCGCTGCGCGTGATGATCCACGGCGCCGCGCCGTGTCCGCTGGAGGTCAAACGCCGGATGCTGGACTGGTGGGGGCCGGTCGTCACCGAGTACTACGCGGCCACCGAAGGCGGCGGAACGGCGATCTCGGGCGAGGAATGGCTGAAGAAACCGGGTTCGGTGGGGCTGCCGTGGCCGGGGTCGACGATCAAGATCCTCGACGACGAGGGCACGGAACTGCCCACCGGCGAGACCGGCACGGTGTACATGAAGATGGGCGACTCGAAGTTCGAGTACCACAAGGACCGGGCGAAGACGGACAAGGCGCGGGTCGGGGACCTGTTCACCCTCGGCGACGTCGGGCATCTCGACGAAGACGGCTATCTCTTCCTGCACGACCGCAAGGCGGATCTGATCATCTCGGGCGGGGTCAACGTCTACCCGGCGGAGATCGAGGGTGAACTGGTGATGCACCCGAAGGTCGCCGACGTCGCGGTGTTCGGCGTCCCGCACGAGGACTGGGGCGAGGCGATCAAGGCCGTCGTGCAGCCCGCGGACGGTGTCGAACCCTCCGAGGAGCTGACCGCGGAGATCCTCGAGTACGCGGCCGCCCGGCTGGCGAAGTTCAAGCTCCCGCGTTCGGTCGACTACTTGCCCGAACTCCCGCGAGACCCGAACGGGAAGCTCTACAAGCGCAAGCTCCGTGACCCCTACTGGGAAGGCCACCGCGCCCCCTGACCCCGGGGTCAGCGGCCCCGGAAGACGGGCTTGCGCTTCTCGGCGAAGGCGCGGGGGCCTTCCTTCGCGTCTTCGCTCGCGAAGACCTCGATGCCGTACTGGGCGTCGAGCTTGAAGGCCTCTTCCTCGTGCATGCCCTCGGTGTCGCGCAGGGTCTTGAGGATCGCGCGGACCGCGAGCGGCCCGTTCGCGGCGATCAGGCCCGCCAGCTCCATGGCCTTGTCCAGCGCCTTCCCGTCCGGGACGACGTGCCCGATCAGGCCGATCTCCAGCGCCTCACTCGCCTTGATGTGGCGTCCGGTCAGCAGCAGGTCGGCGGCGACGGTGTACGGGATCTGGCGGGGGAGCCGGACGGCCGAACCGCCCATCGGGAACAGGCTCCACCGCGCCTCGGACACGCCGAACTTCGCGCTCTCGCCCGCGACGCGCAGGTCCGTACCCTGCAGGATCTCCGTCCCGCCCGCGATCGCCGGGCCTTCGACGGCCGCGATCAACGGTTTCGTCAGCCGTCGCCCCTTGAGCAGGCCCTCGATCCGGCTGGGGTCGAACGTGCCCTTTTCGAACGAGTCGCTCGGCGAGTTCTTCGACATCGACTTGAGGTCCGCGCCCGCGCAGAACGCGCCGCCCGCGCCGGTGAGCACACAGCAGCGGACGTCGTCGTCCTCGTCGACCCGGTTCCACGCCTCGACCATGATCCCGAGCATCTCGCCGCTGAGCGCGTTGCGGGCCTCCGGCCGGTTCATGGTGACCACGAGGGTGTGGTCGATCTTTTCCACCAGTGCGTGCGGTTCGCCCACCGGGACCTCCGTCAAAAGAGCGGCCATTGCCCAGAACGATAACATGTTCTACTTTGAGCGAGTGGCACTCAACATCGCGGATCTACTCGAGCACGCCGTCGACGCCGTGCCGGAGCGCATCGCGGTCGTCTGCGGCGATCGGCGGGTCACCTTCGCCGAACTGGAAGAGCGCGCCAACCGGCTGGCGCATCACCTCGCGGCACACGGCGTGGGACCTGGATCCCACATCGGTGTCTATTCCCGGAACTCGATCGAAGCCCTGGAATCGATGATCGCCGCGTACAAGCTGCGCGCGATCGCGGTCAACGTCAACTACCGCTACGTCCACGGCGAACTGCGGTACCTGTTCGACAACGCCGACCTCGTGGCGCTGGTCCACGAGCGGCAGTACTCGGACAAGGTCGCCGCCGTCCTGCCGGAAACCCCCAAACTGAAACACGTTGTCGTTGTCGACGACGGAAGTGACGGCGACTGCTCGTCCTACGGTGGTGTGGACTACGAAGCCGCGCTCGCCGAAGGCTCACCCGAGCGCGACTTCGCCGAGCGCAGCGCCGACGACATCTACATCCTCTACACCGGCGGGACCACCGGGTACCCGAAGGGCGTCCTGTGGCGCCACGAGGACATCTGGCGCGCACTCGGCGGCGGCATCAACTTCGTCACCGGCGAGTACGTCCCCGACGAATGGACGCTCGCGGAACAGGGCAAGTCGGGCAGCCTGGTCCGGCTCCCGGCGGCGCCGCTGATCCACGGCGCCGCGCAGTGGGCCGCGTTCGGCGCGCTGTTCACCGGCAGCCCGGTCGTGTTCGTCCCGCGGTTCGACGCGCACGAAGTCTGGAAAGCCGTGCAGGACAACAAGGTCCAGGTGCTCACGATCGTCGGCGACGCGATGGCGCGGCCGCTGATCGACGCCTACCGCGAGGGCGACTACGACGCGTCGTCGATCGTCGCGGTGTCGAGTCACGCCGCCCTGTTCTCCCAGTCGGTGAAGCAGGAATTCCTGGCCATGCTCCCGCACGTGGTGATCACCGACGCGATCGGCTCCTCCGAAAGCGGGTTCACCGGCATCGGCATGGTCAGCAAGGACAGCGACCATTCCGCCGGCCCCCGCGTCAACTTCGGCAAGGACGCCATCCTGGTGGACGACGACGGCGCGCTCGTCGATCCGGAACCGGGGGCGATCGGGCTGATCGCCCGGCGCGGGCACGTTCCCCTCGGGTACTACAAGGATCCCGCGAAGACCGAGAAGATCTTCGTCGAGATCGACGGCAAGCGGTACGTCGTCCCGGGTGACTACGCGCGCTACGAGGAAGACCTCACGGTGACCCTGCTCGGCAGGGGCTCACAGTGCGTGAACACCGGCGGCGAGAAGGTGTATCCGGAAGAAGTCGAGGGTGCGCTCAAATCGCATCCGGACGTCTTCGACGCGCTCGTCATCGGCATCCCCGACGACCGGCTCGGCCAGCGGGTGGCCGCGGTGATCCAGCCGCGGACCGGCAAGGAGCTGGACTTCGCCGCGCTCGAAGCACACGTGCGGGGCGAGATCGCCGGGTACAAGGTGCCGCGCAGCCTGTGGCTCGCGGAGGAGATCGGGCGGTCGCCCAGCGGGAAACCGGACTATCCCTGGGCTCAGCGCTACGCGACCGAACACGAGCCCGTCACCATCCAACCGGCGTAAGGAGTTTCATGCGCACCTCTCTGTGCGACCGGCTCGGGATCGACCTGCCGATCGTCGGGTTCACCCCGTCCGAACACGTCGCCGCGGCGATCAGCCGGGCGGGCGGGCTGGGCGTGCTGGGCTGCGTGCGGTTCAACGACGCCGCCGAACTCGACGCCGTCCTGTCCTGGATGGACGAGAACACCGGCGGCAAACCGTACGGCGTCGACATCGTGATGCCCGCCAAGATCCCGGCCGAAGGGACGTCGATCGATCTCGCGAAGCACATCCCGCAGGGGCATCGCGACTTCGTGGAGCGGACGCTGCGCGATCTCGCGGTGCCGCCGCTGCCGGACGACACCGACGAACGCGCGGGAGTGCTGGGCTGGCTGCATTCGGTCGCCCGGTCGCATGTCGAGGTCGCGCTGAAACACCCCATCCGGTTGATCGCCAACGCCTTGGGCTCGCCGCCGGTGGACGTCATCGAGCAGTGTCACGCGAAGGGTGTGCCGGTCGCGGCGTTGGCGGGCAAGGCCGAGCACGCCGTCCGGCACGTCGAGAACGGCGTCGACATCGTTGTGGCGCAAGGTTATGAGGCGGGCGGGCACACTGGCGAGATCGCGTCGATGGTGCTGCTGCCCGAAGTGGCCGACGCCGTCGGTGACCGCGTGCCGGTGCTCGCCGCCGGCGGGATCGGCTCGGGCAGGCAGGTCGCGGCGGCGCTCGCGCTGGGCGCGTCCGGGGTGTGGATGGGCTCCTTCTGGCTCGCCACCGAGGAGTACCTCCAGACGATGGGGGAGTCCGAGGCGATGCAGCGCGCGCTGGTCGCGGCGGGCTCGTCCGACACCGTCCGGACGCGGATCTACACCGGCAAACCGGCTCGGCTGCTCAAAACGCGGTGGACCGAGGCGTGGGCCTCGCCCGACGCGCCCGAACCGCTGCCGATGCCCTTGCAGAACCTGCTGGTCTCCCACGCGCACAACCGGATCCACCACGCGGCGGATCCGAGTGTGGTCTCGATGCCGGTCGGCCAGATCGTCGGGCGGATGGACCGGGTGCGCCCGGTCGCCGACGTGATCTCGGAACTGGTCTCGGGATACGAGGAAGCACTGTCGCGTTTGGACAAGACCCGCTGAAGCGAAAGAGAAGGTCCCCTCCACCACGTCGTTGTGGTGAAGGGGACCTTCAGTGCATGCCGTGCGTCGAAGCTACAACCCGGCGGCCGCGTTCTTGATCGCGGTCGCGAAGGTGCTCACCTCGGCGTAGACGCCGGGAGCGCGCGGCCGCGCGCAGCCCTCGCCCCAGCTGACGATGCCGACCTGGATCCAGGCGTTGGCGCTGTCACGACGGAACATCGGGCCGCCCGAGTCACCCTGGCAGGTGTCGACGCCGCCGGAGTTGACGTTGCCCGCGCAGATCTCGGCGCTGTCGATCAGGTCGGCGTAGCTGCCGCCCTGCGCCTTGCAGGTCGCGTCCGAGACGAACGGGACGGTGGCCTTGAGCAGGTAACGCTGCTGCGCCCCGCCCTCGGACGCGGCACCCCAGCCCGCGACGGTGAACGTACCGCTGTTGTAGGCCGTCGTGGTGGCGATCGGCAGCGTCGCGATCCCGGTGACCGGGCTCGCGAGCTTGATCAGGGCCCAGTCACCACCGGTGGAGGTGGGGTAGGTCGGTGACCGGTGCACGTAGGTCGACTTGACCTTCTTGGCCGAGCCGCTCTGCAGGTCCACCACGCCGAGGGTGGCGGTGATGCTCGTGTTGGCCCCGGTCCGCGACACACAGTGCGCGGCGGTCAGCACGATCTGCGAGGTGTAGAGCGCACCGCCGCAGCCCATGGAAAGCCGTACCATCCAGGGGAATTCGCCCTGAGCGGCTCGGGTGCCACCGACCACGTCGGTGGACGGCGGCTGAGCGGCCGCGGCTTGCGGAGCCGTGGCGAGACCCGCCAGGGTTCCGGCCGCCGCGACGGCGATCAGGGTCTTTTTGAGCAGGCTGAACCGACGCTTGATGTCCAAGGGTTCATTCCTTCCGGCTGTCCACAGTGGAGGCAGGGAGACTGACTGCGGCCAACTGACTACAGCAGGTCGCCCGATGCCGGGACAACCGACTTTCTTCGGATCTTTGGGCCGATGATGGTGATTAACGGACGTTCGTCGCGTACTGCCGACGAATGGCCTAGGCCGGAGTGCCTAGTGCCCCTACTCCGGAGCCGGCGAGCGCCGGAACCGCCGGAAGGCTGAACGTGGGCACGGACGGTCACCTCGATCCGGGTCCGGTCCGCGTGGCGGGCGCTCCGCCGAACGAGGTGCCCGTTTCGTCCACGAGTGTGAGCGTGGCATGAACACTTCGTTCGGGTCAGTACAGGTCAGGTGAATTCGGCCTAGGATCTGGACAGTGAGAACACGTTCACCGAAAGCCCATCCATCTGCCGACGGCCCGGTGCGGGACGGTATTCCCGAACACGGCCGCATTCCCCGCTATTACGCGGTCAAAGTCGATCTGCTCGACGTGATCTCCGAATTGGGGCAAGGAGCGGCACTTCCCACCGAAAGGGAACTATCCGAACGTTTCGAGGTTTCCCGCGCGACGGTCCGCCAGGCCGTCGGTGAGCTCGTGCTCGAAGGCCGTCTCAGCAGGCGGCAGGGGAGCGGCACCTATGTCGCGGGCCCCAAGCTCGTCCAGCCGCTCGCTTTGGTGAGTTACACCGAAGGACTCAGGAGGCAGGGCATTCAGCCGGGCCGGAACCTGATCTCACTGGAACGCCGGGAGGCCGGTCCGTCGCTCGCTTCGGAACTGGAAATCGATCCCGACGACGACGTCATCCACATCGAACGGGTGCTGCTCGCCGACGACGAGCGGGTCGGGCTGGAATCGACCTATCTCACCGCCGCGCGATTCCCGACCCTGATGGATGTGTTCGATCCCACACAGTCGCTCTACGCGTGTTTGCGGGAAAGGCTCGGCGTGGTGTTCGACGGCGCCGAGGAGCGGGTCGAGACCGTGCTCGCCACCCCTCGGGAGGCGCTGCTGATCGGGACGAATCCGGCACTGCCGATGCTGCTGATGCACCGGACCTCCTGGGGGACCGACGGCGTCCCCTTCGAGCGCGTCCGGTCGCTTTTCCGGGGTGACCGCCTTTCGTTCGAGACCCGCTTGGGCCGCGTGGAGTGACCCCTTCGCGCATTTAGTCCTCCGGATGCGGTGCTTGCACTTTCAACGACCGCAAGCAGAGGACTACAGACGGTAAAATGTAACGCGAAGATAACAGGTCTAGTCCACATTTCGAGGGTACTTCACCTGGGGTTAGGACTGCGGTCACGGAGCGTTGGTGCGGGCAAGCGAGCGTCTGCGGGGTGCGAATCCTCATCATCGGCGGCGGAGTGCTCGGCACTCAGCACGCCTGGCAGGCCGTCGAACGCGGTCACGACGTCGTCCAGATCGAACGCGAGCCCGAGGCCCGGGGCGCGTCCGTCCGCAACTTCGGGCTGGTCTGGGTCGGCGGCCGCGCCACCGGCCCCGAACTGGAGACCGCCGCCCGGGCGCGAGTGCTGTGGGAGCGCATCGGTGACCGCGTCCCGGGGATCGGCTTCCGGCCGAACGGCTCCCTCACCGTCGTCCGCACGGAGGCGGAACTCGCCGTCGCCCAGGCCGCGGCGGCGAGCACGGAGGACCGCGGCTTCAAGCTGCTCGACGCCGCGCAAACCCGCGAACTGAACCCGGCCCTGCGCGGCGACCTCCTCGGCGCGCTCTGGTGCGATCGCGACGCCGCCGTCGAACCGCGCGTCGCCCAGCCTGCCTTGCGCGCCGAACTGGCGAAATCCGGCCGCTACACCTGGGTGCCCGGCCGCGAGATCCGCGACCTGACCACCCGTGGTGTCGTCGACGACACGGGCGAGACCCACGAAGGCGACGTCGTCGTGCTGTGCACCGGCGCCTGGACCGGTGGCCTGGTCAAGGAGCTCGCCGGGCAGACCCCGGTCCGCCGGGTGCGGCTGCAGATGGCCCAGACCGAGCCACTCGGTGAAACCCTCACCACCACGGTCGCCGACGCGGACAGCTTCCGGTACTACCCGGCGTACCGCGGCGCCGCGCTCGACAGCCTCAACGGCGGGCAGCCGCAGGGTGAGATCGCCGCTGCCAACGCCATGCAGTTGCTCATGGTCCAGCGCCTCGACGGCTCGCTGACCATCGGCGACACGCACGAGTACGACGAGCCGTTCTCCTTCGACACCACCGAAGACCCGTACGACCACCTGGCCGAGGTCGCCGGGGCGCTGCTCGGACGGCCGCTCCCGCGGATCGCCCGGCGCTGGGCCGGGGTCTACGCCCAGACCACCGACACCTCCCGGATCGTCCACCGCGCCCGCGTCGCGGACAACGCGTGGCTCGTCACCGGACCCGGCGGCCGGGGCATGACCTGCTCGCCCGCCATCGCCGAAGACACCGCCGAGGAGCTGTCGTGGTGAACACCGAACTCGTCGTCCTGGACATGGCCGGGACCACCGTCGCCGACGACGGCCTGGTGATCCGCGCCTTCACCGAGGCGATCGCCGCCGCGGGAGTGTCCGAAAAGGACAGCCGGTACCCCGGGATGCTCGACTACGTCGTCGAAACCATGGGGCAGTCCAAGATCGTCGTCTTCCGTGCCCTGCTCGACGGGGACGAGGAACTCGCCCGGCGCGCGAACACCGCCTTCCAGGACGCCTACGGGAAGCTCGTCGCCGACGGCCACTGCGAGCCGATCCCCGGCGCCGAGGACACGATCCAGGAGCTCCGCGCCCAAGGGGTGAAGGTCGCGCTCACCACCGGTTTCGCCGCGAGCACGCAGAACGCGATCCTGGACGCGCTGGGCTGGCACGGCCTCGCCGACGCCGTGCTGGCGCCGGGTGAAGGCGTCCGTGGACGCCCGTTCCCCGACCTCGTCCTCGCGGCCGCGCTGCGGCTCGAAATCACCGACGTCCGCCGGGTCGCCGTCGCCGGCGACACCCCGTCGGACGTCCAGACCGGGCTCCGGTCCGGCGCCTTGCTCGTCGCCGGCGTGCTCACCGGATCGGCGAAGAAGCCGGAGCTGGAAGCCGCCGGTGCCACCCACGTCCTCGCATCCGTCCGCGACCTCCCCACCCTGCTGTCCTAAAAGGAGCTTTGACGACATGAAGAAACTCGCGGCCGCCGCCCTCGCCGGGCTGCTCACGATCACCCTGGCCGCCTGTGGTGGCACCGCCGGAGGCGCGTCCGGCGACCAGACCGTCACGCTGTACACAGTGGACGGTCTCGAAGACTGGTACGCGCAGCGCATCGAGGAGTTCAAGGCCAAGACCGGCATCACCGTCCAGGCGGTGACCGCCGGATCGGGCGAGGTCGCCTCCCGGGTGGAGAAGGAGAAGGCCAACACCCAGGCCGACATCCTGGTCACCCTCCCGCCGTTCATCCAGCGGGCCGCGTCGCAGGGCCTGCTCGCCACCACGGCGCCGTCCGGGATCGACCAGGTCCCCGCCGGGCAGAAGGACGGCCAGGGCCGCTACTTCGCCATCATGAACAACTACCTCAGCTTCATCCGCAACCCGCAGGCCTCGCCCAAGACCTGGGACGACCTGCTCGCGCCCGCGCTCAAGGGCAAGCTCCAGTACTCGACCCCCGGCGAGGCGGGTGACGGCACCGCCGTACTGCTGCAGCTGCAGCACGTCCTCGGCGAGCAGGGCGCGCTCGAGTACCTCGCGAAACTCGAAGCCAACAACGTCGGCCCGTCGTCCTCCACCGGCAAGCTGCAGCCGAAGGTGGCCAAGGCCGAGATCCTGGTGGCCAACGGCGACGTGCAGATGAACCTCGCTTCGATCGAGAAGAGCGGCGGTTTCGAGATCTTCTTCCCCGCCGACGCGCAGGGCAAGCGGTCCACGTTCGCGCTCCCGTACTACGCCGGTCTCGTGAACAACGCCCCGCACGCGGAGAACGCCAAGAAGTTCCTGGACTTCCTGCTCTCGCCGGAGGTGCAGGGCAAGGCCGTGGACGCCTTCGGTGCCCCGTCGCGGACCGACGTCACGCCGTCCGGGCCGCGGGCGGACAAGGTGAAGGCCGCGCTCGACGGCGTCGAGATCTGGCAGCCGGACTGGAACACCGTCCTCGCGAAGCTCGACACCGACCTCGCCGCGTACAAGAAGGCCGTCGGCCGATGACCCCGGCGGTCGAGTTCCGCGGGGTGTCCGTCCGCTTCGGACAGACGACCGCGCTCTCGCCACTGGATCTCACCGTGGCGAGAGGGGAGACGCTGGCGATGCTCGGGCCGTCCGGCTCCGGCAAGTCGACGGCCCTGAAGGCGCTCGCGGGCTTCGTCGTGCCGAGCACCGGCCGGGTCCTGCTCGACGGCGAGGACGTCACCGAGCTGCCGCCGCACCGGCGCGGCCTCGGGGTGGTCGTCCAGAGTTACGCGCTGTTCCCGCACATGCGGGTCGAGGCCAACGTCGCTTTCGGGCTCAAGGCGAGGAAAACACCTCGCGCCGAGACGGCGAGCAGGGTCACTGAGGCACTGGAACTGGTCGGGATGGGCAAGTACGCCCGGCGCTATCCGCGTGAGCTCTCGGGCGGGCAGCAGCAGCGGGTCGCCCTCGCGCGGGCACTGGCCATCCGGCCGCGGGTGCTGCTGCTCGACGAGCCGCTGTCCGCGTTGGACGCCGCCCTGCGCGAGGACATGGTCGCGGAACTCCTGCGGCTGCGGGCCGAGCTGCCCGACACCACGATCGTCTACGTCACCCACGACCAGGGTGAGGCGCTGGCGCTGGCCGACCGCATCGCCGTCATGCGCGATTCGAAACTGGTCGAACTCGGGCCGAGCCGCGAGCTCTACCAGCGTCCTTCGACCGAATTCACCGCGAGCTTCCTCGGCGCGTCCAACCTCATCCCGGTCGAGCTGATCCAGACCGACGGCACCCGCGTCCGGCTCGGTGATCGCGAACTGGCGGCCGACCCGTCCGGCCCGATCCGGGCGGGGCAGCCCGTCGCGCTGGGCGTGCGGCCCCACCGGATCGGGATCACCGCGGTGGACGCCCCCGGCGCGCTGCCCGCGGTGCTGCGCGGTGTCCAGTGGCGTGGCACGGGCTTCCGGCTCGACCTCGAACTCGCGCACAACGGGGACGAGGTCCGGGCCGAGGTGCCCGACGTCGAGGGGCTGCCGGGCGTGGGGGAGAAGGTCGGAGTGTCCATTCCGGACGGTTGCCCGCTGGTGGGTATCGGATGACCCGTCGCGGTTGGCTCCTGCTGCCACCGGTGCTCGTCCTGCTCGGCTTCTTCGGCTACCCGCTGGTGCTGGTCGTCCTCCAGTCCCTGGAATCGAAGACCGGCGAGTTCGGGTTGTCGGTGTGGCTGGACGTCCTCGGCTCGGCGGAATTCCGGGACGCCGCCTGGAAGACCGTCGCGCTCGCGCTCGGCGCCACCGCGGGTTGCGTCGTGCTCGGGACGTTCCTCGCGCTGGTGATCGCGTTCGTGCCGTTCCCCGGCGCGCGCACGCTTTCGCGGCTGGTGGACACCGTGCTGGCGTTCCCGTCGTTCCTCATCGCGCTCGCGTTCACCTTCATCTACGGCAGCGCGGGGATCCTGGGCGCGGGCGGGTTCCTGTACTCGCCGTTCGGGATCCTGCTGGCGGAGATCACCTTCTACACGCCGTTCGTGATGCGGCCGGCGCTCGCCGCGTTCGGCCAGGTCTCCTCGGCGCAGATGGAGGTCGCGGCGAGTCTCGGCGCGAAACCCGGCCGCGTGCTGGGCAGGGTGATCCTCCCGGAGGCCTTGCCGTCCCTGGCTTCCGGCGCCTGCCTGACCATGCTGCTGGCGATGAACGAGTTCGGCATCGTGCTGTTCCTCGGCGCCAAGGACGTCACGACGCTGCCGATGCTGGTCTACGGCAAGGGGATCGTGACGTTCGACTTCCCGCAGGCTTGTGTCATCGCGGTGGTCAACGTCGTGTTCTCCCTCGCCCTGTACGGAACCTACCGGCGACTGACGAAGGGAGGCCCTCGTGCTGCTGTGGACCAGGCGTAGCCGAGTCCTGCTGTGGGTGGTGTTCGCGGTGCTGTTCACCGCGATCGTGCTGGCGCCGCTGCTGATGATCGTGCTGGCGTCGGTCGCCGGGAACTGGACGGGACTGCTGCCGGGCGCGCTCACCGGCTCGCATTTCGCGCAGGCGCTGTCCGGGGAGACCTTCGCGAGTCTCTCGGTGAGCATCCAGACCGGCGTCATCGCTTCGGTGGTCTCGGTCGCGCTGGGGACGTGGGCCGCGCTCGCGGCACAGTCCGCGCCGACGAAGGTGCGGAAGGCCGTCGACACCCTGTTCCACCTGCCGATCGCGGTGCCGTCGGTGGTGCTGGGGCTGGCGTTGCTGGTCGCGTTCAGCCGTCCGCCGCTGGCCTTCAACGGCACACGCTGGATCGTGCTGCTGGGGCACCTGATGATCCTGCTGCCGTTCTCCTACAGCACGGTCTCCGCCGCGATCGCGCGGATGGACCCGTTGCTGGCGCAGGCGGCGGCGAGCCTCGGCGCGGGGCCGGTCCGTGTGCTGCTGCGGGTGCGGCTCCCGGTGCTGCTGCCGTCGATCTCGGCTTCGGCGAGCCTCGCGCTGGCGATGTCGATGGGCGAACTGGGCGCGACGATGATGCTGTACCCGCCGGACTGGCGCACCCTGCCCGCCGGCATCTTCGCGCTCACGGACCGGGGGCAGGTGTTCCTCGCGTCGGCGAGCACGGTGCTGCTGCTGGCCGTCACGCTCGCCGGGGTGGTGATCCTCGGACTGGCCCGCGGCCGCGCGGCACAGCGGTGAACGAACAGCGGTGAACGAACAGCGGTGAACGAACAGCGGTGATGCAACCGTTCACCCGGTTCGTTCCGTCCAGCGGCCATGAAGAACGCAGCGAAGACGCTGGGCGCGGGGCTCGTGCTCGCCGCGACGGCCGCCTGCGGCGCGGGCGGCCCGGGAGCACCGGCGACCACGAGCACCCCACCGGCCGTCACCACCCCCTCGGATCTGCCCACCTCGCTCCCGGCCAGCCCGCCGGTCGCGAAACCACCGGTCTCACGACCGACCGTCGGCCCGCCGCCCTCGGACAAGATGCTGCCGCCGACGCAGGTCGAGGCCAAGGTGCCCGCGCAGGTCAGCGCCGAGAACGGCGGCCTGAACGTGCACATCGAGCTGAGCGGCTGCGACGAGGCGACGGCGAACCTCGCCGAGCAGAACGCGCAGCGGGTCGTGATCAAGGTGAAGATCGATCACGGCAAGCCGGGGCAGATGTGCCCGCAGGTCATCCGCTACGCCGTCCTGCCGGTGAAACTCGCCGAGCCGATCGGGCCGCGGGCCATCGTCCTGGAAGCAGGTTGAGATCATGTGCAACCCCACGGCGGCCTCGTTCCGTCCTAGCCGCATGAGGTACTTAACGAATGTCATCGGCCTTGGCCTGATCGTCGTTGCGGTATCCGCTTGCGGGGCGCAGAACCAGGCAGCGGAACCCGCGGCCGGACCCGGTAGCGGCACCCTGAGTACCGTGCCGCCGTCGCCGACCGCCCCGCCGTCCTCCTCGCCGACACCCGCCCCGGGCAGCCAGCCCGGTATCCCGGGCGCGCCGCGCCAGGAGGTCCCGGAGGGCAGCGCCAAGCTGCCGGACAAGCAGCTCGACGCGGCGGCGCTTCCCGCGGACTACCCGCGTGAGGTGTACACGAGCAACGGCGGGACGATCCTGAACATCCGCGGCCAGGAAGGCGGCTGCGGGCACGCGACGGCGGAGGCCGCGCAGCAGGACGGGAACCGGGTCACCGTCAACCTGACCGAACTGAAGGGCCAGACCGGCCAGATGTGCACGATGGACATCCGGCATCCGGTGATCTCGGTGTCGCTGGCGGCGCCGCTGGGAGAGCGGACCGTCGTGTTGAAGCAGATGCGGTAAGGCACGAGCGTGTAATGAAGGGGACTTTCATTGCAAAATTTGCAATGAAAGTCCCCTTCATTACAGCGCCGGGGGGTCAGCGGAAGCTGATCTGCAGCGTCGGTTCCGAGGTGGCCTCGAAGAAGTCGTTGCCCTTGTCGTCGATGACGATGAACGCGGGGAAGTCCTCGACCTCGATCTTCCAGACCGCCTCCATCCCCAGCTCGGCGTACTCGAGGACGTCGACCTTCTTGATGCAGTCCTGCGCCAGCCGCGCGGCCGGGCCGCCGATCGAGCCCAGGTAGAAACCGCCGTGCTCCTCGCACGCCGCGGTCACCTTCTTGGACCGGTTGCCCTTCGCCAGCATCACCAGCGAGCCGCCCGCGGCTTGGAACTGCTCGACGTAGGAGTCCATGCGGCCCGCGGTGGTCGGCCCGAAGGAACCCGACGCGTATCCCTCGGGCGTCTTCGCCGGGCCCGCGTAGTACACGGGGTGGTCGCGAAGGTACTGAGGCATCTCTTCGCCCGCGTCGAGCCGCTCGGCGATCTTCGCGTGCGCGATGTCGCGGGCGACGACGAGCGGGCCGGTCAGCGACAGGCGCGTCTTCACCGGCAGCTGCGAGAGTTGCGCGCGGATCTCGGCCATCGGCCGGTTGAGATCGACGGTCACCACCTCGTCGGACAGGTCGTCCTCGGTGACGTCCGGCAGGAACCGCGCCGGGTCGCGTTCCAGCTGCTCGAGGAAGACGCCGTCGGCGGTGATCTTCGCCTTGGCCTGGCGGTCGGCCGAGCACGAGACGGCGACGCCGACCGGGCAGGACGCGCCGTGGCGCGGCAGGCGGATCACCCGGACGTCGTGGCAGAAGTACTTGCCGCCGAACTGCGCGCCGATGCCGAACTGGCGCGTCATCTCCAGCACCTGCTGTTCGAGGTCGACGTCGCGGAAACCGTGGCCCAGCTCGGAACCCTCGGTGGGCAGGTCGTCGAGGTAGCGGGCCGAGGCCAGCTTCGCGACCTTCAGGTTGAACTCCGCCGACGTGCCGCCGACGACGATCGCGAGGTGGTACGGGGGACAGGCCGCGGTGCCGAGGCTGCGCAGTTTCTCGTCGAGGAACTTCGCGAGACGCTTCGGGTTCAGGACCGCTTTCGTTTCCTGATAGAGGAACGTCTTGTTGGCACTGCCGCCGCCCTTCGCCATGAACAGGAATTCATAGCTCGGGTCGCCTTGGCCATCTTTGTGATAGAGCTCGATCTGCGCGGGCAAGTTGGTGCCCGTATTGCGCTCATCCCAGAAATTCACCGGCGCCATCTGCGAATAGCGCAGATTCAACTCCTGATAGGCGTCGAAAATGCCCCGCGACAACGCGCGTTCGTCGTCGGCGCCGGTGAGCACGCCTTCGCCGCGTTTGCCGATCACGATCGCGGTGCCGGTGTCCTGGCACATCGGGAGGACGCCGCCCGCGGAGATCGCCGCGTTGCGCAGCAGGTCCATCGCGACGAACCGGTCGTTGCCGCTCGCCTCCGGGTCGTCGACGATCGCCCGCAGCTGGGCCAGGTGTGACGAGCGCAACAGGTGCTGGATGTCGGTGATCGCGGTCTTGGCGAGCTTGGTCAGCGCTTCGGGCTCGACCTTGAGGAATTTCCGGCCTGCCGCTTCGACGACCTCGACACCTTCGGCGCTGAGCAGCCGGTACTCGGTGTGGGTGTCCTTGGCGAGCGGGAGGACTTCGGTGTGCTGGAACGTGGTGGGCGCCACTGCGCGGGCTCCTTTGCCGGCATCGGGAACCCGCCCACGGTACAAGGCGGGCCCCGAGTGACCGGCGCCGCATCCGGGAGTGCTAAGCGGACTGCAATTTTCGCACCGCAATTTGTCGCAGCGCCCCACAAATTAGTTCGGGAGGCCGGGCCCACCCCGACGGACCCGACCTCCCGGGGAAAGCGATCCGGGCGCGAACACCCGACCGCGAAGACTTATTTACCTGCTCGACGGTCTCGTGACGCAGGTCATAAGTCAACGCTGCCGAACGGGTGTTGCTTTTTCCGCGCCGATAGGCGCAATGAGGACTACGAAGCGTAGGCGCGCAGGCGGTCGGCCCGCTCGCCCTGACGAAGCTTCGACATGACCTCTCGCTCGATCTGGCGAACGCGCTCACGGGAGAGCCCGAAGTGCTTGCCGATCTGGTCGAGCGTGCGGGGCTGGCCGTCGTCGAGGCCGTAGCGCAGGCGGATCACCTGGGACTCCCGGTCGTCCAGCGTCGCGAGCACGCGGCGCAGGTCGTCCTGGAGCAGACCGGAGATCACGGCGCTCTCGGCGTCGGTCGCCTCGGAGTCCTCGATGAAGTCACCGAGCGGGGCGTCCTCCTCGGTGCCGACCGGCATGTCCAGGCTCACCGGGTCACGCGAGTGGTCGAGCAGATCGGAGATCTTGTGCGCCGGAATGCCCGATTCCGCGGCCAGTTCGTCGTGCGTGGCGTCGCGCCCGAGCTGCTGGTGCAGATCGCGCTTGATGCGGGCCAGCTTGTTCACCTGTTCCACCAGGTGGACCGGCAGCCGGATGGTGCGTCCCTGGTCGGCCATCCCCCTGGTGATGGCCTGGCGGATCCACCAGGTGGCGTAGGTCGAGAACTTGAACCCCTTGGAGTAGTCGAACTTCTCCACCGCGCGGATCAGACCCAGGTTCCCCTCCTGGATCAGGTCGAGCAGCGGCATCCCCCGGCCGGTGTAGCGCTTCGCGAGCGAGACCACGAGGCGGAGGTTGGCCTCCAGCAGGTGGTTCTTCGCGACGTGGCCGTCACGCACGAGGGCGGACATCTCCGAGCGCCGCTTCGGCGTGAGGCTCTCGGCCGTGTCCAGCATGTGCTGGGCGAACACTCCGGCTTCGATGCGCTTGGCCAGCTCGACCTCGTCGGCGGCGGACAGCAGTGCCGTCTTGCCGATTCCGTTGAGGTACACGCGGACGAGGTCCGCGGCCGGGCTCTGGGCGTCGAGATCTGCTGCTGCGTCGGTGAACGCCCCCGCGATCACCGGCTCCTCGGTGGATTGCGCCGGGATACGGCGCTCGCGAATCCCGCGCGCTTCGCGTTCGAGAGTCTGGACTGACATTCTGCCTCCCCGGTCACGGGCTGAACGTGCTGCGGTGTGTCCGCCGGAACCGCCTCGGCGTAGCAAGCCCTGTGGAAAACCCGCTACTCCTCGTCGGCCCAGCTTGGCTGGACACTTTGCTCAACGCCGGGAGGTCCGAAAACGTTCCCGGCCGCTACAGAGAAGACGGGCGGCTGACCTGGGACGTTGCTCGACCAACCCTGAGCTTTTCCTGAGAATGCCCGTGGGGGAGAAACCAATGTGGTCTAGACCTCTATGAGGAGGGTGAACGGACCGTCGTTCACGCTCCGGACCGCCATCATGGCCCCGAACCGGCCGGTCTCGACGCGTGCGCCACGTTCGCGCAGGGCGTCCACGACGGCCGTCACGAGAGGTTCGGCATTTTCCGGCCGGGCGGCCGCCGTCCACGACGGACGGCGGCCTTTGCGGGTATCGCCGTAAAGGGTGAACTGACTTACGACAAGCAGGGGAGCATCGGTGGTGGCACACGACTCTTCGTCGCGAAGTATGCGAGCTTCGTGAAGTTTGCGTGCCATCGTGGCCGCCTTCGTCACCTCGTCGTCGACGTGGATTCCCAGCAGTACCAGCAAACCCGGTTCGCCGATGGCGCCCGTCACCTCGTCGCCGACGGTCACGCTCGCTTCCGTGACCCTCGCCACCACCGCCCGCATCAGACGGCGGGGAGGAGCATGCCGTGCCGGACCAGTTCGCGGACGACGGGCAGCGCGGCGGCTGCCAGTTCCTCCGGTTCGAGGCCCTGAGCGGCCGCCAAGAGCACGATCAGGTCCTCGAGGGGCAGCGCGCCCCGGCAGCCGGCGAGCAGCCGTGCCGCCAGTTCGTCGACCTCGTGCGACCAGCCGGGACCGTCGGTGCGGTGCAGCCGCTGGACGGTCGTGGCCCAGCCCTCCTCGCCCGGCTCGGCGACGCTCTCCAGAAGGACGCTCTCCGGGACCCGGAACCGGGTGTCGAGGAGTGACTCCCCGTTGGCGCGCAGCCATTCCACCCGGTCCAGCCAGTTCGCCGCCTCGGCGCCCAGCGGGTCGTCGTAGGCCTGCCGGAGGTCCTCGCACACGATCGTCGGGGTCGCGCCGTCCGCCCGGCGAAGGGTGACGAAGCCGAAACCGATGCCTTGGACGTCGTTTTCGGCGAACCAGTCGAGCCAGGCGCCGGATTTCGCGCGGCCTTCGGGGGAGCGGGGGTCGATACCCGCGTCGCGCAGCCACGTGCCGACGTACAGGCCCGGATCCGCGATGTCCCGCTGGACGAACCACGCGTCGGTCTCGGCGGGCAGCCAGCGGGTCACCCGATCGCCCCAGTCCTCGCCCTCGACGTGCAGCCAGGACGCGAGGAGGTGGCCGGTGCCGCCTTCGTTGAGGAACCCGGGCAGCTGCCGCACCACGAGCGCGCTGGCGTCGTCGCCCGCCAGCCCGGAGTCGCGGTAGGTGTAGTCCACCCGCGGCGGGCCGACCACGAACGGCGGATTGCAGACGATCTGGTCGAACCGGCGCCGCGCGACCGGGGCGAACCACTCGCCCCGCACGAGTTCGACGTCCAGTTCGTTGAGCCGGAAGGTGGCCGCGGCGAGCGCCAGCGCGCGAGCCGAGAGATCGGTGGCGGTGACCTTCTTCGCGTGGCGGGTGGCGTACAGGGCCTGGATACCGGTACCGGTGCCGACGTCGAGCAGGCTGCCGACCTCGCGACGGCCGGTGGCGCGGACCAGGCTGAGCGAGGCGTGCCCGACGCCGAGCACGTGGTCTTCGGGCACCGCCCGGCCGAGGATGTCGGCGTCGAGATCCGAAACGACCCACCACGAACTCTCGTCGTCACCGTGCGGGCGGATGTCGAGACCGGCCCGGTAGCCGCCGGCCTCGGGGACGAGCAGCGTCGCGGCGACGGCGTCGTCCAGCGAAAGCGGTGAGAAAGCGGCTTCGGTCTCTTTCTCCGACTCGGTCGAGCCCAGGAGGAACAGCCGGATCAGCGTGCCGAGCTCTCCGGCGTCGCGAGTGGCTCGATAGGCGAGTTCGGGCTCGCCGCGGCCGAGGGCGGCGCTCGCGGGACCGAGGGCGTCGACCACGCCGTCGGCGTCGTAACCCGTCCGGCGGAAGGCGTCCCGCAGCCTCGCGCAGACGTCGTCGGACAGGTCGGGGAGGGCCGCTGGTGTGCTCACGGTGGGTAATACTGCCAGGATGGCGTGGTGAGCCTCGAAAGTGTCCTGGCACCGCTGCAGGCGGCGCTGCCCGGATTGGAAGACCTGTACACCGACCTCCACCGGCATCCGGAGCTGTCGTTCGCCGAAACCCGCACCGCCGCCGAACTGGCCCGCCGCCTGGAGGCCGACGGCTACGAGGTGCACACCGGCATCGGGCGCACCGGCGTCCTGGGCGTGCTGCGCAACGGACCCGGCCCGAAGGTCATGCTGCGCGCCGACATCGACGCGCTGCCGGTCGAGGAGAAGACCGGCCTGCCCTACGCGAGCACCGCGCGCGGGATCGACGCCGACGGCCGCGACGTCCCGGTGATGCACGCCTGCGGCCACGACATGCACGCCACCTGGCTCTCCGGCGCCGCCTCGCTGCTGTCCGCCGGGCGCGAGCACTGGTCGGGCACGCTGATGGTCGTCTTCCAGCCGGGGGAGGAGGCCGGGGACGGCGCCGTCGGCATGGTCCGCGACGGGGTCTTCGAACCCGCGGGCAAACCCGACGTCGTGCTCGGCCAGCACGTCGTCCCCGGTCCGGCGGGCTGGGTGCTGACCAGGCCGGGTGTGATCATGGCGGCCACCGACGCGCTGCGCATCACGCTGCACGGCCGGGGCGGGCACGGCTCGCGTCCCGAGACGACGGTGGATCCCGCGGTGCTCGCCGCGTCCGTGGTGCTGAAACTGCAGACCATCGTTTCGCGGGAGATCTCGGCGACCGAGTCGGCGGTGGTGACCGTCGGTTCGCTGCACGTCGGGACCGCGCACAACATCATCGCCGACCACGCCGTGCTCGAGGTCAACATCCGGTCGTTCGACCAGGCCGTGCGGGAGAAGGTCGTCGCGGCGGTCGAGCGGATCGTCCAGGGCGAGGCCGCGACCGCGGGCGCGCCGAAGCCGCCGGAGATCGAGCGCATCGGCACGTTCCCGGTCACCGAGAACGACGACGCGGCCACCGAAGGCCTCACCGCCGCGTTCCGCGACCACTTCGGCGAGGGCAGGGTGATGCCCGCGCCGCTGGTCACCGGCAGTGAGGACTTCAGCGAGTTCGGCCGCGCGGCCGGGGTGCCGTCGGTGTTCTGGTTGGTCGGCGGGCTGGACGAGCAGAAGGTCATCGCCGCGATGACGGCGGGCCGGTTCGAACAGGACATCCCGTCGAACCATTCGCCGCTGTTCGCGCCGCTCCCGCATCCGACGCTTTCGGCGGGCGTGGAAACGCTCGTGGTCGCGGCTTGGCACCGGCTCACCCACCCGGGTGTCGGATGAGCCCGGCGAGTGGGAGCATGGAAGCCGGAGGTGGTGCTGTGAACGCGCCCGCCCACGGTCCCGAACCGAGGGAACCCGCTCCGGTGCTGATCACCGAAGCCGCCCCGTCCTACGAAGACCAGCTCGCCAAGCGGAAGCGGAAGTACATCATCATGATGTCCTTCCGCATCCCGTGCCTCATCCTCGCCGGCATCCTCTACGAGACCTGGTGGCTCGCGCTGGCGCTGATCGCGATCTCGATCCCGCTGCCCTGGATCGCCGTCCTGGTGGCCAACGACCGGCCGCCGCGCAAGAGCGAAACGGTCAACCGGTACCAGGCCGAACCGACCCGCATCGAAGGCGGCAACCACCAGGTCATCGACGGCGGCTGATCAGGGCTGCGGCCCGACCTTCGCGACCGCGCGGGCACCCAGCCGCGTACCCGCCCGAAGCACCTCCACGGTGGACTCGCCGCGCAGCCACGCCGCCAGCACACCGGCGTCGAAGGCGTCCCCGGCGCCGGTGGAGTCGACGCAGTCGGCGGGCACCGACGGCACCGAGGTGATGTTGCCTCCCGCGTCGATCCAGCTGGCGCCGTCGAGACCGGCGGTGACGACGACCTCGCCGACGTAGCCCAGCAGTTCCTTCGCCGCTTCCGGATCGCTCGACCCGGTCAGCGCGACCAGCTCGCTGGTGTTCGGCATCAGCAGGTCGACGCCGCGCACGTCGTCGAGGAAGCCCGCCGGATCGGTCATCAGCGTCGCCGCCTGCGGGTCTACCGACGTCGTCAGCCCGGCCTTCTTCGCCGCCGCCAGTGAGGCGAGCGCCGCGGGCCGGGACGACGGGTACAGCAGGACGTAGCCCGAGAGGTGCAGGTGGCTCGCCCCGCTCAGCGCCTGCTCGGTGATGTCCTCGGGCGCGAACTTCGCGTTCGCGCCGCGGTCGGCGAGCATGCTCCGCTCACCGGCGCCGTCGACGAGCACCACGACGCAGAACGTCGGGTCCTCGGGATCCACCGCGAATTCGCAGCGGACGCCCGCCGCCTCCAGCTCGGTCTTCACCATGCGGCCGCCGGAGTCGTCGCCGATCCGCGCGATCAGCGTGGTTTCCGCTCCCTCGGCGCGCAGCCAGAGCGCGGTGTTCGCGCCCGCGCCGCCGCTGGTGAAGTGGACCTTCGCGCGGATGTCGCCGCCGTGCGGGATGGGACCTTCGTGCCGAGCGACCACGTCCAGGCCGACGTCGCCGACGACCACGATCCCGCTCATGCCGCGTTCCCGGCGAGCGCGACGGCGACCGAGGTGGCCAGTTCCGCGTTGGACAGGACCAGCGCCTCGTTGGCGTCGAGGCTCGCGCCGCCGCTCGCGGTGTGGAAATGCTCCAGCAGCACCGGTGTGACCTCCTTGCCGTGGACCCCTTGCGACTTCAGGAGTTCCAGCCCCTCGGCGAGCAGCCGGTCGTGCAGTTCCCGGTCCATTTCGGACGCTTCCGGGATCGGATTCGCCAGCAGTACCCCGGAATCCGCGTGTGCCCGGTGGGCGGCGATGACCGAGGCCGCCTGCGCGGCGTCGTCGACCCGCCACGGCACCTCGTAGCCGGAGGAGCGGAGGTAGAACGCGGGGAACTCGCCGGTGCGGTATCCCAGCACGGGCACCGAGTTGGTCTCCAGCAGCTCCAGCGTCGCGGCGATGTCGAGGACCGACTTCACCCCGGAGCAGACGACCGTGGTCGGCACCTTCGCGAGCACGCCCAGATCCGCCGAGACGTCCCAGCTCTGTGCCGCGCCCTGGTGCACGCCGCCCAGCCCGCCGGTGGCGAACATGCCGATCCCGGCCGCGGCGGCGAGCGCCGCGGTGCTCGCGACGGTCGTCGCGCCGGAGCGGCCGAGGCCGACGGCCGGGCCGATGTCGCGCAGGGAGAGCTTGTCCAGGTCCGCGCCCGGCGCGCAGACGCGCTCCAGCTGCTCGCCGGCGAGCCCGATCAGGGGGACGCCGTCGAGCACGGCGATCGTCGCGGGGACGGCGCCGCCGTCGCGCACGACCTTCTCCAGCCGCCGGGCGACCTCGAGGTTCCGGCCGGGCGGGAGACCGTGGGAGAGGATGGTGCTCTCCAGCGCGACGACGGGGTCACCGTCGGCGAGGGCGGAGGCGACCTCTTCGTGAAGGGACAGTTGCGGAGTCACGAACGAACATCATCGGTGATGTGGGTCCGCGCCACGCCAGCGGGTCAGTTCGCCCGCGAGGTTCTCCCGCGCCTTGCTCTCCCAGCGTGCCCGCGCGATGTCGCTGCGATACAGCCGCGGCCGCGCCAGCAGGCTTTCCAGGACGGTCGCGCGTCCGACGCGCCAGTCCTCGTCCGAATAGATCGAGTACTCCTCCCGGACACCGTTCGCGTACTCCTGGTACTTCTCCGGCGAGGCGCCGAGGATCGCGAGGTCGGCGTCGAGCAGCGCGGTGGCGAGGACGTCGTCGTCGGGGGCGGCGTGATGGATCGTGCTGAGGACCAGCTCCTCCGCACGGGTGATTTCGGCCTCGGGGACCCGGGCGTTGGCGAGCTCGTCGCGGGTCCAGGCCGCGCTGGCCTGTTCGTCCTCGCCGGGGCGGGCGTCGTAGACGACGTCGTGCGTCCAGGCGGCGACGGCGATGAGGGCTCGCTCACGGGAACTCAGGCCGAAGGCGACGGCGAGGGCACCGCTGTCGCGGGCGACGGCGCTGGCGTGCCGGAGGTCGTGATAGCGGCGATGCGGCTCGGCGTAGCGGGTTTCGAGGTCGTTCCACGCGACGGCGGCGATCTGGTGATCGCCACCGAGCCTGGTGATCGCGGTCGGCCAGTCCATCAGTCGAAGATTCCGCGTGATTTGGCCACTTCGTGCAGCCAGCCCTCGATCTGTGGCTCCCACTTGACCCGTTCCAGCGCCCCGTGGTCGACCTTGAACAGGCCGAGGAACTCCTGGCCGCGCCCGCCGAACCCGCCGCTCTTGGACACCCGGACCCGTTTGGTCACCTCCAGCACGACCTGCGTCTCCGCCGCCGAGGACAGGAACGTCACCGCCACGGAGGTGAAGACGTTCGTGAACCTCGGAGAGGGGGTGAAGCGGATCTCCTGGAAGAACGGGAGCTGCTGGGTCGCGCCGTTGATCCGGCCGCGTTCCAGCACGGCCTCGCGGAAGACGAAGCCGATCCGGCTGAAGGCGTCCAGTATCCGTTTCTGCGCGGGCAGCGGCTCGATCGCGGCGCCGTCGACGTCGACCGGGTCGGTGACGGAGTTCGCGATGTCGAGGCTGGTCTGCAGGCCGACGGCCATCCCGTGCAGCGGCTTGCCGAAGACGCTGGAGATCGGCGTCTCCCACGGCAGGGCGACCTCGAACGGGATGCGAACCTGCTGACCAGGGGTGACGCGCTCGCGGCCGGCGAGTTGCTGGGTGCCGAACTCGAGGTCCTCGACGCCGGGAGCGCGCTCGTCCGGCGTCTGGACGCGGGCGAGCAGCTTCACCGAGAGACCGTTGATCTCTTGATCGACTTCACCGCCGAGCAGCAGGACCTCGCCGCGCAGGGGACGGCCGGGGGAGACCGAGCGATCGAGCAGCCGGGCGTCGATCTTCGCCCCGCCCGAACCGAATGTCGCGAGCACCTTCTGGAACATGGGCGAGATCCTGCCAGGTCGCCGGTGTGCGCAGGAGGATTTGGGGCATTATGGAGGGGTGAGTACACAGACCCTTCCGAAGCCGGATACCCGCCCCGAGGGCACCGACGGCACCGATGACGACGCGCCGAAGATGTTCCACTACGTGCGCAAGAACAAGATCGCCGAAAGCGCGGTCATGGGCACGCACGTGGTGGCGCTGTGCGGCGAGGTCTTCCCGGTGACGAAGTCGGCGAAGCCCGGTTCGCCGGTGTGCCCCGACTGCAAGAAGATCTACGACGGTCTCAAGCCGGGCGACTGACACCTGGCCGTCCGGTGTCCGAAACCGGACAAAATCTGAAAATCCTTCACATGGTGGCTGCCCGTCGCGGTTTTCGCTGGTAATTCAGTACCCGCCAGCGAAAACCCGTCGGGACGGAGCCTTCATGCGCAAAACCGGGATCGTGCTCGCCATCGCCGCCTTGCTCGCGGTGTTCTCCCCCACCGCGGCCCAGGCCGTGACGGGCTGGACCACGGTCGGCTCGGACAACGCCCGCCCGCTCGACGAGGGCCAGGGCCTGGCCACCATCGAGCGGCCCTCCGGGACCATCTACCGCTACACCGGGATCGCGACAGTTCCCGTCAACCTGTCTTCGCAGGGCTGGAACCACATCGGCGACCCGGGTTCGGCGCAAGGCTGGTACGTCGAGCCGTACCAGCGCGACGACAGGGGTGCGAAACTCTTCCGCGTCGAGTCGCCCGATGGGACCTGGGCGAACTACACCCACGCGCTGGAATCGTGGGAAGCGAACAACAACTCGTTCGCCGCCGTGACCCCCGACGCGCGCTGGATGGTGGCGGGCGAGTGGGGCACGATGGACCGGCTCCTCGTGCACCCGATGCCCGGCGTCGCGCACACGAACCCGTCGGCGAACCTGCCGTACTCGTCCGCGATCCGGCTCGACCGGCCGGTGCGGGACATCCAGGGCTGCGACTTCGTCACCGCGACACGGCTGCTGTGCGCGTCCGACGATCCCGAAGGCGCGCTGTTCGGGACGACCAAACCGCTGCTGCAGGTCGATCTTTCCGGCGCGCTGTCCGGTTCGGACGTCACCGGGCGGGTGACCTCGCTGGGGCAGTTGCCGTTGAAGAGCACCTGCAGCGGGAACTTCGAGACCGAGGGCGTCGACGTGGCCGCCGACGGGACCCTGCGGGTCGTCGTGCTGTCGCCTTCGTGGTGCGTGGCCTTCGACAGCAAGACGTGGCGGTTCCGGAAGGCGTGAGCGAAAGGCACGCCGGGCGTCCCACCGGCCCGGCGTGCCTTCCTCCCCCGTCCCCCCCCAGGTCTACGAAGTCGGCTCGGGCGTCAGCGTCTCGGAAGCCGGGGCCTCCGAGGAACGCGACCGTCGAGCGTCCTTCTTCGCGCGGCGCTTCTCTTTCCGCGTCTCGACCGTCGTGTACAGCGTCGGCACCAGGATCAGCGTCAGCAGGGTCGAACTGACCAGCCCGCCGATCACCACGATCGCCAGCGGCTGCCCGATGAACCCGCCCTGACCGGTCAGGCCGAGCGCCATCGGGACCAGCGCGAAGATGGTCGCCGCGGCGGTCATCAGGATCGGCCGCAGCCGTCGCCTGCCGCCCTCGATCACCGCTTCGGACACGCTCATCCCCGAAGCCCGGTACTGGTTGATCAGGTCGATCAGCACGATCGCGTTGGTCACCACGATGCCGACGAGCATCAGCATCCCGATCAGCGCGGGCAGGCCCAGCGCGGTGCCGGTGGCCAGCAGCAGCCCGATCGCGCCGGTCGCCGCGAACGGGATCGACACCAGCAGGATCAGCGGCTGGAGCAGGCTGCGGAACGTCGCCACCATGATCAGGTACACGATCGCGACCGCGGCCAGCAGCGCGAGGAACAGGTTCCCGAAGGCTTCCTGCTGGTCCTCGCTGACGCCGCCGAGCTTGTACGCCGCGCCACCGGTGAAGGTCAGGCCGTCCAATTTGGACTGGATGGCCTTCGTGGTGGCGGCCAGGTCCGCGCCGGTGTTCTTGGCGGTGACCGTGGTGCTCAGCTCGCCCGAGGTGCGGTGCACCGCGGCCGGGCCGTCCACAGTGGACACGTTGGCGACCGAGTCGAGCCGGACGACGCCCGTCGCGCTCGGGATCGGCAGCGCCTTGACCGCGTCCACCGACACCGGGGCCGAGCCGGCGCGCAGCACGATGTCCGTGCGCTCGCCGTCCACCGGCAGCTGGGTCACCGTGCGGCCGGCGATCGCCTGGTTCGCGATCTGGCCGATCGTCGTCGCCGAAAGCCCGCTCGCGGCGGCCTTGGCGGCGTCGACCTCGACCTGCACGCGCGGCGAGCCCTGCGAGAGGTCACTGGTCACCTCGGTCAGGTCCGGCACCGAGGACAGGGCCTGGCGGACCTGCTCGGCGGCGGGCTTCAGCGAGGCCTCGTCGGGAGCGGTGACGGTGATCGAGACGCCGTCGGAGTTGAAGCCGCCCGCTTCGGCGCCGACCTTGACCTCGCCGAGTTCCGGCGCGCTCAGCTTGCCGCGCAAGCGATCCGAGAGCGCCTCGACGTCGGTGTCCTTGGCGACGGTGACCTGGATGCTGGTCGCCGTCCCGCCACCGCCGAAGAAGCTGCCCCCGCCGATGCTCACCTGATAGGTCTCGACGGCGGGTTCGGCGGCGAGCGCCTGTTCCACCGCGCCCGCGGCCTTCTCCTTGGCCTCGGGACTGGTGCCGGGCGGCAGCTTCTGCGAAAGGCTCAGCGTCGTCGAGCCGGACTGGTCGAGGAAGTTCGTGTTCAGCTGCGACGCGAGCCCGACCGTGCCGCCGAAGATGATCAGCGCCAGCAGCACCACGGTGACGCGGCGACGGGTGGCGAACTTGATCACCGGCACGTAGCCGCGCTGCAGCAGCCCGCGACGTTCCTTGTCCTCGGCCGCCTGGCGCGTGAGCTCGGCTTCGTGCTCGTTCGCGGGGGTCTTCGGCGGCTTGAGGAACCAGTACGCCAGCACCGGCACGATGGTCAGCGAGACCAGCAGCGACGCCAGCAGCGCCACGGTGACGGTGATCGCGAACGGCGAGAACAGCTCGCCGACGAACCCGCCGACGAAGGCGATGGGCAGGAACACCGCGACCGTGGTGAGCGTCGACGAGGTCACCGCGCCCGCCACCTCGCGCACGCCGTCGAGGACCGCGCGCTGTTTCTCCTCGCCGTACGCCAGATGTCGTTTGATGTTCTCCAGCACCACGATCGAGTCGTCGACGACCCGGCCGATGGCGATGGTGAGCGCGCCGAGGGTGAGCAGGTTCAGCGACAGATCACCGGTCCACAGCGCGAGCAGCGCCACGACCACCGAAAGCGGGATCGACACCGCCGTCACGAGTGTGGACCGCAGTGACATCAGGAACAGCAGGATCACGATGACCGCGAAAGCCAGGCCCAGCAGGCCTTCGGTGGTCAGCCCGCTGATCGCGTCCTTGACCGGGGTGCCCTGGTCGAACACGACGCTCATCTCGGCGCCGATCTTCTTCGACAGCTCGGGCAGCCTGTCCCGCACGGATTCCGAGATCGCGACCGCGTTCCCGTTCTCCACCATGGTGATCGAGAGCCCGAGGCTCGGCTTGCCGTTGGTGCGCGTGATCGACGTCGGCGGCGCGAAGCCCGCCTGGACGTCCGCGATCTCACCGAGCTTCACCGGCTTGGGCGCCTGGGCACCGGGACGCGATCCCGGCGTCGCCGACGGCGTCAGGTAAAGGTTCTTGATCGTGTCCACTGTGGTCGGTCCGCCGCCGACCTGGACGGTGAGCGTCTTGTCGCCTTCGGTCAGCGTCCCGGCCGGGACGGCGGCACCGGCGGTCTGCAGCGTGGTGGCGATCGACGACGGGTCGACGCCCGCCGCGGCCAGCTTCGCGTAGTCCAGCGCGATGGTGACCCGCGGCTGCCGCGCACCGGTCACCTCGACCTCGCGGACGCCGTCGATCTTGCGCAGCTCCGGCGCGACCTCCCCGGTCAGCGCGGGCGCGAGGGCCTGTGGGTCACCGGTGGTCCCGGCGGCGAGCAGGACGACCGGGAGGTCGTCGGTGGAGCCCGCCGAAACGGTCGGTTCGCTGTTCTGCGGCAGCCGCGCCTTGACCCCGTCGACGACGCGCTGGATCTGCCCGACGGCCGCGTCGATGTCCGTGCCGAATTCGAACTGCGCGGTGATCCGCGACAAGCCCTCCGACGACGTCGAGTTCAGTTCTTCGAGCCCCTTGAGGCCCTGCAGCCCGCCTTCGAGCGGTTCGGTGACCTGACGGTCGACCGCGTCCGGCGACGCGCCCGCGTACGGCGTGATGATCTGCGCCTGCGGGAACTGCAGCGACGGGAACAGCTGTTGCTTCAGCTGTGGCAGGGCGAAGGCGCCGAAGCCGATGACCACCAGGGCGAGCAGCCCGATGAGACTTCGGTTGCGCAGGCTCAGTCTGGCCAGCGTGGACATGACGGGATCCCCCAGAAAGGCGACTCGGGAACGTGCGGATTACCGCGAGCCTTTCATGGCGGAGGGCGGACTGGATTCACACCACGGGTGGAATCGGAGTACGACTTCGGGATGAGGTCATCCCCCGGCCGGTGTCAACTTCGCCGTTCTGTCACCTGATCGGCTTCGCTCTGCGTTTCTTCGTTCACCGATTGTTCCGAAGCGTGTTCGGCGTCACCGTCGGAAGAATCGCCGTTCGGACGGGGACGCCGGAGCGGGACGGTCGTGCGTTCCCACAGTTTGCGACCCTCTTCGGCGCGGATCCGTTCGCTGGCGCGTTCCATCTCCAGCCGCCGCCATTTCCGGCGCTGGCGTTTCGTCGCCTTGGCGGGCCACAGTTCTTGGATCGCGCTGTTGAAGTACGCGCCGCCGACCACCGCGAGCCCGATGAAGAACATCAGCAGCAGGAACGCGATCGGCGCGGCGAGCGCGCCGTAGGTGTAGCCGGTCTGGGTGATCCAGTTCAGATAGATCCGCAGGCCGATGCTGGAGAGCAGGAACACGACCATGGCGAGCATCGCGCCCGGCAGCCCGCGGTGCCACGGCAGCCTGCGCGGCAGGGACAGCTTGTACAGCGTCGTCAGCGCCAGCACGATCATCACGGCCAGCACCGGGTAGTAGAGCGTGCCGACCCAGTACGACACCGTGTCGCGCCAGTCGTTCGGGAAGAACTGGGGGAGCAGGTCCGGGCCGATCGCCAGCAGCGGCAGCCCGACCACCAGGATGACCAGCCCGGCCAGGTACAGCAGCAGCGCGAAGATCCGTTGCCAGACGTCGTTGCGGACGCCGTACTGGTCGTGCGCCACGGTGATCGCGTCGACGAACGACGACATCGCCGACGAGCCCGCCCACAGGGAGATCAGGAACCCGATGGAGACGATCTCGCCCTTGCCGACGAACAGGATGCTGTTGACCGTCGGCTCGATGATGTCGTGGACGGCGTTGTCGCTGAAGATCGTCTTGCTGAAGGTGATGATCCGGTCGTGGACCGCGGTCACGACCTCCTGGCCGAACCAGTCGCCGACGAAGCCGAGGCAACCGAGGAGCCCGAGCAGCAGCGGCGGCAGCGACAGCGTCTGCCAGAACGCGGCTTCGGCGGCCTCGGAGAAGATGTTGCCTTCCCAGGCCTTGTTGAGCGTGCGGCTGAGCAGGCGCAACGGTCGCCTGCGGGCCTTCGCGACCTCGGCGGCCGGCTCGTTCCGGCCGTTCTCCTCGCTCATGCAGCTCCTCCGCCGGCGCCGAGCGCCCTTGACGGGGTCCAGCATGGTCCATGTCCGGGCATTCGGCTCGTCACCCCTGGGTTTTCGGGTGAGTAAACCGACAACGGGGGTGGCGCTTCCGGCGTTCCACGGGCCCGGCAGGTAGGCTCACTGGAGTGCCCTCACCTCAGGCGCCGGCGTCGCGGCCGGATACCAAAGTGGGGGTTTTCGCTTGTGACAGGGCGGATGACCAGGGGTTTCGGGTGAGGGAGGAGGGGAACCGGCATGTCGGAAACGGTTGAGCGCAATCGAGGCGAGCTGGGCGCGCCTCCCGCGTCGAAGGACAGCACCGCCCGCCCGCTGCGTGCCTGGCAGCGCCGCGCGCTGACGAAGTACCTGACGAAGAAACCGAAGGATTTCCTGGCCGTCGCGACGCCGGGCGCGGGCAAGACGGTGTTCGGTCTCCGGATCGCCGCCGAGCTGCTGAGCGACCGGACCATCGAAGCGATCACCATCGTCGCGCCGACAGAGCACCTGAAGCACCAGTGGGCCGCCTCGGCGGCGGCCGCGGGGATCGCGATCGACTCGAACTTCCGCAACGGCGCCGGTGCCACCTCACGCGACTACCAAGGTGTCGCGGTGACCTACGCGCAGGTCGCGGCGCATCCGACGCTGCACCGCGTGCGCACCGAGAACCGCAAGACGCTGGTCATCCTGGACGAGATCCACCACGGCGGCGACGCGAAGTCCTGGGGTGACGCGATCCGCGAGGCGTTCACGCCCGCCGTCCGCCGTCTCGCGCTGACCGGGACGCCGTTCCGCAGTGACGACTCGCAGATCCCGTTCGTCACCTACGAGCCCGACGGTTCGGGCTTCCAGCGCAGCAAATCCGACCACTCCTACGGCTACGCCGACGCGCTCGCCGACGGCGTGGTCCGGCCGGTCGTCTTCCTCGCCTACTCCGGCGAGGCATCCTGGCGCACGAGCGCGGGGGAGGAGTTCACCGCGCGGCTCGGCGAGCCGCTGACCGCCGAGCAGAACGCGCGGGCCTGGCGCACGGCGCTCGACCCGGCCGGTGAGTGGGTCCCGGCGGTACTGCAGGCCGCGGACACGCGCCTCGCGCAGCTTCGCGCCAACGGCATCCCGGACGCCGGCGGCCTGGTGATCGCCACCGACCAGGACTCCGCGCGCGCCTACGCCAAGATCCTGGAGCGGCTCTCCGGCCAGACCCCGACGGTCGTCCTCTCCGACGACCCCAAGGCGTCCGGGCGGATCAAGGAGTTCTCCGACTCGACCGACCGCTGGCTGGTCGCGGTCCGGATGGTGTCCGAAGGCGTCGACGTCCCGCGCCTCGCCGTCGGCGTCTACGCCACGAGCGCGTCGACCCCGCTGTTCTTCGCGCAGGCCATCGGCCGGTACGTGCGTTCGCGTAAACCGGGCGAGACGGCCTCGGTCTTCCTGCCGAGCGTGCCGGTGCTGCTGGAACTGGCCAGCGAGCTGGAAGCGCAGCGCGACCACGTCCTCGGCAAGCCGCACCGCGAGAAGGAGGGCTGGGAGGACGAACTCCTCGCCCAGGCCAACCGCACCGAGGACGAGCCGGGCGAAGAGGAGAAGGCGTTCACCTCGCTGGGCGCCTCCGCCGAGCTGGACCAGGTCATCTACGACGGCAACTCCTTCGGCACCGCGGTGTTCTCCGGTTCCGACGAGGAGCAGGAGTACCTCGGCCTGCCGGGGCTGCTCGAACCGGACCAGGTCCGCGCCCTGCTGCGGAAGCGGCAGGAGGAGCAGCTCTCGGACGAGAAGCGCCGGAAGCCCAAGGCCGAAGAGGCGGCGCCGGTCGCGCGGCCGCAGTCGGTCAGCGAGCGGCTCGGCGCCCTGCGCAAGGAGCTGAACGCCCTGGTGGGCGTGCACCACCACCGGACGCGGAAGCCGCACGGCGCGATCCACAACGAACTCCGCCGGATCTGCGGCGGCCCGCCGACCGCGATGGCGACGGTCGAACAGCTCGAAGAGCGCATCGTCACCCTGCGTACCTGGTAGCGCCCCGTACCCGTGCAATGAACGGGACTTTCATTGCAAAATTTGCAATGAAAGTCCCGTTCATTGCGTCCAGGGGTGGGACGCGCGGACCGGCGCACATCACGCTGAGTGAGTGGTGGCGGTCACACCGTCAACGGACCTAGACTTCGTACGTCTTGCTACGGCCACGTTGCCAAACCGTGTCCATTTGATGAGGCTTAATCGATTCAGCCGTCTTCCGCGAAACCCGTTCGGCGGCATATGTTGTCGCCCACAACATATGCGCGATGGTGCGACCGGTCCTCCAGGATCGCCGCCCGCGAGCAAGATCCGGAAGGAACGAGGATGCGCAGCAGAACCCTTACCCTCCTCGCCGCGACGGTGGGCGCCGGCCTGGTGCTCTCCGCCTGTGGCGCCAACTCCGCCGACTCGGGCAGCAGCAACTCCTCGCAGTCCGCCCCCGCTCCGGGCGGTGCCGCCGCCGGCGGCAAGGTCGGTGTCATCCTGCCGGAGACCGCCACCTCCGCGCGCTGGGAGTCCTTCGACAAGCCGTTCCTGACCAAGGCGCTCAAGGACGCGGGCTTCGACGCCGACGTCCAGAACGCGCAGGGCGACGTCCAGAAGTTCACCACGCTGGCCGACGGCATGATCGCGCAGAACGTCAAGGTCCTGATCATCGCCGCCATCAACGGCGAGGTCGGCTCGGCCGTCGCCAAGAAGGCGCAGGCCGCGGGCATCCCGACGATCGACTACGACCGCCTGAACCTCGGCGGCAGCTCCGACTACTACGTCTCGTTCGACAACGAGAAGGTCGGCCAGCTCCAGGGCCAGGGCCTCGCCGACGCGCTGAAGGACAAGAAGGGCGCCGAGGTCGTCATGATCGAGGGTGCCCCGACCGACAACAACGCGACGCTGTTCGCCAACGGCCAGAAGTCCGTCCTGCAGCCGAAGTTCGCCAGCAACGACCTCAAGCTCGTGCGCGAACAGGCCATCGACAACTGGGACAACCAGAAGGGCGGTCAGACCTTCGAGCAGATCCTGACCGACAACAAGGGCAAGGTCGACGGCGTCGTCGCCGCGAACGACGGTCTCGCGGGCGCGGTCATCACCGTGCTGAAGAAGAACGGCCTCAACGGCAAGGTCCCGGTCACCGGCCAGGACGCCACCGCGGACGGCCTCATGGCCATCCTGCGCGGCGACCAGTACATGACCGTTTTCAAGCCCATCAAGGAAGAGGCCGAGGCCGCGGCGAAGCTCGCCGTCCTGCTGGCCAAGGGCGACAAGGCGGGCGCCGACGCGCTGGCCACCGGCAAGGCGAAGGACCCGAAGGGCAACCGCGAGGTCAAGTCCGTGCTCCTCGAGCCGAAGCTGACCACCAAGGACGGTGTCAAGGAGGTCGTGACGCAGGGCTACGTCAAGGCGGCCGAGATCTGCGGCGGCGACCTGGCCGCGGCGTGCACGCAGCTCGGCATCTCCTGACCCGTTAATCCAGACGACCGGGCCGGGGCGTACTCCCGACAGCGCGCCCCGGCCCGGTTCCCACCCGGGAGAATTCGAGAAACCCCCATGAGCGAACCCATCCTCGAACTGAAGCAGCTGAACAAGAGCTTCGGGCCGGTCCACGTCCTCCACGACGTGGACTTCAACGTGCGCGCCGGTGAGGTCACCGCGCTCGTCGGCGACAACGGTGCCGGCAAGTCCACTTTGGTCAAGTCGATCGCCGGCATCCACGGCTACGACTCGGGCACGGTGAAGTTCCAGGGCGAGCAGGTGCACATCCACGGCCCGCGCGACGCCGCGGATCTGGGGATCGAGGTCGTGTACCAGGACCTCGCCCTCGCCGAGAACCTCGACATCGTGCAGAACATGTTCCTCGGCCGCGAACGCGGCAGCAAATGGCTGCTCGACGAGGCCAGCATGGAGAAGGCCGCCCGCGAGACGCTCGCCTCGCTTTCGGTCCGCACCGTGAAGTCCGTCCGCACACCGGTTTCGGCCCTCTCGGGTGGGCAGCGGCAGACCGTCGCGATCGCCAAGTCCGTGCTGTGGGACTCGAAGGTCGTCCTGCTCGACGAGCCGACCGCCGCACTCGGTGTCGCGCAGACCCGTCAGGTGCTCGACCTCGTCCGCCGCCTCGCGGAACAGGGCCTCGGAGTGGTGCTGATCAGCCACAACATGGCCGACGTCTTCGAGGTCGCCGACCGTATCGCGGTGCTCTACCTCGGCCGTCTCGTCGCCGAGGTGCACACCAAGGACGTCACCCACGGCCAGGTCGTGGAACTGATCACCGCCGGCCGCTCCGGCGACCTCGGCCTTGCCCGCCCCGAAGCCGCCGTCCTGTGAGTGAGAAAGAACCGGAAATGACTGAGACTCCTGCAAAGCCCGCCTCGCCGGAGGGGGGCAAGTCGGCGGCTTCCGCGCTCAACCCGTCGGCGGCCATCACGGACTTCGGCATCGACACGACATCGATGTCAACGGGTGAGGCGATCGGCGACTACTTCTCCCGGCTCAAGGCGGGACAGCTGGGTTCGCTGCCCGCGCTGCTCGGCCTGCTCGTCCTGGTGATCGTGTTCGCCTCGCTGTCGGACACCTTCCTGACGATGAACAACATCGCGAACCTGATGGCGCAGGGCGCCGGCAAGGCGATCATCGCGATGGGCATCGTGTTCGTGCTGCTGCTCGGCGAGATCGACCTGTCCGCGGGCACCGCGTCCGGCGTGACCGCCGCCGTCCTCGCGATGCACTACGTGCGCAACGGAAACCTGCTGGGCGGGATGGGGAACGGCGTGTTCATCACGTTCCTCGTGGTGCTCGCGATCGCCGGTCTGCTCGGGGTGATCCTGCGGATCTGGGCGGGTGTCGGGTTCGCCGTGCTCGCCATCGTGCTGGTGCTCTCGGGAGCGGCGGCCAACCCGTGGATCGAGATCGTGCTCGCGATCAGCGTCGGTGGCGCGATCGGTGTCCTCACCGGGTTCCTCGTCTCCAAGATCGGCATGCCGTCGTTCGTCGTGACGCTGGCGCTTTTCCTTGCCTGGCAAGGTGTCATCCTCCAGTTCATCGGTGAGGGCGGCACGCTCGGCATCAGCACCTCGGACGTGCTGTTCAAGGTCGCCAACGGCAACCTGTCCACTTTGGGCAGCTGGATCCTGTTCGTGGTCGCCGCCGGTGGTTTCGCCGCGGTGAGCCTGGGTCAGCACTTCTCGCGGCTCAAACGCGGCCTGGTCACCCAGCCGACGCCGATGGTGCTGTTCAAGGTCGGCGCGATCGCGGTCGTCGCGGCCATCGCGACCTATCTGCTCACGATCAACCGCGCGCCCAACCCGAACATCGTGATCTCCGGTGTCCCGTACGTCGTGCCGATCGTGCTCGCGCTGCTGGTGCTCGGCACCTACGTGCTCAACCGCACGCAGTACGGCCGCCACATCTACGCGGTCGGCGGCAACCGGGAAGCGGCCCGCCGCGCCGGTATCAACGTCGAGAAGATCCGCGCTTCGGTGTTCGTCATCTGCTCGGCGGTGGCGGCGATCGGCGCGATCGTCTACTCGTCGAAGGTCGGTTCGGTCGACCCGCAGGCCGGTGGCCTCAACACGCTGCTGTTCGCGGTCGGCGCCGCCGTCATCGGTGGTACCTCGCTGTTCGGCGGCAAGGGCCGGGTCGTGGACGCGGTGATCGGTGGCCTCGTGCTCGCGGTCGTCGAGAACGCGCTGGGCCTGCTGAAGCAGTCGGCGGCGGTGGTCAACATCGTCACCGGTCTGGTGCTGCTGCTCGCGGCAACGGTGGACGCGCTGTCCCGGCGCCGCGCGGCTGCGTCGCCGCGCTGAGTCCGCATGGAATGATGAAGTCCGTGACCAGCACACCCGTTGCACGACCAGACGAGGTGCGCAGGCACAACCGCACGACCCTGCTCCGGTTGCTGCACGTCAGCGGCCCGAGCACCAGGGCGACCCTGGCCACCGAGCTGGGGCTCAACCGCAGCACCATCAAGACCCTCGTCGACGGCCTCGCGGAAGCGGGCGTCGTCGAGGAGAGGGTCCCCAGGCCGGGACGAGGGGCGGGCCGCCCCTCGCTCCTGGTCCTGCCCCAGCCGCACGCGGCGGTGGTGCTCGCGGTCGATCTCCAGGTCGAACACGTGGCGATCGCGCTGGTCGGGTTCGGCGGCCAGATCCTCGGGCGCAACAGCTGGAACCTCCGCGGCCGGATGCGGGAGGCCGACGAGGTGATCACGCACGTGATCGAGTCGACCACCATGCTGGCGGGCGATCTCGGCGTGCAGCCGATCGCGGTGGGGGTGTCCGTGCCCGGCGTCGTCCGCCGGGGGGACGGGCACGTCCACGAGGCGCCCAACCTGCGCTGGACCGACGTGGCGCTCGGGGAACGGCTCGGCGGTGTGCTGCGCGTCCCCGTCCTGGTCGGCAACGACGCCGAACTCGGCGCCATCGCCGAACACCTGCGCGGTGCCGCGCGGGGCTCCTCCGACGCCGTGTACGTCTCCGCCGACGTCGGGGTCGGGGGAGGGATCATCGCGGACGGCTCGTCGCTGCGCGGCGGCTCCGGGTACGTCGGCGAGATCGGGCACATGGCGATCCGTCCGGGCGGCCGTCCCTGCTACTGCGGGTCCAGCGGCTGCTGGGAGACCGAGGTCGGCGAGGCGGCCCTGTGCCGCGCGCTCGACCTGCCCGAGGACACCCCGCGCGGGGCGATCCTGTTCGAACTGCGCGAACTGGGCCGGGACCCGCACGCGGCCGAAGAGCGGCTCTCGGAGTTCGCGGAATGGCTGACGCTGGGCCTGGTGAACGTGGTCAACCTGCTCGGCCCGCAGCTGGTCGTGCTGGGCGACCTGCTCACCGTGCTGCCCGATTCGGTCGTGCGGTCGGTGGCGGCCGAGGTCCGGCGGCGGAGTCTCGTCAGCCGCGCCGTGGGCGGGACTCAGATCGTGAGTTCCGCGCTGGGTGCCGACGTGAAGCTGCTGGGTGCCGCCGAGGCGGCCTTCGAGATGATCCTGGACACGGTCTAGGTCCGCAGAAGACCGGAGAGCAGGGTCACCAGAGCGGCGAGGGACTTCTCCTTCGCCGCTTCGGGGTCTTCGGCGTGCGCGATCATCAGCGCGGCCTCCGCGCAGGCGCTCAGCACCAATTGCGCCAGCTCCGGGATCGGCGCCGCGACCAGCCGCCCGTCCGCGGCGACGCCCTCCAGGATCTCCGTGATCAGGCCCAGCCCGTACCGGTTCTCCAGCTCGCGCCATTCCTGCCAGCCGAGGACGGAGATGGCGTCGGTGAGCGAGATCCGCACCACCTCGGGCCGCAGGCACAGGTCGAGGAAGCGGCTCAGCGCGCCGAGCGCCGCCGCCCACGGGTCGTCAGCCGAGCGCAGGACGTCCTGGAGCTCCTCGGTGATCTCCGTTTCGATCTGCTCGATCACGGCGCGGAACAGCCCCTGCTTGTCCCCGAAGTGGTGATAGAGCGCGCCACGGGTGACGCCCGCGGCCCGGACGATCTCGTCGGCGGGCACGGCGGCGTAACCCGGATCGGCGAACAGCGTCCGCGCCGCGGTGATCAGCGCGGTCTGCGTCGACTGCGATCGTTCGGTCTGGCTACGTCGTGGCGTGGGCACGCAGGAATTCCACCACCATGCCGCTCAGCCGCTCCGGCTGGTCCTCCGGCACGAAGGTGTACGAGTCCTCGATCGTCTTCAGTTCCGCGTTCGGCAGGACATCCGCGAGCTTGCGGCCCAGCCGCAGCGGGAAGTGCCGGTCCTCGGGCGCCCAGACCAGCAGCACCGGCTTCTCGAACGCGGGGAGCCGTTCGGCCGCCGTCAGCGTGTAGCGCTTGTCGATGCCCGCCATGAAGCGGCGCAGGTCGTCGCGGATCTCCGGGCTCCGCCTGCTGGGCAGCAGGTAGGCGTCGAGGATGTGGCCGGGCACCGGATGCTTGATCGCCCAGACGAAGTTCGTGGCCTTCAGCAGCGCTCGTGACCGCATCACCTGCACGAGTGACCAGGTGCCGCCGGGGATCCGCGCCAGCGGGCTCAGCGCCGCGAACATCGGCGGCAGGAACCGCTCGAAGCAGTCCGACGGGGTCAGCACGACCCGGCCCACCCGGTCCGGGGCCGTGGTCATGAGCAGCTGCGTGAGCGCGCCGCCGGTGTCGTTCGCGACCACGGTGACGTCGGTCAGGTCGAGCGCTTCGAGGAATCGTGCGATGAGCGCGGCGACCCCGGGCGGGCTCAGGTCGGCGCCGGGGGCCGGGACGTCGTGCGAGCCCAGCGGCCAGTCCGGGGTCAGGCAGCGGAAGCCGGCACCGGCGACCGCGGGGACCACCTTGCGCCAGAGCAGGCCGTTGGTCAGCAGTCCGTGCACGAAGACCACAGGAGGGCCTTCGCCGCGGTCGCGGTAGCGGATACGGGCGCTGCCGAGGTCCACCTCGTGCACCTCGCCCAGGAGGTCGCTGGTCGTCATGCTCGTTAACATACATTCTGTCTGTATGTATTTACAAGACAAAAACAGGGCGGCCGGCTCTCTCCCTGGGGAGTAGCCGGCCGCCGGTGGTCGTGGACTGGTGGACTACCGCTGAATGTCCGCGGACATTTCTTTGAGCTTCGTTTCGTGTGCGCGGGCGTGGTGACCACAGAAGAGCAACTCGCCACCGGTGCTGAGAATGGCTCGAACCTGGGCTGCAGCTCCACACCGGTCGCATCGGTCGGCAGCGGTCAGTTCGGGGCGGGTGAGCGTCGGTGAAGTCATTGGAGTCTCCCTCCGTCCCGGCACCGGTGACCCGGTGCCATCGATCCAGCTACGACCACTTCGGCACTGATGCCGGAAACGTTCGTTCCCGGCCCCGCCGTGTTCGTGCTTCCACTCTTCCAGACGTTTGGCGACCCGCAAGTGTTCCCGTGCGGGTGTCTCATTTGTCACTGGTAATTACCTCGGATGCCGTAGCGTAATCACGCAACGTAGGAGAAGACTCCCCGCCGAACCGGCTTTTCCCACGTCAGGCACCATGCGAGGGTGGGTATCGCAGTCGTCCGGCACCGCCTCTCGAGCGTGCCGGCGCCGTTCTTGTTCGTTCTCAGCGGAATTTCCATGTACGCCGGTGCGGCCGTCGCCGTAGGTCTCTTTTCGGTCGCCTCACCCGCGGGGGTGGCATGGCTGCGCTGCCTCGGCGCCGCGGTGGTCCTCCTGGCGTGGCGCAGGCCACCCCGTTCCGCGTGGACCGGCCGCACGTTCCTGCTCGCGGGCGCGTTCGGCATCGTCACCGCCGGGATGAACGTGCTCTTCTACGAGGCGATCGCGCGGCTGCCCCTCGGCACCGCGGTCGCGCTGGAGTTCGCCGGGCCCGTCGTGGTGGCGGCTTTCGGCTCGCGGAGCCGTCGCGACGTCTTCGCACTGCTGCTGGTGGTGGCCGGGGTGATCGCCATCGCGGACGTCCGGCTCGAAGGCAGCCTGCTCGGCGTGCTCTTCGCGCTGGGCGCGGCGGCCGCCTGGGCCGGGTACATCCTGCTCGGGAAGCGGGTGGCGGTCGGCGGGAACGGGATCGACGGGCTGGCCGTCGGGTTCGCCGTCGGCACCGTGGTGCTGTCGCCGCTGGCGTTCGGCACCGGCGCGGTGTGGGGTTCGCCACGGCTGCTGCTGCTCGGCATCGGGGTGGGCGTGCTCTCGACCGTCGTGCCGTACGCCCTCGACCAGGTGGTCCTGCGCAAGGCCGGGCAGGCGCGGTTCGCGCTGCTGCTCGCGTTGCTGCCGGTCACGGCGGGCGTGGTCGGCTTCCTGTGGCTCAAGCAGGTCCCGGCCCTGCCCGAGGCGCTCGGCACGCTGGCCGTCGTCGCCGGGGTGGCGCTGCGGTCGCCGAGGAAAGACGATGGCTCGGCGCCGCTCTGAGCGGGATACTGACCAGCCTGTGGCGCTACCACCATCAGGAGGACCCGTGGCCGAGATCCGGCGGGCCGGCACCGTCGAAGAGGTCGTCGCCGCCCAGCACCTGTTCGACGGTCCCGCGGACCGGGCGGCGTCCGAGAAGTTCCTCGCGGGGGAGGAGAACCACCTGCTGATCGCCTACGAGGACGGCGAACCCGCGGGGATGATCACCGGTACCGAGGTGACGCATCCGGACAAGGGCACCGAGATGTTCCTCAACGAACTCGACGTCAGCCCGGATTACCAGCGGCGCGGGATCGGCCGCGACCTGGTCGACGCGCTGGCCGGGGTCGCGCGGAAACGAGGGTGCCGGGGAATGTGGGTCGGCGTCGAAACGGACAACGAGGCCGCGCTGGCGACCTACGCTTCGGCCGGTGCGGCGAACGAAGGCCGGTTCGTCATGCAGTCGTGGACGTTCGACGACTGATGTCCTCCGGAATCGACGGCGACCGGACCGGTCTGTCCGGTCGCCGCTGGCTGCCCGGCGGCGAACATCTCGTCGCCGTCGCACGAGCCGAACTCCCGCAGAAGGACGGGCTCGCCGGGCCGTTCGCGACGCTGGCCGCCCTGCGCGCGGCGGGTTTCGACGTCACGGACCAGGACGAGGTCGCGGCACTGGCGGGCGCCACCCAAGAGGGTCTGGCGCGGGCGATCGGGACGCTGTCGGGAGGACGGCTCGTCGCGGTGCCCGCCACCGGCGACTGGGCGCCGCAGTCGTTGTTCATGCTCCTGGCCGCGCTCTGGCCTCTGCCGCGGGTCGCGCTGATCGCGGAGGTCGACCCGGCCGAATTCGGCGCGCACGACACCCCGGTGCGGGCGCTGCTCGACTACCTCGACACGGGTGTCCCGCCGCTGTGGTCGTCCCGCTGGCGTCCGGCGACCGCGCATTCCGTACTGGTGGCCGGGATGCGGATCGGCGCCGAAGGAACCCTGGTGTCCATTATGGACGGTTATCCGTCCTCGGGGGACAACGGGTTGCACGACCAGCCGGTGGAATGGCTGGCCGCGGCGCTGCACCGGATGCTGGTCGTGGTGGACGACGGCGACGCCGGGGCCGCCGTCGCCGCGATCACGACGGCAGGTCTGTGGAGCTGAGGCCGTCCTTCGCGAAGCGGGAATGCTTGCGCCCGTAGAGGACGTAGATCAGCAGGCCGAGCGCCATCCACGCGGCGAACCGCAGCCAGGTCATCACGTCCAGGTTGAGCATCAGGTAGAAGCACGCCAGCGCCGCCACGATGGGCAGGTAGGGCGAGAACGGCACGGTGAACGGGCGCTCCAGATCGGGGCGGCGCTTCCGCAGCACCGGGACCGCGACCGCGACGATGATCATCGCCGACAGCGCGCCGATGCTGACCATGTCGGCGAGTTCGGAGATCGGCACGAACGCGGCCAGCACCGCGATCAGCACGGCACCGGCGATGGTCATCCGGTGCGGGGTGCCCCAGCGCGGATGCGCGGTGCCGAACTTCTTCGGCAGCAGGCCGTCGCGGCCCATCGCGAACCCGATCCGGCCGATCGTCACCAGTTCCACCATCATCACCGACGTCAGCCCGGTGACCGCGCCGAGCGAGATCAGCGCGCCCACCCAGTGCTGCCCGACGCGGTCGAAGGCGTCGGCCAGCGGGGCACCCGTGTCGATCTCGGTGAACGGCACCATCCCGGTCAGCACCAGCGAAACCCCGATGTAGAGCAGCGCGCAGACACCGAGCGCGCCGAGGATCCCCACCCGCAGATCGCGTTTGGGGTTCACGGTCTCCTCGCCGAGGTTGGCGAGCGCCTCGAAACCCGTGTACGCGAAGAAGACGACCGCGGCGGCCGTCACCATCCCGGCGATGCCGTAGACGGACTGTTCCAGGCCGAGGACGGCTTGCACGATCGGCTGGTGCAGCGCCCCCGCCGTGTCCGTCGGCGGCTGGGCGGTCGGGATGAACGGCGTGAGGTTCTCGCCGCGGATGTAGAACACGCCGACCGCGAGGATCAGCACGCACACCGCGACCTTGACCAGCACGAGCACATTCGTCACCCGCGCCGATTCCTTGATCCCGATCACGGCGATCACGGTCAGCACGGCGATGATCGCGACCGCGCCGATGTTCACCTTCGCGTCTTCGCCGAACCAGTCGGGCGAAAGCCCCATCAGATTCGCGAGGTATCCGGACCAGCCGCGCGACACGACGGCCGCGCCGAGGGCGAACTCGAGCAGCAGGTCCCAGCCGATGATCCAGGCGAACGTCTCGCCGAGCGTGGCGAAAGCGTAGGTGTACGCGCTTCCGGCCGTCGGCACGCTGGAGGCGAGTTCGGCGTAACAGAGGGCGGCCAGCCCGGCCACGACGGCGCCGAGCACGAACGACAGCGTGACCGACGGGCCCGCGTGGGTCTTCGCCTCGACACCGGCGAGGGTGAAGATCCCGGTGCCGATGATGATGCCGACCCCGAAGCCGATCAGATCGCGCCCGTGCAGGCGCCGTTTCAGCTCACCCGAGTCCTGTCGCTTCAGGACTTCGTCCACGTCCAGAGTTCGCCGCATGAAGGGTCACGCTAGAAGATCGCCGCCCACCTCGCAGATCGGTGGGAGCTCAGTCGTCCAGGACGACGCCGTTCTCCTGCGCCAGGATCGCCGCCTGCACCCGCGACCGCAGCTCCAGTTTCGTCAGCACCCGCGAAACGTGCGTTTTCACCGTGGTCTCGCCGATGTGCAGCCGCGTGCCGATCTGCGCGTTGGACAGGCCTCCGCCCAGGCACGCCAGGACTTCGCGCTCGCGTTCGGTCAGGTCGTCGAGCCCGTCGGGGACGAGGGAAGGTTCGCGGGTCCCCGCGGCGAACGCGGCGATCAGCTTCCGCGTGACCTGTGGGGCGAGCACCCCTTCGCCCGCCGCGACCAGTTTCACCGCCTCGATCAGCCGCGACGCCTCCACCGACTTCAGCAGGAACCCGGCCGCTCCGGCCCGCAGCGCGGCGTGGACGTACTCGTCGAGGTCGAAGGTGGTCAGCACGAGGACTTCGCACAGGTTCTCGGCGATCAGTTCCCGCGTGGCCGCGATGCCGTCGACGCCGGGCATCCGGACGTCCATCAGCACGACGTCCGGCTTCAGGGCCTTCGCCTGCCGGACGGCGGTGGCGCCGTCCGCGGCCTCGCCGATCACCTCGATGCCCTCGGCGTTGCCGAGGATCATCATCAACCCGGCACGGATCGCGCCGTGGTCGTCGGCGACCAGCACTTTGATGTTCCCGTCACTCAAGACCCCTCCAGAGGCAGTTCGGCACGGACCAGCCAGCCACCGCCGGACGGCCCGGCGGCGAGAGTGCCGCCCACCGCGGCGGCGCGTTCCCGCATGTTCAGCAGGCCGAGTCCGGTCCCGCCGTCGTCACCCGAGCCGGAGCCGGGACGGAGATCGTTGCGCACTTCGACGGTGAGTATGCCTCCGTGTGCGCGGATGTCGAGCAGCGCCCGCCCGCCCGCGGCGTGCTTCGCCGCGTTGGTGAGCGCCTCCTGCGCGATCCGGTACGCGGTCAGATCGATCGCGGCGGGCAGGGCCGGGGACTCGTCCACGATGGACCCGACCTCGACCGCCAGCCCGCTGGCGCGCGCCGATTCGACCAGTTTGGACAGTTCGGCCAGCCGGGCGGGCGCGGTCGCCTCGATCTCGGGATTCCCGGTGGCGGGATCCGCGCGCAGCAGCCCGATCATCGCGCGCATCTCCTCCAGCGCGCTCACGCTGTTCTCCCGCACCGATTCCAGCACCTTCCTGGACAGCTGCGGGTCGGCGGTGGACATCGTCAGCGCGGCCTCGGACTGGATGGCGATCGCCGACAGGTGCCCGGCGATGACGTCGTGCAGGTCCCGCGCCATCTTGGAGCGTTCCCCGGCCACCGCGACCTTCCGGTCCATCTCGCCGATCTTGGCCAGCTGCACCGCGTTCGCCCGTTCGTTCTCGGCGATGTCCCGCTGCTGCCGCACGTTCGCCGCCCACCACACCGGGGTGACCAGGAACGGCAGCAGCGCGAACGCGACGATGACCGCGGTCCGCCACTGCGCGGTGAAAAGGAGCGCCAGGCAGACCACCCCGAGCGTCCCCAGCGCGGCGATCCCGATCATCAGCCTGCTGGTGCGCCGCGAACCGTAGAGCGTCGCCGCGTACAGGAAGTCCGTGAAGACGACGATGATCGGCAGCGAGGGCCCGAAAGTGGCGTCCACGCCGACCACGACCAGCGAGCACAGCAGCGCCAGCGGGACCTTGCGGCGCAGGACCTGCAGCGAGCACAGCACGGTCAGTTCGGTCAGCCGGATCCACAGTGGTGTCGTGTCCGGGCCGTTGAGCAGTACCTGCATCCCGCTGAGGTAGACCAGGACGCCGAGCACCCACGTCCCCGCCGCGATGACGAGGTCCTGCTTCCACAAGGGAAGGTGGCGCAGGCGTGGGAAGAACGTGGGCACCCGTCCATCCCAGCACACCGGGCCGCGTGACGGGGTCCTACTAACTGATGACGGTGATCTCGTGCCGTACGCCGACGCGGAGCCGCCGGACGCGAGCCAGACTCGGACCGTGAACAAGATCCTGGACTTCATCGCGGAAAACCCCATGGCGGCCGTGGTCGCCGGCGGGGAGATCGGCTTCTGGGTCGCCATCGTCGCCGGCCTGGTGGCCCGCTATCTGTTCAAGCTGAAGCGGACGAGCATCGTGCTCCTGCTCCTGACCCCGGTGATCGACCTCGTCGTCCTGGTCGCGACGGTCATCGATCTGCAAAACGGCGCGAAGGCGAACTTCGTGCACGGTCTCGCCGCGGTGTACCTGGGCTTCAGCGTGGTGTTCGGGCACTCGATGATCAAGTGGGCCGACGTGCGCTTCGCCCACCGGTTCGCGGGCGGGCCGCCACCGCCGCCCAAGCCGAGGGGCCGGGCGAAGGCGCGTGCCGAATGGCATGACTGGTTCAAATGCGTGCTGGCCTGCGGGCTCGCCGCGGGGGTGCTGCTCCTGCTGATCGCGATGGTCGGTGACACCGAGCAGGTCGACCCGCTGTGGGGCTGGCTGCCGAGGCTGGGTGTCGTGACGGCCATCTGGTTCGCCACCGGACCGCTGTGGCAGGAGCTGTCTCCCAAGGACGACGACCGGGTCAAGGAAGGGGCGCGACGATGATCGAGCTGCTGGGAATCCTCCTGCTGGTGCAGGGCGGGGGCGGGCTGATCAACCGGCTGCTGGGCAGCAGCAACCCGAGCTGGTTCGTCCAGCTCCATCTGCTCCCGCCGGGGATGCACGTCGTGGCGAGCGCGCTGATGGTGGCCGCGGGCGTGGGGGTGCTGTTCTCCGAACGCGCCCGCAAGCAGCGCCGCCGGTCAGAGTGACACGAGCACCTGCAGGACGCCGAGAACGATGGTGACGACCGTCAGCACGACGGTCACCACGGTGAGCCGCGTGACCCGCGCGCTCACCGTGTTCTCGTAGGCGTACCTGGTCTCCTCGTCCATCGCCTCGGCCTGGCGGTCGAGCTGGGCGATGATCCGCTCGACGCCCATGCTGGTGACCAGGCGGCGCTCCAGCGAGTCGACCTCGGGCGGGAGCACCGAATGCAGCATTTCGAGGATGTCGTCGAGTGAGCCCCGGAGCAGCCGGGTGCGGCTCGCGCCCTTTCTGATCGACGCCAGCCATTGGTCGGCCAGCGCCATCCGGATCAGGACCCGTTCGAGGATGAAGAGCATCCCGTGGTCGAGCCCGCCGATGTCGCTGTCGATGCCGAAGTACGGTTCGGCCGCGCCGAACGGGCCGCGCATCAGCTCGTCCTGGTGCTCGACGTACTCGGAATCCTTGCTGTTGAGGCAGACGATCCCGCCTGCCATCGTGTACGCGGCGACGAAGGACCGCGTGCCCCAAGACGGGCCGAGCGCGTCCCTGGCGACCTCGCGGGGCACGAATCGCCAGCCCTCGTCGCTGGTCGCCAACCCGTAGTACGGCCGGGGATCGGCGGCGACCCGCTGGGCGGGCGGATGCCCGTCGTGGGACCGCAGCTCGACGCACCAGCCCTTGCGACCGAGCCCCTCGGTCAGGCCGCAGCCCTTGGTCAGGTCCTCGAAGATGTGCGTGACGGCTTTGAGCAGCGAGGGGAAGGACTTCTCGCCGTAGCCGCCGTGCAGCCCGTCCTCCCCGTTCGTCGTCTCGCGGCCTTGGAGGCTCTGCAGCACGGCGATGGCGAGATCGAATTCGGCGGCGGGCCGGTCCACGGCCGGTCCGGTGATCGTGGTGGCGAGGACCAGCGTCATCGCGTGGTAGGCCGGATGCCAGGTGACGACGAGTTCGCACGGCAGGCTGACCCCGCCGACGCGGATCGACAGCCGCGAACCGCCGGTGCGTTTCCGCAGCACGCGACGGAGCGGCGGAGTGGTGTAGCTGGTGAGGAAGTTCTCCGCGGCGGCCCATTCCTCGCCGAGCTTCCCGTCGAGATGGACCAGCAGGCCGCGATCCCGGCCGCCGTCCAGCACCTTCGCCGCCTCCTTCCCGGACAGCGGGACCGCCCAGGCGAAGGTGAGGAGGACCGCGGTCACGCGCGTTCGCGGCGCAGCAGGGTGACCAGATCCCGGCCGAGGTGGCGGCGCAGCGGGCCGGAGGCGTTGACCAGCTCGTCGCGGTCGATGTGCTCGTCGGCGGGACCGAGATCGTCGAGGACGTGGTAGGTCCACTCCCACTCGGTGCGCCAGCCCGCCGCGGCGGCGTCGGCGGCGACCTCCGCCGGGTCGAGGTAGTGGACGGGGAGCGCCGGGCCCTCGCCGTCACGCAACGCCTTGTCGAACTCTTCGCGCGACACGCGGCGCGAGCGGACTTCGCCACCGGCCTCGACGCTGTCGAGACTGAACGCGCCTTGCCCGAGCGGCGACCGGCTGTGGGCCAGCACCAGTGCGCCGCCGGGCGCGGTGATCGCGGCCAGCCGTCGCAGGATCGGCACGACGTCGGGCGTCGGCACGTGCTGGATGACGTGACTGCAGATCACGAGGTCGTACGGGCCACCGCCCAGTTCGGTGATCGGTGAGACGGCGAAGGAGAACTCGGTGTCCTCGACGACGGTCTCGCTCGCCTTCGCGAGCCTGTCCGGGTCGGGGTCCGCGGCGGTGATGTCCGCGGAGAAACCGGCGAGCCAGGGGAGGAGGCGGCCCTCGCCGCATCCGGCGTCGAGCGCTTTGACCTCTTCGCGCGGGCCGAGGATCCCGGCGAGCTTTCCGGCGACCTTGCCGAGCGCGCGGTCCTCACTGGCCGTCCAGTAGCCGTCGTAGGGCTCGTGCCGTCGGATGAACATCCCGGTGACGTGGTCGCCGGTGTCCGGGTAGCGGTAGCTCTCGGTCAGCACGTCGCGAATATAGCCGGATTCGCGGTCTTTCCGTGTCCTGACGCGTTTGTATCGAAAGTATGCGCGCGGCCGGGAGGCTCGCGGCATGAAGAGGCTGGGACTTCTCGCTTCACTTCTGCTGGTGTTCGCCCTCGTCCCCGGGGTCGCCTCCGCCGCGGCCGCCTTCCCGAGGATGGACGCGGCCACGGTCGACGGCTACCGCTGGACGCCGGGTTCGGCCTTCGACGTCTACGGCGCCCGGATCGCCGCGCTGGAGAAAAAGCTCCCGCCGCGCGGCTTGCCGGAGATCCTGTCGTCGGCCAACCGGAAGGCGCGGCCGCTGTGCCACGGCACGTATCTCGCGGCCGCGCTGAAACCGGCGGGATTCTGCTGGGAGGACGCGGGCGACGACAAGACCAACGACTGGATCCCGCAGGGACTGACCGGTTCCGGCGACGCCGACGCGGCGACCGGCAAGGTCGGCGGCAAGCGGGTCGTGGCGACGTCCTGGCACACGCCCGGCGACACCATGGTCCGGCTGTCCTTTGTGGACGCCACCGGCCTGGGGTACCGGCACGTCCTGCTCGTCGAGCCCACGTCGGACGACAACTTCGCCGTCGTGCAGGGACACGGGCACGGGATGACCTGGATCGGGAACCGGCTGTTCGTCGCGACGACCGGTGGAGTGGTGCGGGTCTTCGACACGACGCACTTCTGGAAGGTCGACGACAGTTCCGGCGTCGTCGGGAAGGGCCCGGACGGCAAGTACCACGCGGCGTTCTACGACTACGCGATGCCGCAGGTCGGCGCCTACTGGTACCCCGGCGGCGGAACGTGCACCACCGCGACCGGACCGCGGCCCTGTCTGTCGACGATGTCGTTCGACCACGGTGACAGCTCGATCGTGACCTCCGAACACGTGCCCAAGGCGGCGGGCAGCCGGGTGCTGCGGTGGCCGTTCGACCGCGCGACCGGCCTGCCGAAGCTGTCGGCCGACGGCACCGTGCACGCGAAGGAAGGATTCGTGTCGCCGGTGTGGGGCATGCAGGGAACGGTGGCGCGCAACGGGTACTTCGTGATGACCGGCACCTGCCCCGAGTACGCCGGGGTGGCGGGTGACCATCCGGCGTGCCTGCACGGTGGCGTCGGCGGCACCTCGACGTCGAGGCTGAGCGGGAAGGCGCCGGTGAACTCCCAGAACCTGTCGTACTGGCCGGCGACGGGGGAGCTGTGGCTGATGAACGAGCAGCTCCGGGAACGGGTGACCGTGCACGTCCCGTGGACCACGCTGACCGGGAGGCCCTGAGCTCACGGGGTGAAGTCCCAGCGCGTGGCGCCGTACGGTTCGGCGCCCGCCACGCCGATGGCGCGGTGCAGGGTGAGGCGGTACAGGTGCCACGGCGGGGCTCCCGCGCTGGGCGCGCTGAAAGGAGCCGTGAGCGCGTCGCCCTCCACCGTCGCGGGCCAGCCGCCCGTCCGGTAGACCGCCGCCACCCGCTCCAGCGTCGCGGGTTCGGTGACCCGGCGCGCCTCGCCTTCCATCGTGAGATCGATTCCCCGCAGGCGCACCGAAACGGCGCATGCCGGGTTCACCGCCAGGTTGCGGGACCGGCGAGTGCCCGGCCCGCCCTTGAAGTACAGGGTGTCGTCCAGCCAGACGGCACCGACACCCGCCGAGTGCGGCCGCCCGTCGGGTCGCACGGTCGTCACGAAGAAGGTCAGGTCGGCGGTGGGAGTGTCCTCGGTGAGGATGTCGCGGGGGCGGCTCCAGGGCAGTTCCGCGGAGCCGTAGCGGTCGAGGTTCTTGGTCGCGTGAGGTTTCGTCATACCAACGCGTCGAACGGGCGGGCCGCGAATCGACAGCGGACGCGAAAAACCCCGTCACCGGAAAACGGTGACGGGGTTTTCGTGAGCCTGGGACCTAGTCCAGGTAGTCGCGCAGCACCTGCGAACGCGACGGGTGACGCAGCTTCGACATCGTCTTCGACTCGATCTGCCGGATGCGCTCACGGGTCACCCCGTACACCTGGCCGATCTCGTCGAGCGTGCGCGGCTGGCCGTCGGTGAGGCCGAACCGCAGCCGCACCACACCCGCCTCACGTTCGGACAGCGTCTGCAGCACCGACTGGAGCTGGTCCTGCAGCAGCGTGAACGACACCGCGTCGACCGCGACGACGGCCTCGGAGTCTTCGATGAAGTCACCGAGCTGCGAGTCGCCCTCGTCGCCGATGGTCTGGTCGAGCGAGATCGGCTCGCGGGCGTACTGCTGGATCTCGAGGACCTTCTCCGGGGAGATGTCCATTTCCTTCGCGAGCTCTTCGGGGGTGGGCTCGCGACCGAGGTCCTGCAACAGCTCACGCTGTATACGGCCGAGTTTGTTGATGACCTCGACCATGTGCACCGGGATACGGATGGTGCGGGCCTGGTCGGCCATCGCGCGGGTGATCGCCTGACGGATCCACCAGGTGGCGTACGTGGAGAACTTGTAGCCCTTGGTGTAGTCGAACTTCTCGACCGCGCGGATCAGACCGAGGTTGCCCTCCTGGATCAGGTCCAGGAACGCCATGCCACGACCGGTGTAGCGCTTGGCCAGCGAGACCACGAGCCGGAGGTTCGCCTCCAGGAGGTGGTTCTTCGCCCGCTCACCGTCACGCACGATCCACTTGAGGTCGCGCCGCATCTGGGTGACGAGTTTCTCGCCCTCCTCCTCGGCGTTGCGGACGCGTTCGGCGGCGTAGAGCCCGGCCTCGATGCGCTTGGCGAGCTCCACCTCCTCCTCGGCGTTCAGCAGGGCGACCTTGCCGATCTGCTTGAGGTACGCGCGGACCGAGTCGGCCGAAGCGGTGAGCTCGGCGTCCTTACGGGCCTGGCGCAGCGCCTCGGACTCTTCCTCGTCCCAGACGAAGTCCGGGTTGTCGGAGGTCTTTCCGGCGTTCTTGTCGGTCGAGGTGCGGCGACCGCGGGGAGGCGTCTCTTCGACGTCCTCCTCGGACTCCGCGTCCTCTTCCGTCTCCTCGGTGACGGTCGCGTCGACGACGTCCACCTCGACCTCTTCGAGGTCGGACAGATCCGGGGTTTCGAGGTCGGCTTCGTCGAGCTCGCCAGGACCGTCTTCCGGTTCGCCGTCTTCGGTCTTGGCGCCCTTGGTGGTGGGTTTCTTGGCCGGAGCCTTCTTCGCCGGGGCCTTCTTCGCGCCTGCCGCCTTGGCGGCGGTCTTGCGCGCAGCGGGCTTCGCCTCGCCGGTGGCTGCCTCGTCGGCCGGCTCGCCGGTTGCGGTCGCTGTCTTCGTCCCGCTTCGGGTTGCGGTTCTTGCGGCTGCCACTTACGCCCTTTCGCAGCGGTCGAACATGACGAGCCGAGGCGTGATGGTCTCGGCTGCCTCAAACTTCGGGGAACACCCCTCGGCCTGCGGTTTCCCTCGTTCTCGTGGGTGCCGCCGCCGTGGGCCGTGTTCCATTGTAACGACGATACGTGACAGCGTCGCGGCGCGGATCACCACCCGGCGGGCGCGACACGCCGTCCGACCCGCCGAAGTGACATCCGCGGCGCGGATGTCAGCACGGGCGCGTCAGTGCTCGATGCCCTCCGCGGCGGCGGCCGCCGCGCCGACGATGCCCGCGTTGTTCTGCAGGGACGCGACGAGCACCGGCGTGCGGATGTCCAGCAGCGGGACCCACTTGTGCGACTTCTTGCTGACCCCGCCGCCGACGATGAACAGATCCGGCCAGATCAGGTTTTCCAGCACGGTGAGATACCTGTTCACCCGTTCCGCCCATTGGGGATACGACAGGTCCTCGTTGTCCTTCACCGACGCCGCGGCCTTCTTCTCCGCGTCGAAACCGTCGACCTCGATGTGGCCGAACTCCGTGTTGGGCACGAGCTTGCCGTCCTGGAAGACCGCGCTGCCGATGCCGGTGCCGAAGGTCAGCAGCGCCGTCACGCCACGCCGCGCGACCGGGTCGCCCCAGCGGATCTCGGCCATGCCCGCGGCGTCGGCGTCGTTCAGCATCGCGATGTCGTCCACGCCGCGGCCGAGGCGCTTGGCGAACAGGGCGTCGGCGTCGGTGCCGATCCACTTGTGGTCGATGTTGGCCGCGGTGTGCGCGACGCCCTTCTTGACCACCGCGGGCAGCGTGACCCCGACGGGCCCGTCCCAGCCCGCCTGGCCGGTGATCTCCGCGACGACGTCCGCCACCGCCTCGGGCGTCGACGGCTTCGGCGTGTCGAACCGGATCCGGTCGCCGATCAGCTGTCCCTCCGCCAAGTCGACCAGCGCGCCCTTGATCCCGCTGCCGCCGATGTCGATACCGAAACCTCGGGTCGCCTCCACCACGGACGTGGTCCCTTCTCGCACGATTCAGAAGCCTGCCTCGGAGACTTTAACCGGATGTGGTGACATGGCGGACGTGGGAGTTGACGAGACGTTGCTGAAGGGTGTCGCCGAGCGTGTCGCGGGCGAGGCCGCCGAACTGGTCCACGAGGCCTGGACCGGGATGAACGCGGGCCGCGAGGTGCGGGTGGACACCAAGTCCGCCGACACCGACGTGGTGACCGCGGTGGACCACGAGTCGGAACGGCTGGTGCGCGCGCGGCTCGCCGAACTGCGCCCGGACGACGCCGTGCTCGGCGAGGAGGGCGGAGGGGTCGCCGGCGACGGGGTGACCTGGGTGGTCGACCCGATCGACGGGACGGTGAACTTCCTCTACGGCCTGCCGTGGTTCGCCGTGTCGGTGGCCGCGCAGGTCGGCGGGGTGTCGGTGGCGGGCGCCGTCGTCGAACCGGTCAGCGGGCGCCGCTGGACCGCCGCGCGCGGGCAGGGCGCGTTCCTCGACGGGCGGCCGCTGTCGGTCAACTCCCCGGAACGGCTCGATCTGACGCTCGTCGGCACCGGATTCGCCTACAAGGTGGAACGGCGTACGAAGCAGGCCGGGTTCGTCGCCGAACTGGCCACCCGGGTCCGCGACATCCGGCGCAACGGCGCCGCCTCGCTCGACCTGTGCGCGGTCGCGGCGGGCTGGCTGGACGCCTACGTCGAACACGGCCTCGGGCAGTGGGACTGGGCCGCGGGAGCGCTCATCGCCGCCGAGGCGGGGGCCCTGGTCTCGCTTCCGGGTGAAGACGCCGAGCTGGGACCGGACGCGACCTTCGCGGTGGCGCCCTCGATCGCGACGCCGCTACGTCAAGCGCTGATCGACTCGGGCGTCGGCGTGATCTAACGGGTGCCGGACGCTATGAAAGGCCCGTTACTTGCAAAATTTGCAAGTAACGGGCCTTTCATGGCATTGGGGGTACGGCTCAGCAGGGGGCTTCGCGAGCGGCCTTCAGCAGTGCCTGGTCGATCACCGGCGCGCCGCCGCCCGCCGACTGCTCACCGCCGCCGCTGCCCTGCTGCGCCTTCGACCACTGCGTGAGCTGGTCGAGGACCTTGCGGGCCTCCGCCTTCGGGCGGATGTCGCCGAGCAGGGTGCCGGTGGTGAGCGTGACCGAAGCGTCCTTGCGGTTGTCCTTGACCAGTTCGGCGCACGGGACCACCAGGCTCAGCGTGCGGGCCGCGGCCGCGCCGTTCTCGCCGAAGCGGATCTGGCCGCGGCACTTGGCTTCCGCGTCCTTGTAGGCCGGGTCGCTGGCGGGATCGACTATCTGGGAGAAACCCAGCTCCCTGAGCGTGTTGGTGGCGATGCCGCCCTGGCCGCGCACCTGGGAGCCGTTGAGCACCTGGACGGCGACCTTGTCCGGCGGGACCGGCGCGCGGTCGTCCAGTCCGTCGTGCGCCATCTGCGAGTAGGTGACACCTTGCTGCGGGATGGGCGGCGGATCACAACGGACCCTGGCGTCGATATCGGACCTGCCCGCCACGACATTCACCCAAACGATCACCGCGCCGAGCGCCAGCACCCCGATCACGATGAGTGCGGGCAGCGGCTTGTGCTTGCGGTACGGCCTCGCCCCGCGGTCCCCGATGCCGTTCCCCGACGCCACCTGCCAGTCCCTTCCCCAAAGCCCGGATCCCCGGACGGTGCTTCATCTCACCATCGTGTCCGATCAGCCTAGGCGTTGCGGCGAAGCTGAGCGGCGCGGGCCTCCGGATAGCACCACGCGACGACCGCTCCGGGCAAGCGGCCGGGCCCATGGGGTGAGGTTCCCGACGCGGGGGCAACCCATTCGGACGACAGGCGTCTCAAGACCGGGTTCCCCCTGTTGGGTGACGTAATCGCAGCAATGTCTGACTCGTTGCAGAGCCGGTATCGGCGTGAGCTACCCTTCGCGGGCTCAGGCGGCAGTAAGAGGCGCAAAAGAGAGACCTCGCTCACTGCCCAGTCGGGCACAAACAGGGGCGCTGGGACGTTAACCAGCGGCACGAAGGACTCACGAGCCGCGCGCTCGAGGGTCCGGGCCATCTGACATCGAAAGCATCGCAGGGGTGAGGGACAAATGGCGACCGACTACGACGCTCCGCGCCGCAGCGAAGCCGACGAGCTGGCCGAAGACTCGTTGGAAGAGCTGAAGGCACGGCGCAACGAAAACCAGTCCGGCGTCGTGGACGTCGACGAGGACGCGACCGCCGAAAACTTCGAACTGCCGGGCGCGGACCTCTCCGGACTTTCCGGTGAGGACCTGACCGTGAAGGTCGTGCCCAAGCAGGCCGACGAGTTCACCTGCTCCGTCTGCTTCCTGGTGCATCACCGCAGCAGGCTGGCGGAGGAGAGTGGCGGACGGCTCATCTGCCGCGACTGCGCCTGAGCCTACGGGCACAGGGGACGGCGCGACAGGGGTTTCGGGATCTGAACAGGAATAAGGGGGCCGGCCGCGAGGCCGGCCCCCTTTCCTTTGCCAGGGTGTTTTCTAGGACTTCGAGGCGGGCTGGCGGAGCAGCGCGGCCACCTTCTCCGGGTTCCGGGTGCTGAACAGCCAGTACGGCGTCGGGTCGTCGGGGTCGGTGAGCCAGACCCGCACGACCGGGCCGACCCAGCCCCGGTGCAGCACGAAGGCCGCCGGATCCGCGTCGCGGCCGAGCGCCTTCCGCTTCGCTTCCTTGTCGATCACGTCGACGTCGCCGACGAACTTCAGCGGCAGATGCGCGTCGCGCAGCCACAGCTCCGGCTCGTCTCCTCCGGTCACCCGCACGCGGGACCGGCCGAGCGAGACCATCAGCGCGATCACCGCGGGGATCAGCACCACGTACGGCAGCCAGCCGCGGAGCCCGGGATAACCCATGTCGATCTCCGCCGCCAGCAGCCCGCCGCCCAGCAGCGGCAACGGCCAGCCCCACCACGGGACGTAGAGCCGCTCTGAATGCTTGACGGCGCCGCCTTCGGCCGTGTTCACGCTTTCACCCACGCGTTCAGGGTAGTCTCGCCGCCCGTGTCCACCGTTCAGGTACTGCTTTCCCGGATCGATCCTTCGGTCCCCCTTCCCGCCTACGCGCGCCCCGGCGACGCGGGCGCCGACCTCGTCACCACTTCGGATCTCGTCCTCGCGCCCGGTGAACGCGGCGTGGTCGGAACGGGCGTCGCGATCGCCCTTCCGCCCGGGTACGCGGGTTTCGTCCACCCGCGCTCGGGCTTGGCGGCCCGTGTCGGCCTCTCGGTCGTCAACACCCCGGGCACGATCGACTCCGGGTACCGCGGTGAGATCCGCGTCTGCCTGATCAACCATGATCTCTCCGAGAAGGTCGTGCTCACCCGCGGCGACCGGATCGCGCAGCTGGTCGTGCAACGGGTCGAACAGGCCGAATTCGTCGAGGTCGCCGAACTCGAGCCGTCCGAGCGCGGCGAGGGAGGGTATGGCTCCACGGGCGGACACGCCACACTGGGAGCCGGAGCCAGGGAAGGAACGGAGAACTAGTGGGGATTTTCGGACGCAAGCGCGAGGCCAAGCCCAGCGGACGGCACGCCGCGCCCGAGGCCGAGGACCGCCCCGGCTTCGACAGCGCGGACAGCGGCGAGGAGATCGAGGCCCAGCTGTCGGAGACCGCGGACGGCCCCTTCGACGTCGCGGACGCGCCCGAGGACGGCATCCCGAGGATCGACCTCGGTTCGGTCAAGGTGCCGGTACCCGACGGTTCCCAGGTCCAGGTCGAGATGGACCCGGACAGCGGCGGCGTCCGCGCGGTGCACGTCGTCACCGAACAGGGGCAGATCACCGTCAGCGGTTACGCGGCACCCCGGTCCGGCGGCCTCTGGAAGGACGTCAGCACCGAGCTCACCGAGCAGCTGCGGGCCGACGGCGCCAAGGTCTCGGTCGGCATGGGGGAGTGGGGACTGGAGCTGTCCGCGATCGTCGGTGACGTCGCGCTGCGGTTCGTCGGGGTCGACGGACCGCGCTGGATGCTCCGCGGTGTCATCGCCGGACCGCAGTCGCAGGCGTCGCAGGCGCCCGCGGTGCTGCGCGAGATCGTGCGGCACACCATCATCGACCGCGGTGACGCGCCGATGCCGGTCCGCACCCCGCTGACCATCACGCTGCCCGACGCCGTCGCGCAGCACATCGCCGAGCAGCAGGCTTAGTTTCGCGAGGCTTTGAGCCAGGCCAGCACGGTCGCCCGGCCCAGTGATTCCCGGTCCGCGCCGAGGGCGGTGAGCGTCGACTCGCCGACCTCGGCGCGCGGCAGGGCGTCCGCCCAGGCACGGGCGACCCCGGCCGGATGGATCGGATCGTCCACGCACGCGCCGATCCCCGCGGGCACGTCGAGCCCTTTCAGGTCTTCGAGCGCCGGGGCGGGATGGGCCGCCGCCGTCCGCAGGCTCGCCGCCAGTCCGGCACCGTGCCGCCGCCACGCGCGGCCGAGTTCCGCCGAAAGCCACTCCGGCACGCCGTCCGCCGATTTCGCCAGTGCGCCGTCGACCCCGTTTTCGGCCACCAGATCCGCTGACAGCCGCGCGGCGAGCGACGCGGGTGCTTGCCCGGCGGGGCCGTTCCAGGCCGGGAGCGCGGCGAGCAGGCCGGTGCAGCGGCCCGGATTGCGCGCCGCCCACTCCGCGGAGAGATGCGCGCCGAACGAAATGCCGCCGACGAGCAGCGGACCGTGCTCGCCGGACAGCCTGTCCAGCTCCTCGAGATAGCCGTCCGCGAGACGGTCTCCCGGAGGAGGCGGCGGGGCGAGCAACCGGATGCCCAGTGCCCGCAGCGGACCCGAGAACACGCTGCGCACGAACACTTCGTCGGACCCGGTGCCGGGGAGTACTACTGCCGTCGTAGGCGGAATAGCGGAGGTCACGTTGCGATCTTCTCCCAAACCGGTTTCCCTGGCTTGAGCACAGTTACGCTGGATTACGCACGGGCCGTTCAAGTCGGGGGCCCCGGAGCACAGGAGCACCGTTATGTCCGCCAAAGACGGCGGCTACTTCAGCCGGTTGGTTCGCAAGCTGACCAGCGACGTCGAGGATCTCGACGCCGACGACCTGTCCGAAAAATCCGAGGCCGGCGGCGCGCAGCGCGCCTGTGACTGCCGGTCGGGTCAAGAGGTGACGGTGCTCGGCAGGCTCCGCAGCGTGGAGCTCTGCCCGACCAACGAGGCCGCGACACTGCAGGCCGAGCTGTTCGACGGCACGCAGGGTGTGACGCTAATCTGGCTCGGACGCCGCCGGATCCCCGGAATCGAACCCGGGCGAACCATCAAGGTGCGCGGCCGGATGGCCGAACGTGATGGTCAGAAGGTGCTTTACAACCCTTATTACGAACTTCAGAGCCCTGTGAGTTGATCCCGTATCGTGACTGAACCCGCCGGCGGCGAGCAGAAGAACACCGGGAAACCGGACGACGACGACAAAAAGCCTCAGCCCACCCTGCTGGAACAGATGGGTGGGCTGTCGGGGCTGTTCTATTCCTCGCTGCCGGTCATCGTGTTCGTGATCGCGAACGCCATCTTCGGTCTCACGGTGGGCATCTGGGCCGCGGTCGGCAGCGCGGTGGCGATCACCGTGCTGCGGATCGTCCGCAAGGAGCCGCTGCAGCCCGCCATCTCCGGGTTCTTCGGGGTGGCGATCGCGGCGTTCATCGCCTACCGGACCGGATCGGCCAAGGGCTTCTTCCTGTTCGGCATCTGGACGAGCCTGGTCTACTTCGGGGTCTTCGTGCTGTCGATCGTCGTCCGCTGGCCGCTGGCCGGCGTGGTGTGGAACGCGCTCAACGGCAGCGGCCACGCCTGGCGCAAGGACAAGAAGTCGCTGATCGCCTATTCGATCGCGACCGGTGCGATGGCACTGATCTTCGGCGCCCGGTTCGTCGTCCAGCGCTGGCTCTACGACGAGGACTACACCGGCTGGCTGGCCTTCGCGAAGATCGCGATGGGGTACCCGCTGTACGCGCTCGGCCTGCTCGCCGTCGTCTGGGCGGTGCGGCGGTCGGACAAGCACCTCAAGGCCCTCGCGGAAGAAGCACCCGCCGAGGAGACCGACGAAGAGGTCGAGGCGCGCCTGCGCGCCAAGTACGCGCAGGCGCCCGACTCGGCCTAATACCCCAGAGCGGTCCGGATCTCCGGCTCCACGTCCGACGTCGCCACGAACAGCAGCTCGTCACCCGGCTCCAGCGGGTCTTCGGGCTGCGGCACGATCACCCGGTCACCGCGCAGGATCGTCACCAGCGCGGCGTCACGCGGCAGGTTGATCTCGCTGACGGCCTTGCCCGCCAGCGGGGTCTCCTCCGGGAGGGTGAGTTCGACCAGGTTCGCCTGGCTCTGCCGGAACGTCATGAGCCGCACCAGATCGCCGACGCTCACCGCCTCCTCGACCATCGCCGCGAGCATCCGCGGGGTCGACACGGCGACATCGACGCCCCAGGCGTCGTTGAACAGCCATTCGTTGGCCGGGTTGTTCACCCGCGCCACCACCCGGCGCACCGCGAACTCGGTCTTCGCCAGCAGCGACACCACCAGGTTCGCCTTGTCGTCACCGGTCGCGGCGATCACGACGTCGCACTGCTCGATCCCGGACTCCTCGAGGATCGACACCTCGCACGCGTCGCCCAGCACCCAGTCCGCCTGCTCGACGGTGTGCGGCTCGAACTGGTCGGCCTCGCGCTCGATGAGCATCACCTGGTGGCGCCCGTCGATCAGCTCCGCGGCGATCGACCGGCCCACCGCGCCCGCCCCGGCAATCGCGACCCGCATCAGTTCTCCTCTTCCGGTTCGCGAGCGGCGACGGTGGTCACGTCGCTGACAGTGCCCGATTTCGCGGCGACGTACACGACGTCGTCGGCCTGGATCACGGCCTTGGTGTCGGGCAGCACGGCGGTGCCGAACCGCATGATGAACGCGACCCGCGCGCCGGTGGTGTCCTGCAGATCGCGCACGCTGTGCCCGATCCACCCCTCGTGCAGCGGGAGCTGCAGCAGCGCGACGCTGCCGGACGGGTCCCGCCACTCCGAGGCGACGCCGTCGGGAAGCAGGGTGCGCAGGAACCGGTCGGTCGTCCACGGGACGGTCGCCACGGTCGGGATGCCCAGCCGTTCGTAGACCGCCGCGCGCTTGTGGTCGTAGATCCTGGCGACGACCTTGTCGATGCCGAAGTTCTCCCTGGCCACCCTCGCCGAGATGATGTTGGAGTTGTCGCCACTGGACACCGCCGCGAAAGCACCCGCGCGTTCGATCCCGGCCTCGATCAGCACCTGGCGGTCGAATCCGACGCCGACCACCTGCTGACCGTGGAAATCACTCCCGAGCCGCCGGAACGACTGCCTGCTCTTGTCGATGACGGCGACCTCGTGCCCCAGTCGCTCCAGCGCCGCGGCCAGGGATGCGCCGACCCGGCCGCATCCCATGATCACCACGTGCACGCCCTGCCTCCTTAGTTCGCGGACGTTTCACCCGTCCGCAGGTACCCAGACACACCAGCGCCGAACCTACCGTGAGCACCGCCCGTTACGCTTCTGCGGTGTCGAAGTTCCCGACCGTATTGAAGCGGCTAGTCCTCGGACGTCCATTCCGGAGTGACCGCCTCTCGCATACGCTGCTGCCGAAGCGCATCGCGCTGCCGATTTTCGCGTCCGACGCGTTGTCGAGCGTCGCCTACGCGCCTGAGGAAATCTTTCTGACGCTCAGCGTCGCCGGCCTGTCCGCGTACGCGTTCGCGCCCTGGATCGGGGTCGCCGTCGCGCTCGTCATGCTGGTCGTGGTCGCTTCCTACCGGCAGAACGTGCACGCCTATCCCAGCGGCGGCGGTGACTACGAAGTCGCCAACACCAACCTCGGCGGCAAATTCGGGCTCACCGTGGCCAGCGCGCTGCTGGTCGATTACGTGCTCACCGTGGCGGTTTCGACGTCGTCCGGGGTGGCGAACATCGGTTCGGCCATCCCGTGGGTGGCGCAGCACAAGGTGATTTTCGCGGTCGTCATCGTGGTCGTGCTGACCGCGCTGAATCTGCGCGGAGTTCGCGAATCGGGCAAAACCTTCGCCATCCCGGTCTACGGATTCATCATCGGCATTCTCGGCATGGTGATCTGGGGGCTGATCGAGGCGGCCTCCGGCGCCGACATGCGGGCCGAGAGCTCCTCCTTCGAGCTGCACGAAGAAGCCTCCTTGACCGGTTTCGCGTTCTTCTTCCTGCTGCTGCGGACGTTCTCCTCCGGCGCCGCGGCCCTGACCGGGGTCGAGGCGATCAGCAACGGCGTCCCCGCGTTCCGGAAGCCGAAATCGAAGAACGCCGCGACCACGCTGCTGATGATGGGCGTGCTCGCGGTGACGATGCTGGTCGGCATCATCACGCTGGCGATCATCACCGACGTCAAATTCGCCGAGCACCCGGAAACCCAGCTGACGGGCACCCCGGCGGGCTACGAGCAGAAGACGATCGTCGCGCAGATCGCGCAGGCGGTGTTCTCCGACTTCACCCCGGCGTTCTACTACATCTCCTTCGTCACCGGCATCATCCTGCTGCTGGCCGCGAACACCGCGTTCAACGGCTTCCCGGTGCTCGGCTCGATCCTCGCGCAGGACCGGTACCTGCCGCGTCAGCTGCACACCCGGGGCGACAGGCTGGCGTTCTCCAACGGCATCCTGTTCCTCGCGGCGTTCGCGCTGGTGCTGATCATCGCGTTCGACGCCGAGGTCACGAAGCTCATCCAGCTCTACATCGTGGGCGTGTTCGTCTCCTTCACGATCAGCCAGGCGGGCATGATCCGGCATTGGAACCGCTTGCTGGCGAGGGAGACGGACCCGGCCGTGCGGCGGCGGATGCGGCGTTCGCAGACGGTCAACGCCGTCGGGCTCACGATGACCGGAACCGTGCTGATCATCGTGCTGATCACCAAGTTCCTGCTCGGTGCCTGGATCGCGATCGCGGCGATGGTGGCGATCTACATCCTGATGACCGCGATCCGGAAGCACTACGACCGGGTCGCCGAGGAATTGCGCGAAATGGACCGGAAGCCGGTCGTATTGCCTTCGCGCAACCACGCGATCGTGCTGATTTCGAAACTGCACCTGCCGACCCTGCGCGCGCTTTCCTACGCCAAGGCCGTGCGGCCCGACGTCCTCGAAGCGGTCACCGTGAACGTCGACGACATGGAGACGCGCAAACTCGTCCAGGAATGGGACGACCACAATTTCAAGGTGCCGCTGAAGGTGATCGAATCGCCGTACCGCGAGATCACGAAGCCCGTGCTGGACTACGTGAAACGTGTCCGTGGCGACAATCCGCGCAATGTGGTGACCGTGTTCATCCCCGAGTACGTGGTCGGGCACTGGTGGGAGCAGGTGCTGCACAACCAGAGCGCGCTGCGGCTCAAGGGACGCCTGCTGTTCCAGCCCGGTGTCATGGTGACCAGCGTGCCGTGGCAGCTCGAATCGTCGGAAAAGGCGATCAAACGCGACCGGAAGGCGCGCCCCGCGGCAGGCGACGTGCGGCGCGGTTTCTCCCCCGTGGTCAAGCAGACCGAAAAGCCGAAGGACAAGGAAAAATCAGAATGAGTGTGGACGCGTCGACCGGTACGTGGCTCGGACGGACGATCGAGCTGGAGGTCGGCGCGGTGGCGCACGGCGGGCACTGCGTCGCGCGGGCGGAGGGCCGGGTCGTGTTCGTGCGGCACGCGCTGCCCGGCGAGCGGGTGCTGGCCTCGGTCACCGAGGACAAGGGCGGCGCGTTCTGCCGCGCCGACGCGATCGAGGTCCTGGAGGCCTCACCGGAACGCGTGGAGCCGCCGTGCCCGCTCGCGGCGCCGGGGGAGTGCGGCGGCTGCGATTGGCAGCACGCCACCCCCTCGCATCAGCGTGAACTCAAGGCCGCGGTGGTCATGGAGCAGCTGAAGAGGCTGGCCGGGATCGAGCGCGAAGTCGTCGTCGAGGCACTCGAGGGCGGCCCGTTGGACTGGCGCAGCCGCGTCCGGCTCGTCGCGGGCAAGGACGGCCGCGCGGGCTTCCGGGCACACCACAGTCACCGCGTGATCGCGATCGACGACTGCCCGATCACCGTTCCCGGCGCGCTCGACGACGTGGTTTCGCGGAAGTGGCGGCCCGGCAGCGAAATCGAGGTCACCAAGGACGGCGCGGGGCACGTGCACCTTCGCGACCTGTCGACGGTCCACGGGAAGACCAAGTCGCGGCAGCTCGCGGGCGGCCTCGCCGTCCAGCACGCCGCCGGCCGCGACTGGCGCCTCGACGCCCACGGCTTCTGGCAGGTCCACCCGGCCGCCGCCGACACGCTCGCCGCCGTCGTCGCGGAATGGGCCGAAGCCCCGCGCGATGGGGTGGCGTGGGACCTGTACGCCGGTGTCGGCCTCTTCGCGTCGGTGCTCGCTTCGCAGGTGGGCCCGCGCGGGCGTGTCCTGGCCATCGAATCCGGCCGCCGCGCCGTGTCGGACGGCGAGGAGAACCTGGCCGACCTCCCGCAGGTCCGCTGGCGCTCCGGCCGCGTCGAACACCTGCTGGCCGACGCCCCGAAACCCGTCGACGTCGTCGTCCTCGACCCGCCGCGCAAGGGCGCGGGCAAGGCCGTCGTCGAGTCCATTGTGGAGGGTTCACCGGACCGGATCGTCTACGTCGCGTGCGACCCGGCGGCACTGGCCAGGGACATCGCGCTGTTCGCCGGGCACGGCTACCGGCTGGTGGACCTGCGCGCTTTCGACGCGTTCCCGATGACGCAGCACGTCGAATGCGTTGCGTTGTTGCAATAACGGCTTATTTGTAGACCGTCGGAATGGATCGGCTTCGTTCGGCTTGTCCGGATGCCGGGTGCTCGTCATCCTGAGTTTCGTGTTCGAATTTCGGGAAACGAGATCTCTTGCTCCGGTATTCGGTGATCGCGGCGGGAGAGGCTGACCCGTGCTCCCCTCGATGCTTCCGCCCGGTATCGCCACACAGGAGGTCAGCTACCGGAGCGGCCGGAAACAGGTCATCTACACGGCGCCCTACGTGTCGGACGGGCCGGTGCTCACCCGGGATCTTCTGGGCAGGCAGGCGTGGGTTTTCATGTACGCCCATTTCGTCTTCACCTGGGGCGAGGGCGCCGTCCAGGTCCAGGTCAGCCACGGAACTCTGAGCGGGCCGAAGATGCCGCTGTGGAAGGGCGTGAGCATAGGGGCCTACTGGTCGGGGCCCGCGCTGGCCGAGTTCGGCCAGGTCTGGGCGCTGAACCAGATCTCCGGGGACCGCGGTACACCGGCTGTTATTTCGGATTCGATTCCCTAAAGGACCGTGGGCATGCCGAGGGGCCCGTCGCCGGTGTGGCCGACGGGCTCCTCGGTTCTGCTGTCAGGTGACGCGGTGCAGGGTGTTGCGCCGTGGTTGTCGTAGCGGATCCAGATATTGGGGTGGCACGAATTCCGGTATGCCATCGGGTGCCATTCGGACTTGCCAGTCGTCGTGGTGGATGAGCCGGTGATGGAACGAGCAGAGCAGCACGAGATTGCGCAGGTCGGTGGGTCCGCCGTCCGCCCAGTGCTGAATGTGATGGGCGTGGCAGTGTTTCGGCGCCCGATGACACCCGGGGAAGGCGCAGCCCCCATCGCGGATGTTCAACGCCCGGCGCTGGCCGGGGGTGACGAACCGTCTCATCCGCCCGACGTCGAGCGGCTCACCGGCGGCGCTGAGCACGACGGGGATCATCAGGCAGTCGCAGGCGGCGAGGCGGGCTTCGCGGGCGGTGATGGTGCCGACGAAGTCCAAACAGGCGTTCCCGATACCGGTCTTCAGTTCCTCGAGGCCGATGGTGACGTGCACGAGGGTGCGGTACCCGGAAGTGCCGGGCTGGTCGGGGCAGGCGATGGCGAGGTCGATCAGGTCGGCCCAGGCGTCGCCGCGGCGTTGGGGCAGGGTCCGGTGGTCGGCCTGGCCGAACTCGTCGACCGGGCGTCGTCCGGCGTGGGCGTCGAGCGCGGCCGCGGTGCGGGCCCCGGTCTCGGGATCGAGCAGCCCGGACAGTTTCCAGAAGCCGTCTTTGCGGCGTTCGACGAACACCTCACGCCGCGGCGGGGCGGGTTCGGGATCCTTCGGTTCGTTCCCGTCCGGGTCCAGATGGGCGAGCAGGTCGGCACCGGCTTCGGTGATCTCTTTCGGCCCGGCCTTCCGGGCGAGGTCGGCGAGGATCTTTTCCGCGCCGTCGCGCTCGTCCGTGGGCACGTCGGACGGGATCTTGCGGAGAAAGCCGAGGATGAGGTCGATGTGCTGCTCGGCGAGCGCGCCGTCCTCGGCCGCGGCGGCTGTCGCGGGCGCGAACACCGTTCCCGCGCCACCGGCCTCCGGGACGGGGTTGAGCGCCAGCGCCCGATTCACCACGTCCTGCGCGTCACCGTGGGAAATCCGGGCCACGTCAGCGAACCAGCGTGACGCACTCCCGTAGCCGTACAAGTCTTCCGCGCCCCGCGTTTCGACCTCGGCCAGGTATTTCCCCAGCCCGGCCGAGGCGACCCTCATCACCTGCAGCAGATGCGTCACGCCGTGGGCAAGCTCCAGCTTGCCGGCGCGCCACAACTCTTGCGGCAGTTCGGGTATGAGGGTCTCGGACACCCCTCCACAATACCGAAATCCACCGAACAATTGTTCGTAATTTTAAGCGACAATGCTTATTGCACATTGACCACTAGAGGGTGAATCGGCGCGAAAGACATTGTGACGCACAGTTTCTCATTCAGCTCGTCTTCGCCAGGTGGTGGCGGACAAGCTGTCACGCCTGCTGCGGCGTGCGGTGTGGCCAGGTCCAGGCGGAGCGCAGGATGAAGGCCAGGAGCAGCACCTCGAGTCCGATGGAGATGCCATAGAAGTAGGAGTAAGTCCAAGTCTCCCCTGTCGCGTTGAACATCGAGACGGGGATGTAGAGCGTTGCGACGACGAGGTTGATGGCGCGGTTGACACGGGCGGGCAGTGTCGCGGAGAGCAGGATCATGAGGATCGGGACGGCCATGAGCGTGAGCGCGATGGTGACGAAGGTCGGGCCGGTCTCGAACTTGTGGACGACGCCGGCCAGGAGGCCGTCGAGGAAGCCGGGCTTGTACAGGGCGAGGTAGTCGACGTAGATGTAGAGGAACATGAAGCTGGTCCATGCTGCCGCGAGTCTGACTCGCACGGGCATGCGCAGATCTTCCAGCGTGTTCTGGGACGGCGCGTTCTCCGGTTCGGTGCGGGATCGAGGCGTTCTCATCACGATGCTCCTTGGCTTGTTCGGGTGGGTGCTTTCACCTTCACGGACGCCGTCGGCGGGCACATCGGCCGCGGAGCCTGGTTCGACCTGGCCGTTGGCACAGCCGGGTTCTTGTACTTTCGGCGGAGGCACCGAGCACGCGGGCTGCCTAGGCTGATCAGATGGCCACCAACGCGCTTCGCTCGCTGTGGGCCGAACCTCGACCTGTGAATGCCCCGGGCCGGGGGCCGCGGGACTGGGCTTTGGTCGCAGTACTGATCTGCTGGTCGGTGGTGGAAGTGGTGCTTCGCCAGGACCTGGCGCCAAGCCCGCTGCTGCTCATCGCGGTGCTCGCGGTGCTCGGCCCCCTGCTGTGGCGACGTACGCACCCGCTGGTCGCGGTCGCGGTCTCCTTCGGCACGTTGACGATCGTCGACATCGTCAGAGTTCTCACCGGGTCGCAAGGTGCCCTGCTGAACAGCAGCATCGCGGTGCTGATCCTGGCCTACGCCTTGTTCCGGTGGGGCTCCGGCAGGGAAGCCACGAGCGGCCTCGGCGTCATCCTGCTCTGGCTGGCCGTCATCATCACCCTCGGCGCCGACACCACCACCCGGGCGGAGGCGATCGCGGGATATGCGTTCTTCCTGTTCGCCGCCGCGCTCGGCACCGCGATCCGCTATCGCGCGAAGATCCGCATCCGCGACGTCGACCAAGCCAAGTCCCGCGAACGCGAACAGCTCGCTCGCGAGCTCCACGACACCGTCGCCCACCACGTCTCGGGCATCGCCATCCAGGCCCAAGCAGGACGCGCCATCGCGGCCTCCCACCCCGAGCGTGCCGTCGAGGCCCTGGCCGTCATCGAGGACGCGGCGACCCGCACCCTCACCGAGCTGCGCGCTCTCGTCGGCGTGCTCCGCGCCACGCAGGACACCGGGTTCGCGCCGCAGCCCGGCGTGGCCGAGGTCGAGCAGCTCGCCACCGACGGCCAGACGGGTCCCTGCGTCGAGGTGACGCTGTTCGGCGAGCTCGACGACCTCAGCCCGGCGGTCGGGGCCGCGATCTACCGCCTGGCCCAAGAGTCCATCACCAACGCTCGACGGCACGCCCGTCACGCGACCCAGGTCACCGTCGCCGTCACCGGCGACGCAGACCGGATACGGCTGACCATCGACGACGACGGCTCCGCCGCCGGCGGCCGCGCCCCGGCGGGCTACGGCCTGGTGGGCATGCGCGAACGCGTCTCACTGCTCGGCGGCACCTTCCACGCGGGCCCCGCCGCTGAGCGGGGCTGGCGGGTGGAGGCCGTCCTGCCTCGAACCGGGACGCCACGATGAGCATCAGGGTCCTCATCGCCGACGACCAGCCCATCGTGCGCACCGGGCTGACCATGCTGCTCGACGCCCAACCCGGCATCGAAGTGGTCGGCGCGGCCGCCGACGGGCGCGAGGCGGTCCGCTTGGCGCTCCAGCTGCGCCCCGACGTCGGCCTGTTCGACGTCCGAATGCCGCTGATGGACGGCATCGAAGCCACCCGGCGCCTCGCCGGCCCCGACGTCACCGACCCTCTGCCGATCGTGGTCATCACCACCTTCGACCTCGACGAGTACGTCCACGGGGCGCTCAAAGCCGGCGCCCGTGGGTTTCTGCTCAAGGACGCCGGACCCGCCCTGCTGACCCAGGCCATCCACGCCGCCGCTGACGGAGACGCACTGATCGCGCCCAGCGTGACCGTCCGGCTGCTGGAAGTGTTCGCCCACGCGAAGACCCCACGGCCGAGGCAACCGATGGAACCGCTCACCGCCCGTGAGGAGGAAGTCCTCGTGCCGGTAGCCCGGGGCCGCACCAACAATGAGATCGCCGGCGAGCTCTATATCACCCCGAGCACCGTCAAAGCCCACCTCGCCAGCCTCATGCGCAAGCTCGGCGCCAGAAACCGCGTCGAGGTCGCCATGTGGGCCCACGAGACCGGCCGCGTCTGACCTCGCAAAGGCTCCGCCGCCGAGCCCGAGTCCCAGCCTCACCGTTTCAGCGTGAAAGTGAAGGCACCGGCGGGACCGCTCCACCGGTTTTCGGGCAAAGAGAAGGCCCCCGGGCCGAAGCCAGGGGGCCTTCTCAAGCACCTTTAAGCGCGCGCATCCTCCTTCAGCAGGTCCGCGCACTTCTCGCCGATCGCCATCGTCGTGATGCACGGGTTCACCGCGACCAGGAACGGCATCGCCGAACCGTCGGCGACCCGCAGGCCTTCGACGCCGCGCACCCGCAGCCGCGCGTCCAGCACGGCCAGCGGGTCGTCGTCGCCGCCCATTTTCGCGGTGCACGCGGGGTGATAGACCGTGTTGTGCGTCTTGCGCAGGTAGTCCGCGATCTCGTCGTCGGTCTTGACGTCCCTTCCGGGCGCGAGTTCCGTGCCCGCCCATTCGTCCAGGGCGGGTTGTTCGGCGATCTTGCGGGCCAGTTTGATGCCGTAGGTCATCACGCGCATGTCGTGCTCGTCGGTGAAGTAGCGCGGATCCACCTTCGGCTTGTCCCGGTAGTCACGGCTGCGCAGCCGCACGGTCCCGGTCGAGCGCGACCGGGTGACGTTCGGGGTCAGGCAGAAGCCGTTCTCCGTGGTGGGATAACCCTGCCGGAGGGTGTTCATGTCGAACGGCACGGAGCCGTAGTGGAACATCAGGTCCGGCCGGTCGAGGCCTTCCTCCGTGCTGGTGAAGATGCCGATTTCCCACCATTGCGTGGATTCGGTGGTCATCGGTTGCAGCGCGTCCCACTGGATGACGCCTTCGGGGTGATCCTGCAGGTTCTCGCCGACGCCGGGGGAGTCCACCAGCACGTCCACGCCGACCTCGCGCAGATGCGCGGCCGGGCCGATTCCCGACAGCATCAGGAGTTTCGGGGTGTCGATCGCGCCCGACGACAGGATGACCTCGCGGCGCGCGCGCAGCTTGACGCCGTGGATCAGGTCGTCGGCCAGGTATTCCGCGCCGGTGCAGCGTTTGCCGTCGAACAGCAGCCGCCGGACGCGGGCGCCGGTGATGATCTCCAGGTTCGGCCGCTTGCCGATGATCGGGTGCAGGTAGGACACCGACGCCGACGACCGCGTGCCGTCTTCGCGCGCGTTGATCTGGAACCAGTTCGCGCCGTGCGTGACGGTCTTGCCCGAGTTGAATTCCGTCCTCGGGATGCCTGCCTGCTCGCACGCCTGCAGCAGCGCGACGCCGGTCGGGTCGTTCGGCGGCACCGAGCGGATGGTCACCGGGCCCGAGCGGCCGTGGTGGTCGCCGGGGCCGTCGTTGGTCTCAAGACGCTTGTACAGCGGGAAAATGTCCTTGGCGGACCAGCCGGGCAGGCCGAGCGAGGCCCATTCGTCGAGGTCTTCAGCCGGTGCCCAGAACGCGATGCACGAGTTGTGCGACGAGCAGCCGCCGAGCACCCGCGCGCGGGCGTGGCGCAGGAAGGAGTTCCCGGAGTCCTGCGGTTCGACCAGGTAGTCCCAGTCGTAGCCGGATTCCAGCAGGGCCATCCACTTCGTCAGTTCCAGCACCGCCGGGTCGTCCACATCGGACGGTCCGGCTTCCAGGAGGGCCACGGTGACGTCCGGGTCTTCCGAGAGTCTCGCCGCGACCACCGAACCCGCCGTCCCGCCGCCGACGACGATGTAGTCGAACTCTCCGGTCACTGTGCTGCCTCCTCGGGATGTGCTTCCGCGGCGTGATCGGCCAGGACGCCGCTCTTGTGCCGCAGGACGAACCAGTAATACGCGAAACCGACGACCGCCACCGCGCCGACGAACAGCACGGCCCCCCATTCGAGGTACCAGTGGTAGGGCTCGGTCGCGTTGTAGACCTCGCGCCGCGGCCACGCCAGGTTCACCACGATCGCGCCGCCCCACAGCACGCCGAGGATGTTGACCGGCAGGCCCAGTTTGCCGAGCGAGAAGTACTTGGTGCCCTCGGCCTTGGGCGGCGGCCACTGGCCGCGGAAACGCTTGACCAGCATCGGGATGGTGACCAGCAGGTACGCCAGGTAGATCATGATGATGCCGATGCTGGTGATCACCGTGAAGATCTGCGGCTGGCCGACGTTGACCACCAGGATCAGCACCGCGATGACGCCGGACACGATCGCGGGGACCACCGGCGTCTTCGTCTTCGGCGACACTCGCGCCAGGTGCTTTCCCGCGGGCAGGTTGTTGTCCCGGCCCATCGCGAACATCATCCGGATCGACGCCGACTGCACGGCCAGGTTGCACACCGTGATGGCGATGACGACCGCCAGCAGGAAGATCGTGCCGATCGTGCTGCCGAGGACGTCCTTCACGATGAACTGCAGCCCGCCCGTGGCGATCTCCGGGTTGTTGATGTCACCGACGGCCATCAGCGCCAGGATCAGGATCAGCCCGCCGATGACGAACGACGCGATCAGCGCCCGCAGGATCGCCTTGGGCGCGTTCTTGCGCGGATCGTGGGATTCCTCGCCGAGCGAGCTGGCCGTGTCGAAGCCGTACATGACGTAGGTCGACGCGAGCGAGGCGACCAGGAACGCCCCGAAATAGCCCCACGGCTGGTCGGCGCCGGTGTTGTTGGTCTGCATGACGACCTCGGGGCCGCGCGTGATGTTCACCGCGAGCGCGATGATCAGCAGGACCGCGGCGACCAGTTCGATGAACACCCCGGCGCTGTTGATCCGCGCCATCAGCTTGACGCCCCACGCGTTCACCAGCGTGGTGAACAGGATCAGGATGGTGCCGAGGATGACCGCGTTCACCGCGCTGTCGCCGGAGAACGAGAAGAACGACGAGATCTGGGGGAGCGTGATCTGGTACGCCAGCGCGACGGCGGCGATGCTGACGATCGAGGCGGTCAGCATCATCCACCCGGCCATCCAGGCCACATGCGGGCTGCCGAGCCGTTTCGACCAGTTGTAGATCGAGCCCGCGACCGGGTAGTGCGCGGCCAGTTCGGCGAACGACAGCGCCACCATCAGCTGGCCGACGAACACCATCGGCCATGACCACCAGTAGGCGGGCCCGCCGAAGCTGAAGCCGAAGTAGAACAGCTGGAAGGTGCCCGTCAGGATCGAGATGTAGCTGATCCCGGCGGCGAAGGTGTGGAAATTGCCGAGCGTTCTTTCGAGTTCCTGTTTGTAGCCGAAACCGGCGAGGCCGTCGTCGGAAGGATTACTCATCGGCACTTCCCGTCTTTAGTTGGACGCTGACTCCCCTGAGAACCAGCGCTGTGGTTCGGGCCGGAGGTTCTGGTAGATGTGCTTCGCCTCCACGTACTCGGCCAGCCCCGTCGGGCCCAGCTCGCGCCCGAAACCGGATTGCTTGTAGCCGCCCCATTCCGCCTGCGGCAGATACGGGTGGAAGTCGTTGATCCAGATCGTGCCGTGCCGCAGCCGGTTCGCGACCCGCTGCGCGCGGGAGGCGTCCGAGGTGAAGACGGCGCCCGCGAGGCCGTAGTGGGTGTCGTTGGCGATGCGGACGGCGTCGTCCTCGTCGGTGAAGGTCTCGACGGTGAGCACCGGGCCGAACGACTCGTCGACGACGGCGCTGCTGCCCTGCTTCACGTTGTCGAGGATGGTCGGCAGGTAGTAGTGCCCCTTCGCGAGTTCGCGATCGTCGGGGCGTTTGCCACCGGTGCGCAGGACGGCGCCCTCTTCGAGAGCCGCGGCGACGTACCGTTCGATCTTTTCCAAATGGGCGGCCGAGATCAGCGGACCGGTTTCAGCCTTCGGGTCGAAAGGTCCACCCAGTCGGATCAGTTCGGCACGGCGGACGAGTTCGTCGACGAACCTGTCGTGCCACTCCTCTTGGACGATCAGCCGCGCGCCCGCCGAGCAGACCTGACCGGAGTGCAGGAACACCGCGGTCAGCGCGTAGTCGACGGCGGTATCGAAGTCCGAGTCGGCGAAGACGACGTTCGGGTTCTTGCCGCCCAGTTCCAGCGCGACCTTCTTGATCGTCGCGGCGGCGGACGCGGCGATGATCTTCCCGGTCGCGAGGCCGCCGGTGAACGAGACGAGATCGACATCCGGATGCTCCGAAAGGGGCGCCCCGGCCTGCGCGCCGGCGCCGAGCACCAGGTTCGCGACGCCGCCGGGCAGCCCGGCCTCGGTCAGCAGATTCATCAGCATCATGCAGGTGTGCGGCGTCAGTTCGCTGGGTTTGAGGACGAAGGTGTTGCCCGCCGCGAGCGCGGGGGCCACCTTCCAGATGGTCTGCAGGAGCGGGTAGTTCCACGGCGTGATCAGCCCGCAGACGCCGACCGGCTCGTGCACGATCCGGCTGAACGCGTCCGGGTTGCCGGTGTCGACCACCCGGCCCGCGTCGTTGGCGGCGAGTTTGCCGAAGTAGCGCAGGCACGCGGCGATGTCGGCCATGTCGTACTTGCTCTCCACCAGCCGTTTCCCGGTGTCGAGCGACTCGGCTCGGGCGAAGGCCTCGGCGTCGCGGTCGAGCAGGTCCGCGACCTTCAGCAGCAGGTCACCGCGTTCGGGGGCGGGGGTGTTCGGCCAAGGGCCGGTGTCGAAGGCCTTCCTCGCGGCGGCGATCGCCGCTTCGGTGTCCTCACGGGTGCCTTCGGCGACTTCCGCGACCAGCGACCCGTCAGCGGGGCAGCGGATCTCCCTGCGACCACCGCCGATCGCGTCGACCCACTCGCCGCCGATGAAAAAGTCCGCCATCAAGCCCCTCCGAAACCGGCTCCTGCTCAACCGTCGATCAGCGATTATCGCGGCCACCCGACGTGACCGCTACTTGGCAAAAGAGACCATGTTCACACCGTCGGGTGCCGTGTGGTGATTTTCTGACATGTGACCCGTGACGCGGGGGACGGAAGACTCTCAGGCGCCCTCCGTAGACTGGCTGGAACGGCGGAATGAGGAACCAGGCGAGGTGGGAGAGTGACGTTGCTCGAGTCCGTGCACGGACCGGCCGACTTGAAGCGGATGGACCAGGAACAGCTCGGCGAGCTGGCCGCGGAGATCCGCGACTTCCTGGTCGAGAAGGTGCGGCTCGCCGGTGGTCACCTCGGCCCGAACCTGGGTGTGGTCGAGCTGACGATGGCGTTGCACCGGGTCTTCGACTCGCCGAACGACGCCATCGTGTGGGACGTGGGTCACCAGGCCTACGTGCACAAGATCGTCACCGGCAGGCACGACGGCTTCGGCAAGCTGCGCCAGCTCGGCGGCCTCACCGGCTACCCGGCGCGCTGCGAGAGCGAGCACGACCTCGTCGAGAACAGCCACGCCTCGACCGCTCTGTCCTATGTGGACGGCCTGGCGAAGGCGTTCGAACTCGGCGGTGGCGGCAGGCACGCGATCGCGGTCGTCGGCGACGGCGCGCTGACCGGCGGCATGTGCTGGGAGGCGCTCAACAACATCGCCGCGAACCCGCGGCGACCGGTCGTCATCGTCATCAACGACAACGGCCGCTCGTACTCGCCGACCATCGGTGGCGTCGCGGATCACTTGGCGTCGCTGCGGCTCAAGCCGGGCTACGAGCGCGTACTGGACCGTGGCAAGGAACTGCTGCGGCACACGCCCATCGTCGGCAAGCCGATCTACGCGGCGCTGCACGCGGCGAAGGCGGGGCTCAAGGACGCGCTGAGCCCGCAGATGATGTTCTCCGACCTCGGCCTCAAGTACCTCGGGCCGGTCGACGGGCACGACCTCGGCGCGCTGGAGAAGGCGTTCCAGAGCGCCCGCGACTTCGGCGGCGCGGTCATCGTGCACGTGGTCACCGAGAAGGGTCACGGCTACGAGCCCGCGGTCACCAACCAGGCCGACCAGATGCACCAGACCGACCCGATCGACCCGGAAACCGGCCTGCCGCCGGTCAAGGGGCCGAGCTGGACCGGCGTCTTCGCCGACGAACTGGTCAAGATCGGCGCCGACCGCGAGGACGTCGTCGCGATCACCGCGGCGATGCTGCGCTCGACCGGGCTGCACAAGTTCGCCGAGGCGTACCCGGACCGCTGGTACGACGTCGGCATCGCCGAGCAGCACGCGGTGACCTCGGCCGCCGGTCTCGCGATGGGCGGCAAGCACCCCGTCGTCGCGGTCTACTCGACCTTCTTGAACCGCGCGTTCGACCAGGTCCTGATGGACGTCGCGCTGCACCGCCAGCCGGTGACGCTGGTGCTGGACCGCGCCGGGATCACCGGGCCGGACGGGCCGAGTCACCACGGCATGTGGGACCTCTCGCTGCTGGGCATGGTGCCGGGCATGCGGGTCGCCGCGCCGCGTGACGCCGGGACGCTGCGCGAGGAGCTGCGCGAGGCCGTCGCCGTCGAGGACGGGCCGACGGCGCTGCGGTTCTCCAAGGGCGGCGTGATCGACTCCGTTCCCGCCGTCGAACGCGTCGGGGTGGTGGACGTGCTGCGCAAGCCGTCCGGCGACGCCGACGTCCTGCTGGTCGCGGTGGGCGCGTTCGCGATGCTCGGGCTCGCGGCCGCGGACAGGCTGGCCGACCAGGGCATCGGCGTGACCGTGGTGGACCCGCGCTGGGTCGTCCCGGCGCCCGCCGAACTGGTGGCGCTGGCCGAGCAGCACAAGCTCGTCGTGAGCGTCGAGGACAGCGGCCGTCACGGTGGTTTCGGTTCCGCGCTGGCCGCGCTGTTCCGCGACGCGGAATGCGACGTGCCGCTGCGGGATCTGGCCGTGCCGCAGGTGTTCCACGACCACGGCTCGCGCGAGGAGGTGCTGGCCCGCGTCGGGCTCACCGCGCAGGACGTCGCGCGGCGGGTCACCGAATGGTCCGCGAACCTGGCGAGCCGGACGCCTGCGCCGGAGGACACGCACCGCTGACAAGCGCTATGAAAGGCCCGTTACTTGCAAATTTTGCAAGTAACGGGCCTTTCATGTCACGCGCTAGGCCCGCCAGACAGTGCCGCCGCGGACAGCACCATCGTGCCGGTGCAGATCCCGACCGGAAGCGCCCGCGAAGCCTTCAGGCGACGCAGGAAACTCTGATCGGCGTTGAGCCGGTGCGCGCCCGGACCGTTCCGGTCCTTGTAGCCGCCGCCCGGCACCACGAGGACTGGAGAGCGCCGCCGGTGAGTTTCCCGGCCAGCCCGAGTACTTCGACGGGCGCGATGAAGTCCTGTTCCTCCACGCCGTCGAACATCAGGATTTGAACGCGCAAAGGTGACGCCGCCGTGGCGGCGGGCACGGTGACCCCGGCGGCGACGCCGGCGGACAAGGCTGAAGCACGCAGAAAAGTTCGACGCTGCAAGACGACCTCCCAGGTGTGTACCCAGTGGTCGCGCGAAAACCCGGTCAGGTTCCCGTGATCCGGGCGACCGACCGGACGACGAGGTCACGCGTCGCGGCGGGGGAGGAGAAACCCAGGATCGACAGGTGCACGACGAGGCTCAGCAGTTCCTCGGCGTCGAAGTGGTCCGGCACGGATCCGGCGCGCTGGGCTTCCCGGATCGCGGCGACCTTGTCCGCGTGCGCCCGGACTTCGGCCTCCGGCGCCGCGTCGAAGCCCTGCTCCAGCCGGAGCCAGCCCATGAGCCGCAGGACTTCGGGGTGCTCCAGATACCGGTCGAACAGCCGTCCCGCGTAGCCGGGCAGATCGTCGGGAGTGATCGGGACCGACTTGATCGCGAGGTCCACCTGCTCCTGCACGACCACCTCGAAAAGGTATTCCTTGCTGCAGAAATAGGCGTAGATCAGCGCCTTGTTGGCGCCGGCGTTCTTCGCGATGCGATCCACCCGGGCGCCCGCGATGCCGTACGTCGCGAACTCGGTCGTCGCCGCGTCCAGCAGCTTCCGCTTGGTCGCTTCCTTGTCCCTGACCATGTGACCCAGTCTAACTAACTGGTTGGTTGACAGCCAGTCCGGTCCCGTGGCAACCTGAGTTAGCAACCAACCGGTTAGTTAAGGAGATCGACATGAAGGTCGCACTGGTTACGGGCGCTTCCGCGGGCATCGGCGAAGCCACCGCCCTCGCGCTGCAGGAAGCGGGCTACACGGTCTACGGCGCCGCGCGGCGCGTCGAGCGGATGGCGGGGCTCGCCGAACGCGGGATCAAGATCCTCGCGATGGACGTCACCGACGACGCGTCGATGGTCGCGGGCGTCGAGCGGATCATCGACGAGACCGGCCGCATCGACGTCCTGGTCAACAACGCGGGCTACGGCTCGTACGGCGCCTTCGAAGACGTGCCGCTCTCGGAGGGGAAGTACCAGTTCGAGGTCAACCTCTTCGGCCTCGCGCGGCTCGTCCAGCTGACCACGCCGCATATGCGGGCCCAGGGCTCGGGGAAGATCGTGAACATCTCGTCGATCGGCGGCAAGATCTACGAACCGCTCGGCGGCTGGTACCACTCGACGAAGTTCGCCGTCGAAGGCCTGAGCGATTCCCTGCGGCTGGAACTCAAGCCGTTCGGCATCGACGTCGTGGTGATCGAACCCGGCGCCATCAAGACCGAATGGGGCGGCATCGCGGTCGAGAACCTGCTCAAGACCTCGGGCGACACCGCCTACGCGCCGCAGGCCAAGGCACTGGCGAAGTTCTTCGGCCAGGCCGCGCGCGGCTCCCATCCGAAGGTGATCGCCGACGTCATCCTGAAGGCGGTCCAGGCCCGGCGCCCGAAGACCCGCTACGCCGCGGGACTCGGGGCGAAGCCGATCCTGTTCGTGCGCCGGGTGCTCCCGGACCGTGCCTTCGACGCGTTGTTCCTCGGCGTGCTGCGCCGCTTCGCCTAGACCGCGACAGCCGGTTCCGTGACGGGCTCCGCGTACGAGTAGACCTCCGGCGGCTCGGGGAAGAGCTTGACCAGCACGGGATACGCGATCGCCGCCGTGCAGAGCGTCACCACCATGCTGACGTCCACGCCGCCCGCGATGTCCTTGAACGGCCCGGCGATCATCGGGGTGTTGGCGGTCAGCAGGCCCAGCGTCGTCGCCGGGATCCACGCGGCCATCGCACGCCAGTTCACGCCGCGGGTGAACCAGTAGCGCCCGCCCTTGCGGCCCTGGTTGAACACCTGGAGGTCGTCCGGGTCGTAGAACCCGCGCCGCAGCAAGAAACCGATCATCATGATCACCATCCACGGCGACGTGCACAGCACGATCAGCGTGGCGAAGGCGTTGATGCTGGAGACCATGTCCAGCACGAAATTGCCGACGAAGATGAACACGACGCTGAGCGAGCCGATCAGCAACGTCGCCTGGACCCGGCTCAGCTTCACGAAGATCGAGCTGAAGTCGAGGCCGGTTCCGTAGAGCGACGTCGTGCCGGTGGACAGCCCGCCGATCAGCGCGACCACGATCAGCGGGATCGCGTACCAGAGCGGGGAAATCGCGGTCAGGCCGGTGATGTAGTCGGCCGGATCCGCGACCAGGGTCGCGGTGGCGATGCCGAACCCGAACGGCAGCAAGGTCGCCACCTGCGCCAGGAACGGCGCGGCCAGCAGGGAACGGCGGCTGTGGCGCGCGGGGATGTAGCGCGTCCAGTCGCCGAGGAAGGCGCCGAACGAGATCGGGTTCGCCATCGTGGTGAGCGCGGCCAGGATCCAGGTCGGCCAGAAGTCCCCGAGCGCGTAGGTGCCGGTGCCGGCGAACCCCGGGTCGAACGTGCCGCCGTAGGCCACGATCCCGAGCAGCATGATCGCCGTGCCCAGGGTGACCGCGACCCGGTTCACCAGCAGCATGAACCGGTAGCCGTAGATGCACACCACCAGCGTGGCGATCGCGATGACGCCGTACGCGACGCCGCGCAGCACTTCGCCGCCGTCGAAGCCGAAAAGCCGTTGTGCCGCACCGGCGACGGCGTCGCCGCTCACCCAGACCGAGATGGCGAAGAAGGTGATCGCCGTCAGCAGGGAGAGGAAGGAGCCGACACAACGGCCGACGACGCCGAAGTGCGCGCCGGAGGAGACCGCGTTGTTGGTCCGGGTGAGCGGGCCGAACAACGACATCGGCGAGAGCACCAGCGCGCCGACGACCACCCCGGCGACCGTGGCCGCCACCGCCGCCCAGAAGCTCAGGCCGAAGGCGATCGGGAGCGTCCCGAGGATGATGGTGGCGAAGGTGTTCGCGCCACCGAACGCCATCCGGAACAGGTCGCGAGGCCGCGACGTCTGTTCCTCCGGCGGGATCGGCGCGATGCCGTGCTGCTCGACTTCGGTGACCTTGTCACCCATAGGGACCTCCGGGTACAGCTTCAGGCGAAGCGGGTCATGACGTGCTTGACGCGGGTGTACTCGGCGAAGGAGTAGGACGAGAGGTCCTTTCCGTGGCCCGAGTGCCCGAAGCCGCCATGGGGCATTTCCGAGACCAGCGGCCCGTGGGTGTTGACCCAGACGCAGCCGAAGTCGAGTTCGCCCGAGACGCGGGTCGCGCGTGACAGGTCGTGGGTCCAGATCGACGACGCCAGCCCGTACGGGACGCCGTTGGCCAGCCGCACCGCCTCGTCCTCGTCCACAAAGGACTGGACGGTGATGACCGGGCCGAAGACCTCCTCCTGCACGATCTCGTCGTCCTGCTTCAAGCCGGAGATCACGGTGGGGGAGAAGAAGAAACCTCGGTCACCGGCGGGCGAGCCACCGGTCTCCACGCGGGCGTGGGCGGGAAGCCGCTCGACGAGGCCGCGAACCCGGCCGAACTGCGCCTCGCTGTTGAGCGGGCCGAAGTCCCGGCCGGGTGCCTGCGCGGCGGCGGCCTTGGTCAGCTCCGCGACGAACTCGTCGTGGATCGCCGCGTCCACCAGCACCCGGCTGCCCGCGGTGCAGTCCTGCCCGGCGTTGTAGAACGCCGCGCCGACGATGCCCTCCGCCGCCTCGGCGAGGTTCACGTCGCCGAACACCAGCAGCGGCGCGTTCCCGCCGAGCTCCAGGTGCGTGCGCTTGAGGTCGGCCGCCGCGACGGTGGCGACGTCGATGCCGGCGCGGGTCGACCCGGTGATCGACACCAGTTCGGTGATCGGGTGCTTCACCAGCGCGCGGCCGGTGTCACGGTCGCCGCACAGCACGTTGAAGGCACCCTGGGGCAGGAACTCCGCCGCGACCTTCGCCAGCAGCACGGCCGTCGACGGCGTGGTCTCCGCGGGCTTCAGCACGACGGTGTTGCCCGCCGCCAGCGCCGGGGCGATCTTCCAGACCCCCATCATCAGCGGGTAGTTCCACGGCGCGATCTGCGCGCAGACGCCGACCGGTTCACGGCGGATCGCCGAGGAGTGCCCCGGCAGGTACTCGCCGGACGCGGTGCCTTCGAGCTGCCGTGCCGCACCGGCGAAGAACCGCAGCGCGCTGACGCACTCCGGGATCTCCTCCTCCAGCACGACGGCCCGGATCTTGCCGGTCTCGCGGATTTCGAGCTCGGCGAACTCCTCCGCGCGTGCCTCCACCGCGTCGGCGATCTTCAGCAGCGCGAGCTGACGCTGGGCGGGTGTGCTCTTGCGCCACACCTTGAAAGCTCGTTCGGCGGCGGCCAGCGCCGCGTCCACATCGGACTGCTCGGACAGCACGCTGGTGCCGAAGACCTCGCCGGTGGCGGGGTCCACCAGATCGAGGGTCCGCGAGCCCGCCGCCGGTACCTCGGCGCCGTCGACGAAATTCAGGACCTGAGTCATTTCTTCTCCAGGTGGGTCGGCTCGAACATCTTCAGCAGGGCGGGGAGGACGACCACCGACGGGCCGGGCGTGCCCAGCGCGTCGGCCAGGTCCTTCCCGATGGTGTCCAAAGAGGACACGGTGGCGGGGACGCCGAAAGACTTCGCCAGCGCGGCGAAATCGGGTCGCGCGAGTTCGGTGGCGGTGGACTGGCCGAAGGCGCCGGTCAGGTATTCGCGCAGGATGCCGTACCCGCCGTCGTCGACGACGAGCCACGTGACGTCCAGTTGGTGCTGGACCGCGGTGGCCAGCTCCGCCACGCCGTACATCGCGCCGCCGTCACCGGACACCGCGAGCACCGGACCGCCGGTGGCGGCCGCGCCGCCGAGCGCGCCGGGCAGGCCGTAGCCGAGCCCGCCCGCGCCCTGCGCGGTGTGGATCGGCGCGCCCTCGGGGTTCCACGCAGACCAGGCCCAGTAGGCCGCGATCGTCATGTCCCAGAACGTCTGCGTGCCCTCGGGCACCGCCGCGCGGATGTCGTCGATCAGCTTGCGCTCGGTCTCGAGCGGCTGGCCGTCGAGCCGTTCGCGTACCTTGCCCAGCAGCTCCGAGACCGCCTTTTCGGCGACACCGTCGCTCTGGTGGAACGGAATCTGCTCCAGAAGTCCTTGCAGGGCGAGGCGGACGTCGGCGTGGATGCCCAGCGCCGGATAGTTCGACTCCAGTTTCCCGAGATCGGCCTCGACCTGGATCATCCGGCCACGCGGGGCGAACTCGCGGTAGTTGCTGGACAGCTCGCCGAGCCCGGAACCCAGCACCAGCAGTACATCCGCGTCCGACAGGAACTCGGTGCTGTGCCAGTCCTCGAGCCACGACTGCCCGGAAAGCTCGTGGTCCCAGCCGAAGACGCCCTTGCCGCCGAACGTCGACAGCACCGGCGCGCGCAAGGCCTCCGCGAGCGCCTTCAGCTCCGCGTGCGCGCCCGAGCGCAGGGCGCCACCACCGGCGAGGATCACCGGCTTCTTCGCCGCGCCAAGGAGATTCGCGGCTTCGTTGAGCAGTTCCGGCAACGGCGCGAGCGGCGCCGGATTCGCCGTCACCGAAGTGATCCGCGGCAGGTCCGTCGGCGCCAGCAGGATGTCCTGCGGGATCTCGACCCACACCGGGCCATACGGCGCTGTCGCCGCCGACTCCCAGGCTTCGCGCAGTGCCGTCGGGATCTGGCTGACGGTCCGCACGACGTGGACCGACTTCACCACGTCGCGGAAGCTGGCCTGCTGGTCGGGCAGTTCGTGCAGGTAGCCGTGCCGCCCGCCGCCGAGCCCGGCGACCGGGATCTGACTGGAGATGCCGAGCACCGGCACGGACGCGGCCCGGGATTCCTGCAGTGAAGCCAAAGTCAGCAGCGCGCCGGGACCGGTCGACACGATCATCGGGGTCACCGGGACCGGGCCCTCGGGGTCCGCCGCGAGCCGGGCACGGGCGTGCCCGTCGGCCGCGAACGCCAGGTTGTTCTCCACCCGCGAGCTGATCACGCGGAGTTCGGAACTGCGCCGCAGCGCCTCGAACAGGCCGAGCGCGTGCTGGCCCGGCAGGCCGAACACGGTGTCCGCGCCGAGCGCGCGGAGGGTTTCGACGACTACGTCGCCGCCTATCCGTTCAGTGCTGGTCATTCGCCCTTCCCCAAACTGAGCAGGCTCACCAGGTCGTAGGCGACATGGGAAGCCGCGATGGCGGTGATCTCGGCATGATCGTAAGCCGGGGCCAGCTCGACGACATCCGCTCCGACGAGGTTGCAGTCGCGCAGCCCGCGCAGGATCTCCAGCAGTTCACGGCTGGTCATCCCGCCCGCCTCGGGGGTGCCGGTGCCCGGCGCGTGCGCGGGGTCGAGCACGTCGATGTCGACCGAGATGTAGAGCGGGCGGCCGCCGATGCGCTGGCGCAGCGCGTCGACGGTCTCGGCGACCCCGCGGCGCATGACGTCGCCGGAGGTGACGATGCCGAATCCGAGGCGGCGGTCCTCTTCCAGATCCCGCTTGCCGTACAGCGGGCCGCGCGTGCCGACGTGGGACAGCGCTTCGGTGTCGAGGAGGCCTTCCTCGGACGCCCGCCGGAACGGGGTGCCGTGGGTGTACGGCTCGCCGAAGTAGGTGTCCCAGGTGTCGAGGTGCGCGTCGAAGTGCAGCAGCGCCACCGGTCCGTGCTTCTTCGCCGCCGCACGCAGCAGCGGCAGCGCGATCGTGTGGTCGCCGCCGACGGTCACCAGCCGCGTCCCGCCCGCGGTCAGCGCCTCCGCCTCCTGCTGCAGGGTCTCGATCGCCTCCCCGATGTTGAACGGGTTGAGTGCGATGTCACCGGCGTCGACCACCTGCTTCTCGGCGAACGGGGAGACGTCGAGTTCCGGGTGGTACGGGCGAAGGAGCCTGCTGGCCTCACGGAGCGCGGAGGGGCCGAACCGCGCGCCGGGACGGTAGGACACCCCGGCGTCGAACGGCACCCCGACGACGGCGACGTCGGCGTGCTCGACCTGATCGATCCGCGGCAGCCTCGCGAAGGTCGCGAAACCGGCGAACCGGGGCACCCTCGACGAGTCGACGGGTCCGATCGGGCTCTGCTCAGCCACTGTTTCTCCTTTGGGTTTTCAGGATTTCGAAGCGGCGAGTTTCGCCTCTTCTTCTTCGGCGACCGCGCTGCCGTTCAGGCGGCGGGTCCACACGGTGAGGATCTCGTCCGAGGTCCGCGGGGTGAAGAAGCTGACCAGCAGGTACACCGCGAGGCTGGAGCCGAGCCCCCAGTAGATCGGGCTGTTGGCCTCGACGCCGTCGACGAACATGAACGTGATGACCACGACGGTGCCGACGACCATCGACGCGAGCGCGCCCTGGCGCGTGCCGCGCTTCCACGCCAGCCCGCCGATGATCGCGACCAGCAGGCCGCCGACGAGGATGTCGTAGGCGATGGTCAGCGCGTTGACGACGTCGTCCACGACCATCGCGATGCCGATCGCGACGATACCGAGGATCAGCGTGGTGACCCGGTTCCTGCGGACTTCGTCGACGGCCTTCTTGAGACCCAGCTTGGAAAGCAGATCCGAGGTGCTGACCGTCGAGCAGGCGATGAGCGCGCCGCTCGCGGTCGACATCATCGCCGACAGCGCCGCCGCGAGCACCAGACCGCGGATCCCGGCGGGCAGCTGCTCCTCGACGATGGTCGCGAACGCGTCCTGCGCGCTGGCCAGCGTCGGGTAGAGCGTCTTGGCCGCGGTGCCGATCAGCGCGCCGGCGAGGCCGTAGACCAGGCAGTAGACGCCGGAGATGACGCCGCCGCCGGTGGCGATGCCCGGGGTCCTCGCGGTGAACACGCGCTGCCAGATGTCCTGGCCGATCAGCAGCCCGAAGCTGTAGATGAGGAAGTAGGTGAAGATCGTGTCGCCGCCGATGGCGGTCAGCTCGAAGTAGCTCTCGTCCAGCCGTGCGGCCATCCCGTCGAAACCGCCCGCCGAGACGATCGAGACCGGCAGCAGGATGAACAGGATGCCGATGGTCTTGATGACGAACTGGACGATGTCGGTCAGCGTGATCGACCACATGCCGCCGAGCACCGAGTAGAGCACCACGATCGACCCGCCGATGGCGATGCCGACCCAGCTCGGGACGTTGAAGAGGACCTTGAAGATGGTGGCGAACGCCAGCGTCGAGGTGACGGTCAGCATCAGCGTGTAGCCCCACATGACGACGCCGGAAATGGCGCTGGTGGAGCCGCCGTAGCGCAGGTCGAGCATCTCGCCGACGGTGTAGACGCGCAGTTTCACCAGCCGTCGCGCGAACAGCGTGTGCAGGACCAGGATGCCGACGCCGATCGCGATGACGAGCCAGGCGCCGGAGATGCCGTAGGTGTAGCCGAGCTTCACCCCGCCGACCGTCGAAGCGCCGCCGAGGACGACCGCGGACATCGTGCCCGAGTACATGAACCAGCCGAGGCGACGGCCCGCGACCAGATAGTCGGATTTGGTCTTGGCGAGCCTCAGCCCGAACCAGCCGACCCCGATCATGCCCGCTATGTAGAGCGCGATCACCGCGTAATCACCGGCCACGGTGTCCTCCTTGACTTGGGGCTGTTCGCTTCGTTCGGGTCACCGTAGGTTCGTTCGCACCTTGAACGACATGGGATGATCCGTCCAAGGTTGCCGTGAAATGAGGATGGAATGACCCAAACCCACGATCCGCTCGACTCGGATGTGAATGTCCCGTTACGGGCCGTGGTCGGCAACCCGGAACTGGCACTCGACCCGGTCGTGGAGACGGTGCGGCCGGGCGCGCTCGACGCCCCGGTGCGCTGGGCGCACGTCAGCGAGCTGCGGGACCCCGCGCCGTACCTGCTCGGGGCGGAACTGCTGCTCACCGCCGGGGTGAACCTGCCGCCGGAGCCGCCGGAGGTCGACCGCTACGTCCGGCGGCTGGCCGACAGCGGGATCTCCGCGCTGGGGTTCGGGCTGACCCCCGGCGCCTACGAGACGTTGCCGCCGTCGCTGCGGGCGGCCTGTGTCCGGTACGGCCTGCCCCTGCTGGTCGTCCAGCCGCGGACGCCGTTCCTGGCGATCAGCCGGGCGGTGTCGGTCGCGCTAGCCGAGGCCGGGCAGCGCGAACAACGGCGGATCGCGGTCGCGCGCGAGGCATTGACCAGGGCGGCCGGTGATGGGCTCGGCGAACTGGCGGGCGCGCTGGCCGGACGGTTGCGGGCGTGGGTGGCGCTGGTCGGCGTCGGCGACGTCCTCGCCGCCGACCACGGCGCGCCGTCGCCACTGCCCGACGAGGTCCGGGAACTGGTCGCCACGCTGCGGGCGGGCCGGGGGATCCGCAGCGCGACGACGGAACTGGCCGACGGCACGCACGTCGTCGCGCAACCGGTGTACCCGCAGGCGACGGCGTCGCATCTGGTCGTGGTCGGCCGGATCGCGCGGTTCGACGGCGCGGACCGCGCGATCCTGTCGGTCGGGGCGGCGCTGCTCGGGCTGGCGGGCCGCGCGGGTTCGGACGCGGCCGGGCTGGGCGCCACCGCCACCGCGTTGCTGCTGGGGGAGACCGGCGTGGCGGGCGGGGACGAACGCCGCCTGGTCGCCGGGATCGCCTACCGCCGTGGCCCCGCCGAGGCCGCCGCGCGCTACGACTGGCTGCGCGCCCGGCTCGACACTCCGCTCGTGCGACTGTCGCCGGGGCCGCGGTTCGACGCGATCGTCGGCGAGGCACCGGAGATCGGCGACCTCGACAGGCTTCGCGCCGACGGCTGGCTCGCGGTGGTGAGCTCACCCGTCCCGCCCGATCGGCTCCCCGACGCGGCCACCGAGGTGGAGTTGCTGCTGACCCGCGCCCGCGCGCTGGGGCGGCCCGTGGTGGCGGAAGTGGCGGGGGCCGGGCTGGACGCGCTGATCGCGCCGGACGCGGCGACCGGGTTCGCCGCCCAAGCGCTGGCGCCGCTGCGCGAACTCGACCGGAAAGGCGACCGCGAACTCGTCGAGACGCTGCGGACCTGGCTCGCGCACCACGGCGGCTGGGACCGGACGGCCGCCGAACTCGGCGTGCACCGCAACAGCGTCCGGCACCGGATCGGGCAGATCGAACGGGCGCTGGAAGTGGACCTGGCGGATCCGGAGATCCGGATGCGGCTGTGGTTCGCCTTGCGCTGGACCAGCGGTAAGTGAGTGACGGTGAACGCAAGTCCACGGTCTCCCCAAGGGCGTTCTACGCCCGACGGAGACTTCACCGTCGCGCGCCTTCTTTTGGCCGGAGGCCCACGGAAACATTTTGCAGGGCGCCTTCACTGTGAAGTGGGTCCTCTGTGGTCTGCGCCCTGCGGAATGTTTTCGTCAGCGCGCGACAGACCGATAAGGTCACTCTCAGGAATGTGTGGCAACGTAGGGTCGTGCGGATTCTGGTAGTCGAAGACGAAGAACCCCTCGCCGACGCGATCGCACGCGGCCTGCGGCGCGAGGGCATGGCGGTGGACATCGCGCTCACCGGTGACGACGGGCACGAGAAGGCCGCCGTCACCCGGTACGACGTCGTGTTGCTCGACCGCGACCTGCCCGGGATGTCCGGTGACGACCTGTGCCGCGAGATCGTCGCGTCCGGGGAGCTGACCCGCGTGCTGATGCTCACCGCGAGCAGTTCCGTTTCGGATCGCGTGGACGGCCTTTCCCTCGGCGCCGACGACTACCTCGCCAAGCCGTTCGCCTTCCCCGAACTCGTCGCGCGGGTGCGGGCACTGGGCCGCCGCGCGACCCCGGCCGCGCCGCCGCTGCTGACTTCGGGCGACGTCGAACTGGATCCCGCGAGGCGGACCGTCCGCCGCGCGAGCGGTCCGGTCGAGCTGACCCGCAAGGAGTTCGGCGTGCTGGAGGTGCTCCTGTCGGCCGCCGGTTCGGTGGTCAGCAGTGAGGAACTGCTCGAACGCGTGTGGGACGAGAACGCCGACCCGTTCACCACCACCGTCCGGGTCACCGTGATGACGTTGCGGAAGAAGCTGGGCGAGCCGGGGATCATCGAGACCGTCGTCGGCTCCGGCTACCGGGTGCCGGAGCAGGGGACCGCACGAGGGTGAACGCCCGCAGCCTGCGCGCGCGGGTCACGCTGCTCGCGACCGGGCTGGTGGCACTGGTCAGCCTCCTGTTGCTCTGGCTGACCTGGAATCTGGTCGGCGACGCGGTTTCCGCCGTTCCGCAGTTGCCGCCGGGCACCACGGTGCGGGTCGACGGGGTGGACGTCGACGCTTCCGCCGTCACCGAGCATTTGCGGGTGTACGCCCGGAACCGGGTGCTGCTGTTCGGCGCGGTCGCGTTCTGTTTCGTCGTGCTGGCGGCGGGGATCCTCGCGTGGACGTTCACCGCGCGGGTCCTGCAGCCGCTGCGGGAGATCACCGGTACGGCGCGACGGCTGTCGATCGAATCGATGGGGGAGCGGATCGGTGAGGTCCGCACCAAGGACGAACTCGCCGAACTGGCCGAGACCTTCGACGACATGCTCGACAGGCTTCAGGCCGCGTTCGACGCGCAGCGGCATTTCGTCGCGAACGCCAGTCACGAGCTGCGGACACCGCTCGCGGTCATCCGCACCGAACTCGACGTCACCCTGGCCGACGAGCAAGCCGACGAGGCCGAACTGCGGCGGATGGCGGGCGTGGTCCGCGACGCGACCGAACGGGCCGAGCGGCTGGTCGGTTCGCTGCTGCTGCTCGCGCGCACGGACGGCGCCGGACTGGTGGCCAGGGAACCGGTCGATCTCGCGGTGATCGTCGGGAGCGCCTGGCGCGCGGTGCGGGCGGAAGCGGAGAAACGCGGTATCCGCACCGAATTCGCGACGCCGGGCGCGCCGACGTTCGGCGATCCGGCACTGCTGGAACGGATCGCGGGCAACCTGCTGGAGAACGCCGTACGGCACAACGTCGAGGGCGGCTGGCTGGACGTCGTCACGCAGGCCGGTCCACAGTGGTCGGTGCTGCGGGTGCGGTCGTCCGGTGGTCTGCTCGACCCGGCCACGGTCCCCGAACTGTTCGAACCGTTCCGCCGCGCCGGCATCGCCAGGACCGCCCGCACCGGTGCCGGGCTGGGACTCTCGATCGTGCGGGCCGCCGTCCAGGCCCACGGGGGCATGGTGGCCGCGGAACCCGTTGTGGGCGGCGGTCTTTCGGTGACCGTCCACCTGCCCGCCCTGCCCTGACCGGTCGCGGGGGTTACGGTTCGAGGATGGTCCCCAGCATCAGGCTGAACAACGGAACGTCCCTTCCCCAGCTCGGGTTCGGGGTGTACAAGATCGGCGACGACGAGGTCGAGGGCGCGGTCCGCACCGCCATCGAGGCGGGTTACCGCGCCATCGACACGGCGACCCTGTACGCCAACGAACGCGGTGTCGGCGAGGCCGTCCGCACCAGCGGGCTGCCGCGCGAGGAACTGTTCGTCACCACGAAACTGTGGAACACCGAACACGGCCATGACGCCGCTCTGCGCGCTTTCGACACCAGTTTGAGCGAACTCGGACTCGAGTATGTCGACCTGTACCTGATCCACTGGCCGCTGCCGTCACAGGACAAGTACGTGGAAACGTGGCGGGCGCTGGAAAAGATCGCCTCCGACGGCCGGGCGAAGGCGATCGGCGTCTCGAACTTCCAGATCCCGCATCTGGAACGGCTGATCGAGGAGACCGGGACCGTCCCCGCGGTGAACCAGATCGAGTGCCACCCGTGGCTGCAGCAGCCGTTGCTCCGGAACTTCCACGAGAAGCACGAGATCGTCACCGAGGCGTGGGGTCCGCTGGCGCGCGGCGGCGACCTGCTCGCCGACGAGAAGATCACCACGATCGCGGAGAAACACGGCAAGACGCCAGCGCAGGTCGTCCTGCGCTGGCACATCGAGATGAACCATCTGGTGATCCCGAAATCCGTCACGCCGGAACGGATCAAGGCGAACATGGACGTCTTCGACTTCGCGCTCGACGCGCACGACGGCGCCGCGATCGCGACGCTGGAGCAGGGCAAGCGGCTGGGACCGGACCCGGACAAGCTGGGCGCGTAGCCCCGCAAGCAGGCCTCTAGTTGCGATCTGCCAGCGCCAGGCCCGCCCGAAGCACGCCTGCCGCGTGCAGTAGTGCCTGCCGTGCCGACGGGTCGACTCCCACCCTGCTGGCGAACCCGTGCAGCTGCCCGGGATGCCGCCGGTGGATCACCGGGACCCCGGCCTCGGCCAGTTTCCGAGCGTAGGCCTCGCCTTCGTCGCGCAGCGGGTCGAAGCCCGACGTCGCGATGTAGGTCGGCGGCAGGCCCGCGACGTCGTCGTACAGCACCGAAGCGCGCGGGTCGCGGTAGAGCGTCGCGTCCGAGAGGTAACGGTCGCGGTACCAAGCGCGTTCCTCGGTGTCCAGCCGGAAACCGAGTCCGAACAGCTCATGCGACGGATGGGTGCCGAACGCGTCGGTCACCGGGTTGAGCAGGAGGCTGAACGCGGGCCGCGCGATTTCGCCGCGGGCGCCCGCGTGCGCGACGACGGCGGCGAGGTTGCCGCCGGAACTGTCCCCGCCGACCGCGATCCGCGCCGGGTCGAGGCCGTAGTGGACGGCGTTCGCGTGCACGTGGGAGAAGGCGGCGAGGCCGTCCTCGACGGCGGCGGGGAACGGGTGTTCCGGAGCCAGCCGGTAGTCCACCGAGACCACGCGTATCCCGGCTTCCTCGGCGAGATAGCGGCAGGCGCCTTCGTGCGTTTCGATCCCGCCGAGCACGAATCCGCCGCCGTGGAAGAACATCAGCGCCGGACTCGGCGAAGCGGCCCCCTCCTGCTCATAGATCCGCATCCGCACCGGCCCGGCGGGGCCGGTGAACGAGTGGTCCGCGCTGCGGATGTCCCCGCCGATCCCCGCGCCCGCCAATTCCCCCGCCTGGTTCAGCTCCGCGCGTGCCTTTGCGACGCTCCCGTTGCGGTGCGGGTAGTCGAACGGCGCCAATCTGGACATTTTGATCAGCACCTGCGAACTGGTCGCCAGCCGTTGCCCGTCCAGGCGGACGGGACGGCCGGCGACCAGCCGCAGCAGAGGTTCCGGAAGACCGAGCAGGAACCGGAGGGCGGCCATGAGTGAACGCACGAGCAGTCGCCTGCTCAGGGAAAGCATGGCGGAACCCTACGCCTACCGGACGTCGACGAAGATCGGATTCCCGTAGAGCCACAGGTCTTCGAACGGATTCGACTGCCCGATCACGTCCGCGCTCGGCTCGATCCCGCCGGGCACGTGCTTCCTGCCGTCCGTCCCGCGCGTCCGCACGAAGAACGGCTCGCGCACGTTGCGGAAGGTGTGCCGGAACGCGACCCGCCGCCCCGGTGCCCACCGCGGTTCGAACGACCGCACCACCTTCGTGCCCGGCGCCGTCTGGGCGTCACGGTCGGTGGCAGGCCCGGTGACCGGCCCCGAGACGAGGTCCAGCCGCGCGAGCCGGGGGATCGTGCCGCCGCCGTTCGGCCGGGCCGCCAGCGTCGCCGAGACGACGACCGTGACGTCGTCCCCGCGCCGGACCCGCAGCCTGCCGCCCATCGTGGCCGAGTTCCACCCGCTGTACGCGCCGAATTCCAGCTCCTGCGCGAGCCCGCCGTGAACCACCCAGACGCGTCCCGCGCGCAGGCCTTCCAGTACGCCTTCGTGGCTCCGGCTCGTCACACCGACCACGGTCCGGCTGAATTCGGCGGGGGCGAAGTCCGCGTACGGGGGCAGAGTCTGCGGGACGCCGGTGTCGATCGGGTCCGGGTAGCCGCCGTGCTCGTCGTAGTAGCCGTCGGGAACGCCGGGCCGGACAAGGGTGTCGCCCCGGTTGTAGTGCGAGTCGGAGTTGCTGGTGATCCACCACGGCCTTCCCTCGGCCAGCAGTGAATCCCACAGCCCGCCGACGGTCGCGGTGCTCCAGTCGAACCCGCCGTAGGTCCGGTAGGCCGACTCCGGGAAACCCGGCCACGAGTTCGGACCGGGGGAGTTGCCGTATCCGCCGCGTGCTCCACCGCCGCTCCCGAGCGGCTTCGGGAAGCCGTCGGCCTGCGCTCCCGGCGCGCCTTCCATGCCGATGACGATGCCGGGCGCGGCGTCGCGCAGCGCCCGGATCTCGTGCGGGGCGACCCGGCCGTTGCGCAGCGGATGGTTGATCACCACCACCGGTGCGTGGATCCGGCGTGCCCGCTCTTCGGTGGCGAGCCAGCGGATCGCCTTGACCGCCAGTGCCTCGTTGTCCGGGGTGCCCGGTTCGGTCCCGGTCAGCCGCCAGTCGAAAGCGCGCTCGAACTCTCGCAGCTTCGCGGCCTGGTTCGCGCCCGCCTGGAAGAACAGTGTCGCGTGCTCGGCGCCCGGCACGTTCCACTCCATGCCCTGCCACAGCAGGAGATCGCGGTGCTCGCGCTGTGCCGCCCTGATCGCGGCGTTCGTGCGCTCCACCGACGACTTCTCGTGCGAGGCGTGACCGTGATCGGTGATCACCGCCCAGTCGGCCCCGTGCCGCCGGGCGCCGCCGGCGATTCCGTCCACTGTGTACATCGCGTCGTACGAGTACTGCGTGTGGATGTGGTGATCGCCCACCAGCCACCGGTAACGGTTCCGGCCGAAGAGCCTGCCGAGGTCGAGCTCGAGGCCGAGGTCCAGGTCGAGGGCTTCCGCCGGGGTGGTGGCGGCGAGCGGCGCGCCCGCGGCCGCGGCGGACACGAGGCCCGCGCGCTTGAGGAATCCGCGGCGGTCGACGCCCGGTTTTTCGCTGTTCACCGGCGGGACGCTAGAGAGCCTCGCTGAACGGGCGGTGTCCGGACGGCCAACGCCCGGCGCCGTGTGATGATCGTCGCTGTGGTGCGAAAGCCCGGCTCCCCGGAGGATGGCAGGGGAGCCGGGCCTCCCGGCTAGAAGTCCCGGTTCGCCGGAGTGACCCCGAAGTCGCGGTTGTCCACTCCGGTGATCCGGACGCTTCCGGTCTCGTCGCCGGTGATCCGGACGCTGTCGTCAGCGCCCGCCACACCCGCTCCGAGCATCAAGCCCAGAACCGCCGCGCCGGCCCCCAGGCCCACGCGCACGACGATCTTCTTCATCGGCTTTCCTCCCAGTTTTCAGTTCTTTCCCCAGTGCCTGGAGAACCAGGCGTAGGCCGAGTGTTCCGGAAAACGCAGAACGTCGCCACAAAACTCACGAAAAACGCAAAAAGCCACCGTCGGCGACCGAAAGATCGCCGACGGTGGCCCTTCGTGGAACCTCAGGAGAGCGGCACGCTCGCCACACCCGGCGCCAGGAACGGCTTGCCGTTGACCTTCTCGGACACCCCGGCCCGGTCCAGGTACGGCGTGATGCCGCCGAGCCAGAACGGCCAGCCGGCGCCGAGGATCAGGCACAGGTCGATGTCCTGCGCCTCGGCGACCACGCCCTCGTCGAGCATGATCCGGATCTCCTCGGCGATCGCGGCCAGCGCGCGATCACGCACCTGCTCGGACGTCGACGGCGAGTCGCCCCGCTGCCAGAGCTCGTCCACCTCGGGATCGACGGTGGCGTTGCCCTTGTCGTCCCACTGCCAGACGCCCTTCTTGCCCGCCTTGACGAAGCGGTCGAGGTTCTCGCTGACGGTGAACCGGTCCGGGAACGCCTCGTGCAGGGTTTCCCCGACGTGCAGGGCGATCGCCGGGCCGACCAGCTGCATGAGCGTCAGCGGCGTCATCGGCAGGCCCAGCGGTTCGAGCGCGGAGTCGGCGACCTGGAACGGCGTGCCCTCGTCCACGGTCACCAGCACCTCGCCGAGGAACCGCAGCAGCAGCCGGTTGACCACGAACGCGGACGCGTCCTTGACCAGCACGCTCGACTTCTTGAGCTGCTTGCCGAGCGCGAACGCGGTGGCCAGCGCGGCGTCGTCGGTCTTCTCCGCGCGGACGATCTCCAGCAGCGGCATCACCGCGACCGGGTTGAAGAAGTGGAACCCGACCACGCGTTCCGGGTGCTCGAGCCGCGAGGCCATCGCGGTGATCGACAGCGACGAGGTGTTCGTCGCCAGGATCGCCTCGGGGGAGACGTACTGCTCCAGGTCGGCGAACACCTGCTGCTTGACGCCCAGCTCCTCGAACACCGCCTCGATCACGAAGTCGGCGTCGGCGAACGCGGACTTGTCGAGCGAGCCGGAGACGAGCGCCTTCAGCCGGTTCGCGCCGTCCGGCGAAACCCGCTTCTTGGCCAGCAGCTTGTCGATCTCACCGTGCACATAGGACACACCCTTGTCGACCCGGTCCTGGTCGACGTCGGTGAGCACCACGGGCACCTTGAGACGGCGGACGAACAGCAGCGCCATCTGGCTGGCCATCAGGCCCGCGCCGACGATGCCGACCTTGTTCACCTTGCGCGCCAGCGACTTGTCCGGCGCACCGGCCGGTCGCTTCGCGCGCTTGTTGACCAGGTTGAACGAGTACAGCCCGGCGCGCAGCGTGTCGTCCATGAGCAGTTCGGCGAGCCCGTCGGTCTCGGCCGCGTAGCCGCGGTCGAGGTCGTTCTCGCGGGCCAGCTCCAGCAGCTCGACGGCCTTGGTCGCGCCGGGGGAAGCGCCCTTCGTGCGTCCGTCCACAATGGCCTTGGCGCGGGCGATCGCGGCGTCCCAGCCCGCGCCGCGGTCGATCTCGCGGCGGGCTGGGGTGATCTCGCCGTTGACGACCTTCGCCAGCCACAGCAGCGACTGCTCCAGGTAGTCGGCCGAGCCGAAGACCTCGTCGACGATGCCGAGTTCCGCCGCCTGCGCGACCTTCAGCATCTTGTTCTGTGCCAGCGCGTTCTCGATGATCACGGTGACCGCGGCGTCCGGCCCGATCAGGTTCGGCAGCAGCTGCGTGCCGCCCCAGCCCGGGAACAGGCCGAGGAAGACCTCGGGGAACGCGATCGCGGGGGTGTTCTCGGAAAGCGTGCGGTAGTGGCAGGAGAGCGCGAGTTCGAGCCCGCCGCCCATCACCGCGCCGTTGATGAACCCGAAGGTCGGGATCTCGGTTTCGGTGAGACGGCGGAAGACGTCGTGCCCGGTCTGCGCGATCTCCCGCGCCAGCGCCGGATCCGCGACCGCTTCGACACCGGAAAGGTCGGCGCCGACGGCGAAGATGAACGGTTTGCCGATGACCGCGATCGCGGCGGGTTCGGCGGCGAAGGCGGTGTCGATCGCGGCGTTCAGGCTCACCAGGCCCTGCGGGCCGAAGGTGTTCGGCCGGGTGTGGTCGTGCCCGTTGTCCAGCGTGATCAGCGCGACCGGCTTGGACAGGCCGGGCACCTTCACCAACCGCGTGACGGCGTTGGTGACGACCTCGTCGGGGAAAGCGGCTTTCGCTTGCTCAGCGGTGAAAGTCATTTACTTCGCCCCCTCGAACGCCGGGTTCTCCCAGATCACGGTGCCGCCCATGCCGATGCCGATGCACATGGTGGTCAGGCCGTAACGCACGTCGGGGCGCTCGGCGAACTGACGCGAAAGCTGCGTCATCAACCGGACACCGGACGACGCGAGCGGGTGACCACAGGCGATCGCGCCGCCCCACTGGTTGACGCGCGGATCGTCGTCGGCGATGCCGAAGTGGTCGAGGAAGGCGAGGACCTGGACGGCGAACGCCTCGTTGATCTCGAACAGGCCGATGTCGTCGATCGACAGGCCGGTGCGCTTGAACAGCTTCTCGGTGGCGGGCACCGGGCCGATGCCCATGACCTCCGGCTCGACGCCGGCGAAGGAGTAGCCGACGAGCCGCATGCCGATCGGCAGGCCGAGTTCGCGGGCGGTGTCCTCGTCGGCGAGCAGCGCGGCGGTGGCGCCGTCGTTGAGACCGGCCGCGTTGCCCGCGGTGATCCGGCCGTGCGGGCGGAACGGCGTCTTCAGCCCGGCGAGTGTCTCGAGCGTGGTGCCGGGGCGCGGCGGCTCGTCTTCGGTCGCGAGGCCCCAGCCCAGTTCCTTCGAACGGGTGGCGACCGGGACCAGCTCGGGGCCGATCTTGCCGGTCTTCACCGCTTCGGCGTACTTCTCCTGGCTGCGCGCGGCGAAGGCGTCGGTGCGCTGCTTGGTGATCGCCGGGAACCGGTCGTGCAGGTTCTCCGCGGTCTGGCCCATCACCAGCGCCGTCGGGTCGACGAGCTTGTCGGCGATGATGCGCGGGTTCGGGTCGACGCCCTCGCCCATCGGGTGGCGGCCCATGTGCTCGACGCCGCCGGCGATCGCGATGTCGTAGGCGCCGAAGCCGATCCCGCTCGCGGTGGTGGTGACCGCGGTCATCGCGCCCGCGCACATGCGGTCCAGCGCGAAACCGGGCACCGATTTCGGCAGGCCCGCCAGCAGCGCGGCGGTGCGGCCGATCGTCAGGCCCTGGTCCCCGATCTGGGTGGTGGCGGCGATCGCCACCTCGTCGACGCGCTCGGGCGGCAGTTCGGGATGCCGCCGCAACAGTTCGCGGATGGCGTTGACGACGAGGTCGTCGGCACGGGTGCCGGCGTACATGCCCTTGTCACCGGCCTTGCCGAAGGGCGTTCGCACCCCTTCGACGAAGGCGACATTGCGTACCGACCGCGCGTTCGGCGCGAGCGGTGTTGCTCCTGCGGCCACGAATGCTCCTGAAGTAGAGGTAGTCCTGACCGCACCCTAGCCCCGGTTACCCGTCGGTAACCAGGATGGTGGCCCGGTCGAGTGGGGGAAGGCACACTCCCGGGTCACCCGCCTCGGCCGCTTGGCCGATCCGGGAGCGGTCGGGAAATTGCTATGTTCGAAGTGATCAGGGGGAGGGATCACGATGACTACGCCGGGTCCGGCCGTCACCCGTCGTGCGCTTCTGGGGATGGCGGTCCTCGTGCCGCTGGCCGCCTGCACTCGCGGAACCGCGCCCGCGCGGTCGTCGGTCCCTCCGCCGCCTCCGCCACCGCCGCCCTCAAGCAGCCGTCAGTTCCACGACCGGTTGATGGAGCTGGAGAAGAAGTCCGGCGTGCACGCGGTCGGGGCACCGTGGCCGTGAATGGCGATTCGTGCCTGTCACGCGGGACTGTGTGGATTTCCGGTCATCCAACGCATCGAAATCCACATGGTCGGCGTCCTGCCTTGTTTCTCCCTAGTTGCCGGTCGCGCTGGGGAGCAGGGCCGGACAGCCGCCGGTGACCCAGGCCGGGTCGTACTCGAAATGCCACTTCTCGTTGTCGTAGCGGCGGCACCAGCCGAGCGCGCCGCCGTTCTTGTCCACCCACGAGGCCGAATTCAGCGGCTGGATGTCGACGGCGATTCCCTTGACGTGCATGGACGTCTCCGGCTGCAGTGCCCACTTCTTGGCCTGCTCCACGGACCCGAACCGCTCGACGGCCTTGTCGAATTCGCGCTGCTGCTGGGCCCGGCTGCGCTTGCCGTCGTTCACGCAGAGCGTGACGTTCTGTGCTTTGGCCTTGGTGCGCAGGGCGTTCCACGCGTCGATCACGTCCGGGCGCATGCCGAAGGTGTCCTCGTCGACATAACGCTTGTCGACGGCGCACGTCGGGCCGCTCTCGGGGCCGGGGACCTCTTCGAGGACCGCGAGTGCCTTCCCGGCGATCGGTTTGACGGCCACGCCGGTGGCTCCGAGTGCCACCATCGCGACCCCGACGAGCCCCAGCGCCGCGAATACGCTGATCGCGGTCCTGCGGCTGGATATCACTGTGGTGGGCACCACCCCGAAGTTACCTCTCGACCGGTGGGCCGCCAGGGTTTGTGACCTTCTTCCCAGAATGGCGCGGCAGGCCAACCAAACCGGAAAACGCCTGGTGAGCGCGGGGCCTCGTGAGTGGTAAGGACGGTTCTAACCGTCCTTACCACTCACGAGGTGACTCAACGGCTCAAGTACCCGAGCCACCCGCCGTACGACGTGATGTCCTCGGCGCCCTCCACGGCCAAGGGCTCACAGACGAACCCGGACACCTCGCTCCCGTCGGCCAGCCGCACCTTGCCGATCGCCAGCGGCGCGGGAACGCCGGCGACGAACTCCCCGAACCCCGCGAGCGGCAGGTCCCAGACCTCCGCCTCGATCGGCGCGCCCTCCGAGGCGACCCGGACGAGACCGGGTTTGGGCGGCACGGTGTCCAGCGCGAAGAACCGGTACTCGGCCGCCGTCGGTCCCGCCGAGACGAACCGCCCGCCCCGCGAGGTCAGTTCGTGGTTCAGCGGCTGCCCGCGCAGGTGGGCGCCGACGACGGCGATCCGCGTCCGCCGCGGCACCAGGCGGGCGACGTCGGCGAGGATCCGGTCGGCGTACGCGGGCCCGACCAGCATCACCCCGAACGGCAGCCCGCCGACGGTTCCGCCGGGCACGGCCAATGACGAAAGGCCCAGCAGATTCGTCGAGTTCGTGAACCGGCCCAGCCGGGCGTTCACGCCCAGCGGGTCGGCTTCGACGTCGGCGATCGTCGGGTGTTCCGTCGTCGTGGGCAGCAACAGGCAGTCCACAGTGGACAGAACCGCCGATGCCTCTCGCGAAAGGCCGTCGAGCGTCGCGAGGTCGCCGAACAACCGGTGGGCCGGGATGTCCTTGGCCGCGCCGATGATCTGCCGTACAGCCGGATCGACCACGTCCGGGTGCGCGTCGAGGAACTCGCCGACCGCCGAGTACCGCTCGGCCACGAACGCGCCTTCGTACAGCAGGCGCGCCGCGGCCAGGAACGCCGATATGTCGACAGTGACGAGCTCGGCGCCCGCGTCACGGTACGACTCGGCCGCGGCGGTGAACGCCTCCGCCCAGCCGTCCTGGAGCGGGCCCGGCGCGTCCGGTACGCCGATCCGGAACGGCCGGTGGACGACCGGGAGGTCCCGGGGCTCGCTCAGGCAGGCGAACGCCGCCGTCGCCTCGTCGACCGTCCGCGCGAACACGGTCACGCAGTCGATGCTCGCGCACGCGGGCACGACACCGGTCGTCGGAAGCAGTCCCCGCGTCGGTTTCAACCCGACGATCCCGTTGTACGCCGCCGGGACCCGGCCGGATCCGGCGGTGTCGGTGCCCAGCGCGACATCCGCGATCCCGAGCGCCACCGCGACCGCCGAACCCGAACTCGATCCGCCCGACACGTACGCCGGGTCGATCGCGTTCCGGACCGCGCCGTGCGGACTGCGCGTGCCGGCCAGCCCGGTCGCGAACTGGTCCAGATTGGTCGTGCCCAGGATCAGCGCCCCGGCCGCGCGCAGCCGCGCCACCACCGGCGCGTCCTCGTCCGGCCGGTAGGCGAACTCGGGGCAGGCCGCCGTCGTCGGCAGCCCGGCGACGTCGATGTTGCCCTTGACCGCCGCGAGTTTCCCGTACAGCGGCAAGGGTTCCCCCGCCGCGCGACGGGCTTCCAGGCTCTCCGCGTCGGCGAGCACGTCCGCCTCGGGACGCAGGTCGATCCAGATCTCGGGCCGGTCGACCCGGGCGATCCGGTGGTACGCGGCACGCACCCGCTCCCGCACGCTCATCCCGCGCTCCTTCCCAGTACCACCAGCGGCGTGCCGGGGGCGACCTGATCGCCGGGGGAGACGAGCACCTCGACGACCTCCCCCGCGGCGGGCGCGGGGATCCGCGCCTCGGTCTTCATCGCTTCGAGGATCACCAGCGTCTCCGCCGGGCCGACCGTCTTGCCCGGCTCGACGTCCACGCGCCACACAGTCGCGGCGAACGGCGCTTCGACGACGTGGCCACCGGGCGGGGCCTCGACCTTCGTGGTCGGGACCTTCGCGCCTGCAGGTTCCGGACGAGGGTCGAATTCGCCCGCGGCCGCCCAAGCCTGCCGCTCCGCCTCGAACGCCGAGCTCTGCTTCGCCCGGAACTCGGCGATGTCGGCGGCGTTGTCGGCCAGGAAACGCTCGTGGTCGGCCAGCGCGAACTCGCCGTCGGTGATGTCGAGTTCCAGGTCCCCCGCCGAGCTGGAGGCCCGCAGGTCCAGCAGTTCTTCGGCGGACACGGGATACCACGAGATCCGGTCGAAGAACCGCAGCAGCCACGGTGAACCCGGTTCGAACGAACCCCGCTGCCGCCAGCCGCTCCACACCTGCGTGGTCCGCCCGACGAACTGGTAGCCGCCGGGGCCCTCCATCCCGTAGATGCACAGGTACGAGCCGCCGATGCCGACCGAGTTCTCCGCGGTCCAGGTGCGCGCCGGGTTGTACTTCGTGGTGACCAGCCGGTGCCGCGGATCCAGCGGGGTGGCCACCGGCGCGCCGAGATAGACGTCGCCGAGGCCCAGCACGAGGTACTCCGCGTCGAACACCGTCCGGTAGACGTCGTCCACACTGGACAGGCCGTTGACCCGCCGGATGAACTCGATGTTCCACGGGCACCACGGCGCGTCGTCGCGGACACCCGCCATGTACCGCTCGATCGCCTCGCGGGTCGCCGGATCGTCCCAGGACAACGGCAGCCGCACGGTCCGGCTCGGCACCACGAGATCGGCGGTGCGCGGCAGATCGTGCTCCACCTCCTGGACGAGGCCGAGCAGTTTCGACACCGGCAGCACGTCCGGATCGACGTGGACCTGCAGCGAGCGGATGCCCGGTGTCAGGTCGACGACACCGTCGAGTCCTTCCGCACCCAGCCTGTCGGCGAGGGCGTGGACCCGCATCCGCAGGGCCAGGTCGAGTTTCATCGGCCCGTACTCGATCAGCAGGTTGTCGTCGCCGCTGCGCCGGTAGGTGACCTCGGGATTCTCGTCCGAAGTGGACAGACGGCCGAAGATGCCGCCGTCGTCGATCGGCGTCCGGCTCGCCTCGACCGCCGAGGCCGGGGTCTCCCGGAGCGACATCGCGTGCTCGATGGTGATCGGCACGAACCGCACGGTGTCACCCGGCCGCAGCTGGCCGAGCTTCCAGCGCTGCCCGGTCACCACGGTCGCCGGGCAGACGAAACCGCCGAGGCTCGGCCCGTCCGGGCCCAGCAGGATCGGCAGGTCGCCGGTGTAGTCGACGGCACCGATCGCGTACGGCGTGTCGTGGATGTTCGACGGGTGCAGTCCCGCCTCGCCGCCGTCCTCCCGCGCCCATCGTGGCCGGGGCCCGACGAGCCGGACGCCGGTCCTCGCGGAGTTGAAGTGCACCTCCCAGTCGGTGGCGTAGAACGTTTCGACGTCGTCCGGGGTGAAGAACTCCGGTGCCGCGTGCGGTCCCTCGGACGCGCCGATCTCCCAGTGCGTCGAGAAGACCGGGCGCTCGGCCTCGGGGACAGCGCCGGCTACGGCGTTCTCCGGAACCGGCCCGGGGGAGAGGACGTCGCCGGTCGCCAGCGCGCGGCCGCCGTGCCCGCCGAACCCGCCCAGGGTGAACGTCGCCGCGCTGCCCAGGAAGTCCGGCACGTCGATCCCGCCGCGGACGAGGACGTACGCGCGGAGCCCGGCGGTGCCGGTGCCGACGTCGAGGACGCCGCCCGCGGGGACCTCGACCGGCGCCCACTGGGGAACGGGCTCGCCGTCGAGGGTCACCGGGGACGGGGATCCCGTGACGCAAACGATTGCGTCGTCGGTGAACCGCAGGGAGACACCGTCCACAGTGCACTCGAGGCCGGGTGTCCCCTCGGGATTGCCCAGCGCGCGGTTGCCCAGCCGCAGCGACAGATCGTCCATCGGCCCGTTCGGCGGGACACCCACGTGCCAGAACCCCAGCCGTCCCGGCCAGTCCTGCACGGTGGTCATCGTGCCGCCGCGCAGGACCTCGATCCGCGGTTCGGGATCGGTGATCGTGTCGAGGGTCGAGGTGTCGTGCGTGACCTCCCGGAGCCGGGCGTCGGCGGCGGCCGCGCGCAGCTGCCCGAGGTTCGTGCGGACGCCGTCCACCCGGCTTTCCCCGAGCGCCGTGCCCAGCGCGGCCAGTGCCCCCGCCCGGTCCTGGCCGACGGTGATCACCTTGGCGAGCAGGGGGTCGTAGTGCGTCGTCACCTTGGTGCCCGCCTCGACCCAGGTGTCGACCCTGACGTCGGCGGGGAAGTCGGCGCGGGTCAGCAGACCCGCGCTCGGCCGGTGCCCGGCGGCCGGATCCTCGGCGTAGACCCGGGCTTCGACCGCGTGCCCGCGCGGTTCCGGCGCGGTGGCGAACATCCCGGTGTCCCCGTCGGCGAGCCGGAGCATCCATGCGACGAGGTCGATCCCGTAGACCGCCTCGGTGACCGGGTGCTCGACCTGCAGCCGCGTGTTCACTTCGAGGAACGCGGCCTCTTCCCGGTCCGGGTCGTAGATGAACTCGACCGTGCCGGCCGACCGGTAGCGCACCGACGCGCAGAGGCCGACGGCCGCCGAGACCAGCTTGTCGCGCACCGCTTCGGAAAGACCCGGCGCGGGGCACTCTTCGAGCACCTTCTGGTTGCGCCGCTGCAGGGTGCAGTCCCGCGTGCCCAGCGCCAGCACCTCACCCGCGCCGTCGCCGAACACCTGGACCTCGACGTGCCGCGCGCGGGTCACCAGGCGTTCGAGGAACACGCCCGACGTCGAGAAGCTCTTGGCCACGATGCTGCGCACCGCGTCCCAGGCTTCCCGCAGTTCTCCGGCCGAAGCGCAGGCGCGCATGCCGATCCCGCCGCCACCGCCGGTGGCCTTGAGCATCACCGGGTAGCCGATTTCGGCTGCCGCGGCCTCGGCGTCGGCGAGTGTCTCCAGCAAGCCGGTGCCCGGCAGGAGCGGGACGCCCGCCTCGACCGCCTTCGCCCGGGCTGTGTGCTTGCTGCCGAAGACTTCGAGCTGGTCCGCGGTGGGACCGGCGAACCGGATCCCCGCCGCTTCCGCCGTCCGGGCGAAAGCGGTGTCCTCGGACAGGAATCCGTAGCCGGGGTGGATGGCGTCCGCCCCGGTCTTCAATGCGGCTTCGATGATCGCGTCGCCGAGGAGATAGCTCTCCCTGGCGGGCGCGGGGCCCAGTCGGATGGCCTCATCGGCGAGTCGTACGTGTGCGGCGGTGCGGTCCGCGTCGGAGTAGACGGCGACCGTCGCGATGCCCATCTCCTTGGCGGTCCGGATGATCCGGACCGCGATTTCCCCCCGGTTGGCGACGAGCAGTTTCACGCGTCACCGCCGGTGACGATCATTCTGACCGGAGTCGGGTCGAACCCGTTGCACGGGTTGTTGATCTGCGGGCAGTTCGACACCAGCACCAGGACGTCGGTCTCGGCGCGCAGCCGGACCTCCATGCCGGGCCCGGAAATGCCGTCGACGATGCCGAGTGTGCCGTCCTGCTCGACCGGCACGTTCATGTACCAGTTGACGTTGCCGACCAGGTCCCGTTTGCCCAGGCCCCATTTCGCGCCTTCGGTCAGGAAGTTCTCGACGCAGGCGTGCTGGTACCGCGTGTGCTGGCCGTAGCGGAGGCTGTTCGATTCCTTGCTGCAGGCGCCGCCGATCGTGTCGTGCCGTCCGCAGGTGTCCCCGACGACGGTGAGCAGCGGAGTGCCCTCGCCGGTGCGCAGCACGCTGCCGGTGGTGAGGAAGATGTTGCGCTGTGCGGAGATCGTGGCGGCGGCGCTGTAGCGCTTGGCCGTGTCGGCGGCGTCGTAGCAGAGGAAGTCGACGGCCTGGTTGCCGCCGAGATCGATGATCGCGAGTGTCTCGCCTCTGCGGAGCACGGTGGAGTACGGGGCGCGCGCGGCGACCTCGGTGTCGGAGACGATCGTCGTGGTCATGCGATCCCCCTGGCGGTCAGGTAGTCGGCGGTGTTCTCGAAGGCGCGCTGTGCCTCGGGTGAAGCGGTCCATTCAGGACTGTCCGGTGTGGACGGTTCGCTGCGCTGGGCGAAGACGCGCAGCGGGGTGACCGTGTAGTCCGGGCGCGGGTCGAGCGGATGCGCGACGTTGGCGATCAGGACGACGACCGGGAGCTCGGTCCGCAGGACCACGGATTTGCCGGGGCCGGACGAGCCTTCGAAGGTCAGGCCGCCGTCCGCCTCCACGTGGACGCCCTGGAAGAAGGACAGGCTCGGTGGCAGATCGCGCGGGGTCAGGCCGTGCTTCGCGGCGGCCAGCGTGAACAGCGCGTTCCCCGAAGGCGAATCGCCCTGCGGGCTTCCGTCGCCGTAGCGTTCGGCGTTGCCGTCCACAGTGGACGTACCGCAGAGGGCGTCGTGCTTGCCGCTCTCGTCGGTGACGACGGTCGCGAGGACCCGAGCCTGATCCGACAGCAGCGCGATCGCCTCGCCGAGGTACGCGTTCCACTGGACCTTCACCGTGTCCGCGACGTTCAGCCGTTCCCACGGCTGGTCGGCGTTGAACAGCAGCAGATGCGCGCAGGCGTCGCCCTCGAGGTCGGTCAGCCGCAGTTCGGTGCCGCGGGCGAGGACCTTGTGGGTGTAGCCGCCGCCGGCGACGGTCTCGGCCCAGACGAGCTTCGCCGGGTCGATCCCGGCGGGCGGGTCCGGCCAGGTGGCCGCGGGGATGGCGGGCATCGTGTCGGTCACCGTGCCCGCTTGGGCACGCGCGTGGTCGCGAGCGCCGTACGTGGTCGATGTCGTGCTCATGGAACCTTCCTTCAGATCGCGGGGACGGGAACCGTGGTGAGCGCGGAGCGGCGGCGCCAGCAGAGGTAGCCGGTGAGGATCGCGGCGCCGACGAACTCGATCGGGAACAACAGGACCCAGACGGAGCCGGTGCCCGCCAGGTCGTAGATCTCGGCTCGTGGCCAAGCGATGTTGACGATCATCATCGCGCCGTACCCTACTGCCGCGACGTTGACCGGAATAGCCCATCGCCCCAGGGAGAAATGGCCGGGTTCGGAAGTGAAACGGCCTTGACGGCGCCGGACCAGCAGCGGTCCGGTCACCAGGAGATAGGCGAGGTAGACCACGACCACCGAGGTGCCGGTGATGGTGCTGAAGATGGTCGGATTCCCCAGGTTCAGCAGCAGGAGCCCGATCGCGAGCGCCCCGGACAGGACGGCGGGCGCGATCGGCGTCCCGGTGCGGGCGTTGACCGCGGAAAGCAGTTTGGCGCCGGGAAGCGCGCCGTCGCGGGCCATCGCGTAGATCAGCCGGACGGTGCCGGTCTGGATGGTCAGGGTGCAGACGACGACCGCGATGGCGACGTCGGCGAGGAAGATCCGGCCGAGCGTGTCCCCGAAGACGGCCGTGATCACATACGGCAGGCCCTTCCCGGCGAGCTGGCCGTCGGTGAGGCTCGGTGCCGCCATCAGTGCGGTGATGACGACGGCGAGGCCGCCGATTCCGGAGATCAGGAGTGCGCGGAGCACGGCGCGCGGAGCGATGCGCCTCGCGTCCTTGGTCTCTTCGGCAACCGAGGCCGCGGTGTCGAAGCCGTACAGCACGTACGCGGCCATCAGCGCCGAAGCGAGAATGCCGCCGGCTCCCGGGCTTTCGCCCGCCGGTGCGAGCACGACCTGCGGGCCGCGGACGGCGAAGAGCGCGAGCCCGATGATCAGGATGAGGACGCCGACGAGTTCGGCCGCCACCCCGACGTCGTTGATCCGCGCCATGAGCCGCACGCCGCCCGCGTTGATCGCGGTGGTGAAGACGATCAGCAGGGCACCGAGCAGGACGGCGTTGGTGGCGCCGGTCGGGGACGTGATCGCCGGATCCCCGCCGACGAGCTGGAAGCCGCTCCAGACCGACGGGAGGACGACCTGCAGCGCGATGGCGGCACCGGCGAGCGCGACGACGCAGCCGACCAGCATCATCCAGCCCGCCAGCCAGCCCGCGAATCCGGGTGAGAGGTGTTTCGCCCACTGGTAAACCGATCCTGCCAGCGGGAATCGGGCCGCGAGTTCGGCGAAGTTCAGCGCGACGAGCAATTGGCCGATGATCACCAGCGGCCAGGTCCAGAAGAAGAGGGTGTCGCCGAAGGAATAGCCGAAGGCGAACAGCTGAAACACCGTGGTCAGGATGGAAACGAAGGAGAATCCGGCGGCGAAGGCGGAGAAACCGCCCAGCGTCCGGCGTAGTTCTTGACGGTAACCGAAGGCGGAAAGGTCTTCGGACGGCATTTTCGGGGGCTCCTGTCTGGAGGGCCGAATTTCGATCGGATGACCGAAATTAAGCGCATGCGGAGTCCTTCTGATCTCCGCCCGGTAAGCGCGGTGTTAAGTGATACCGGATTCGGTAACCTGGGCCGACCGCCGGACGTAACAAAGATCTTCGCGGAGAAATGGCAGGATCGGATAGATGACGAAAACGACCGGGGTGGGCAGGCCCAGAGCCAGCGGTGCGGCGGCGAGCAAACGGGAAGCGCGGCTCGCGGTTTTGGACGCGGCCGGGGAGCTGTTCACCGGCGCCGGGTACGCGGCGACGACCACACGGGCCATCGCCGAACGCGCCGGACTGCGCCAGGCGTCGCTCTACTACCACTTTCCGTCCAAAGAGGACATTCTCGCGGCGCTGCTGGAGGACACCGTCCGGCCGTCGCTGGACGTCGCGGGCGGGCTGTCGGCCCAGCTGGCGCCGGTCGGCGCACGGCTGTGGGCACTGGCCTACGCGGACATCCACCTGCTCGGCAGCGCGCGGCACAACCTCGGCGCGCTGTACCTGCTGCCGGAGATCTCCTCGCCGAGGCTGGGGCGGTTCCGGGCCGAACGCGCGGAGCTCAAACGCGTCTACGGCTCGCTCGTCGCGGCCGCCGGGGTCCCCGGCGACCTCCTGGGCATCCGGACCGATCTCGTGTTCGGGCTCGTCGAGAGCATCGCGATCGTCCGGCGTGACCAGCCGGACCTGGACGTCGAAGCGCACGCCGTCGAAGGGGCCGACAGCGTGCTGAGGCTGGCCGGTATCGGGGAACCGGACGCCGAGCTGCGCGAATCCGCGCGGGCGCTACTGGAGGACTGAAGCCGGGTCAGGCGGCGGCGGTGGCGTGGAGCGCTTTGCTCAGCGCCGCCACTGTCAGCTCGATCTGCCACGGCCGGGCACCGCCGTCGGCGAGGACCTTGGCGACCGCGTCCTCGCTCAGGTCCGCGGGCGGGCGCCAGCAGGTGCGGCGCACGAGTTCCGGCAGGAGCAGGTTCTCCACCGGCAGCCGCCGGTCCTCCGCGATCGCGGCCAGCGCCGCGCGGGCGGCCGAAAGCCGGGCGGCGGCATCGGGATCCTTGTCCGACCAGCGGTTCACCGGCGGCGGGCCGTCGGTCTGCTGGGCCGGGGTGGGCAGTTCTTCGGCGGGGAGCGCGCGGGCGGCCTGCAGGTGCCGCAGCCAGCTCGCGGTGTACTTCCGCTGGATCCGGCCGCTGAACACCGGCAGCGACTGCAGCTGCTCGACCGTCTTCGGGTCGGCGGTGACGGCGTTGATGATCGCGCTGTCGGGCAGGATCCGGCTGGGCGCGCGGTCGCGCTTGCGGGCGAGCTCGTCCCGCGCCTGCCACAGTTCGCGCACCGCGGCGAGGCCGCGGGCGCTGCGGATCTTGTGGACTCCGGACGTCCGGCGCCACGGCTCGGCCCGAGGGGCGGGCGGCGGCGCGGTGCGGACGGCCTCGAACTCCTGCTGAGCCCATTCGAGCTTGCCCTGGGCCTCGAGATCGGCTTCGAGCTTCTCGCGCAGCTCGATGAGCAACTCGACATCGAGGGCGGCGTAGTTCAGCCAGTCGACGGGAAGCGGGCGCTTCGACCAGTCGGCGGCACTGTGCCCCTTCTCCAGCTGGTAGCCGAGGAGGAGTTCGACGAGGGTGCCGAGGGCGACCCGTTCGTACCCGGCGAGCCGTCCGGCGAGTTCGGTGTCGAACAGGCTCTTCGGGTGCAGGTCGAGTTCGGCGAGGCACGGCAGGTCCTGAGAGGCCGCGTGCAGCACCCATTCGGCGTTGTTGAGCACTTCCGCGAGGGGCTCGAGCTGCCCTTCGAGCGGAATGGGGTCGATGAGGAAGGAGCCGGCACCTTCGCGGCGCAGCTGGACCAGATAGGCCTTGGGCCAGTACCGGTAGCCGGAAGCGCGTTCGGTGTCCACGGCGATGGCCCCGCTGCCGCCCGCGATCTTCACGCAGGCTTCGGCGAGGGCTGTCGCGTCGGCGATCACCGGTGGAGTGCCTTCGGCGGGCTCGCGTAACAAAACGGCGGCACTGGTGTCATCAGTGCCGGTCATAGAGTCCGCCTGCGGTTCTCCGGGTCGGTCGCCTTCCATAGGTGAAGACCCTACGGGACGAGCGGGCCGCGCCTGGTCCGCCCGCCCCGCAGGGCAGTTCGCCTTTGTCAGCGGATCACGCCGGCACGCATGGCCAGCGCCACCATCTGAGCCCGGTCACCCGTGCCGAGCTTGCGCCCGATGCGGGAGAGGTGAGACTTCACGGTGAGAGCGGAGAGGCTGAGTTCCTCGCCGATCTCCTTGTTGGACTGGCCGTCGGCGACGAGCTGCAGCACCTCGACCTCGCGCGCCGAAAGCTCGCGCGGGGTGTTGTCGGTGCCGGCGACTCGGGTGCCGGTGGCCAAGACCGGTGCGACGCTCGGGTCCGCGTAGACGCCGCCCTCGAGCACCCTGCGGACGCCGTCGGTCACTACGACCGGCGATGCCGACTTGAGCAGGTATGCCTGGGCGCCGGCCTGGAACGCCGACCTGACCGCGTACGGGTCGTCCGATGAAGCGAGCACCACTACGCGAGGCCAGCCATGGCTACGGAGTTCCGTAACCAGCTCGATGCCGCTGCCATCCGGCAGTCCGAGATCGAGGATCGCCAGGTCACAAGGCCCTGTGGCCTGTGCTCGCGCCCTTGCCTCGGCCACCGTGGCGGCCTCGTGGACGGTGCCCGCACCCATCTGTGCGAGTCTTGCTGAGATTGCCTCCCTCAACAGCGGGTGGTCATCGACCACCAACACGGAAAAAAGCTCTTCCCGCGGATGCGGAACCATGCTCGCCGGCAATGAACCGGCTGGCGTGGATCGGACGGCCTGAGAAATGCCGACGGTAGCCACGTCACTACCTCCCTGGAGTCGGTCGTGCCCCCCGACCGGCACCGGGACTTTCGGCCGTTTAGCCGCGCCAGCTTTAGACCGAAAGTGGTGTCGTCGATGGCACTGTAGCCGCCCTGAGGCCTTCACGGGGGGATCGAATGGGTATCTATCTCAAACGAGTAGTTACTCAGGGAGTTCGTTGTAACACGATCGGGCTAGTACACAGCCGGTGGCTAACACATCGCCGAAAGAACACGATGCACTTCAGTTACCGGGGTCCAACCGACTGTGCAGATGGGCCGTGCACCTGCCGGTGCCTCTTCCCGGGACCCTTGGAGAGCAGGGCATCGAGGGTCGGAAAGCGCCTCCGGCATGGGGCTTGATCAACTTCGCGCAGGGTCATGATCGCTTCGCTCGGTGACCGTGGCGGTAACGCTCCGGAGGCGACTCGAGGTGCTTCAAGGGCCTGTTTCGGCCGGGTTGATCTTGTTGCTGACGGTGACACTGTCGGTAGCACGAACGGGGTGGTCCAGACCTCTGCGCGGCCGTCTCCGCGCTGGTCGGAGCTGGTCTAGTCCAGATGGCCCTGAGGCGCCTCTCGACGGCGTACGGACGCTCTGAGAGCCTCGCGAATGGGGTAAGCGAAGGTGCTCTCGGGCGCTTCGCGCGGTCTTCGGTAGTACGTGAAGGACCCCTTCATTGCGCTAGACGCAATGAAGGGGTCCTTCACGTACTTGGGCCGCCGATCCGGCGGGGGAGCAAGGGACCTTTAGTATCGCTAGCTTTCCTAGCGGCGCTAGCTGGCCGGAAATCGCAGAATAACCCAAATGCTATGTCTCGATTGCTGGGATTCCGGCGTGTCGGGACGGAGTGTCGGGTTTCAGGAGGACTGGCGCTGCTCGAAGAGGGTCACGCCGACCGGCGGCAGTCCGACGACGCTCGCCATCACCTGGCAGAAGGCCTGCCCGTGCGACCGCAGCGCGGCGTCCGTCGGCGTCCAGGACGCCCGCAGCTCCAGGTCGTCGGTGCGCGTGGGCCCGGAAATGTCGCCGAAGCGGGCCGAAGACGTCTCGGTGACCGTGCCGCCCAGCGCCGTCCACTCCGCGCCGGAGCTCTCCAGCGCGTCGGTCAGCCACGACCAGCCCACCGCGGGAAGGAAGGGATCCGTCGCCAGTTCCCGGTCGAGTTCCGCGCGGACGTACATGACCAGCCGCAGGACCCCGTCCCAGCCTTCTTGACCGTCCGGATCGTGCAGCAGCACCAGCCGCCCCGACGCCAGCACGTCCGCCGGCCCTTCCACCTCGCAGCTCACCGCGTAGGACCACGGCGCCAGGCGCTGCGGCGGGCGCATCGTTTCCAGCTGCACTTCGGGACGGGGCCGGACCGATTGCAACGCCGCGACGGCTTCACGGAAGAGATCGGGTACTGACGTCATCGCGGTCACCAACCGACTGTAAGACGCGATAGTCCGGTTCGGGGCGCAGACGCGCCGAGAGTAAGGGCCCGGAGCGCCCATGGCACCATGAACCGTGATGTCTCCTTCAGCTGCTTCTCCCGCGCAGACCGTCCCCGCGGCCCGTCGCGCCCTGCCCGGCGCGCCGTTCCTGGCCGCCGCGCGCGGCGAACGCCCGGCCCGCACCCCCGTGTGGTTCATGCGCCAGGCAGGCCGGTCGCTGCCCGAGTACCGGGCGCTGCGCGAGGGCACCTCGATGTTCGACGCGTGCTTCGACCCCGAGATGCTCGCCGAGATCACGCTCCAGCCGATCCGCCGTCACGGCGTCGACGCGGCCATCCTCTTCAGTGACATCGTCGTCCCGCTCAAGGCGGCGGGGCTCGACATCGACATCGTCGCGGGCACCGGCCCGGTCGTGGCCGAGCCGATCCGCGACGCCGCGGGCGTGCGCGCGCTGCCGGTCCTGGACCCGGAGCAGGTGGAGCGGGTCGCCGACGGCGTCCGGCTGCTGGTCGGGTCGCTGGGCGAGACACCGCTGATCGGGTTCGCCGGCGCGCCGTTCACCCTGGCCTCCTATCTCATCGAGGGCGGGCCGAGCCGCAACCACGAGCACACCAAGGCGCTCATGCACTCCGAGCCGGAGCTGTGGCACGAGCTGGCCGGGCGCCTGGCGGACATGGCGATCACCTTCCTGTCCGCGCAGCTCGACGCCGGGGCCGACGCGATCCAGCTGTTCGACTCGTGGGCGGGCGCGCTCTCGGAGCGGGACTACCGCGAGTTCGTCCTGCCGCATTCGGCGAAGGTGCTGTCGGCGGTCGCCGCCTACGGCGTGCCCCGGATCCACTTCGGCGTCGGCACCGGCGAGCTGCTGGTCGCGATGCGCGACGCGGGCGCCGACGTGGTCGGCGTCGACTGGCGCCTCCCGCTCGACGAAGCCGTCCGGCGGCTCGGCGGCGGTGTCGTCCAGGGCAACCTCGACCCCGCGCTGCTGCACGCGTCCTGGCCGGTGCTCGAAGCGGAGGTCCGGCGGATCCACGCCGAGGGCCGCGCGGCCGACGGGCACATCTTCAACCTCGGCCACGGCGTCCTGCCCGGCGTCGACCCGGACGTCTTGACGCGCGTGGTCGGGCTGGTGCACGAGCTCCAGCCGTGAGCACCGTGAAGACCGCCGCCGTCGTCGGTGGCGGTATCTCGGGACTGACCGCGGCCTACCGCCTGCGGACGCTGCTCGGCGAAGACGCCCGGATCGTCGTCTTCGAAGCGACCGAGTCCCTCGGCGGGAAACTCCGCACGATCGAACTCGCCGGTGAGCGCTACGACGTCGGCGCGGAGGCCTTCCTCGCCCGGCGACCCGAGGCGCTCGCCCTGGTCCGCGAGGTCGGGCTGGGCGAGAGTCTCGTCCACCCCACCAAGGCCCGCGCGAAGATCCACGCCGGCGGATCCGTGCTCGGCCTGCCGCCGGGCACGGTCATGGGTGTTCCCGCCTCGGCCGACGCGGTCGCCGGGGTGCTGTCGGAGAAGGGCCGCGCCCTGGTCGAGGCCGAGTCTTCGCTGGCGCCGGTGGAACTGCCCGCCGGGGACGTGCCGCTCGGCCCGCTGCTGCGCGAGCGGTTCGGCGACGAACTCGTGGACCGCCTCGTCGACCCGCTGCTCGGCGGGGTCTACGCCGGGGGAGCGGACGGGCTCGGGCTGCGCGCGACGATGCCCGGGCTGGCGTCCGCGGTGGACCGCGGCGCGCGTTCGCTCACCGAAGGCGCGGCCTCGCTCATGCCCGCTTCGCCGAGTACGGCGCCGGTCTTCGGCACCCTGCTGGGCGGGCTCGGCACCCTGATCCGGCGCCTCGCGGAGCTGTCCCGCGCCGAGATCCGGACCGGGACCACGGTGACGGCGATCGAGCGCACCGCCACCGGCTGGAAGGTCGACGACCTCGACGCCGGCTCAGTCCTTCTCGCGGTTCCGGCGCCCTCGGCGCGGCGGCTGCTCGACGGCGTCGTGGGTGTGGCGTCGTCGGCGTTCGCGGAGGTCGAGCTGGCGTCGATGGCGGTGATCGCGCTCGCGCTGCCGCCGGGCACCGAACTGCCGGAGTCGTCGGGGGTGCTGATCGGCGCCGGTGAACAGGACGCGGCCGGGAAACCGTTCGCGGCCAAGGCGTTCACCTTCTCCACGCGCAAGTGGGCGCAGTACGGCGAAGGCCCGGTGCTGGTGCGCGGCTCGGTCGGACGCTTCGGCGAACCGGGCGCGCTGCACGCCGACGACGACGAACTCGTCCGGGTGGTCCGCGACGACCTGGCCCGGCTGACCGGGGTCACCGCAGCGCCGATCGAAACGCTGGTCACGCGTTGGGGCGGCGGGCTCCCGCAGTACGGCACCGGTCACCTCGAACTCGTCGAGCGCATCGAACGCGCCGTCGCGGAGGTCCCGGGGCTCGCCGTGGCGGGCGCGACGCTGCACGGCGTCGGGCTCCCGGCCTGCATCGCCACCGCCGACGCGGCCGCCCGGCGCATCGCCGGGATCACACCGACCCACGAGGGCTCCTGAGCACCGGCAGTGCCAAGATGGCGGTATGGCGCGGCTGAACTACAACGAGCTCAATGACACCATCCGCTACACCGCCTGGTCGGTCTTCCGGGCCGAGCAGGACAAGCTCGGCGATGATCGCGCGCAGGCGACCGCGGAGACCACGGAGTACCTGGACGCGCTGGAGGCCAAGGGCGTCGTCGTCCGCGGGCTCTACGACCTTTCCGGGCTGCGGGCCGACGCCGACTACATGGTCTGGTGGCACGCCGAGGAGATCGAGCAGGTCCAGGCGGCCTACAGCGGTTTCCGGCACACCCCGCTCGGCCGCGCCTCGGTTCCGGTGTGGAGCCAGGTCGCACTGCACCGTCCGGCGGAGTTCAACAAGAGCCACATCCCGGCGTTCCTCGCCGGTGAAGAGGCCCGCAAGTTCATCTGCGTCTATCCGTTCGTGCGCTCCTACGAGTGGTACCTGCTGCCGGACGACGAGCGCCGCAAGATGCTGGCCGACCACGGCAAGGAGGCCCGCGACTACCCGGACGTCCGCGCCAACACGGTCGCGTCGTTCGCGCTGGGCGACTACGAGTGGATCCTGGCCTTCGAGGCCGACGAGCTGCACCGCATCGTCGACCTGATGCGCCACCTGCGCGGCACCGAGGCCCGCCTCCACGTGCGCGAGGAGATCCCGTTCTACACCGGGACGAAGGTGGAACCCGCCGAGCTGATCACCCTGCTGCCGTAGTGAACGCTTCAGCGGACTCCCGCGTCTGGACCACGCTCACCGGCGACACGCTCGCCGAAGACGCCGTCGAGGTCACCGGCCCCGAATCCGTGCTGCCCGGGACCTTCCGGGTCGAGGAAGCCGCGACCGCCAGTATCGCCGCGGCGACGCTGGCGGCCGGGGAACTGTTGCGGCTGCGGGGAATCGAGCCGGGCAAGGTCTCGGTCGACACCCGGCACGCGGCGGCGTCCTTCCACAGCGAGCAGTACATCCGGGTCGACGGGGAACCGGTGCCGTTCAGCGCGCCGCTGTCCGGCGACTACCGCGCGAACGACGGCTGGGTGCGGCTGCACTGCAACTACCCGCGTCACGTCTCCGCGGTGTGCTGGGGCCTCGGTGTCCCGGCGACCCGCGCGGCTTTCGAAAAGGTCGTGGCGGCCAAGTCGAAGTTCGAAGTCGAGTCGGCGGTGGTCGGCGCCGGCGGTGCCGCGGCCGTGCTGCGCTCCCGTGAGGAATGGCTGGCGCACAAGCAAGGACAGGCCTCTTCGGCGTTGCCTGTCGCCGAGATCCGGTCGCTCGGGCCGTCGGATCCGGTGCGGCTGTTCGATTCCGACCGGCCGCTGGGCGGGGTGCGGATCCTCGATCTGACCCACGTCATCGCCGGACCGGTCGCGGGCCGCGTGCTCGCCGCGCACGGCGCCACCGTCATGCACATCGGGGCGGACCGCCTGCCGACCGTGCCGCCACTTGCCGTCGACACCGGCATGGGCAAGCTCTCGGCGTACGTCGATCTGGAGACCGAAGCCGGGCGCTCGAGGCTGCGCAAGCTGATCGCGCGTGCCGACGTCGTCCTGCAGGGCTTCCGGCCGGGATCGCTGGTGGCCAAGGGTTTCACTCCGGAGGCGATCGCCGAATCCCGGCCCGGGATCGTGGTCGCTGACCTGTCCGCCTACGGCTGGGAAGGCCCCTGGGCTCGCAGGCGAGGGTTCGACAGCCTGGTGCAGATGGCCTCGGGGATCGCCGACGAAGGTGGCAAGACCGCCGGGATCGACGGTCCGGGACCGCTTCCGGTGCAGGCGCTCGACCACGCGACCGGCTGGCTCACCGCGGCGGCGATCATGACCGCGCTCCGCAGGGCGGCCACCGAGGGCGGTAGTCAGCACGTCCGGACCTCGCTCGCCGGGACGGGGGAGTGGCTGAATTCGTTGGGCCGCAAGGAACCCGGGCCCACCGGTTTCGACGGCGGCGAATGGCTGGAGGAGGCCGAAAGCCCGCTCGGGCGGCTGACCCGGGTCAAGATGGCCGGGGTGCTGCCGGGCTCGAATCCCTTCTGGGTGGAGGGCACGCGCGTACCCGGAAGCGACCGTGCCGTCTGGTGACCACCGCAGCTAGAGGACTAAACGCGGTGTAGCCACCTCGCCAAACGGCCCTTCGGCTTCGGTATCTCGCCGCGTTCCACGAGCCACGTGCCGAACGCGTCCGCGTAGGCCCGCGCGCGGATCGTGTCGGTCTTCGGATGCGCCGTCGCGTACTCGCGGAACAGCGCGCCGAACCGGTCGCCGAGGGCCTCGGCGAGGTCTGGCCGCAGGTACGCGGCCAGCCTGCTCTGCTTGTTCCGCAAGACGTTCGCTTCGATGCGGAGCCTGTCCGCGTCGAAACCCGCCGGAGGGTCGCCTCCGGCGAGGAGCGCCTTGAGCAGCTCAGCCTGTTGCCCGGCTAGCCGCTCCCGGGGCGAGGTCACGGCGAGACCGCTTCCCGGAGCGCGGCCAGTTCGGCGGCCAGTTCGCTGTCGGGCGGGTAGTCGTCGTCGCGTTCCAGCAGGACACCCGGTGGGGCGACGCGCTTCCGCAGCTCCCGCAGCAGGTCCAGCACCTCCGGGACGACCGGGTGGGCGTGCGTGTCGTGGTAGACGCCGTCGCGTTCGACACCGCCCGCCATATGCGTGTACGCCAGCCGCTCCCACGGGATCTCGTCGAGGAACCGTTCGGGATCGGTGCCGAGGTTGCGGGCGTTGGCGTACAGGTTGGCGACGTCGATGATCAGCAGGCAGCCGGTCCGGTCGGTGAGTTCGCGCAGGAACTCCGACTCGGTGAACTCCGCGTCCGGCCACTCCAGCACCGCCGCGATGTTCTCCAGCGCGAACGGGACGTCCACGATGGACTGGGTCAGTTTGACGTTGTCCACCAGGACGTCGAGCGCTTCCCGGGTGCGGGGGAGCGGCATCAGGTGCCCCGAGTCGAGCCCGCCCGCGCGGACGAAGCACACGTGGTCGCTGGCCATCGGCGCCCCGAGTTCACGGGTGACCTCCGCGAGCTGCTCGACGCGGTCGGTGTCCACCGGCCCCGCCCCGCCCAGCGACAGCGAGACCGCGTGCGGCAGGACCGGGATTCCCTTGTCGCGCAAGGCGATCAGGGTTTCGGGAAGATGACCGGTGTGCAGGTTCTCGGCGACGACCTCGACCCAGTCGACGCCGGGCAGCCGCGCTATCGACAGGTCCAGCTCGTGCCGCCAGCCGATGCCGATGCCGAGGTGGCCCGGTGCGTCAGCCACCGCAACCCCCGCCGCCGCCGCCTCCGCAGGAGCTGCCACCGCCGCCGCACGAGCTTCCGCCGCTGCACGAGGAGCCGGTGCTGCAGGTGCTGCCACCGGAGGAGCCACCGCCACCGAAGGCGCCGGGCATGGGCGGCGGGATCAGCGCCGCGCTGAGCTCTTCGTCCGGGTAGAAGGCGAGTCCGCCCAAAGCGACGGCCGCGGCGGCGCCGCCCAGCATGGCTCCACCGGCCATACCGCCCATCGCGGGCGCGTTGGGGATCCCGCGCTTGCGCTCCCGCGCCAGGGCACTGTTGGCGCTCCCGAGGATCCGGTTGCCTTCGCTGGTCGGGCGCGGCCCGGTCCGCTTGTTCTTGGCGATCCGGGAGAACAAGGTCGCGAGCGAGGCCACGATCACCAGCGGGATCAGGAAACCGACCGGATGGTCGCCGAGGATCCCGGCGAACACGCGCACCAGGCCGAGGATCATCACACCCAGGTAGAGGTTGGCCACGACCCGGCGGATCTGCGGCGCCTGGTCGATGACGACGAGTCCCCGCGCTTCCAGATCCTTGCCGAGCGCCTGCATCGGCCCCGACATCCGCAGCCGGTCGCGAATGCCGCGCGTCGTGGCGTTGTAGCCCGGCCTGGCGCCCTTGGCGACGGCCCTCTCGATCGGGTCCGCGGGCTCGGCTCCCGTCAGCTGGAGCTGCTTCGAGCTGCTGACCCGCAGCGTCCCGCGGTCGACCAAGGCCGCGATGGCCGTGTCGACGACGCGGTCCGGGCCGCCCGCGAGATAGGCGAGTTCGTACACCGTCGGTTGCGGTCCGTTCACCGTGCCGCGCGACGTCTTGCGGTCCAGCTTGACCGAGATGGTCCACAGAAGACCTAGGGCCAGTGGGAACACCAGCAGGACGGCGTAGATAGCCAGGAAAGTGGGTCCGGGAATGCCCCAGGTGTCTTCCATCGCACGGGCCTTTCACGAGCAGGTGCACTTACCGTAGTCGGACGCTTTTCCGTCCGGTCATGGTTCCCCGGACCAGTCGATCAGCCCGGCGAACCGTCCGCGACGGCCGTTAGACCGTCAGGAGAGGCACCGTTGCAGACGTCGACTTGGGCTTTGCGGCGGGAAGAAGGCGTCGTCAGGGTCAGGAGCCGCGCCAACCGCCGATCCGGATAGGCGTCGATGCCACCCAGCGCCACCGCGCCCATCGCGCCGGTGACGAGCTGCGGATCGCCGCCGGCCCGCGAGAGCGCCCGCTCGCCCGCTTTCGTGGTCCACACCGCGCGATGGACGCGCTCGAGCCGGACGGTGACGGCGCACGCCGTCGTAGTGACGGCCAGCGCGATTCCGGCGAGCGCGACGGATCGCTCGGTGATCACGACGGTGCGGATGAGCACCGCCGCCCCGAGCACCACGAGCCCGAGGTGCGCGACCACGGCGGCGCGCCACACCCGGCGCAGACGGCCTTCCGGAACGACCAGGCCGCCGTCGAGCAACTCCGTCCGCAGCGAGCGCATCGGTTCCGACCCGCGCAGCGATTCGCGTACCCTCGCCGCACGCACCTTCGGCAGGCTGTCCGCCACCGCGAGCAGGAACGGGTCCGCGGAGCGCGCGGAGGTCCGGCGCAGGACGCCGGAGCTGTCGAGGCGGGCCACCCGCCGCTCGACGGCGCCCGCGACGGCGGTGTCCGAGACCCGGTCGGGTCCGCCGGCGAGGTAGGCGACCTGGTAGATCGTGCGCGGCGGTTCGCCGTCGTGACGCCGGTTCCGCAGCCACCGCGTGTACGTCAGTGCCGCGAGGAGCGGAAGCGCCGCGAGCACGGCCATGACGGTCTCGAGTTCAGCCACCGCAACCACCTCCACCACCACACGAAGAACCGCCGCCGCCGCAGGACGAGCCCGCCGCAATGTACGTGCCCCCGGAGCACGAGGAGCCCACCATGCCCGTGAACCGGTTGCCGCGGGTGTCACCGGTCTTGCCCAGCACGGCCGCGATCGCCGGATCGGGGTGGGCCCCGAAGCCGTAAAGCGCGACCCTCCCGGCAGCGGTCCTGCCCGGTTCGCGGTCCCCGTCGCCGTACCGGAGCGCCAGCGTGCCCTGGGTGGTCGCGCGGCCGGACCTGTCCGGTAACTGCAACCACACGATCAGGCCGAGTGCGCCGACCACACCGACCATCAGGACGACGAGGATGGCGACCGGCCGCTTCAGCGGTACGGCGTTCGCCAGCCGCGCGATTCCCAGCGCCAGAACGGCGACGTACACGGCCATCGCGCACCGCCGGCCCAGACGGCGGCGGTTCTCGGCGACTTGCAGACCTCTTCGCTGGAGGCCGTGCCGTTCGAGCAACGGGAGAAACGCGAGCCAGGCGAAGTCCGGTCCGCTGATACCCCAGGGGTCACTCATATGAAGACACCGCCCTCCCCGACGCTGTTCCTGTTCAACGGGAACGCGTCGGGGAGGGCGGTGGTTCGCTTCGGTTGGTTACGACTCGGGAACGAGCGTCAGCGAGATCGAGTTGATGCAGTACCGCTGATCCGTCGGCGTCGCGTACCCCTCGCCTTCGAAGACGTGCCCGAGGTGGCTGTGGCACGACTTGCACAGCACCTCGATCCGGCGCATCCCCATGGCGGTGTCCTCACGGAGGAGGACGGCTTCGGTATCGGCGGGGTCGTAGAACGACGGCCAGCCGCAGTGGCTCTCGAACTTCGTATCGCTGCGGAACAGCTCGGCGCCACAGGCACGGCACTGGTACACACCGGTGGTCTTGGCGTCGGTGTACTCCCCGGTGAAGGGGCGCTCGGTGCCCGCCTGGCGGAGCACGGCGTACTCGTCGGGGCTGAGCTGTTCCCGCCATTCCTGCTCGGACTTGACCACGCGTGGCGTGGCTCCGACAACGGGTTTCATGCCTTTCACCGGTTCCACGTTACCCCGCGAGCCACGCGATGGCCCGGCCGATGATGTCCCATGCGGTGACCATCACGCCGAGCACGATGAGGATCACCACGAGTGCCGAAACCCACCAGCGCAGACCGCCGAGACGGTTGCTGGAGTCGGCGAAATCGGAGACGCCGTCGAGGCAGGCCTCCACGGTGAAGTTGGGGCCGCAGCGTTCGATGCGGTCCAGGTGCTCGGCGAAGGCACGGGCTTCGGGGTCGTACGGGTCGAGGCCTACCAGGTCCTCGTCGAAACGAGGATTCTGGCCAGGTCCGAAAGGTCCGCTATCGGCCATGCGAGCAACAGTAAGCCAAGAGCGGCGATTGGCCTACCACCAGCGAGGCGGGTCTCAGTTGCCGAGTACTCGCGTGTCGGCGTCGATGAAGTACTGGCCGCCGACCTGGACGACGCGCAGCGCGGGACGGACTCCCTTGTTGAGCGTGATGTTCATGTCGATCGAGCCGTCGGCGTTGCCGCCGCCCTTGTCCGCCCGGGCGGTGTCGGCGCCGGTGACCTTGTGGGCACTCCAGTATTCGGCGAAAGCCTGCTCCGAGCCGTAGACCTCTTTCGCGGCGTCCGTGAGCTTGTTCCAGCTCGCGGAGGTCCCGATCTTGTCCGTGTCGAAGAAGTCGAGGACGAAGCCGCCGACGCTCGAATAGCTCGTGACCTTCTCGCTCGGGGTCTTCCCCAGGCCCGCCGGGGCGGCCTTCGAGGACGACGGCGCGGTCGACTTGGGCGCCGAGGTGCTGGACTGCGGGTTCGCCCCGGCGTTGTCGCCGCCCTGGTTGCCGGTGGTCCCGTTGCTCGAATTCAGCACCAGGAACACGATCACCGCGATCACCACGACCGCGGCACCGGCGCCCGCGAACAGGACGGCCTTGCGTTTGCCGTCGGCGGGTTTCCCCGAGGACGGCCGCATCGGGGCGGCCGCGGACGGCGGCGGGCTCGCCGCGGCGACCGGCCGCGGCGGGGTGTTCGGCGGGGCCGACTGCGAGCGCATCGGGATGAACGCCGCTGTCGGCGTGTGCTGCTTGGCCGGAGGAGGCGGGGGAGGTGCCGCGGCGGACTGCGCGGGCTGCTCGGTCCGCTGCCACGGCGGCCGGTCCCCGCCGGGGTTGCCGCGTCCCGGGGTGTCGGGCGCGGCGGGCTGTCTGCCGCCGCCCGCTCCGAAGAGCCGCGGCGACGCCGCCGTGCCCGCGCCGGATTCGTTCGCCGCCAGCGCGGCGAGCCGCTGCTGGGCCTCGGCCATGCTCGGGCGTTCGGTCGGTTCGGTGCGCAGGAGGCTCATCAACAGCGCCGTCGCGGCGCCCGCCTGCTGCGGCGGGTTGATCTGCCCGTTCGCGGCCGCGTACAGCAGCGCGAGCTGGTTGGAGCTGTTCCCGTACGGCGTCTGGCCCTCGATCGCCTGGTAGAGCGTCGCGCCGAGCGCGAAGACATCGGAGCTGGGCACCGGGTCCGAGCCGCGCGCCAGCTCGGGCGCGAGATAGGCCGGGGTGCCGCCGATCAGGCCGGTCTGGGTGAGCGTCATGTCGCCGGCCGCGCGGGAGATGCCGAAGTCGGTGATCTTGGCGGTACCCGACTCGTCGATCAGGATGTTGCCCGGTTTGACGTCACGGTGCACGATCCCGGCGCGGTGCGCGGCGACCAGCGCCGACGCGACCTGCTCGCCGATCTTCGCGACGCGCCCCAGCGGCAGCGTGCCCTCGTCGGAGATGATCGCCGAAAGACTCGGGCCGTTCAGGTACTCCATCACCAGGCAGGGGTCGCCGCCGTCTTCGGCGATGTCGAACACCACGATCGCGTTCGGATGCTGGAAGCGGGCCGCGTTCTTCGCCTCGCGCATGGCGCGCTGGCGCATGTTGTCGCGTTCGGCTTCGGAGACACCCGGCTGGGGGAGGATCTGCTTGACCGCCACCGAGCGCTCGAGGCGGACATCGATGGCACGCCAGACCACCCCCATGGCACCGCTACCAATTTGCTCGACCAGGCGATAGTGCCCAGCGATCAGCTGACCGGTGTCGATGGCGACTGCTCCTGACACATTCCCGGGGTGATGGTGGCGTTACGCGGTCGTGATGGTCCCGCGCACCCGATCGAGTGTAGCGGGCTGTGGTTTCGGATCCCCGTCAGCTCGCCGGTGCGGAGGCAGGCACTTCTTCTTCGCCGCTCGGTTCGGTCACCGGAACGGCCTTCCGCCGGAAGACCTTGATCAGCCCGACGGCCCCCGCGGCGGCGAACACGGCGTAACAGATCAGCAGGGCGGGAGGGGTTTCCCCGGTCAGCGCGTCACCGAGGACGACGACCGCGACAGTACCGGGCAGGCTGCCGAGCGCGGTCCCCAGCAGATACGGAGCGAAACGGACTGATGACACTCCGCACAGGTAACTGAACGGAGCGAACGGCACCATCGGGATCAGCCGCAAGGACGTGATCGCCAGGACCCCGCCGTCGGAAAGCCGGTCGTTGACCGCGCGGACCTTGGCCCGGTGCAGATGCCGGGTGACGAGGTCGCGGCCCAGTGCCCTCGAAAGGGTGAACGAGAGCCCGGAGGCGACCGTGGTCGCCAGGATGCCGACGACGATGCCCGTCGTGGCGCCGAGCAGCAGCCCGCCCGCCAGGTTGAACACGGTGCGCGGGATCGGCGCCACGGTGAGTACCGAATAGATCAGGAAGAACACCAGCGGTGTGGCCGGGCCGAGTCCGGCGGCCCAGGCCCGCAGCCCGGCCGGGCTCGGGATCGGCAGCAGCACCGCGGCCGTCACGAAGAGGGCGAGCACGGTGAGCGCGAGAATTAATTTGGTACGGCCGGACACTGCGTCAACCGTACGGTATTCGCTGTGATCGACACCGACGCGCTGCGGACGCAGCCCGAACTCACCGGCGAGAACATCGTGCTGGCGCAGCTCGACGAGTCCTACTTCGAGTCCGCCTGGCGGGCGCTGCAGGAGCCGGAGACCACCCGGCTGACCGGCACGCACACCGTCTTCACCGAGGAACAGATCCGTAACTGGCTGGCCTCGCGGCCGGGCCTCGAAGACCGGGCAGACTACGCGATCCTGCGCAAGGAGGATCGCGGCTACCTCGGCGATGTCGTGCTTTCGGACTTCGACGAGCACAACCGTTCCGCCTCGTTCCGAATCGCGCTGACCGGGCCCGGCGTCTTCGGCAAGGGCTACGGCACCGAGGCGACGAAGCTGATCCTGGACTTCGCTTTCGACGTCGTCGGAGTCCATCGCGTCTCGCTGGAGGTGTTCGACTTCAACCCTCGGGCCCAGCGTGTCTACGAGAAGTGCGGGTTCGTCCGCGAGGGGCTTCAGCGGGAAGCCCTGTGGTGGGACGGCGAGTGGCATGACGTCATCACGATGGCGGTCTTGAAGAACGATCCACGGCCCTGAGCGGCGCCGGACTGGCTACGGTGGGCGCATGCCCAAGAACGGTGAGCCGATCGAGGTCGAGGTAGGCGAGCGCAAGGTCCGGGTCTCCAGCCCGGACAAGCCGTACTTCCCCGCCCGCGGCATCACGAAGCGCCAGGTGGTGGAGCACTACGTCGCGGTCGGCGTGCCGTTGCTGCGCGCGGTCGGCGAGCGGCCCACGACGCTGAAGCGCTACGTCGACGGCGTCGAGGGCGAGTGGTTCTACGCCAAGCGCGTGCCGAAGGGCGCCCCGGACTGGGTGGAGACCGCGAAGATCACCTTCCCGTCGGGCCGGACCGCCGAAGAGGTCTGCCCGACCGAACCCGCCGTGTTCGCCTGGGCGGCGAACCTGGGCACCTTCGACTTCCACCCGTGGCCGGTGCGGCGGCCCGACGTCGACCATCCGGACGAGCTCCGCATCGACGTCGACCCGCCGGACGAGGCGGGTTTCTCCGACGCGGTCGAGGTCGCCGGGGTGGTGCGCGAGGTGCTCGACTCGGCGGGGCTCGTCGGCTATCCGAAGACCTCGGGCGGCCGCGGCGTGCACGTCCTGGTGCGGATCCGGCCGGAGTGGGACTTCATCGACGTCCGCCACGCGGTGATCGCGCTGGGCCGCGAGGTCGAGCGCAGGATTCCCGGGAAGGCGACCATCGCGTGGTGGAAGGAAGAGCGCGGGGGCCGGGTCTTCATCGACTACAACCAGGCAGCCCGCGACCGCACGGTGGCGTCGGCCTGGTCGGTCCGCGGCACGCCGCGCGCGACGGTCTCGACCCCGCTGACCTGGGATCTGCTCACCGAGGTCGACCCGGACGACTTCGACGTCCTCACCGCCGGCGCCTTCTACGCCGAGCGCGGTGACCTCCACGCGCCGATGGACGAGCAGGCGTTCGGCATCGAGACGCTGCTGGAGTGGTACGCGCGGGACGAGCGCGACCACGGCCTCGGCGAGATGCCGTATCCGCCCGACTATCCGAAGATGCCGGGCGAGCCGAAGCGGGTCCAGCCCAGTAAGGCGCGCGACGACACCTAGGGCGTCCCGACGCGGGCCAGCGAGCGATCCACGACGGTCAGCGCGAGGAACAGCACGCTGACCACGAGCATGAACGCGGCCAGGTGGTGCAGGCCGCCGCTGTCGGCGCGCTGCCCGAAGAAGGCGCCGTTGGCCGCGGACGCGACGATGGCGCCGAGGTAGCCGAAGGTGCGCAGCAGCCCGGCCGACGAACCCATCCGTTCGGCGTGGGCCTGGTGGTACACGGAGTTCTGCAGCGCGAGGTTGTTCAACCCCTGCGGCACCCCGAGGACCACCACGACGGCCAGGAGCGCCCAAATCGGGCTGCCGTCGTTCAGGAACAGCAGCAGGGCGCAGGCGGCGACCTGTCCGAGCGAGCCGACCAGGAGCTTGCCGCGGACGGCCTTGCCGCGTCCGGTGACGGTGGAGGCGATGATCCCGACGGCGAACAGGGGGAGCAGGACGAGTCCGGCTTCCGACGCGGACAGCCCGTGGCCCTGCTCCATCCACTGCGTGTAGCCGTAGAGGAAGGCGTAGCTGACGACGAAGCTGAGCAGGGCCCTCCCGTAGGTGGCCAGCAGCGGCAGGTTGCCGCCGAGCAGGCGGACGTCGATGAACGGTTGCCGTGCCCGGAGTTCGCGCCAGGTGAATCCGGCGCCCGCCGCGACGGTCACGGCGAGCAGCCACCAGTCGCCGCCCCGCACGTCCATCAGGAACAGCAGCAGGCAGACGAGCGCCGCGGCGAACAGGCCCATGCCGGGCAGGTCCAGTTCGCGCACGATGCTCCGGCCGTCGCGGCGGGGGACGGGTGTCGCCGGGAGACGGCGGAAGCCGAGGTACAGGCCCGCCAGGGCGAGCGGGACGTTGATCGCGAGGGTCGCGCGCCAGCCGCCGACCCCGATCAGCAGTCCGCCGAGGCTGGGCCCCACGACGGCGATGGTCTGCGTGGTGATGGCGAGCGCGGTGAGGACCCCGGCCGGGCTGTCCTTCCCGGTGCGCAGGGACTCGCTCCGGATGAGGTGCATCGCCGCCGGATAGCCGGCGCAGGTGCCGAAACCGAGGAGCACCCGGGACGCGACGAGCACGCCGAAACCGGGGGCGAGCATGCCGACGACACCCGAGATCCCGGTCAGTGCCGCCCCGGCCAGGAACAGGCTGCGGGGCCCGAAGAGGTCGATGAGCCGTCCCACCACCGGCTGGCCGATCGCGGTGGCCAGGTACAGCGCGGAGACCAGCCACGCCGTCTGGGCGGGCGGCGCCCCGAAGGCCACGCCGATCGGCACCAGGGACACGGAGATGATCGACGAGTTGACCGGGTTGAGGGCCGCTCCGAGCATCATCGGGGGCAGGAGCCGCCGGTCGAAGTCCGTGCTCACCGCCGCACGACCCGTTCCAGCACGGCCGCCGCTTCGATCAAGGTGCGGCGCTCCGCCTCGGTGCACTGCGTTTCGAGGACTTGGGCGAGCCAGCCTTCCCCGGCCCTGCGGCGCTCGTCGAGGAAGGCGCGGCCGTCGTCGGTGACGAAGATCAGCTGACGCCTTCCGTCCCCGGGATCCGGGCGGCGTGCGGCCAGTCCCCGTTCCACGAGGACACCGACGGTGGTGGCGATCGACTGGTGGCGGATGCCTTCCAGCGCGGCCAGGTCGCTGACCGACGCTTCGCCGTCCTTGTCGAGCCTGCTGAGCACGGACGTCTGGGACGGCGTGAGGTCGCCGCTGCCGTAGTTCTCGCGCAGGCGGCGCCGCAGCCTGCTGAAGGCGACGCGGATGTCGTGGGCCGCGCGTGCGGCGGTCTTGTCCATGTCCGCAGGTTAACTTGCGCAGGTGAAACTGCGCAATTATGACTGCGTATCTACGGTGACAGGCTGAACTCGCAGCCCGCGACCTGTACGTATTCGCCCCTGCGGGTGGTGAACCGGGCGGCGCCGGTGGTCAGCTGGTCGGCCAGGATCTTCGACACGCCGCCGGTGCGCAGCCTCGCCCAGTAGCAGTGCCCATTGCCGCCCGGCGCCGGCCCGGGCGAGCGGTACGAGCCCGCTTCGACCTCGGTGCCGACCAGGTAGGTCCCGTCGGCGAACCGGTTCGCGGGAGTGGCGGGGACGGCGCGTCCGGAAGTGACCGGGGGTGCCGGGACGGTCACGGTCGGCGCGGGCGTGGCCTCCGCGGTGACGGTCACCGTCGCCGGGACGGGCGCCGTGGCCGCGTCGAGCACTCTCGGCTGAGTGGCCGCCACCACTCCGACGCCCGCGCCCAAAGTGAGTGCGACGGCGAGCCCGGCCACGAGCGGGAACGCATTTCGTGACGACGCGTGCGGTATCGGTGACAAATTCGTGCTCGTCATCCATCTCTTCTTCGTTTTGCTCGCGGAGTGATTGCGCTTTCGTGTCGATCTAGAAACCTGTTACCGCTCCGCGGCGGACCGATACGAGACTGTGTGACGCGTGGGACCTTGTCGTAACGCCGGGCTTCCTGCCAGCGACAGTCTCACCCGAACACTAGGCTGGGGGAGACGAAGGAGTACCTGTGGACGACTTGATCGCCTTTCTCGCCGCGCGTGTGGGGCAACGCCAGGCGTTGATCATGCAGGCGGTCAAGAAAACCGAGATCAGCGAATCGCTCAATCGCGGTGAGACCAAGGTCGTCATCGAAAAGAAGATCCGTTCGATGAACGACATCGAGCTCGATGTGGTCAATCAGATGATCAACGAGATCGAGGCGACCCGCAGGCTCCTGCAGGCGCACCGCACCACGGTTTCGGAGAAGGTCCCGGGATTCCCCCTGTACGGCAACGAGTACTGGTGCGAGACGTGCAACGTGCCCGCCGACGAGGCCGGGACGAACTGGTGCCTGACCCTGCGGCTGCTGGCCCTGCCGCACGCCGACCACGCGGACTACAGCGAGCGCTGGCGCCCCTGAGCGGGGAATGCCCGCCGGGTCCGGGCGCGTTGACCCGAGGGTGATCACGCTTTCGGTACTGGACCGGTCCCCGACCCGCCGCGGTGGCGACGCGCCCCGCGCGCTGCGGGACACGGTCGCCTTCGCCAGGGACATCGAAGCGCTGGGCTACCACCGATTCTGGGTCTCCGAGCACCACAGCGTGCCCGGCGTCGCCGGTTCGGCGCCGACGGTGCTGGCCGCCGCCGTCGCCTCCGCGACCGAGCGGATCCGGGTCGGCACCGGCGGCGTGATGCTGCCGAACCACCGGCCGCTGGTGGTCGCGGAACAGTTCGGCGTCCTCGAATCGCTGTTCCCCGGCCGGATCGACATGGGGCTGGGCCGGTCGGTCGGGTTCACCGGCGGCGTCCGCCAGGCACTCGGGCACGAGAAGGACGACGCCGACCGCTTCGGCGACCAGGTCCGGGAACTGCTGGGCTTCCTGTCAGGAGACCAGACGGCGTATCCGGGCGTGCACGCCATTCCGGCGGAGGGGCTGCGCGTGCCCGCGTTCCTGCTGGCCACCGGCGCCGGGGCGCGGCTGGCCGCGGAACTGGGGCTGCCGCTGGTGATCGCGCCGGTCCGGGGCGAGGGGCCGCTGCTCGAAGCCATCGAGGGCTACCGCTCCGGCTTCCGTCCTTCGGCGCAGGCTTCGCGGCCGTACGTCGTGGTGTCCACGGCGATCGCGGTCGCGGAGACGGCCGAAGCCGCGCGACGGCTGCTGATTCCCGAAGCGTGGTCGGCGGTCTACTCGCGCACGCACGGGGTCTTCCCGCCGCTGTCGCCGGTGGAGGAGATCCTCACCGGGGCACTGTCCGAACGCGACCGTGAGCGGCTGGACCGGGCACTCGACGGTCAGATCGCCGGCACCCTGGACGAGGTGGGCGACCGGCTGGACGCCCTCGTCGCCACCACCGGTGCCGACGAGATCCTCGTGACCACCAGCACCTTCGACCAGGCGGAGCGGCTGGATTCCTACCGGGCCCTCGCCGAGGTCGCGGGGCTGCGGAGCCTCGCCACGGCGTCGTGATTCTTGCTAGTGTCACGGCCATGACTGCCGGGTCGGCCTCGTGCCGTGAGCGGACGGGTTCCCCGGCCGACGCTTGATCTCCGCGCGGGCCCGCAGCCCGCCTCCGTGTGTGTCCCTGTGTGGTGGACGATGCGCGGAGAGGAGGTGAATCGCATGTCCCCCAACGAGAACTGGCGCGCTTTCGTCGTCGCCAACGCCGACGGTGGCGTCCTGGACGGCGTCGTCACGCGGGTGCTGCCGTTCGGCGCGTTCGTCGAAGTGGCCCAAGGGATGGAAGGTCTTTTGCCGACCGTCGGCGGTGCCGGCCCGCTCACCGCCGGTGCGGCCGTCGCGGTGCGGCTCGACAAGCTGGACGTCCAGAACCGGCGGTTCAGCCTGACCCTGGCTTGACCCCCCTCGCGATTCGTCCTCTAGTTGCGGTTGTACGCGTCACGAACTACCGCAACTAGGGGACGAAACGCGGTCTAGAGGCGCAGGAGAAGCTGGGTGAGGATGCGCTGCGCGGGGTCGTCCAGGTCGATCCCGGACACCTCGGCCGCGCGCCGCACCCGGTACCGCACCGTGTTCGGGTGGATGTTCAGCTCGCGCGCCGCGCGCCGGACGTCACCGAACGCGTCGAGGTAGGCGAGCACCGCCGGAACCAGGATCCCGCCGTGGTCGGCGTCGTGCGCGATCAGTTCGGCCAGCCGCGGATCGCGGATTCTCGGTTGCTCACCGAGGAAAGCGAGCACTTCGGAGAGCAGGACTTCGGCGCGGACGTCGGCCAGCGAGGCGACGTCCGCGGTCCCGTGACCGCGCGCCATCGTCGCCAGCACGCGGTCCGCGTCGCCACGGGAAGCCGCCGCGTCGGAGAGCCGGGGCACGACGCCGCCCAGCGCGGCGCGCACCCGGACGTCGAGGTGCCGTTGCGCAGTACTGACGATTTCCTTGGCCAGCGCCAGGATCCGCGTCTCGGCGTGTTCGGGCAGGTCGGGGAGCAGCGCGTAGACCCGGCCGCCGATCACGCTCACCAGCGCGCTCCGCCGGTACGCGGCGGTGTGCACGGTGATCAGGTGCACCAGCTCGGCCCGCCGCAGCTGCCGGTCGGTCGCCGCGCGGTCGCGGGGGAGCGAGAACCCCAGCACCATGGCCGGTTTCCCGGGATCCGCGCCGATGTCGTCGGCCACGGACTCGACGTCGAGGCGGCCGTCGAGCAGCCCCGCCAGCAGGTCTTCGCGCAGCCGGAGTTCCGGGCTGGGCAGGGTCCGGTGCCGGATCAGCTGGGGCGCGAGCGCCCGGCTCGCGCCGAGCAACGCGATTTCCGCGCTTTCGGTGAGCGGATGCGCGCCCTCCTGGACCCAGATCGTGCCGAGCGGCTGCGACCCGGCGTGGATCCCGGCCGCGATCCGGCGCCGGATGCCGAGATCGGGCCGCTCGTCGATGCGGACGATGCCTTCCCCGGCGCGAAGTCGCTGGTAGACACCCCATTCGCGTAGCATCGCGAGGTACCGCTCCGGGCCTTCACGGCCGAGGATCGAGAGACGGCGCAGTTCGTCCACCTCGTCGCCCGCTCGCGAATAGGCCAGCACGCGGCTCGCGGTGTCCTCGATGCTGACCAGGCCGCCGGTGAGCGTCGCGATGGTCTGCGCGAGCGAGAACAGGTCGCCCAGCACCTCGCCGCTGTCCGCCTCGCCCCCGGCCCGGGCCGCGTCCACGACACCCCTGGCCAGCGCCTCGACCTGCTCCCAGCGCGCCTCGTGGCCGACCTCGATCAGGGCGATCCCCGCGTCGGTCGCGACGTTCACGACCGCCGAGCCGTTCTTGACCGCCACCGCGGCCGCCCCCGACCGTCCGGCTGCCCGGATCGCGCCCGCGGCGGCCCGGCCACGGGCGCCGATCACCAGGACGAGATCACCCGGATGGGCGTCGGGCGGATCCTCCGGATCGTGGATGACGACGTCTCCCACCTCGACCCCGAGCCCACTCGGTGCCGCGAGCACTCTGACCAGCGGTTCCCCGAGAGTGGCGAGGACATGCCGCAGGGAGGCGGCAGTGGTCGAATCAGTAGTCGCTGTAATCACCGAATTAAGCCGATCGGACAAGATGGTCACCCCGATTCTAGCCAGTCGAACAAGCCGCGGCGGACTCGTCCGGTCTAACGTTCGGGGTGAGACCTCTACCCGGCGAAGTGAAGTCAGGAGCAGTCAGTGGACGCCGTGACCCAGACCCCCGCCCCGAAGAACGAGCCGGTGCTGAACTACGCGCCGGGCAGCGCGGAGCGCGCTGAACTCGAGGGCGCGCTCAAGTCGCTGGGCGGCGCGGACCCCATCGACATCACCGTGACGATCGGCGGTGAGCAGCGCAAGGGCGGCGGCGAGAAGATCGAGGTCGTCCAGCCGCACAACCACAAGGCGGTGCTGGGCGTCATCCACAGCGCGACCGCGCAGGACACGCACGACGCGATCGCCGCGGCCAAGGCCGCCGCTCCCGGCTGGCGCGCGCTGTCCTACGACGACCGCGCCGCGATCATCCTGCGTGCCGCCGACCTGCTGGCCGGACCGTGGCGTGCCCGGCTGAACGCCGCCACCATGCTCGGCCAGTCGAAGACCGCCTTCCAGGCCGAGATCGACTCCGCCTGCGAGCTGATCGACTTCTGGCGCTTCAACGTCGCCTTCGGCCGCCAGATCCTCGCCGAGCAGCCGGTCAGCTCGCCCGGTATCTGGAATCGGATGGAGCACCGCCCGCTCGAGGGCTTCGTGTACGCCATCACCCCGTTCAACTTCACCGCGATCGCCGGCAACCTGCCGACCGCGCCCGCGCTGATGGGCAACGTCGTGCTGTGGAAGCCGTCGCCGACGCAGAGCTACGCCGCGCACCTGCTGATGCGCCTGCTCGAAGAGGCCGGCATGCCGCCGGGCGTGATCAACCTGCTGCCGGGTGACGGCAAGGCCGTCTCCGAGGTCGCCCTGACCCACCGCGACCTGGCCGGGATCCACTTCACCGGGTCCACCGCGACCTTCCAGCACCTGTGGGGCACCGTCGGCGCCAACATCTCCGGCTACCGCACGTACCCGCGTCTGGTCGGCGAGACCGGCGGCAAGGACTTCGTGCTCGCGCACTCCTCGGCCGACGTCGACATCCTGCGCACCGCGCTGGTCCGCGGCGCCTTCGAGTACCAGGGCCAGAAGTGCTCGGCCGCGTCCCGCGCGTACGTCCCGCGTTCGCTCTGGGCGAGCCTGAAGGACGGTCTGATCGCCGAGACCGAGGCCATCACCTACGGCGACGTCAACGACCTGGGCAACTTCGGTGGCGCCGTGATCGACCGCCGCGCCTTCGACAAGCACGCCGCCGTGCTGAAGAACGCGGCCGAGGACGCCGAGATCGACGTCATCGCCGGTGGCACCGCGGACGACAGCGTCGGCTACTTCGTGCGCCCGACGATCCTGGTTTCGGACAACCCGGGCCACGAGATCTTCCGCACCGAGTACTTCGGCCCGATCCTTTCGCTCCACGTCTACGACGACGAGACCGACGAGGGCTTCGACAACGTCTTGAAGCTGATCGACGAGACCGCCGACTACGCGCTCACCGGCGCGGTCATCGCCAACGACCGCACAGCCGTCGCGAAGGCGTCCGAGGCGCTGCGCTTCGCCGCCGGCAACTTCTACGTCAACGACAAGCCGACCGGTGCGGTCGTCGGCCAGCAGCCCTTCGGCGGCGGTCGCGCGTCCGGCACCAACGACAAGGCCGGTTCGGTGTTCAACCTCCTCCGCTGGACGAGCCCGCGCTCGGTCAAGGAGACCTTCGTTCCGCCCACCTCCGTCCGTTACCCCCACCAGGGCTGAGTTCTCAGGAGTCCGTGATGCTGCGTGCCCCGCTGCTCGCCGCCGCTCGATCCCAGCGGATGCGCAAGCTGGTCGAGGTCGTCCCCGCCACCCGATCGGTGGTAGGTCGGTTCGTCGCCGGCGCCGGGACGCCCGACGCCGCCCGGGTGGTCCGTGAACTGGCCGAAGACGGCCTCCGGGTCACCCTCGACCACCTCGGCGAGGACACCACCGACGCCGAGCAGGCCGCGACGACCGTCCGCGCCTACGAGGAACTGCTGTCCGCGCTGGCCGCCGACGGTCTCGCGTTCGGCGCGGACGTCTCGGTGAAGCTGTCCGCGGTCGGCCAGTTCCTGCCCGCGGACGGCGAGAAGGTCGCGCTGGAGAACGCCCGCAAGATCTGCGCGGCGGCCGAAGCGGTCGGTGCCACGGTCACCCTCGACATGGAGGACCACACCACCACCGACTCGACGCTGGGCATCCTGCGGGAACTGCGCACCGAGTACCCGTGGGTGGGCGCGGTGCTGCAGGCCTACCTGCGGCGGACCGAACAGGACTGCCGCGACCTCTCCGGCGAGGGCTCCCGCGTCCGGCTGTGCAAGGGCGCCTACGCCGAACCCGAAGAGGTCGCGTTCCAGGGCAAGTCCGAAGTGGACAAGTCCTACGTGCGCTGCCTGAAGATCCTCATGCAGGGCAAGGGTTATCCGATGGTCGCCTCGCACGACCCGCGGATGATCGCGATCGCCGAGAAGCTCGTGATGGACACGGACCGCGAGGCGGACGACCACGAATTCCAGATGCTGTACGGGATCCGTCCCGAAGAGCAGCGCCGGATCGCGGGCGACGGCAAGACGATGCGCGTCTACGTCCCCTACGGCGACGAATGGTACGGCTATTTCATGCGCAGGCTGGCGGAACGCCCGGCGAACCTGGCGTTCTTCCTGCGCGGACTCGCCACCCGGGGCTGACCCGGTCCCTGGTGGCACGGTTCCGCTGAAGTACAAAGGGGCCCTTCCCGGCGAAATCCGCCGGGAAGGGCCCCTTCTTTTCGTTTCTCAGGCTTCTTGAGCCTCTTCCTTGAGCTTGTCCATGTCGATGTCGCGCGCCTGCTGGATCAGGTCTTCGAGCGTCTTCTCGGGAAGCGCGCCCGGCTGCGCGTAGATGACCGTCTTGTCGCGGATCACCGCGAGCGTGGGGATCGAGCGCACGTCGAAGGCGGCGGCCAGCTGCTGCTCGGCCTCGGTGTCGACGCTCGCGAACACGATGTCGTCGTGATTGCCCGACACCTTTTCGTAGGTCGGCGCGAACTGGCGGCACGGCATGCACCAGCCCGCCCAGAAGTCGATGATCACGAAGTCGTTCTCGGACACGACCTGATCGAAGTTGGCGGCGGTCAGCTCAACTGTGCTCATGTCCGGCGTAACGAAACAGGCCCGGCGCACATTCCCGCGATTGCGCGTAGCGTCTCTTATGGAGCAACCCAGGTTTCGCAGGAGGCGTACATGGCCGACGGGGACATCCTCAGCCGGATCGACGAACTGGTCAGCGAGGAGCACGAACTCCGCTCGCGGGCGATCGGCGCCGGGCTGAGTTCGGACGACCGGGCCCGGCTCGCGGGCGTGGAGCAGCAGCTCGACCAGTGCTGGGACCTGCTGCGGCAGCGGCGGGCGCGGGTCGAGTTCGACGAGGACCCGGACGGGGCCGCGGTGCGGCCGGTCTCCGAGGTGGAGTCTTACCGGCAGTAGCGCTTTTCGCGGCCGCCCGACGCTATGAAAGGCCCGTTACTTGCAAAATTTGCAAGTAACGGGCCTTTCATAGCGCGCGCGGGGGCACGGAACGTGAGGGATCAGGCGGGGCAGAGGGTGCCGTCGACGGGGATCTTGCCGTCGATCAGGAAGGCCCGCGTCGCGTCGGTGACGCAGGGGGAGAGGCCCAGCGCGCCGTGCCCGGCGCCCTGCCAGGTGATCGTGACCGCGCTCGGCATCTGGTCGGCGGCCCGGCCGGTGCCCTGTTCCGGCGTGACCGGGTCGGTCGCGGTGCCCGCGACGAGGATCGGCGGCGCGCCGGGGGCACCCGCGGGCGGGAGCGGTTCGCGGCGCACGGGCCACGGGCTGCACCACGCCAGCTGTTGCGCGGCGAAGACGCCGAACTGCGGGTACTTGTCGCGCAGGGTCGTGGTCACGCGCGTGAGTTCTTCGGCCGAGAGCCGTGTCGCGCTGTCGTTGCACTTGGTCGCGAGCGTGCCGTCCAGCCGGGTCGGCCGGGCCCGGGAGTCCTTGAGCACCGGTTCGGCGAACGCGGCCAGCGGCGTGACGTCGCCGGTCTGCGCGGTCTTGAGCGCCTCGGCGAGTTCCACCCACCGCGAGCGCTGCGCGAGCCCGGAATAGACGGCGTACAAAGCGATCCCCGGCGTGATCTCCACCCCGTCGGTGGTCATCGCGGTCGCTGCGCGGAGCCGGTCCGCCACCGCGGTCACGGCCGCGCGGGCGTCGCCGATCGGGCAGCCCTTGGCGATGCAGTCGGCGCCGAAGGCGTCGAGGGTGGCCTGCGCGCTCGCGGCGATGGACTCCTGGACGGCGGCCGCGTCGGGGGCCGGGTCGGGCAGTCCGTCGAGCATGACGCGGCCGACCTGTGCCGGGAACCGCACGGCGTATTCGGCGAGGACCTTCGAACCGTCACCGCGGCCCAGCGCGTGCAGTTTGTCCAGCCCCAGCTGCTTCCGGAGTTCTTCGAGGTCGCCCGCGGTCCGCCAGCTGTCCATCGCGACCTGAGAGTCGTCCAGTTCGATCGCGCACTGCTGGCCCGCCTTGCGCGCCGCGTCGACCACGGCTTCGAGGTCGCCGGCGGCCGGGTCCCCGCCGAGCAGGTCGGTGCGGATCTCCGCCGGGATGCACTGCACCGGCGCGGACGCCCCGGTCCCGCGCCGGTCCACGCCGATCAGCGAGAACTTCTGCAGGTACTCGGGCGGCAGCACCGCGGCCAGCCGCGCGGCGTACAGCGAACCCGGCTCACCGTCGACGTCGTTGACCACGACCAGCGGGATCGGCCCGCCGCCGGCCTTGACCACCGTCATCCGCGAGAGCCCGCGGCCGGGCAGATCCGGCGCGTCGAGCGTGGTGGGCACCCTGGCGCAGGAGAACTTCAGCGTGTCCGGCACGGACGGCTGGCCCAGCCGTTGCCGGGTCGCCTCGTCGCAGTTCTCCCATTTGATGGACGGCGACTGCGGTTCGGTGAGCGGCGGCAGCGGTACCTGCTGCGCCGTGGTCGACGAGCCGGGATCGGCTTTGCCGTCGTTGTCGATCACCGCCGGCCGGACCGACGGACCGGCCGTGCAGCCCGCGAGCGCGGCCGTGACCATGGCCGTCGTCAGGATCAGCCGTGGCGTGCGGCGGGCGGTGCTCACGGGCTGGTCCTCACTTCCAGGGCATGACAAAGCTCGTGGGTGAGCTTCGCAGGTGGTGTGTCAGACCCCGGTTAGCGGGTGCGCTTCACCTCGCCGCGGAAGACCGCGTCCAGGTCGTAGCGGGCGACTTCTTCGAGCTGGGCGTAGGTGCAGGAATCCGGTTCGCGGTCGGGACGCCACCGCTTGAACTGCGCGGTGTGGCGGAACCGCGACGGATAGCCGCCTTCCGTGTGCTCGTAGCCGACCTCGACCACCTTCTCCAGCTTCAGCGGCACCCACGGGGCTTCCTTGGACTTCCACCGGGTGATCCCGCCGGGGATCCGCTGCTTTTCCCGCACGTTGTCACCCAGCCAGGGGTGATCGGCCCCGTCGGTGATCAGCGGCGCCAGTTCCTCGGCCAGTTCACGCCGCCGGGTGACCGGGAACGACCCGACGACGCCGGGGTGGTGCAGCACGCCGTCCTCGTCGTAGAGCCCGAGCAGGAACGAGCCGACCATCTCACCCGCTTCGCCGTCGACGTGCCAGCGCAGGCCCGCGAGCACGCAGTCGGCGGTGCGCGAGTGCTTGTACTTGAGCAGGACCCGTTTGCCGGGGGTGTACGGCTCGTCGAGCGGTTTGCCGATGACGCCGTCGAGCCCGGCGCCCTCGAACAGCTCGAACCAGTGCCGCGCGATCGCCGGATCCGAGGTCGCCGGGGTCAGGTGGATGCCGCCCGAAGCCAGCTTCTCCAGCCGTTCGCGCCGCTTCGACGTCGGTTCGTCCAGATAGGACTCGTCGCCGAGCGCCAGCAGGTCGAACGCGACGAACTCCGCCGGGGTCTGCTCCGCCAGCAGCTTGATCCGGCTTTCGGCGGGGTGGATCCGGTCGGTGAGCGCGTCGAAGTCCAGCTTCCCGTCCCGGCCGACCACCAGTTCGCCGTCGAGCACGATCCGCTCGGGCAGCGCCGCCTTCAGCCGCTCGACGACCTCGGGGAAGTACCGGTTGAGCGGTTTCTCCGAGCGGGACTGCAGGGTCAGCTCGTCGCCGTCGCGGAACACCAGGCAGCGGAAGCCGTCCCACTTCGGCTCGAACAGCAGACCACCGGAATCGGGGATCGCCTTCGCCGGTTTGGCGAGCATCGGTTTGACCGGCGGTGTCAAGGGAAGCGACATGACGGCCATTCTTGCCACAACGGCGCGCTCAGCGCACCCGTTGCGGTGCTCCCGTGTCGAGTTCGAGCCGGACGGCGGTGGGCAGCACGGTGACCCCGAGCGATTCCCGCGCGCGGGCCAGGACGGTGAGGTCGAGCTGCTCCCAGACCCGTTTCAGGTCGGTGCCCTCGCTCAGCCAGAGGGTGATCCGCAGCGCCGGGTTGTCGCTGTCGCCGACCGCGCGGACCCGGGCGCGCCCGACGCCGTCGATCGTCTCGGCGTCGGCGCGGACGGCCTCGGAGATGGCCGAGGAGGTCACCACGAGGTCGTCGTCGAGTTCGAGGTCCGGGCGGCCTTCCGGGCGCAGCGACCGGAAGAACCACCACAGTCCCAGCCACAACAGCAGGACACCGAGCACGATGGCGCCGATCCGGGCGGCGAGCGCGTGCTGCGAGAGCCAGTCGAGCGCGATCGGGTCCACGAGTGAGCGGTCGGCCCGATAGGTGCCGAGCCAGCCCGCGCCGACCGCGACCACCGCGGCCCCGCCGAGCAGCGCGAGCAGTCCGATGAGGACGGTCAGGGTGCGTTCGGTGCCGGTGGACCGGCCGAGCGCCTTGGCGGAGACCGAACGGGTCATCGGCGGTCCTTCGGGGAGTCGACGACGACGGACACCTTCGGCCGCCGCACCAGGGGGACGTCGTCGAGCAGGCCGGAGACCGTTTCCAGCAGCCGCGGCCGCAGCTCGCCTTCGGTTTCCAGCCTGCTCGTCGCGCGGACGCGGATCTTCTTGGCGGTGGCGGTGACCTTGGCGCCCGCGACGTTGTCCTGCGCGCGCACGGTCAGCCCCACCAGCCTCGCCAGCGAACGCGGCGAGGTGGTCACGCTGACCTCGTTCGCCGGATCGGCCAGCCGGATGGCCCGCCGCCCGGCCGAGGCCGCCGCCAGGATCAGCAGCAGGCCCACGACCGCGACGGCGATCGCGAGGTACCGGACCTCCGGCGCGCTCCAGGACACCTCCGAGAGCCTGTCGCGCCAGTCGTCCCACGGGAGGAAGAGCGGTCCCCGCCCCGGCCGCCACCAGCCCCAGCCGACCTCCAAGGCCAGCAGGACCCCGGCGGCGGCCAGCGCCAGCCCGATCAGGGCGGACAGCAGGCGGACGAACAAACGCATGCCAGTTGCTCCTTTTAGCGGACGCGGGGCGCGATGTCGGGCAAGAGCGCGGAGACCTTCACCGAGATGTCGCGGACCTGGTACGAGGTGATCCGTTCGACCTCTTCGGTGACCCGGGCGCGCAGATCGCCGACGACCCGCCGCACCGGTGCCGGATAGTTCAACGCCACGTCGAGCACGAGGTCGACGTCGTTGCCCTCACCGCCGACCTTCGCGCTCGCGCCGTGTGTCCCCAGCCCGAGTCCGGCGATCCGCCGCTCGGCACGCGTGGTCCCGTCGACCTGGTCCGCCGCGTGCTGCGCGATCTTGCGGACCACGGTGGGCGCGATGGTGAGGGTGCCGCGATCTTCCGGGTCGGGCGGGACGGTCATTTGTCGCGGCCCCGGCCGAACAGGTCGCCGAGGTCGAGTTCGCCGTCGAGCACCCGGCCGAGGACGAGGCCGATGACGCCGACGGCCAGTGTCACCAGGAACGCGGTGAAGCCCTGGGTCGCGGCGAGGCCGAGGATGAGGCCGGCGAGCAGGCCGGTCTGGGTCCCGTTCATCATTCGACCCGCGAGGTCTCGGTCTCGCCGCCGTTCTCGTCGGGCAGGTGGATGTCGTTGACCGCGATGTTGACCTCGATCACCTCGAGGCCGGTGATCTGCTCGACCTGGCCGATCACGTTGCGGCGCACCGCCCGCGCGACGTCGACGATGCGCGCGCCGTACTCGACGACCACGTCGAGATCGATCGCCGCCTGCTTCTCGCCGACCTCGACCGAGACACCGGAAGTGGTGACCGTGCCGGAACCGGGGATGCGCTCGCGGATCGCGCCGAAGGCCCGCGAGACGCCGCCGCCCAGCGCGTGGATCCCGGTCACCTCACGGGTGGCCAGACCGGCCACCTTCTGCACCACCACCGACGAGATCGTGGTCTTGCCGGCGGCTCCTTCCTCGTTGAGCGACGACCCCGCGACCGGGGTGTCGGGCTTGCTCACGCTCGGCTGCGCCATGAAGTTCGCTCCTTCTCGCACCGGTGCCGCGCGGCCTGCGCGCGCGGCGGTCCCTACGCTCTCACCGACCAGGACACGCGCGCATGCCGAGTCGTCCCGCCGTGTCCCCCGAACGGGGTAATCACTTCGGGGGTTCAGTCGGCGGTGAGCGGTCGGTCCAGGTCCGGGGTCAGTCGGGATGCACGTCGACGACGTGGACGTTGATCGCGGGCGGGGACGAGCCGAGCTGACCGGTCAGCGCCGCGGTGACGCGGTGGCGCAACAGTTCCGCGGCCGACGCCTCGACACCGAACCGGACCGTCACCAGCACTTGGAGGACGTCGTCCTCGAGCGCGACGGCCGAGACGTGGACCCCGCCGAGGTCGCGGCCGATCTCGGCGGCGACCTTTCTGGTCATCAGCACCAGCGCCCGTTCCGACACCTGGGTCTTCCCACCCGCCGAGGGCAGATCGAGCGGCGCCGTGGTGTGCCTGCCGCGGACCCCGCCGACCGAGCGGAGCACCCGTTCGACGAGCCCGGGCGGCGTCGGCACCGGACGGCTCGCGGCGGCGCGCACCTGCGCCCACCGGGGGTCGTCGCGCGGATCCTCGCTCATCACCGTTCCCCGGGTCGGAAGTTGTCGCCGAGCTTCGCCAGCAGAGCCACCCTCGCGCGGTGCAGACGGGCGCGCAAGGCGGGCACTCCGACCTCGAGGACCTCGGCGATCTCCTCGTAGGTCAAGCCTTCGAATTCTCGCAGAATCAGCGGGATCCGCTGGCCGACATCGAGTTCGGCGATCGCGCGCAGCACGGTGCCGACCTGTTCGGCGCTCACCACATGCCCCTCCGGACCAGGCACGACGCCCGCGTCCCCCTCGTCGAGCGGCACGGTCGGTTTCCGGCGCCGGACCTGGCCGAGCGCGCCGTTCGTCGTCACCCGGTAGAGCCAGGTGGACACCGCGGATTCGAACCGGAACCCGGGCAGCGCGCGCCACGCGGAAAGCCAGGCCTCCTGGACGACGTCCTCGGCCTCCGCCGCGCTGCCGGTGATCCGCAGCGCCACGCGGTACATCCTGGCCGTGTGCCGCCGGACCAGGGTGTCGAAGGCACCGTGGTCCCCGGCGGCGGCCCGGGCCGCCAGCTCCTCGTCCGGAACCGGCGCGGGCTCGCTCACCCGCCCTCCCGGCGGCGATAGCGGAGCATGGTGAAGCCGTCTTCGAAGAGCACGGACGCGAGATCCATCCGCCGCGGCTGCGGGGCGGGACGGCCGTCGGCGATCCGGCGTTCGCCCGCGCCCGCCAGCAGGGGAGCGACGGTCAGGCACAGCTGGTCGACGAGGTCGGCCGCGATCAGGTCGCCGAACAGCATCGGCCCGCCTTCGCAGTCGACGCGATACAGCCCGCGCCCGGCCAGGAGTTTCAGCGCCTCGTGGAGGTCGACGTCATCGGTCCCGGCGACGAGGACTTCGGCACCCGCGCGCTCCAGCGCGGCTCGCGGCGCCTTCTCGGTGGTGATGACGATGGGCGGGACTTTGGTGTCGGTGAACAACGGGCCCGCGGGGTCGAGTTCACCGGAACGGGTCACCACCGCGATCGGCGGGACTTCGGACAGCCCGAGCGAGACCCGGCGGGCGGCGCGTTCGGGAGTGATCCGCGCGCCGCGGTAGCCCTCGGCGCGAGCCGTGCCCGCGCCGACCAGGATCACGTCGGAAAGCAGCCGTCCCATCAGGAAGATCCGCTTGTCGGCGGGGTGCGAAAGCCCCTCGGACAGCTGGTCGACCGCCGCCGCGCCGTCGGCGGAGCTGACGAAGTTGACCTGGACCCAGGGGCGGGTCAGGTTTTCGGGATACCCGTAGAGCCGTTCCAGGTCGGCGCCGGAGACGGGATCCGCCGGTGTCGTTGGCCACAAAAGCTGCACACGACCATCCCAGCACGCGCCCGACGGCACCGCTGAGCGGGGGATACGCCCGGTCAGGGAGGGTGAACGGCCGCCGCCGGTGCCGTTACTCTCGGCGAATGCCCGCCCGCCTGATCGATCGCCGTCCGGAGCTGTCCGCCGACGAGCTGATCACCGCGCTCGTCCCGCCGCCGAGGTTCGACGCGGTCCGGTTCTCCACTTACGTGCCCAACCCGGACGAGCCGAGTCAGGCCGCGGCCGTCGTCGACTGCGGCGCTTTCGCGAAGCGCGTGGCCGAGGCCGCGAACCGGAAGCCGAAGTCGAAGCTGCGCGCGCTGTTCGGTGGCGGGGACGACGCGCCCGCCGGGCCGATGGGGCTCTACCTGGACGGCGGCTTCGGCGTCGGCAAGACGCACCTGCTCGCCTCGACGTGGCACGAGACGCCGTCCCCCAAGGCGTACGGCACTTTCGTGGAGCTGACCCACCTCGTCGGCGCACTCGGGTTCGCCGAAGCGGTCCGGCGGCTGTCCGAGCACCGGTTCCTGGCGATCGACGAGTTCGAACTCGACGACCCCGGCGACACCATGCTCGTCACCCGGCTGCTGCAGGAGCTGATCTCGGCCGGAGTGTTCGTGGCGGCGACCTCCAACACGCTGCCGGACAAACTCGGCGAAGGCCGGTTCGCCGCCGCGGACTTCCTGCGCGAGATCCAGTCGCTGTCGGCCCGGTTCGGCGTCTGCCGCGTCGACGGCCCGGACTACCGCCACCGCGGCCTGCCCGACGCGCCGCCGCCTGCGAGCCCGGAGGAGCTGGAAGCCTCCGCCACCGCGCATCCAGAGTCCACTGTGGACGACTTCGACGCGTTGTGCGGGCACCTCGGCGAGCTGCATCCTTCGCGCTACGGCAGGCTTCTCGACGGCGTGACCCGCGTGCACCTGCGCGACATCCACCCTGTCCCCGACCAGAACGTCGGACTGCGGCTGGTCGCCTTCGCCGACCGGCTCTACGACCGCGCGATCCCGCTGGTGGTCTCGGGTGAGCCGGTACCGCTGCTGTTCACCGAGGAGATGGTGAACGGCGGCTACCGCAAGAAGTACCTGCGCGCCGTCAGCCGTCTGACGGCACTGGCGCGCGACGCCGTGCAGCCCAGGTGAGCAGCGTCCACGTCGCGCACACGGTCGCGACGGCGAACAGCGTGCCGCCCACGACGTCGGTCAGGTAGTGATAGCCGAGGCCGATCATGCCGATCGTGACACCGCCGAGCACCACCGCGCCCACGACAGCGATGACGGCCGTCGCGACCCCGGGGCGGGCGAGCAGGACGAGCACGGTCAGTACCGCGACCAGCGCGACGGTGTGCCCGCTGGGGTACGCGAGATAGGTGTTCTTCCAGCGGTCGAAGAGCGGTTTGAGCACCCAGGTGTTGGCGAGGATCGCGATGAGCGGGCCCACGACGGTCAGTACCGCTTCGAGCTTGTGCCCTCCTGACAGGCACAAGGCGACGGCGAGGACCGCGATCGGGATCAGGACGTAGGCCTCGGTCGGCAGGACGAGGAGTCGCAGAACGTCTTCGCCGAAGGTGCGCCGCACCCACCCGTCGGCCAGGGCGTCGGGCCCGGACAGACCTACGCCGGAGACCAGCAGGCCGAGGACGACCATGAGCACGGCGCAGGTCACCGCGACCAGCCCGTACGGTGCTCTTCCGCTCATCCGGCGAGATTACGTGACCACCCCATGGGGCTGAAGGGGACTTTCCCCACATCAGACGTGGGGAAAGCGCCCTTCGCCGCGTGCGATGCGGGGAAGGGCCCCTTCAGCTCGCGGCGAAGACGGCGAAGTCCTCTTCGGTCTGATCCGCGTATCGCACCGCGTACGCCCCGATGGCCTCGTCGAGGTCTTCGTCGTCCTCGAAGTACCCCGCCAGCATCTGCGGATGCAGCGACCGCGCGTGCGCCCGCGCCAGCAGAGCGCCCGCGAGGCGGCCGTAGTCGTCGAGGTGGTCCTTCTTCAGCTCCGCCGGGTCGATGTCGCCCTTGAGGTTCCGGAACTGCCGCACGATGTACGGCACGCCGTCGATGGTCGTCCAGCCGAGCAGGATGTCCGTCTCGGCCTGCACCAGCCGCGCGCCCTCGACGATCCGCTTGCCTTCGTGTTCCGGCGAAGGCAGCCCGAGGTAGGGCGCCAGCGCCGACGGGTTGGCCTGTTTCACTTGCAGGACAAGGTCTTCACCGGAGTTCCCGTGCAGCAGCGCGACATAGCTGCGCAGCCCGACACTGCCGGTGCCGACCACCCGGAAGGCCACATCGGACACCCGGTACCGCGAGATCAGCGTCCGCCGCGACTCGCGCAGGGTGTCCACATACGACACCAGGCCGGTGACGACGGCTTCCGCTGTCGCGTCGTCGACGTGCGTGAGCACCGGCGGGTCCTCGACGAACCGGTGCCGTTCCAGGCCGGTCTCGTGGTCGTCGATCCGCCGGGTCCACTTCGCGGTGACCTTGGCGCTGGTGTTCTTCCGCGCCTTCTCGGCCGCTTCTTCGAAGTCGTCGATCAGGTCGTGCGCCTTCACCTTGCTCAGCACCGACGCGTCCGGCAGCGCGTTCCACGCTCGCAGGAACGGCAGTTCCGCCAGCCCCCGGATGGTGCGCCGGTAGGACTTCACCGCGTCTTCGGCGGCTTCGCGGCAGCCCGATTCGCCGATGCCGCCCTCGCGCCCGGCCAGCACGAGACTCGCGGCGAGCCGCTTGAGGTCCCACTCCCACGGCCCCGGCACGGACTCGTCGAAGTCGTTGATGTCCATCACGATCTGGCCTTCGGGAGTGCCGTAGAGCCCGAAGTTCGCCGCGTGCGCGTCCCCGCACAGCTGCGCCGTCAGCCCGGAGGCCGGCGAGCCCGCCAGATCCGCGGCCATCAGCCCGGCCGCGCCGCGGTAGAAGGTGAACGGCGACGCGAGCATGCGCTCGCGCCGCAGTTCCACCAGGTCCGGCAGGCGGCCTTCGTTGCTCCGGGCGAAGAACTCCGCCACCCCGGGCCGTTCCTTGCCCGCCGCCGCGTGATCGTGCTCGGACGACGGCGCCTTGTCCCGCAGCGCCTTACCCCTCGCGAACCAGTCCTCCGGCGACACCGTCTCGGTGCCGACCAGCGGCCGCTCCACCCACTCCCGCTCGTCTCCCATGGACAGCCAACGTACCGGCCGCCCGAAAGGTTCACCGGGTCTTGACGACCTCCGTGATCGCGTCGATACCGCGGTCGAGTTCCTCGCGGCTGATCACCAGCGGCGGCGCGATCCGCAGGGTGTGGTCGTGCGTCTCCTTGCACAGGACGCCGCGTTCGGCCAGCGCGGTGGACGCCTCCCGCCCGGCCGGCCCGCCGGGCGCGATGTCGATGCCCGCCCAGAGGCCGCGGCCGCGGACCTCGGCCAGCCCGTTCCCGACCAGTTCGCCGAGCCTGCCGTGCAGGTGGGCGCCCAGTTCGCGCGAGCGTTCCTGGAACTCGCCGGTCTTGAGCAGCCCGACCACGGCCCGGCCGATCGCGCAGGCGACCGGGTTCCCGCCGAAGGTGGAGCCGTGCTCACCCGGCTTCAGCACGCCGAGCACGTCCTGGCTGCCGACGACGGCCGAGACCGGCATGATCCCGCCGCCGAGCGCCTTGCCCAGGGTGTAGACGTCGGCGCGGACTTCTTCGTGGTCGAGCGCGAGGACGGTGCCGGTGCGCGCGAGGCCCGACTGGATCTCGTCGGCGATCAGCAGGACGTTGTGCTCGTCGCACAGGCGCCGCGCCTCGGCGAAGTAGCCGGTGGGCGGCACGATCACGCCCGCCTCGCCCTGGACCGGCTCCAGCAGGATCGCGGCGGTGCGCTCGGTGATGGCGTCGCGCAGCGCGTCGGCGTCGCCGTACTTGACGGTGACGAAGCCCGGCGTGAACGGGCCGAAGTCGGCACGCGCGGTCTCGTCGGTGGAGAAGGACACGATGGTCGTCGTGCGGCCGTGGAAGTTCGAGCCCGCGACGATGATCTCCGCGGTCCCGTCGGGGACGCCCTTGACCTGGTACGCCCACTTCCGGGCGATCTTCACCGTGGACTCGACGGCCTCCGCGCCGGAGTTCATCGGCAGCGTCATCTCGGTACCGGTCAGCTCGGCGAGTTCCCGGCAGAACAGCCCGAGCTGGTCGTGGTGGAAGGCGCGGGAGGTCAGGGTCACCCGGCCGAACTGCTCGATCGCGGCGGCGATGAGCCCGGGGTGGCGGTGCCCGAAGTTCAGCGCGGAATAACCGGAAAGGAAGTCGAGGTAGGTCTTGCCCTCGACGTCGGTGACCGAAGCGCCCTCGGCGGTGGCGATCACGACGGGCAGGGGGTGGTAGTTGTGCGTGCTCCACTGCTCGTCGAGCGCGATGAAGTCGGCGGTCGTCATGCGTTCAGGTTAGATGTCCTTCCCGTGGACTTCATCCGGGAAACGTTGCTTTGACCCGTTGTTCGTTGCGTATCGACTCCATCGAGTGGCGAAATCGTGCATCGGAGTACTTGATCACCGCAGGCGCGTGGCGCGGACCGCGGTTATCGTCGCCGGATGGCGAAAAAGGACCAGGTCTCCGTGCGGGACGCGCTGAGGATCGGCAAGGGGACCGAGCGGCACGATCCGGGCTCGTTCCCGATCGGGCCGCACAAGAAGCCGAAGGCGCTCAAGGACCTCGCCGACTCCGGCGGCAAGCTCGCGAAGCTGCAGGAGGCCCTTTACGCGGAGGGCGTCGGCGGCGGCGAGCGCAGTGTCCTGCTGGTCCTGCAGGGGATGGACACCTCCGGCAAGGGCGGCACGGTCGGGCACGTCCTCGGCCTGGTCAACCCGATGGGCGTGCGGTACGCGGGGTTCAAGAAGCCGACCGCGGCCGAAGCACGCCACCACTATCTGTGGCGGATCCGCAAACAGCTCCCCGTACCCGGGCAGGTCGGCGTCTTCGACCGGTCCCACTACGAGGACATCCTGGTCCCGCGCGTGCAGAAACTGGTGCCCGCCGCGGAATGGCGCAAGCGCTACGCCGAGATCAACGAGTTCGAACAGGAGCTGGCCGACGCGGGCACCACCGTCGTGAAGGTGTTCCTCGACATCTCGCCGGAGGAGCAGCTGAAGCGGCTCAAGGCGAGGCTGGAGACCCCGGCGAAGTGGTGGAAGTACAACCCCGCCGACCTCGACGCGCGCGCCCAGTGGAACGACTATCAGAAGGCCTACGCCGACATCTTCGCGAAGACCTCGACGGCGACCGCGCCCTGGTACGCCGTTCCTGCCGATCACAAGTGGTACCGCAACTTCCTGGTCGCGCGGCTGCTGATCGAGACGATCGAGGAGATGGACCCGAAGTTCCCCCAGGCCGACTTCGACCCCGAGACGGAACTGAAGAAGCTGGAAGGCGTTGGCGTCCCCGAGTGATGGTCTGAGAGAGTGCGGACGTGACCAGCCTCGAAGATCTTCCGTTCCTCCGCCGTCAGGCCCGCACTCAGCGCTTCACCCTCGGCGCGCCGAAAGAGTTCAAGGTCGCTCCGGACGGCTCCCGCGTCCTGTTCCTGCGTGCCGAGTCCGGCACCGACCCGCGGCACAGCCTGTGGTCGTTCGACGTCGTGTCGGGCGAGGAGACGAAGCTGGTCGACGCCGCCGAGCTGCTGCCGGGTGAAGAGGACTTGCCGCCCGAGGAGCGTGCTCGCCGCGAGCGCAGCCGCGAGACCGGTGGTGGCGTGGTCGGCTACGCGGTCGACGACGCCTTCACCGTCGCCGCGTTCTCGCTCTCGGGCAAGCTCCACACCCTCGACCTGGCCACCGGCGCGGTGTCCGTGCTGGTCGACGGCTCGGTCGTCGACCCGAGGCCCAGCCCGGACGGCACCCACGTCGCCTACGTCCGCGACCGGCGGCTGCGGGTGATCGACCGCGCCACCGGTGAGGACCGCGTGCTCGCCGGGGAAGACGGCGAGGACATCACCTGGGGGCTCGCGGAGTTCATCGCGGCCGAGGAGATGGACCGGACCCGGGGCTACTGGTGGTCCCCGGACGGGAAGAGCCTGCTGGCCGAGCGGTCCGACCGCGCCGCCGTGCCGCGCTGGACGATCGCCGACCCGGCCAATCCGCAGTCGCCGGCCACCGTGGTCGCGTACCCGGCGGCGGGGTCGAAGAACGTCGACGTGACGCTGGCGATCATCGGCCTCGACGGCGCGCGCGTCGACGTCGCGAAGACCGACTGGGAGTACCTGGCCGCGGTGCACTGGTCGGCCACGGGCAAGCCGCTGCTGTCCGTGCAGTCGCGTGACCAGCGCACCCTGGAGATCCAGGCGGTCGACCCGGCGACCGGCGCCGTCGAGGTCCTGCACACCGAGACCGACGAGTGCTGGGTCGAGATCGCCGCGGGTGTCCCGGCGTGGACGACCGACGGCAGGCTGGTGCGCGAGAGCGCCGCCGACGGCGACCACCGGCTGATCGTCGACGGGGTCGCGGTCACCCCGCCTGGGCTGCAGGTGCGCTCGATCCTGCACGTCGGCGACGAGGTGCTGTTCAGCGCGTCGGAAGCCGATCCGACGCAGATCCACGTCTTCCGGACCGAAGACGGCGAACTCCGCCGTCTGTCCACTGAGGACGGTGTGCACGTCGGCTCCGGCAACGCTTCGCTGACCGTGCTCTCGTCGTGGAGCCTGGACCGCAGCGGCCCGGTGGTGACCGTCGTGTCCGGTGAGAAGACCGTGGCGCGCATCGGTTCCCACACCGTCGATCCCGACGTCGTGCCGAACCTGACCTGGCTGACGCTGGGGGAGCGGGGCCTGCGCGCCGCGCTGGTCCTGCCGACCGGCTACGAGGAGAGCGAAGGCAAGCTGCCGGTGCTGCTCGACCCGTACGGCGGCCCGCACGCCCAGCGTGTCCTGCAGACCCGCAACGCCTTCCTGACCCCGCAGTGGCTGGCGGACCAGGGTTTCGCGGTGCTGGTCGCCGACGGCCGCGGCACGCCCGGCCGGGGTTCCGCCTGGGAGAAGGAGATCGCGGGCAAGCTCGCCGACGTCACCCTCGCCGACCAGGTCGACGCCCTGCACGCGGCGGCCGCGCTCCATCCGGAACTGGATCTGGAGCGGGTCGCGATCCGCGGCTGGTCCTACGGCGGCTACCTGTCCGCGCTGGCCGTGCTGCGCCGCCCCGACGTCTTCCACGCCGGTATCGCGGGCGCCCCGGTGACCGACTGGTCGTTGTACGACACGCACTACACCGAGCGCTACCTCGGGCTTCCGCAGGAGGAAACGGCGTCGTACGAGCACAACTCGCTGATCGCCGACGCCGGTGACCTTTCGCGGTCGCTGTTGATCGTGCACGGCCTGGCCGACGACAACGTTTTCGTCGCCCACTCGTTGCGCCTGTCGTCGGCACTGCTGGCCAAGGGACGCGCGCACGTGTTCCTGCCGCTGGCCGGCGCGACGCATATGACGCCGCAAGCCGAAGAGGTCGCGGAGAACCTGATGCGCACGCAGATCGACTGGATCGTGCGTGAGCTGTCCGGTGACGCGGTGAAGAGCGAGGAGAACGCATGAAACGGTGGGGCATCACGATTCCGCTGACCGGGGTGCCGCTCGCGGCGCACAAGGAGATGGTCGAGCAGCTGCCCGACCTCGGCTACACCGACGCGTGGTCGGCCGAGACGGCGGGCAACGACGCCTTCACCCCGCTGGTGCTCGCCTCGCAGTGGGCGCCGCAGCTGCGGCTGGGCACCGCGATCGTGCCGGTGTACACCCGCGGCCCCGGCCTGCTGGCGATGAGCGCGGCGACCGTCGCGGAACTGGCGCCCGGCCGGTTCGTACTCGGCATCGGGGCGTCGTCCCCGGTGATCGTGAAGAACTGGAACGCCGCCGAGTTCGAGGCCCCGTTCGCGCGCTCCCGTGACACCCTGCGATTCCTGCGGTCGGCACTGGCGGGGGAGAAGGTCACCGAAGAGTACGAGTCCTTCTCCGTCAGCAAGTTCCGGCTGGAGCGGCCCACCGACCCGCCGCCGTCGATCATGCTCGCCGCGCTGCGGCCGGGGATGCTGCGGCTGGCGGCGAAAGAAGCCGACGGTGCCATCACCAACTGGCTCGCTCCCTCCGACGTGCCGAAGGTGCGGGCCGAAATCGGCCCGGACACCGAACTCGCCGCGCGGATCTTCGTCTGCCCCACCGAGGACAAGGCCGCCGCGCGCGGACTCGGCCGGATGCTCATCTCGAGCTACCTGACCGTGCCGGTGTACGCGGCGTTCCACGAATGGCTCGGCCGCGGCGAGGCTTTGGCGCCGATGCACGAGGCTTGGGCCGCCGGTGACCGGCAGAAGGCGAACCAGGTCATCCCGGACGAGGTCGTCGACGACCTGATCGTCCACGGCAGCCTCGATTCCTGCCGTGAGCAGGTGCAGTCCTATGTGGACAACGGGCTGACGACGCCGATCGTCGCCTTGCTGCCGACGGGTGAGGATCCTTTCGCGCACGTTCGGGGTCTCGCGCCGCGGTCCTGACTGGGTCACCGGTTGCTATGAAAGGCCCGTTACTTGCAAAATTTGCAAGTAACGGGCCTTTCATAGCACGCACGCAGGGCACTCAGGCGACGTTGAACAGCTCTTCGTACCGCGAAGCCATCATGTGCGACCCCTTGATCTCCGAGGTCGTCGCCGCGTCCAGCACCCCCACCTCCTCGGCGTAGGTCGCGCCCCCGGAAGGCCCGAGCGGCAACGAGATCATCGGCCCGCCCGGCGTGTGGGTCCGCAGCTCGCCGCCCTCGATCAGCGCCCGGATGTTGGCCACGACGACCTCGGCGTGGTCACCGGCCACTTTCGCCAGCTTCCCCTCCGGCAGCGCGGTGATGTCGCCGAGCGCGAACACCCGCGGCTGCCCGGGAAGCCGCAGGTCGGCGGTCACGTCCACGCGACCGTTCGCCTGCCGCGCGGTGGCCAGTTCGCCGTCGAGGTACGCCGTGTGCGGCGCGCCCCCGTAGCACTGGAACCACAGGTCGGCCGTCACCTCGCCGCCGCCGGTCAGCGCGGCGGTGAACGTCTTCGCCTGCCCCGGTTCCGAGACCGGCGGCTCGGCCAGCGAAGTGCCGAGCAGGAGTTCGACGCCCAGTTCGTCGAGCTGACGGCGGATCTCCGCGCGGAACTCGTCCGGGAAGCCGGGCAGGATCCCCGACGCCGGGTCGACGATCGTCACGGCCTTCTCCGGCCACGCCGCCTTGATCTCACCCGCCAGTTCGAGCCCCACCGGGCCCGCGCCGAGCAGCAGCACCTTCTCCGCGCCCGCGAGTTCTTCCCGTGTGGCACGGATCTTCGCCTTCGCCGCGGCGCTGTCCCGGAAGTCGATCTTCGCCGGGAACGGGTACGCCGAACCGGTCGCCAACACGACGTAGTCCGGCGTGAGCCGCTCGCCCGACGCGAGGGTGACGCCGTTCTGGTCCACGGTCACCGCGCGGTCGCGGAGCACCCGCCCTCGCTCGAGAAGGCGGGCGTACGGGTAGAAGAGCCGATCCGTCCACTCGGGATCGACGAGCCCGCGCAGCGCGGCGACGTGGTGGACGAAATCCTCGCGCGGCTCGACGAGGACGCCGTCGGTGAACGCGTCCAGTTCCTTGGCGACGGTGATGCCGCCGTATCCCCCGCCGATGACGGCCACGGTCGTGGTCATGAGACCCCCTAGTTCGTAGTACGTAATGTTGGTACTGCGAACTACAGTAGTTCGTACTCCGAACGATCGTCAAGTAGACTCGGGAGCATGACCACGGCCGAAGACCTCGGATTCGCGACGGCGCTGGTGCGGCTCTCGCATCTCGTGCAGCGGGCTTTCATCGACGTCGGCCGGTCTCATGACCTCACGCCCCAGCAAGCGCAGCTGCTCTGCGTGCTGGCGCAGGGGGAGACCGGCGTCGGGATGACCGAGCTCGGCCGCCTGCTGAACCTGGAGAAGTCCAGCGTCACCGGCCTGGTGGACCGGGTTCAGCGGCGCGCTCTCGTCGAGCGGGTCGCGGATTCCTGTGATCGCCGCGCGCTGAAGATCACGCTGACCGAAGAGGGGCTCCGGCTCGCGAACGCCGCTCACGAAGGCGTCGTCGAGAAGCTGGAGGAGATGGCGGCCGGTCTCCCGGCCGAGCAGCGCGAGGCGATCGCGATGGCCGCGTGGCGGATGGTCCCCGAAGACTGACTCAGTGCCAGACGGCGGCGGCGAGCAGGAGTCCCGCCGCCGCGGCGCCGATCCCGGCGGCCATCGTGACGCCGACGTTCAGCACGGCGCGCGGTCGCGTCTTCTCGGTGAACAGGAGCAGCGTCTCGTACCCGAAGGTCGAGAACGTCGTGAGCCCGCCGCAGAACCCGACGGCCAGCAGTGAGCGGATCCCGTCCGGCTGGCCGCCGTACAGCGCCCAGCCGGTGAGGACGCCGAGGATCGCCGAGCCCACGATGTTGACCGCCAGCGTGCCCCACGGGAAGGCGGCGCCGTGCCGGGCCCGCATCCGCAGATCGGTCAGGAAACGCAGGATCGCGCCGGTACCGCCGCCCAATGCGACGAGGAAAACGGTCATTTCGCCACCGCGCGGGTGATTTCGTGGCCGGCGTAGACCGCCACCAGCGCGGCGGCCACCGTGCCGAAGGCGTACGCCAACCCGGTGAACGGATGCCCGGTCGTCACAAGATCGAGTGAGTCCGTCGCGTAGGTCGAGAACGTGGTGTAACCGCCCAGGATCCCGACCCCGAGGAACGGTCGCAGCAGCCGGTGCGGATCGGCCGCGGCGGTCAGCAGCGCCATCAGGACCCCGATCAGCAGGCAGCCGGAAACGTTGGTGGCGAAGGTCGAAAACGCGAACTGGCCCCGCGAATGAGGGAGCGCGACCGACAGGCCGTAGCGGGCCAGGCTGCCCAGCGCGCCACCCGCGCCGACGGCCGCGAGCACGTCCCATCGCGGTCGTGGGACGGATGCCGGTTCAGCCATGGATGGCAGCTTAGAACCGCTGTCCGGGTGAACTCGCGCCACGGTGTCGAAGATCGCTCCGCAGGTCGTTTTTCCCTGCTGGTCAGTGAATTTTCTCGAAACGTGTCGTAGGCTTGGCGACGCTCCAGGCCGATTTTCGGTCCGTCCGCTCGTCTGAGAAAAGGTGGCAGGATGGCACAGGAACAGTCAGCTACGCAGGCTCCCGACAGCGGTTTGCTGTTGGAGGTCGAAAAGATCCCGACCGCGGTCGACCGTGGGAAGGCCAACGGCGCGGCCGCCGACAACGACGGCAACGACGGCTGAGTGCCCGAAACGCCGACACTGGCTGACCTCGTGGCTCCGCTCGGGGTCAGCCAGTTCTTCCAAGACGTCCAGGGCGAGACCTACCGCCGTTTCGAAGGCCGCGCGGGCCGGTTCGCCGACCTGCTGCCGTGGCCGGCGCTGAACGCGATCCTCCGGCAGCATCGCCTGGAGTTCCCGCGGCTGCGCCTGGCGCTCGATGGCACTCCGGTGCCCATGGAGAGCTACACCGATCTCGTCCCCACCCGCCGCAGTGGCACCGTCCCCCGCCTGCAGGCCGCTCCGTTCACCGAGCACCTCCGCGGCGGCGCGACGATGGTGCTCGACGCCATCCAGGAACTCAGTGACCCGATCGGCGACCTCGCCAGGGGTCTCGAACACGACCTCCGCGAGAGCGTCCAGGTCAACCTGTACGCGGGCTGGGGCGTGACCCACGGCTTCGACGTGCACTGGGACGACCACGACGCGTTCATCATCCAGGTCGCCGGCCGCAAACGCTGGCGGATGCACGGCCCGACCAGGACCGCTCCGCTGCACCGCGACGTCGACCAGCCCGAGCGGCCCGGTGAGCCCATCGACGACTTCATCCTCGAGGACGGCGACGTCCTCTATGTCCCGCGCGGGCATTGGCACGACGTCACCGCGGTGGGGGAGATGTCGCTGCACCTCACGCTCGGGTTCAGCCCGGCCACCGGGATCGACCTGGTCTCCTGGCTCGCCGACAAGCTGCGGGCGAGCACCGTGTTCCGTCAGGACCTCCCGAGGTTCGGGACGGAGGACGAGCGCGTGGCCCGTGCCGCCGCACTGCGCGCCGAACTGGAAGCCACGCTGACCACCGACGTCGTCGGCCGGTTCCTCGCCGAGCGCGACTCGTCGGCTCCCGCGCACCCGCGTGTCGGGCTGCCGTGGGCGGCGACCCCCGGCCTGCTGCCGGACGGCGACGAGACCGAAGTCCGGTTCCTCGTCCCGCGGGCGGTGCTCGAAGAAGGCGACGGACGGGTGACCCTGCTCGCGGACGGCAAGCGGTTCGTCTTCGCGGGCGCTGCGGCCCCGCTGCTGAGAGCGTTGCTCGACGGGACTCCGCAGGCGGTCAAGCGACTCGCCGAGCTGTCCGAACTCGATCGGGGGACCGTTCGGGCCTTCCTCGGCGAGCTCACCACGCAGGGGCTTCTCTCCATCGGCTGAAGGTCACAGGAGACGAGAAGTGTGAAGGTAGCCCGGACGGGGTAAGCTAAGGCATGCCTAAGGTCAAGTCCGGAGCGGTCAGCCGATGACCGCTCAGCTCTCGGACACCGAAGCGCCGCCCGCCGCGTTGCCGGGCTGCGCCACCGTCGCGCGCATGCTGGGCGCCAGCCCCGCCGGCACCGCGGCCGACATGCGCTGCTGGCTGCTCATCGAGCAGCCGGGCCCCTGGCCCGCGGACGCGTTGGAAAACCTTCTCGACGAGGCATTCCCCGCCGAGCGCCGTGAGCTGCTCGAGAACCTGAGACGTTCGCACGGGCTCCGCCCGCTGCTGATCCGCCGTCCCGGCAAGCACCAGCGAGACCCGGATCGCCCCCGTGCCGTGTACGTCGGCGGGGGCGAACCGGGCAACCGCTGGCTGGAGCGCCTGGAGATCCGCGATACGAGCGACCTGGCCGGACTGGACCTCGAAGCCGTCGCGAACGGCGTCGGCGGGCTCGGCACGCGAGTGGACGGGCCGCTGTTCCTGGTCTGCACGCACGGCACCAAGGACATGTGCTGCGCGGTCCTCGGCCGTCCGCTGGCCTCGGCGCTCAACGCCAACCATCCCGGCCGGTCCTGGGAGGTCAGCCACGTCGGCGGCGACCGCTGGGCGGGCAACCTCCTCGTGGTCCCCGACGGTTTCCTGCACGGCCAGCTCAACCCGGCCGAAGCGGCGCTGGTCGCCAAGGCCGCGTTGCGCGGGCAGGTCGAACCGGAACAGCTCCGCGGCCGCACGTCCGCCAGGACGGCGTGGGCGCAGTTCGCGGAGATCGCGATCCGGCGTCAGCTGAACCTGTCCGGATTGGACGACGTGCTCGCCGTCCAGGAAGAGCCGCTGCTCGAATCCGACGCGCGGGTGGTCACCGTGCGCGGCGGCGAGGACTTCTACTCCGTGACCGTGCGCCGTCGGTCGGCGACGCCGCGCGGGGAAAGCCGGTGCGCGGGTCTCATCCAGCCCGCCGGGTACGTCACCGACGAGATCGCCAAGCTCTGACCCTCGGCAAGTACCGCAGCTAGAGGACGAACGCGGCAAAGATCACCCGCGTTCGAACACCTGTTTGACACCTGTCTAGAACATGTGTTCGACTGGCCGGGTGCGATGGGATCGACAGCGGGCGGACGGCGGCGAGCCGGTGCTGCCCGGATTGGACGGGCTGCTGCGCTCCGTGCGGGCACCCGAATTCGACGGCGTCACCTTTCACGAGGTGCACGCCAAATCCGTGCTGAACAAGGTGCCCGAGGGTTCGGGGGTCCCGTTCGGCTGGACGGTGAACCCGTACCGCGGCTGCTCTCACGCGTGCACGTACTGCCTCGAAGGCGGGACGCCGGTCCTGATGGCCGACGGCCGGACGAAGCCACTCGCGGATCTCGCGCCCGGAGACGAGATCTACGGGACGCGCGGGCGCGGCGCGGGGCGGCGCCTGGTGCCCACGACCGTCCTCGCGCACTGGTCGACGCTCAAACCTGCGTACCGCCTGACCCTCGACGACGGAACGTCCATCGTGGCCAGTGGCGACCACCGGTTCCTCACCGGACGCGGGTGGAAGCACGTCACGGGTTCCCGTTTCGGCGCGGCGCAGCGGCCGCATCTGGTCGGCGGCACCGAACTCGTCGGGGTCGGGAAACTGGCCAGGACCCCGGACGACACCATCGGTTACCGCGCCGGTTTCCTCTGCGGAATGCTGCGGTCCGGGGGATTCTCGGCCGAACAGGCCGCCGCGGACCGCGCGCTCAAGTACCTGCCCGACTTCGGCGCGTCGGTCGGCTTCGTGCAGGTGCCGCCGTCACCGGATTCCCATTGGCAGCGCGGATTCCTGGCCGGGCTGTTCGACCTCGCGGGCAGCTACCGGCATGGCGCGCTGCGCGTCACCCACGACGAACAGGACATCGTCTCGACCTTCTGCGCCGCGCTCGACAACTTCGGTTTCCGTTACGTGAAGACCGAAAACGTCAAGTTCCGTCCGTTGTGGACGGTTCAGCTGATCGGCGGCCCGGCCGAAGAGATACGCTTCTTCCACCTCGCCGACCCCGCCGTCGGCTGGAAACGGTCCCTCGACGGTCTCGCCATCGGCCGCACCAGGCGGAAGGTGTCGTCCATCGAGGCGCTCGGCATCGAGCTGCCGCTGTTCGACATCACCACCGGCACCGGTGACTTCATCGCCGACGGCATGGTCACGCACAACTGCTTCGCGCGGAACACCCACACCTATCTGGATTTCGACGCCGGACGCGACTTCGACACGCAGGTGATCGTCAAGGTCAACGCGCCCGAAGTGCTGGCCGCGCAGCTGCGGCGGCCGAGCTGGACGCGCGAGCACGTCGCGATGGGCACGAACACCGATCCCTATCAGCGCGCCGAGGGCCGGTACGGGCTGATGCCGCGCATCATCACCGCGCTGGCGGATTCGGGCACGCCACTGTCCATCCTGACCAAGGGGACCGTGCTGGCCAGGGATCTGCCGCTGCTGGAATCGGTGTCGAAGGACGTGCCCGCCGGGCTGGCGATCTCGCTCGCGTTGCTGGACGAGGACCTGCAACGCCGCCTCGAACCCGGGACGCCGACCCCGCGGGCGAGGCTCGACCTGATCCGCAAGGCGGCCGACGCCGGGCTCCCGTGTTCGGTGCTGGTCGCCCCGGTGCTGCCGTACCTGACCGACTCGGTGGAGGCGCTCGACGCCTTGTTCGCGCGGCTGGCCGAGGCGGGCGCCACGCGGGTCACCGTCCTCCCGTTGCACTTGCGGCCGGGCGCGCGGGAGTGGTTCGCGCGCTGGCTCGGCCGCGAACACCCGGAGCTGGTGCCGAAATATCGCGAGCTGTACTCGCGCGGCGCGTATCTCCCGAAGTCCTATCGAGAGCGGCTGGGGACACGCGTCGGCCCGCTGCTGCGCCGTCACGGCTTCGGTTCCCGTGCGGACGCCGGGGACCGGATGCAAGTGACGATGCCCGTGCAGCGTGCGGGGGAGGAGGTGGCGCCTGCCGCGGAACAGCTCAAGCTGCTGTGAACCGGATACGTAATGTGAATCTTCTTACGTCACAACGGATTCGGCCGTTCGGCTTAGTCACTTGGCGGAAATCCTTTTCGTGATTAATCTCGAAGGGACGAAGGCGAGGAGGTGCCTGTTGACCACCCGGACTGACCGCACCGCCGCTGTCCGCATCGCCTGGGCCGCGACCAAGCTGACCAGAGCGGGCAGACACCCCATCGCCATCGGCAGACTCGCCGCCACCGTCGGGATGGACCCCGCCGAGGCCCACCGGCTGATGGACCTGATGGGTTTCGTCATCCGTGACGGCCTGGTCGTGATGGACCGCGCCTCCCGGCCAGGCCCGGGAGGCCGGGCGGGTTCCGACCTGTTCCGGGTGGACCTGTTCCTGCTGGCCGTCGCCACCGGCGAACCCGTGCACGCGGATTCGGTCTGCCCGGCGACCGGAGCGCGCGTCCGTGTCCACTTCACCCGGGCGCACGTGCTGAGCGTCGACCCGCCGCACGCCGTCGTCGCCGCGTCGCGGTTGCCGGGCGTCGACCTCACCCTCGGCCAGGAGTACGTCGAGGCGCTGGTCTGTACCCAGTTCTTCGCCTCGAAGGAGGCCGCGGCGGGCTGGCTGCTGGAGAACATCGACGGCCGGGTCCTGTCCGTACCCGACTATCTGGCGCACACCCGGCGGATGGTCGCGGCGCTGGAGGCCTGGCCGACGATCTGAGAACACCTGGTCGTGAGGCATCGGTGGCGATTCGTTAGCCTTTGACGTCGGCGAAAAGCCGTCGAATCGCAGAATCGTGATGCCGAAGGAGAGCACCCGCAGTGCTTCGCACCCACAAAGCCGGCACCTTGCGTGCCGAGCACGCCGGTCAGACGGTCACCCTCACCGGATGGGTGGCTCGGCGGCGCGATCACGGCGGCGTCATCTTCATCGATCTGCGCGACGCCAGCGGCGTGAGCCAGGTCGTCTTCCGCGAGGGCGAGATGGCCGAGCGCGCGCACCAGCTGCGGTCGGAGTACTGCCTCCGCATCGTCGGCGAGGTCTCGAAGCGCCCGGACGGCAACGCCAACGCCGAGATCCCCACAGGCGAGATCGAGGTGCTGGCCACCGAGCTCGAGGTGCTGTCCGAGGCCGCCGTGCTGCCGTTCCCGATCGACGACCGGGTCGACGTCGGCGAAGAGACGCGCCTGAAGCACCGCTACCTCGACCTGCGCCGCAGCGGCCCCGCGGCCGCGATGCGCCTGCGCAGCGACGTCAACCGGGCCGCCCGCGAGGTGCTGCACGCCCAGGAGTTCGTCGAGGTCGAGACCCCGACCATGACCCGTTCCACCCCCGAGGGCGCCCGTGACTTCGTGGTCCCGGCCCGCCTCAAGCCCGGCTCCTGGTACGCGCTCCCGCAGTCGCCGCAGCTGTTCAAGCAGCTGCTCATGGTCGGCGGGCTCGAGCGGTACTACCAGATCGCGCGCTGCTACCGGGACGAAGACTTCCGCGCCGACCGGCAGCCGGAGTTCACCCAGCTCGACATCGAGATGAGCTTCGTCGAGCAGGACGACGTCATCGCCCTCGGCGAGGACATCGTGACGGCGCTGTGGAAGCTGATCGGCGCCGAGATCCCCCGGCCGTTCCAGCGCATCACCTACGCCGAGGCGATGGAGAAGTACGGCTCGGACAAGCCGGACCTGCGCTTCGACCTCGAACTCACCGACATGACCGCGTTCTTCGCCGACACGCCGTTCCGCGTGTTCCAGGCGCCCTACGTCGGCGCCGTCGTGATGGCGGGCGGGGCCGACCAGCCGCGCCGCACCCTCGACGCCTGGCAGGACTTCGCCAAGCAGCGCGGTCACCGCGGTCTCGCCTACATCCTGGTCAACGAGGACGGCACGCTCGGCGGGCCGGTCGCGAAGAACCTGTCGGAGAAGGAGCGGGAGACCGTCGCGGAAGCCGTCGGCGCCAAGCCCGGCGACTGTGTCTTCTTCGCCGCCGGCAAGCCCGCCGACGCGCGTTCGCTGCTCGGCGCGACCCGCTTGGAGATCGGCAGCCGTCTCGGCCTGATCGACGAGAACGCCTGGTCGTTCGTGTGGGTCGTCGACTTCCCGATGTTCATCTCGGCCGACGAGTCCGACGACGTCGCCGTCGGCGGTGGCAAGTGGAAGGCGCTGCACCACGCCTTCACCTCGCCGACCCCGGAGTGGATCGGCAAACTCGCCGACGACCCCGGCGGCGCGCTGGCCTACGCCTACGACATCGTCTGCAACGGCAACGAGATCGGCGGCGGCTCGATCCGTATCCACCAGCAGGAACTGCAGAAGCAGGTCTTCGAGCTGATGGGCCTCGGCGAGGAGGAGGCGCAGGAGAAGTTCGGCTTCCTGCTCGACGCCTTCGCGTTCGGCCCGCCGCCGCACGGCGGCATCGCGTTCGGCTGGGACCGGATCGTCATGCTGCTGGCCAAGGCCGATTCGCTGCGTGACGTGATCGCGTTCCCGAAGACCGGCGGCGGATTCGACCCGCTGACCTCGGCCCCGGCGCCGATCACGCCGGAACAGCGCAAGGAGGCGGGCATCGACGCCAAGCCCGCGCCGCCCGTCAAGAACTGATGCTCCATCTCAGGGCCGTGTGCCCGCCGGAACGGACCGAAGAAGCGATCCGGATCCTGCGGGCACACGCCGGGACCGCCCACCTCGTCGTGCATCGCGGGGTGGCGGTCGCGCCCGAGGGTGACCTGGTCGAGGCCGACATCGCGCGTGAGGCGGCCGACGAGATCATCGAGTCGCTGTGCGGGCTCGACCTCGACCACACCGGCGGGATCACCTTGGAGGCGCTGGACACCGCGGTGTCCGACGCCGCGGACAAGGCCGAAGAGGACGCGCCGGGGGAAGCCGCGGACGCGGTGGTGTGGCAGGAACTCGTCGGCCGCACGGGTGAGGAATCCCGGCTTACCTGGACATTTCAGGCGTTTCTGACCATCGCTTGCGTGCTGGCGTCGGTGGGCGTGATCACGAACTCGTCGGTCACCATCGTCGGCGCGATGGTCGTCGGACCGGAATTCGGCCCGCTGGCGGCCATCGCGGTCGGGTTGGTGCTGCGCCGGGGCGATCTGGTGAAACAAGGCACCGTCGCGCTGCTGGGCGGATTTCCCATCGCCATGGTGATCACCCTCGGTGTGGTGCTGCTGGGCAACACCACGGGTGTTCTCGAGGTCGGCAAGCTCGTGGACAACCACGAGGCGGATTTCGTTTACCAGGTGGGAATCGCGTCGCTGATCGTCGCGCTGCTCGCGGGCGCGGCGGGGATGCTTTCCATGACTTCGGCCAAATCCGCCGCCCTGGTCGGCGTTTTCATCTCGGTGACCACGGTGCCGGCGGCGGGCTACGCCGTGGTCGCGGCGGTTGCCGGTGAGTGGGACCGGTGCCTCTATTCGGCCGGTCAGCTGCTGGTCAATCTCATCGGAATCGTTGCAGCTGCGGCCATTGTGCTGATGTTGCGCCGTCGAGGGCAACGATCGAGGGTAACGGAACGTCCGCTTTCACGCGGATGAGTCCCAGATCGCGTCAGTGCGCGCGTTTGCCCGGATCTCAGTGGTCATGGTTGCTCAGTCACGAGTAGGGTCGGTGGTAATGACAGTCGATACCTCCTCTGCCGATGATTCCACCGTCGGAGCTGGAGCCGAAACCCTCGCCGTCGCAGCGGCAGTCGCTGCGGGCGAGTCGGTCCTTTCGCGCCGCTTCGGCAGCGCGATCACTCTCGTAGCCCCGGAAGACCTCGCCGGCAGTGGCCCGGCCACGGTCGTCCGGGCGAGGGTGGCGTCCTCGCCGTTCGCGTTGCCGCGCACCCTGGTCATCAAGCACTACCCCGATCCACCCGAACCGGGACGGGCCGATCCGTTCGCGCAGGAGGCGGTCAGCTACCAGCTGTTCACCGCGCTCGCGCCGGAGGACCGGATGTGCCCGGAGCTGCTGGCGCACGACGGCCGGTATCGCGTCCTGGTGATCGAGGACCTCGGCGGCGTCCCGACGCTGCACGACAAGCTCCACGCCCGTGACGCGCGCGGCGCCGAACGCGCGCTGCTGTCGTGGGCCCGGTCGCTGGGCAGGCTGCACGCGAGCACCGCGAGCCGCGAGCCCGATTTCAACGCGCTCCTGCGCCGTCTGGGTGGTCCGGTCAAGAACGAGGACGCGCCGCTGCCCGCGGTCTGCGCCCAGCTGCCGGGGCTGCTGGAGGAACTGCTCGACGTCGAGACACCGGAGCCGGTGCAACGGCGGGTCATGGAGGTCGCCGAGCGCGCGGGCGCGCCGTCGTACCGCGCGTTCAGCCCGGTGGACCTCAGCCCGGACAACAACCTCGTGACCAGCGGCGGAGTGCGGTTCCTCGACTTCGAGCGCGGCCGGGTGCGCAGCACCCTGATGGACGCGGCGTACCTGCGGCTGCCGTTCGCGTCGACCGCGGACGCGCTGGCGCTGCCGCCGGGGATGAGCGAGGCGATGATCGCGGCCTGGCGGTCGGAGGTCGTCTCCGTCTGGCCCGCGCTCGCGGACGAGGACGCGCTGGCCGAGCACCTGATGGACGGTCAGCTGCTCCTGCTGTGGATCATCACCTGGGAAATCCTCCCCGAACTGGACCTGGACAGGCACGCCACGCCGATCAGCCGGGAGGCCGGCTTGGTGACCTGGTGGCGGGAACTGGCCAAGCATTCACTGCGCGCCCGCCTGACGGACATCTCCGAACACGCCACCCGGGTCGCCGCGGCGCTCGGGGCCCGGCTGGGCCCGCACGCGGACCTGGCGTTCTACCCCGCGTTCCGGTAGCCGCCGCACGGACTTTTCGCTCGACCGTCCTCGCCGCGTTACCCAGGCATCACCGCAGGTGAGTCTGCGTGGCCGATGGTGGCTACCGTGACCGTGATCAGTGTCGAAGTCACTCCGAGTCCCGAACCCCTCCTTCCTCCTGCCCCGGCCGTACCCCGGTCCGCCCGCAGACTGGTCGTACTCGGCGATTCCACCGCCGTGGGCCTGGGTGACCCGCTGCCGGACAGAGGCGGCTGGCGCGGGGTCGGCCCGCTCGTCGCCGAGGCGCTGGGCGTCGAGCCGGACGGCTACCTGAACCCGTCGTTCGCCGGAGCGCGCATGGGGTGCGTGCTGACGAAGCAGCTTCCCGCGGCCGTGGCGCACCGGCCGGACGTCGCGCTGGTGGTGGCGGGGATGAACGACACGCTGCGGCCCGATTTCAGCGCCGAGCGGATCGCCGCGGACCTCACCGAAGTGATCCGCTCGCTGGCCGCCGTCGGCACCACCGTGGTGCCGGTGCGCTACCACGACCACGGCAAGGTGTTCCGCCTCCCGCAGTCGTTGCGGCGGGCGCTGAGCGAGCGGGTGGCCGAACTGAACGCCGCCATCGCCGGTGTCGTCGAGCGCGAAGGCGTGCCGTGCCTCGACCTCGAACTGCTGCCCGGCGCCTACGACCTCACCGCGTGGAGCGTCGACCGGCTGCACCCGTCGGAACTCGGGCACCGGATGCTGGCGACCGGGTTCACCGAACGGCTGTCCGAAGCCGGGTTCGCGGTACCGCGTCCGGTCAGCCTGACCTGCTCGGGAGGCGTGGAGCCGAGCACCGCCGGGCATGTCGGCTGGCTGGTGCTGAAGGGGGTGCCGTGGGTGTGGCGGCGGGGCCGCGAGTTCGTGCCGTACGCGGCCGTGATCATGTGGCACTCGTTCCGGGAGCGGCTGCGCTGACCTGTGGCCGGAACCGTCGGTGGGTACGGCTACCGTCGACACCGTGGCACAGGACGAACTCTTCACCGTGAACCCCGATCTCGGGCCTCCTCCGGAGGATGACGAGCCGAGAGAGGTCGCCGTACCGGCAGGCTCGCCGCTGGCCGTGCGGATGCGGCCGCGGACGCTCGGCGAGGTCGTCGGCCAGCAGCACCTGCTGCGTGAGGGCGCGCCACTGCGGCGGCTCGTCGAGGGCGCGGCGCCCGCGTCCGTGCTGCTCTACGGTCCGCCGGGGACGGGCAAGACCACGCTGGCGAACCTCGTTTCGGCCGCGACCGGACGCCGGTTCGTGGCGATGTCGGCGCTGTCGGCCGGGGTGAAGGAGGTGCGCGGGGTCATCGAAGAGGCCCGGCGACGCCGTAACTACAACGCCGAGAACACCGTCCTGTTCATCGACGAGGTCCACCGGTTCTCCAAGACGCAGCAGGACGCTCTGCTCGGTGCGGTCGAGGATCGCACGGTCCTGCTGGTGGCGGCCACCACGGAGAACCCGTCGTTCTCCGTCGTCGCCCCGCTGCTCTCGCGGTCGCTGGTGCTGCAACTGCGGCCGCTGACCGACGACGACATCGTCGCCCTGATCGACCGCGCGCTGACCGACGAACGAGGTCTCGGCGGCGAACTCACCCTGACCGACGAGGCGCGGGCGCATCTGGTGCGGCTGGCCACCGGCGACGCCCGGCGCGCGCTGACCGCGCTGGAAGCCGCCGCCGACGCCGCGAGCGCGACCGAGGCCAAGACGATCGACCTGGCCATCGTCGAGTCCACAGTGGACAAAGCGGCGGTGCGGTACGACCGCGACGGCGATCAGCACTACGACGTCATCAGCGCGTTCATCAAGTCGATCCGTGGCTCCGACGTGGACGCCGCGCTGCACTACCTGGCGCGGATGATCGAAGCGGGGGAGGACCCGCGGTTCCTGGCCCGCCGCCTGGTGGTGCACGCGAGCGAGGACATCGGCATGGCCGACCCGACGGCACTGCAGTCCGCCGTCGCGGCGGCGCACGCGGTGCAGTTCATCGGGATGCCGGAAGGACGGCTCGCGCTGGCGCAGGCGACCGTGCACCTGGCGACGGCGCCGAAGTCGAACGCCATCGTCACCTCGATCGACGCGGCGCTGTCCGACGTCCGGTCCGGGCGGATCGGGACGGTGCCGCCGCACCTGCGGGACGGGCACTACGCGGGAGCGGAGAAGCTCGGCAACGCGAAGGGGTACCGGTATCCGCCCAACGCGCCGGAAGGTGTTCTGGCGCAACAGTATCCGCCGGACGAACTGGTCGGGCGGGACTACTACGAGCCGACGCAGCGGGGTGCGGAGCGGACTCTGCACGAGCGGGTTCCGAAGCTGCGGCGCACGATCCGGGGCGAACGTTCCTGAAGTGAGCGTCGGGTGGTGGGCCGGGTTGGTCGTGAGTGGCGATTCGGGTTCTAACCCGAATCGCCACTCACGACCAACCCGACCCACTCGGTACCGGCGCCTCGGTCGCTTGAAGTACGTGATGGCCCCCTTTATTGCGCTAGACGCAAGGAAGGGGGCCCTCACGTACTTCGGCAAGGAGCGAGGGAAGAGGGCCTCCACGCGCGGCCGCTGTGACCACTGGTGCGGGTGGGGCGAAAGTAGCGGCCGTGGCGATCACGAAGGTAGTGAAGGCCTCCATCACTACGGTCAAGGTAGGCAAGGGGCCCTTCACGACCCGGACCCGTGAACGACCGCAGCCGCCACTCGCGACCCACCACGCTCCGCCCACCGTCCACACCGGACCCCCAAACGTGAAGGCCCCCTCCCCCACGCCAGACGCGGGGAAGGGGGCCTTCACGTACTTGAGACTCAGTCCTTCTTGGACTCGCCTTCGGGCTTGTCACCCTCGGACTCGTCCTTCTCCGGCTCGGCGGGCAGCAGCGCGTCCAGCGCAGCCCCGGCGACCCGGCGGAACTTGCGGCCGCGTCGCTCCCGCTCGAGTACGGCGACCTCGAGCTTCACCGGGTCCGAGTCGCCGTTCGTGGGCGTCGGGGTGTTGTCGCGCAACGCCTTCACGGCGACCCCGAGTGCCACCTCCAGCTCCAGGTCCGGCTCGTAGCTCTCTTTCAGCTTCGTGGTGAGCGTGTCGGCCTGACCGCCCATCACGACGAACTTCGGCTCGTCGAAGATCGAACCGTCGTAGGTCAACCGGTACAGCTGGTCCTCGGCCGCGGTCGCGCCGACCTCGGCGACGCAGACCTCCACCTCGAACGGCTTCAGCTGTTCGGTGAAGATGCTGCCCAGTGTCGCGGCGTACGCGTTCGCCAGCGCACGCGCGCTGACGTCCCGCCGGTCGTACTGGTAGCCCTTCAGGTCCGCGTGCCGGATACCGGCGACCCGCAGGTTCTCGAACTCGCTGTAGCGGCCCACGGCCGCGAAGCCGATCCGGTCGTAGATCTCCGACACCTTGTGCAACGTCGCCGACGGGTTCTCGGCCACGAACAGCACGCCACCGCGGTACTTCAGCGCGACCACGCTCCGGCCGCGCGCGATTCCCTTGCGCGCGAGCTCCGAGCGCTCCCGCATCAACTGCTCGGGAGAGGCGTACAACGGCATCGTCACTGTGGGGCTCCGCTCTTTCTGGCTCTCATCGGAAAAGGGACAGGGAGGACGGCTAGCGTCCGCGCTCGGATCGCGTGGCCACGATCGCCTCGGCCACCGCGGTGGTCTGTTCGAGCGGCAACGCCACCGCACCCTGTTCCGCGGTGACCGTCACGATCGTCGGGAAGATCCGGCGCACCAGATCCGGTCCGCCGGTCGCGGTGTCATCGTCCGCCGCGTCGTACAACGCTTCCACCGCCACCCGGATCGCGCCTTCGGCGTCCGCGTCCGGGTCGTACAGCTTCTTCAGAGAGCCCTTCGCGAACAGCGAACCCGAACCGATGGCGTGGTACCCGGCGCTCTCCTCGTACCGGCCGCCCGTCGCGTCGTACGAGACGATCCGGCCCGCGTGCTTCGCGTCTTCCGCGTCGAGGTCGTATCCGACGAACAGCGGCAGCACGGCCAGGCCCGCCATCGCCATCTCGAGGTTGGACTTCACCAGCCCGGCGAGTTTGTTCGTCTTGCCGTCGAGCGAGAGCGAAACACCCTCGATCTTCTCGTAGTGCGCCAGTTCGACCGCGTACAACCGCACCATCTCGATCGCCAGCCCGGCCGAGCCCGCGATTCCCACCGCCGAATACTCGTCGGTGACGTGCACCTTCTCCATGTCGCGCGAAGCGATCAGGTTGCCCGACGTCGCCCGCCGGTCACCGGCGATCAGCACCCCGCCCGCGAACTTGACCGCGACGATCGTCGTACCGTGCGGCGCGTCCAGCCCGCCCGCGCCGGCCGCGACACGCCGTTCCGGGAGCAGTTCGGGCGCCTGCGCCCGAAGGAAGTCCGAGAACGACGAGGTCGCCGACGAGAAGTACGCGGCGGGCAGCGCCGACTTACCCGAGGTGTGTTCCATACGTGCTCAAAGTTCCAATCTGTGTGATCCGCCGGCTCCGCACAGGCGACCGCACCCGGCCGCCCGGAACGAGTTACTCGCCGCCCTTTTGCACGTACGCGCGGACGAAGTCCTCGGCGTTCTCTTCGAGCACGTCGTCGATCTCGTCGAGGATCGTGTCGACGTCCTCACCAAGCTTCTCGCGCCGCTCCTGGCCCGCCGGACCGCCGCCCTCGAACTCTTCGTCCGAGTCGCCTCCGCCGTGCTTTTCGATCTTTTCCTGAGCCATCTCGCCTCCCGGTGTGGCCGATGTTTCCTAGCCTACCCAGCGGTCCCGACATTCCGTGGGATCCGTGATCGCTTAACCCCGATGAAAGGAAATCCCGCTAGTCCGAACCGGTGAGCGCCTCCACCAGCTCCTCGGCGGTCGCGGAGTCGTCCAGCAACTTCCCCACGTGGGCCTTCGTGCCCCGCAGCGGCTCCAACGTCGGGATCCGCACCAGCGATTCCCTGCCGACGTCGAAGATGACCGAATCCCAGGACGCCGCGGCGATGGAGCTGGCGTACTTCTCCAGCGTGCGGCCCCGGAAGTAGGCCCTGGTGTCCGAAGGCGGGGTCGTGATCGCCTCCTGCACCTCCTCCTCGGTCACCAGGCGCTTCATCGAACCCCTGGTGACGAGCCTGTTGTACAGGCCCTTGTCCAGCCGGACATCCGAGTACTGCAGGTCGACCAGCCGCAACCGCGGCGCGCCCCAGGCCAGCTGGTCCCGCGCGCGGTAGCCCTCGAGCAACCGCAGCTTCGCCGGCCAGTCCAGCCTGTCCGCGCATTCCTGGGGGTCCCGCGCCAGCGCGTCCAGGATCTCGCCCCAGACCCGCAGGACCTCCTTGGAGGCTTCGTCCGCACCGGTGCGCTCCAGGTTCGCCGACGCGATCTCGTGGTAGGCGAACTGCAGGTCCAGCCCGGTGTACTTCCGGCCGTTGGCCAGCGACACCTTCGCCTTGAGCGTCGGGTCGTGGCTGATCTGGTGCACCGCGCGCACCGGCTCGTCCAGTTTCAGGTCGTCGAACCGGATACCCGCCTCGATCAGGTCCAGCACCAGCGCCGTCGTCCCGACCTTGAGGTACGTCGAGTACTCGGCCAGGTTCGCGTCACCGATGATGACGTGCAGGCGGCGGTACTTGTCCGCGTCGGCGTGCGGTTCGTCGCGGGTGTTGATGATCCCGCGCTTGAGCGTCGTCTCCAGGCCGACCTCGACCTCGATGTAGTCGGAACGCTGCGAAAGCTGGAAGCCCGCTTCCTCGCTCTGCTGCCCGACCCCGACGCGTCCCGAACCCGTCATCACCTGACGGGACGCGAAGAACGGCGTCAGTCCCGCGATCACCGCGGTGAACGGGGTCGACCGCTGCATCAGGTAGTTCTCGTGCGTGCCGTAGCTCGCGCCCTTGCCGTCGACGTTGTTCTTGTACAGCTGCAACGGCGGCTGGCCGGGAACGGTGGCGGCCTTGCGCGCCGCCTCCTCCATGACCCGCTCGCCCGCCTTGTCCCAGATGACCGCGTCGCGCGCGTTCGTCACCTCGGGCGCCGAATACTCCGGGTGAGCGTGGTCGACGTACAGCCGCGCGCCGTTGGTCAGGATCACGTTCGCCGCGCCGAGATCCTCGACGTCCGGATCGTGGCCAGGGCCGCTCGGGCCGGTCAGGTCGAAACCACGGGCGTCGCGCAGTGGCGATTCCACCTCGTAGTCCCAGCGAGCCCGCCTTGCCCGCGGGATGTCCGCCGCGGCCGCGTAGGCCAACACGACCTGGGTCGAGGTAAGTACCGGGTTCGCCGTCGCGTCGCCCGGCACCGCGATGCCGTACTCGACTTCGGTTCCCATGATCCGCCGCATACCCACCACCCTACGGGGTCGGAGGCGTGCGACGATGCCCCCCATGTCAGGCAGTGACGAACTCGTTGCGCTCTATGACCTCGGTGGAACCGCCGTGGGAGCGGCCACCCGGTCCCGGGTCCGTGCCGAAGGACTCTGGCACGCGGCGGGCGTGGTGTTGGTCCGTTCGAGTGACGGAGGCTCCGTCTACGTGCACCTGCGCACCCCCACGAAGGACGTCTATCCCTCCACTTGGGACTGCTGGGCGGGCGGCATCGTCGCGGCGGGTGAGACGCCCGAGGAGTGCGCCCGACGGGAACTGGCTGAAGAACTGGGTGTTCACGGAGTGGAACTGAGGCCGCTTTTCGTCCATATCACCGACGACGACACGATCCGCTGCCACAACTTCGCCTTCGAAACGCGCTGGGACGGTCCCTTCGTCCATCAGCCGTCCGAAGTGGTCGAAGGACGGTGGCTGACGCTGGACGAGTTGCGTTCGTGGCTCGACGATCCCGAAAGCCGGTTCATCCCGGACGGACGTCTCGGCGCGCTGGAGTGGTTCCGGCGGGAAGCCGCCCGCTAGGCCGAACGGAGGCGCTGCGCGACGATCGGCAGCAGGCGCCTGGCCGCGTCGGTCGCGCGCGCCTCGGTCCCGGCGGTCACGCTGAGCGCGGAGACGAGCTTCCCCTTGGCGAGCAACACGGTGCACGTCGTGCCTTCACACCAAGCCCGCTGCACTTCGATACCGGACTGCTTCGTCAGCGTGAGCTTCTTGCCTTCGCAGACCGCCTGGGTGACGACGTCCGAAGCGTCACGGTCGGTGTACTCGGTCACCTGATGTTCCAGTGTCGAGCCGCTCGGGTAGGACCAGGCCGTCGAGCGGCTCGTGCCGCGGGTGAGACCGGTCAGACAGCCGGACACCTTGCTCTCGCCCGGGACGACTTCTTCCTCGGCGACGTCTTCGTCGGTCAGCAACGCGGCGGAAACGGCCGCGGGGACCGGAGCTCGGGTCGACGAGGGCGGAACCGGGGCAGCCTGCGGTTTGACCGAAGGCTGCACAGGTTCGACCGTCGGCGTGGGCGTCGGGTCGTCGTAATAGGTGTCGAGGTCGTTGGGCCGGTCCGCGCAGCCGGACAAACCGAACAGCGCGACCGTCGCCACCGCGAGAACCTGCCGATGACGCACCCTCAAGCCTCCCCGGTGACCCGCCAGACGTTTGCCGCGAGACTAGTCCAGCCCCTCAATGCCAGCCGAGGCAGGACCTGTGCCGCCAGTAGGCGACGGGTTCCTCGGCGAGCGCGGCCAGCTCCGCGAGTTCGTCCGCGGTCGGCTTCACCTTGGTGGCAACGAGATTCTCCGCGAGCTGCGCCGTACTCGACGGGCCGATGACCGCGACCGGCCGCCAGTCCTGCGCCAGGACCGCCGCGATCGCCACCGCGTCCGGGCCGGCCTCGTGTTCGCGCGCAATCCGCGCGAGTGCGGGCGGCGGCTCGACCACCAGCCGTCCGTTCGCGACGGTTTCCTTGACCAGCACCCGTTTCCCGGCCGCTTGCGCTTCCGCGAGCGCCGGGCCGGCGGAAGGTTCCAGCAGATTCCACGTCGACTGCACGGCACTGAACACCGGCGTCCCGGACACTTCCAGCTCGAACGCCCGGCGGATCGCGTCGGCCTGCGCGGGCCCGGACGTCGAGAATCCCACCGGAACGCCGTCTGCCGCGAGTTCGGCCAGCGCGCCGACGAGCCGCTCGTCGGCGAACAGCGGACTGTCCACAGTGAGCGAGTGGACCTGGTAGAGCGTGACCGCTTTCCCCAGCAGGTCAACGGTTTCTGCCCATTGTTCGGCGAACCGTGCCGCGGTGTGCTCCTTGACCTCGTGCACTTCCGCGTCGAGCTTCCACTCCCCCACGTAGCGGTAGCCCCATTTGCTCGACACCATCACGTCCGTGTGACCGCGATCGGCGAGCCACCCGGCGAGGAACTCCTCCGAAGAACCATACGAACGGGCGACGTCGATCCAGCGGACGCCCGCGCGGTACGCGTCGTCCAGCACGTCGTAGGTCGCCGCGCGCATCGCCTCGAACCCGCGTCCGGGCGGCAGCGCGTCGACCCGGCCGAGGTTGATGTACGCGGGCCTGCCGAGCGCCGCCAGTCCGACGGCGATCCGTTCGCCGACCGGGATTTCCGAGGCTGTCACCGGGCTCCTTCGTTCTTGTGGCGGAGGATGGCGAGCCATTGACTCGAGTTCTGCGCCTGCCGGTGAAGCTTTTCGAGGCGGGCCGCCGGAGCCCGAACGTAACCCTTGCCGAAGACGGGCGCGATCTGACGGAGGCTGGCGCCCTCTTCCCTGGCGGCGAGGAGCGCCCAGTCGGACGCGTCGGCGCAGGCCGCGGAGGCGCGCCGCAGCTCCCCCAGGATCTCGATCAGCTCGGGAGCGCTCACCTCCCCGGCCTGGACGGCGGCCGCCGTCGTTTCCAGCCACGCCAGAACATCGGCCTCGGTGATCGGCGCGCGCGGGCGCCCGGGGGATTCGCTCACGACCCGGAAGTATAGGGCGTTATACGCGCGCCGAGCGTGACCACCACGCCGGGAGTGTGTTCCCCGACGTCCGGGATCCGGTCCGCCAGAAGCCGGGCCGAGCGTCGCACCGTGCCGAAGGGGTCGGCCGCCAGCCCCGTGTCCACCAGGAGTTCCAGCAATGCCCTGCTCTGGCGGCCCGCCACGGCCACCGCTCCCCCGGCCGAGATCTCCAGCGCGCCGAGCCATCCGTAGGACGCCACGAGTGGATGCCTCGGAGCGGGAACGACCGCGCGAACGATCTCGACGGTCTCGGTCCACATGTCGGGGTCTTCGGGACGGAAGCACTCGCGCCAGGCCACCGCGGGATCGTCCGCGTCCTCGAAGACGGTCTTCGGATCCAGGGGACCGAAACGCCCCGATCCGTTCGCGAAAGTCCCGTCCGGCAGGACGCGCAGCGCCCAATGCTCGCTGGCGCGCTCATGCCCTGACACGCGCAACTCGCGGCCGGGCGCGGGTTTCATCCGGGCGGGGAGCACGGGAGGGACCGGCCCGTCCGGAATCTCGGGACCTCGGGCGGGGAGGAGCCCGCCCCCTTCGGTCAGGCCGATCAACCCGTCCTGCTCGGCCAGCCACCCCACCGGATCCACCGTCGCGGCGAGTTCGGTGATCCAGTCCGCCGTCGCCCCGGTGACCGTCAGCCGTCCGTCTTGATCGAGTTCGACCTCCCACCGGATCCCGCCGGTCTCGCCGAGGGCACTCGCAGCGGCCGCGAGCTCGCCCGCCGCACGGCGCCGCATCCCGGAAAACCTCTTCCCCATTCCCGGAACGTACTGGAGGCGTCGGACACATCGTCCGAAAACCGCTGGAGTGCACAGTGGATTCCCGATTCACTGAGTTCGCAGTCGAGGGCTCAGGAGAAGGACAATTGGGACGTTTCGGTATCGCGATCCGATTCGCGGCACTCGCGGTCGTATGGGGCGCTAGTTTTCTGTTCATCAAAGTCGGGCTCACCGGCCTGTCGCCCGCTCAGGTGGCGCTCTCCCGCGTCTGCCTCGGCGCGCTGGCGCTGATCGCCATCGCCGCCTGGCGCCGCAAGCCACTCCCCCGCGATCCGGCCGTATGGGGCCATCTCGCGGTCGTTTCCGTACTGCTGTGCGTCATCCCGTTCCTGCTGTTCTCCTGGGCCGAGCAGTACATCTCCTCCGGGCTAGCCAGCATCTTCAACGCGACGACCCCGCTGATCACGATGCTCATCGCGGCGGCCGCGCTGCCCTCCGAGCGCTTCACGAAGGCCCGGACGACCGGCCTGGTCCTCGGTTTCCTCGGCGTGCTCACCATCGTCGGGGTCTGGCAAGGAATCGACGTCTCCCACGAGCTGACGGCGCAGCTGGCCTGCCTCGGCGCGACGACCTGCTACGGGATCTCGTTCGTCTACGTGCGGCGGTTCATCTCCTGGCGGAACCTCGACGCCCCGACCATCGCGCTCGGGCAGGTCTGCTGTGGCGCCGTCGTCATGCTGGTGCTCGCGCCGTTCATCGCGACGACGCCGGTGCACCTCGACACGACGATCGTCCTCAGCATGATCGCGCTCGGAGCGCTGGGCACCGGGCTCGCCTACGCCTGGAACGCGTCGATCATCGCGGCGTGGGGCGCGTCGAACGCGTCGGCGGTGACCTACCTCACACCCGTTGTGGGCGTGCTGCTCGGTGTCCTGGTGCTCGACGAACCGCTGGCGTGGAACCAGCCCGCCGGCGCGCTGCTCGTCGTCCTGGGCATCCTCGCCGCGCACGGGCGGCTGAGCCTGCGTAAGAAGCTCAAGGAACCTGTGGCCGTGTGAACCGAAACGAAGGGGCCCTTCACCGCGTGTTCCGCGGTGAAGGGCCCCTTCGCTTCTCGCCCTACAGGTACTGACCGGTGTTCGTGGCGGTGTCTATCGCCCGCCCCGAATCCTGGTTCTTGCCGGTGACGAGCGTGCGGATGTAGACGATCCGCTCACCCTTCTTGCCGGAGATCCGGGCCCAGTCGTCCGGGTTGGTGGTGTTGGGCAGATCCTCGTTCTCCGCGAACTCGTCGACGATCGCGTCCAGCAGGTGCTGCACGCGCAAGCCGGGCTGCTGGGTCTCCAGCACCGACTTGATGGCCGACTTCTTCGCCCGGTCCACGATGTTCTGGATCATCGCGCCCGAGTTGAAGTCACGGAAGTACAGGACCTCCTTGTCACCGTTGGCGTAGGTGACCTCGAGGAACCGGTTCTCGTCCGTCTCCTCGTACATGCGCTCGACGGTGTGCTGGATCATCGCGTCGAACGTCGCCCTGCGGTCACCGCCGAACTCTGCCAGGTCGTCCGCGTGGATCGGCAGACCGTCGGACAGGTACTTGGAGAAGATGTCCTTCGCGCCTTCGGCGTCCGGACGCTCGATCTTGATCTTGACGTCGAGCCGGCCCGGCCGCAGGATCGCCGGGTCGATCATGTCTTCACGGTTGGAGGCGCCGATGACGATGACGTTCTCCAGGCCCTCGACACCGTCGATCTCCGAGAGCAGCTGCGGGACGATCGTGGTCTCCACGTCGGAGGACACGCCCGAACCGCGGGTGCGGAAGATCGAGTCCATCTCGTCGAAGAACACGATCACCGGGGTGCCTTCGGAGGCCTTTTCCCGAGCTCGCTGGAAGATCAGGCGGATGTGCCGCTCGGTCTCCCCGACGAACTTGTTCAACAGCTCCGGACCCTTGATGTTCAGGAAGTAGGACTTCCCGTCCGCCGCGTCGCCGCGTGCTTCCGCGACCTTCTTGGCGAGCGAGTTGGCCACCGCCTTGGCGATGAGGGTCTTACCGCAGCCAGGAGGCCCGTAGAGCAGCACGCCCTTCGGCGGGCGCAGCTGGTACTCCTGGTAGAGATCCGCGTGCAGGAACGGCAGCTCGACGGCGTCGCGGATCTGCTCGATCTGCCGGGTGAGGCCACCGATGTCCTCGTATTGGACGTCGGGCACCTCCTCCAGCACGAGATCCTCGACCTCCGCCTTCGGCACACGCTCGTAGGCGTAGCCGGCTTTCGAGTCCACCAGCAGGGAATCGCCCGGCTTGAGGGGCTGCTCGGCCAGCGGATCGGAGAGCAGGACGACCCGCTCCTCGTCCGCGTGCCCGACCACGAGCGCACGGGGGCTGCCGCCCTCGACGTCCGGGGCCAGCACCTCGCGCAACGCGCAGACCTCGCCGATCTTCTCGAAGTCACCGCCTTCTACGACGGTCAGCGCCTCGTTGAGCCGCAACGCTTGGCCGCGCTGCAGCGACGAGACCTCGACCGCGGGTGAGACCGAGACCCGCATCTTGCGGCCCGCGGTGAACACGTCCACCGTGTTGTCCTCGTACGCGGTCACGAACACGCCGTAACCGCTCGGAGGCTGGGCCAGCCTGTCGACCTCCTCTCGCAACGCGAGCAACTGGCCACGCGCCTCGCGGAGCGTCTCGACCAGTTTCGTGTTGCGTTCAGTGAGTTGGCTCACTCGTTCCGACGCCTCGGCGAGTCGCTGCTCCAGGACTCGGTTCTGACGTGGCGAATCGGTGAGCTTCCGGCGCAGCAGGGCCACTTCCTCCTCGAGGAAGCGAATCTGACGTGCCTGCTCGTCGGACGTGGTTCCAGCTCCGGTCGTTTCTGAAGGGTCGGCCTCCTCGCGCCGACCTCCGGGAAGGTCATGATGCATTGGGCACCTCCTCGGAGTGCTTTTCATTCCACGGTACCGGCGATCACCGACAATAAAAGGCCTTTCCGCATCACAAGATCGGCGCGTCGCGTTCCGGACGACCTGACAGCACGTACGTTCACACCGCGCAAGGGGCCATCCCGGTGCCGGGTCTGGCACTCCCATGGTCACATTCCGTCCACCTGCCCTGACCTGCGGCGGAATACCCGGCTCCGTCCGGGTGCAAACGGGTTTCCGGTATCAGTTCGGCCCTAATCGAGCGGCGATCCGGCTCGATGGCTAGCATCGGGCCGACGTTCGCCGGGGAGGCGGACCGGCCTGTCGTGTTGAGCATTTTCGCAGAACAGCTAGGGGGCATCAGCCATGACTTACCCGCCGCAGCAGCCCGGCGGCTACGGACAGGATCCGTACGGCCAGCAGGGCGGGTACCCGCAGAGCGGCGCCCAGCCGCAGCAGGGATACCCCGGTGGCGGCCAGTACGGTCAGCAGCAGCCTGGTCAGTACGGACAGGACCCGTACGGCCAGCAGCAAGGTGGTTACCCGCAGAGCGGCCCCCAGCCCCAGCAGGGATACCCCGGTGCCACGCAGCAGTTCGGCCAGCCGGATCCGTACGGTCAGCAGCAGGGCGGTTACAACGCCTACCCGCAGGAAGGCGGCGGCTACGGTGAGCCGCCCAAGAAAAAGAAGACCGGACTGATCGTCGGCATCGCGGTCGGCGCGGTCGTGCTGGTCGGCGGCGGTGTCACCGCCCTCGTCATCGCCCTGAACTCCGGCGACGACAACCCGACCGCGGCCCCACCTGCCAGTTCGAGCAGTGCGGCCCCGACGGGTTCCGCTTCCTCGTCGTCGAAGCCGTCCACTTCGTCGACCCGGAGCAAGTCCAGCTCGCCCAGCACCTCGGCGACCAAGGGCTCCGGGCCCGCCCCACTGGGCAAGGCGACACCCGAAGAGGTCGCGGACGCCGTGTTCAACGCCTACAACTCGGGCGATGGCAAGACGGTCGCGCAGTCGGCCTGCCGCAGTGTGAACACCAAGGACGACATCTCGATCGCCAAGGACCTCAAGATCACGAAGTCCGGGGACCTGGCGACCACCGGAGAGTCGGCCAAGCTCCCGATCACGGCCACCACGAACGGCAAGACCGAGTCAGGGGTCCTCAACTTCAAGAAGGAGTCGGACCTCTGGTGCTTCATCGGCGCGAAGCGCTGACACGGAACCGGTGTCCAGCAGGCTGATCGCCGTTCTCGCCGGATGCGGCGCGGTCGTGGTGGGTGTCGTGGTGGGGCTGCTGCTGGTGGCCCCGTCCGGCTCCGACCCGGCCGCGTCGAGCACCGCAGCGCCCCCGTCGTGGCCGAGTCAGTCCCGTCCGGTCCCGGTGGATCCGGACGTGGCCGCGGTCGAGGTGGTGGGCAAGGCGATCGCCGCGGCGATCGTCGACCACGACGCGACGGCGTTCGGCAAGCTCACCTGCGTCCAGCAGTCGTCGGCCGATCTGGCCGAGCTCAAGCGGAAGTGGGAGGCGGCGGGCAAGGTTTCCGCGACCGTCCCCGACCCGCCTACGGTCAGCGGCGATTCGGCGACGGTGACCGTGCACGTCGAGGGCGCGGGCGGCCAGAAGGACACGCCTTTCCCGCTGAAGAAGCGTGAGGGCAAGTGGTGCGTGCCCTAATTGTCTGTCGAGCGCTGAAGTCTCCGTCGGGCGCTGGGCGCCCTTGGGGAGACCGTTCGCGGATACCGGCCCCACGGCGGTGATGAGTTGGGAGCGCGGTGCCGCGTGAAGGCCCCCTTCCTTGCGCTAGACGCAAGGAAGGGGGCCTTCACGTACTTCGGGGGCCGAGGTCAGCCCTTGCCGGAGCGGCGGTGGACCCGCGGCGAGACCGTGCCGTCGGCCAGACGGCGAGCCGTCAGCAGGAACGCGGTGTGCGCGACCATCCGGTGGTCCGGCCGCACCGCGAGGCTCACGACATGCCAGGGCCGCATGAGCGTCTCGAAGGATTCCGGCTCGGTCCAGCACTGCTGCTCTCGCAAGGCCTCCGTGATCCGCGAAAGCTGTGTGACCGTCGCCACATAGACCGTGAGCACCCCGCCGGGCACCAGATGCGCGGCGACCGTCTCCAGCTGGTCCCACGGCGCCAGCATGTCGAGCACCACCCGGTCGACCTCGCCGGTGTGCGTCGACAGATCCGCGACCGTCAGCGACCAGTTGTCCGGTTTGTGGCCGAAGAACTTTTCCACGTTCCGCTCGGCGTGCTCGGCGTGGTCGTCCCGGATCTCGTAGGACTGGACGGTGCCCTCCGGCCCGACCGCCCGCAGCAGCGAACAGGTCAGCGCGCCGGAACCGGCACCGGCCTCGAGCACCCGCGCGCCCGGGAAGATGTCGCCCCACATCACGATCTGCGCGGCGTCCTTCGGGTAGATCACCTGCGCACCGCGCGGCATCGACAGCACGTAGTCCGGCAGCAGCGGGCGCAGCGCCAGATAGTTGCTGCCGCCGGCCGAAGTGACGACCGAACCCTCCTGCGCGCCGATCACGTCGTCGTGCGCCAACGCGCCGCGATGGGTGTGATATTGCTGTCCCTCGGCGAGCACCATGGTGTAGTGCCGCCCCTTGGAGTCGGTCAGCTGAACCCGGTCACCAATACGAAACGGCCCACGGACCGACACTGAACCTCCATACGCGCGAACTGATCGACGACCGATCCTCGCAGGTGGCCGTCCCGGGCTACGCCGGGGGTCGGCTCCTGGTCATCGCGGCGCGCAGGTCCTCGCGCCGGAGCACGCCCGCGGGCCTGCCTTCGTCGTCCACGACGAGGAACTGCCACGCGGCGGTTTCCCGGACGCGCTCGGCGATCTCCTCCCCCGACTCCGAGGAAAGCAGCACGGTGTCGGCGCGGATCGGCTCCGCGGCCATCTCCGCCGGCGCGTGCGGCGAGGTTCCCGCCAGCTGCGCGGCGGCCTGCTCGTCGAGCAACCCGGCCGCCACACCGTCGGCACGCACCAGGACCACTCCACGGCCCGCAGAAGCGGCCAGCGCGTCCGAGACAGGGCTTTCCGCGGGAAGCTGGAGAACCGGCCGGACGAGCTCGCTCAGCCGCACACCTTCAGGCCAGCCTCGACGGGTTTCGGCGGCGAGTTCGCTTCGCGCGCCGAGGATCACGAACCACGCTGTCACGACACAGACACCGAGCCGGAGCCAGCGGTCTTCACTGCCCGCCGCCAGTCCCCACAGCGCCCAGACGATCAGTCCGGCCGAGACGACACCGCCACCGACGACGGCGGCCCGGGTGCCCTTGTCCCGGCGGCCCGTGGCCGCCCAGACCCCGGCGCGGACCAGGCGCCCGCCATCGAGCGGGAGCCCGGGCAGGAGGTTGAAGATCCCGACGGCGAAGTTCGCGACGGCGCATTCCGCGATGAGCAGCCATGCCGCGCTCTCCGGCGGGACGGCGAACATGAGCAGCCCGCAGAAAGCGCCGAGCAGCAACGAAACCGCCGGTCCCGCGGCGGCGACGAGTCCTTCCTGCCGCGGCTGACGCGGGGTCCTCGCCACCTCGGAGAGGCCGCCGAGGAGGAAGAGGCGCAGGCGCCGGACCGGGATGCCGAGGCGCAGCGCCACCAGGCAGTGCCCGAGTTCGTGTGCCAGCACCGAAAGTCCGAGCAGGACCGCGAACGCGGCCGCCAGCAGCCACGAGGTCAGCGTCGTCGCGCCGGGCAGGAACCGGCCGACCAGCGGCGTGTAGAGCACCACGATGACCAGCGAGCCGATCCACCACGAAGGAGCGAGCAGCACGGGGATCCCGGAGACGCGGAACAGCAGGAGACCACCGTCCGGTGCCACGCCTCGTCGAGGCGGGCCCTGCTCACCCGTCACCGCCATGTGTCAGAGCGTAGATGCCCAGGTGTGGGGTGCGGGTAACCCGCCCTTCCCGTCCGGGTGGTGTCGGTCAGGCCACTCCGGTGCGTCGCAGTCCCGGAACTGTCGGTACCCGGCGCTACCCTCCCTGCATGCCCGACACCGACACGGTCACCGCCGATCCGCCGCCCGGCGCCGAAGTCCCGCGCCGTCGGCCGGCCCTGTCCCCGTCGCGTGCCAGCGACTTCAAGCAGTGCCCGCTGCTCTACCGCTTCCGCGCGGTCGACAGACTTCCCGAGATCCCGACGAAGGCCCAGCTTCGCGGCACGCTGGTGCATTCCGTGCTAGAGCGCCTGTTCTCCCTTCCGCAGGCCGATCGCACCCCGCCGCAGGCCAAGGACCTGCTCGCACCGGCGTGGGAGGACCTGTCCGCGGAACGTCCGGAGTGGATCGAGCTGTTCGATCAGGACGATCCCGAGGCCGTCACGTCCTGGTTGTCTTCGGCGGAGCAGCTCGTCGACACCTACTTCGGCCTCGAGGATCCGAGCCGGCTGGAGCCCGAAGCGTGCGAGCTGCACGTCGAGATCGAGCTGGGCTCCGGGGTGCTGCTGCGGGGCTACGTCGACAGGCTGGACGTGGCGCCGACCGGCGAGATCCGCGTCGTCGACTACAAGACCGGCGCCGCGCCCCGTGAGATCGGCGAGGCCAAGGCGATGTTCCAGATGAAGTTCTACGCCGTGGTCCTCTGGCGGCTTCGCGGTGTCGTGCCGCGTCAGCTGAAACTGATGTACCTCACCGACGGGCAGTCCCTCGCCTACACCCCCGACGAGGGCGAGCTGGTCCGGTTCGAGCGCACGCTCGAGGCGATCTGGCAGGCGATCCTCAAAGCGGGCAAGACCGGCGATTTCCGGCCCAATCCGAGCAAACTCTGCGCGTGGTGCGATCACCAGGCGCTCTGCCCGCAGTACGGCGGCACTCCCCCGCCGTACCCCGGCTGGCCCGAGCCGGATCCCGGCGAGGAGTCCGTATTGGACCGTGCGGATTAGGGTGCCCGGTGTGACAGAAGCCTTCTACGTGCCGTCCGGCGACGGTCTCTTCGTCCCGACCCCGCACACCGCCGGGCCGTGGACCCCGGACGCGCAGCACTTCGGTCCGCCCTCGGCGTTGCTGGTCCGCGCGCTCGAAGAGGTCGAGGCGCCGCACGCGAGCCAGCTGGCGCGGGTGACGATCGAGATCCTCGGGCCCGCGCCGTTGAAGGAGCTGTCGGTGCGGGCCTGGGTGGAACGCCCGGGCCGGTCGGTCGAGTGGCTGGAGGCCGAGCTCTCCCACGGGGAGCGGGTCGTCGCCCGCGCCTCGGCATGGCGCATCGCGACCTCGGACACGACCTCGGTGGCGACGGCGGAAGGTCCCGCCCTGCCGTCGCCGGAGGGCCTGCCGACGTCGAACTGGCCGGAAGGCTGGCACGGCGGTTACCTCGACGCCGTCGAATGGCGGCGTGTCAGCGGCGCGCTGGACGAACCCGGTCCCGCGACGGTCTGGGGGCGTCAGCGGGTCGCCCTCGTGGACGGGGAGAAACCGAGTGCTCTCCAGCGGCTGTTCGTCCTGGCCGACTCAGGCAACGGGATTTCGAACTTCCTCGACCCGCGTGAGTGGTGGTTCATCAACTCAGAGCTGACAGTGCACCTCCGCCGCCCACCGCTGGGCGACTGGATCGGTGTCGACGCGGCCACCCTGATCGGCCCGAACGGCATCGGCACGGCGACGACCACGCTGCACGACACGTCCGGACCGATCGCGTCCGGGGCGCAGGCGTTGCTGGTGCGGCCGCGACAGGCGGGCTGATAGACGCGCATTCTGAGCCCGTTTCCAATAGCCTTCCCGGAACAACAGACGCAGGGAGCGCTTCGGCATGCAGATCACCTCGGTGGTCAACCAAAAAGGCGGGGTCGGCAAGACCTCACTCAGTGTGGGCGCGTCGGCGGCGCTGGCCGAACGCGGCCGCCGGGTGCTGCTGATCGACCTCGACCCACAGGGCCACGCGACCACCGAACTCCTCGGCCTGGACGAGGTGGCGCCGAATATGCCCAGCCTGGCGAAAGCCCTGACCAAGGTGTGGAAGGGCCCGATCGAAGAACTCGCCGTGCGGCATCCGCGCAGCAACCTCGGCCGGGGCGGCGCGTTCGACGTCATCCCGACCTCGCCGGGCATGTTCGACCTGATCCGGCGGCTGGACCAGTTCCGCGTCCCGGGCTGGCAGCTGGCCAGGGTCATCCAGTTCGCGAACTACGACCACGTCATCATCGACTGCCCGCCCGCGCTCGACGTGCTGACCAACAACGCGCTGGCCGCCTCGCACGGGATTCTCGTGCCGGTGCAGCCGGACCGGACGAGCATCCGGGCGCTGCGCCTGCTTTCGGACCAGGTCCGCTACGTCGAACAGACCGTCGGCCGTCCGCCGATCGCTTACTACGGCCTCGTCCCCGGGCTGTACCGCCGCCCGATCTCGCACTACGCGGCGGCCGCGTTGCAGGAGCTGTACACGTTCGGGATCCCGATGCTTTCGCACGTCCCGCTCGGCGTGGTGATGAACGAGGCCGCCGCGCACGGGGTGCCCGTGACGACCTACGCGCCGGAAACCCTGCAAGCACTGTCGTTCCGGGAGATCGCGGAAACGCTGGACGGGTACCTGCAGAACCATCCGGCCCCGGCGATCGTGCCCGCGGACGAGGAGTTCGTCTTCGAGGACTTCATCACCGAGGTCTCGGTGACGCGCAGCGCCAACGACAACGGCGCACGAAAGCGGCTCTACGACCTCATGCCCAAGAAGCCGAACCGGCCTCGGTAGCACTTAGCGCGTGCCATGAAAGGCCCGTTACTTGCAAATTTTGCAAGTAACGGGCCTTTCATAGCGTCTGAGACCTAGAGACGGCAGGCCCGGATGTCCGAAGCCAAGACGGCCTTGGCGCCGGTCTCGGCGAGTTCGTCCATGATCCGGTTGACCTCCTTGCGCGGCACCATCGCCCGCACGGCCACCCAGTCTTCGTCCGCCAGCGGCGCGACGGTCGGCGACTCGAGGCCCGGCGTGATCGCGATGGCCGCCTCGAGCAGCGAACGCGGGCAGTCGTAGTCCAGCATCATGTAGTGCTGGGCGAAGACGACACCCTGCAACCGTGCCTTCAGCTGATCCTTGGGCCGAGTGTGCTCGGTACCCTCCCGCTGCAGCAGCACTGCTTCCGAGACGCAGATCGGGTCCCCGAAGGCCACGAGGCCGTGCTGGCGCAGCGAACGGCCGGACTCGACGACGTCGGCGATGGCGTCGGCCACGCCGAGCTGGATCGAGATCTCGACGGCGCCGTCGAGGCGGATGACCTCCGCCTCCACCCCGTGCTGCTTCAGGTTCTCGCGCACGAGTCGCGGGTACGACGTCGCGAGCCGTTTACCGTGCAGGTCTTCGGCCCGCCAGTCCCGGCCCGCCGGCGCGGCGTACCGGAATGTGGAACCGCCGAAGCCGAGGCCGAGGATCTCCTCCACCGGCGCGCCGGAGTCGAGCGCGAGGTCGCGGCCGGTGATGCCGAGATCCAGCTCGCCGGATCCGACGTAGATCGCGATGTCCTTGGGACGCAGGAAGAAGAACTCGACCTCGTTGACCGTGTCCAGCACGGTCAGATCGCGGGCCTCATGTCGCTTGCGGTAACCGGCCTCTCCGAGCATCTCCGACGCGGCGGCGGCGAGGGCTCCCTTGTTAGGCACGGCGACACGCAACATTGCTTCTCCTTGGTTCTCCGGACGCGAACGCGTCACAGGTACCGGTACACGTCCTCTGTCGACAGTCCACGGCCGAGCATGAGCACCTGCAACCGGTACAGCAGCTGTGAAATCTCCTCCGCGAGCCTCTCGTCGGATTCGTGCTCGGCGGCGATCCACACTTCGCCCGCCTCTTCGAGCACCTTCTTGCCCTGCGCGTGCACACCCGCGTCGAGCGCGGCGACGGTGCCGGAACCGTCGGGGCGCGTGCGGGCGCGGTCGGCAAGCTCGGCGAACAGCTCATCGAAGGTCTTCACAGTCTGGAGATCCTTCCATCCGCGCCCGCGTCGCGCTGCCCCGGGCCGGTGTGATGCCACCGGCGTCACACCTCAGAACAACGTCGAGCCGCCCCGCTCGAAGTCGAGCAGGAGCCGCTTCCGTTCGACACCACCGCCATAGCCGGTGAGATCGCCGGTGGAGCCGATCACGCGATGGCACGGCACGATGATGCCGATCGGGTTCTTCCCGTTCGCGAGGCCGACCGCGCGGGACGCGGTGGGCCTGCCGAGCCGGTCGGCGAGTTCGCCATAGGAGACCGTCTCGCCATATGGGATTCCGAGCAGGCCCTGCCAGACCATCCGCTGGAATTCGGTGCCGCCGAAGCTCATCGGAAGATCGAAATCCTTCCGCTGTCCGGCGAAATACTCCTTGAGCTGTTTCTCGGTCTCCACGAAGATCGGCGCGCCCGGATCCGGATGGTCGAAAGTCTCCTCCGCTGGGCGATGCCGCTGCTGGACCATGTAGAGGCCGCAGAGACTTTCGCCGTCCGCGACCAGGGTCAGCCGGTCGTACGGGCTGTCGATGACGGTGTGCGTGCGCATGATGCTCCTGCTAGGCGGCGGGCAGCCGGTTGATCGGGTGGTCTCCGGTCGCCCAGAGGTGCTGGACGGCGTAGGCGCGCCACGGGCGCCAGTGCTCGGCACGCTCGACGAACGCCGCCGGGCCGAGACCGAGGCCCTTCGCGGCGACTTTGACGCCGAGGTCGGTCGGCAGGAAGGCGTCCGGGTCGCCGAGCGAGCGCATCGCGATGCTCTCCACGGTCCACGGTCCGAACCCGGGCAGCGTGTGCAGGCGTTCCCGTGCCCGCTGCCAGTCGCTGCCCGCTCCGAGGTCGAGCTCGCCGCCGTTCAGTTCGGCGACGAGGCCGAGCAGCGTCCGCTTGCGGCTCTGCGGCATCGCGAGGCTTTCCGGGTCGATCTCGGCGAGCGCGGCAGGGTCCGGGAAGACGTGGGTGAGGCCGCCTTCCGGATCGTCGACCGGATCGCCGTGCGCGAGGACCAGCCTGGCGGCGTGCGTCCGCGCTGCAGCGGTGGACACCTGCTGGCCCAGCACGGCGCGGACGGCGAACTCGTCGCCGTCGACGGTCCTCGGCACCCGCCTGCCGGGCGCCGCCGTCACGAGCGGGCCGAGCAGGCTGTCGGCGGCCAGGGCCTCGTCGACCGCGACGGGGTCGGCGTCGAGGTCGAGCAGGCGGCGGCAGCGGCTGATCGCGGTCGAGAGGTCCCGCAAGTCCGACAGGGTGAGACGGCAGCCGATGTGACCGTCTTCGGGCTTGAGGGCGACGAGGGCGGGGCCGTGCGGCAACCGCAGCGTCCGGCGGTACGCGCCGTCGCGCCATTCCTCGACACCGGGGATCCCGGTCGCGACCAGATGCCCGAAGAGGTTGTCCGGGAACAGCGGCTTCCGGTACGGCAGGCGCAGGTTCAGCGTCCCGGGCGCGGTCGCCGGCGCGGTGCGGACCCGGGCCCGCAACTCGGTCGGGGACAGCGCGAAGACCTCGCGGACGGTGTCGTTGAAGGTCCGGACGCTGCCGAACCCGGCGGCGAGGGAGACGTCGATCATCGACAGGCCGGTCGTCTCGATCAGCAGCCGCGCCGTCTGCGCGCGCTGGGCCCTGGCGAGACTGAGCGGGCCCGCGCCGAGTTCGGCGCGCACGTGCCTCTCGACCTGCCGGACGCTGTACCCGAGCCGGGCGGCCAAGCCGGTCACGCCGTCGGTGTCGACGACGCCGTCGGCGATCAACCGCATCGCCCTGGCCACCAGGTCCGCGCGCTCGTTCCACTGCGGCGAACCGGGACTCGCGTCCGGGCGGCACCGTTTGCAGGCGCGGAACCCGGCCTCCTGCGCGGCCGCCGCGCTCGGATAGAACTTCATGTTCTCCGGTTTGGGCGGGACGACCGGGCAGCTCGCCCGGCAATAGATCTTCGTGGTCCGGACGGCGGTGAAGAACCAGCCGTCGAACCGGTCGTCGTTCGCCTGGACCGCCCGGACGCAACGCTCGAAATCCTCATGCACCCAGCCAGCATCACCGACTGCGTGGCCGGGGTCTAGCGAAAACGCGACATGGCGGTCAGGGCAGGAGGGCGGTCAGCGCGCGCACGTCGAGACCGACGAGCGACGAGCGGAACACACGCCGTTCTCCCGGCTCGACGTCGACGTCGTTCGGGATCACCACCACCGTGCAGCCCGCCGCGGCCGCGGAAGCCGCGCCCGGCGGTGAGTCCTCGATCGCGACGCATCGGGAAGCCGGTACCCCCAGCAACTCCGTCGCCAGCCGATACGGCCTGGCGTCCGGCTTGTTCAGACCATCGACCTCGTCACCGCAGACGGTGACGGCGAAGTACTCGCGGCCGATGGTGTTGAGGGCGAGTTCGGTCAGCGACCGTTCGGTGGAGGTGACCAGCGCCATCGGCACGCCGTTGGCGCGCAACAGTTCGAGCAGCTCCTGCGCGCCGGGGCGCCACGGGAGGGGACCGTCGAAGAGGTTGGCCGTCCGCTCGCGGATCCACTCCCCCATCTCCGCGATCGACTCGGGGGTGACGGGCTTGGCGCACACTTCGAGCAGGAAAGCGGCCGTTTCGTCCATATTGGACCCGACGAGACTCAGGCGCTGCACCTCGGTCAACGTGCCACCGAGGGTCTCGACGGCCTCGTAGAGGGCGACGTCCCACAGCTTCTCCGAGTCGACCAGCGTGCCGTCCATATCCCACAGCACGGCGGCGAGTCCGTCCCGTGTGGACGGTTCGGTCACGGCTCCCCCTTCACGATCAGATGGCGAACTAACCCGACGTTCCGGATCCCACGTTAGCCGAGACGGATCCACGCCGACGCCGAGGATCTTGACCGAAATGTCGGCTTACGACGGATTGACGTGGTTCGTCCGAACGCCGGGCGATCGGACATGCTCAACGGCGGACAGCCGTCTGGTCGTAGGCTGGTCCGGTGAGTGAGCCCGTCGACGAGACCCAGCGGCCCGGCCGCGACCACCCGGATGACACCAAGCCGATCATGATCGTCGCCTTCGAAGGATGGAACGACGCAGGTGACGCGGCCAGCCGGGCGGTCGAGCACCTCCAGCTCAACTGGGATGCGACCCCACTGAGCGAGCTGAGTCCGGACGAGTACTACGACTTCCAGGTGAGCAGACCGACCGTGCGCATGGTGGACGGCGTCACCCGAAGGGTCGACTGGCCGACCACCCGGCTCTCGGTCTGCCGCCCGGAAGGCATCAGCCGGGACATCGTGCTGGTCCAGGGGCCCGAACCGAACATGCGCTGGCGCGCCTTCTGCGCCGAACTCCTGGAGCACATCCAGCAGATGGACGTCGCGACCGTCGTCACCCTCGGCGCGCTCCTGGCCGACACCGCGCACACCCGGCCCGTCCCGGTCACCGGGACGGCGTACGACAAGGACACCGCTTCCCAGTTCGGCCTGGAGCTGAACAACTACCAGGGCCCGACCGGCATCGTCGGGGTTCTGCAGGACTACTGCGTGCAGGCCGGCGTACCGGCGGTGTCGATCTGGGCGGCCGTGCCGCACTACGTCTCGCATCCGCCGTCGCCCAAGGCCACACTCGCGCTGCTGCACAAGCTCGAGGACGTCCTCGACGTCGAGATCCCGCTCGGTGCCCTTCCCGAGCAGGCCGAGGAGTGGCAGCGGACGGTCACCGAGATGGCCGAAGAGGACGAAGAGATCACCGAGTACGTCCGGGGACTCGAGGAGCGCGGAGACGCGGAGACCGAGTTCACGCTGGACGACGTGAGCGGCGACAAGATCGCGGCCGAGTTCGAGCGGTACCTGCGGCGTCGTCGTCCCGGTCAGGACGGCCCGGGACGGGGCTGAGCGCTCTTCTTCGGTCGCGTCGCGCGCTATGAAAGGCCCGTTACTTGCAAATTCTGCAAGTAACGGGCCTTTCATAGCACTCCGCGACCACTCACGAGGCCGCTAGAAGATGCGCCGCAGCGGAATGGGTCCCCGGGCACGCTTCCGCCACTCACGCGGATAGCCGAGCGAAACCTCCTCGAACCGCACCCCGTCCGCCTCGGTCGAACGCGGGATGTGCAGATGCCCGTAGACGGCGACCTCCGCCCGGAAACGCAGGTGCCAGTCCTCGGTCTCGGTCGTCCCGCACCACAGCGCGAACTCCGGGTAGTACAGCGGCGCGGTCGGGTGGCGGTGCAGCGGCCAGTGCGACATCAGGATCGTCCCGTGGTCCTCCGGGATCGCCTCCAGCCGCTCCGTGCTGATCTTCACCCGGTCGGCGCACCACGCCTGCCTGCTGGGATACGGGTCGGGGTGCAGGAAGAACTCGTCCGTGCACAGCACGCCGGCCTCGCGCGCCTGCTCGACGGCCGCCAGCAACGGCAGCCCGTCGGCCGCGGGAGTGCGCCAGCTGTAGTCGTAGAGCACGAACAGCGGGGCGATCGTCAGCGGCTTGTCCTGGTGCTCCCACACTGGGTACGGGTCCTCCGGGGTGAGCACGTCGATCTCCCGGCAGCGGTCGACCAGGTGCTCGTAGCGCGCCTGGCCCCGCAGCTGACATTCGTCCTTCTGGGTGGTCCACAGTTCGTGGTTGCCGGGCACCCAGACGACCTTCGCGAAGCGTTCCCGCAAGGTCTTGAGCACCCTGATCACGGATTCGGCACGTTCGGCGACGTCACCGACCACGAGCAGCCAGTCGTCGGGGGTCCGGGGCACGACCTCGTCGACGAGCGGGGCGTTGCCTTCATGGGTGACGTGGAGATCGCTGGTGGCGAAGAGATGCGGCACTCCACCACCGTAGCTTCACCCGGACCGGGGAACCGCCGAAACCGCATCACGGCGTGACCGGCCCGACGCCGCGACCCACAGGACGGTCACCGCCGAAGCGACGTGCAGGCCCGCTTGGACGTTCAGCAGGACGCCGGTGCCCAGCACGCTCACCAGCCCGCCCGCCAGCAGCGCGCCCAGCGCGGTGAACCCGGCCGTCGCGGCGAACATGGTGCTCAGCACGCGGCCGGATCGCTCGGGGGACGCGGTCGTCTGGACCAGCGAGAGCAGACCGGATCCGGCCAGCACCCCGGGGGCGCCGACGAGCCCGAAAAGTCCGATGAAGACGCCCAGCGACGCGGTCAGGGCCGGCAGGTTCCAGATCACCGCAGAGAGCAGGCCGAGCGCGAGTCCTCCCCAGCCGAGCAGAGCGGCGGGCGCGACCTTGCGGGCGACGGTGGCGACGGCGAATCCCGCGGCCAGCCCACCGAGCGCTTGCACACCGCGAAGCAGGCCGACGTCGCCTTCGGTGCCGTTGAGGATGTCGAGCACGAAGACCACGAACAGCACCAGGAACATTCCCTGTGCCAGGGACGTCAGCACCACGACGACCCCGGCGAGGCGAAGTCGCCCTTCGCGGCCGATCTCGCGAAGCCCGTCGAGCCAGGCTCTCAGCACCGGCTCGTGCGGTCCCGCCTCCTTGGGCGCGGCGACCCGCCGGAACGGGCGCGCCAGCAGGGCCGAGCCGACCACCAGCACGCCGAGATAGGCCACCACGACCCAGCCCAGGCCACCGAAACCGAGCAGGAGGCCGCCCGCCCAGCCTCCGGCGAGACGCGCGACACTGCCGTTGATACTCATGAGGCCGTTGGCGCCGATCAGCTCGTCCGGCGCGACCAGCTCCGGCACGAGCGCGTTGCGGGCGGGCTCGAACAGCGAGGCCAGGCCCGCCTGCGCGGCCATGACCCCGTAGATCACGAACACCGGCCCGCCGGACGCGACGAACAGCAGCGGCAGCGCGACGAACGCCTGTCCCGCGCACACCACGCACAGCACCAGCCGCCGGTTCCAGCGGTCCGCGATCACCCCGGCGACCGGGCTGAGCAGGACCGCGGGGAGCAGACCGAGCACGATGCTCAACGCCGTGGTGGCCGCGGAACCGGTCGCCTGGAAGACGAACACCGGCAGCGCGATCTGCAGCATCCACTCGGCGGTTTCGGAGAAGAAGGCGGCGGTCCACAACCGCGCGAAGGCGGGCTCTCTCAACGGTTTCATGCGCTCGGCTTCCCCTCGGCGTCGATCCGCAGGAACGCCCGCAGTCCCAAGTGGACGGGTAGGGCCCCCTCAGGAGCGTCTTCGCGGATCGTGCTGACGTAAGGCCGCACGAGCGCGTCGATCCCCCGGACCAGCTCGTCCAGCTCGGCCGCGGTCACCCGCAGCGAGTACGTGTTGATCCCGGACGCGTCCTGCCATTCCTTGTCGAGCTGGTCGGCGGCGTCGAAATAGCGCTCGATCAGCTCCTTCTCCCGCGCCAGCGCGGTTCCCACGACCGCCAGCTGCGCCCCGCGCAGTTCCGGATCGTCGCCGAACTCGATGCCGACCTGGCAAGCACGCCACGGCCGTTCTCGCCCGTCCTCCCCCTCGACCCGCTCCACGAGACCGTGCAGGGCCAGCTGACGCAGGTGCCAGCTGCAGTTCGAGGCCGTCGAGCCCACTGCCGTCGCGCACTCGCTCGCGGTCCGCGGACCGACCGCCATCAGGTGGTCCACCAGCGCCGAACGCAGCGGATGCGCCAGCGCCCGCATCAGCTCGACGTCTTCGATCCGCTTGCGCGGCGGCAACCCGGCCATCGTCCCGATCCAATCTGAAAGAAGTCTTTCGAAAGTTCTCTTTCAGAGTTGCAGGTGGCCGCGAGGATGTCAAACGACCCTCGATACCCTTGCCGCGACAGCTGCTGCACACCTCAGTAACTGCACAAGTCAACTACTGCACCAGGAATACACATGCCTGACCAGCGAGAACTCGCCACCGCGGCGGCTTTGGAGATCCCCCGGTTCGTCAGCGCGACCGTCCTGTTCCACACGGCCATGGCGGACCGGCTCGGGATCAGCGCCACCGAGCTGCACGGACTCCAGCTGGTCATCAGCGGCGCCGCGACCTCCCCGACCCGGCTGGCACAGGCGCTCGGCATGACCACCGGCGCGGCGACACGGATGATCGATCGCATGGAGGCCCAGAACCTGGTCGAACGGGTCCCGGATCCGGCCGACCGCCGCCGCCTCCTGATCCGCCCGCTGCCGGACCGGCTCGGCGAGGTCTCCGACCTGTACTCCCCCATGGCCCGGTTCTTCGGCGACCGCCTCGGCCGCCTGGACCGACGCCAGCTCGCCGCGCTGCTCGGCGTCATGACCGAGGGGCGCGCCTTCGCCGAACGAGAAGCCACCCGGCTGCGATCCGGGTCTCCCGAAAATGGGGTTGACTAACGCTACGCTGGTTGCGTTAGAATCCTCGCATCATGAAGAACTGACATCGCACCTTCCCCGTTCCGAGGCGGCTTCGGTCGAGCACTGCTCCCGTAAGCGACGAGGCCCGGCGGGGATTCCCCATGTCCGAAGAAACGCGGTGATGTCGTATGTCTCTTTCCCTGATCGCCAAGGACCTCGTCCACTCTTACGGCGCCCGCGTCGTGCTCGACGGCGTGAACCTGACCGCTTCGGCCGGGCAGAGGCTCGGACTGGTCGGCGAGAACGGCGTCGGCAAGTCCACGCTCCTGCGGCTGCTGGCCGGGGTCGAAGAGCCCGACGCCGGCGAGGTGCTGCGCGGCGACGACCTCGGATTCCTCTTGCAGGAGTTACCTTTCCCGCTGACAGCGCGGTTCTCCGACGTCATCGACGACGCGCTCGCCGAGATCCGGCAAGCGTCGGCGAGACTCGACGAACTGACCGAAGCGCTCGCTGAACGCCCGGACGACACGGCAGTGCTCGACGAGTACGGCACCGCGCTCGAATGGGCCCAGGCGCACGATCTCTGGGACGCCGACAGGCGGGCCGAGGTGGTGTGCGCGGGTCTCGGGCTCGCCGGGATCGATCCGGCGCGGGAACTGGGCACGCTGTCAGGCGGGCAGCGGTCGAGACTCGGCCTCGCCGCGTTGCTGATCCGGCGGCCGGGAACGCTGATCCTGGACGAGCCGACGAACCATCTCGACGACGCCGCGATGGAGTTCCTGGAGCACCATCTCGCTTCACTGACCGGTGTCCTCGTACTGTCGTCACACGATCGCGTGTTCCTCGACGCGGTGTGCACCGACATCGTCGACCTCGACCCGGCGCTGGGCGGCCCGACCCGGTACGGCGGCACGTATTCCGACTACCTCGACCAGAAACGGGCCGAGCGGGCGCGCTGGGAACAGCGCTACGCCGAGGAGCAGGACGAACTCAAGGAACTGCGCGAATCGGTGGCCGTCACCGCGCGCAACGTCGCGCACAACCGGCCGCAGCGCGACAACGCCAAGATGCTCTACGACTTCAAGACCGGGAGAGTGCAGAAGCAGATCTCACGCCGGGTCCGCAACGCGCAACTGCGGCTGGACGAACTGGAACGCGACCAGGTGCGGAAACCACCCGCGCCCCTGCGGTTCCAGGGCGGGCTGACCGGCGAACCCGGTGAGGACAAGACGGCGATCTCGGTACGGGACCTCGAGATCGCCGGGCGGCTGCGCCTGGCGACCCTCGACATCACGACGACGTCGAGGCTCCTGATCACCGGCGGGAACGGCGCCGGGAAGTCGACGCTGCTGTCCGTCCTCGCCGGCTCATTGACGCCGGACTCCGGGACCGTCCTTTCCGGACGCGGGGTGCGGATCGGCCTGCTGGCACAGGATGTCGCGTTCGCCGAACCGGAGAAGACCGCCCAGCGGACCTACGCCGAAGCTCTCGGCGAGGACGCTCCACCATTGCGCGGCCTCGGCCTGCTGGCTCCGCGTGATCTCGGGACCCGGGTCGGCGCGCTGTCGGTCGGGCAACGGCGGCGGCTCGCGCTGGGGTTGCTGATCGCCGATCCGCCGGAGGTCCTCCTGTTGGACGAGCCGACGAACCACATCTCGCTCACCTTGACCGAGGAGTTGTTCGCCGCGCTCGAAGCCGCACCCGGTGCCGTCGTCATCGCTTCCCATGATCGGTGGCTGCGACGGGACTGGGCGGGCGACCACCTCCGGCTGGAAGCCGGTCGCCTCGCCGTGTAGGGCGTTATACGGGTGTCATGAAGGGGGCTTTCAGAATGAATTTCGTCCCGAAAGCCCCTTTCATGACGTTTCTCAGAGCTCGATGCCGAGCAGCGCGTCGACGGCGTTCCGGATCAGCCCGGGCGCCGCCGGGTCGGTACCCGAACGGTTCAGCGCCTGCTCCACCCAGGCGTCGACGGCCGCGAGCGCCTTGGGCGTGTCGAGGTCGTCAGTGAGGTGGTCACGCAGGCGAGCGACGGTGTCCTCGGCGGCCGGGCCGGTGCCGAGCGAGACGGCATCGCGCCAGCGCCCGAGGCGGTCGGCGGCGTCCGCGTGCAACTGCGCGGTCCACGGCCGGTCCTCGCGGTAGTGGCCGGCGAACAGCGCGAGCCGGATGATGCCCGGGTCGACCTTGTCGGCACGCAGCCGGGAGACGAACACGAGGTTCCCGCGCGACTTCGACATCTTCTCGCCGTCGAGGCCGATCATCCCGGCATGCACGTAGTGCCGCGCGAACGGCCGGTCCCCCGCGACGGCCTCCGCGTGCGCGGCGCTGTACTCGTGGTGCGGGAAGATCAGGTCCGAGCCGCCGCCCTGGACGTCGAAGCCGAGACCGAGCCGGTTGACCGCGATCGCACTGCACTCGATGTGCCAGCCCGGCCGCCCCGCGCCCAGTTCGGACTCCCACGACGGCTCGCCGGGCCGCGCCATCCGCCACAGCAGCGCGTCGAGCGGGTGCTGCTTGCCGGGCCGGTCCGGGTCGCCGCCGCGTTCGGCGAAGAACTTCGCCATGGTCTCGGCGTCGTAGTTCGACTCGGACCCGAAATGCCCGGTCGCGTTGTGGTCGAAGTAGATGTCCGGGTAGTCCGCGTCGTCGGCGCGGTACGCGCTGCCGTTCGCCAGCAGCTTGGCGATGACTTCGACGATCTCCGGGATGCTCTCCACGGCGCCGACGAACTGCCGCGGCGGCAGCACCCGCAGCGCGGTCATGTCCTCGCGGAACAACGCCGTCTCGCGCATGCCGAGGACGACCCAGTCGTCCTTGTCGCGCTCGGCCCGCTCCAGCAGGGGCTCGTCGATGTCCGTGACGTTCTGCACGTAGTGGACGTCGTGCCCGGCGTCGCGCCACAGGCGGTTCACCAGGTCGAATGTCAGATACGTGGCGGCGTGCCCCAGATGGGTGGCGTCGTACGGCGTGATGCCGCAGACGTACATCCGGGCGGTGGACCCGGGCGCCGTGGGGCGGATCTGCCCCGTCGCGGTGTCGTGGAGCCGCAGCGGACGGGGGGTGCCGGGGATACGGGGCACGTCGACCGATGACCAAGTCTGCATACCCCGACTGTAAGCGGAGCCGCCGCGCCGTTCCCGTCCGGTGGGAGCCGGACACGGCCGGAGTAACCGAACTCGCCCGTTCAGGACCGGCCCGCGTTGGCGTCGACCGCGTCCCGGATGTACTCCCCCAGGCCCGGCCGCTGGTCCGGCTCGCGCACCAGGAAGCCGAGCTGGACCGGGTCAGTCGCGTACATCCCGGCGATCTCGCGGTGCAGTGCGTGACCGCACTCGCCCATGAACGCGGCCAGCATCAGGCGGTGCTCCTCGGCGAGATCCATCGCTGCGGCACTGTCCGCGGGCGCGCCTGATTCGACGACGTCGAGCAGACGGCCCACCCAGTCCTGCCGGACTTTCTCCGCCTCGATCCACTCCTCCTTGGACAGTGGCCTGGCCGCCGCCCGCCACTGCGGGGTCTCGCCCCACCGGCGGACGGCCTCCTCCGCGTAACCCTCCGGTTCGCGGTACTCGCCGAAGACCTCGAACCGCTCCTCCGGCGTCAGCGCGGCGCCGACTTGCTTGGCCTCGATCACCCGGTCGACGGAGTCGACCATCCGGGTCAGCTCTCCGATCCGTTCCACGAGCAGCACGCGCTGACGCCGCAGGTGCTCCAGCGCGTCCACGTCCGGGTCCTCGATGACCTTCGCGATCGTTTCCAGCCCGAACCCGAGTTCGCGGTAGAACAGGACCCGCTGCAAGCGGTCGAGGTCGTCTTCGCTGTAGCTGCGGTAGCCCGCGGCCGTCCGCCCGCTCGGTGACAGCAGGCCGATCTCGTCGTAGTGGTGCAGCGTGCGCACGGTGATGCCCGACAGTGCCGCGACCTTCCCCACCGGATACCCCATCGGCCCAGCGTAGGTGGACTCCCTCCCGGACCGCGCGTAGAAACGAAGGATGGGGACAGCTGGAACCACCGTGCCGGCCGCACTTCCGCCCGGGCCCCGGCTGCCCGGGCTCGTCCAGACGCTCGTCGTCGGCAATCTCCGGCATCAGGTGCTCCCGCTGCTCAAGCGCCGCTACGGATCCGTCGTCCGGATGAGGTTCATGCCGCATCGCGACATCGTCATGCTCACCGATCTCGAGGACATCAAGACCGTGTTCTCCGGATCGGTCACCACCTTCCACGGGGGCGAGGGCAACATCGTCCTGAAGCCGCTGATGGGCGAGCACTCCGTCCTGGTCACCGACGAGGACCTGCACCTGCGCGCGCGGAAGCTGCTGATGCCCGCGTTCAACGGCGCTGCCCTGCGCGGCTACCGCGACATGATCACCGAGCTGACCAGGGCCGAACTCGACCGCTGGCCGGAGAACCGGGCGTTCGGCGCGCACGACCGGATGCGTGCGCTGACCCTGGAGATCATCCTGCGGGTGGTGTTCGGCGTCGCCGAAGGACCACGGCTCGACGAACTGCGACGGCTGATCGGGCATCTGGTCGAACTCGGGCTGATCCACCTGATCGGCTGGCAGACCCCTCGCCTGCAGCGCTACCGCCCCTGGCGCACCTACGCCGAACGCCAGGCGCGGGTCGACGAGCTGCTCTACGCCGAGATCTCCGAGCGACGCCGGGCCACCGACCTCGACCAGCGCACGGACGTTCTGTCCCGCCTCATCACCGTGCCCGGCGACGGGGACGAACTGACCGATGTGGAACTCCGCGATCAGCTGGTCACCCTGCTGCTCGCGGGCCACGAGACCACCGCGACCGCGCTCGCCTGGGCACTGCACGAGCTTTCCCGCGACCCCGCGCAGGCCGCGTTCACCACGCGCGCGGCGGACGACGGCGACGAGAAAGCGCTCGAAGCAGTGATCAAGGAGGCGATGCGGCTGCGCCCGGTGGTCGGCGAGGTCGTCAGGCGGCTGACCGAGGACGTCGAGATCGGCGGCTACCGGATCCCGGCGGGGTTCGACGTCATGCCGTCGATCATCGTCGTCCACGGCGAGGACGAGCACCATCCCGACGCGAAGGTCTTCCGGCCGCAGCGGTTCCTCGAGGGTTCGCCGCCCGCCGGTAGCTGGCTGCCGTTCGGCGGCGGCGCGCGGCGGTGTCTCGGCGCGGGGTTCTCCCTGATGGAGGCCACGATCGTGCTGCGGGAGCTGTTCGGCCGGTTCACCGTCGCCCCGGAACACGCGCGCCCGGAACGGACCCGGTCGCGGCCGATCACCCTGGAACCGGCGCGGGGCGCCAGGATCAAGGTGACCGGCCGCTGAGCTACCGCTTCCTGGTCCGCAGGTAGTCGCCGACCACCGCGGCACCGAGTCCGTCGAGGTCGGGAGCGACGACCCGGCCGCCGGAGCGGCGCGCGATGAGGTCGACGAACTCCGTCAGCCGCGGATCGTCCCCCAGCCGGAACACCGTGACCGACGCGCCCAGTTTCGCCATCCGGTCCACTTCGGACAGTGTCTTGAGCAGCGTCCTCGGCTGAGGCGGGTAGTCGAATTCCGCCGTTCCGTCGGGTTCCAGGTGCGCCGTCGGCTCGCCGTCGGTGACCATCAGGACCACCGGCTGCGCGTCGGGATGCCGCCGCAGATGCCGTCCGGCGAGCAACAGGGCGTGATGGGCGTTGGTGCCCTGCTCCCAGGCGCCTTCCAGGCCGACCAGCTCGGCCAGTTCGACCGACGTGGCATAGCGACCGAAGGTGATCAGCTGGAGCGCGTCGTTACGGAACCGGGTGCTGATCAGCTGGTGCAGCGCGAGCGCCGTCCGCTTCATCGGCAGCCAGCGGCCCTCCTGCACCATCGACCACGAGGTGTCCACGAGCAGCGCGACCGCCGCGCGCGACCGGTGCTCGGTCTCGATCACCTCGACGTCGGAGACGTCCATCCGGACGGACCGTTCGCCCACCGAGACCGAGCGCAGTACCGCGTTGCGGACCGTCCTGGAGACGTCCCACGGCTGCATGTCCCCGAACCGCCACGGCCTGGTCGCACCGGTCGGCTCGCCCGCCGCGCCCGCCGATTCGGTCTCCCGCTGACCCGCCTTGCCGCGCAACGCGGCCACGACGTCGGCGAGCGCCGTCTCCCCCAGCCGTCGCAAAGCCTTGGGAGACAGCCGGAGCGTGCCGTCGGGCGCGCGTTCGAAGAGACCTTGCCGCCGCAGTTCGCGTTCCAGTTCGGACAGCCGCCGCGCGTCGACTCCGGCGTCCGGTCCGAGCTGACGTTCGAGGGCGTCGACGTCGATGTCCTCGAGCCTCGCGCCGGGGTAGGACTGGCCGAGCTGTTCGGCCAGTGCGTCCAGTTCGGCGAGGTCGGACATCGCCCGGGCGCCCTCGCCGAGACCGAGTGGATCGTTGCCCCGGAAGCGTTCCGACGACGTCCAGTCCTCGCCGGGCCGCAGCGCCTTCAGTTGGGAATCCAAAGTGGACAGCTGCTGCGCGAGCCGGGGATCGCCGAACGCCTGCTGTGACAACTCGGCCAGTTCGGCGCGCTGCTCCGGCGTCATCGAGTTGAGCATCCGCTGCGCGGCCGCGGCGCGAGCGGCGAGGACGTCGATCAGTTCCTCGACGCTCTTCGGGTTCTCCGGGAAGAACTCGCCGTGCTCGCGCATGAACTCCGCGAACCGCTCGGGGACGTCCTCACGACCCTGAGCGTGCGCGGCCAGCAGGCTGTTGAGGTCGGCGAGCATCCGGTTGGCGCGCTCGACGTCCTCCGGCCCGGCGTTCTGGAGTGCTTCCTTCATCCCCTCGAAGCGGGAATCCAGCAGCTCGCGCCCGAGCAGGTCGCGGATCTTCTCGTAGTTCTCCCGGCCCTGCTGAGAGCGCCAGTCGTACTGCCCGAGTTCGCGGACGGCCGCCGCCGTTCCCGGCGGAAGCGCGTCCAGCTGCGCCTCGCGGAAGCGGGCGTCGTCGTCCGGGTCGGGGAACAGCTCGCGCCGCTCGGCCTCCAGCGCCTCGTCCAGCAGCCGCTGGACCTCCTGGAGCGTGCCGTCCAGCCGGTGCCGCCGCTGGATCTCCGACCGTCGCTGCCAGAGCCGCCTGGTCAGCTCGTCCAGCCCGGCGGTGCGCGGGGTGCCGCGCCGCAACAGTTCTTCCAGCGCGGACCGGGGCGAGGCGCCCGCCATGACGTCCCGGCCGATCTCGTCGAGCGCGTCCCGCAGGTCGGCGGGCGGCGCCAGCGGATCCGGGCCGTCGTGCCACGGCCCGTACGAATACCCCTCCGGGACGGTGCTCATCGGCCGTAGACGGTCGTCGTGTCGTCCGAATCCTTGGCGAGTTTCCTCGACAGGAACAGGGATTCCAGCGCCAGTTCGACCGCGGCCGCGATCCGGCCCGCCGGTTCGTCCGGGCCGACGCCCGCCCGCGCGGCGACGTCGTGGAGCACCGGAAGTTCGGGCAGGGCGGCGAGGACGTCCTTGCCGGGTACGCGTTCCCCGGTGGCCACCAGATGCCCGCTCTCGACGGCGTCGGCCAGCGGCACGAGATCCAGTCCGGCGAACCGCGCGCGGGCCGTCTCCGCGACCGCCCGGCGCAGCAGGTGCACGAGGTGCTCGGTCTCGCGTCCCTCCTCCCCCGGCTCGAATTCGAGCTTGCCGCGCAGCACGGCGGGCACCGCGTCGAGGTCGACCGGCCGCGCCACGGCGGGCTCCTCACCGGTGAGCGCGGACCGGCGCAGCGCCGCCGCGCCCACGGTTTCCGCCGCCGCGACGGCGAACCGGGCCGAGACACCGGACCGCTGGTCGATGGCGGGCGATTCGCGCAGGTTCCGCACGAACCGGGCGAGCACCTCCAGCAGCGGCTCGCCGACCTCGGCGACCAGATGCGCCTCCTGCCGCACGACCGCGATCTCGGACTCGACGTCGAGCGGGTAGTGCGTCCGGATCTCCGCACCGAAGCGGTCCTTGAGCGGGGTGATGATGCGGCCGCGGTTGGTGTAGTCCTCCGGGTTGGCCGTCGACACCAGCAGCACGTCCAGTGGCAGGCGCAGGGTGTACCCGCGGACCTGGATGTCGCGTTCCTCCATCACGTTCAGCAGCGCGACCTGGATGCGCTCGGCGAGGTCGGGCAGCTCGTTGATCGCCACGATGCCGCGGTGGGCGCGCGGGACGAGTCCGAAGTGGATGGTCTCGGGGTCGCCGAGGCTGCGGCCTTCGGCGACCTTCACCGGGTCGACGTCGCCGATCAGGTCACCGACCGAAGTGTCCGGGGTGGCCAGCTTCTCCGTGTAGCGCTCGTCGCGGTGGCGCCAGGTCACCGGCAGGGCGTCGCCGAGTTCGGCGGCACGGCGGCGCGATGCCGGGGTGATCGGGTCGAGCGGGTGTTCGGCCAGTTCGGCGCCCTCGATGACGGGCGTCCACTCGTCGAGGAGTCCCGCGAGGGTACGCAGCAGCCGGGTCTTGCCCTGGCCGCGTTCACCGAGGAGGACGACATCGTGCCCGGCCAACAGCGCGCGCTCCAGCTGGGGCAGCACGGTGCGCGAGAACCCGACGATCCCGGGCCACGGGTCTTCCCCGGCGCGGAGCTTGGCGAGAAGGTTGTCGTGCAGTTCTTGTTTGATCGAACGCGGCAGGTGGCCGGCCGCGCGAAGGTCCCCGGCGGTCCGGGGCAGAGTTGCGGGAACATCGTTCACCCGTTCGACGCTACGTCGCGATCATGGCCCCTGTCGACGTGAAGCAACTCCAGCTCTGGATCAACCGAACGGTGGAGGGAACCTCAAGAGGTCGGTTGATGTGGGAGCGGGCGGCCGCGCAGCAGACTGGACCCGTGCCCCGGCGGTGGGCCGCACGCTGATGAAGGAGGTGGTGGATGAGCGTCGAGCCGGAGGCAAGCCCGGTAGTGACGGTGCTGTCGTTCGTACTCTTGGCGATCCTCACTGCTTTCACGTTCGTGGCCGACGGACCCCTGGTGAAGGAGCTCGTCCTGTGCGGGGTCGCCGCCGGCTGGATGCTCGGCATGCTCGTGGCACCCCGGTCGTGGCGATCGAGCCTGCCGGTGACGGCCGTCTTCCTCGGCGTGCTGACCGCGATCACGCTGGTCCTCGTGGTCGAAGCGCCCTGGTTCGGTTGCTTCACGCCCGTGCTGTACGTGTACGCGTTCCGGCTCCTGCCGTGGCCCTGGCTGGTACCCGGCGTCGCCGCGGCGGCGGTGGTCGCCGGGACCGCGCAGGCCTACGGCGTGGACAAGACCACGGTCGCCGGGGTGCTGAGCTACCTCGCCGTCCTCGCCGCCAACATCGGGCCGATGTGCGCCTTCGCCTGGTTCGCCTGGCGCGGCGACGAACGGAACCGGCAACGGGAGGAGGCCTTGCGGGAGCTGGCCGAAGCCAACTTGAGGCTGGAGGCGAGCCTGGCCGAGAACGCCGCCCTACACGAGCAACTGCTCGCCCGTGCGCGCGAAACCGCCGTGCACGGCGAGCGCGAACGGATGGCCAGGGAAATCCACGACACGCTGGCGCAGGGTCTCACCGGGATCATCACGCAGTTGCAGGCGGCCGAGCACGATCCGGACTCCTGGCGGCGGCGCACCACGGCGGCGACGGCGCTGGCGAGGGAAAGCCTGACCGAAGCCCGGCGTTCGGTGCACGCGCTCCGGCCCGAACCCCTGCGGACGTCGCGGCTGGGCGAGGCGCTGGACGGTGTCGCGGAACGATGGTCGGCGCTGCACGGCGTCGCGGTGCGGGTCACCACGACCGGGACCGCGGTGCCGCTGTCCCCCGAGACCGAGGTCGCGTTGCTGCGGACCGCGCAGGAGGCACTGGCGAACGTCGCCAACCACGCCCGCGCGACCCGCGCCGGCGTGACGCTGTCGTACTTGGAAGGTGAGGTGGCCGTGGACGTCCGGGACGACGGCAGGGGGTTCGATCCGCTGAGCCCCCGGGGCGACACCACCGGGACCGGCTTCGGCCTCACCTCGATGCGGCAACGGATCGAAAGTCTCGCGGGAACGCTGCGGATCGAGTCGGAACCGGGCGGGGGCACCGGGATCTCCGCGTGCGTCCCGCTGGGAGGAGCCCATGCCTGAGTCACCGATCCGGCTGCTCATCGCCGACGATCACCCCGTCGTCCGCGATGGTCTGAGCAGCATGTTCGCCCGCGATCCGGGCTTCGAGGTCGTCGGCGAAGCCACCGACGGCGCCGAAGCGGTCCGGCTCGCCGAGAACCTGCGCCCGGACGTCGTCCTGATGGATCTGCGAATGCCGGGAACGGACGGCGTCACCGCGATCGGCGAGCTGGCCGAGAGGGGAAATCCGGCGCGAGTACTCGTCCTGACCACCTACGACGCCGACACGCATGTGCTGCCCGCCATCGAAGCCGGTGCGACGGGCTACCTGCTCAAGGACGCGCCCCGTGACGAACTGCTCCGAGCCGTCCGCGCGGCCGCCCGGGGCGAGGCCGTGCTCGCGCCGTCGGTCGCGGCCACGCTGATGGACCGGATGCGCACGCCCGCGCCGGGGCCGCTCAGCGAGCGGGAACTGGAGGTGCTGCGGCTGGTGGCGGCCGGGAACACCAACCGGGAGGCCGCCGCGGGGTTGTTCATCACCGAAGCGACCGTGAAGTCCCATTTGCTGAACATCTACGGAAAGCTGGGCGTCGGTGACCGGGCCGCCGCGGTGGCGGAGGCCTTCCACCTGAGGCTGCTGAAACCGAAGGGTCCGTGAGGAAAGGGCGACCGTGCGTGTTCGGGCGGGATGGGCGTTCACGGGTGATCGGGCGGCGATCACACGAGTTCGCCGTCCGAGCACGCGAGATCCGTGTCCAATCACGCGAGTCTCGCGCTCGCTCACCTTGGGTTCAGCCACAACGCCACCTTTGCCTTACCCCTCACTAAGCCGAATCGCCACTCACGACCCCCTCGGGCGGACCGGCGCGATGGCAGGCCACCAAGCCCGCGCCCGTGCACGACACCTCTGCTTCACCCCTCGATAACGTGCCCATTTCCCGGTTTCGTAGAAAGCACGACTAAAATCAACGCGGTGTGCCGTCCTAGTGCGACCCTCGCGGTCTGGTCTTCGGCGTGGCTGAACGGAGCCGCCGCCTCCGACGACGTCCTTGACGCCCTTCAGGTCTGGGGCGAAGCCCACGACGTCGTCGCCGCGGATGCCGCGGCCGCCGAGGCGTTCGACCTGCCGCTGGCGTTCAACCGCGCGGCGACTCCGGTCCAGTTGCTCCTCGCCCTGCGCTCGCAGGGCGCGAAGAGCCTCCACCTGCTCCTCCCGGTGCCCGGCGACGTCCGCGGCCTCGGCGGTGGCGGCCCGTTCACCGAGGCCGCGCTGCGGACCGGCGAGGCCGTCGTCCTGCCGGATCTCGGCTACGGGCTCGTCCCCGAGGCGATCGCCGAGGGGTTGATGCGGTGGACCGTCTATTCGGTGCCGACGCCGGGTGTCCTCGAGTACCGGCCGCTCGGCGAGTCGGAACACGGCCTGACCGACGCGATCCGCGCGAGCGCCGGCGCGCTGCAGTCACTCGACGTCGCCCGCGACCGGCCGGGTGTCCGTGCGGAACTCTCGGCGCGGCTGCGGTCGGCCACCGACGCGCCCTGGCCCGCCGGGATGCCCAGCCGATCGCTGCGGGTGCTTCAGCGGGCGGAAGAGATCGCGGCGATCCTCGCGATCGCCGAGTCCGACGATCCGGGCGGCGCGCTGTCGGCATCGGCGGCGCTGCGGCGGGCCGAGGCGTTGCGGCCGCTGGCCGATGCCGTCAGGGGTGCCCGGTACGCGGCGATCAACGAAGCGGTGCGGGTGTTCGCGGACCAGGCGGACCGCCACCCGTAGCCAGAACTTTCCCGGCATATCGGACGGACCACAGCGAAAGCCCGCCGATGACGGCGATGAGCAAGACCACGCTCACCCCGTTCATCACGTCGGCCGACAAGGTGTAGACCAGCGGCACCCGCACCACGGCCTCCACGAGCAGGGCCACTCCCCACACCGCGGACATCCGGGTGAACGCGCGACGGAAGCCGGGCACCTCGCCGGCGAGCCGGTCGATCTCGGCGCGTTTGGCCACGCTCGACCCGGCACGCACGGCGATGAGCACCATCGGAGTGCGGCTGAAACAGCTCACCAGCAGCACGATCCCCGCGGTCGCGGTACCGAAGGACTCTTTCAGCAACAAGAATCTCGCGTCACCGGTGAACAGCGAAAGGACGAGCCCGACGCCGAGGACTCCGGCCAGCAACGCGGCGAAGCCGTCGAACGAGCGGTCCCGGACAGCGACCCAGACGATCCGGAAAGCGGCAATCGCGGCCCCCGCCAGCAGCGAGACCTGCTCGCTCTGTCCGGCGAGCCGAAGCCCGTAGTAGGCGGCCAAGGGCAGCGCGACATCCCAGAGCAGGAGCACGAGCGTCGGATTCCGGCCACCGCGCGCGGTCACGACGGCGCGTTTCCGATGGCTTCGCAGTCGGCCAGGAAAGTCAGCACACGCGCATTGACCTCCGCCGCCGCTTCCCCCGCGATGGCATGGGTCGCCGACGGCCATAGTTCGACCTCTCCCCGCGGCAGCAGGTCCCGGGCGCGCGCGGCCGCACGCGCCGGGTGGTGGATGACGCTGCGCCCGGCCACCAGGGCCAGCACGGGCATACGCAGCGAACGCAGCTGATCGTCGGTGATCAACCGGGGCAACGGCAGGGCGATGCGGTAGGTCCGCATTCCCTCGTCGATCACCCGCGCGACCGGATCCGTGGCGTCGACCTCCGCACCCCCGGAAATCCATCGGAGGAACGACGGGCGGGCCCATCGGTCGACGACGGGGATCGCGGAAAGCGTGGCACGGACGACCAATCCCACGGTCAGTCCGCCGAACGTCAGTACGGGATCGATGAGCGTGACCGACTTCAGCCGTCCCGGCGCTCGCGCGGCGAAGTTGGCCGCGAGCCAGCCACCGAACGAGTACCCCATCAGGTGCACGGCCGTCAGATCGAGTTCCGCGAGCACCGTCCCGAGCCAGGCGGCCTGATCCGCGCCATCGCGGATGGGAACCGTCTGTTCGCTGCGCCCGGGTTCGCCGATGAGGTCCACGGCGTACACCTCGCCGTGCCGGAGCAGCGCCTCGAGATTGGGTGCCCACATCACCGCGGTACCCGCGCGTCCGGGCAGCAGCACGATCGGCGTGCCGCCCGGCCGCCCGAACCGGTACACCCGCGCCACCCCGAACGCCGTCGGGACGTCGTGGATCCCGGCCGGAGCGGGCAAAGCCGCCAGACCTCGTTCGTAGACGGCCTCGTACTCGGCTCGCGCCTCCGGCGTGGAAAAACCGCCCACCTTCATTCGCACCCCTCCTCGTTACGGTACGATCGGATTGTAAAGCGGTTGGTGACAAGTTTGCAATCCGATCGGACCGCAAAGGAGGCGGGGTTGCCCAAACGAGTCGATCACGAGGAACGGCGTCGGCAGATCGCCGCGGCCGTCCGCCGCATCGCGGCCGACCGGGGACTCGAAGCGGTCAGCCTGAACGAGGTCGCGGCCGAAGCCGGCATCTCGAAGGGGTTCGTCCAGCACTACTTCGCGTCGAGGGACGACATGCTGCGTTACGCGGCGACGACCTTGCGAGGCGGAGTCGAGGAGCGCATCGCCACGGCCGGCGAACCCGGCGTCCGGGATCTGCTCGTCGCACTGCTCCCCCTCGACGACGCCGCCCGGAACGGCGCGCTGGTGGCCAACGCCTTCCTGGTGCGCGCGCTCAAGGACCCGGAGATCGCCGGTCACTTCCGGACCGGCCACGGCCAGCTCCGCGACGCGGTGGCGGCCATGCTCTCAGCCGCACGGGACGACGGTGCCCTCGTGTCCACTGTGGACCCGCGCGCCGAGGCCGTCTCACTCCTGGCCTTGGTGTCCGGACTGGGAGACGCGGTGTTGCTGGGCTACCAGACCGGCGAAGAGGCCATCGCCCTGATCGACCTGCACCTGTCACGGATCACCGCCACGCGAAGGAAAGCCCGATGAACCGCCGCGCCGCACCGGCCCTCGCCGCCGCGTCGATCGCCCTGCTCAGCGCATGCGGGCCGCGATACGACGAAGCCAGTACGGAACCCGTCCCCCACCTCGGCGGCCGACTACGGGGAACTCCGCGCGAACTCGCGAACAAAGTCCAGTACGAGATCAAGGGACGGGCGGAGGACATGATCGGTGGGCCGAATCCCGGCCTCACCCTCCAGTGCGGTGAGTTCTCCGGCAGTTCCTTGAGCATCGCCTCGTGAGTGGTACGGGCGGTTAGGGCGGACCGGTGTTTGCCTACCCACGCGTGACCAGGGCGAAGGTGACGTGGCGGCGGCGGCACAGTCGAGCGTGAAGGAATCGGGACGTTGAGTGTCCCAAATCCTTCATCGTCGAGGAGTGTTCCGGCCTCGAAACTTGATCAACGGAAGATCGGGGACACTCAACGTCCCCAAACCTCCGTTGATCAAGCCCGGACACTCCAGCACAAGCTCACCAAGACGACATCAGCAGCCAGCGGGCAGGCAAATACGGGACCACCAGAACCGTCCTCACCACTCACGAGGGGCGACCGACTACGGACGCGCGGGGCGCTTCGCAGGCTCGCAGCAGCCCACAGCGCAGGGCGCGCCGTTCACCGTGCACCCGGCGGCCGGGAACGGTGACAACTTCCGCGCCGGAACCCCCTCCGTGTGCTCACGGACCAGCTCGACGACCAGCTCAGCGAAGCGCGGATCCGTGTCCGGAGTCGCCGCCCGCGCGAAGCCCATGCCGTGTTCGGCGGCCCGTTCGGCGGCCTCGTTGTCGAGGTCCCAGATCACTTCGAGGTGGTCGGACACGAAGCCCACCGGGCAGACCACCACCGAAGTGACGCCGTCCGCGTGCAACGCGTCGATGTGGTCGACGATGTCCGGCTCCAGCCACGGCACCTGCGGCGGGCCGGAGCGCGACTGCCAGACGACGTCGTAGGTCTCGATCCCCGCCTCGGCCGCGACGAGACGGGCGGCCTCGGCGATCTGGCGCGAGTAGCGGTGGCCGCCTTCCGAGGGCGGCCCGGCCGCGGCGTCGGCCGAGTCCGGCACCGAGTGGGCGCAGAAGACCGTCCTGGTTCCGGGCAGGTTCCCCAGTTTCGCGTGCGCGGCGCGAACGGCGTCGGCGAAAGCGGCGATGAACAGCGGGTGGTCGAAGAACTGCCGCAGCTTCACCAGTTCCGGCGCACCGTCGCCGACCGACGCGCGGGCGCGCTCGATGTCCTCGTCGTACTGACGGCAGGCGGAGTAGCCGCCGTACGCGCTCGTGGGGAACACCAGGACACGCTGAGCGCCCGCTTTGGTGATCTCCGCCAGCGTCTCCTCGACCATCGGCCGCCAGTTGCGGTTGCCGAAGTGGACGGGCAGGTCGATCCCCGCCGTGGCGAGCTGTTTCTCCACCGCGGAGATCGCGTCCCGGTTCAGGCGGTTGATCGGCGAAACCCCGCCGAAGTGCTGATAGTGCTCGGAGACCTCGAGCAGCCGTTCCCTCGGGACCCCCCGGCCCCGCGTGACGTTCTCCAGGAACGGCATCACTTCATCGGGCCCCTCGGGACCACCGAACGAAAGCCAAAGCAGCGCGTCATAACCCACCCTGTCATCTTGCCGCTGTGGCGCCCCGCACGCTGACTCGGCCCGTTTTGAACTGAGCGATCCAAAACCTGGTACGGTCGTTCCCATGGCCAGGCCGAAGGAATTCGACGAGCGCGCCGCGGTCGGGCGCGCCATGGACGCGTTCTGGGTTCGCGGCTACGAGGGCACGTCGACCCAGGCCCTCTGCGAAGCCACCGGCCTGGGCCGCAGCAGCATCTACAACACCTTCAGCAGCAAGCACGAACTGTTCATGCGCGCGCTCGATCACTACGCGGAGCGCGGGATCGCGGCCAGGACGGCACTGCTGGAGGACGCCATGACCGGCGTCGAGCGGTTCCGGTCGCTGTTCTCGTACACGATCGACGAGGAAGTCGCCCACCAAGGCCGGGGCTGCCTCGTGGTCAACACCGTGGCCGAGTTCGGTGACCGTGATCCCGAGATCAAAGCGCGGATCGACGCCGACACCGAACGACACCTCGTCCTTCTCTCGGCCTGCGCCAGAGAAGGGCAGATCGACGGGACCGTCGACGGCTCCCGCAAGCCGGAAGACCTCGCCGAGTTCGCGCACAGCACCGTGGCCGGGCTCCGGCTGATGTCCCGGCGCGGCGCCGACCGGACGGCGATGGAAGCGGTCGCGGGCATCGCACTGGACGCGATCGCCGCGAAGTAACCGAAACAAGCCCCGTGCGCAACGCTGCCCACATTTTGGACTGATCAATACAAAACTGGAGGGAAGACCCTTGCCTTTGGCAGTCTGCGTACTCGGACTGAGCGTGTTCGCGCTCGGCACGTCCGAGTTCATGATCACCGGCCTGCTGCCGGGGATGGCGGCCGATCTGAACGTCGGCATCCCGGAGGCCGGGCTGCTCATCTCCGCCTTCGCGATCGGCATGGTCGTCGGCGCTCCCCTGCTCGCGATCGCGACGTTGAGGGTGCCGAGGCGCGCCACCCTGATGACCCTGCTCGTCGTCTTCGGGCTCTCGCACGTCGTCGGCGCGCTGGGCACGGGATACGCCCTGCTCTTCGCGACCCGCGTCGTCAGCGCCGTCGCCTGCGCCGGTTTCTGGGCGGTCGCGGCGGCCACCGCGGTCGCGCTGGTTCCGGTTGAACGCCGTGGCCGCGCGCTGGCCATCCTGGTCGGAGGGCTCACCATCGCGAACATCGCCGGCGTGCCCGCCGGGACCTTCCTCGGCCAGCACGCGGGCTGGCGGGCGGCGTTCTGGGCGGTCACGGCACTGACCGTCGTCGCGTTGATCGGCGTCTTCGCCCTCGTCCCGGAAACCCAGAACGGCGACGACAAAACCGACGTCGCGACCGAGCTCCGCCTGTACCGCGGCGGCCGGTTCTGGCTGGCACTCGGCGTGATCGCCTTCGCCCAGGCGATGATCTTCGCGACCTTCAGCTACCTCGCTCCCCTGCTGACCGAAGTCGCCGGACTGCCGGAAAGCTGGGTGCCGGGAGTGCTCTCCCTGTTCGGGCTCGGCGCGCTGATCGGCATCACCGTCGGCGGGCGGCACGCCGACGCGAGGCCTTTCGCCACCCTCTACGGCGGCCTCGCCCTCGCCCTGCTCGCCCTGGTCCTGCTCGCGCTCTCCGGCCCGGCGACCCCGGTCGCGATCTTCGCCGTCTTCCTGTTCGGCGTCGCGGGCTTCGGGGTCAACCCCGCTTTGAACGTCCGCGCCTTCGCCGTGGCGGGCAACGCGCCCACCCTCGTCGGCGCGAGCACGACAGCCGCGTTCAACGTCGGCAACACCGTCGGCCCGTGGCTCGGCGGCGAGTCGATCGACGCCGGACTCGGCTATCCCAGCGTCGCGTGGGTGAGCGTCGGGCTCGGGGTCGCCACAGTGCTCACGCTCACCTTCGCCGCCGGTGTCCAGCGCACCGACGACACCCGACTGCTCCGCGAACCCGTTACCCAGTAAGGAGAAATCATGACCGACCGAACACGATCCACTTTGGACGAGTTCTTCCGCCGGATGTCCACAGGGGACACCGATGGCGCGGCGGACCTCTTCGCCGACACCGTCGAGTGGGACATCCCCGGCGCGACCGAGCTGGTCCCGTGGATCGGCCCGCGCCGGAACCCGGCGGAGATCCGCGAGTTCTACGACCTGCTCGACAAGGGCCTCATCAAGGACCGGTTCGACATCGAACGCGTACTCGTCGACGGGCCGCACGCGGTCGCGATCGGCCGCCTGCGCTCGATCATCCGCAGCACCGGCAAGGTCATCGACTCCGCCTTCACCATCCAATTCGAGGTGAACGACGACGGCGCGATCACCAAGTACCTGCTGCTCGAAGACTCCTGGCACGTCGCGAACGCCGTCCTCCCCTGAAACGCGTGAAGGCCCCCTTCCCTCGGTTCAGCCGAGGGAAGGGGGCCTTCACGCGCGAATAAGGACCTCAGAAACCGGTCGCGTGCAGACCGCCGTCGACCATGATCATCGAGCCGGTGGTCGCGGGCAGCCAGTCCGACAGCAGGGCGCAGACCGACTTCGCGGTCGGGTCCGGGTCGGAGCTGTCCCAGCCGAGCGGGGCGCGGTCGCCCCAGCCGTTCTCCAGGTCGGCGAACCCGGGGATCGACTTCGCGGCCATGGTCTTCATCGGGCCGGCGCTGACCAGGTTGACCCGGATGCCCTGCGGGCCCAGGTCACGGGCCAGATACCGGTTGACCGACTCCAGCGCCGCCTTCGCCACGCCCATCCAGTTGTAGGCGGGCCACGCGACGCGCGCATCGAAGTCCATACCGACGATCGACGAGCCACGCGAAAGCAGCGGCAGGGTCGCGACCGCGAGGGACTTGAAGGAGAACGCCGAGACGTCGACAGCCACCTTCACGTCTTCACTCGGTGCGTCCAGGAACGGCGCGCCGAGGCAGGACGGCGGGGCGAACCCGATCGAGTGCAGCACGCCGTCGAGCCCGTCGACGTGCTCACGGACCCGGTCGGCGAGCGAGTCGAGGTGCTCCTGGTTGGTGACGTCCAGCTCCAGCACCGGCGCCTCCTCGGGGAGACGCTTGGCGATGCGCTCGACGAGCGACAGCCTGCCGAAGCCGGTGAGCACGACCTTCGCGCCCTCCTGCTGCGCGATCTTGGCCGCGTGGAACGCGAGCGAGGCGTCGGTGATGACGCCGGTGATCAGCAGGCGCTTGCCTTCGAGCAGTCCTGGCACGGGACCTCCAGTCCGGAATGATGCGGTCGGTAAGGGAAAACGGGGGACGTCAGTGGCCCATGCCGAGGCCGCCGTCGACCGGCAGCACCGCGCCGTTGACGTAACCGGCCTCTTCGGAGGCGAGGTAGCGGACGGCGGCGGCGATCTCCGACGGCTCGGCGTACCGGCCGGAGGGAATCTGGGCGAGGATCTCCTTCTTGCGGTCCTCGCCGAGCTCGTCGGTCATGTCCGTGGCGACGAACCCGGGGGCGATGACGTTCGAGGTGATGTTGCGCGAGCCCAGCTCACGCGCGAGCGAACGGGCGAGACCGACGAGACCGGCCTTGCTCGCGGCGTAGTTGACCTGGCCTGCCGACCCGGTGAGGCCGACGACGGACGAGATGAAGATGTAGCGGCCCCACTTCCCGCGCAGCATGCCGCGGGAGGCGCGCTTGGCGACCCGGTACGCGCCGGTGAGGTTGGCGTCCACCACGCGGGTGAACTGCTCCTCGCTCATGCGCATGAGCAGGGTGTCGTCGGTCATGCCCGCGTTGGCGACGAGGACCTCGACCGGACCCTGGTGCTCCTCGACGAGCTTGAAGGCGGCGTCGATCTGCTCGGCGTCGGTGACGTCGGCCTGCACCCCGAAGAGGCCTTCGGGCGCGCCGGAACCGCGGTGCGTGATCGCGACCTGGTGTCCCTGCGCCGCGAGGTCCTTCGCGATCGCCAAACCGATGCCGCGGTTGCCGCCGGTGACCAGTACCGACCGTCCCACAGAGCTCTCCTCGCCTCGTCTTCGTCCCGCTGACGCCCTGAGGTTATCGGCTCACCCGGGACCGGCCGGAGCCGCGCCACCCCTACCTCCGGGTAACCGCGACCGTCCTAAGCGGATGTTAGGAACCGGGCCGGGACCTTGCCCCGTCGTCACGGATTGTTCACCGTGAGCCGGAACACAGGAGGTCAAAGATGACAACCCGGATCGGTGAAACGTCGCCGCCCGTAAGCGAGAGGCGAGTCGTCGGCAACGTGCTGCGCGGCTCGATCGGCAACCTGGTCGAGTGGTACGACTGGTACGCCTACGCCGCCTTCACCACGTACTTCGCGAAGTCCTTCTTCCCCACCAAGGACACGACGGCGGCCTTCCTCGGCACCGCGGCGGTGTTCGCCGTCGGATTCCTCATGCGGCCGCTCGGCGGGTGGATGCTGGGCCGGTTCGCCGACCGGTTCGGGCGACGAAGCGCACTCGTGCTTTCCGTCACGTTGATGGCGGCCGGGTCGCTGATGATCGCGCTGACCCCGACCTACGCCACGATCGGCATCGCCGCGCCGATCCTGCTTCTGGTCGCACGGCTCATCCAGGGCCTCTCGGTCGGCGGTGAGTATTCGACCTCCGCGACCTATCTGTCCGAAGTGGCCACTCCCGGCAAACGCGGGTTCTACTCCAGCTTCCAGTACGTGACGCTGTACGGCGGCCAACTGCTGGCGCTCGGCCTCCAGCTGCTGCTGCAGGCCGTCCTCACCGAGCAGCAGCTGACCTCGTGGGGCTGGCGGATCGCGTTCGTCGTCGGCGCGCTGGCCGCGGTCGTGGTGATGTTCCTGCGCCGCGGGATGGACGAATCGGCCAGCTTCGAGGAGGCCAAGGCGTCCGGCACCGGCAAGGACGCGGGTGACAAGGGCACGCTGCGCGCGCTGATCAAGTACCCCAAGGAGATCGCCCTCGTCGTCGGCCTCACCCTCGGCGGCACGGTCTCCTTCTACACCTTCGCCACCTACAGCCAGAAGTTCATGGAGAACACCGCGGGCATCCCGCGCCGGACGGTCACGCTGATCCTGTTCTGCGCGATCCTCGTCGCCGCGATCCTGCAGCCGTTCGCGGGCAAGCTCTCCGACCGCATCGGCCGCCGTCCGCTGCTGATGTTCTTCGGGATCGCGGGCACGCTGCTGACCGTCCCGATCATGACGCTGATGGGCGGGACCAAAGAGCCGGTGCTCGCCTTCCTGCTGATGCTCGCCGGCCTGGTGATCGTCACCGGGTACACCTCGATCAACGCGATCGTGAAGGCCGAGCTGTTCCCGACGAAGATCCGCGCCATCGGCGTCGGCCTCCCCTACGCGCTCACGGTGGCGATCTTCGGTGGCACCGCCGAGCTCATCGCGCAGGCGTTGAAGGGGGCGGGCCACGAATCGGTGTTCTTCTTCTACGTCGCGGGCTGTGTCCTGGTGTCGCTCATCGTCTACGGCACAATGCGGGAAACCTCGAAGACCTCGGAGCTCGAGAAGAAGCCGGAGCCCGAGCTGGTTTCCGGCCGAGAAGGCTAGGCGGAAGGGTATGGCCGTGCGGGTGCTGCTCGTCGAAGACGACACCAGTGTCGCCGACGCGCTCGCCGAGACACTGCAGACGCGCGGCCACACCGTCTCCCACGCGATCCGGGGCTGCGACGCGCTGCACCGGCACCGCGAAGCCGACGTGATCCTGCTGGACCTCGGCCTGCCCGACATGGACGGGCTCGACGTCCTCAGGAAGGTGCGTCAGGTGTCGCTGGTGCCGGTGCTGGTCCTCACCGCGCGCGGGGACGAGCGGTCCGTGGTGCGCGGGCTGCGGCTCGGCGCCGACGACTACCTGACCAAACCCGTCCGCCTCGCCGAACTGCTGGCGAGGATGGACGCGGTCGTGCGCCGCGCCGCCGTCTCGTCCGCGCCGCAGGACGACGTCGTCCGCGTCGAGGACGTCGAAATCGATCTCGCGGCACGGCGGGTGCTGGTCGGCGGGAACGACATCGGGCTCACCACGAAGGAGTTCGCCGTCCTGGCGGTGCTCGCCGCGCGGCCCGGCACCGCGGTGAGCAGGCAGCAGCTGATGGACGAGGTCTGGGGCGACGCGTACCTCGCCGTCTCCCGCTCGCTCGACGTGCACCTGACCCAGCTGCGCGCGAAACTCGACCGGCCGGGGCTGCTGACCACGATCCGGGGTTTCGGCTACCGCTTCGGCCGGGACTGACCGGTGCGCGCCCGGCTGCTGGTCGTCCTCGTCGCGCTCGCGCTGACCGTGGTCGCCGCGTTCGCGATCCCGCTGTTCGGCTCGACCGCCGCGCAGCGGACCCAGCAGCTGGTCATCGCCCGCAACGCCGACGTCGACCGGTTCGTCATCCTCGCCCAGCAGGCCGTAGACGCCGGTGACCCGACCGCGCTGGGGGTCGACGCCGCGCGGTATTCGTCGTTATACGGCGAAGCCGTCGTGGTGGTCGACGCGCGCGGGATGCCGCTGGTGGAAACCGGTGGGATGACCGCCGCGGAGCCGGTGGTCCGCTCGCTCGTCGAGTCCGCGCTTCGCAACCAGCCCGCGAAAGGCCCCGAACAGCTGAGCCCGTGGTCGGTGGATCCGGTCTGTTTCGCCCGTCCGGTCGGCACCGGGACCCGGGTGGCCGGGGTGGTCGTGCTGCGCGCGTCGGTGACCACGGCGGCGGCCGACGTCGCCACCCGCTGGGCCGCGATCGTCGCGGGCGCGGTGCTGGTCGCGGCGGTGTTCGTGCTGCTCGCGGTCCTGCTGGCGCGGTGGATGGTGCGGCCGCTGCACGAACTGGAGACCGGCGTGCGGGCGGTGACCGGCGGGCACCGCGCGCAGGTTCCCGACAAAGCCGGGCCGAGGGAGCTGCGCTCGCTCGCGACGTCGTTCAACCGGATGTCCGACGCCGTCGTCGAAGCGTCCGAACAGCAGCGGCGGCTCGTCGCGGACGCGTCGCACCAGCTGCGGAATCCCATGGCGGCCTTGCGGTTGCGCGTGGACTCACTGGCCGCGCAGATCGACGGCGACGGCCAGCGGACCTACCGGGCGACCGTCGCGGAGGTCGAACGCCTGGAGTCCCTGCTCGACGGGCTGCTCGCGCTGGCGCTCGCCGAAAGCGCCGCGACCAGGCTCGCCGCGGGCGAAGCCGACGACGAACCCTGCGATCTCCCTTCCGTGCTCGCCGAACGGGTCGACGCGTGGCGTCCGTCGGCCGACGACGCCGGAGTCGGCCTCCCCGCCGCCGAGGGCCACCACACGCCGGTTCCGGTGCGGTGCACGGAAGGCGATCTCGCCCAGGTGCTGGATGTCCTGCTGGACAACGCGGTGCACTACGCGGGCCGGGGCGCGACCATCACCACCGGCTACGAGACCGGCGACACGACCGCCACGGTCTTCGTGTCCGACAACGGCCCTGGACTGTCCACAGAGGACCGTGAACGCGCGACCGAGCGGTTCTGGCGTGCCGGTGGCGACGGAGCGCCGCGGGGAACGGGGCTCGGGCTCGCGATCGCGAACCAGCACGTGCTCGCCCGCGGCGGGAAACTCGAGCTACGGGCAGCGGAACCGCACGGGCTCGAAGTCCGCGTCGAACTTCCCCTCGCCACCGGGGAGACGCCATGACCGTCACCAGGCGTACCGCGCTCCTCGCCGGGCTCGCCACGCTCGCGGGCTGCTCGACGGCGGGCTACCAGGGCCCGGAACGAGAGGTCGTCATCGCGGCGGGCGAGAGCGGCGGTTTCTATCTCGCCTTCGCGGAGCTGCTGGCCCAGCAGCTGAACAGGGCGGAATCGCGGCTGCGCGCCACGGCCGTCGCGACCGAGGCCAGCGTCGAGAACCTGCGACGGCTGCGGGACGGCCGGGCCGACCTCGGTCTCGTCCTCGGTGACGTCGCCGAATCCGCCTTCGCCGGGGCGGAGCCGTTCTCCGTCCCGATCGCGTTCTCGGCCATCGGCCGCGTCTACGAGAACTACCACCAGCTCGTGGTCCGCGCGGACGGCGGCGTGCGCTCACTCGCCGACCTGGCCGGGCGGCCGGTCGCGATGGGCGCGAGCGGATCCGGGGTCGCGGTGTTCAGCACCCGGCTGTTCGCCCGCGCCGAAGTCCCGGTGAACGCGAAGAACCTCCTGCTCGGGGAGGCGATCAACGCACTGGTGGCGCACGAGGTCGACGCGCTGTTCTGGTCCGGCGGGATCCCCACGCCCGCGCTCACCGAGTTGAACCGGACCACCCCGATCACCCTTCTCCCGCTCGATGCGCACCTTCCCGCTCTGCGCGCGGGCTACGGCCCGGTGTACGACCTGGTCCACGTCCCGGCACAGGCCTATCAGGGAGTCGGCGAACTGCGGACGATCGGCGTCGCGAACCTCCTCCTGGCGGCTCCTTCCCTGCCCGACGACGTCGCGGCCGCCGTCGCGCGGGTGCTGGCCGCGCACGCCGCCGACCTCGTCCCGGCACCTGCCGTCGGGACCCAGTTCCTCGACGTCCGGACGCTGATCGGGACCGGCAAGGTGCCGCTGCACCCTGGTGCCGCGTCGGCCTACCGTGCCCTGCACGGGTGATCAGGGCTCCACCTCCAGAGGGATGCGCGTCACCCGGTGGCGCTGCCATGGTCGGAAGGGAGGCGGTCGTCGGACCGCCCCGATCCGGAAGGACTCCAGCAGTGTCATCGAGACACACCAGGGTGGTGCGGGGTTCGGCACTCGTCGCGGGCCTCGCGCTCGCGGGCGGGCTCGCCACCACCGCCCCCGCCGTCGCGGCGGAGCAGGTCAAACTCACCGCACCCGCCCTCACCGGCCAGTACGAGGTCGGCACCACCGACCTCCACCTCGTCGACCGGTCCCGGCCCGATCCTTGGAAACCGGACCGGCGCCGGGAGGTCATGGCCACCGTCACCTATCCGGCGGACCGGTTCGCCCACGGCCCGCAGGCACCGTGGCTGACGCCGGGTATGAGCGCCGTCATCGACCAGGCTCTGGCGAACCCGAACGACCTCGATGTCCCGGTCGGCTCCGTCGACTGGACGTCGTCGAAGCGGCGGGCCGAGATCGGCGTCCCGGCCGCGCCCGGCGCGCCGAAGCCGGTCGTGCTCTTCTCCCCCGGCTTCGGGGGACCTCGGGAGACGTACTCGGCGATCGTCGACGACCTCGCGAGCCGCGGCTACGTGGTCGTCTCGCTCTCGCACACCTACGAGAGCGCCGCGGTCGAGTTCCCCGGCGGGCGACTCGAAACGGCGCTCCCGCCGGGCGAGGGTCCCGAATTCATGAAGAAGGCGCTCGACGCGCGAGTCGGCGACAGCCGGTTCGTCCTCGACCAGCTCACGAAGATCACGCGGGGACAGAACCCGGACGCGGAGAACCGGCAGCTCCCCCGCGGCCTCGGCTGGTCGCTCGACCTGTCGAAGGTCGGTGCCTACGGGCATTCCTACGGCGGGTTCACGGCGGGCGAGACGATGGTCCACGACCGCCGGGTCGACGCCGGGATCAACCTGGACGGCGCGATGGCGACGGCGTTCGGCTACCCGCCGGGAAGCGCCTACATCCCCGGAGAGGTGACGAAGCGCGGTCTGGACCGGCCGTTCCTGCTGATGGGCGCCGAGGGTGTCGGTCCGGACGGGAAGCCGCTCGAGCACACGCACCGCACCCCGGAATTCGACCGCAGCTGGGCGGATTTCTGGGCCAACCAGCGAGGCTGGAAGCGGGACCTGCTCCTGCGCGGCGGCAGCACGCACATGTCCTACAGCGATCTGCAGGTCGTCGTGCCGCAGCTCGGCGCGCTGGTGACGCCGGAGAAGCGGAAGGCGTCCATCGGCACCATCGATCCCCGTCGTTCGCTCGCCGCGCAGCGGGACTACATCGGGGCGTTCTTCGATCTGCACCTGAAGGGCCGTAACCGGCACCTGTTCGACGGGGAATCCCCGCGGCACCCGAATATCGACTTCATCGAGTAGGGCTGAAGGGGACTTTCCCCGCATGCCATCGGGCGAAGGGCGCTTTCACCGCATGCGATGCGGTGAAAGCGTCCTTCAGCTCCTACATTGGCAGGGTGACCGAGCCACGGAAACCGATCGTCGAAATGCCGCTTCGCGTGCGCTACCACGAGTGCGACGGACAGGGCATCGTCTTCAACGCGAACTACCTCGCCTACGTGGACATGGCCATGTTCGAGGTGGAAAGAACCCTCTACGGCTCCCACGAAGCGGCGCTGGCCCTCGGTGTCGACGTCGTCGTCGCCGAATCGAACCTCCGCTACCGCGCGCCTTGCCGCTACGACGACGAACTGGTGGTCTCGGCGTTCCTGAACCATCTCGGAACCACGTCGCTGATCATCGACTTCGAGATCGGCCGCGACGGCACGGTGTGCACCGAAGCGACCAACCGCTACGTCTTCGTCGATCCGGCGACGCTCAAGAAGGCGGCGCCACCCGCGGTCGTGCGCGAGGTGTACGCCGCCCTCCTGCCCGCTCAGGCGGACTGAACGCCGGGGCGCCGGTCCTCGACGACGTAGCTGGCCCGCGTGCTGATCGGCGCGCCGGGGGTGTTGACGAACGGCACCACCCGGAAGTCGCTGCGCCAGCGCTGCCGGTTGACGTTGACCCGGACGTACCCGCGCTGGTTGTTGAAGAACTTCATGTGCGGGTTGGCCTTCAGCAGGTTCTCACCGGCGGGCGTCATGTCGGCGCCGTTGCCGCCGCTGGTGATCGACGTCCCGACGAACTCGCTCGCCACGGTGGGCGAACCGGGGTCGCCGAAGTCGCGTTTGAGGTCCCAGGCGTAGTTCTGGTGCCTGTCACCGGTGATGACCACCAGGTTCCGCACGCCCCGGTCCTGCGCCGCGGCGAGCACGCGGTCGCGGTCGGCGACGTAGCCGTCCCACGGGTCGAGGTAGACGTTGGTGGCGGCGCCCGCGTCGGTGTCGGTCTGGCCCATCGGCGCCTGGTTGCCCAGGATCTGCCAGCGAGCGCGGGACCGGGAGAAACCGTCGAGCAGCCAACGCCGCTGCTCCGAACCGAGCAGGGTGCGGTCCTCGTCGAAGCGCTCGGTGCAGTTCGCCGACTGGCCGTCGCCGCACGGCTGGTCGTCGCGGTACTGGCGGGTGTCGAGCATGGTGAAGTCGGCGAGCGTGCCGTAGCTCAGGCGCCGGTGGAGACGCGCGTCCGGCCCCTTCGGCAGCTGGGCGATGCGGTACGGCAGGTGCTCGTACATCGCCTGGAAGGCCTGGGCGCGCCGCTGGCGGAACACCGCCGGGTCCTGGTCGGGCTCGTTGTCGGCCTGGGAGAGGTCACCCGCCCAGTTGTTCTCCACCTCGTGGTCGTCGTTGACGTGGATCCACGGGAAGGCGGCGTGCGCGGCCATCAGCGGCGCTTCGGACTTGTAGAGCGCGTACTGGAGCCGGTAGCGGGCCAGGTCGAAGGTCTCGCCCTTGAACTGCGGACCCACCGGCGTCCCGCGCCCGACGCCGGTCACGCCGCTTTCGTAGAGGTAGTCGCCCAGGTGCACGACCAGGTCGAGATCCTCGGCCGCCATGTGGTCGTACGCGGTGAAGTGTCCCGCCTCCCAGCTCTGGCAGGACGCGAACGCGAAGTTCAGCTCGCGCGGCGACGACCACGCGACCGGCGCCGTCCGAGTACGGCCGACCGGCGAGATCTCGCCGCCCGCGCGGAAACGGTAGAAGTACTGGTGATCCGGCGCGAGGCCGTGGATCTCGGGGTGAACTGAGTGACCGAGCTCGGGAGTGGCGACCACGGAGCCGCGACGGATCACGGCGCGGAAGCGCTCGTCCAGCGAGACCTCGTACTCGACGCGAACGGGCTTGCGCGGCATCCCGCCGAGGCCATCGGCCTCGTAGGGCTTCGGCGCGAGCCTGGTCCAGAGCACGACACCGCCGGGCAACGGGTCACCCGAGGCGACGCCCAGGGTGAAGGGGTTTCCGGAGCCGCTCGCGAGCGGCATCGCGCCGGCGGCGTTCCAGGCGCCGGTCCCCAGCAGGACGGCGGCCGCGCCTGCGGAGCCATAACCGAGGAAGCGACGCCGCGACAGGGGGTGAGGGAGCGAAGGCATGAAGCCCTCCTGTGGTGGGATGGTCACGGGCGGCCTCATGCTCGTCCGCGTATATGGCCTCCCGGCCGCCCTCAGGCGAAGCGCCCGTGAACGAAAGACGATCAACCCTCGTGTTCCGCATCCTGTTCTACCGCCCGGAAATCCCGCCCAACACGGGCAACGCGATCCGCTTGACCGCGAACACCGGCTGCGAGCTCCACCTGGTGGAGCCGCTCGGTTTCACGCTGGAGGACAAGCAGCTGCGCCGCGCCGGCCTCGACTACCACGACCTCGCGCGCGTCCACGTCCACGCGGACCTCGACGCGGCCTGGGCGGCTCTGCTGCCCGCCCGGGTCTTCGCGTTCAGCGCCTCCGCGACGCGGCTGCACACCGACGTCGCGTACGAGCCCGGTGACGTGCTGATGTTCGGGCCGGAGTCGGCGGGGCTGCCCCTCGACGTCCAGGAGTCCTCCCAGGTGACCGACCGGGTGCGGCTGCCGATGCTGCCGTCGAGCCGGTCGCTGAACCTTGCGAACACCGCGGCGATCAGCGTTTACGAGGCTTGGCGGCAGAACGGCTTCGCGACTCCCTGACCGCTTCCCCCAATGCTATGAATGGCCCGTTACTTGCAAATTTTGCAAGTAACGGGCCTTTCATAGCGCGCTCGGGCGCAGGATCTACGGCAGTCGTTGCCCCAAGAAGAGCGAAGCGGCGGCGCCGATCATCAGCACCAGCGTCCCGAGGATCACCCAAGGACGACTCGCGTCGGCGTCCTTCAGCTCGTACCCGATCTGCTCACCGAGATCGTCGTACACGCGTTTCAGCTCGTCCGCGCTCGCCGCCTTGTAGAAGTCGCCGCCCGAGAGCCGCGCGATCTCCTCCAGCGATTCGTCGTCGACCTTCACGTCCTGCGGTTTGCCGTCGATGTCGACCGAGCCGTGCGTGGTCCCGAACGAGATCGACGAGATCGGCACCTGAGCCTGCTTCGCCGCCTGCGCGGCCGTGTAGCCGCCTCGAGGTGCGTACAGATCGTCCGGGACGGTCTGCTTGCCGTCACTCATCAGGACGATGCGGGCGGGCGGCGGGCCTTCCGCGCCACCGACGATCGCCGAGAAGCTCTCGATCGACTGCAGCGCGGCGAAGATCCCTTCACCGGTGGCGGTCGACTGCGCCAGCTTGAGGTTGTCGATCGCCTTCACGACACCGCCGCGATCAGTGGTCGGCGCGACCAGCACGGTCGCCGTCCCCGCGAAGGAGATCAGCCCGAGGTTCACCCCGGGCGTCATGTTCTGCGCGAACGAGCGCGCCGACTCCTGGGCCGCCTTCAGCCGGGTCGGGGCGACGTCGGTGGCTTCCATCGACAGCGAGGTGTCGATCACCAGCACCACAGTGGCCCGGTTACGGGGCACCTTCTGCTCGGCCGTCGGCCCGGCGAGCGCGACGGTGAGCACCAGCAGCGAGAGCACGATCAGGATGGCGGGAACGTGCCGCACCCAGCCCTGGCTCTTCGGCGCGACCTTGTCCAGCAGTTCCAGGTTGGCGAACCGCATGGTGCGCTTGCGCCGCACGCGCTGGGAAAGCACGTAGCCCACGGCCACCGCGGCGACCGCGAGCAGCAGCAGGAACCACCACGGCGAGGCGAATCCGGTCAGGCTCACGCGACACCACCGGACCAGCGGCGCTTGCGGGCCACCACGAACCGGACCATGTCCGCGATCCAGTCCGAATCGGTGCGCAGCACCAGATGCGCGGCACCGGCCCGCCGCAGCGCGGCCGCGACCTCCTGCCGGTGAGCATGCGCCGCGGCGCCAAATTCCTTGCGCAGCAAGGCCGAAGCGTGCACTTCGCGCTGTTTCCCTGTCTCCGGGTCGGCCAGCACGACGGTGCCCACGTCGGGCAGGTCGATGTCGCGCGGGTCGAGGACTTCGATGGCGATGAGGTCGTGGTGCCCGCCGAGCGCGCGCAACGGGCGCTGCCATTCGGTGTCACCGAGGAAGTCGGAGATCACGACGGCGAGCCCGCGACGGCGGGGCGGACGGCGCAGCTTCTCCAGTGCCGCGGCGAGATCCCCGCGGACACCTTCCTCGGCACGAGGGGTCTCGGCGAGCTTGCGGACCAGCCCCCGCGCGTGCGGGATCCCACCGCGCGCCGGGATCCGCGTGATGCTGCCCGCCCCGTTGGAGACGAGCGCGCCGATCCGGTTGCCGCCTCCGCCGGTCAGATGGGCGACCGCGGCCGTCGCGCAGACGACCAGGTCGCGCTTCTCGCACAGCGCGGTCCCGAAGTCGAGGCTCGCGGACACGTCCGCGACCAGCCATGTCTCCAGCTCGCGGTCGGCGACGGTCTCCCGGATGTGCGGGCTCGTCGTCCGCGCGGTGACCGCCCAGTCCATCCGGCGGACGTCGTCACCGGGCTGGTACGGCCGGGCCTCCCCCGGTTCCGAACCCGGACCCGGCACCAGGCCGAGATGGTTTCCCTGCAGCAGACCGTCGAGACGGCGGCGCACGTCGAGTTCGAGCGTGCGCAGGCCCGCCTCCATCCGCTCCCCGCGGAGTACCGGCGGTGCCCAGGAAGGACGTTCGCCCTTCTCGTTCTTCACGCGGATTCCTTACCTGACCGGTGCGCCGGCCGGGACCGGGCCGCCCTGCCCGGTGCCGCCCTGCGGACGGGCCGAGACCTGCGGCAGCGGCACGGTCTGGAGCACCCGCGTGATGATGTGGTCGATGGGGACGCCGTCGGCCAGCGCGTCGTAGGACAGCACGAGCCGGTGACGCAGCACGTCGGGAACGACGTCGACGACGTCCTGCGGCAGCACGTAGTCCCGGCCGCGGACCAGCGCCAGCGCCCGGGAGGCGGCGATGATGCCGAGGCTCGCACGTGGCGAAGCGCCATAGGACACCCAGCCCGCGACGTCGGCGAGACCGTGGTCGTTCGGCGTACGGGTGGTGAGCACGAGGCGGACGACGTAGTCGACCAGCGCGTGGTGCACGAAGACCTGCGAGGCGACGTTCTGCAGCCGGACCAGCTCGCCGGGGCTCAGCACCTCCTGCGGGGTGGGCGCGGTGACGCCCATCCGGTAGATGATCTCCCGCTCTTCCTCGGCGGTCGGGTACTCGACGACGATCTTGAACAGGAAGCGGTCGCGCTGCGCCTCGGGCAGCGGGTACACACCCTCGTTCTCGATCGGGTTCTGCGTGGCGAGCACGAGGAACGGGTCGGGCATCGGGAACGTCTGGCCGCCGATCGACACGTGCCGCTCGGCCATCACCTCGAGCATCGCCGACTGCACCTTCGCGGGCGCGCGGTTGATCTCGTCGGCGAGCACGAAGTTCGCCACCACCGGGCCGAGTTCGACGTCGAACCGCTCGGCGCCCTGGCGGTAGATCCGGGTGCCGAGGATGTCGGCGGGGACCAGGTCCGGGGTGAACTGCACCCGCGAGAACGAGCCGCCGACCACTCGCGCGAAGGTCTCGACGGCGAGGGTCTTCGCGACACCGGGAACACCTTCGAGCAGGAGATGGCCCCTGGCCAGCAAGCCGACCAGCATCCGCTCGACCAGTCTGTCCTGGCCGACGATGATCCGCTTGACCTCGAACACGGTCCGCTCCAGCAACTGGGCGTCCCGCGCCGGCGTTCCGGGCTGCTGCTGCGCGCCGTCGGCGTAGCCGGGCTCGGTCACTCGTGCCTCCTGTGTTCCCCGCTTGCGTTCTTGCGTCCGGATGTGACCGTAGTGGTCGGTGGCACAGCCGTTCGTGAAGGTAGCCAACCCGACCACCGGTATGACGGCTGTGAAGGGCCCCGGTCTACTCTCCCGAACCCCGCCCCTTCCGGAATTCCACCAGGTCGTCCCACGCCTGCCGTGGGTGCATGGCCATCCGCTGCCGGACGACGGCGAGCCGGTGCAACCCGGGGCTCAGCCGGTCACCGGTCAGCGTGTCGTCGAAGACTTCCAGCACCGTCGCGCAGAACAGCACGAAACAGCCGCTGTGCCATCGCAGATCGCTGATCGGCGCGGCGGTGTCCTCTTCGGTCCGCACCAGGCGGCCGGCGATCTCGGCCAGTTCCTCCGGTGCGTCGGTTCCCGGGATACCGAGCAGATCCGTGGTCAGCGCGACCAGTTCCGGCGACCGTTCCAGGGTGGCCGCGGTGGCGGTGAAGGCCCGGGTCTTGCCGGTCAGTTCCCCGGCGACGAGGCTCCGCGCGACGACCTCCAAGGACGGCTGGTAGATCTCGCTCGCGAGATCCGCCATTTCGACGGCGCAGCGTTTGAGGTCGCGCGGCAAGCCGCCCGAAAGACAGTGCGCCAGATAGCAGAACTGCTCGGAGACCCCCCGCAACCGCAAGGCGATCCAGAGCCTGCTTTCGTCCAAAGTGAACGGTTCGAGCCGCACCATCTCCGAGAACGCGCTGTCGAAGACGTCACGGACGCCGAGCCCGCGCTGTTCGAAGCCGAGAACGGCGTCGTCCGAAACGGACACGAAGAACAGGCATCCTGGGACGTCGAAGACACCTTTCACGTCGTTGATGAACTGGTGCGCCTTGTCGGGCTCCCCGATCTTGTCCAGTTCGTCGATCGCGATCACGACCCGCCCAGCGAGGTTCACCGCGGCGAGTTCGGCGAACTCCCGGAACTTGTCCACGACCTCCGGATGGGTGAGTTGCTGCTCGGCGCGCTGAGTCGACCACGTCCGGCCGGCTTCCCCCTTCAGCGGCATGCTGAGCTTCCCGGACCATCCGGTCGTGTAGGTCTGCAAGAACCGGATCCGATCGAGCTGCTGTTCGGTGACGCGCCGGAAGCCCGCCAGGCGGACATCGCGGCGGCGCGCGATCAGCAGGCGCGTGACCGTGACACCGGCGGCCAGTACACCGATCACGAGCCGCAGCAGGAACATCGACACCAACCCGAGCGCGATGAGCCGTGCTGTCGGCTGCCCTGTCCACAGCTGCTGAAGCGTCACACGTCCGTTCACGACCTCGACCGCCAACGTCCCGAGGTCCTGCGCCGCCGTCCCGCCCCACAGGAGCCGGACGGCGACCGCCACCACTCCCCAGAACACCAGGAACGCCAACGACGTCCGGAGCAACCGCCCGAACGCCGCCCGCCGCCGAAGACGGCCGGGCACGGCTCGCGATCCCTTCGAGATCTTCGCCAGCACCGCCTTGCAGAGCAGCGCGTGCAGGTGCAGCACGAAGTCCCGTGCCTCGTACGCGGCGGGCGCGGAGGCGACCACGACCAGCGGTGCCGCCTGATCGGATCGGCTCAGCAAACCCTGTTCCAGCGACCGGATCGACGTGGTCTTGCCGGTCCCCCGGTGCCCGGCCAGTGCGACGGCCACCGACTCCGCCCGGTCGACGATCCGGCGAAGCCGCTTCACCGCGGCGGTCCGGACGAGACCCGCTTCCAGCTCCGCCGAGGCGTCGGGATCTTCGAAGACGAGGTTCACCCGGTCACGGATCCGCCGGTGATCGCGGATGTGGTCACGCAGCTCCGGCAGGACGATTTCGTGCAACACGAACTCCCACCGGTCACCCAGCCCGATCATCTCGGGATGGGCCCGGTCCGTCCCGCGTTCCCTGCCTTCGGTGACGAACAGACCGGGGATCCGGCGGCTGATGACCAGGACGGCCATCCCGATCACCGCCCCGAGTCCCAGTACCCCGACCAGCTGAAAACCCAGAGGCATCGCCTGCCACGACAGCTGCAGGATCCGGAGGTAGCCCACCAGCAGCGCGCAGGTCACGGCCAGCCATCCTGCCTCCCGGAGGGTCATTTGCCGGAGCGGGAGCCGCCGGGGACGGTCGAAGACCACACCCGCCCGTTCCCGTTCCATCCGGATCCGTGCGAGAGCGGTGGCGCTGCCGAGGACGGCGTTCCTCGCGTCGTCGGCACGCAGACCTTCCCGATGGAGACCGGCGGCGATCTCCGGCTCGCCGAGCGCCTCGTCGAGTACGTCCTCCAGCGCGAGCAACGACAACCAGGTGTCGAAATCCTCGATGAATCCTTCGCCGTCACGCAGGACGTCCGACTCGGTTTCGTCAAGATGGTGGTCGCTCACCGGCTTATGATGCCGAACCGCGTCAACGCGTTCCCGGGAACGCTAGGAGAACCGGTCCAGATCCTCCGGGGTGTCGATGTCGTCGCTCTCCCCCGGTTCCTCGGCCACTTCGACGAGCTCCAGCCCGCCCAGCGCCCGCCGCAGCGACGCGTTCTCCACCTTCTCGGGCAAGGCGCCACGCAGCGCTTCCGTGCGCCAAGCGCCCAGCAACCACTGCCGCTCCCCCGCGGCGTCGACCAGAACCGCACCGGGAGCAGACCCGAGCGCGGCCACCAGCCGTTCCACAGTGGACTTCCGGACGCCGGCGAGATCCCCGGCCAGCACCACGACGACCTCCGTGCGCACCAGGGCGAGTCCCGCCGCCACCGCGGCCACCGGCCCCGTTCCCGGCGAAGACTCCCGCGTCCAGAGGACGTCGCCGAAGCCCGGTCGTTCCGGGCCGACGACGATCACCGGATCCGCGTCGGCGAGAGCCGCGAGAGCCTTGGCGAGCAACGGTTTCCCGCCGACGGTCAGCGCGGGTTTGTCCACACCGGACAGACGGCGCGCGGCGCCGCCCGCCAGCACGATCCCCGCGTAGGCCACGCCTAGCCGATCAGGCGGGCCGCGTACGGCATGATGCCGCCGTAGCGCACCGGCGCGATCCGGACCCGCAGACCCGATTGCGGAGCTTCGACCATCTGCCCGTTCCCGAGGTACATCGCGACGTGGTGGATACCCCGCGCGCTACCGCCCCAGAAGAGCATGTCGCCGCGGCGCATCTGCGAAAGCGGCACCTTCCGCCCGGCGTTGTACTGATAGCCGCTGTAGTGCGGGAGCGACCGCACCCCGGCGAACGCGTAGATCATCAGCCCGGAGCAGTCGAAGCCGATCTTCATGTAGTCGCCGTAGCGATCCGCCGTGCCGCCGTCGCGGATACCGCGTGTCGGCCCGGAGCCGTTGCCGCCGCCCCACGCGTACGGAAGTCCCAGCTGCGACAAAGCCCGCTGGACGACGGCCTCGACACTCGAACCGGCGGGAGCCGACTGGGCGGGCCTGCCGCTCGACGGACGGCCACCGCCACCCTGGCCGGGGCTGGGCCGAGACGCGGCGAGAGCGGCCTGGCGAGCGCGTTCCTCGTCCTCGCGGGCCTTCTGCGCCTTCCAGTCCTCGTAGCGCTGTCGCTGCCCCTGAAGACCGCTGACCTTCTGCTGTGCTTCGAAGAGCTGCTTCTCGACGTTCGTCTTGTCGGCTTCCAGCAGGCCGTTCTGCGTGGCCTGGGTGTCCTGCGCGTGCTGCGCGGCGCTTTGGGCGTTGTCGGCCTCGTGCTTGGCCGCCTCGGCCGCTCGCTTGCGCTCCTGCGCGATTTCCAGCTTCTTGCGCGCTGTCGCGTCCTTGTTGGACTTCTCCGTCTGCGCGCGCTTCATCGTGTCGAGCGCGTTGAGCCTGCTGCCGCCGACCGCGTCGAGCATCTGGGCGCGGCCGAGGAGTTCCTTGGGGCTGTCGGCGGTCAGATACGCCGACACCGAACCGACCGTGCTCCCCTGCTGGAAGCTGGCGGCGGCGAACTTGTCGAGGTCCGCGCGCGCCTTGTCGATGGTGGCCTGCGCGGCGTCGGACTCCGTGCGCGCCGACTGCGCGTCGCGGTCGGCCTGCGCGGCTTCGTCCTGCGCGGTGTCCGCGTCGACCCGGGCCTTGTTGGCCTCTTCCATCTTCAGCTCGACCTCGTCGTTGAGCTGAGAGAGCTTCGACTCGGCCTGGGCCAGCTGATTGGTGAGCCTGCCGACATCGCCCGCCTTGGCGTTGGCGTCGGCCTTGCTCGAATTGATTTCGGAGTCGCTGGGGTTCGGCGGGGGCGGCGGGACCGCGAGGCCCGTGCCGGTCACCCCGAGCAACAAGGCGACGCCGAGCGCCCCGATGGTCATGCCTCGGCGGGCACTGGTCCCGGACCCGGTCTCACCACGCACGATCCGCCCACCTCCTGATCTTGTAACAACGAGCTCACTGTGCCACTGCTGCAACAGCATTACCAGAAGCACCACCAGGAACTTACACACCGTAGGCACCATTTCCCCTCAACGGGGGACGAACAGACGAACGTTTCGTCACTCGAATGGCCGCAGGTCGGTGAGACGTTCCCTACGCGCGTGTCGGCTTGCAAGCCAAAAAGGACAGGCGTACTGTTTGTGGAGACGAACGAGGTGTGCCATCCCGGGTCCGGACCTACGGTGGGGGTGCGCAACACTCGCTCCTGGTCGACCCGAACGACCTGGAGAACACACCGAACTGACCCGCCACTGGAGTTAGAAGTGACTGCACCTGCCAGCAAGGACAGCTTCGGCGCCAAGGACACGCTGAAGGTGGGCGACGCCTCCTACGAGGTGTTCCGCCTGAACAAGGTCGAGGGCTCTGAGCGCCTTCCCTACAGCCTGAAGATCCTGCTCGAGAACCTGCTGCGGACCGAGGACGGCGCGAACATCACCGCCGACCACATCCGCGCGCTCGGCAACTGGGACGCCAAAGCCGACCCGTCGATCGAGATCCAGTTCACGCCCGCCCGCGTGATCATGCAGGACTTCACCGGCGTCCCCTGCGTCGTCGACCTCGCCACCATGCGCGAGGCCGTCACCGACCTCGGCGGCGACCCGGACAAGGTCAACCCGCTCGCGCCCGCCGAACTGGTCATCGACCACTCGGTCATCATCGACGTCTTCGGCCGCGCCGACGCCTTCGAGCGCAACGTCGAGATCGAGTACGAGCGCAACCGCGAGCGCTACCAGTTCCTGCGCTGGGGCCAGGGCGCCTTCGACGAGTTCAAGGTCGTCCCGCCGGGCACCGGCATCGTGCACCAGGTCAACATCGAGCACCTCGCGCGCACGGTGATGTCCCGCAACGGCCAGGCGTACCCCGACTCCTGCGTCGGCACCGACTCGCACACCACGATGGTCAACGGCCTCGGCGTGCTGGGCTGGGGCGTCGGCGGCATCGAGGCCGAGGCGGCCATGCTCGGCCAGCCGGTCTCGATGCTCATCCCGCGCGTCGTGGGCTTCAAGCTCACCGGCGAGATCCCTACCGGCGTCACCGCCACCGACGTCGTGCTCACCATCACCGAGATGCTGCGCAAGCACGGTGTGGTCAGCAAGTTCGTCGAGTTCTACGGCGAGAGCGTCGGCGCGGTGCCGCTGGCCAACCGCGCCACCATCGGCAACATGAGCCCGGAATTCGGCTCCACCGCGGCGATCTTCCCGATCGACGAGGAGACCGTCCGCTACCTCAAGCTCACCGGCCGGTCCGAGGAGCAGGTCGCGCTCGTCGAGGCCTACGCCAAGGAGCAGGGCCTCTGGCACGACGCGTCGCACGAGCCGGAGTACTCCGAGTACATCGAGCTCGACCTCTCGACGGTCGTCCCGTCGATCGCCGGCCCGAAGCGCCCGCAGGACCGCATCGAGCTGACCGACGCGAAGAACTCGTTCCGCAAGTCGATCCACGACTACGTCGGCGGCGAGCAGCCCCCCCACACCAACGTCGACGAAGCCGTCGAGGAGTCCTTCCCGGCCAGCGACCCGGCCGCCCTCTCCTTCAAGGACGAGGGCGCGGTCGACATCCAGTCGGCGGCGAACGGCCACAGCGGCCGCCCGACCAACCCGGTCGAGGTCAGCACGTCGGACCGCGGCGAGTTCATCCTCGACCACGGCGCCGTGGTGATCGCCTCGATCACCTCGTGCACCAACACCTCCAACCCGTCGGTCATGCTCGGCGCGGCGCTCCTCGCGCGGAACGCGGTCGACAAGGGCCTCGCGGTCAAGCCGTGGGTCAAGACCTCGATGGCGCCGGGTTCGCAGGTCGTCACCGACTACTACAACAAGGCCGGTCTCTGGCCGTACCTCGAGAAGCTGGGCTACCACCTGGTCGGCTACGGCTGCACCACCTGCATCGGCAACTCGGGCCCGCTGTCGGACGAGATCTCCGCGGCGATCCAGGAGAACGACCTCACCGCGGTTTCGGTGCTCTCGGGCAACCGGAACTTCGAAGGCCGGATCAACCCCGACGTGAAGATGAACTACCTCGCGTCGCCGCCGCTGGTCATCGCGTACGCACTCGCCGGCACGATGGACTTCGACTTCGAGAACCAGCCGCTCGGCCAGGACACCGAAGGCAACGACGTCTTCCTGAAGGACATCTGGCCCGCGGCCAAGGAGATCCAGGAGACCATCGACTACGCGATCACGCAGGAGATGTTCACCAAGGACTACGCCGACGTCTTCGACGGTGGCGAGCGGTGGAAGTCGCTGCCGACCCCCGAGGGCAAGACCTTCGACTGGGACGCGGAGTCCACCTACGTCCGGAAGCCCCCGTACTTCGACGGCATGAAGGCGGAGCCGTCGGCGGTCACCGACATCTCGGGCGCGCGTGTGCTGGCGAAGCTGGGCGACTCGGTCACCACCGACCACATCTCCCCCGCCGGCGCGATCAAGCCGGGCACCCCGGCCGCGCAGTACCTGACCGAGCACGGCGTGGAGAAGAAGGACTTCAACTCCTACGGCTCGCGTCGCGGTAACCACGAGGTCATGATCCGCGGCACCTTCGCGAACATCCGGCTGCGCAACCAGCTCCTGGACGACGTGCAGGGCGGCTACACCCGCGACTTCACCCAGGACGACGCCCCGCAGTCGTTCATCTACGACGCGGCGCAGAACTACGCGGCGCAGAACATCCCGCTGGTGGTCCTGGGCGGCAAGGAGTACGGCTCCGGCTCGTCGCGTGACTGGGCGGCCAAGGGCACCTCGCTGCTGGGCGTGCGCGCGGTGATCACCGAGTCGTTCGAGCGGATCCACCGGTCGAACCTGATCGGCATGGGCGTCATCCCGCTGCAGTTCCCGGCGGGCGAGTCGGCCTCGTCGCTCGGCCTCGACGGCACCGAGACGTTCGACATCTCGGGCATCACGAAGCTGAACGACGGCGAAACCCCCCGCACGGTCCACGTCACCGCGACGAAGACCGACGGCACCAAGGTGGAGTTCGACGCGGACGTCCGCATCGACACCCCGGGTGAGGCGGACTACTACCGCAACGGCGGCATCCTGCAGTACGTCCTGCGGAAGATGACCCAGGTGTAAGCACCACACGCGAAGGCCCCTTTCCCCGCACTTTGGGGAAGGGGGCCTTTCGCGATTTTCGGTACCGTGACGGGTATGCCCAGCGGGAGAATTCCGGTCGAGAACGGCGAACTGGCGTACGAGCTCCGGGGTGAGGGTGATCCCGTCATCCTGCTGCACGGCGGGATGCTCGACTCCCGGATGTGGGACGCCGAGATGACGGCGCTCGAAGGCCGCTACACGGCCATCCGCTACGACGCGCGGGGACACGGCGAGTCGTCCACGCCGACAGAACGGTTCAAGCACTACGAAGATCTCCGCGCGCTGATGACCGCACTGGAACGCCCCCGCGCTTCGCTGGTCGGGCTGTCCGGCGGCGGCCGGATCGCGGTCGACTTCGCGCTGACGTATCCGGACCTCGTCGAGAACCTCGTCCTCGTGGCCACCGGCCTCAGCGCGATGACGACGAAGGACCCCTTTGTCCTGGAGCAGAACAAGAAACTCGAAGAAGCGGGTGCCAGAGGCGATCTTCCGGCCGCCATCGAATGTGTTCTGCGAACGTGGGTGGACGGCCCCCGGCGCGCACCGGCGGACGTCGATCCGGAAATCCGCCGCCGGTGCCAGGAGATGTACACGCACACGATCACCCGGCACCGCGGCAGCGGCTTCATACTGATGGACGAACTACGGGCCATCGAACGCGTCGGCGAGCTGAGCCCGCGCACCTTGACGCTGGTGGGCGACCTGGATTCCTCGGACATCCTCGACATCGCCGACCAGATCGAACGCGAGGCGCACGACGCCCGGGAAATCGTGGTTCCCGGGGTCGCGCACATGGTCAATCTGGAGAAACCCGCGGAGTTTTCCCGGATCCTGCTGGATTTCCTGGACTGCTGACCGCCAAGCGCTCAGGGACGTTGGTTTCTCTGGTCTCTCAGCGGTTCATGTTCCCAATGTCGCATTTGAGACGCTCAGTGACTCAAATGCGACATTGGGAACATGAACCGGGAATCCCGCCGGGAGACGCCGCTTTCCGGCCCCTGCATCTCGTCAAGCCGTTTCGCGCTCTTCCTGCTCCGAGCACTCTTCCCGGTTCTCGGGGCGACGGTCCAGCACGTGGCCGAGCGGGCGCAACAGCACGTTGACTCCGACGATCACCGCGGTCCCGGCGAGCGCGACGACGTAAAGTCCCGCTCCCGCAAGGGATCCGACGGCCGCCGAGCACCACAGCGTGGCGGCGGTGTTGAGCCCGCGCACGTTCAGCCCGTCCCTGAGGATCACGCCGGCGCCGAGGAACCCGATTCCGGAGACGATCTGGGCGGCCACCCGCGTGGGGTCGGCGTCACCACTGGTGTTCAGCCCGCCGAAACCGTGGGCGGACAACAGGACGAAAAGGGTGGCGCCGACGGCGACGAGCGCGTTGGTGCGGAGTCCGGCCATCCGGGCGCGGTACTGGCGCTCGATGCCGATGACGGCGCCCAGTCCGACGCCGGTGCCGACCCTGAGCAGCATTTCGAAGGTGTTCATGATTCCGGCTCTTTTCTGGCGTGCGTACACAAGGCCAGACAGGAAAAGGCGACCGGAAAGGTCAGCGCACCGCGCACACGGGTGAACGGCGACCGCTTCCGGTCGTTCCAGAACTGTCTTCCGGCATGTGCCGCTCACCTCGCTTTCGTACTCGAACGGTGTTGATCAACCTTCGGGACTGTACCACCGGACCGCCGTCCGGCCACCCTCACGTGGAAGGGCTCACACACGCCTCGGGAGCAGAAGGCGTCGGTCAAGGTGGTCGTGAGTGGCGATTCGGGCTAGAGCGGACCGGTATTTGCTTACCTGGGCGAAGGTGAAGTGTCCGAGATGACACGGTCGAACGTGGAGCGGGGAAGATTTGAGACGGTCAACGTCCCAAATCCTCCCCACTCACCCACATCAGCATCCAGAACAAGCTCACCAAGATGACATGAGGATCCAGTGGGTAGGCAAATACGGGTCCACCAGAACCCGAATCGCCACTCCGCGACACCTGGACCGACACGGTCCGATACTCGCGGCGGGCCAGGTGAGTGGACAGGATTTCCGTTAGGACAGCGCGTCGCGGATCGTTTCGCGCAGCCAGCGCTGGGCCGGATCGGCGTCGAGCCGGGCGTGCCACAGCAGGCTCACCTCGATCTCCGGGAGGTCCGCGGGGATCGGGAACCAGCGGATGCCGAGTGCCCGGCCGTACTGTTCGGCGAGCCGCTGGGGCGCGAGTCCGATGTAGTCACTAGACGCGACGAGGAACGCGGCGACGGCGGACGTCGGAACGGTCGCCGCGACCCGGCGATGGAGACCGGCGGCTTCGAGCACGTCGTCGAGCGGTCCCCTGACCCGGCCGCGCCGGGAAGCGGAAACGTGGGGGTGGCGGCAAAGCTGCGCCAGCGTCGGGTGGCGGATCCGGCCGAGCGGACCGTCGGCGCGGACGATCCCGACCACTCGCTCGTGGTACAGCAGCATCGAACGGATGTCGGGGGACGCGATGTCGCCGGCGCCGATGTCCAGATCGACCGAACCGTCTCGCAGTGCCTCGGCGCTCTCGGCACCTTCCCCGACGAAGCGCAGGACCACACCCGGCGCGACGGCGGCGGTCGCCTCCACGGCCGCCGTCGCCAGTGTCGCGGCCACGCCGTCGTTGATGCGGATGGTGAAAGTGCGCTCGAGAGTGCCGATCGCGAGCTCTCGATCGGCACTGATCAGGGCCGACGCCTCGTCGAGCAGTGACCGCACGCGCGGCGCGGTCCGGAGCGCGAACGGGGTCGGCACCATCCCGCGGCCGGCACGGACCAGGATCGGATCCCCCATCGCCCGCCGCAACCGGCCCAGCGCCCGGCTCGCCGCCGGGATCGACAGGTGCAGGCGCTCGGCCGCCGCCGTCACACTCCCGTCCTGCATCAGCGCGTCGAACACCCGGAGCAGGTTCAAGTCCAGCTGGTCGGCCATAGTTGCATCGTACGCAACTAGTCGTTGCCAATGTTGCGTGGCACGAAGTACCCGCTGGTCCATACCGTCATGGACATGCCACTCCGACTCACCATCCGCGACGAATCCCAGGCTGCTGCGAGCCGCCCGGTATCGGGGCGCGGCCTGCTGACCGTCATGTGCGCCTCCGTCGTGCTCGTCGTCGGAATGGTCGCCTCGATCAACCTCGCGGTCCCGATGCTGGCCGCGGGCGACCTGCGGCCGTCCGCGTCGGCGCTGATCTGGATCGTCGATACCTACGTCGTTTTCTTCGCCTGTCTCGTGATTCCCGGCGGCGCCGCGGGCGATCGCTTCGGCCGCAAGGGGGTCCTGCTCGCCGGCCTGGTGCTGTTCGCCGTCGGCGCGCTGCTGTCGGCGGTCGCGCCGAACGTGCCCGTGCTGCTGGCGGGCCGGGCGATCACGGGGATCGGGGCCGCCGCGGTGCTGCCCAACACCCTCGCCGTCCTGCTGCACGCCGTACCCGCCGAGCGCAAGGGCGTGACCATCGCGACCTGGGCTTCGATGACCGGGATCGGCGGTGTCGTCGGCAACGTCGGCGGCGGCGCGGTGCTGTCCGGCGGGTCGTGGCGCTGGCTGTTCGCGGCCGCGGTCCCGCTCGCCCTGGTGCTCGCCGCGGCCGTCGCCCGGATCGCGCCGGTGTCACAGCGTCACGACCGCCCCCTCAGTCTTCTCGGCGCCGCCCTGCTCGTCGGTGCGACTGTCGCGCTGCTGCTGGGCATCGTCGAAGGACCCGAAGCGGGCTGGAGCAGCCCGATCGTCCTGACCGGGTTCGCCGGCGCGGTCGTGCTGTTCGCCCTGTGGACGTTCGTGGAACTGAAGGCCGAGCATCCACTGCTCGATCCCCGGTTGTTCCGTGTCCCCGCGCTGCGCAGCGCCTGCCTGGGCATGACGGCGATCTTCTTCGGGATGTTCGCGCTGTTCTACGTCAACGCGTCCTTTCTGCAGTACGGCAAGGGATTCAGCGTGCTGATGACCGGGCTGGGGATCATCCCGATGACCGTTCCGGTGATCGTCGGCGCGCGGCACGTGGGGCGGCTGGTCCAGCGCATCGGCGTCGACGCCACCATCGCCGTCGCGTTCGCCTTCAGCGGCTGCGGCCTCATCGGACTGTCCACAAGCGACGCTTCGACGCCGTATCTCGTCTACGCGGCCTGGCTCGTGGTGACCGGTAGCGGGGTCACGCTGGCCCTTCCGACGCTGTCCGCCGCCATCTCCGGTTCGCTGCCCCCGGCACAAGCCGGTGTCGGCGCCGGGCTGCAGGCCACCACCCGCGAGTTCGGCAGCGCCCTCGGCGTCGCGGTCATCGGCACCGTCCTCACCGGACGGTTCGTCGACGCGCTGCCGCCGGACATCCGCGCGAACCACGATCCGCACACCGTGGCGCAGGCCCTCGCCGTCACGACGCCCGGCCGCGCCCCCGAAGTGATCTCCGCGTTCGTCGCCGGCACGAGCACCGCCTTGCGGGTGATCGGCGTCAGCGTGCTCGTCCTCGGGGCGCTCGTCGTCCTGCAATCACGACTTTCCCGCACCCGCGGGAATCAGTAGAAGGAGCAGTTCCATGCATGTTTTCGTCACCGGAGCCACCGGCTGGATCGGCTCGGCCATCGTGGACGAGTTGCTCGACGCCGGTCACGAGGTCACCGGTCTCGCCCGCTCGGACGCTTCCGCCGCCACCCTGGAGCGGAAGGGCGCCCGCGTACGCCGCGGTGACCTCGACGATCTCGACGGCATCCGTGCCGGCGCCGACGAGGCCGACGGCGTCATCCACCTGGCGAACAAGCACGACTGGGGCAACCTGGCCATGTCCAACCGGACCGAGCGGGCCGCCGTCGAGACCATCGCCGGCGCGCTGACCGGAACCGGACAGCCCTTCGTGCTCGCCTCTGCCCTCTCGGGTCTGGCCAAGGGCCGCCCTGCCACCGAAGCCGACCCCTCCCCCGCCTTCGGACCCGATTCCATGCGCGGCGGAAGTGAAAACCTCGCCCTCGAATACGCCGAGAAGGGCATGCGGGTCATCAGCGCCCGTTTCGCGCCCTCGGTGCACGGCGTGGGCGACCACGGTTTCGTCTCCTCCCTCGTCGCGGCCGCCCGCAAGCACGGCGTCTCGGCCTACATCGGCGAAGGCACCGCGTCCTGGGCGGCCGTGCACCGCACCGACGCGGCCCGGCTCGTCCGGCTGGGGCTCGAAGGCGCGCCCACCGGCTCGCTGCTCCACGTCGTCGACGAAGAAGCCATCACGACCCGCGAAATCGCCGAAGCCGTCGGACGGACGCTCGGCGTCCCGGTGACGTCCGTCGCACCGGAAGACGCCGGTGAGCACTTCGGCTTCGTCGGCAGGTTCTTCGCACTGGACATGTCCGCGTCGAGCACGCGCACCCGCGAACTCCTCGACTGGGCCCCGTTCGGACCGAGCCTCGTCGAGGACATCGAAGCCGGCGCTTACGCCTGACCCAAAGGAAACACCATGTCAGAAACCACCGAAGTGACCGCCTTCATGCTGGTGAAGACCACACCCGAATGGCTCGGCCTCACCGTCGAGCAGCGTGTGGAGGCCTTCACGACCGAAATCCTCCCGGCGATCGAGAACAAGGTGAAGGGAGTCCGGTCCCGGTTCTTCGACACCGAGTTCTACTCCGCGCGAGTGACCGACGTCTGGGTGTGGGAGGCGCGCGATCACCACTCGTACCAGCTTCTCATCGAGGTGCTGCGCGAGACGCCGTTCTGGGACCGGTACTTCGAGATCCTCGACCTTCTGGTCGGGGTCGAGAACGCGTACGCCACGAACTACGGGCTGAACGCCTACGCGAGCATCGACGCGTGAGCTAGCGAGGAGCGGCTCGGCCACCGCACACGGACCTCTTCCCGCGTCCGGAGACGAACGCCGTGAAGGCCACCTTCAGGACGGTGATAGTCCCGAAGGTGGCCTTCACGATTACGTGCCCGAGGTTCAGGCGGTGGTTTCGAACGGCTGCACGTTCGGCTGGAACACCTGACCGTTGGCCGGAACCTTCAGATCGATCAGGTAGTCGGCCGTCACCTTGTCCACGCCGAGCGAGTCACCCAGGATGCAGTGCCCGAAGGCGTCGACCGACAGCAGCCGGGCGTTGCCCAGCTGGTTGGCCATCCGCTTCGAGAACAGGTACTGGGTGGCCGGGTCGTAGTAGTTGCCGACGACCAGCACCGGGGTGTCGGTCTTGGCCTGCCACGGGCCGCGGTAGACGTCCGGCTTCTTCGCGGGCCACACCGGGCAGCCGGCGACGTCGGAGAAGGCCTGGTAGCGACCGAAAGTGGGCGATTCCTTTTCCCACTTCGCGGCGATCTCGGGGACCTTGTCCTGCTTGATCGTGATCTTCTTGTCCGAGCAGTTCACGGCGAAGTACGAGTCGTCACCGACGTACGGGCTGTCCGGATCCGCGTCCGCACGGCCGTTCGCGCCCGACCGCAGCACCTTCAGCTCGACGGCCTGAGCCGTCTGCGTCTGCGCCGACGGCGGGTGGACGACGTTGTACAGCGCCTGCAGGTCGTCGGCCAGCGGCGGGAACGACGTCGGCGAGTACAGCACCCCGGACACCGTGCTGGTGAACGCGTTGATGTCGTAGCTGCTCCCGTCCGGCAGCTTGATCGGCTGCTGGCGCAGGTAGGTGCGGATCTCGTCGAACTTCTCCCGCGGCGTGCCCGAGCTGAACGAGCACTTCGGCCCGACCTGGCCGCACTTGCGCAGGAAGGCGTCCAAGGCGATCTCGAACCCGCGAGCGCGCTCACGGTCGTACTGCACGCCGTCGCTGGTGCGCAGCGCCGGGTCGACGTTGCCGTCGATGACGATCGCGCGGCTCTGCTTCGGGAACATCGACGTGTACGTCGACCCGATCAGGGTCCCGTACGAGAAGCCGACGAAGGTCAGCTTCTGGTCGCCGACACCCGCCCGCATCTTGTCGAGGTCACGCACCACGTCCTTGGTGGACATGTGGTTCAGGAGCGCACCCGCGTTGTTCTTGCAGAGCTGCCCGTAGTCGCGGTACGACGCCAGCGTGCCGGAGATCTCCTGCCGCGACAGCGGGACGGGGATCTGCGCGGCGAAGACGTCGTTCGCGTCCTCCTGCGTGGTGAAGCATTTGAGCGGGTTGCTGGCCCCGACCCCGCGCGGGTCGAAACCGATCAGGTCGAACCGGTCCAGCACCTGCGGCTGGAAGTAGTTCGCCGCACCGATCGGCATCCGGAACCCGGAGCCCCCGGGACCGCCCGGGTTGAGGAACAGCGAGCCGACCTTCTTGTCGGGCGTCTTCGCCGCCCGCTTCAGCATCGCGATGTCGATGGTGCCGAGCGCCGCGTTGTCGTGGTCGATCGGCACGCGATACCGCGCGCAGCTGTAGAACTTGGCCTGGTCGGCGGGAACGCCGCGGATCTGGTCCGCCGTGCAGGCGCCCCAGTTCACCGCCGCCGTGGCCCCGACCTGGGCGGCGGCTGTCCCGCCGTCCTGGGCCGCGACCGCGGTACCGGACGAAAGCCCGGTCAGCGCGGCACCGGCCACGAGTGCCCCCACCAGTGCGAGCCCGCGCACCGGCCTCCTTGTGGAACTCGGCAAAACGACTCCTCCCTCGGCTGACGACGTGACAGGACACGTCGCTCGGCGCGCCGTAGCCATCACGGCGCGTAACACCAAGCGAGCCTCGCACAAGCCGGTTACCCAGTCACCGGCCGAAAGGATGGCATGAACCTATCGAGTGGTGGTCTTTAATTCGAAAATCGGTAACACACGGCGAGCGGCTTTCTCCTCCATGGAGTAGCCCGGCCAGAAGTCCAGGAGGAGCTTCCACATCGCGTCGTACTCGTCGCCGAGGACCTCCCTGGCCCGGACCGGGATCTCCTTGCCGGCCAGCGCGACGACCGCGTCGGGATGCGAGCGCAGGTTGTGTGTCCACGCGGGATCGTTCGGCCTCCCCCAATTGGAGCCGACGAGCACGAAATCCCCCTCGTGCGGGAAGTACAGCAGGTTGGTGCTGCGGGGCAGCCCGCTCTTGCGGCCGGTCGTGGTCAGCCGCAGGGAAGGGAGCCCGGCCAGTGCGACCAGGCTCACCTTCCCCTTGAACAGCCGGTGGAGCCTTTTGTCCACCCAGATGATCCCGCCCGCGAGCCCCATCAGCCACGGTTTCGTGCCGAGCGCGCGAGCGAGGAGCGTAAGAGGGTTAGCCACGGACAGATCTTGCCAGGCTCACCCCGAACCGCGATTCGGAGTCCGTCCACCATTTCTCCACCGAGAAACCGGCTTCGGCCAGTTCCTCTGCGATGCCCTCCCGCCGGAACTTCGCGGAGATCTCGGTGCGCACGTATTCGCCCTCGGCGAACTTCACCTGCAGATCGGCGCCCGGGATGTCGACCGTCAGCGGCTCACGGGCACGCAGCCGCATTTCGATCCATTCGTTCTCTTCGTCCCAATACGAAACGTGGTCGAAGGCGGCCGGGTCGAAGTTCGCGCCGAGACCGTTGTTGATCACGTGGAGCATGTTGCGGTTGAACTCGGCCGTGACCCCGGCCGCGTCGTCATAGGCACGCTCCAGCGTTTCCCGGTCCTTCACCAGATCCGTCCCGAGCAGGAGCCACTCCCCCTCGTCGAGCACTTCGCGGACCGAACGCAGGAACGTCGCCCGGTCCTCGGGGAGGAAGTTGCCGATCGTGCCGCCGAGGAAGACCACCAGGCGGGGACGGTCACCGGGCAGCAGGTCCAAATGCTGGGTGAAGTCACCGACGACGCCACGGACTTCTAGAGACGGATAGTCGGCCGTGATGGCTTCGGCGGCTTCGGCGAGCGCGGTTTCGGAGACGTCGAGTGGCACGAACTCCTTCAACGTGCCGTGGCTCGTGAGCGCGTCGAGCAGGAGCCGGGTCTTCTCGCTCGATCCGGAACCGAGCTCGACGAGGGTGTGCGCGCCGGAGCTTTCCGCGATCTCGCCGCCGCGTCCGCCGAGCACCTCCCGTTCGCTGCGGGTCGGGTAGTACTCGGGAAGGGCGGTGATCTTCTCGAACAGTTCGCTGCCGCGCGCGTCGTAGAACCATTTGGGCGACAACCATTTCTGGTCCGCCGCCAGGCCGGCGCGGACGTCCGCGCGCAGCTGCTCGGTGATGTCCGACTCGCTGTGGTGTACGTCGAGATCCACTTCGGTCATCGTGCCTCAGGGCTCCGATCGGCTTCGAGGGGGAGGATTCGCACGCCTTCGCCGGTGACCCGGACGGCGTGGTGGTCGGGAACGGGGATCCAGCCGGGGTCGCCGTCGCACGGTTCCGACGCGACGAGCACACCTCCGCCGGTGTCCCGATAGGACAGGGAATGCGTCCACGCGGTACCGATGAGGGTCCGGCCGTCGGTCAGCAGGAGGTTGAGCCTCGAACCCGGCCCAGCCTCCTCGACCGCACTGGTCAGCCACGTGACGGCGGCCAGCGGGTCTTCGCCCGCTTCGAGCCGCTCACGCAGCAACGCCCACAGCAGTACCGAATCCGTGGTCGCCTCCAGCGTCAGCAGGCGGGTGATCGGCAGTTTGGCGGCGAGCTCGGCCATCGAAGCCGGCCAGCCCTTCACCATTCCGTTGTGGCTGAAGAGATAGCCGCCGCCGGTGAACGGCGCGTTCGCCGCCTCGACCACCGGCATCCCGGTCGTGCCGTTGCGGACCGCCGCCATGAAGGCGTGCGACCGCACCGACCCGGCCAGCGCGGGCAGGTCCCCGTCCGTCCACAAGGGAGCGGACCGGCGCAGCCGCAACGGATCGGGACCTTCGGCGTACCAGCCGAGGCCGTACCCGTCCGCGTTGACCGAGCCGCCGCCCCGCATGTCCGCCGGGGCGTAGGACTGCACGAGCAGGGAATGCGGGGCATGGAAGAGCATCTCGGCGGGCGAACGCGGCTCGCCGAGATACGCGAGGTGACGGCACATGCCGGTCAGGCCACCTCGCCCGGCCGCGCGTCCCGGGCACAGCGGAACCCGGAGAAGATCTGCCGCCGGATCGGGTGATCCCAGTTGCGGAACGTGCCGCGGATGGCCGCCGCGTCCGTGCCGAACGAACCACCGCGCAGGATCCGGTAGTCCCCGCCGAAGAACACCTCCGAGTACTCCTTGTACGGGAACGCCGCGAAGCCCGGGTACGCCTCGAACCCGCTGCTGGTCCACTCCCAGACGTCGCCGATCAGCTGGTGCACGCCCAACGGCGACGCACCAGCCGGATAAGCGCCCACCTCCGCGGGCCGCAGGTGCCGCTGCCCGAGATTGGCGTGTTCGGGGGCGGGTTCCTCGTCACCCCAAGGGAACCGGCGCGAACGCCCGGTCGCGGGGTCGAACCGGGCGGCCTTCTCCCATTCCCGCTCGGTCGGCAGGCGCCGCCCGGCCCATGCCGCGTACGCCTCGGCCTCGTAGAAGGAAACGTGGACGACGGGCTCCGCGGCGGGCACCTTCTCGTAGACGCCGAACCGCGTCCGCCACCAGCCGTCCTGCTCCCGCTTCCAGAAGCGCGGCGCGTCGATGCCGTGCTCACTGCGGTACGCCCAGCCTCGCTCGCTCCACCACTTCGGATCCCGGTAACCGCCGGAGTCGAGGAACTCCCCATAGGCTCCGCAGGTGACCGGGGTGGTGTCGATGAAGAACGCCTCGACCTCGACCTCGTGCGCCGGGCGCTCGTTGTCCAGCGCCCACGGCTCGGCGGAAGTGCCCATGGTGAAGGCGCCGCCGGGAACGAACACCTCCGCGGGCAGCCGTCCGGACCGTGACGGCGGAGGGGACGGCGCGTGCAGCACCGGATCACCCTTGCGGAGCTGGTGGGTGGCCAGCATCGTCTCGTCGTGCTGCTGCTCGTGCTGGGTGATCATGCCGAAGGCGAAGGCGTCCTCGGTGAGCCGCCTGCCCTGCAGCGGAACGTTTTCCAGGATGTCGAAGGACTTCTCCCGGACTTCGCGGACGTACTTGCGCGTCTCCTCCGGGCCCAGCAACGGCAGCTCCGGACGGGACGCGCGGGCGTGCTGGAACGCGTCGTAGATGTCGTCGATGTCCGGGCGCAGGGCCTCGCGGCCGCCGACGTCGCGAACCAGCCAGAGTTCCTCCTGGCTGCCGATGTGCGCCAGGTCCCAGACCAGCGGCGACATCAGTTTCGAATGCTGACGGACCAGTTCTTCGTCGTCGATGTCGGTCAGCGCGACACTGCGCTCGCGGGCCCTGGTGAGCGCCTCGGCCGCGTGAGCCCGCAGGTCTTGCGGGCTCAGCGCGCGAAGCGGGTTGGTCTCGGTGCTTTCCACGCTCATGACTGGTGGCTCCTCGAACCGTGCACGAGGGACTGCACACCCTCGCTGATCTCGCTGATGGTCTCCGGCGGCAGACCGGTCATGCCGAGTTCGGCACAGCCGAGGTCCACCACCTCGCTCGCGACGGCGGCGATCGCCCGGTCGGCGAGGCCGAACCGGGCCGCGCACTCCCACCTGCCCACGACCGGTTCGCACAGCCCGAGCACCTTGTCCACTGTGGACGGGCGTGCGAGCAGCGCGGTCAGCAGGGCGACCGGATGCAGCCACCTGGCGGCGGGCTGCGCGTCCAGATAGCGGATCTCCAGGTAGCCCTGTGGCCGGACCGGGGTGAACATGGTCGTCAGGTGGTAGGCCAGGTCGTCTTCCGTCGGCCTGCCCAGGCCCGTTTCGCGCCCCTCGATCCAGTCCGCGAAGGTCAGCGCCGGCGGCGCGTCCCAGGAACCGTCCTGCCGGGGAAGGACCATCAAGGGGGTGTCCAGGATCCGCCGGGCCCAATCGCCAGCGGGGTCCCGCTCGGACTCGGCCGAACGGGTGCGGGCCCTTTCCGTGTTCATGACGGCCAGCCAGCGCGCGGACGCGTGACCCGTGTCGCGTCCGGCGTGGATCCGGGAGTTGGCGAAGGTGGCCAGCAAGGGCGGGCCGAGCGCGTGGACGGCGGCCCAGCGGTGGGGCAGGTCGTCCACCTCGCCCGCGTCCACACAGATCTGCAGGCCGGCGGTGTTGCACATCATCGTCGCGCCCCCATCGCCCATCGGGGCGAAGCGGCGTTCCATCGCGGCGTAGCGGGGCGTGCCCAGTTTGCGGACAGGGGCACGATGCCCGTCTATCCCGGTGTCACCCAGGTACAGGCCTTGGGCGGAGAGAAGGCTTTCGAGGTGGGCCAGATCGGCCGAGACGACGGCGTCCAGGTGGCGCAGCGTGGTCTGTGGTTGAGCGGAGATCTCCACCTGGCATCCGGGCTCGAGGCTCAGCGGTGAACCTGCCGGAAGCGGGAGGGCGGGGCTGTCTGGGCGCAATGTCCGCGGGGTGTGCGGGCCGAGCGCGGTGGCGAGATCGTCGGGGTCGAGAGGCCGGGCGGGCTCGTCGGCGTAGTGCACGGTGAATTCCAGCTCTACGCCGAGAAGTCTCGGTGGCCCGTGCTTGAAGCACACGGAAGCCACATACGCCTCACCTTCGGCGCGGTCCGACAGGACCTTCGCCGTCGCGTTCGACGCGCTCCCGGACTTCTCGGGGAAATCATGAACAGTTGTCATCTTCCCGCCGTCCAGTCGGTAGTCCGATCAATGAGAAACCTTGACTTCGGACGCTACACGCGGGGTCCGACAAATTCAGGTGCGTTCCTACCGGGCTGGATCTGCGGACCACCTTTTAGGACGGGACGAATCAGGGCAAAGCGGGCTCGGTACCCAGTCCCAGCGCAGCTGCCGCGTTGCGCACGGCCTCGATCACCAGCTGCAGGGCGGGCCGCCGCGACGACGTCGTCCGGTAAGCGATCGAAACCGTTCGGAGCAACGGTGTGGTCAACGCGACGACGTCGATCCCCGGTGGACGGAGGCCGAGCCCGAGGTCGGACACGAGGGTCACCCCCAGCCCCGCGCGGACCATCGCCATCGCCGTCGACTGCTCTTCGACCTCGTGGTTGATCTTGGGGTCGAACCCGTTCCGGTGACACGCCGTGCGCACCGCGCGGCCGAAGTGGCTCTTCGGGCTGGCGAGGATCCACGGATGCTCGGCCAGTTCGAGCAACGACGCGCTTCCGGCGGGCACGGCGCCGGCGGGCACCGCGGCGTGCAGCCGTTCGACCGCGATCACCGCACGCTCCAGGCCCGCGTCCCACGGCATCGGCGCGTCGGAGTAGTCGATCACGAACGACAGGTCCAGCTCGCCGTCACGCACGGCGTCGGCGGTGTCCTCGGGCGCGAGTTCCCGCGTCCGGACCTGGATCCCCGGATGCTCTCCCGCGAGCACGGCCAGCGCGTTCGGCAACAGCCCCGAAGCGACGGAGGCCCAGACACCGGCCATGAGCCGGACCGAGACCGTCTCCTGCGCCTCCTCCAGCGCCAGTGTCGCCCGTTCGACCGACCCCAGGATCTCCTCGGCGTGCTCGGTCAGCAGCAACCCCAGTTCGGTCAGCTGCACCCGTCTGCCGAATCGTTCGAACAACTTCGCGCCCACGTCCCGCTCCAGCTGAGCCAGCTGCTGTGACACCGCCGAAGCGGTGTAGTGCAGCGAAGCGGCGGCCGCCGTGACTGTGCCGCGCCTGCTCAGCTCGCGGAGCATCCGCAGGCGGTGCAACGAAAGCTCCATGTCTCCAACGTAATCGGGCGCGGTCGCGGATGCCGGATGGCGCGTTACACCAGTTTCTCTGCACGTCATCGTTCAGATTCGGTAAATAGACGCCCGTGCCCGGTGGGGCGCACCCTCGGAAGTGGCGCAGCACGACCCGAATCCCGAAGGAGGTGGCCGCATGGCCGCGAGGAACGCCGAACCGCTGATGAGGCTCATCTGGACCGACCCCGTCACCGGTGCCACCGGCTACCTCGTAGTGCACAGCCTGGTCTCCGGTATCGCGACCGGCGGGACCAGGATGCGCGCGGGCTGCACGATGTCCGAGGTCGAGGACCTGGCGAGGGGGATGGCGAACAAGACCGCGACCTTCGGCCTGCCGGTCGGCGGGGCCAAGGGCGGTATCGACTTCGATCCGAAGGACGAGCGGGCTTTCGGTGTGCTGGAACGGTTCTGCTCGTTCCTGCGGCCGTGGATCGACAACCACTGGGTGACCGCCGAGGACCTCGGCGTGCCGCAGCATCTGATCGACGAGGTGTTCGCGAAGCTGGGGCTCGAGCAGTCGTACCACGCCGCGATCCGCCGTTCGGCCGATCCGTCGCAGACCCTTCGCCGCGTGCAGGCCGGTTTGACCACCCCGGTCCCCGGCGGGCTCCTGCTCGGCGACGTCATCGGCGGCTACGGCGTCGCACAGGCCTGTCTCGGCGTCGCCGACGCGTGGGAGTGGCAGGCCGGCAAGACCACGGTCGCCGTGCAGGGCATCGGCACCATGGGCGGCGGCGCGGCCTGGTACCTGCACGAAGCGGGCATGCGGGTCGTCGCGGTCGCCGACGCGGCCGGGACGCTGTACCGGCCCGAAGGCCTCGACATCCCGGCGCTGCTGGAACTGCGTGACGCGTACGGCGAGATCGACCGGAGCAGGCTCCCAGCGGACGTCCAACTGCTCCCCCGCGACGAGATCGTGGCGACGGAGGCCGACATCTTCGTCCCGGCGGCCATCTCCTACGCGCTGCGCGCCGCGAACCAGGGCTCGGTCAAGGCGAAGGTCGTCATCGAGGCGGCCAACGCGGCGACCACGCCCGACGCCGAAGCGGGCCTGGAGGCCCGTGGCATCCCGGTGATCCCGGACTTCGTCGCCAACGCCGGTGCCGCCGCGTGGGCCTGGTGGCTCCTGCTCGGCCAGGTCGGCGCCGACCCCGCCGATTCCTTCCTGCGACTCCGGACCGAGATGCGGGCGAAGGTGGCGCTGCTGCTGAGTTCGTGGAACCTGGACCGGATCGCTCCGCGCACCACCGGCCTGCGACTCGCCGAAACCACCCGTTCGGACGCCGCCACCGCACCCGAAACCGCCCCCGTTCTCGTCATTCCCTGACCGTGCGCGTGAAAGCCCCCTTCCCTCGGCTCAGCTGAGGGAAGGGGGCCTTCATGCGGACTCAGGAAGCGAAGCGGTCGGTGGCGCCGATGAGGACCTCACGCATCGGCTCGTCCTGCGTGCTGTGGCCGACCTCGTCGATGACGACCAGTTCACTGCCCGGCCAGGCGTGCGCGAGCTCCCACGGGGTACCGATGAGGTTGCCCAGGTCGAGGCTTCCTTCGGCGAGCACGGCGGGGATGTGGGCCAGCTTCTCGGCCTCCCGCAGGACCACGCCTTCGTCCAAAAAGGACCCTTGGCTCCAGTAGTGCGTGACCAGCCTGGCGAAGGCGAGCCGGAACTTCGGCGTCTCGAAACTCTTGTACGGCGGCGAAGTCGGGATGATCGCGTCCTCCCAGGCACACCATGCGGCCGCCGCCTTCTCGTGCACCGCAGGGTCCGGGTCCATCAGCAACTCGAGGTACGCCGCCGCCAGGTCGCCGTCTCGGTCCGCCTCGGGAACACCGTCACGGAACGTGGCCCACGCCTCGGGGAAGACGCCACCGAGGCCGCGCGTGAGCAGGTCGGTCTCGCTCCGGCGCCCGGTGGCCAGGCCCATCAGGACCATCTCCGAGACATGGTCCGGATACCGCTCGGCGTAGACCAGCGCGAGCACGGAACCCCAGGATCCGCCGAAGATCAGCCACTTCTCGATCCCGAGGTGCTCACGCAGTTTCTCCATGTCGGCGAGCAGGTGGTCGGTGGTGTTGGCGGAAAGATCCGCCTCGGGCTCGCCCGCGTGCGGCGTGCTCCGGCCGCAACCCCGCTGGTCGAACAGCACGACGCGGTACTTGGCCGGGTCGAAGTAGCGGCGCAGGCCCGCGCTGCAGCCGGTTCCCGGACCGCCGTGCAGCGTGACGGCCGGTTTGCCGTCGGGGTTCCCGCAGACCTCCCAGTACACGAGGTGCCCGTCGCCGACGTCGAGCATCCCGTGGTCGTACGGTTCGATCTCCGGATACAGCCGTGTCATGTCCTCGTCCTCCCAGACCCGCCAGAAATACAACAGCGCTGTCACAATAGCCCGGAACGAAGACTCGATGCGCGCGGTTTCTTTGACCCGAGTACGTGAAGGCCCCCTTCCCTGCGCTAGACGCAATGAAGGGGGCCTTCACGTACTTGCCGGTCGCTAGCCGCCCAGAGTGCTGGAAACGTGCCGAAGCGCGTCCGCCAGCTCCGGAGGTCCGGCGGGTCCGATGTGGACCACCGCGTCGTTGCCTTGCCCGGTCGTGTAGCTGAGGTACCGGCCCCAGTCGGTGTCGGCGAAGTGGAGCGGATCTTCCACAGCCACGTGCCTGCCGACTTCGTCCCGCTTGCCGACGTAGAGCTCGCCGCTCCCCTCGACCGGCCGCTGCACGAGGCTGACGATGTCCGCGATCACCGGCGGCAGTGAATGCGTGTCCGGGCCACGCCGCGCCGCCTCTTCGAGCTCGTACGCCCGGACCGTGCGAAGCCTGCCACCGCCCGCGGGAACGGGCGGCAACTGTTCGATCAGCGTTTCGGGCAGCCGTCGCCGGTCGATCTCCTGCAGCCCGACCCAGTCGCCGGACGCCACCGCCAGCACCGCCTGCATGCCCAGCGACGCGGCGAGGACGCCGTAGGTCTGGCCGCCGGCGTTCACCCAGCCGTAGTACTCGATGGCCGGTTTCGTGAGCACCGGAAGCCAGTCCAGGAAGTCGACCGACGCGCGGCCGCTCGAGTCCAGCAGCCCGGCTTGCGCCAAGGCGGCTTCCACTCGCTTGTCCGCCTCCGCGCGGGCCGTCCTGGACAGCCAGCGCGGTTCGGGACGCAGCGTGATGTGCAGGTCGCCGACGCGTTCGCGTTCGGCGAGCACCGCCAAGGCTTCGACCGGGACGTCCACCCGGCCTGTTCTGACGGTCATCCGCTACTCGCCGATGACCGGCGGGCTGGTCCGCTGGTCGGTGCCGAAGATCGCGTCGGGGTCGGCCTCGATCAGGTAGTCGGGACGCTGGTGCTCGTCGTCCTCGTCGCCTTCGGCACGCCTGCCGCCCGCGCCCATCGGTCCCATCTGACCGCCGCCGCGGCCCGCTCCTCCACGGCCACCCGCCAGGTCGGCGCCACCCATACCGCCGCCGAGGCCGCCCATACCGGAGCCCCTGCCCGAGCCGAGGCCACCGGAACCGGGTCCACCCGGCCCACCGGGACCGCCCGCGCGGCCACCGGTGCCACCTTCGCCGCCGAGAAGCCTGCCCGCGGCCGTGTTGGGCCCGGGAAGGTTGCGTCCACCGCCGGTTCCGGGCTGGTTGGGCCCGCCGCCACCGGGGCCGTAGTTCTGGTTGAGGCCGTTGGTCAGGCCGAGGACGTCTTCCGGGTCGCCGGTGCCGCGCCCGGGATTCCGGCCCGGGATCTCCGTGGTCCCGCCGCCGGGCTTGCCCTTGCCGCCACCGGACGGGAGCGTCGTGTCGCCAGGACCGGGCTTCCGGGTCGGCGTCGTGATCTCCGGACCTGGCCGGTCCTTCGATCCTCCGGGACGGTCCTCGCCGGTGCCCGGTTTGTTCTGGTTCTGATTCTGGTTCTGGTCGTTGCCGCCGGTGTGATTCCGGTCGGTGCCGTTGCTGTCCGTGCCGCTGGTGTCGGTGCCGTCGTTCTCGTCACCACCGCCGCGCTTCGTGGGGCGCTTCGGCGGGATGTAGGGCGGCGGATCGATCGGGCCGGGCCCATCGCCGACCTTCACACTCACGTTCGCACCGTCGTTCTTCAGCACGCCGTAGTCGGTCGGCAGGCTCGCGCTCGTGCTGCTGGTGACCGAGTCGTACTGGTCCATCACCCGGACGTTGTTCTGGTTCGCCGCCTCGTGCTTCGCGACGCCCTCTTGGTAGTTCTTGATGTCGTTGTTGACCATGAACGGCCCGGCGATCGGGATCGCGCCCTTGAGGCCGGTGGTCCAAGGGTTGGGCTTGTCCGGCTTCGGCGGAACGGGGACGACCGTCTGCCCGGAGTCGTCGAAGCTGTCGGCCTGCGTCATGACCGAGGCCTTGGTGGTGAACAGCGGGTCCGCCGTCTCCTTGAAGGCCTGCTCGAGAGGGCCGGCACCGGCGTTGGCCGCGTCGGCGGCCGAACCCGTCCAGGACGCCGACATCCGCGACTGCAGCGACTTGATGGCCATGCCACGCTCGACGTAGGCGTCCGAGAGTTCTGCGACGCGGTCGGCCGCGGTGCGCAGGTTGCGGGTGTCGCCCTGGGTGAAGTTTTCGTAGATCTGTTTGCCGTCCACCCTCATGCCCCCTTGAGTGTCTTGATCACGGCCGACGCGAGTTTCTGCGCCTTCCCACACGAATCCTGCTCGTTGTCGTAGCCCTTGGCGAGGGTGCTGATCGACAGATCGTCGGCGACGCCCACCGCGAGGTCGCAGTTGCCACCCGCTCGCCGATCCTGGATTCCGTAGTAGACGGTCGGATAGCCGTCGACGTCCGGACCTGGCTCCAGGAACCTCAGCTGCCCGGCTTTCTTGGCCTTGTGCAGTCCGGCCAGGCCACCCATGCCCTTTTCACGGTTGCCGCTGCCGAGGATGATCAGCAGGCTGTCGGCCTTGCCGCGAATCTGCCAGCTGCAACCGGGATTGCTGCCTTCGCCCTTCGACTCACCGGGCGCGGTGAACCCCAGTTCCGCGGCCGCGGCAGGCGGGAGCAGCTTGCAGACGTCACCGACGTACGCCGAAGCGTCCAGCGGATTCGCCACCTTCGGCACGTCCGGGTCCTCCGGCGCGGCGGACGACCCCGACGACGGAGAGGTTCCCTGAGTAGGCGTAGCCGTCCCGGGAGTCTCGCCGGTACAGCCGGCGACCACGACGGAAACGAGCACGAGCGCCGCCACCGCGGCGCGATTCCTCAACACGTTCGGCATCCTCAGGTCGTGCGCAGGGTGTTGGCCTGGTCGGTGGCCATGATCTTCGTCCGGGCGATCTCGAGCTTCGCGATGTAACCCTCGATGTAGGCCCTCATCGATTCGTTCTGCTTCTGCAGGCCGAGTAAGGATTCGACACCGGAGTCGACGTAGCTGGAGCTGGCCTCGTCCTGACCCGGCGGCATCAGGTCACCGACGATGAGGTCGATCTTGTCGCCGTCGTCGACGACCTTCTTCAGCTCGTCTTCCCACAGCCCGATGACGGTCTTCAGCTCCTCGGGGCTCATCTCGAACCCGCCGCCTCCGCCGCCCCCACCGCCGTAAACGGTCGGTTCCTTCGGCGTGGTCAGGTCACCCCAGACGGCCTTGATCGCGCTCGCGGCGTCGCCGATGATGTTCACGCCCGCACCTTCCCCTCAGCACTCACTCACCGTGATGGACAAAGAGTAGCCAAGTGGCCGACGGCGTGTCAGCCGATCCGGCCGAGTGTTCGGACGTGTTTCGCGGCCGCAAGGTTCCCGGACGGATCAATCATCCCGCGAACTGGTCACAGTACGTACGTACGGATTGCATTAACCGGGTCCCCGGTGACAGGATTCCAGGATGCCACGGGTCAGCCAGGATCACCTCGACGCACGCCGGCGCCAGATCCTCGACGGTTCCCGCGTGTGCTTCGCACGTTACGGCTACGAGGGTGCCACTGTACGGCGGCTCGAGGAGGCCACCGGCCTTTCCCGCGGCGCGATCTTCCACCACTTCCGTGACAAAGAGTCCCTCTTCCTGGCCTTGGCCGAGGACGACGCGGTCCGCATGGCCGACGTCGTCGCCGAGCAGGGCCTCGTCCAGGTGATGCGCGACCTGCTGTCGAACCGCAGCGAGCACCCCGCCGACTGGCTCGGCACGCGCCTGGAGGTCTCCCGGCGGCTGCGCACCGATCCCGAGTTCCGGGCCCGCTGGGCCGAGCGGTCCCAGCAGCTGACCGCCGCGACCCGCCGCCGCCTGCTGCGCCAGCGCGACGCCGGGATCCTGCGCGACGATGTCGACGTCGACGTCCTGACCGCATACCTCGAACTCGTCCTCGAAGGGCTCGTCTCGCACCTCGCGATGGGCCAGCCGGGCGACGATCTCGGCCCCGTCCTCGACCTGGTCGAGGAGAGCGTGCGGCGGCACCGCGCCCGCGCGGCCGGGGGAACGCGTTAAGATTGTCCTATCGCCGCAGTACAGCGGCGGTGTCTGTTGATCCCGATTGAGGAGTGACTCTTTTCGTGCGCGACGCGCAGTCACCTGGTGACAGTATCGAGCCGGGTGGCACACCCGGCTGTTCCAAGGACCTTCCTGCCGACCCCGTCCCCGCCGGCAGGAAATGATGGAAATCCTGTTCGCCGTTCTCGGCATTCTCCTGTTCCTCCTGCTGACCGTCGGCACCGGCCTCGCCGTCGCCGCCGAGTTCTCCCTCACCGCGCTCGAGCGCAGCACGGTCGACGCGAACGTCCGCCAGGTCGGCGACAAGCGCGCACACACCGTGCAGAAGGCGCACCGCACACTCTCGTTCCAGCTCTCCGGCGCGCAGGTGGCGATCACCATCACCACCCTGATCACCGGTTACCTCGCGGAACCGGTGATCGGTGACCTGCTGCACCCGCTGTTCACCGCCATCGGGTTCTCCGAAGGCGTCGCGAACGGCGTGTCGCTGGCGGTCGCGCTGATCCTGGCGACGTCGCTGTCGATGATCCTCGGCGAGATGATGCCGAAGAACCTCGCGATCGCGCGGCCGCTGCAGACCGCGCGCGCCGTCGCGGGGTACCACTCGCGGTTCTCGTCGCTCTTCCGCTGGCTCATCACCCTGATGAACAACAGCGCCAACTTCCTGGTCCGCAAGTTCGGTGTCGAACCGCAGGAAGAACTGCGTTCGGCCCGGTCGCCGCAGGAACTCGGCTCGATCGTGCGTTCCAGCGCCGAAAGCGGCACGCTCGACACGTCGACGGCCGAACTGCTGGACAAGTCGCTCCGCTTCGGCGAGCGGACGGCCGACGAGCTGATGACGCCGCGCGTCCAGTTCGAATCGCTGACCGTGGACGACACGATCTCCGACCTCATCGAGATCTCGCGCCGCACCGGCTTTTCGCGTTTCCCGGTCTACACCGAGGACCTCGACGACGTGCAGGGCGCGGTGCACATCAAGCAGGCGTTCACCGTCCCGGCCGCGCAACGCGCCACGGTGCGGATCGGCTCGGTCATGCGGCCGATCCCGACCGTGCCCGAATCACTGCCGGGCGACTCACTGCTCAACCGGCTGCGCGATTCCCGGTTCCAGCTCGCGATCGTCGTCGACGAGTACGGCGGCACCGCGGGACTGGTGACGCTGGAGGACGTCGTCGAGGAGATCATCGGTGACGTCCGCGACGAGCACGACGACCGGGAAGCGCCCTCCTCCCAGCAGGTCGGCGCCGACAACTGGCTCGTTTCCGGGCAGCTTCGCGCCGACGAAGTCACCGACGAGACCGGCTTCCGGATGCCCGACGGCGACTACGAGACCATCGCCGGGCTGATCCTCGAGCGGCTCGGGCGGATCCCCTCCCCCGGCGACGCCACCGACCTCGACGCCTGGCGGCTCACGGTGACCAAAATGGACCGTCTCCGCATCGCCGAGGTCGAAGTCCGCCGGGTCAGCGAGACCGCCACTTCCGCCGAGCAGGAGCCCGCCCGATGAGCGACTGGTTCAACATCTTCCTCGTCGTGGTCCTGTTGCTGGCCAACGCGTTCTTCGTCGGCGCCGAGTTCGCGCTGATCTCGTCGCGGCGCGACAGGCTGGAGGCCTTGCTGGAGCAAGGAAAGACCCGCGCCAAGATCGTGATCAACGCGAGCAAGAACGTCTCGCTGATGCTCGCGGGCGCGCAGCTCGGCATCACGATCTGTTCGCTGCTGCTGGGACGGCTGGGCGAGCCAGCCATCGCGCATCAGCTGGCCGGCTTCTTCGAGCTGCTCGGGATCCCCGAGGTCCTGCTGCATCCGATCTCGTTCGCGATCGCGCTGGCGTTCATCACCATCCTGCACGTCCTCATCGGCGAGATGGTGCCGAAGAACCTCGCGATCGCCGAGCCGGAGCGGCTGGCCCTGTGGCTGGTCCCGGTGCACGTGGCCTGGGTGAAGATCGCCAATCCTTTCATCTGGCTGCTGAACTTCGTGGCGAACTCCCTGCTGCGGTTGTTCAAGGTGGAGCCGAAGGACGAGCTCGAGACCGCCTACACCTCCGACGAGCTCGCCGAACTGCTCAGCGAGTCGCGGCGTGAGGGGCTGCTGGAGCACTCCGAGCACCAGCGGCTCAGCAAGACGCTGTCGTCGGTGGAGAAGACGGTGGCCGACGTCCTGGTCCCGACGGCGCAGCTCACCACACTGCCCTGCTCGCCCACGCTGGGCGACGTCGAGCGCGCGGTGTCCTCGACCGGGTTCTCGCGCTTCCCGGTGTGCACCGACGACGGGACGCTGACCGGATACATCCACGTCAAGGACATCCTCGACCTCGTGGGCGAGGACCCGACGACCGTGGTCCCGTCGGACAAGACGCGTGCGCTGACCGAACTGCACGCCGATGCCCGGCTGGACGAAGCGTTGTCGGCGATGCGCAAGGAAGGCAGTCACCTGGCGCGGGCGCTGAGCCCGGCGGGAGCGGCCGTCGGCGTCGTCGCGCTGGAGGACCTCGTCGAGGAATACGTGGGAACTGTCCGCGACGGTACCCACGTCATGTCATGACCGGCCTGATCGTCCTTCCCGAGTCCGTCTGGCGGGCTCGGGAGGACGACCACGTCACCCGGATGCGGCGCTGGACGACACCGCACCAGCGCCGCCGCTCGCGGGGCGAGAAGCATCCGGTGCTCGACTTCCTCTTCAGCTACTACTCGCACCGTCCCGGACACGTCGAACGCTGGCAGCCGGGGCCGGGCTTCGCGCTCGAAGGCCGGTCCGCACACCGGTTCCTGGAGCGGAAGAGCTACGTCGAGACGCCGGACGGTGTCGTGCTCGATCCGGCGGGTTTCACCGAGGGCCGGGCCAAGACCGCCGAATTCGTCCTCGGCCTGCTTTCCGCGACCGCGTCCCGTGCGCCGAGGCTCAGTTGTTTCGGGCTTCATGAATGGGCAATGGTTTACCGGGAATCGGCGAATGAGGTTCGTCACTCACAACTTCCGCTCCGGCTCGGTTCGGCCGGAACGGACGGCGTCGTCGAGTCGCTGGAGATCCGGTGCGGACATTTCGACGCGTTCCGGTTCTTCACCGAGCCCGCCCGGCCGCGCAACACGCTGCGGCCGGAGCGGGAGAACCAGATCGAGTTCGAGCAGCCGGGCTGCCTCCACGCCAACATGGACCTCTTCAAGTGGGCCTACAAACTCGACCCGTTCGTCCCCGCCGAGCTGGTCGGGGACTGCTTCGAGCTGGCGGCGGACATCCGGGAGCTGGACATGCGGGCGAGCCCCTACGACCTCGCGGCGTTCGGGTACTCGCCGGTGCCGATCGAGAGCCCGGAAGGCCGGGCCGAGTACGCTCGCGCCCAGGCCGGTTTCGCCCGCCGGGCCGCGCCGCTGCGTGAGCACCTGATAGCGCATTGCCAACGACTGCTCACCGAGCTAAAGAAGGCGCCCGCGACACGCGGAAAACAACTGTGAGTCGTCGCATTCCCCGTAACATCCTCCCCTGTTAGAGTGATAACGGTTTGATTGCATACGCAGCGCGAGCGCGCACGTTTCGAAAGGACAACGATGGGGCGACACAGCGTGGCCGAGGAGCCGGTGCCGCACCCCCTCGACCCGCCGAAGCGGCTCGAGGGACGCGGCGAGGCGACCGGTTCGCACCGGATCGTCGGGAAAAAGGCCCCGCGACGCCGCATCGCCAAATGGCCCATCGCCTGCCTGGTCCTCCTGGTCCTGGTCGCGGTCGGCGTGTTCGGCTGGAACTGGGCGGACGGGGAGCTCAACACCCGCGCCGAAGCCCAGGCCAAGGCCTGCAGCGCCGGTGACACCCCGATGCGGGTCGTCGTCACCCCCAGCATCGAGAAGCCCCTCCGGGCGGCGGCCGAGCGGTGGAACAACGCCGCGACCGTGGTCCGCGACCACTGCGTGATCATCCAGATCGACGCGCTGTCCTCCGCTTCCGTCCTCGACGGCCTCGTCGGGCGGACGAACCTGGACTCCATCGGCGGTCTCCCCGCAGCCTGGATCCCCGAGTCCTCGTACTGGGTGACCGAGCTGAACACCGCCAAGCCCGAGCTGGTCGGTTCGCCTGCCCAGTCGGTCGCGACCGCTCGGTCCGCCGACTACCCGCTCGTCGGGCTCGCGGGCAAGAACATCGACGAGGTCCAGATGCGCGCCTCGCAGACGTTCCGGCAGTACCTGCAGCAGCCCGCCCAGCAGGCCGACTTCGCCGCCGCGGGCATCAAGGCCACCTGAGCTCACGGAATACGGGAAAGGCCCCTTCACCGCTCGGGAAGGGGCCTTTCCCGTACCTGGGAGTGTCACGAAAGGCTCGTGAGTGGCGAGGACGGTTAGGCCGACAACTTGTTTATGACACACCAGGTTTGTGACTGTCCGTGTCATGACCCGGACAGTCATTACACAGGCAATCATCTACCTACGGCTCTCTGACCTGCGGCAGGAGGATCTGAACGAGGACGGCACTGGCCGGACGTTCGGCGATCGGGAGCGGAGGCTTCGCGAACTCGCTGACCGGTGGGGCTGGCAGGTCGTGAAGGTCGTGGTCGAGAACGACGTCGACCCCCGGACCGGCAAAGCCCGACCGGCCTCAGCGTTCAAGCGCCGCAAGGTCACCCTTCCCGACGGCTCTACTGTGATGCGCGTCATTCGGCCCGGTTACAGGGGCATCCTGCGGGATCTGAAGTCGGGTGTCGCGAGTGGCCTGCTGGCCGAGGACCTGGATCGGGTGCTGCGTGATCCGCGGGATCTCGAAGACCTGATCGACGTGGCCGAGGCCAAGAAGATCAACGTCAGGTCCCTTACGGGGAGCTTGACCCTCACCGACGGCGGAACTGACGCCGAGATCACGCTCGCCCGCGCCATGGTGGCGTTCGCGAACAAGTCGTCGCGGGACACCTCCCGTCGCGTCTCTCTCGGCCGGGAGCGGAAGGCCATCGCGGGCGAGCACGGCGGCGGAATCCGGCCCTTCGGGTTCGAGCAGGACGGAGTCACCCCGCTTGAGGTCGAGTCCGACTTCCTGGCGTATGCCTCGACGCGCGTGCTTCAGCTGAACAAGAAGACGAGGAAGCCGTGGACCCTGGCCTCGCTGGCGGCCGAGGCGCGAGACGCCGGAGTGCTGACGAGTACAGGGCTGCCGATGACGGCGGAGGCGCTGCGTCAACTGCTGTTGCGTCGACGGAACATGGGCGTCCTCGTCTACAACGGGGAGGAAGTCGGCAAGCTCCCTGGCGAGCCGATCGTGGACCCGGAGGTGTTCCGGGCCGTGGTCCGGTTGCTCACCGATCCGTCCCGTCGCTGCAATCCACAGGGACCGGCCCCGCGCTGGCTCGGGTCGGGCATCTACGGGTGCGGCATCCATCTGGACGGCACGACGTGCAACGTCGGCATCGGCGACCGCTCGCCCCGGTACAAGTGCAAGGCCAGTTCCCACTTGACGCGGAACGCCGCGCACCTCGACGCCCTCGTGCAGGCGACGCTTCTTCAACGGATCGCCAGGGATCGCGGGCTTGTCGAGCAGTTCGTCTTCGAGGCCGACAAGGTACCCGTCGTGGATCTGGGTGCGCTTCGGGCGGAGGCGGACGCTATTCGGATCGAGTTGGATGGACTTGCCGAAGACCGGATTCGCGGCCAGATCACACGATCTCAGATGTTGAGAGGGACTGAATTGGGCCTGCTTCGACTGGAGGCGATCGACCAGCAGATTCGGGACGCCGCCGCTGTGGAATCCCCTCTCGTTCAGTTTATCGAAGTGAGAGACGTGGCTAAGCTGTGGAATTCGCAGCCGTTGAGCGTCAAGCGATTTGTTCTCGACACTTTGATGGCGGTGACGATCATGCCGGTCGGCCGCACCGGTCACGCGTTCGATCCCACGGGCGTCGAGCTGCGGTTCAAGTCGCCTGGTGAGCTACCGGTGGCGGCGTGACCATGCGGCCGATCGGGTGATCCGCTCCGCACACCCGATCTGAGTACAACTGCTCCATTCGGAGTACCTGCGAGAAAGTAAGTGGCGCGGCGGCCGATCTCCCCCAAGGCCGTCGCGCCGCTTACTCTCCAGATACAGAATCTGGACGTTTATCACCCGATCGTGTAACGGCACTTCATTCGGTTGCCGGGTTGATCATCACCTTGTAAAACTCCCATTACCCCTCGCAACGCAATGGAACAACACAATGAGTGAATCCCCGACAGGGAGTGTTGCCTCACATGGTGACCCGCCAGAGAACGCTGATCGTCTTCATGAACGAAGACGACGACCAGCGCTCATCCCCCGGCGGCCCCACGGCCGCCACGATGTACGAAGTGGATCTCGACGCGGACGAGGCAGGGGTGGTCTGCCGCCTCCTCCGCGATCGAGGGAAAGGAGAGCCGCACGAAGCGGACGACGCCACGATCAGGGCGTGGGCGCTACGGCGGAAGCTGCCAGTCAGCGCCCGCGGGCGCGTTCCCGCGCAGATCCGCCGGCAATACGACCAGGAACATTCCGATCCACCTGGTCCGGACACAGTGGCCGATGTCGCCACCGACCAGGGCGATCCGGAGAACGTGGTCCAGCTGAAGCGCCGCCAAGACGGCGCCGAGACGTAGCCGGGAGAGAGATGGCACAGAAGATCGAAACCATCGTCAGCTATGTCGATGACGTGGACTCCTCGTGTGAGGCGACCACGGCCCGGACGTTCGAGGTGGGCGCCCGGTCCTACGTCATCGACCTTGGCGACGAGAACGCCGCGAGGATCGACAGGGACTTCGCGGAGTGGACGACAGGCTGGCGGAAGCGCACCTTCGCCTACGGTCGCAAGACCTACACGCGGTGGCTGCGGCCGGACGAGGTCGAGCGCTTCGACACGGTGATGGCCTTCTGGACGAAGGCTGCCCGGCGGCTGAAAGAGGACGAGACCAGCCAAGATGGACAGCCGGTGGCCGACGGCCGCTCCGGCGGGCCGCTGCCGGTCATTACGCCGGTTCCCGCGCAAGGTCAGCAGTGGTGGATGGATCCGCCGCGTCCCTTGAGCAGGGAAACCACCCGGCGGTTCTCAGAGGCTCGCCGGGCTGTCCGGGAGTGGGCCAGGGACAACGGCTGGGACGACCTCGGTACTCGAGGCGTAGTTCCCAGGTCCGCCTACGAGCGCTGGTTCAACGAGGTCTGGTCCACGATGGCCGATCCGTCGTGGGAGAACCTGGCACACCTCCCCGTGCCAGGGACCGCGAAGACCGGCAAGTCACGGCGGCGGACGAAATGAGCCGAGCACAACCGCGATTGGACACCATGGCATCGCACGATGACGAGCAGGTCACCGACCCAGACGAGTACCTGCGCAGCAATCCGACGTTCGCGAAATGCCGCAAGGGGCACGCCTTCCCGCACGAGGACGACGTTCCACTGCTTGAGGCCTACAGCGACCCGGAGGCGACACACGAGAAGACATTCGTGTGCAGCCGGTGCAAGGCCAAGAAACGGGAACGGTTCCTCATCGGCCTGCGGCGTGGCCGGGTCGTCAGCTACGTCAGGCTGGACAACCGTTCCGACTACAAGAACGCGGAAGGCTACCTCGCGAAGGGGGTGCGGATCAGCCGCGCCTACGCGACCGAGGTCTCCATCCGTGCCGAACTGGAGGACCCGGCATCGAGCGCGTCGACGGTTCGCGCTCATCGCCGTAAGAAGGCGACACCTCCCGCAGTGCCGAAGCAACGGCAGGCGGGCAGGAAGGCCGCCGTCGCCTGAGAGGCAGGAAGGCGTTCGGCATCTGAGACGCACCTCCAGCCCAGGTTGACGCGGGTAGAGGTGTCGGGGTCGCGAGTGCTGTAGGGGGCATCGGCGGGATCTCTGATTCGGCCCGGACAGAGGTTAGAAAGATTCCGTCGTTTCTCGCGGTTCTGTTTGGGGGTCCGGCAAGTCACCGGTGACGGCGGCTTGCCGGACTCCCGAGGTGATGCCGGCGCCGGTTCGGCCAAGGCGCATGGGTACAGCGAATCCCATTGGCGGATCAACCGCGACAGGTCATCGAGCGATCCTCACGCCGAGCATCGCTGAGACGCAGGTTTCGCGTCAGAGGACGGACGCGCTAGAGTGTTCTCTGTCGGATCCTGGTGAATGACCTTGTCCGGGCCATTTGTGTATGGGTTGCGGCAGACGGCCCCCGTGTGCACGCCCGGGGGCCGTCCCCATTTCACGGTCAGAGCAGTCGGCCCCCGTCCGGACATTCGGGTTGCGGTTGTTGTCCGTTTTGCGATGGCGCACCTACGATTAAGAGGTGCCCATACGGTGGGCGCAAGGCCCGGACAGCCTTCACAACCATGCTTTTCGTTGGCATACCGCATAACCACGCTTGCCGCATCGTGCCCGCACAACGGCCTGCGTGATTGCTGTGGTGTGTTCATCGTGTGGTCGTGAGGGTCCTCGTTACCCATACACAGAACAGGACCCGGACAATTATGACTTGCACTGACAGCACGGCAATCGCCGTGCTAGCAACCGTGTTCATCGATATAGAGGAACAAACGGACACTCCGCGCTTCCAGGCGTATCTGCGTGAACCGTGGGGCATCGGCGAGAACATCGAGCCGTTGTTCCCCAAGGCGATCGCCGAGCAGGTCGTGGCCTGGATGAACGGGATCACCGAGAACGACGATGAGTCCCCGATTTGCGAGTGGTCGCCTGAGGGCTACGTGCTCGTGTTCGTTCCGGAGATGCCGCACGAACCCTTTGCTGTGATCCAGCCCGACGACGACGGGTTGTACGCGTTCGGCCTCGGCTGGGCGTGGCAGGTCGAGGAGGTCTTCCAGTGAACGAACTCCGTGGCCTCGTGGTCACTCCCGACGGCGCCGTGAAAGAACAGCGGTTCCCTGCTACCAGCGACCATCTGTTGGAAGCGCTTAGCGCGGTAATCAACTGCGACAACGTGGACGTCGTACGCCTGGGACCCGAAGGCAACAGCGCCGCGATGTACGTCGATGAAAACGGAATGAACATCGATCTGCCGATGGTCAATGAGTACGCCACCATCCTCGTGTACGGCCTCAACCTGAGGCTGAATCAGTTTTACTACGGGACGGCAGTGTTCCTCGGCGGGGTGGACGACGGAGGAGACGACACTTCGTTGTCCGACGAATCGGTCGAGCGAATCCGCGATCTCATGGACAGGGTCAAGCGCGGCGAAATCAACATCGACGCTCTCAAGAGGGGGTTGGGCTGATGCCGCAGGTGCCGAATCAGATTCCGGGCGAGTCGTACGCGTTCGAGATCGGAACAATGAGCCTGACCGGGTCCGTGCTCGATCGTGGCGACGGCTTGTGCACGGTGCGCGGCCGGTTCGAGGACGCGGCGACCGTCAACGATCAAGGATTCGAGATCCGTTCCGTTCCTCGGCAACAGCTCGCTGACCTGTTCCGTTCGTTCGCGGACAACATCGCGCCTGTCCACGACGGCGTGTACAGCTTCTGGTGCGACCTGCACGTGGCCGAGCTGGAAGGCGAGCCAGTCTTCGTCTTCGCCGAGGACAGCGAGACATGGACGGTCATCCTGGATCGGATGAAGTGCAGTCACGCCAACGAGAAACAGTCGTGCCGTCCGACGTGGCGTATGGGCTCGGTCGCCCTCGATGGAGGCGCACAGTGAGCCACGAGGACCTGGTAGCGCGGCTTGTGCAACACCAGTTCGCGTTCTCATGGCCTGCTCAGGCCAGCCAGTACCCATCCGCCGGTGATCACGGCATCAGGTACTTCAAGGGCGTGCTGCCCAAGGAAGAGTTCGGCAGCGGAGCCTACGTGAACTGCCTGCTCTTTCGGGACGAAAGTGGTGTTCTCACAGGGATTCTGAACCACTATCCCCAAGACATGGTGCCCTACGTGCTCGCAGGGGAGATCGCGATCCAGGTCCGCCCCGACCAACGCCGCGCGGGGATCGCCACGCGGCTACTACGGGAAGCTCTCACGCGATGGACGATCGACCTGCACGCCCAGCGGACCACTCCGGACGGTCAAGTGTTCCTGGAGAGCTTCCTGGCGGGGGAAAACACCAGGCTCCATCGAGGAGGCCGCCGTGGTTGACGAACCCTGCCAGGTCGAATCCTTCTTCTGGGAGAAGAAAAGGCCGTGCGGCAAGGAGGCCACCTACTGGGTCGCGGACATCGACAACGACGAAGGAGGGGTGTACAGCTGCCGGTCCCACCTTCACGGCGCCATCGTCGAGGTGCTGGGTGATCCGGACACGAGCAGGCGTATGGACGCCGTGGTGAGCCGGGTCCGCAAGCGGTCCTGATTCGTTCCGCGTGGATTCCGCCGTCTGCCTCTCCCCGGAGAGGCAGACGTGCGGTGTCCACAGGGGACTGTGGACGGCCCGGACAGGTCACGAAAGGAATCACATGCATCCGGCACTACCACCCGCGCTAGCGGCGCGACCCATCGATCCGCAGAGGCGATTGCCCGTCCCGTGGATGAACGAGCACGACCAGGGTGACAGCTCTGTACACGTGGACTTCACCCTCGTCAGCGACATACGGGCAATCGAGAGCGCCCAAAGCGGACTGTGCGGCCTCTGCGCCAACGAACTCGATCCCGAGGTCGCGTTCCTCGGCGGCCTCCAGTCGATGTTCCTGCGCACCTACGGCGATCCGCCCATGCACGAAGCCTGCGCGATCGCGGCATTGACGCTCTGCCCGCACCTCGCGATACAGCGGCACAATCGGCCGCCACGGGACAGCGTGTACCGCAAAGTCCTGTATGGCCCCAAATTCTGGACCGACCAGAAGCCGGACCAATGGTTCCTCGGCGTCACCCGCGACTTCCGTCTCTTCCGGATCAACGGGTATGCGGTGTTCCTGGCGTTCCCATTCGATCGCGTCCGGACCTTCGGCTACGACGAACAAGGCCATGTGACCGAGCAGTGGGCAGAACAAGCACCGGAGAAAGGCGACGACATGGACGAGGCTCGGCGGTCGATCAAGGAAACCCGCATGGCAGAAGCGGATCCCCAGGTGATCCGGGACCAGCTAGGGGCGGCGCTGCGGACCGAGATCTCCGCACGCAACCTCATCGGCATGGAGGACGGCCTGATGTTCCACTTCGGTCCCGCCGGCACGAAGCTCCGCAAGATGTTCATCAAGCTCAACGGACTTGACCTCTACGAAGTCGAGGTCGGATACACCTCGCGGAGCACCGGAGAGTGGACCGTCGTCGGGCAGGAGTCCGATGTGCACGTCGAGGCCCTGCGTGCCAGCGTCCGAAAGCTCGCCGCGAAGGGAGTCGACGCGTGACGGCCCGCGCTGGCCACGGCAGCTCACTGGAGCCGAACCCGATCAAGACCGCGCTCCGGTTGGCGGACCTGCCGCTGATCGAGGACTGCGTCACGGGTCTGGCCGACCATGAGTTGAAGGTCCTGGCGGCCATCTTGGACAACGTGGTGGTCCGGGTCCGTGCCGAGCAGGACGCTCGGCGGCGAGGCCGGTCCGGTCACGGCCTCGCCCGCCTCGGCGCACGCACGACGTGCGTGTTCTGCCGAGGGGTGTACGTGGTCGAGGTCCTGCCCGGTCACCTCCTGCTCAACCACGGCCGTGAGCTGCGGAGGTGGTGGACCACCCAGGCCGTCTAGACGAGACCGAACACAGGAAGGAACCCCCGGTGCCGAGGCATGGCGCCGGGGGTTCCTGCTGTCGAGCGAGTGGCCGCCTAAACCGTCGCTGCCCGCTCGGCGAGGTTCGCGGCGACGTCGGCGATCTGGATCTGGCTCTGTTCGCCGGACTCCATGTCCCGCACGGTCACGGTCTTGGTGTCCTGTTCATCCGGACCGTAGAGCAGGACCCAGCGGGCGTGCTGGTCGTTGGCCCATTTCATCTGCTTCGCGAGCTTGCCCGACGAGCCCAGGTAGACACCCGTTCGTAGCCCGCGGGCACGCAGCCGCCCGGCGAGGCGCACGATCTCCTCTTCCGCGCCGAGTACGGTCAGCGCGACGTCGAGTCCTCGTGCTGCCGGCGCTTCGGCTTCCTGGATCGCGAGGATGCGTTCCAAGCCGATCGAGCCGCCGCAGGCGGGCATGTCCGGGCCGCCGAGCTTGGCGACCAGCTGGTCATAACGGCCTCCCGAGGCGATCGAGCCGGGGAAGCCTTCGGCGGAGACTTCCCAGATGGGGCCGGTGTAGTAGTCCAGCCCGCGCACCATGCGCGGGGTAAACCAGACCGCCCCTCCGAAAGGTCAGCGGTGAGGGCGAGCAGACGGTCCACCTCGGCTAGACCAGCCCGGTCACGCTCGGTCGCGGCCAGCCGTGTCCGGACCTGCGCGCCGTCGAGGGTGGTTACGTCAACGACCGGAGCCTCGGCGACAGTCGTGGAGAGGCCCCGGTCGGCTAGCTCGGCCACCACAACCTCGGGAGTCACTTTGTTCAGCTTGTCCAGGACCCGAGCACCTGCGCGCCGTGGTCGTCCGAGGTTACGAAAAGCGCTGTTGACCAGGACTCTGGGCTCGTTAAAGGTTGAACACGAGCGGCCAGGGCAGCTCGGCCGCCGATACGGGAGCGTTGCGCTGTACCGTTGAAATATGGACCTGCGACTCGAACACTGAGAGTGAGCAGATATGGAAACGCTGGGTAGTACAATCGGGGAGCGCATCCGCACTCTGCGGGACGGGTGGATGTCTCAGCAGGAACTGGCGGCAGCTGCGGGAGTGAGCGTCGACCTGATCCGCAAGCTGGAGCAGGGACAGCGCCACGCCGCCCAGATCGGCAGCCTTCATCGGATCGCCCGCGCCCTTGATCGAGAGGTGGCAGATCTTCTCGGCCGCGAAGCGTTTCCAGAGGCAGGAGAGGACGCGGGGGTCCTAGCCCTGCGTAGGGCAGTAACGGATATTAGCGACCTGCTAGGAACATTCGAAGGCGAGCCCGTTCCGGTCGGCGATGCTGAGCGGACTGCGAAGTATCTATGGGGCTCGTACTGGTCCGGAAAATACGACGTGCTCACCAGCCTGATCCCGGTTGCACTGACGGATTTACAGGCCACTTTGCATGACGCCGATGACGAGGGGCGCCCAAAAGTAGCCGATGCACTTGCACGTACATTCTGGGTAGCCGCGTGCACACTGGCTCATCTGCATCAGCCCGACGCCGCATTTATCGCTGGCCGCCGTTCGATCGAATTTTCCGGTAGTGCTGGCGACGAACTATTAACGGCGACACTGCGTGGGTCGATTTCATGGCAGCTTCTTGTTTCGGGAAGGTACAAGGAGGCTGTAAGCCTCGCCACGAAGACCGCAGAATCCATTGAACCTACTGGAAAAGTTACGGCTCCACATCTGTCGACCTATGGATCCCTGATTACTACTGCCGCTACGGCCGCAGCGCGTAATGGTCGAGCTGTGGCCGCCACCGATCTACTCGCCGAGGCCGACGAGGTTGCACGACGAATCGGCCATGACCGAGATGACTACCAAACGGCATTCGGACCTTCTCAGGTTGCAATGCAAACCGTGGACGTTCACGTCGTCACCGAGGACTACGGTGCCGCGTTACGGGCAGCTAAGAAAATGCCGCAGAATACCGGATTGCCGCTCGCCGCCCAGGCAAGGCACATGACCGACCGTGCCCTTGCACACACGCGAATGGGGCATGACAACAAGGCCCTGCAAATCTTGCTGGCTACCGAGGATATGGCGCCGGACTGGATGCAGCACCAAAGTCTTGCCAAGCAGGTAACCCGAGAATTGCAGGTTAGGGAAACGCGGAAGTCAAATAAGCTTCGCGACCTCGCGATACGAATCGGCGTAGGTCGGGAAATCCCACGCGGCTAGCTATTCACACGGACGGGGGTAGGACACGGTGTCCTACCCCCGTCCGTGTAGTAGGACACGGTGTCCTACCCTGACCAACCTGGAGATTCTTAGGTTGGTTTGGTGATTGATCTTCAAACACCAACCTTTGTGCTCATGGTCATGGCTGCCGTGGTCACCGTGCCACTAATTTCCGCCGCGTGTACCTGGGCTAGACGTCGCATCCAGCTTCGCGCACTCAGCAACAGTTCCCTCGTTCCGACTGTTGGACATGCTTTACGGCAGGACGGCGCCGGCATTGGGTCGACTGCCATGATCCCCAGGGTTCCGAGCCGAGTCGCCTTGGTGGCACGTCGAGCTGCTCAGCATGGCCTCGGGCGTGATCGGCGATGACCATTGCGCCGGTATCTCCGCTCGCCCCTATCTGGGATTCGCCCGCGTTCGAACACTTGGCGGCATTGGTGTCTCGTGGCTGGCTGTTCTCGCCGTCCTTCGACGACGAAGGCTGTCTAGACCGTGTCCTGGGGGCCTACACCTGGATTGCCGAAGGTGCCGTCGATGCGATCCGGATCAAGGGGCCGGACGACTCAGGTGCGTTGCGTTGCGACCACGCCAACGGCTTGCTGTGGGAGCGAGAAGGCTCTCTGACGTACGTACTCGAAGAACTGCTCGTTCTCCCCTGTCCGAGTGACCCGCTTGCGCCGAGGCTCGTTCTGGCTGCTGCTCCGCGGTTGTGGACTCCGTGATGCGATTCCGGCGGCGCCGTCGAGCGCGGCGGAGGGTGGCGCTCGGGCTCGCCCGATCTGGGCTGGCGAACCTTCCGCGCTCGTACCGGTCTAGCGCCGACGAAGGACACCGCCTTGGGCTCAGATGGTCAGTGCACCGGCTGGGATAATGATCGTTCTGGGTAGCGAAGGGGTGTTCCGTGTCGCGTGGTGTTCCGTTGCGGTCGGTGGAGCGTGAGTTGATCGCGTTCGGGTTGAGGCAGGGGAAGTCGTTTCGGGAGATCGGGGCTTGGATTGGACGGGATCATTCGGTGGTGTCCCGCGAGGTTGACCGCAACGGTGGACGGGAGGCGTATTCGCCGTTGGTTGCGCAGCGCCGGGCTGATCGACTACGGAAGCGTCCGAAGGAACGCAAGGTGCTGAAATCGCCGTTTCTGACTCGCGTGGTGCATGAGGGGTTGCGGAGGAAGTGGTCACCGATGCAGATCGCGTACAGGTTGCGGCTCGACCATCCGATGGATCATTCTCGCTGGGTGTCACATGAAGCGATTTATCAGGCGTTGTTCGTGCAGGCGAAGGGGACGTTGCGGGCAGAGGTGGCCGAGGGGTTGCGCCAAGGCAGGATCAAGCGACGGGCCCGGTCGCGAGGGGCGGAGCTGCGGGGCAAGATCAAGGACATGGTCCTGATCAGCGAGCGGCCGGCCGAGGCCGAGGACCGTGCCGTGCCGGGCTTCTGGGAAGGCGATCTGATCGTCGGCGCGAACAATCAATCGCAGATCGCGACCTTGGTCGAACGGCGCACTCGATTCGTCATGCTGGTGCGTATTCCTCACGATCGCACGGCCGAGAACGTTGCCCCGCGGCTGGCCGCCAAGATGAACACCTTGCCTGACGTTTTCAAGAACAGCGTCACCTGGGATCAGGGCGGCGAGATGGGCGGCCACAGGAAGTTCACCATGGCCACCGGCATGCCGGTGTATTTTTGTGATCCGCGCTCGCCCTGGCAACGTGGCAGCAACGAGAACACCAATGGGTTGCTGCGCCAGTACCTTCCCAAAGGAACCGACCTATCCGGATATTCACAGGACGAACTCGATGCCATCGCAGACGAACTCAACGACCGGCCGCGACAGACACTGGGTTGGCTTAAGCCGATCGAAGCGTTCAGCAAAGTGTTGCTAGACTAGAGGTGGTGCACTCACCAGTTGAAACCACCCGCCAGCTGATCGCGATCCGAACCTCTGTTCGCGAGGCACTTCGCGTGACCCGGCGGAGGTCAGCGGTAGGCCGCCTACTTCACGAAGCAGATCGATGGCTGTCGCATTGGTTGCGCCTGGTCGAAGGAGAGGACGCAGGGGCTACCCCTGCGCACATGGCGGGAATGTACCAGCAGATGGTTGAGCATCTTCTGTCCTTATCGGACCGGCTGGCCGGGACGGACAGCGGGATCACAACCCCTTTTCAGCAAGACTTGCCGCCTGAGCGCGGATCTGCCTAGCGAAAATATGACCTGTCTCGTCCGCCAAGCCCCCCGAGCGGTCGAGATAGTGCCCCGCCCGTTGCTCATTGAACCCACCTTTGAACGACGGGCGGGGTTTCCATAACTCATCGGAGATGATGGTCTCATGACATCCACAGTGCCGAAGTTTGACCTTGATTGGGCATTGAAGAACCTGTCTCCCAGCGAGGTTCGAGCGCACCACATCCATGGCCCAGAGTTACGAAAACGCATTACGCAGGCGTATGAATGCAACCAAGGTCTTGGAACTGAAGCTCTCGCCGAAGCTTACAACTGCTCGCCGCACTGGATAAAGAAGGTGATCAGAGAATCCGATGTTGCGATTCGCCCCGTAGGCAGAAGGCGCGGACCGCGTCCGTACACTGATGCGCAATTGCGACAAGAATATGTCGACAACAAAAGGTCGGTGCAGAGTATTTCTGTGAAGTACTCCGCAAATCCATCTGGCATCTATCGTGATATTACACGACTGCGAATAGAGCTGCGCAGCATTAAAGAACAGTTCGAATTGGATCGATTGAATCATGGCGCAACGAGCAAGCCTTTCGAGTATTGAGCGAACGGTACTGATGGTGCTGGCGCGAACGAAGTTCGGCCTGACTTGCCGACAGATTGCACACCTGGAACGTCTGCCCGTAGACGATGTTTATCACGGTCTGGCTGGACTCAGCCGAAAAGGATTCACCGTGAAGCACACTCTAATCACCCTCTCCGGAGGGATTGCATTGGTGCATTCCTGTACGACGCAGGGAAAGGATCGCCTTATGACTCGTTTGCAGCTGGAGTACAAAGATGCGCTCGTCGGCTTCGATTCCATACGGGAGGCGTTGTGAAGCAGTTCTTGGGCTTGCCATGGGATTCGTTTAAGGAAGTCAACGACTTCTACATGACTCAGCGAGGGTGGCGGTTGAATCACTCACCCCGCGGCAATGTTCAGGAGTTCGATTTTCCGGAAAGCTTTCAAGGGGCCTTGGCGCGCCACGAGGTGATCACACTAGGAACAACTCTTGTGGCAAAGCTTGCGTGCTATTTCACGCGAACACCTGGCGGTCTGCGTGTGAGAGTGAATACCTGCGGTGTGCTCGATGGCTGCCGGGAGCACAGGAGCGTTTCGTTCAGGTTTGCGGTGCCGCAGATCCATTCATTGCGCCGCTTCTTGGAGTCCTTGGAGAGGCGGGCGACGACGCGGATGCCGATCGAAGCGGCCTATTGCCTGGTGTTCGGAGAATGCGGCGAGCGCGTGTCAGTTGAACTGGAGGCCGCAGCGACCCGGCATGAGACGGAGCGGGTCTAGGTTGTGGGGCTGGAGGCTGGGATCGATGGACTGGTTTCAGTCTCCATCTGAGCGAACGGTGCCGTTCTGGCCGGTCGGGCGTATTCCAGAGCCAGACGTGAGCTATTTGTACCCGTCCCCGAGCGCCAAGCGATTGCATACATGGCAACGCGATCAACAATGGCCTGTCGAAGACCCAGACGCCCCGCCTACAGCTGAAGCTCTGCGGCATAAGAGTGCCAGGGAAAGACCATTCATCTATCCGGGACCAGCTGTGTCCGGCCCGGCCAACAGCGGGATTATCGTGAGTTCATCCAGGAAGAATCATAGAGAGTCCACCTTGGACAACCGCCGCATGGCATGGGGCGTTCAGGCTGAGAAGGAAGGCAACCGGTGACGACCGACGCTGTTCTTCCCGACCGAGTGTCTGCATCAGATGTGGAGCCCAAGCCGAAGGAAGGCGACATCAGGGCGGCGTTCACCGAGGCATGGTTCGACTTGGAGCTATCAATCGTTGAAATCAAGGAATTGTTCGGTTTCGGTGACACAAGCATGTACCGGCACGTCTTCGTGTTCGGCCTTCCTAAAAGGCCTCTCCTGCAACCAGCCGGGAAGCGGAAGCTCCGTCAACTGCTCTGTAAGGATGAGAAGACCGTAGCGGAGATCGCGGAAGTACTGGGGCATAGGAAGATCGCGGTCACACGGGCTCTCCGATTCCATGGTCTCCTGCCTGAAGGTGACCAAGCCGGGAGCGACGGTGGGGCACTGCCGGATTCGATGACCGCGTTCACCGACGGGTCCATGACTGTAGAGCAAGCCCTCGGTCGGGAGTTGCGGGATTTGAGGCAGCGCCGGGGATGGACTCGGAAGATGCTACTTGCACACATGGAGTCCGACGTGTCGCTGCAAACGCTCGCCACGTATGAGCTGGGCACCCGGAAGTGTTCGGTGACGCGCCTGTTCGAGCTGTGTTTGGCGTTGGACGCCCGTCCCGTGGATGTGATCGCGGCTGTTCAGGGTCGGGTACTCGTGGACGATCCGTGGCGAATCTCCCTGGACCTTCGAGAGGTCGTCGCCGACTTGCGACCGGAGCTAACTCCGCTGCACCGCTGGGCCGAGAACATTCTCAGTCAGAAGGACGCTCCCGATCACTTCATGCTGGAGGGATCAGCGTTGCCTCAGCTCGCCAACCTATGCGGAATACCGGTGGACGACCTCGAATCGATGCTCCGAACGATGTCTACTCACCTTGCCTTGTAGACAACCCCATGCCGGTGGGCCAGCCATCCTTTGGCCCACCTCGGTGACGTCCCGGCTTCCCCCTTCTCGCCTCCGCCGGGGCGTCACCACCCGAACGATTGTGAACCTCGACAAGGAAAAGCTATGTGTCTCAAGTGGCTGGTCCCCTCATACGATCCCGCTTCGCTCGGCCACGCGTGGTCTCGGGATGAACTCGCCGGCATGTCGGCGGCGCTGTGCGGGTTCGAGTGTCACGAGCGGCATCTTGAGTCCTTCCGCCACAAGCGGCTCTGTCAGCGTTGTGTCGAGGCCGCCCGCGGGGCCGGGTACCGCGATCCCCTTATCCAGCGGGCCGGGCACGCCGTCCAGTTCGCCGCCGTTCTCTTCATCCTCATCGCCACCATCACTATCCTGATACTGAGCTAGGAACCCGAATGAAGAAGAAGAATCTCACGGTATCGATGTGGGAGGCCGCACTGTTCGCTGTCGGGCACGGCTGGCCCGTCACGCCCGCCACTTTCCCGGACCCTGGTATCCCCGACCACGTCGACGGCGGGTTCTGCAAGTGGTCAGGATTCCCAGCGGCCACGCGCCTTCAACCTGTGCTCGCCACCTGGTGGCGGAAGCCATTGTGGACACCGGACGATGTTGATGCGTGCTGGGCGACCTCGCCGTTCGGGACGCTGCTCGTCTGCGGCCACGGGGTCGACGCTCTTGACCTTCCGGTCGAGGTCTTCGATCACCTCGATGCCACCATGCCGGAGACCTTGCGGACGTATCCTTCCATCGCTCTGCCTCGTGAACGACGAATCGTTCTTACCTCGGGCACTTCTGCCGTCCTCCATGACGTGATGCTGCCGCCGGAGTGCCGTTGGCTGGCGGGCGCGCGGTGGGTTCCGCTTCCTCCGACTCTTGTCTCCCGGTCCGTGTCGGCGACGTGGGCGAACCCGCCGGATGGGCAACTTCGACTTCCCGAGCCTGACGTGCTCGTCGAGGCGATCGTCGCGGACTACAAGCAAGGACATTTCATGCCGAAGGGCGATCCGGGCACCGCGAAGGCCAGGGTTTAACCACGGCATTCTGCGCTTGTGTTTTGTTCGGACACAGCAGAATGCCCCCTCGCTGCCACCTGATCCAGGTGGCAGCGAGGGGGCCGAACGTCCTACATCATCGATGCCAAGTGGAAGGTGTTCTCATCGTGCCCACACCAATTCCAGACTACCAATTCGTGCTCATGGCGGCGGCGCTCGCTTCGCCACGCCGGTTACGGATGCTGGATCTGCTGCGAAACCTCGACAAGCTGCCAGCCTCGAATAGCGAGATCAGCGAGCACGGCCTCAATCAGAGGGGCATGATCCGCCTCTGCCCAGATATCAACGCGACGGCCTCGGTACGACACCTGAACACGCTTACCGCCGCAGGGTTGCTCATCAGGACTAGCGCCTTCCACCTCGGATACCGGCGAACCTTCTACCGACGCAACGACGAGGCGATTATCGCGTTCGCGTACACGACGGCCCGTCGGCTTTGCCAGGCGGGTTAGCGCTTCTTGGTGAGGGTTTCGATGCAGAGTCCGTACGGGAACTCGGACTTGACGAAGACCGTGAACTGATCCACTCCGGACGGGGCCTCGATCGCGGGCCGGGTGGCGTCGTGGGCGACGTTGGTCCAGGTCTTGTCGACCGGGTACCCGGCTTTGGTGCCGCTGGAGATGGCCATGAGCCGGACGGACTCGGCCGGGCCGATGGCGGCCTTGAACGACAGCCAGGCGCGTTCCACGACGGCGCTGACGGATCCGACGGGGATCGGGAGGACGTGGCAACGTTCGTGGAGCTTGCCGTTCGCGTCGCGGCCGGTGCCGTCGAAGGTGTACGGGATGGCGGGCATGTCGTCCTCCTCGGACAGTGACGGGCTGTTGGTGTCGAGCCGGAGCGCGGCGAGGTCGTCTGTCCAGTTCAGGTCGACGTCGCCGGTGATGCCGGCAATCCGGCCGACGCTGGTGTACTGGTGCAGGTCGACGCGTCCCCGGTAGTGGGTGATGGCGTTGCGGCGGCCGTTGTTCGGCCCGTACTCCGCGCACCAGGTGCGGTCCCACGGGTACGGCCAGGTGTCCGGTTTCAGGGACGCGAGCCAGGACCCGGAGGCGTAGAGGACGACGACCGGGTATGCCTCCCGCACGGTTTCCAGGAATCGCCTGGCGAAGCCCGCGCGGGCGGTGAGCGGGATTTCGCCGGACTCCAGGTCCAGCGCGGGCGCGAGCTGCCCGCCCAGTCGCCGGTACTGGGCGAGGAAGGTCCGGGCCTGGGCTACGGGGTCTCCGGCCTGGGCGAAGTGGTAGCCGCCGTGCGGGATGCCGTTGTTGCGGCACCCGGTCACGTAGGTGTCGGCCGGGACCTGGGCGCCGCCGGTCCCGTCGCTGTATTTGATGTAGGCGCCGGACACCGCGCCGGACAGGGCTTTCCAGTCGGTGACGCGGTTCCAGCGCTGGTAGAGGTCAACCAGGAGGGGCACGGTCTCACTTCCCTGGGTTGGCGCAGTCGCGCGGGGCGTAGGCGGTGCTGATGTAGCGGCGGAACTGCTCGATCTGCTGTGCCCGCTCGGGAGTCTGGTTCTCCGGGTCCTTGGTGACCTGGTCCAGGACGTAGGCCCACAGGGACACCGACACCGCGCGGGCGGCGTTCCCGGCCTCGCACGAGGAGACCTGTGCGCGCCGGTTCTGCTCGGCCAGCGAGGTGGCCTGGGCCGCTTCTACGGCGACGACCGCGACGACGACCGAGAGAACGACGTCGAGGAGCAAGGAGACAGCGAGGCCGACAATCCAGGCCCTGTCACGTTTGCTGCGCTGGTTCAGGGCGGCGATGTCGGTGCGGAGCGCGGACATGCCGTCTTCCAAGCTTGCGGCGGCACGCAGGGTCTCACGGGGATCGGGGTCAGGCGTCGTCATCGGGGTATGCCTCTCGCAGCATGGTCGACATTCGGTTCACCACGGCGTCCAGCTCCTCCAGGATCAGATCGGCCCGTGTGGCCAGCTCGGTCACGTCGCTGTCCTGAGTGGCCGGTCGACGTGCTTCACGCCGGCGACCTGTCCACGGGATCTTCATTGGCCTTCTCCTTCGGAGCTGGCGGACAGGAGCTTGCGGGCCATCTCGTCCATGACCTCGTGCAGCTCGTCGAGGAGGTCGGCGGCGCGACTGGTCAGGACGTCGACGTCGTCGGCGCTGTACTCAGGTGGTGTGTCGCCGCGGGCTTCGGGCGGAGGATCGGGCTGTGGGCGCCGGAAGATGTTCAACGTGCTCTCCCGTCCTGGCGATCTCGTGCAGAAGGGGCACCATCTGCTGGAGTTGCTGGATCTCTTGCAAGATCGGCATCAGCGCTTTGGTGGTGGTGATGAAGTCGCTGACGACGGGAAGAAGGCGGTCCTGGAGGACTTGGGCCATGGCGTCCCGCTGCGCCTCGGCGCGGTCCTTCTCAGCTATGGCTCTCTGCTTCTCCTCGGTCAGCCGGTCGACGCTCGGGCGGGTCCAGAGCCAGCCGGTGAGCAGGGAGACGACGAGCAGACCGAGGACGCCGAAGTTCAGGTAGGCGGTCGGGTCGAACTGCGCCTGCGCCAGGGATTCCGCGTGCGCGGTCATGGGCTACGACGCCGGGATCGGCGGGGCGCCCGCGATGGTGTCCCAGACCGAATTGACCGTGTACTGGATATCGGAGTCGCTGGAGGCGAGCGTGATCACGGGGTTGGTCGCCACGGCCCACGCGAACCGGCTGCCGTAGTCGAGGGGGTTGGCGAAGACGTTGGTCGCCAGCGCGCGGCGGAGCTGGGTCCTGTTGGGGAAGTTCGGGTCCTCGGCTTCGCTGCCGACGGCTACGGCCGCGATGGACACGGCCGCCAGGACCCGGCGGGTGAAGGTGGGGAACGCGGCGATTTCGGCGCTGTCGGCGAGAGTGGAGGCCATGACTTGTTCGTCCTTCCTATGCGGTTTTCCCGAGCACCAGCCACGCGCCGGGCACGGTGGCGTCGATGTGCACGACGTCCCCGGCGGTAGGGGTGTAGCTGGCGAGGCGGGGAAGTTCGAGCGATCCGCCTTGGACGGACACGATGACCCGGTTGCCCGACATTCCCGTGACGGTGCCGACTTTCCTGCGGGCGGTCAGCGCCTCGTCCACGAGGCGGGCGACGGCGTCGGCGATGTTCAACGGCCGGTCCTCCTCGGTCAGGTCTCGGCAGGCAGCTCGTCCGAGCGGGTGGCGATGGACTGGGTGCCGTCCGGGGTGAGGGGGATGGAGAGTTTGTCGATGATGTGGCGGGTTTCCCCGGTCTCCGGATCGAGCAGGAGCAGGACGTCTCCAGCGTCGAGGGCCGGATTCACCAGGGCCTCGATCTCGACCTGCGCGCCGAGGCCGCGCGTGCGGGCCAGCAGGGCGTCCGCTGTGGCCTGGCATTGCGCCGTGGTGGTCAGCAGTTCCGAAGTGTAGAAGCGGTTCTTCCTCCCGAACGGCCCGCCGTAGTAGGCGGGGCTCGTGGTGTCGGTCGCGGTGGCGTAGACCGCGGGCACGCCGTCGGTGCGCTGCCCGGACGCGACGACGCGGTTGTAAACCTGCTCGCGGCCGCGTTTGTCCTTAGCGGTGAGCAGGCTTCCCCGGTTCCCGGTCCGGATTGTCCAGACGGGGCTCCGGGACAGTGTCGGTTGTGGCCGGATGACCAGGCGCCCGAGCGGGTCGAAGAACGGCTCGGACGCCAGGAAATCGCCCAGTTTCTCGACGACGTCCCAGCGCTCCCGTTCGATGACGATGACCGAGGCGACCGCGCCGGACCCGGTCTCGTCGACGACGTCCAGCTGCGGGCCGAGGGTGGCCTTGACCAGGCGCGTGATCTCGCTGACGGCGGGAGCGTTGGCGATGGTCTGCGCGGGCACGTCGAGCCGGTCTTCGGCAACCCGCTGGGACGGGTCTGCGACCTTGACGGTGATATCGCCGGAGCCGGTCACCGGCCTAGTCCGGGAGGTCTCGTCCAGGTGCCCGGTCATGAGCGGGATCCACTCGGTGGCGCCGCTGGGCAGGACGATGCCGTAGTCCACCTGGCACGTCGAGCCGTACGGGGCGAGCAGGTCCGTCGGCGAGCGCGGCCACCAGCGCGGATCGGCCTGGAGGCTGGCGGTGCGGCGGACCTTGCTGGTGGCGTCCACCTCGACCGAGCCCCCGGAGATCGGCAGGGTCAGCACCCCGTAGGTCGGACTGGACACAATGGCCCGAGCCCGCACGGAATGCGACTGCGCGAGCGCGATCCGGGCTTCGGTGGACAGCGGCCACATCGGCGCCCACCTCCACCTCAGACGGCGAGTTCGCTGGGTGCTTCGACCTCGTGGAATGGCGCGGTGAGGATGCGGGTCTGCTGGTAGGCGCGGCGGTTCCCGGCGTCCTCGGTGAGGTCGCCGAGCGCGAGCCACATCCCCGCCCCGTACCCGAACTCGGCCGGGGTGCGCAGATACACGGGCTGGAGATCGGCGAACAGGTCCAGCAGGTGATCGCGTTCGCGGAAGGACAGGGCGCCGATCGTGAGGTCGCCGGTCGCGGCGCGTCGTTGCGCGGAGGACACGATGATCGGGTGGGTCGCTCCGACGGGGTAGAAGATCCCGCGCGCGGCCTCGCGGGTACGGGACGGGACCGAGCCCACGTGGACGGTGACCGGCTTGCCGGGCCGCGACGGGTGCGTCAGCCAGGTCCGGCCCAGGCTAAGCAGGGTCGCGCTCTGGCTGGTCATCGTGCCGCCGGTGGGCGCGGGGTTGACCAGCCGGTACCGGATCGGGACGTCGAGAGGACATTCGGCGTCGTCCAGCACGAGCAGCGGAGCCACTGTGGACTCCGACAGGCCGGCGGATCCGACCCACGTTCCGCCGTAGACCGCGCCATCGAAGAACGCCCCCGCCGTCCTTTGTGTCTCCACGGTGATCCCGTCGAGCCCGAGGACCGCGCCCGCGGGCAATCCGTCCGCGAGGACTTTCATCGTCGGCGTGACCGCTCCCGCTGGAGGGGTGAGCGTGACGACGTGGCGGGCGAACTGCCCGATCGAAGCGTTGACCTGGTCGGCGGTGAGGTCCGCGCTAGCCGGGGGAAGTGCCACGCCTCCGGCGGTCGTCCAGGTCACCTGGATGGTGACCGACGCCGGTCGGTGCGAGATCCGCAGGTCCAGGCCGATCGTCACCTCAGGCCCGTACGGGACCGAAGTGGGCACGGTGACCCCGGCGGCCCCCGCCTCGGCGATGGTGGCTGTCAGGTACGCCCCTCCTCGAGGAGCGGCCGGGCCGGTCACCCGCGCCAGGACCGGGTTCCCAGCGTCGGGGACGTAGCCGTGCAACCCGACCTCGACCGAGGGGTTGGTCGCGTGGTTGTACCGGGTGGGTTCGCTGACTCCCAGCGGGTTCCCGCCGCGCACAGGCCACAGTGTCCCGTCGGGGTGCTGGCGGATGAGCTGCACGACCGAGGCGTTCGGCCACCACGCCGTCACCCGCATCACGCCGTCCTGCGGGACGGGCAGGATCGAGATCCCGCCGCCGGGATACGGGAGCGGGAACACGCTCCCGGCCCAGGCGCGGGACGCGTAGGCGGGCATCGGGTTCGGGGCGTAGGTCCACTTCGCCGTGCCGCCGGGAATCGGCGGCGGGAGTTCCTGTTCCCCTGGCAGGGAACCGGACTCCGGGCCGACGCCCGAGGCGAACGGATTGCGGGCGTAGCCGCCCCGAGCCCACGACATGACCAGTCCCCGTCCCGTCAGGCCCGGCTACCTCGGGCGATCGCGGTACCGGTGGCTTGGTCGTGCTGCTCGATCCGGCCGTCCACGAACACGGTGAGGCCGTCGTCCGAGATGGACAGTTCACCGGTCAGCCGCACGGGTTCGGTGTTGCCGGCGAGAGCGCCGATGACGTTCTTCGCCGTGTCGTGCGGAAGGACCAGCTCCGGCTTGCCGGTGCCGTTGTAGACCGGGGTGAAACCGGGCTGCAACCAGCCACCTTGGTCATACCAGTGGTGGGCTTCCCAGAACGATTTCGCGCCGAGCGGGTTGCCGTAGCGGCTGGAGATGTACCGCAGTCCCCACTCGGCTTGCCCAGCGGCGGTCGGTTCGACCGGACCGTGCACGCTCTCCATCTTCTGGAACAGACCGCGGGCGCTCGACCTCGGGTTCGCCGCTGCCGGGTTCCAACTGGACTCGTGCCCGATCAGCCAATCCAGCGCGTTCCACTGTGGCCCGGTGCCCCAGCCGTAACGACTGGCGACCGCGCGAACAGCAGCGACCACATCGGCCGATCCGCCCGCCGTGGTGGTGGCCAGCAGCTCGGAGATCCGGTCGACGGCGAACCTCTTCGCCCCGTCCGCCGCCTGCCTCGCAACCCCTTGGCCGTGGTGGGCGGCGATGCTGCCGGGGAAGACGCGACCGGCATCCGCGATCAGGCGGTACGTGTCGGCGAACGCCCCGTCGACCAGGGCGGCCGGGTCGAACCCGGACCCGCCGGACACGAACTGTCCGCCGAGTTCGGCGATGTGGAAGTGCATCGGGAACTGGCGGTGGTCCGCCCCGGCCGAGGGCGGCCCGAACGCGACATAACCATGGGCCCCGCCGGACTCGGCGTTGATGCCCGCGACGGTCCCGGCGGTGTGACCGGGGTTCCCGTGGGTCACACCGATCGCGAACGTCCCGTCGATCCCCGGTACGAACCCTGGTGGCGGGCTGCCCGCGCTGACACCGCCGGTGGACCACTCCCGCCGCGCGTACGGCTTCTGGTCCAGCGCGGCCCGCTTCAGCATGGCTTGCCAGCCGGAGCAGTCCGTCCCCTCTGTCGAGGACCCGCCCCACACGTAGGGGCGCCCGCTCATCGACCGGCCGAAGGTCACGACGCGGGCGATGGCGGCGTCCATCGCCGAGCCGGTGTCAGCGACGAGCCCACCGGCCCGGTAGCCCGGCACGACCTGTGCGCGGCGCAGGTCGTCCCCGAGCAGCCCTTCCAACCCCCGGAAGTTGCCGTGCAGGGCGGCCATGTGCGCGGCCCGGATGTTCCCGACACCCCAGGTCTGCACGACCTGTTTGGGGAGGACGTATTCGCCGGGGGTGAGCATCGCCGGGACTTTGTCGGTGTTCCCGGCGCCCGGAACCGACCCGCCGGAGGCGAACCCGATGGGTACGGGACCGATCGCCTTTCCCAGCGAGAAGTCCGAGTTCAGCTTGTTCCAGGCCGCGACAAGCCCGGAGTTCACCGGCCACTGCAAGATCCAGCGAACAGGATTGCCCGCGTGCGCCTGCATCTCCGCGAACCGGTCTCGCACCCACCCGGCGGTGAACGCGACGGCGTTCCTCAGCGCGGCCAGGCCGTTGCCGAGGGCGGTGAAGGCGGTGTTCTGCGCGGTCGCGGACGCCCAGACGACCGCGGAGATCCCCGCCCACGACGCGGACAAGTCGGCTTGGAGGCGGAGTTGCCGCGCGGTGATCTCGCCCGCGCGCAGGACACTGTGGCCGGTGATCGCCGTCCACACGGCGACCGAGGTTGCTTGCAGGGCAAGCAGACTCGCCACCGCGATCCCGTGCGCCTGCGGCAGCAGCAGCGACGTGTGCCGCTCCAGCTCGGCCAACGCCGGCAACAGCACCGTCGTGACCGTATCGGCGAGCAGCGCCGAGGCAGCGGTGAGCGCGTCGGTAGCCACAGTGGACGCGGCCGGATCCGGCGTGGTCGCCGTGACCGCCGTCGCGGTCGTGGCGGTGCCGACGATCCCGCCGCCCGCGAACCGCCCGACCAGGCCACCCCGCGAGTACGAGGCGCGGCCCTGCATGGCGGCGGCGTTCGCGGCGAGGATGGCGGCCGGTCCGATCGCGCGCACCAGCTCCGGCACCAGCACGGCCTCACCCGGCGACAGCAGCGCGGGCACGGTGTCTCGCCCCGGCGCGTAACCGGGTAGGACCCCGCCGCGCGCGAGCCGCAGTTCCGGCAGCTCGTCCACACCGGGGATCAGCGCGGCGGCCGAGTTGTAGACCTTGCGCAAGCCGTCGTTCCAGATGACGTCGATCACGAACTGGACCGGGGTCTTGATGAACCCGGCGATCGTGTCGAACACGCGCTTCGTGGTGTCGGCCAGCAGCTCGAACCCGCGCTTGGCGTCGGCGAGCCGATCAGCGAACCAGCCGAAGACCGGCTTGATCACATGGTCATAGACCCACGACAGCGTGCCCGAGATCGCGTCGAACGCGGGCTTAAAGGCTTTCGCGTAGAGCCACGAGGCCGCGTCTCCGACCAGCCGGAACGCGAGCACCCAGCCGTCGAAGTACGGCTTCAGCAGCGTTCCCCAGAGCCAGCCGAAGAAATCGCCCAGCGCTCGGAAGGTCGGGCCGAGGGCGTTGACCCACAGCCAGGTCGCGACGTCGGCGACCAGCCGGAACGCGAACACCCACGCGTCGAAGTACGGGCGCAGCAGCGTGTTCCACAGCCAGCCGACAAACGCGCCCAGCGCGGAGAAGGTCGGCTCCAGCACGGTCGACCACAGCCAGGTCGCCACGGCGGCCAGCGCCCGGAACGCCAGAACGGTTGGTCCGATCAGGACGGTCAGCAGGATCGGCGCGAGGAACGCGGCGGCTTTGCCGATGAAGCCGAAGACGGGTTCGAGGATGGTGGACCACAGCCAGCCCGCGATCTGGCCGAGAAACCGCAGCGCCGCAACGATTCCGTCGAAGGCGGGACGCAAGACGTTCTGCCACGCCCACAGCGCGGCGGTCTTGATCGCGTCCCACAAGCCGATCCAGAAATCGCGGAACCCGGCCGAGTGGTTCCACAGGTACATGAACCCGGCGACGAGCGCGACGACCGCGGTAATGATCAGCCCGATGACGTTCGCGCGCATCGCCGCGTTCAACCCGTGCTGCGCCGTGGTCAGCGCTTGGACGACGCTGACCACAGTGGACGCGAACATCATCGCCCGCATAGCCAGGGACCAGGCGCGCATGGCGAGGACACCCGCGCCGAAGGCCGCCAGCAGCGGACCGAGCGCGGGTGCGAGGAACTGGATTCCCGACACCAGAAGGGGAATCAGGTCAGCGGCGAGGTAGGCGGCGTCGACCAGCAGCGGCGCCACCGCGACCGCGACGGCGGAAAAGGCGTTGGCCAGTGGCGGCAAGGTCGGGCCGAGGGCGATCACGCCCTGGGCAAGGGCACCTAGGACAGCGTGCAGACCGGGTGAGAGCCCAACGACTACGTCGTGCACGGCGGTGAAGAACGCGATCAGCGCGCCCGCGCCCTCAGGTGTTTTCAGGAACGTCGCCAGCTCGCCGGACAGGTAGACGAGGGTGTCCAGTAAGGACCCGCCCGAGGTGTTCGCGGCCCCGAAGACCGACCCGAGGATTGAACCGATGCTGCCCGCGACGGCGGCGATATCGCCGAGCAGCGACAGGCCGTTGACCATGATCTGCTGGAGCTGCCCGGATTCGCGCAGTCGCGCGATCATGTCGCTGAACGCGCGCGCGGCCTCGGCCGCGCCGCCGGTGAGGTTCGGGAGCAGCTGCGCGCCCACGGCTGAGATGTCGCGCAGCGCGGGCAGCAGGTTCACCGCCGCCAGACCGAGTTCCCGCATGGCGATGCCGGAGTCGCCGAGCATCGCGTTCACGTCATCGACGGTGCGGGCCTGCCGGGTGAACGCGATCGCTTGCAGGGCAGCCGCGTTGTACCCGGCGGCCAGGAACGTCAGCTGCCGGTTGGCCACGGGAAGGTACTGGTTCGCCAGCGGGCGCAGTTCGGCGGACACACCCTCGAACAGCTTCTGCTGGACCGCGTCCTGCATGGCGGAGAACTGGGGCTTCAAGGCCGCCATCTCGCGCACCAGCGCGGCGGCCGACGGCGCCATGCCGGACAGGGCCTCGTTGAGCTTCTTGGCGTCCCCTTCGGCGACGGCCTTCATCGCGTCGCCCATGCCCTGGACGCCGAGCACGAGCGTGCCCACGGCCGCCACCCCGGCGAACGCAGCACCGGGCAGGACGAGCGCGGCACCGGAGGCGGTGGCGATCGCGCTGGCCATGCCGCCGATCCCGAGCGCGGCGTGGCCGAGCAGGGACACCGCAACGGCGGCGCTGTAGGCCCCGGCCCCGAACCCGATCATCGACTTGTGCGCACGGCGCAGGTTGACGTCGTCGACCTTGCCCAGGGCGCCGCCGAGCTTGTCCATCGTGGCCGACGCGTCGTCACCGGAGAGCCGCATGGACTCGGTGGCTTCGGTGGCGTTGCGCTGTGCCCGCTCGTAGTCGGTGGTCACGGTGGTGACCCGCTCCTGCACGCGCGTGTGGTTGCGCTGTGCGGTGGCGAGGCGTTCTTCGGCGGCGGCCACTTGGGACGCCCGAGTCCCGCTCTTGGCGCGAACCTCGGCGAGCTGCTGTTCGGCGACCCGGACCCGTCCGGCCGAGTCAGCTTCCTTGTCGCGGGCGGCCTTGAGCTGGTCGCCGATCTTCTTGACCTCGGCCTCGGCGGCGGCCATGGCATCGGCCAGGTTCTTGCCGGCAGTCCGCCCGGCCTTCGCCGAGGCGCTATCGAGTTCCTTCGACAGCTGGTCGCCCGCGCGCGCTTGCCCGCGCCACTGGCCTCTTTGGCCAGCATGGTTCCCCAGCGCCGTGCCGAGGGAAGGACCTCGACCCAGTACACCTCGCCGGACTCGGCCACTGTGGACACCTCCCCGCGGGTGTCTCAGCCAGCGGCGGCGGACCGATCCGGTTTGAAGGTGTCGAGGTAGGCGATGACGTCTTCGGCGCTGCGTCCGGCCCGGTCACCGATCCGGCCTTTGTGCTCGTCGCCGGGGCGGGGAACGGGTTTCGGCCGGTGCAGGCCCTTCATCTGAGCGCCGCGCCCAGTCACGAACGTGCCTTCGGCGACCCGGTCGGCGATGACCGCGAGCAGGTATTCGACGTCGGACCACGCATGCCCGTGCACCGTGCGATGGAACGCGGAATCGGGCGGCAGGTGCTCGATCAAGACCCGGAGATGGCGCAGGGTGATGTCCCCGCGCCAGAACTCCGCGATCGGATTACGCGGCGCGTAGGTCGCGCACAGTGCGGCCTCTATCGCTTCCGGCGCTTCGGCGAGGAGGTCCGCCGCCGTGTAGGGCGCCCGTCCTCCTGTTCCTGCCGCATCGTCTGCATGTAGGAGTTGATGGCCAGGATCACGTATCCGGCCCGGCCACCCTCCTTCACAAACGTCTTGTACTGATCGGAACCGAGGTAGTACTCGGCTACCTCGACGTCGGTGTCCAGATCGAGCAAGCCGTCTTTCCAGTCGTCGTCGGCGGTGATCGGGTCCATGCAGACCCAGTCCTTGCCCTTGAACACGAACTTGAAACGGTCGGCGGATCCGGTGGCTTCCTCGCGCTGGGCGAGGATCGCGTCCATGTCAATGGTGGACACTCGGGTTCTCCATCCGGTGAGCGTTGGTGAGCAAGAGAAAGGGAGCCGATGTGGACCGCTCACCAGTTGTCCACATCGGCCCCCGCTGGAGAGGGGTCACGACGGCGTGGGAAGTTCCCAGCCCTCCTTGAAGACCCGCAGTGCGGAGTAGCCGTCAGAGCCGGGGTAGGCGGTGATCGTGACCTCGTAGCCGATCAGGGTGTCGGACTTGTAGGTGAGTTCGCCGCGCTCGGTCACCTCGGCCAGGGGCAGGAAGACCCGGCGGTGGTAGGCGCCGTCGATGACGTCGATCCCGAAGCACCGCAGATCCCGCTTCGGCTTTCCCTTGTCCATGAAGGAAATGACCGCGTCGGCACCTGTGCCGGTCTGTGTCATGTCCTCCTGGCCGACCCGGTAGTACAGCGAGATCGTGTCGAACTTGCTCTCCCAGAGCGTGGCCTGATACGTCTGCGTCGCCTTGGTGATCTCCGAGCGGATCGGAGTCGCGCTCTGCCACGGCACGAACTCCTCCTTGTCCTCATCGACGCCCTCGACGATGCCGTCATCGCTGATATAGCCGAGGTCGCGCATCGCGGGCGCCCACGGCCCGAGGGTGGTCGCGCTCGGCGCCGTCGTCCCCACCGCGCCGACGTAGAGCGCTCCGGTCACACCCAGGCGCGCGAGGGTGCTGTTCAATGCCACGGGTTTCTCCCTTGTGGTTGCGGAGTCCCCTGGCGTACGAAAGAGCGGGGCGGTTCTTGGCGGGCTAGTCGGCCCGGAGAGTGAGTTCGACGGTCAGCCCACATCGGCGGACCGCCGTGTTGTAGTCGGGTCGCCACGCCGGACCAGCCGGTTCGGCTACGGCGGAAACGTGCCCCCACGGGCTGCCCTGCCCGGTCAGCTCGTGCAAGTGCCCGGCCACAGTGGACGCCAAGTCGAACGCGGCGGCTCGGGACGTGGCGAACACGTCGACGTCCACACGCGGGCGCCACAGCAGCGGATGCCGGTGGTTCCACGGGCGCGTGTCCTTCGGTCCCGGCAGGGCGGTGACCTGGACTACCGGGAGGTGCCGTTCGAACTCGGCGGGCAGCTCGGCGACGACGCGGGTTCCGTCGAGGCGCCCGGCGAGCCAGCTCACGACCAGGGCCTCGACGTCGCTCACTTCTCGCCGATGGCCTTGGGCGCGGGCTTGCGGACGGCGTTGATCTGAACAGCCTCGTCACTGTCGTCTGCGAAGCGGGCGCGGCCTTCGGCGACCATGGTCACGGCCTGGTCGTCGTCCACGGTCACGGTCTTGCCGACCTGGGTGTGGTCGTGGTGGAACGCGATGATCACTCGGGCCACGGGAACCTCCTTCTACTTGCCGCCGATCGCACGGCCGAGCGCGCGATGGCGGGGAACGTCTTTCGTGCCGAACTCGCCGAACGGGTCGTCGTGGATCACGCGTGCGTAGCTGCGTCCCCTCGGCCGGATGCCTTCCTCCACGGTCACCTCGGCGTCGACCCTGGCGGCGGCGAGGTTCGCGCGGGTCCGAGCGGCGACTCCGTCGGCGACGCCGCGCAGTCGGGCGCGCAGCCCAGGAAGGCGCATGAGTGCGCGGAACTCGCGGTTTGTAAGAGCCATCAGCCAGTCACCTTCTCGATGTCGACTTCGCAGTGGTGCACCGCGCCGGGGCGGATCGGATGGGGCCAACGGGCGATTTCGCCGACAACCTCGCAGGTCCGGCCCGCCCATGCGATCCGGTCGACCGGGGTCACGTCGAGGTCCAAGCCCGCCGGGGTGTAGATCCGCCACCCCGTGGTGACCATCGAGCGGGCGTCGCTTGTGTCCCGTGAGGCGCTGGTGGCCTCCGTGGACGAACGCGGCTGGACGCACACCCCCGTCACGACCGTGCGAGTGCCGGCGTCGTAGTCCAGGACGTCGGAGCCGTACCGGTCCCGGCCGATCGCGGGACGGATGATCGTGATGGTGTCGCCGAAGATCACGGCAGGTCCCCGCGGTGGAGCTGGTACCGGTCCACCGCCCGTGTCCAGGCCAGTGGCATCGTCGCGGCCGGGCTGGCGAACGCCACGGACTCGCCGCCCACGGTCATCGAGGTCACGCCCGGTTGGACGGTGAGCAGGTAGCGGGCTTCGCCGATGACCGCCTCCGAAATGTCCTCCGGGATGGGCTCGTACCCATGGGTGTAGACGACGCGGACGGAGTCCAATTCGTCCGGCCAACCGTGCCTGCGGCGCAGCAGCCCGACTCGTGACCAGGCGAAATCCGTGACACGGGTTCCCTGGACCTCGACCAGGCTCACCGCCACGACGGGGGCGGCGGGCAGTGCCAGCACGGTGCCGCCGTGCCCGTCGAGCCGTACCTCGTCATCGGCCACACGCGACACGGGATGACGCACCTCGCCCCGGAACCGTGCTGACGCGGCGGTCAGTGCGTCCCGTACAGCGTGGTCATCGGCGGGCCGGTTCATCCAGCGGGCCAGGACCTCGACGTCGGCAAGCGGCGGAAGAGGCATCGTCGTCCTCCTCCATGCCAGGTGCGCGTGGTACGTCGAGGCCAAAGAACATCGGCAGGAAGCGGCGAATAGCTACTGCCGGCGGAAGTCCCGGCCACGTCGCAGGTCTCGATGAACCGCGGGATCATGAGCAGGTCGTCCACGAGCGGCTGTTCATCCAGCACTCGTGCGGCGGCGGCCACACAGGACACCCGCGTCTGCTGCGCTGCGGTAAGCGAGTCCATCCCGGCTACTCGCCATCCTTGTTCCGGATCGCGCGAGCCTTGTTCGGCGGGTCGGCGCGCTGCTTGGCTCCGGGTTCGGCCTCGGGCTCAGGGCTGGGGTCGGGGTCGAGGAGGACGCCGCCGAGCCGGGTGGCGTCCTCCTCGGTCAGATTCATGACGGTCGGGTGGCCGTTGACGGTCACTCGGTACTCGCGTAGCTCTGCCATGGCTGGCGCCTCTCCTGTTCGCTCATCTACGCCGGTGGTCGACGTGGTTGTCCCGCAAGAGAAGTCGCGGCTTCCGCAGACGGGACAACCGACGTCGCCGAGCATCAGACGAGGGTGACCTTGCAGAACGCGGACGGCTGGACGATGCCGAACGCTGCGCGCATCTCAGCCAAGATGGCCGCGAGGTTGCGGACGAAGAAGTCCGCGTGGCTGTCAGTCACGGTCACCGACGCCTGCTGGCGGTCCCACAAGATGGCCTTGCGGAAGTCACCGACCCACGCCTGTCCCGGTGTGGCGGCTTCGGACTCGATGACCGGCAGGCCCCACAACGGCGAGGTGCCGTTCGTCCCTGCTGGGCCGCCGAAGTAGAACCTTCCGTCCATGTCCGAGATCTCGTCCATGGCTTCGAGGTCCAGCGGGTGGATGACGACGCCGTTGGCGACTGAGCGGCCCGCGATCCGGACCTTCGTCTTCGCGCGCCGGACCGCGAGGAGCTTGCCGAACCCCGGAGGCTTCCCGGCCGGGTCGGCGACGGCGGGCTGTGTCTGGGTACCGGACACATGGGCCAGTCCCTCGAAGTCCTCGCCGACGCCCGTTCCGGCGATCATCTGGTCTTCCAGTTCTTCCTCAAGCCCTACCTCGAGGAAGTTGTCGATGAGGGTCCGGACCTGCGCGGCGTCGGACAGAGCCCTCTTGGTGACGGGCATCCAGTGGGCGATGGTCCGCACGGGCGTGGTGACCCGGACCGTGGAGAACCCCGACTCGGGTTTCACCCCTGCCTGGGCGGGTGTGACCGCCGGGTCGCCCGAGCCCACGGGGGCCGAGGTGGTGGCCTCCGGGACCGGGGCGGCCCTGTTGGACCAGCCGGTGATGCGGGCGTACTCGACCTGGTCGGAGGTCGTGGTACCGCCGGTGACGAGCTGTCGCAGTGTCAAGGGCCGGAAGAACTGCTCGGGACCGACCAGGACACCCCGGTAGTCCTCGGTGCGGAGCGCGCCGCCCGAGGTGGGGCTCAGGCCGGTGACGAGCTCCTTGACCCCGAGCGGGCGGCTCTGGACGCGCATGTCCTTGGCGAACATTCCGTTCGGCGCGGACCGGAGCATGTCCTTGTATTGCTCGGAGGTGACGAACGTTTCGCCGATGCTGGTCCGGGTGCCCGTGTAGCCGTCGCGGGCGGCCTGCTCGCGGCGGGTCTTCTCCTCGGCTTGCGCGTCGGCCAGGCCCACGGCGTCGCCGAGATCCTGGATGGCGTCGCGGACCGCGTTGTCGGCCTTCGCGGCGTCCAGCGCTCGCTTGGCGTCCTGGGCCTTGCTCATCGCGGCTGTGACCGCGGTCCGCTCGTCATCGGTGAAGTCGCGCGATTCCTCTTCGGCTTTCGCCGCGAGGGTCTTCGCGTCGTTCAGGTGCTTCTTCAGCTCGTCGGTGAGCTGGGAAATCTTGTCACTCAAGGGAAGTCCTCAGTTCGTGCGCACGCGCAGACGAAGAGAGGCGGTTCCCGTGCCGAGCTGGCGCTCACCGTCGAGACGACGGGAGCGCGGGCGGGGTCGGGCGTGGCCGTGGTACGTCAGGCTTTTCGGATGGGTGGGGCGGTGAGCGGCTACGACTCGGCGTCCAGCAGAGCCAGCGAGGCCCGCAAGCGGACCGAGCTGGCCTCCGTGGACGGTGCCGCGTCGGCTGGTGCCGGCGGATCGGGCCGGGAGACCTCAATGGAGGTCGCGGTCTTGTCGTCCTCGTCCTCGTCGTCGCTGTCCAAGCTGGACAGCACTGATTCGAGGGCGGCGGCCCCGTCGGCGATCTTCGCCAGGGCCGCACGGAGGTCGGTCGTGTTCTTCTTCGACAGTGCCAGATCCGCCTTCGCGGGTAGGGCGTCGGGCTGGGCCGGGGCGGGCGGGGTCTTCACGGTCAGCAGCTCGGTGTCCTGGTTCGCGCCGATCAGGGTGGGGCCGACCTCGTAGAGCTTGAGTTTGCGTAGTTCGTAGTAGCTTTCGTCGCCGTCCTCGTCGCTGGTCTTGTCGATCCAGCCGCCCTCTTGAATGTCGTAGGCGAACGAGAACTGCCGGACCCGGCGGCCTTTCAGCAGGCGGTAGATCTTGCCCGCCTTCGGCTCGTCGAGGTCGATACGGGCGCGGACCCACAGGCCCTCTTCCCGTTCCTCGGCGTCCTCGACGTAGCCGATGTGGTAGTCCGGGTCGTGGGACATGTGCGACCACAGGACGGGGATCGGGTCCCCGGAGGCTTTCCACTCGGCGAGGGTGTCGGCGAACGCTCCGGGCACGATCTTGTCCCCGACGCTGTCCACGTTGTAGGCGGCCACAATGGCCTCGAAAACGCCGTCTTCGGTGCCGTCTTGTTCTCCGGCCGCCTTGATCCGGACCGGGCAGGTCTTCGTCTTCTTCATTACGCGGCGCCCTCCTGGAGTCTCGTGGCAGCGGCGAGCACGGCTTTGGGTTCGGGTGCGCTGTCGGTCGGCGAGGATTGGCCGCCGGTCAGCACGTTCAGCGGGGTGACCAGCTCGTCGCCGCCCTCGACCTGAGGGAGGTTCACGCGGGCGCGAGCCTCGTTGCGGGTCATCCACGGCGCTCCGACGCTGGTCTGGAGCTGGGCTGCCTGTTCCTCGAACGAGCCACGTAACTTCTCGGCGAGGTTGAATTCGAGGTAGAGGTCTTGGGATTCCGGGAAATCCGGGAGAAGTTGCAGGCCGAATTCTTCGGTGATCATGGTCAGCCACGGTCCGAGCGTGTCCTGATACAGGTTCCGGTGCTGTTCCTGGATGTTGCTGTAGGTCGCGTGGTCCAGGATTCCGACCATAGGTAGCGGGATGTGGTACGCGCTGGCTACCTCTTCCCGCGTGAGTTTGCGGGCTTCGATGTACTGCGCGGCTTCCGGTGTCACCGACGCGGACACCCATTCCATGCCGTCCTCAAGGATCGGTGTGCCGCCCGCCCTCGCCCCGCCGCCGGTGTACTGCTCCTGCCACGACCGGCGAAACCGCTCGCGGGCGTTCTCGCCCCAGTCCGGCGCGTCCAGCGGCCTTCTGAGGTAGCCAGCGAGCCGGGCGCCGTTGCGCCAGAGCTGTTCGCGGTACCGGGCGGCCTCGAACTCCTCGCTCAGGATCCGCCGCAGGGTCTCCATCGGCGAGCAGCCCCAGCGAATGTCGACCGGGTTGTATCCCCGGAAGTGAACGACCTGGGAGGCGGGAATGTCGCGGTGTCCCGTGGTTCCCCGGTACCGGTAGGTCTCGACCGCGAATTGGCTGCTGGAGATCGGGGTGACGAACCGCGGATCCAGCCGGACGAGCCCGACGCCGTCCACTTTGGCCAGAATCGCGTTGTCGTAGATCGCGAGGTCCGACACTAGGGCCTCGATCAGCCGGTACCGAGTGGTGAACGAGTTCGGGCGGGACAGCAAGGTCGCGATCGGATGGTCGGTCACCCGCGTGCGGTCCACCTCGGACTGCCGGCGGAACACGTGCAGGCCGAGTTGGGAGATGTTGCGCGCCAGGAACGAGACGACGGTCCGCACTTGCGGCTGCGTCTTCCAGATCGTGGCGTAGTCCTGCGCGAGACCGTCGGCGAGGGACACAGCGCCACCGACGGGGATCGTCGCGGTCTGGTACTGGTGGACCGATTCGAGAATCCCTTGGGACACCACGAAAGCCATCAGGACCCCGCGATCTGGACCCAGTTGATCCGGTCGCGTTCGATCACCACGTCACCGTCCATCCGGACGGGCTCCCGGCCAGGCTGGACGAGCGAGGCGGACCGCAGGACGACGAGCCGCCGGTGAGTGAGCCACAGGACACCCGTGACGGCCTGGTCGTCCACCAAGTTCACCACGACCCGGCGACGAGACAGTGTGCAACGGGTCCGGATTTCCTCGACGCCATACCAGATCACGACCGCCACGAGGACAGCGACGATTGAGGAGAGGACCACCACCAGCAGCGGCATTGACCCGACCCCCTACACGATTTCGAGGTCGCCGTCGTCGTAGGCGCTGCGGCGGGGCGGGGTGTAATGGACGGCGCGGTCGAGGGCCATGATCGCTGCAACAACGCCGTCGATCTTGTCGCCGGAGTTTCGCTTGCTGGGCTTGACGTTTCCGGCCGCGTCCATCTCGACGGCGAGGTTGTCGACTTGCCAGCGGAGCGCGGGGTTCCCGCCGTGCCGGAGCCGGGGCACGTCGGCGGTTCCTTCGAGGGCGAGGCGCTGGAATTCCTTGGTGGGGCTGGACATAGTGGCGAAGCCCTGGCGCATCTTCGCCATGGGCACGCCGTCGCCGAGGAGGTCGGTCACCAGCTGGGAGGCGTTCCAGGGGTCGTAGGCGATCTCGCGGACGAGGAACGTTTCGCGGTCGGCGTTGATCTGGGCGCGGATGTAGTCGTAGTCGGCGACGTCGCCGGGGGTCACGGTGAGCAGGCCACGTTGAGCCCATGCGGACGCCTGTCCCGCTGTGCGGCGGTCCAGGGCTTCCAGGGCTCGTTCTGGGCACCACAGGCGCCAGATCAGGTCGTGGCCGCCGGTGCCGTCGGGGAAGCACCAGCACAGGGCGCACAGGTCGCTGGTGGAGGCGAGGTCGAGCCCGCCGTAGCAGCTGCCCCCGGCGAGGCGCTGTTCGTCCACGATGGAGGCGTTGCGGTCCCAGACGTCGAGGTCGAGGTAGCGGGTCTGCTGGCGGGTGCGGATTCCCAGGTGCAGGCGCAGGAACTTCGCGAGGTCGACCGGGGAGTTGCGGGCCTCTTTAGCGGCATTCTCCAGGTAGGACTTCGACGGCGAGATGCCGTATCCGGGGTTGGCCTTCTTCCAGGTGGACTCGGCGAACGGGTCGTCGTCCACATCGGCCGCCCACACGACCCCGTACATCGACGGGTCGCGCAGGGCTCCGCGTGCGATCTGCTCGACGTAGTGCCGGCGGCGGGCGTAGATGGTGGTCGTCCGGCCGTCGTCGGCGGTGGTGATGGTGAAGACGAGCGGCTGTGTCCGGGAGCCGGTTCCGGTCTCGACGGCTTCCACGAGGTCCGCGGTCTTGTGGACGTGAAGCTCGTCGATGATCGCGCCGTGCACGTTCGCGCCGTGGAGCAGATCGGCCATCTTGGACACGACGGCGAAGTAGGAGCCGGTGGGCTGGTGAATGATCCGGCTCTGCAACGCCTTCACATACGGCGAGAGCGCCGGGGACTTCTGGGCGAGCTGGCGGACCGGGTCGAAGCAGAACCGGGCCTGGTCCCTGCCGGACGCGACGGCGTAGACCTGTGCGCCCTGCTCGTGGTCGGCGCAGGTGAGGTAGGTGGCGAAGCCGCCGGAGAGCGTGGTCTTGCCGTTCTTGCGGGGGACGTCGACGTACACGCGGCGGGTGACGCGAACCCAGTCGCCGTCGGAGTCGCGGTACACCCAGCCGAACACGGGGGCCAGGACGTAGGCGACCTGCCACGGGTCGGGGCGGAGCGGCTGTCCGGCCCACTTCCCTTGCGTGTGGCGCAGCCGGGAGAAGACGTCGAGCACCCGGTCCACACGGGCCGGATCGAACCGGGCGCCGCGCCGGACACTGCCCTCCGGGGTCTTGATGGTGGGCGGGCAGTCCGGGAGCGGGATACCTCGCGAGTGCAGGTACCAGCCGACCTCTGGGGAGATCCGGAGGCGGTCCAACGTGGCTCGGCTTGGTGCGCGCTTAGCCCGCGCCCGCGAACGGGTTGCCTGCGTCGCCACTGCCGGCCCCGTCCTTCTGCTCGATCCGGGTCCGCGCGGACGGGGTGAGCCCGAACTCCTGCGCGAAAGCCCTGATCACGTGCGCAGAATCCCGCTGGATGATCAGCGCGGGGTTACGCACGAAGCCGCCGTGGAGTCCTTTCTGCAGGACGCCGCTTTTGGCCACGAGCGCCGAGGCGCGGCGGTGCGCGACCACGGCTTCGCAGTAGACGAGCAGGGTGTCCCGGTCGCAGGGGTGGGCGATGCCCATCGCGTCCAGCTCGGACACCGTGTAGTCCCAGATCTCCCGGACCGCGTCGGCCACATCGTCCGGACACTCCGGACGCCCCGAGCGCGGGATGGGCTCGTGGTGGTTGTACCGCTCGGTGTGCTTGTCGCCTTCGATGATGCGCAGGGCGGTCGGCTTGGGCGGTACTCCGCGTCGGCCCACGTGATCAGCCTCCCCGGTGCATCTCCCAGAGCTGGTCGCGCAGCTCGGCGTCCGTGGCGAAGCGGCCGGTCAGGCTGGTGGTCACCATCGACGCGCCCTGCTTGCGGATGCCGCGTTGTGTCATGCATCCGTGCTCGGCGCGAACCAAGCACGCAGAGCCCTCGGTCTTGAGGTGCGCGTCGAGGGCATCGGTGATTTGCCAGGTCAGCTGTTCCTGGACCTGGAGCCGGTGGGCGAACGCGTCGAGCAGGCGCGGGAGTTTCGAGAGCCCGACGACCGGCGCGCCCGCGACCGGCAGGTACGCGATCGTCGCGGTGCCGGTGAAGGGCATCAGGTGGTGGGCGCAGACCGAGGTGAACGAGACTCCGGTGACGGCGATCAGGCCGTCGGCCCGGTCGACGGGGAACGTCCGTGCCAGCAGCTCGGCCGGGTCGTGCCCGTAGCCGGAAGTGAGTTCGTTCCAGGCGCGCGCGACCCGCGCGGGGGTGTCGGCCAGGTTCGGGTCATCGGGATCAAGCCCGCGGTCGCTCAGCCACGAGCGGATACCGGAGATCAGGGCGTCGGTGCTCATCGTCGTCTTTCCTTCCCCCACAGCAGGGCGTGCAGCCGGGTACCGACGTTGAAGCCGTGATCGATCGCGGGTTCGGCCACAGCCTTGCCGTGGAACACGACCTGATCGATCTCGGTGCCCTCCGGCGAGATCCACACCGACGTGGGCGGGATGCCGTAGCTGTGGGCCAGCTCGGCAGCTTCGTCCACATCGGCCGCCGTCGTGCACACGAACTTGAAGACCGCGCGTCCCGACGCGACCAGGGCGGCGAGCGCTTCCGGGCGGATCCGCTTCTCCATAGGGTCACCGGAGTGCGTCAGCTTCGGGGAGCAGTTGAACCGTGCGCCGGAGGCGAGAGTGTCGGCGGTGGGCGCGATCGTGCCGTTGGTCTCGACCTCGATATCGGCCCCGGCGTCCGTGAGCGTGTCGAGCAGGACTGTCCATCCGGGCTGGTGCTGGTGCATCAGCGGCTCACCACCGGAGATGATGACCAGGCCGGGACTGCCGGCGAGAGCCCGCGCGGCGATCGCGTCGACGGGCAGGCGCCGCAGCTCGGCGCGCAAGTCGTAGCGGGAGCTGTCCCAGGTGTAGGCGGTGTCGCACCACGAGCAGGAGAGGTTGCAGCCCCCGAGCCGGACGAAGCTCGCGCGGCGACCGGTGGTCGGGCCTTCTCCCTGGATGGTGGGGCCGAACACCTCGGAGACCACGAGTGTGTCCGTTGTGGCCGGTGCCTCGGTGTACGTCATGACGCTGCCCTCCATCCGGCCCGGTTCACGTGGGTTTCGCGGACGTCGACGGCGGTCACGCGGGTCCCGGCAGCGTGCGGGACGTCGGCCAGCAGGGCCACGGTGATCTCGGCGAGGTGGTGGGCGACGGCTTCGACGGTCGGCCAGCCGGGCATCACGTAGACTTTGCAGCCCTCTGTCCGGAGTGGCTGGACGAGCGGGTCGTCCGGCCCGAGGAGGACGCCGTGGTCGAAGTGCTGATCGATCCAGCCGCGCACGGCCTTCTTGAACTGGCCGAACTCGACCACCATCCCGGCCTCGTCCAGGGCGGGCGCGGAGACCGTGATCTCGGCCCACCACGAATGCCCGTGCAGCGAGACACATTTGCCGGGCAGGTGCGGGAGCCGGTGAGCGGTCTCGAAGTTGTGGTCGATCGTCACGGTGGCGGTGCCGCTGTCCATTCAGTCCACCGCCGTCAGGGCCGCGCCGGACTCGCCGTCCTCGGACACCTCGATCCGCACGGGGCTCAGCTGATAGCCGTCTTCCAGGACGTTCCATAGGTCCTGGGCGAGGTCTTCACAGCTCGCGGAACCACACTCACGGGCACCCGCCCCCCACCACGCCCGGATGACGTCTTGCAGGTCGTGGAACTCGAGGTACCGGTCGTTGTGCTCGACGGCGACGTGCGCGGTGATGTGGAACAGGTGCCGGTGCCGGTCGGCCAGATAGGACCGGAGCCCGGTAGCGGCGGGCCAGCGGTGGAAACCGGGGGCGGTCACGGTGGTCCACACGGTCACGGTCTCGGTCACGACGGCATCAGCTCGCCTTCACTGGGGTTGCGTTCGGGGTGCGCCGGGGCGCCGAGTTCGGTGTGCAAGGCGTCGAGTGCCTGCCAGACCTGGTTGGTGTGGTCCATGACGTCGGCGTGCATCTGGCACGCCTCGTCCCGGTTTCCGCCCGGCCCGTAGAGGAAGCGGTGGCCCATCTCGCCGAGGCGCCGGAGCGCGGCGGACTCGGTGCGCACCGACGGGTACCGGAGGCTGTTCAGCCAGGACGACGAGTCGCAGGAGTCCGGCGGGCACGGCAGGCACCATTCGCAGGCGGACAGCCCGAGCACGTGAACCCACAGGTCCGGGTACTGGCGACGTCGTTCCCACATCGTGTGCAGCAGCCGGATACGCGTCGGGTGGTTGGCCTGGACGATGTTGCCGAAGCACAGGCGGTCGTAACCGCGGGCGAGGTCATCGAAGTAGTCCCACCCGTCATTGAGCGGGTGGTAGACCGGGATGGGGTTCAACCCGAGGCCGTGGAGTCGTTGGCGGGTGCGGATCTTGTTGGCCCGGCCGCCCTGGTCCAGCTCGATGTAGCCCCAGAGCCGGTCTTCGTACCGTGTGGCCAGTTCGACGTACCGGTCGAAAAGCCGGTCGAATCCGGTGATCTCGTTTGGCGGTAGCGACAGTGCCTCGTCCATCGTGCAGCCGGTGGCGCGCTTGTGCTCGTTGGTGAGGTTGAAGATCCCGCTGTCGAGCAGGATCACGTGTCCCTCGTCCAGCAGCCGGACCATGCGCTGTTCCTGGGAACGGTGATAGAGGTCGTTGACCGCGAGCAGCAGATGACGCGGGTACGCCGAGGAATCCCCGGCGGCAAAGTAGATCGGCGCGGCACTGCGGTCGAACGTTCCGCCGGCAGTACGGATCACGCCGCACGCCCCGAAGCCACAGTGGACACCAGCACCGGTTCCTCCCCAGAGATCCGCTTCCACTTCGTCAGCAGCCACCCCGCCAGGTACGGCAACGGCTGCACCATCACCACGCGGTGCGCGTCGGCCTTGTCCGTGAACGGCGCCAGCATCGTCGGATAGGGCCAGAACAGGTCGCCTTCGCCGAGAAGCGGTGTCCACAGTGGCCAGCTCTTGTGGACGTCGGCGACGACGAGGACGTGGCGGCCGACGTTCCAGACCTGCCCTTTCTCGGTGTCGTAGTCGGGCTCGCCCACGGTCACTCCGGCCAGTCGGAGCGCGTCTCCCTTGTCCAAGGGTGCTTCTCCCGCGCCGTCTCCGTCGTCGTCGGGGTCTGCGGTCAGCGCGTCTTCCAGCGCTGCGAGGTCGTCGGCCTCGTAGCCGGTGAGGTCCAGCATTTGCGCTTCGCCGAGATCGTGCAGCATCTCCGCGAGCAGGTGGTCATCCCAGCCGCCTTTGACGGTCAGCTGGTTCGACGCGATCAGGTACGCCTCGGCGTCATCGTCCGAACGCGACGCCCATCCCCGGATGACCGGCATCAGCCAGCGGCCGTCCTCATCAACCCGCACGCCTTCCGGAGCGTCGCGTCCTTCCTCGGCCCACTCGCGCAGCTGGAGATACCGGCCGTGCCCGGCGACCAGACGGCCGGTGCGCTCGTCGATGAGCGGCAGCTCGGCGAGTCCAAAGTGGCCGATGCTGCGGGCGATACCTACGGTGTCGTGCTGCTTGGCGTTGCGGGCAGCCGGAACGACGTCATCGACCGCCACGTATTCCACGTAACGCTCGCTCACCGGTCGCCACCCCCGCTCCAGCACTGAATGCCGATCATCGGACTCCTGACTGTGAACGCTCGAATGGATCAATGATTTCTCGGCGACGTCGCTTGTCTTGCTCGCGCGCAACAGTCGAATGTTGTTAGCAGCGGGGGGCACACAGGCCCACCACCTACACCACCAGGGAGAAACACCATGGCTACCAACACCAACACCACCAAGGCCACCACCAGCAAGACCGCCCTCAAGGCGGCCCCCAAGCCCACCGCGCCCGCCCCCAAGGCGGCCACCACCCCGGCCCCGGCCACCCCTGCGACCGAGGCGGCCAAGGTGACCACCAACGGGAACGGCGACCTGTACAGCAAGCTGGCCTTGGGTGCCACTAAGGCCGAGGCGATGCCGTTGCCCACCAAGGGGAACCGCAAGCCCAACCCGCTGGCCGACTTGGTCCAGCAGAGCTACGACGAGAAGACCCCGTTCGCGCTGCCCCCCATGGAGAACGACCAGAAGCTCGTGGACTCGGTGAAGGCCGCCGTGCGCCGTGCGGCCGGTAGCCGTGACCTCGGCGTGAACGTCACCCAGCAGGTGCAGGGAGACGGGCAGGTCATCGTCTTTCTTCAGGGCAAGGAAAAGACCGTCCGCTAAGTAGCTGGTCAAGGATCCCCCACGGGCACACCGTGGGGGATTCCCTTTGCGTGCAAGTAGATCGCACCGTCGGTGGCGTGGCCTACGGAACACGATTGGAACCGAAGATCGCTGGTCTGATCGCGCCCGGAGAGCTGATCCTGATATCAGCAACGAAGACCCGGACAGGAGATCAGGGCCATGAACATTCAGTGGGAGCAGGAAATCCCCGCCGAGGACGGCACCGAAGCGTGGACCATTTCGACCGACTACGACGACCACGCCGAGGAATTCTGGGCCGAGATCGTCGGCAGCGGCCCGTACACGTGGGAGGTCGGCGAGTGCTTCCCCGGCGGGCGCGTGCTGGAGACCGGCGAGGCGACCACCCTGGAGCAGGCACAGCAGCAGGCCGAGCAGGCGTTCTCGCGGGCGGTGAACCAGTGACGAGCCGGGACCTCGAATTCGGGTGGTGGAAGGACATCGATTCCGACGAGGGCACCGACGTGTGGTTCCTCATGGCGGAAAGCGACTACCTCGCCGAGAACTACTGGGCAAAGGTCGTCGACGGTGGTGCCTACACGTGGGAGGTCGGCATGGGCTTCCCCGAGGGCAAGGTCTTGGCGAACGGTGAGTCCGACACGCTAGAGCAGGCCCAGCAGCAAGCCGAGCGGGCATGGACCCGAGTGGTGAACCAGTAGCCTCCACACACGTCACCCCCACGGCACGCCGTGGGGGTTTCCTTTTGCCCGAAGCGAAGAATGATCTGCTGGCCTATCTGAGGCCCATGTCCTCAACCCAGAACGCCCGCTTGTTCGCCGCGTTGACGTCGCCCGCCGCACCGGCGGCAAGGATCGTCAGCACGGTGCCGCCCGACGCCGCACCCGATTGGGCGGTGCATCCGAGCTGATAGGTGCCGTCTGCGGGCACGGTGAAGATCGTCTCCACGACGATCCCCGGACTGGTGTACACCTGGTTCACGATGCCTTGCGACCGGATCGCCGGGTCGTTGATCGAGACCGTCGCCCCGACGGCGCTGAGCCGGATGTTCGCGGTGCCGTTCGGCGGGTTGACCGCTCCGGTGGCGTTCGTGTTGAACGACCACGTCGCCTTGTAGTAGCGGGTCGTGCGCATCCCCGGAATCGTCAGCGTCTCGAACAGTCCGTCCACCTGGGACGAATTCTGGTCCTGCACGTTCCGCTTGATCAGGCCGAGGATCCCTTTGCCTGCCTCCGGTGCCCAACCGCCAGGGGTGCCCCACTGGAGAACCTGCTGTGTGTCCTGGAGAAGCACACGCAACCCGGCGTGCGGATCGGCTGGCAGCGACGCCGCGTTCGGCACCGGCAGCACCGCGTCCCGCAACGTTGGTGCGCAGGCCCACAGAGTCGATGCTGGCCACGCTCGTGCTGTCGATCCTTCGCGGCCGCGCACCACGGTCACAGTGTTGGAGCCACCCGCGTGCGCGGTTGCCCACACGATCTCGAAGACCTTGTTCGCCGGATCCTGAAGCGTGATCGGCAGATACGTCGTCGTACTCAGGCCCGATTGCAGGGCAGCGAAATCGGTCGACGTCAGCGAGGTGTCGGAGATCGCCGCCGCGTTGGTCAGCTGGCCGAACGCATAGTTCGTCGGAACCCGGAGCTCGTACACGATCACCCCTCGAAGTCTTTGCGCCAGAAGGGAAGCGATCGCCGGAAGAGCACGCGCTCGGAACCTGATTGGAATCCGCGGTCGCTGGTCTGAACCCGCCGCACGAGCTGATCCTTAAATCAGCAACAACGGCCCGGACAGCCACAGCAGCAAAGGAACCGAACATGAACAGCAGCAACGGAAACCCCGCCGCCTACGACGAGGACGAGGTCGTAGAGGCCGTGAACGGTCCCATCTGGGAACTCGACTTGCCCGACTGGAACGGCGCCAACGTGTGGATCATGTCGACCGACTACACCGATCAGATCAGCGAGTACCACGCGATGGTCACCGGTGAAGGTCCCTTCGCGTGGCGAGTCAGCGAAGCCACCGGCGAGGATGCCGACCTCGCATTTGGCGAGTGCTCGACGCTGGAGGAAGCCCAGCAAGACGCCGAAGCAGTTTGCAGGTACCTGATCGAAGCCGCGCACGCAATCCCGGACGCTTCCTGCACAGGTGCCATCGACGGCGACGTGTGGGAAGTCTCCCGGTTCGGACGGCTGCTCCTGATCACCGAGACCGGCGAGGACAGCGAGATCCAGGTCTGGGAAAGCGGTGAAGCCGCACGCACCCAGTTCGGCACGATCCTCGCGGGCTACCTCTCGCGGTTCACCCTGTAGCACGACGTAACCGAACGCGAAGCCCTCACGGCATAGTCGTGAGGGCTTCGACGTGCACGGCGGCCACCTCGACTCTTTCGAGGCGCTCTTGAGTCCAGGTTGGCCGCGACGTACGTTATCGAACATGGGTTCGAAACGACGTGGACGATGGACGCCACGACCAGCCATGGACGGCGAGGCGAAATGGGACTCCAACCTGCGGAGATGGAGCACACCTGCCGCCTGCCGTGAGGGGCATCCACTCGACCTCAGCATGAGGACTAGTCAGATTGACTGGTTGGAGTACCGGTGCCGTCGTTGCGCCGAGGATGGAGTGGCCGACCCTTTCCTCCGGCTGTCGAAGCCGCTCGGCGGCTTGACGAGCACCCCATAGCGGACGTGCGCGCCCGCTCACCGAGTTCGGGAAAGGTGGGGCGCCACGTGCGGCACCACCGGCGCGGTCTGGGGGCCGCCACCCTCTGGTGATCCCGACCCCCTTACCCCTTCATGACCTGCGGGAACACTCCCGCAAGTCGATCTCCGAGGTAGCCTCTCGTCGGACGACGCTCTGGGGAGGGCACGTGGGACCGCTGCAAGAGATCGCCGCTGGCGTGCGAACAGCACTCGCCAAGATGAAGGCGGCCACGGCGGCGCTCAAGCTCGCTGGTCAGGAGCTTGAAGCCGCAGGTGCGAAGTGGGCGGAGGTCGCGACCGGCACCTCGGATCCCGAGGTGCAGCGCCTGCCGGGTCTGGCCGAAGAGGTGAAGGGCTCGTCGGAGACGATCTCCGGCCTGATTGGCCAGTCCTCGGACCTGCTCGACGGGTATCTCCTCAGCTTGGGAGTGCCGGCGGAGTCCACTTCGACTGGAGCTTCTGGACAGACCCATCCTTCTGGTCCGGCCACTTCGTCCAGTGATCGAGACAGGGACGAAGAGGACGAAGACACCCTGATCGAGCGGTTACGGCGTGAGCTGCCGCCGGGACCGACGCCCGGCATTCGCGGGGTGAAGACTCAGGGCCAATGGTTTGCACCTGGCAAGAAGGCCGAGTCCATCACCAGCGGACTGGATGACCGCACGGACCGGGTGGACGAGATCCTGAAGGAGTCAGGGTGCACCATGAGACCGGTGACGGCGGCCGCGGACGTTGAGCTGAAGCTCGCTGCCGAGATGCGGGACAGCGGTATCACAGAGGCGTCGGTGGTCTTAAATAATGAGCCGTGCACGGGTAAGACGAGCTGTGACGGCCTGCTGGGGATCATCTTGCCGAAGGGCAGCACGCTAACGGTTTACGGGACCAACGGGTTTAAGAAGACTTACGAGGGAGGCAAGACGTGGCAGTGGTGAAAGCCTGGTACGACCCAGGCCAGCGGGAGCCGTTCGATCTGGCTGACGCGGCCCAGGTGGATGCTCTGCTGGACCGGATGCTGGTCGAGGCGACGGCGGCGCCGGTGGGCGTGATCGCCGAGCTTGCCTGGGAGGGCGAGGATCACAGGTCGATCCTCCAGTTCGGGGTACGCACGGATCAGGTCGGGTTCGTTGGCTACATGGGCCGGGGCGAGACGAGCGTCATCAGCACGTCGGGCGCGACGTCGCCGGAGCCGGTGGCCTATGACTACCAGTCGCATGAACGCGCGGTGCCGAGCAACGCGGAGATCTCGTGGTCCGTCGTGCGTAAGGCAGTCCATGACTACGTCGCTTCCGGAGGCGCACGGCCCTCTGCGGTGACATGGCGGGTCGTGGAGGGCTGACCGAAGTGGCGAACTTCCGCACGACCTATGTAGAGTACGGCCTATGCGAGTTACCAACGCGCTAGTCCAGGTCGCGGCAGCCATCATGGCCGACCGCGAGAGTCGACTGTGGGGCTATGGGCTCAGTCGTACGTCTGGGGTCCGTTCAGGGGTGCTGTATCCGATTCTTCGTCGCATGCTGGAAGAAGGATGGCTCACTGACGGCTGGGAGTCGCAGGACGAGGCCGTCGGACGCCCGCCGCGCCGGTACTACCTGGTGACAGACAAAGGTATCGCGGAATTAGGTGCGGTTCTAAGGCGAGCACAGGCTGACATTCGCTTTCGCGGCTTGGATCTGGGGTTCGCCTGATGGATGAATACCTAAACTCTGCCACTGCCCTGAGTTTGCTGCTGCCAGCTTTGCTAGTCTACGGTTTCGCCCCCGGTTTCGTCCTTCGCCTGACCATACTGCTGTACCCCAAAGGGCATGCGCGGCGAGACGAGTTGATTGGTGAGCTATATGCAATTCCGCGTCTTCAACGCCCAATGTGGGTGATGGAGCAGATTGAAACAGCACTCTTCGAGGGCACAGGTCAACGCTTTAGGCGATGGCGAATTGCGCAAAGGATCAGGCGAGGTGAAAAATTTCATCACCTTCGAGATCTGGAAATGCGCAGCCCTATGCTGGACACGGTGGATTACAGTCAAGAGCTGATCATATCGTATCTCTACGATCTTGCCGACATGAATGAACTATCCGGCCACTTTAAAGTATCCAAGAGGAAGGTTGTACGCGAACTGGCGCAAGTCTTCGATGACCTAGAATCTAAGATGCAAAGGCGGATTTGATGATCCAGGTCGCCTGGGCGATCTTCGCGGCACTTATCTTACTGGTCACTCTCGCCACTGTTGCGCCAGCTTTAATTCTTCGACTGCTACTAATTGCCTATCCTCGCGGCCACGAGCAACGAGACGAGTTAATTGCAGAGTTGAGTGCAGTTCGTTTTTGGGATCGTCCAACCTGGGTTCTGGAGCAGTTTGAGACCGCGCTTTCGGAGGGAATTTCCGAGCGTAGGCTGGCCGCTCGTCGCAGGCGTGCCGACAAGAACGCACCCAAGCTCATGCAGGATGAACCCTCATTCGAAGAAGAGTCTTGGCCAATCAGGCCGTCTGACACGGAGTCTCTGATCGGAGATCTAGCTGTCGAAGTGGAAAAGATCAACATAAGGGAACTATTAAAAGCAGACAAAGCAACTAGATTTATTCATCCGGATGGCGTAACGCCTCCGTTTGACTTTATGGGCCCTGTCGACGAAGGCATTCATGTCAAGTATCTACCTGGCGATTCCAGCCACCTGTAGAAGTGAGCCCGGTGTGCCGGTCGTGACACGGCTTGCAGAGCGGCCGTAGCCGGTACCAGGCGTCGGGGTCAGCCACCCCGCGGGCGACGAGGGAGCGTCGGGTTTCGGGGTGGTGGTCGGCCACTGTGGCCGGTTGCCGGCACTGCGCGCAGAGTCGGTGTTCGCAGAGGTAGGCGGCGCGGTTTTTCTGCCAGTCTCTGCCGTAGCCGCGTTCGGCGGCGGTGCCTCGGGCTTGGTCGGTGTCGCGGCGTTGTTCGCGTCGGCAGGTCGGGCAGGGTCCGGCGGGGACGGTGCGTCGGCAGGTCGGGCAGACGCGGCCTGGCTGGCTCGGCATGTCTTCGCCGGTCAGGTGTCTGGTCCGGGCCGTGGTCGGCGGTGCGCCCGGTCGGCGTCGGTGTCGGCCTGCCAGTCGCTCCAGCGGCGTCCGTTCTGGAGGCGGGTGAAGCGCGGGATGTGGTTCGCGGGGATACCGACGGGCGCGGGCCCGAGGACGGCGAGCAGGTCGGATTCGGCTTGGGAGTGCCATCCGGCGTCCTGAATGGCCTGTTCGTCGGGGAAGACGTCGGCGACCCTGTCTCGCTCGGGGTCGAGGTCGCCGTCTTGGGTGCCGCCGTAGGAGTAGACCCAGCGGAAGTTCGGAGGCGGGTCGGGCTCGACGTGCTCGCGAAAGAGGGCGAGTTCCTTTGTGTAGCAGTAGAAACCGGTCTCAGGCGTGGATCGCGCGATGTCGAGCCAGGCCAAAAGGTAGGCCGCGCTGTGGAAATCACCGCTGTCGTGGACGCGGACCCAGGCGCCGGTGAACTTGGGGTGGTCGAGTTCGTCGAGCATGGCGGCTTTCCAGCCGTTGAGGTCGTCGAGGGTGTGCCGGAGGTTCGCTTCGTGCCGCGCTAGGACTGCCGGGATGCGGTAGGTGCCGTTTCGGGCGTAGCAGGTTTTGGCGCAGATGCCGGCGCTGGGGCAGGCGTTGTAGGTGCGGCCGTCTTCGAAGCGTCCGGCCCAGGCGGGCAGGCTCCAGTTCCAGATGCCGTGCTGTTTGAGCCGGTTGTTCTGCCGGAGCAGGGGCATGACACCCCCGCGCGTGCTCGGCGTTGGCCGCTGGCGCGGAAGGGTGGCTTGGTCTCGCTGGGCTACTCATCCCGTAACACGAACGTCGGCATCGTGGATATCAACCAAGCGGCAACTTGCCACCTCGAATGCGCGACAGGAGCGGAAGATGCAGACAGTACTGATCAGTGCACTGACTGCTGCAATGGTGACGCTGCTTATTGAGTACGTCGCGAAACCGCGACTTGAGACGCGTAAGGACCGCATTGTGGAGGCGGCGCGAGTGCGGCGCGATGTGCGAGCGAGAATGTTGGCACTCAGCTACAAGATTTCCTTGTTTCAGATCTATATCGAAGACGACCGCGCCCTTGAGATTGAGGTAGTCAAGGCTGCGAGAGCCGAAGCTCAGGGGCTCGCTGACGACACGATGAAGCTCGAAAGGGCACTTGGTGGACGCTGGATGGTTGTCGTTCAACCGCTTGTTTCCGTGCAGTACCGACTAGGAGCCTTGCTTGAAATTCTCGATCGCGCATCGAAAGACGGGGCAGCCGGTTCACGCGACGTCATTGACGAACTAATAAAGCAAGCAATGACGGCCAAAATTAAGCTCCTGCGAGCCTATGCCCTCTTTATCGTTCCGCGCTGGCGGGTAACTACCTGGAAGCGTGCAGCTTCGAAGGCGGAGTCCGAAGCTGACTCTCTGCCTGAGGACCCAGTCCAAGTCTAAATCGTGGCGCGGGCACACTGGTGCTTGCTGTGCAGAGTAGTACAGTCGCGCGCCGCCGCGCCACTGGGGCGGTCATGAATCCTTTGTCATATCAGGTTTTACGGCTGCTTGGGCGCGTCGGCGTCGTCGTCCGGCGTGGTAGTCGAGGACGTCGGCGACGCGGTAGCGGAGACCGTCCGGGGTGTCCTGTGTGGCCAGTCCTCGGCGGCGCCATTGCCGGATGGTGCTGGGCTGCACGTCGCACATCTCGGCGACCTCCTCGGCGCTGAGAAGGTCGTCGGGGCCGAACGTGAGCGGCTTCGGCACGACCCAGGTCTGTCCCAGGTCGCGGCATTGGGCGTCGAGGTCGACGCAGGTGTCCGGCGCGGCGATCATGAGCGCTTCCCGGTAGGTGCGGGCGATGCGGCGTGCACGGTCGAGGGGGTTGTCTCCGCGCCAGGGCCACGGGTCTCGCCGGTTCACGCGATGGCCTGGTGCTCGTCGGCGAGCAGGGTGCATTGCCGCTGGTATTCGTCCCAGGTGTAGGTGTTCCGACAGACGCCGCAGGTGATGGTGGCGGACCCGTCGGGGCGTTGGAGGGCGACACGGTCGCAGCGGGGGCACGGGGCGGCGAGGCGGTTGATGAGCCGCCGTTGGCCGGTGACGGATTCGACGCGGTGGTGGAGGCCGAGCAAGACGTCCGCGCTGTCGAGGCCGTCCCGGTCGAGCGTGGTCCACTCGCCGTCGATCCAGCCTGTGTGGACGACGCCGCGCAGGGCGAGCAGGACACTGACGGAGTTCTCCAGCAGGTGGGCGGCTCGCTCGAGTACAGGGCCGGGACGGCTGTCGCGGGCGGCCTGGGTGTCCCACCGGACGCCGAGGACTTCGGCGGTGGACTCGGCCCAGCACTGCGCTTCGTGCACCAGCTCGGCCTGGAGGGCGGCGATGGTCAGCGACAAGGGCACGGGCAGGTCGCGGGTTCCGCTGACGAGCTGACGGAGCCCATCGCGGGTTCCGCCGAGGACGGCTTCGAGGTCGAGGTAGTCCTGCGGCATGTCCACGATGGCCTGGCGCAGGTGGCGGGTGCAGGCGTCGCAGAGTCCTTCGGCCGCGTTGATCGGCGCGCCGCGCTTGATGGCCGGGTGGTCGGGATCGGGTTCGCGGTGGGCGCATCGTGCCCCGCGGTAGCAGCGGTGGAAGTCGAGCATGGTGGGTCTCCTGGGTCATCGGCCTTTGTGGCCGGTCACGGTGTCGGCGACGGCGTAACAGCAGGTCTGGGCGGTGCGACGTCAGAGGGTGAGGAGGTCGCGCGGCATGGACAGGATTCGGGAGCGGCGGGAACGACGGCGTCGCCTGGAGGGGATGTTGCTGGCGTGGAGCGCGGACGTTCGGTCCGTGCCACTGCCGGCGTTCGACGCGGCCCGAGTGGACGAAGTCGTCCGCTGGCTGCGGGCTGCCGACCGTCCGAAGGCCGGGTAGGTCGTCACGGACCTTCCTCGCGGTCGCAGGCGGCGAGCAGCGTGAGGGCGAGGTCGCGGGCGTCACAGGTGTTGAGGGCGATCATCGTGGATTCGCAGCCGACGCCGATGCGCGGGGGAACCCCGCCACGGCGCGGGAGCCACAGGACGTCGAGCGGACCGGCGACGTTCCAGGCAGCGGAACCGGCGCCTTGGAAGTCGGTTTCGGTGGGCTCGGGCAGTTCGTCGCTGGAGACGATCACGGTCACGGGTGGAAGCCTTCCTCGGTGGGGCGCGCGGAGCCGTGTCCGGCGGCGTGCAGCAGAGGGACCAGGTCGGCGAGCATCGTCCGGACGGGAACGTTCAGGTGTGGCTCGGGAACGGTGAGCACGTCAGGGTTCCTGGCGGCTTCGGCGAGGGCCAGGAGGTCGCCCGCGGTCATCCAGGTCCACCATCGGCCGGGGTCGGCCGCGCCGTTGCGGCGCTGGATGACGACGGCGAGGTCGGCGCCGCTGGCGACAGCCTGGTTCGCTGTGGCGGCGAGGACGCGCAGGACACGGGTGTCGGTGAAGTCTTCGACGGAGGTCTTGACCTGCCAGCAGATTCCGGGGGTCCCGTCGATATCGCCTCGGTCGCGGGAGTGGTGCTCGCCGGATTTCCATCCGGTGCGGACGGTCCGCTGCGCGTCGGGCCAGCCGTTTTCGCGGAGGTAGCGGGCGACGGCTTGTTCGGCGTCTTTGCCCTTGCGGTTGGCGGCACGGCCGATCTCCCTGCGGCTGTGGCGGTCCAGAGGAGTCTTCATGCTGGTCCCCATTCCTGGTCTGCGGCGAGGTCGGCGCGGTGCTCGGCCTGCTGAAGTTCGGCCCAGGCGCGGTTGTCTGCGTCGGTGTCCTGTGTGGCCAGTCCGATGGCGAAGCCGGGGATACCGAGCCCGAAGTCCGGGTCGGCGGAGGCTGGGCGCAGCGGGGCGCGGAGTTCGGTTTCGTCGATCGACACGCAGGGCCGGTCCGGGAGGAGTCCGGCGGGTGCGCCGATCCAGCGGAACTGTTCGCCGCACTGGCCACAGTGGACGAGCACTTCGGCGGTGTAGGCGAGGGCGGGGCCGTCGTCGGTGGCGGTGAGCCGGTGGACGTTGACGTCGGCGACGAATTCGTCGTGCGGGCAGGGACGGTCGAGGTCGAGGGTGGTCATGATGGCTCCTGGTTGGTGGCCCAGCCCATGGTCTGGTTGAGCAGTTGCCGTCCGCGCTGGGCGCGGTCTTCGGCGTCGGGGTCGTGGTTGCACAGGGCGGTGCCCCGGTAGCCGTGGTCGTCGCACATCGGGCAGTCCGCGATGGCGCGGCGTTTGTCGGCGGTGGTGGCGCGCAGCTCGGCGCGGCGGGTCTCGACTCGGTGTTCGTGGTCGGCTTGCTCGGCCTGGTGGCGTGCGCGGGCGCAGGCGCCGCAGCGGGGCGGGTCGTCGTCGTGCTCGTGCTCGACGCACCGGGCGTCGCGCGGCGACGACGGCGGCGGTGTGCGGATGCGATTCAGTGAGGGCTCACGGCCTCGCGCGTGTTGGACGGAGTCGACAGACACACCCCCTCCGAAGGAGGGTGTGTCTGTCTCCGTTCCCTTCTCCGTTTCCTTTCCTGACGTGAGTGCTCCGTGAGGACGACGTGACGGCTCACTGAATCGGCCATTGTGGCCGTGACCTGGAGAATCGCCGGAATCGATTCCCGGAGTGGTTCGTGAGGGCTCAGTGAGCGCTCCAGGAGGGTTCTGGTCCCGCCAGCACCGCGCGCAGTGCCGGTTTTCTCCCGGTTCGGGCACCCGGATCGAGCCTGGCGGCGGGGCCGGGAAGAGGGTCTTGCCGGGCCGGTTCACGCTCTGGTGGAAGTGCCAGGACGTCACCGCGAGCAGGCGCTGATCGTCGCGGCGGTAGCGCACGATCCGCTTGTGCTTGGCCAGCTCGGCGAGGTCGTCTTCGACGTCCTGAAAGGACAGCTCGTCCAGCGGCCACACGGCGGCCTTGATCAGACGGGTGTTGTCCTTCCCGCGCCCGTGGTCGTCGCAGTAAGTCCATAGCCCGATCCAGGTCAGCCGTGCCCGGAACGACAGCGGCGTCACGTCGTCGCTGCTGAAGAATCCGGGTTTGATGCTGCGGATGCGCGCCATGGCTCACGCGTCCAGTTCGGCGAGGACCGCTTCGAGGGTCCGTGCGGGGTCTTCGCTGTCGAGGACGTGGGCGAGGATGTCGATCGCCTGGGACGCCTCGTTTTTCGTCATCTCGCTGGAGGAGCCGAGCTTCCGCCGGACGAGGATGCTGACGGTCGTGAGCTTGTCGGCCCGGTCGGTCACCTGGAGGTCGCCGAGCTGGGCGTGGAGCTTGTCCAGCTGGGTCCGCGAGACCGTCTCGGCGTCGTCGTCCTCGTCGGTCTCGTCCTCGTCGTCGCCGGGGAGCGGCGGTGGAGTTGCCGGCGGATCGGGCGGCGTCTCCTCGGCGTCCCCGCGGGCGTTCTCGGACGCGGTGGACGGGCGCGGTGGTTCCTCGGCGGGGGCAGCCTTTTTCGGCCCTGTACGGCGCCGTGCGGTGCGTTTCGCGGGCGGGGTTGCCTCGGGCGTGGCGGGGCCGGGCGGGCCGGTCTGAGGGGCGCTGGTGGTGTCCGGGTAGTCCCCGTCTTCCAGTTCCTCGACGGTGAGGGCGATCCCACCCACGACGTCGGCGAACTTGCGCCTGCACAGCCGGGTGGTCGCGCGCGCGTACAGCTTGTCCTCGGGGTAGCCGCCGAGGTCGATTTTCGCCCGGCGGGCCTGGTCTGCGGTGAAGGTGACGCGGGTCCAGACTTCTTCGTTGCTGCGGCGGCCTTCCAGGATGACGCGGGTGTCGTTGACCTCGACGTCGCGGAGGTGGTGCCCGGCGGCCAGGACCATGCCGCGCATGATTTCCGCGCTCTTGCCGGGTTTTCCCTTGACGATGTGGATGTGCTGGAGGCTGGTGAGCGGGCCGAGTCCCATCTCGCGGCCGGTGAGGATGGCGGCGGTGACGGCGGCCGGGTTCCCGCGATAGGAGTCGGGAACGAATGGGGTGTCGGCGATCTGAGCTGCCAGCCTGGCCACATCGCGCACGACCAGCACCCATTGATCGATCTCGGTCGGGGCGTGGAAGTCGGGCCGGGTGGCCACCTCGGAGCCGGTGGGGTCGTGTCGTTGAAGTTCTCCGCTCACGCGGTCACCTCCAGCGCGGGCGGGAGCAGAGCCTCGCCCACGTAGTCGCGGGACCGGTCGCACGCTCGGGAAACCTCGCGGATGTAGCGGAATTCCCTCAGTTGCTCCGGTCCGGCCTGCATCGGGTAGAGGTCGAATCCGTCCGCGCGGACGTGGATGACGGCGCACCCGTCGACCTCGATCATGGGCTGTTCCTCGCCCTGGTCGTCTACGTAGGCGTCGGCGAACCGGTAGGCCGCGAGCTGCCAGGCGGTTTCGCCGAACACACCGGACCGTGAGGTCTTGATGTCGCACAGCAGGCGCTGCCCGAGCGTCGGGAAATCCGCGATCAGGTCGCCGGTTCCTGCCCAGCCGTAGGAATGGGAGACCACGACGAACTCGGTCAGGACGGGTTCGACGCGGTAGCGGTCCAGGAAGTCCACATAGGCTTCGACATGCCCGGCCAGCTGCTCGGGGACCTCGACCTCGTGGCCGGACACCAGCTGCTCGGCGAGACCGTGGACCTCGGTCCCGCGCTTCGCGGCGGCGTCCCGGTCGGCGAACCGCGCGCGGGACAGCTCTTTCAGCCGTGCGGTCGGCGGGAGTTCGGCGAGCCGGTCCCAATGGTCGATCGCGTAGTCCGCGGTCGTGTTCGCGGCCCAGCCGATCAGCGCGGGCTTGGGGACACCACCGGACAGGATCGTCGTGACGCCAGGGACTTTCGCGCCGTTGGCGTCTACGTAGCTGTGTCCCTTGCCGTGGTTGCGCCGCCGGATCGGCGGGGTGAAGTCGTTCACGCGGCGGCCCCGTGCCTCCCGGTCCGCCGCGCGCGGGCGCGGACGATGCCGGGAGCGCAGAAGATCCGGTCGCCGTGGTTGACGTAGCGGCCGGGCGAGAACCACAAGACCGGGAATCCGCACCACTCGCAGGTGATGGAGGACGGCGTCCGGTACGCCCGGCCCTCGTGGACGGTGCGGGCCTGTCGAGGTGGCGGGGTGCTCATCGCTGGGTGTCCGGGTCGTCCTGAGACGCCGAGCCGCCGCCGGCATCCGGGGTGGAGGGCCGTAGCGCGTCGATGGCCTCTTCCAGTTCGAGCGGGAGTTCGACCTTGCCGGTTCGGCGCTCGTGCTGACGTCGCAGCAGCCGGTGCAGGGTCGCGGCGTCCGCCGTGGTCCCGGTGAACGCCTCGGCCGCCAGGATCTCGGCCGTGGGCACGACGTCGCCGGTCCGGGCGTTGGTGCGGATCTCCTTGGTCCGGACAAGCAGGACGGCGACGTGCACGTCATCGGGGCGGTCGGTCAGCGCCGGGGCGATCGACGCCATCCCGTTGCGGTCATCGGCGGGGAACGCGGGCGAAAGTTTCACGGACACGGCAGTTCCTCCTTCGTCGGGAGTGCGGGCACGCGGGTCACGCTGAGAGGGCGTTCCGGAGCTGTTTGAGACGCCGCTCGGCGCTCTGGGCGCGGGCCTTCCACTCATCGCGGTCGGCCGTGATCGCGTCCAGCTGGTCCAGGCGCTTGAGCAGGTCCGTCAACGGCAGGTTGAGCGCGCCCGCCTTGTCCTGTGTGGCTCCGGCTCGGCGCGGGCCGTTGTGCTTGCCCAGGTGCGGGCGGATGCTGCGCGGGTTCGCGCTGGTGTAGTCGCAGTGGGCGCAGCCGTAGACAACCGAGCCGTTGGCGAGGGTGAGGACGCGGGTCTGCGGCTGGTAGATCGGGTTCCCGGACCGGTCCGGGAACGGGGCGGTGCTCGGCTGGTCGTCCACCACGGCCACGCCGTCGACGTCAGTGGCGGTCACTGGTGTTGTCCTTTGTGGCCGGTGCGCGGTCGGGCGCGCGATCGAGGTAGATGGTGTAGGCGAGGACGAGGTCGAACACGACGAGCAGCCATCCCCAGCTGTCGTCGGCGCGGGTGAGGTCCAGGACCAGGAGCCGGAACACGAGCAGGTAGGCCAGGATGCGGAGGCTGAGGGTCATGCGGACGGCCTTTGCTGGTCATCGGGGTTGCGGGTGCGGCGGCGGGGGAACTTGAGGCGTTCACGGCGTCGTTTCGCCGGGTACTGCTGCCACAGCTCGGGGCGTTCCTGGCGCAGCCGGGGAAGGTCGAGGCCGTTGCGGATCTCGACGTCGCGGACGACGACCGGCTCTCCGTCGATGGTCCCGACGTCGTTGTTGCCGAGCAGGGCGAGGAGTTCGGCTTCGAGCTTGTCCACCTCGGCTCGCGCGAGGCCGGCAGTGGTCCGCGCCTGCTTCCAGCGGCGAACGAGGTCAGCGGAGGCGTCGAGCGGTATCTGTCGCTTCGGGCCGGTTCCGCGCGGGGAAGCCCGCGGGCGATCTGAATCCTGTGGTGATGGCGAGGTTTCGTGTGGCTTCACTGTTCAACTCCGGTACGCGCGGCACGGTGAATACGGGGCCGGTGGGGACCGGGAGTCCTACGTGGACGCGTCGGCAGACGGATCGGCGTCGTCGGGCTCGTGCCCGGACTCGGCTGCCGGGGCGGCCGTGGTGTTCGGCGGCCAGCCGGTGCACACGTCGGTGAGCACGTCCGCGTCGTACTCGGCGAGCAGCTTGGTGAAGATCGGGGTGTCGCGATCGTCCTGGGAAAGGATCTCGGCGAGGTCGAGGTCTTCGGCGAGGTCGGACATGGACTGTCCTTTCTGGATCAGGTGAGCAGAGTGATCAGGACTGTCGCGAGCACCAGGACCAGCGAGGTCACGGCGGCCACGAACGCGGCGAGATGGCGCTGGGCGGGATCGGAGTCGCGGTAGGCGTCGAGGTAGCGGGCGGCCTTCTCACCCGTCGCCGCGAGAGCAGTGCTGGTCGTGTTCGCGGCTCGCCACAGCAGCCACAGGGGTACCTCGATCACGGCGGGACGGATCGTGAGGGCGTGAGTCGGCCGTTCGGCCATAGTGGATTGCCTGCCTTTCGCGTCGAAGGAATGGAAGGCGTGCCCGCCCCAGGGGAAGGGGGTCTCCTGGACCGGGGCGGGCACGCCAGCGCGGCCTGGCGCTAGGCCGCGCGTTCCGCTCGCCGACGCGGCGGACGTCTCCGCGCGCTCGGGGTGCCAGCGGGCGGCGCCTGAGGAAGCTTGATCGGCTGCACGACGGCCGCGATCTGCTCGGCGACGTCGTCGGGTACGGGCGGGGCGGTACTCACCGCCTGCTCGATGGTCGTCCATTCGGGATCGAGCAAGGTCAGTCCCCGTTCGGCGTAGAACGCCTCTGTCCACGCGCGATCCAGACCGGCGGTCATGCCGCGTCCCGGCGGGTGTAGGGGCTGACGAGGTCGACGTCGGTGAAGACGAACAGGGTGCCCCGGTCGACACCGAGCGCGTCTTCGACGCGAGCGGCGGTATCGACCCGGACGGTGTCACGCCTGCCCTGCAAGAGCAGGTTGATCGCGGTGGCGCTCATCCCGATCTTGCGGGCTAGTTCTCGTTGAGTGCCTTGGGTATTCACCAGTTCTACGAGCGCAGGCAGGCTGCGCACGCACACGGAGACCGTCATGCGAGTGACCTTTCGTCTCACTCAAGCGCAACGGTCGGCAGGTGTCTGGGCGTCTGCGTGAAGCGCGTGGTCCGTTGAATGTGGACGCCACCGTAAGCATGATCGACTTTCCCCGTCAACACGGGAAAAACTGTCCCGAGCGTTTGCGGAAAGCTGGCATGGCCTAGCGGATCGGTCTCTCTCCGTAAAGTACTTCGCCCGAGTGACAAAGCCTTAGTTTCGCCTAGGAGCTGACTTCTCCGAGGCGTAGCGGCATTTTTCGGGAGCCTTACTTTCCCGCGTGTGCCGCAGATTCTCGCTCAGTACGGAGGTAAGGCAGGTTTGTGCCCCCTTTGAGGGAACGGCGCACGGAGAACGAGCCAGGTCCGGTGTGGTGGTTGTCATCCCCGCGTAACCCCCGGACCACCTCGTCGGCGCACGACAGAGCCCCCGGTCACCTAGTGACCGGGGGCTCTGTCCTCTATAGATTAACGCTTGCTGATCAGCTTCCACGCCAGGTTCGCCATCGCCACGACGGGCATGGTGACGAACTTGTCGCGGAAGGTCGGGTGAGCCGCGATCTTCGGGTGATCGTAGACGGCGACGATCGCGTTGGCGGTCTGCACGTCGACGACCGTCCCGTCGATCTTCACCATCGCGAAGTCCGCGACGGCCTTCCGCAGGATCGTGATCCGGTCCGGCTCCGTCTCGGTCGCCTCCGGCAGGCTGTCCACGATCTCGGCCATCTCCGCGTGTTCCCGCCAGTGCTCAGTGTCCCGGCAGCGATCGCAGGTGACCTCCCGCGGATCACCGGACAGGATCGGCTCGGTCAACCTGGTCGTACAGGCCGTCTTCTCCGGGTTGCCCGGCGAGAGGAAGTGGATGGTGCCGCCGCTCTCGACGTACGCCGCCCTCCACCCCTCCTGGAAGGCCAGCATGATCGAGGCCGCGCCGGTGCCGACCTCCATGTCCTTGATGGCCTCGCGCACGGCCGGGTTCAGCGCGGGAGCACCGTGCTCGCCAGCGAGGAACGCCTGTCGGCCCACCTCAAAGAAAGTCGCGAGCTCACTCTTCACCGTTCCTCCTTCACTGGGGTGCACTTCGAGAATCCGTTCCCGGTTGACCTTGTGCGGCCACGGGAACCCCGCCTCCACGCCTACCGTGACCCGGTTGACTTTGAGCAGCCGATACCAGCCGTCGTCGGTACGTACCGCCTTGGCGGCCTTCAACTCCTCCTCGGTGTACGGGACCGGCACCGCCCTTCGTAGCCTGGTCACCCGCGCGAGGCGACCTCGATAGGTCTGGTCCGCGCTCTGGAATTCGTTGTACGCGTCCAGATCCAGTTCCATCTTCCGGTCGGCGCGCTGCCGCTGCGTCCCAGTCGTCCGCCGTCGGATACCGGACACAATGGCCGGATCGGTCTCGAACTCCGAACGCGGCGCCGTGCGCCTGTCGAACTTCTCCTCCAGGCGGTCCCGTTTCTCCTTCGCGGTCTTCATCGCCGCCTCGGCGACCTGCAAGACCTCGGCGTAGCTGTCGACCGTGACGTTGGTGTGCAAAGTGACCATCAGGCACCACCCCTCGGCATCGTGAGGTCGTGCAAGGAGACAGGCAGGACATGCCCGAACAGCTCGAACCACTCCCGACCGCAAGCGAAATGCACGACATAGGCTCCGCTTGCCGCATACGCGGTGTGGCCCGAAGGCGGGTCGTTCGCGGGTCGAACCGCCAGATCCCCGGCCCTGGTCTCCTTCAGTAACACCAGCGGGAAGCCCTCGCGGACAGGCTGGGCCTTCGGCACATCATCGCCGACGATGAACACTTCGCCGACCGTAGGATCGCTGCTGATCACCCTGCTGTGATCCGGTCGGGGAAAAGTGAGCGGGCGAAGGACCGTGGCTCGCAACCCGTACAGAACTGGCCGGTCCTCACGTTTCCTGCCCCATCGCTTGGATCCATGGCTCTGGATCGCGTGGGAGACAGCGTTGGTCACCATCCACCGACGTTCGGCATCGGTCACGAGTTCTCCGATATCGGCCTGGCCAACGTGGAGATCGCGTGGCAGCCCCGGCGGGCGCCACTCGACACCTGTGAACTCCTCCGAGCCGATCAGCATCCCCGCGCGGTCGTATACCTCGGCGACCAGCATGAGGAAGACGAGGCGCTTCGCCAGGAACTCGTGCTGGTCGTGGGCCGTGTACTTGCCCACTTCGAACGTCAGCGGTGACACAGTCTGGTCAATCACGTCCGGCCTGATCGTGACAGTCCAGCCCTCGCCAACCCGCAAGTCCCACTCCGCCAGCACCTCGGGCGGCACGACCTTCTCGCCGTCCTGAAGCTCTCCTCGGATCACGACCGCACCTCCCAGCTCAGCGCGGGAGAAGCCTGGAGCTCATCGTCCACAAGCTCCGCACGGAAGCGCGTGACGACGTGACCGGGCGCGATGATCCGCCCCAGCCGAATGCCGGCAATCCACCCCGCTTCATCCGATGTGGACGCGTTCGGCCACGTCCCCACGAGATGCTGCCGACGGTCAAACTCGGTAGACCGGTCGTCTATTACGCGGCACACCTCTGCCGCCTGATCTTGAAAGACCAATTCCTCGGGTCCTTTCACTCCTGTCCGGGCCTAGCCCAGGGAGACCCCTGGGGCGGAAAGGAGTGTCCCGCGAAACCGCCTTTTAGCCTCTCTATCAGGTAAAACGTCCCTCGGGAGCGATCAAGGAAATGATGGTTGCCGGACAACGCCAGGCGAGCACCGCTTCAATCCGGGTGGACGGAGCGAAAGCCCAATCTTGCTTGACCACCAAGACCCCATTAACCTACCCTTCAAGGGGGACTTAGAGTCTTCAAGAGGAGCGCGGGATGTCAAACACAAAGTGGGTCAACTTCACAGCAACAGTGCCGGAATGGGCTGTTACCGCGATGGCCGAACACGCCCTTCGATACACCGAAGAAGCGGTCAAACAAGACGCCTCTAAGGGGGAGGTCAGCGATGTAGCCGCGCTGGCGGCGAAGGCGTACCGGACCGGCAAGAGCCCGCATCGGCGGGCGCTGCTCAAGCTGCTGGCGCATGCGGGGATGGCGTCGCCGCCGCGCTGGGTGTCCTGGCAAGAGATCTGCGACGGGCTGAACATCAACGGGTCGACGGCGTCCGGCGTGCTCGGCGCACTGACTCGGGACCTGAAGGGCCATCTACCGTTCGAGCGCGAGAACGTCAACGGCATAGCGTCACTGCGGATGCACCCGAAGATGGCGAACGAGATCCTGAAGCTGGTCGAGGCCGACGCCGAGGCGACGCTGAGGGCGGCCGGGGAGTAGCGAGGAAAGCGGCGAGACGAACTTGGCCTGCTCGCCGCCTTGCCTCGTCCATTTCATGCGCTTGAACTGGCCAAACCCGCCCCGCTAGGCCACATGGGTGCTTGTGTGTCCTAATCCCGGTTTGGTTAGAACCGTCCTCGCCACTCACGAGTCCTCAGACCAGGTCGAAGGTGTCCGGGTCGGGGCCGGTGCGGGTCCCGTCGTCGAACTCGGCGAGCGCGGCGAGATCGTCTTCGGCGAGTTCGAAGTCGAAGACGTCGAAGTTCTCGCGGATCCGGGACGGGGTCACGGATTTCGGGATGGCCACGGTGCCGAGCTGCAGATGCCAGCGCAGCACCAGCTGCGCCGGGCTCTTGCCGTATTTGGCCGCGAGGGCGGTCAGGGTCGCGTCCGAAAGCAGCGATCCCTGCGCGAGCGGGCTCCACGCCTCGGTGACGATCCCGTGCTCGGCGTGGAACTCCCGCAGCGCCTTCTGCTGGAGCCGGGGGTGCAGCTCGACCTGGTTGACCGCGGGCACGATCCCCGTCTCGCCGAACAGCCGCCGCAGATGCGGGACGTGGAAGTTCGACACCCCGATGGCGCGCACGCGGCCGTCGGCGTAGAGCTTTTCCAGCGCCCGCCAGGTTTCGACGTACTTGCCGCGCGTCGGCATCGGCCAGTGGATCAGATAGAGGTCGACGTGCTCGAGGCCGAGTTCCGCGAGACTCGCGTCGAACGCCCGGAGCGCTTCGTCGTACCCGTGGCCCGGATTCGGCAGTTTCGTGGTGATGAACAGTTCGTCGCGCGGCACGCCCGCCGAGCGGATCGCCTCGCCGACACCGGCTTCGTTCCGGTACGACGCGGCGGTGTCGATGCTGCGGTACCCGGTTTCGATGGCGGTACGGACGACTTTGGCCGTGTCGCCCGCGGGCACCTGCCAGACGCCGAAACCGAGTTGGGGGATGGCTACCTCGTTGTTCAGGACGACGGAAGGCACGGCCATGGAAGGGAAATCCTCACTGGAGTCGGTGGCTGGGCTTCTTGCCCGGCATCATCCCACCCCGCGCCCGGCGTACGCGCGCAAGTACTCCGCCGTGGCCGTGTCGGCCGGGAAGAACGACTCGATCATCAGCTCGGCGACCGTGATGTCCAACGGCGTCCCGAAGGTGGAGACCGTGCTGAAGAACGTGAGATCCACGCCCTCGTGCCGCAGTCGCAGCGGGACGAAGATGTCGCCAGGGCCGGGAACCTCCACCTCGGGGACGGGATCATCGCACGGATAGGTGAGCAGTTCCTCCAGCAGCTCCGTCAGCGCCGGGTCCGCCGTCTGGGTGACCTGGCGCCGCAGCCTGCCGAGCAGGTGGGCACGCCACTCCCCCAGGTTGAGCACGTAAGGCGCCATGCCTTCCGGATGCAGTGTCAGCCGGAGGACGTTGGCGGGCGGGGCCATCAAGGTGGGTGAGACCAGGTCGGTCATGATCGACACACTCGCGTTGGCGTCGACCAGGTTCCAGCCGCGATCGACGACGGCGGCCGGATAGGGCTCGTGACTCGTCATCAACTGCCGGACAGCCTTGCGGACCGCCGCCATTTCCGGGTCGCCGAGCCCGCTCTCGGAGTACGCGGGCGCGTAGCCCGCCGCCAGCAGCAGCTGATTGCGTTCCCTCAAGGGCACCTCCAGATGCTCGCCGAGCCTCAGCACCATGTCGCGGCTGGGCTTGGACCGCCCGGTCTCCACGAAGCTCAGGTGCCTGGTCGAGATCTCCGCCGAGATGGCGAGGTCGAGCTGGCTGATCCGGCGGCGATCACGCCATTCCCGCAGCAGTTCGCCGACGGATCGGCCGGCGCGGCTCGCGATCACTGTGGTCGTCACGATCACGAACTTACGGCCACGTGCGCCGGGCCGCCATTACCTCCCGCGTAATCGACGTGACCCACCTTCGACGGACAGAGTTGCGGCATCGGTTACCCCACAACGAAAGAGGACACCATGTCGGACATCCAGCGCGTCGCCGAGCAGTACATCGCCGTGTGGAACGAGACCGACGCGGACCAGCGCCGTGCGCTCATCGCCGAAGTGTTCACCGAGGACGCCGCCTACACCGACCCGCTCGGCGCGGTCACCGGTCACGACGGTGTCGACGGCTTCATCGCCGGCGCGCAGGCCCAGTTCGCCGGTCTGAAGTTCAGCCTGCCCGCGGCCCCCGACGCGCACCACGACATCGCGCGGTTCCAGTGGTACCTCGGCCCCGACGGCGCGGCGGAACCGCTGGCGATCGGCTTCGACGTCATCACCGTCGAGGACGGGCGGATCAAGCAGGTGCTGGGCTTTCTGGACAAGATGCCCGGCTGACGATCAGGCGAAGGCCTCCGGAGGCGGGCAGGAGCAGACGAGGTTGCGGTCACCCGCGGCCCCGTCGATCCGCCGCACCGGAGGCCAGATCTTCGACGCCGTGAACCCGGCCGGGAAGACCGCGATCTCCCTGCTGTACGGGCGATCCCACTCGCCCGCGAGGCAGCGCGCGGTGTGCGGGGCGTTCCGCAGCGGGCTCTCGGCCACCGGCCACTCCCCCGCCGCGACCTTCTCGATCTCGCCGCGGATCGCGATCATCGCGTCGCAGAACCGGTCGAGTTCGCCGAGGTCCTCGCTCTCGGTGGGCTCGACCATGAGCGTGCCCGCGACCGGGAAGGACATCGTCGGCGCGTGGAGGCCGTAGTCGGCCAGCCGCTTGGCGACGTCGTCGACGGTGACGCCGGTCCGCTTGGTGAGCGCGCGGAGGTCGAGGATGCATTCGTGCGCGACCAGACCGTCGTGGCCGGAGTACAGCACCGGGTAGTGCTCCGCGAGGCGTTTGGCGACGTAGTTGGCGTTCGCGACCGCGGTCATCGTCGCGCGCCTCAGGCCTCCGGCACCCATCATCCGGACATAAGCCCAGGAAATCGGCAGGATCGACGCGCTTCCCCACGGGGCGGCGCTGATCGGGCCCACGCCGGTGGCCGGGCCCGCGTCCGGCTGCAGCGGGTGGTTCGGCAGGTACGGCGCCAGGTGCGCGCGGACGCCGATCGGGCCGATACCCGGTCCGCCGCCGCCGTGCGGGATGCAGAAGGTCTTGTGCAGGTTGAGATGGGAGACATCGGCGCCGAACCGGCCGTACTGCGCCACCCCGATCAGCGCGTTCAGGTTCGCTCCGTCGACGTACACCTGGCCGCCCGCGTCGTGCACCAGCGCGCAGACCTCGCGGACGGTGTCCTCGTACACGCCGTGCGTGGAGGGATAGGTGATCATGATCGCGGCCAGGTCGTCCGCGTGCTCGTCCACTGTGGACTTGAGGTGGGCGAGGTCGATGTTCCCCTCGTCGTCGCATTTCACGACGACCACCCGCATCCCCGCCATGATCGCGCTGGCCGCGTTGGTCCCGTGGGCGCTCGACGGGATCAGGCAGACGTCCCTCGCCGCGTTCCCGCGTTCGCGATGGTAGGCCCGGATCGCCAGCAATCCGGCGAACTCGCCCTGGCTTCCGGCGTTCGGCTGCAAGGAAACCGCGTCGTAGCCGGTGATCCCGGCCAGCCACTGTTCCAGATCCTTGACGATGGACAGCAGACCGGCCGCGTCCTCGGCGGGCGCGAACGGGTGCAGGCCGGCGAACTCGGGCCAGGTGATCGGCTCCATTTCGGCCGTGGCGTTGAGTTTCATCGTGCACGAGCCGAGCGGGATCATGCTCCGGTCGAGCGCGACGTCCTTGTCGGACAACGCCCTCAGGTACCGCAGCAGTGCCGTTTCCGAGCGGTGCGTGTGGAAGACGGGATGCGTCAGGTAGTCGCTGGTGCGGCGCAGGTCCGGCGGGAAACCGTCGGCGGTGTCCGCGTCGAGTGAGTCCACATCGGACACCGCGACACCGAACGCTTTCCACACCAAGGAAAGATGCTCGCGGGTGGTCGTCTCGTCACAGGCGACGGCGACGTGGTCCGCGTCGACCTGCCGGAGGTTGACACCGAGTTCCCTCGCGGTGCCGACGACGCCGGTCGCGCGGCCGGGGACGGAGACCATGACGGTGTCGAAGAACTCGCAGTGCACGACGTCCACGCCGCTTTCGGCGAGCCCCGCCGCGAGCACGGTGGCCATCCGGTGCGCGCGGTTGGCGATGGCGCGCAGGCCTTCGGGACCGTGGTACACCGCGTACATCGAAGCGATGACGGCCAGGAGCACCTGTGCGGTGCAGATGTTGCTGGTCGCCTTCTCCCGGCGGATGTGCTGCTCACGGGTCTGCAGGGCGAGCCGGTACGCGGGGGCGCCGTCGGCGTCCTTCGACACTCCGACGAGCCGGCCGGGCAACTGACGTTCGAGCCCCTGCCGGACGGCGAGGTACGCGGCGTGCGGGCCGCCGAAACCCATCGGGACACCGAATCGCTGCGTCGATCCGACCGCGACGTCGGCGCCGAGCTCGCCCGGCGACCGCAGCAGGGTCAAGGCCAGCGGATCCGCGGCCATCACCACGGCCGCGCCCAGCGCCTTGGCCTCGGCGATGGTGTGGTCCCATTCGCGGACGACACCGGACGCGCCGGGATAGGACAGCAGCACTCCGTAGAAGTCGCCGCCGAGACCGAGTCCGGTGATGCCCTGCGACAGGTCGGCGGTCACCAGCTCGATGCCGAGCGGTTCAGCACGGGTGCGCAGGACCTCGATCGTCTGCGGCAGCGTGTCTTCGTCGACCACGAACCGGTTCGATTTCGCCTTGCCCGCCCTGCGGACCAGCGTCATCGCCTCCGCCGCGGCGGTCGCCTCGTCCAGCATGGAAGCGTTCGCGATCGGCAGGCCGGTCAGGTCGGCCACCATGGTCTGGAAGTTGAGCAGCGCTTCGAGGCGGCCTTGCGAGATCTCCGGCTGATACGGCGTGTACGCGGTGTACCAGGCCGGGCTTTCCAGCACGTTCCGGCGGATGACCGGCGGGGTGACGGTGTCGTGGTAGCCGAGGCCGATCATCTGGACCATCGGCCGGTTGCGCGCGGCGAGCGCGCGGAGCTCGGCGAGCGCGGCCGTCTCGGTGGCGGGCGGAGGCAGCTCCAGCGGAGTCGCGGATTCCCGGAGCGACGCGGGGACGGCGCGCTCGGCCAGTTCGTCGAGGGAACCGACGCCGACGACGTCGAGGATGCGCGCGAGTTCCTCCGCGCCGGGACCGATGTGCCGGTCCGCGAAGGGGGTTCCGGATTCGAGCGCGGCCAGTGAATCAGGCTCCATCGGGGACCTCCCAAGACGCGGGGGTGGGGCCGGGACGGATTGTCCCTGGCCCTCCCCACTCTGTCCGTACCCCCGTGGGGGCGCCTGAGAGTTTCGCCCGTGGGTTGAGTCGGGCTTGCACCGTCGGCGGAGCCGCCAGGTGGTGACCTGACGATTCACTTTCCAGAGGCGTCTAGTCCGCGCGGTCCAGGGTGCCTGAGAGGTTCCGGGGAGGACTTGCTCCTTCGGCGCCGGGCCGTTATCGGCTCGGTCTCTCCCGCGCGGATTCGTCGACCGCGGAAGTGAGCCTACCCTGCCGCTCGCGCGGCTTCATGATCAGCCGGTGCGACGTGCGTTACGGCGCTGCGTGAGCTCGTCGGGCGTGACGGTTTCGATCACGCCGCCGTCGGCCCGCTCGGCCGGGAACTCGTGGATGGTCCCGCTGATCTCCTGCATCGCCCCGCTGACCGCGATGCCGAAAACGCCCTGCCCGCCCTGGAGTAAATCGACGATCTCTTCGGGCGAAGTGCACTCGTAGACGGTGGTGCCGTCGGAGAACAGGGTGACCTTGGCCAGATCGCGGACACCGCGCAAGCGCAGGTGGTCGACGGCGACCCTGATGTTCTGCAACGAGACACCTGTGTCCAGCAGCCGCTTGACGACCTTCAGGACGAGGATGTCCTTGAACGAGTAGAGCCGCTGCGAACCGGATCCGTGCGCCGTGCGGATGCTCGGTGCGACCAGCTTCGTGCGGGCCCAGTAGTCGAGCTGCCGGTACGTGATCCCGGCGATCTGACAGGCGGCGGGACCGCGGTAGCCGACGAGTTCGTCCGGGAGGGAAGAGTCGGGGAACAGCTCGCCCTGCTCACCGTCAGCAACCGGAACGAGCGACTCTTGAGGGCTACCAGCCTCGACCACGCCATGCCTCCCCTCGCCCGACCTGGCGGCCGGCGAACAAAGCCGCGCGGACCCACGTGAGTCCGCACCGGAGTTCATCGTCAAGACGGATGCCCCAGACATCCGAATCACACCTTGGCGATTTACCTCCATTGACGGTAAGCGCGTCCGGCAAGGCGGTCAACGCGACGCGCGGTCAACCTCAAGCTCTTCTTGAGGCTTGTCGGAAACAGTCCCCCGTTCGGCCGCGCGCTTGTCAGTTTTACTCAGCCGTGTTAATTTTTACTCATGCAAGTAAATCCTTCCACCCAAAGCGCCATGCAAGAGGTGCAGGCGGAGCTCGGGCTGTCGGTCACCGAAGCCGCCCGGCGGGCCCAGATCGTCGGCGCCACGATCGCGACGATCTCCGATCTCGGCTACCACAAGACGTCGTTCGCGAAGATCAAGGAGCGGGCAGGGCTGTCCAGCACCCGGATCATCTCGTACCACTTCACCAACAAGGCCGGCCTGATGCAGGCCGTGGTCACCACCGCGACCGGGATGAAGGACAAGTTCCTCGAGGAGCGGATCCAGGGCACGACCGACCGGGCCGGGCTGCTGCGCGGCTACATCGAAGCGGAGATCGAGTTCCTCGGCTCGTACCCGGAGCTGGTGCGGGTCATGGTCGAGATGGCTTCGAGCGGATCGGACGCCGAAGGCTGGTTCATGTCGGCGCCGATCGTCGAAGAGTTCCGCACCGGCCGGCTCGAGCGTCAGCTGCGACAGGGACAGCAAGAAGGCGCTTTCGGCGACTTCGCGCCGGACGTGATGGCGCTGTCGATCGCCCAGGCCATCGACGGCGTCGCCGCGAAGTTCGCGGCCGACCCGAAGCTGGACCTGGAGCGGTACGGGCGGGAACTGGCGGACCTGTTCACGCGGGCCACCGCCGCACCAAAGTGACCCGCCTGACGCAGCACCACGAAGGTGACCGAGGTCTTTTGATCTTTTGAAGTCGCGCGCCTTTTGGCCGACAGGCCCCGGGATCGCGATGGCAGGGCGCCCTTCGGGAGAACGCGAGTTCACCTGCCAAGGCGCGCCCTGGCAGCGCGATCCCGGTTAGCGCGATTAAGTGTCCGCGCCGCGGAAGTCCTCCGGCGAGACGGAGTCGAGGAACTCGCGGAACTTCTCGACCTCGTCCTCCTGCTCGTCGGGAATGATGAGGCCCGCCTCCTCCAGCACCGCGTCCACGGCGTGGATCGGAACCCCCACCCGCAGCGCCAGGGCGACCGAATCGCTCGGCCGCGCCGAAACCCGGATGTCCCCGTCGAAGACCAGTTCCGCGAAGAACGTGCCTTCCTTCAAGTCGGTGATGACGACCTGCTCCAGCTCACGGCCCAGCGCCCCGATGACCTCCTTGAGCAGGTCATGGGTGAGCGGACGGGCCGGGCGGACTCCCTGCTGCTCCAAGGCGATGGCGGTGGCCTCGACCGAGCCGATCCAGATCGGCAGGTAACGCTCGCCTTCGGTTTCCCGTAGCAACAAGATCGGCTGATTCGCGGGTAGCTCCACCCGCACGCCGACGACGCGCATCTCGCTCATCGGGCTTCGCCTCCCTCTCGTGCGCACGGGCTGCAACGCTTGTCTCGACGATCAAGCGACGGTGATCCCGACGCTACCCGTCTTCCGAGCGCTGTGCTCGCTGTCCTGACATTCTCGGTTCGCCCGTGGCAAACCCGACTCTCACGGTACGGCATAGGGTGCCGAACATTCAGTCATTGACAAGTGGCCTCACAAGGGTTCCTGTGTCCCCGGAGCCGCTCAGCCGCCCGTGACGGCGCGTATTCCGGCCTTCACCAAGAGCGTATGTAACGCCACGGTCAGTGCGGCGAGCTCGCGGACGACCTCGTCGCCCCTCGCTTGGGCGTCCTCGTCACGGTGCCGATACACCGGGGTCACGATCTGCTCCAGCAGGCCGACTTCGCGGTCGGCCGCGGCCCGGAAGGCACGCAGATGTCTCGGCTCGATACCGAATTCGGTCATCGCTTTCACGGTCTTCGCCACGAGGACCGAGTCGGGGTCGTAGAACCCCGCCGCGCCTGGGCGGACGAGACCGTATTGCCGCAGCTCAGCCAGGGTGGCGGCGTCGATGCCGGCCTGGCGGAGCAGATCTTCCTCGGTCAGCCTGATCTCGCGATCGGTCTCGAAGTCCCCGGGGGACGGCAGTCCGCCGTTTTCCCCCGGGGACTCGAGCGAAACGAGTTTCCGCGGCGGTTTGGGAGCCGCCGCCGAAGGCGCGGCACCCTGATCCGCCGCGTCGAGCTGTTCCTTGATGACCTTCAGCGGAAGGTAGTGATCCCGCTGGGCGGACAGGACGAATCGCAAGCGCTCCACGTCCGCCGGAGCGAACTGCCTGTACCCCGACGGGGTCCGGCCCGGCTGGACCAGACCTTCCGCTTCGAGGAACCGGATCTTGGAGATGGTGACGTCGGGGAAGTCGCCGCGCAGTTGTGCCAGCACGGCCCCGATGCTCAACCCATCGCGCTGCGACGCATCCCGATCAGGCCGCCCGGCCGCCGTCACCGTGCCCCCTGGCCCCCGGAACCCGGGCCGGTCAGGAAGACCAGGCGGAACTTGCCGATCTGCACCTCGTCGCCACCGGCGAGGACGGCCTGGTCGACCGGCTCGCGGTTGACGTAGGTGCCGTTGAGGCTGCCGACGTCGATGACGACGAACTCGCCACCCTCACGGCGGAACTCGGCGTGCCGCCGGGAAACCGTGACGTCGTCGAGGAAGATGTCGCTGTCCGGGTGCCGTCCCGCACTGGTGGTGTCGCGGTCCAGCAGGAAGCGCGAACCCGCGTTCGGGCCGCGCTTGACGACCAGCAGCGCGGAACCCGCGGGCAGCGCGTCCACACCCTGGACGGGGGCCTCGGCAGCCGGAGGAGCCTCAGTGCCTTCGACGTCGGCCAGGAAGTCGGCCCGGAAGACAGAAGTCCGCTCCGGAGACTGCTCCGGGGGAACGCCGGGCCCGTCGTTCGTGCTCACCTGAGCTCTCCTAACGCATGTGTGTTGCCACTACTCAAGAACGTGCAGAGGTCAAACGTACCGTGCCTGATCGAATCTCCGGTCCGCGGCTCCCCCTACTCTCGCGGGAGGGCCGCGGCCTGCGGCTATTCCTTGATCAGCGCCTGGTACGCCTCGGCCTCGAGCAGCGAATCGACCGAGCTCGCGTCGTCGAGACGGAGCTCGACCAGCCAGCCCTCACCATAGGGGTCGCTGTTGATCAGTTCGGGCGACTCGGCCACCGCGTCGTTGACCGCGACCACCTCGCCGTCGAGCGGGGCGAACAGCTCCGAAACGCTCTTGGTCGACTCGACCTCGCCGAAGGCGTCGCCGGAGCCGACCTGCTTGCCGACCTCGGGGAGGTCGACGAACACCACGTCACCGAGCTGGTCCTGGGCGTACTCCGTGATGCCCACGCGCACGAGCCCTCCGTCGCGTACGGAGACCCACTCGTGCTCCTCGGTGTAGCGCAGTTCTTCTGGAGTGGACAACGCCGCTCCCCTTTCTCATGCCCTCGCTCGAAACCGACGCGCGCAGTTTCGCATCCCGCCGGGGCACGCGCCCGGCGCCTCCCGCTAGCTAGCCGCGATCGGCGGATCGCAGGGCCCGCACCGTCTGGACGACGTACAACACGCCCGAATAGACGTACAGGACCGCACCCCACGCCGTGAAGGCGTACCCGATCGGACGCGCGAACGCGGCGATGTCGGATCCGCCTTGGGTGAGCAGCAGGAACGGGAAGGCGTACATCAGCACGAAGGTGGCGCCCTTGCCGATGTAGGTGACCTCCGGCGGGGCGAACCCGCGATGCCGCAGCAGCAGCACGCAGACCCCCAGCACCGCCTCGCGGGCGACCAGCGGGACCACCACCCACCACGGGACGATGTCGCGGATCAGGAAGGCGATGAGGGTCGCGAGGATGTAGAGCCTGTCCGCGGCGGGGTCGAGCAGTTGACCGAGCCGCGACATCTGGTTGAGCCAGCGGGCGAGTTTGCCGTCGAGCCAGTCGGTGAGCGCGCTGAACACGAGCAGCGCGAACGCCCAGCCGTCCTCCTTCGGGCCGAGGAGCAGCCACAGGAAGACCGGCACCCCGGCGAGCCGGAGGATCGAAAGCATGTTGGGAACGTTCAGGGCCTGCCGCAGCAAAGACGGCTCTTCGCTGGTCACGCTCGGTTCGGGGGGCGTACTCACCCGCTCAGCCTATCCAGCGGCGGCAGGTCCTCCCGCGTCAGCTGGCCCGGGTGTGGCTCCAGCCGCGGCGTTGCAGGTCCGCGCTGGTCAGCGCCACGGGCCTGCCCCGGTAGTCGGTACCCATCCAGCGGGTGTGCCCGGAGGAACTTTCCAGGACGTACGGGCGGCCGCCGCACCAGACGACGGTGCACGGTGCCGTGGGTGGCAGCTCCGTGCTCGCCGGCGCGGTGGCCTCGAATGACGCGGGGTCGTTCTGTTCGTCGGTCTTCATCGCTCTCACGGTTTCGGTGACGGGGACTGGGACACGCCGGAGCGCTACCTTTGTTTTCGGCAGAACAGGGCCCGGCGTTAACGCCCGGGCGCCGGATTCGTCCGATCGGTTCGCGACGACAGCAGGGTGTTGTCACGGTGTGAACGGCATGTTAATTGTCCACAATGGACAGTGATTGGGCGGTCCTCGCGTACCGTCGCGCCGTCGGCGCGATAACCTCCCGCGAATCGAACGTGGCTCAATGCCACGGCATCGGGCTCGCCCAGGTCAGAATGGGCAGGCCAGGAACGGCCGACGAAAGGATCGCCTTGCCCGTCTCGACGACCACGGGAACGTGGCGGCGCCTGATCGCGGTCTGTGCCGCCACGGGAACGCTCGCCGCCTGTTCGGGCGAAGATCCGCCACCGCCTGTCACCTCCATGTCGGTCTCACCGCCCGCGCCCGTTTCGAACGTCTCCAGCGCTCCGGTACCGCCGATCCCGTCTCAGACCGCGCCGAGTTCGTCCGCTGCCCCGAATCCCGCTCCCAAGCCGAAACCCGCTGAACCGGTACAGGGTTCGTGTGGCACGGTCACCGCGGCGAGCGGGCTGACCCTTCAGGTGCTCAACGGACCGGGCGTCTCGTGTGCGGACGCGACCGGGATCGTCGGCTCGTTCCACAAGGCGATCGCCGGCCGCCAGTCCGCGGGTTCGGACGAGCCCGTGAGCGAGACCGTCGACGGGTGGCTGTGCGTCTCCGGCGCACCTGCCGCCCAGGGCGGCACCAGTTGCAGCAAGGGCGACCACAACGTGTTCGCCGCCGTCGTCCCCGTCGAATGAACCATCCCCGAGAAGAAGGGCCCATGAAGAGCCTCGCCGTACTTCCCGCCGCGCTCGCCGTCGTCCTGCTGAGCGGCTGCGGCGCCGATCCCGCCCCGTCGGCCGCACAGGCCCCGTCCTCCCCCGCCGTCACACCGGCACCGCCCGGAACACCGTGCGGCGAGGTCGCCGGGCTCCAGGGCGCGAAGAACAAGGTCGTCGCCCACGGGAAGACCGACTGCGCCGAAGCGACACAGGTGCTCACGGACTACTTCACCAAGCTGACCCCCGCCGAAGCCGCTTCGCCGCAGGGCCCCGGGCCGGTGGTGATCGGCGCTTGGACGTGCGGGAGCGGGCCGAACGATCCAGTGACGAGCTGTTCGACCGAAGACGAGCGGCAGATCGAAGCGACGCGGGTCTGAGCGTCGGGCGGCGTCAGTCCTCCTGACGCCGCCGGACCGCGTCCAGCCGGTACAGGACGCCGAGGCCGATCGCCAGGCCCAGCAGCACCACGCCGAACAGGCCGACCATCGACATCCTCCAGATCAGCGCGGACTTCGACCGGTAGACGAATCCGTCCCCGGCGAAGATCCTGTCGCCCTCCGCGGCCTTGTCGCCCTCGATGCGCCCGCGACCGGTGCTCCCGTCGTCGAACCGCCACTCCCCCGAACAGTAGGGAATCTGACCGCTCATCGGCGCCCCCTCCTCGGTACACCCCGAGATCCCGGTGACCGCGACTTCCTCACCGGTGTTCACTTCACGTACGTGGTTACCGAAGTATCCCCAGGCGACACACAGCAGGAAGACGTACGGGACCCCGGCCAGCAGCGCCCGAAAGAGAACTTGGGAATTCTGCGGTTTGCCCGGCACTAAATTCCTTCCTCGAGTCACTGGAGTGTCAGCAGGACTTCCCGGTCGAGTTCTCCGACGACAAGGTACTTCGGCTGATATCCGGACGGGACCACGAAACAGACGAGACCCGCGGTGCCGTCGAAAGCACCGGGAGCGCCCGCGCAGTCCTTGACCCGCCGCGGGGCGCCATGTTCGTCGGCCGACAGCTCCAGCGCCGTGTCTCCCAGGCGGGACGCCTCGACTCGCAAGACGAGGACGTGGAATCCGCCCAGCCATGCCTCGGCGCCTTCGGGCGGCTCGGCTCGACTGTCGAGCACACGCACGGTCGAGTCCCCCGACACCGCGGCCTGTCCCTTGCCGATCACCGGCGGCGGACCCCAGGCCTCGCGGCGGTATTCCCACAGGTTCGGAACGGGATCGGCCGCCTCGCGGTACGCCGTCCAGCCGAAACCGAGCGGCGCCAGCACGACATACGCGCCGAAGACGAACCCTGCCAGGAAAGACAGCGACTTCCGCACGGTCACCGGTCTCGTCACCGAGAACGCCACGGCGACGCCGAGCACCAAGACCACTCCGCCGATCGACATCGCCGTGATCTTCTCCCACGGGTGGTGGGCCTCCACGACTTCGTCGGCCCCGCGCACGGACAACACCCGGTCCGTCAGTGAAGAAAGCCGGACGACCACCGGCTCCGCGAGACCGAACGCTTCCCCCGTCGGCAGTTCGACGGCGCGGCCGTTTTCGGCGACGGCGACGATCTCGTGAGTGGTGTGCGGGCCATTCTGCCCTTCGGTGGTCGTGGAATCCGCTACCGAGATCACCGCGCGCAAGTCGTACGTACCGGCCATTCCCTCGGCGGTCCACCGCCCGGCGAAAGCCGCGATGAACCCCAGGACGATTCCGGTCACGAGCAGAACGGCCACCCACTGGTTTTTTTGCGACTCTTCCGGAAAGGTCACCACCCCCTGTTCGACCACTCAAGTCTATTCTTCGAAGCGGTCGAACCGCACGGGATTTGTACCTACACCACCATTTCCGTATTCAATTCGTTCCTCGACCGTCGAGGACGAGCGCGCAGCACCCCCTTGCCAGCCGAGGTAAGAGTCGTCTAGACTCAAACCATGCTCACCAGGGACGACGCCGTGACGACGATCGAGAACGCGGTCGACGCGGCCACTCTGTTCGCCCACCACCGCTACCGCGAATTGGCGGCCGTACTCCATCCCGACCGGAATCCCGGCGACCCTCGGGCCCATAAGGCGGCCGCCACCCTCAATCGCCTCCATGCCGACTGGAAGCAATCCCGGCGCCAAACGGTCACCACCGCCACGGCGGCTTACACGCTCACCACTCCGCACGCCGTGGGCAGTGTCGCGACCACCTATCGCACCACCGGCCCCCATCTGGTCAAAATCGTGCGCGACCCGGCGCTCAACCCGCTGATCCACGCCGAGTGGGCGGCGCTGCGCACGCTCGACGGCTTCACCGAACGGCACCGCTGGCTTCGCCCGTACTACCCGCGGCTGCTCGACACCTCGGGCCCGGTGGCGCGGGGCGACCGCGCGTTCAGCGTCCTCGATCCGCTCGTCGACGGGTTCACCACCCTCGCCGACATCGGGAAAGCCTTCCCGGCCGGTCTCGACGGCCGCGACTACGCCTGGATGCACCGGCGCCTGCTGCGCGCCGTGGCTGGCGCGCATCGCGCGGGTGTCGTCCATGGCCATCTCACCGCGGACAACGTGCTGGTCCACCCCGGGCAGCACGGCATCGTCCTGGCCGGCTGGTCCTTCGCCGTCGAGGACGGTGTGCTCCCGCTGGCGGCGGACAAGTCCGTCGGCTACCCGCCCGAAGTCCACAAGGGACTGCCGATGACCGCGGCCACCGACGTCCACATGCTGCACAAGTTGATGCTTTCGCTGCTGTCACCAACGGAAACCTGCCAGCGCGAGTTCGCCACGTGGTGCACCCAGGAGATCCCGGGACAGCGACCCGAAGCCGCCGACCTGCTCGACGAGTACGACGACCTGCTCGGCGAGTTGTACGGCCCCCGCACCTTCCGACCGTTCATCATCCCCGAGACAGGAGCTTGATCATGGGACACGGACACTGGGACGACAACGCCTACGCCGCCGCGAAGACCTTCCGCGCGGCCAAGGGCGAGGACGATTTCGGCTACAGCGCCGGTCTCCGCAAGAAGCCCGCTTCCGCGTGGAAGGCCGCGGCCGCGCTCGACCCGAAGAACGCCGTCCGGGAGTGCCGGGATTCGGCCGACCACGCCGATTCGACGCCGATCGCGGTGTTGTTCGACGTCACCGGCTCGATGCGCCGGGTGCCGCGGATCATGCAGGGCAAGCTCGGCAAACTGCACGGCCTGCTGAAGCGCCGGGGCTATCTGACCGACCCGCAGGTCCTGTTCGGCGCGATCGGCGACGCCGACAGCGACCGGGTGCCCCTGCAGATCGGGCAGTTCGAATCGGACAACCGGATGGACGAGCAGCTGCGCACGATCTTCCTCGAAGGCGGCGGCGGCGGACAGAAGAGCGAGTCCTACGAGCTGGCCGCCTACTTCATGGCCAGGCACGTGGTCACCGACGCGTGGCAGAACCGCGGCCGCAAGGGATATCTGTTCCTCATCGGCGACGAGCTGAACAAGCCCGCGCTGGAGGCCCGCCACATCCGCCGGGTGATCGGCGACGACGTGCGGGAGGACATCGATCCCGCGTCGGTGTACCGGGAGCTGGCCCGCAAGTGGAACGTCTACTTCGTCCTGCCGAACCAGTCGTCGTACTACAACGACCCGGAGATCGGCGAGCACTGGAGCGGCTTGCTGGGCCAGCACTTCCTCAAACTCGACGACCCCGGCGCGGTGTGCGAACTGATCGCGGCCACGATCGGGCTGGAGGAGCAGGTCGTCGACGTGGACCGGGCGCTGGCCGACCTCGCGGACGTCGGTTCGGCCGCCGAAAGCGCGGCGGTGGGCAAGGCTCTCGCGAGGCTGGGCACCAAAACGGTCGTCACCTCGGCGGTCCCCGACCCGGGCGGCCCGAGCGACGTGGTGCTGCGATGAGCCTCCTGGACGGGCACGTGGTGGTGGTCGGGCTCGGCTTCGGCGACGAAGGCAAGGGAGCCGTGGTCGACGCGCTCTGCGCCGACCGGCCGACCACCGCCGTCGTCCGCTTCAACGGAGGCGCGCAGGCCGCGCACAACGTCGTCGCGGACGGGCGGCACCACACGTTCAGCCAGTTCGGGGCGGGCACGTTCGCCGGCGTGCCCACCCACTTGTCGCGGTTCGTCCTGGTCGAGCCGTTCGCGCTGGCGGCGGAGGCCCGGCAGCTCGAAACCGACGGCGTCCGGAATCCGCTCTCGCTGCTGAGCGTGGACGGCCGGGCCCTGCTCACGACCCCGTTCCACATTTACGCCAACCGGGCGCGGGAACAGGCTCGCGGCGCCGGCCGGCACGGCTCGTGCGGAAAGGGCATCGGCGAGACCGTCTGGTACTCGCTGCTGTCCGGGGCGAGCCCGGGCGAGGTGGTGGAGAGCCAGGAGGTGATCGGGACACCGGGTGACGCGCCGACGGTCGCCGACTGCGCCCGGCCGTCGGTGCTGCGGCGCAAGCTCGACGCGCTCGCCCGGTTCTACGCCCCGCTCGCCGCCCCGTCACACGACGTGGACGCCTTGGTGACGCTGTACCGCGACTTCGCGGACGCGGTGCGGATCACCGACGGGGACGAGACCGGACGGCTCGCGGACTCCGGACGGCTGGTTTTCGAGGGAGCGCAGGGGGCTCTCCTCGACCAGCACCACGGGTTCCACCCGCATACGACCTGGTCCACCACCACCCCGCACAACGCCCGTGAACTGCTGGGCGGCCGCCGTCACGCCGTTCTGGGTGTCACGCGGACCTACCTCACCAGGCACGGCGCGGGGCCGCTTCCCACCGAGTCCGCCTCGATGCTCGCCCGCTTTCCCGAGGCGCACAACGACACCGGCGAATACCAGGGCGCGTGGCGGGCGGGCGATCTCGACGAGGCGCTGCTGGACTACGCGATCGCGGCCTGCGACGGCGTGGACGCGCTCGCGGTGACCCATCTCGACGCGACGGGATTGCGGGTCGTGCCCGCTGACGGCTCCCCCGCAGTCGGGCTGCCGGACCCTTTGGCGTGGTTCGGTGCCCGGCTGCCGGTGGCCGTGACCGGATACGGCCCCGACAGGGCCGGTTACCGGGTCGCGGGGGCAAGGTCGACAATCAACGCGTGATCGAGTCGACGCCGGTGTCCGTGGACGTGCTCGTGGTGAGGTTCGCTCCCGGCACGCGGACCGTGCTGCTGGGAATCGCGCCGCGGGGCGCCGAACCGTTCGAAGGGGAGCTCGCGCTGCCCGGGGTCTTGCTCGGGCGCGGGGAGCGGTTGCGGGACGCGGCGAGCCGGGCGGTGGTCACCAAACTCGGACTGCCGGCGGACGCGCTCTCGGCGACGGGGCAGCTCACCACGTTCGACGAGCCGAACCGTGATCCCCGGGGGCCCACGCTCTCCATCGCCTTGTGGGCCACCACGGATCCCGCGCTCGACGAGCCGGGGAACGTGCTGTGGACCCCGCTGGACGCGGTCCCGCCGCTGGCGTTCGACCACGACCGGATCGTGGCGGACTGCCGTCCGCTGCTGGCCGAGCGGCTGTGGCGGGACGTCGCCTTCACCGCCGGGCTGCTGGGACCGCTCTTCACCACGGCACAAGCGCTGGACGCGACCGAAGCGCTGACCGGGGACCGCCCCTATCCGGCGAATCTCGGCCGGACCATGGAGCGGGTCCCCGGGCTGCGGCGGACCACCGAACACGCGGCCGCCCTCCCCAAGGGAGGACGGCCGCCGTCGTTGTGGCGCTGGGAGTGACGGATCAGATCCCGCAGGAGGACGCCGACCAGAACCGGTTGGACCGGTGCGCCACGTGGGTGTGATCGCTGTGGCCCGGGTAGCCCGGGCCGAGGATCTCACTGAACCCGTGGTTGCGGGCCTGCTGTGCCAGCGCGCAGAAGCCCTGCGCGCCCGCGCCGAGGTCGACCGCGTCGCCGTAGAGATGACGGCTGGCGGCCGCCCCGCCGACCGCGTTGTTGCAGGGGACGCTGCGGAAGCCGCCGTTGACGGCGATCGGCCGGTCGCCCATGGCGTGCCGCATCGCCTGCAGCTTCCACATCGAGACCAGCGCGTTGGCCTTTGCCGTCGCGGCCGAGACGTTGCCGCCCGACCAGTCGGAGTTGCACCGGTTCAGCTCGGCGTAGGTGAAGTTGACCGGCGTGCAGTCGTCGTCCTGCAACGCGTAGATCTTCGTGAAGGTGGCCGACCCGGCGACGCCGTCCGCGCCCAGCCCGTACGCCTGCTGGAACCGGGTGACCGCGGCCTTGGTGCCCGCGCCGAACTGGCCGTCGATGGCCAGCACGCCGCCGAAACCGGGATAACCGGCCACGCGGATCTGCAGCTGACGGACGTCCTCACCGGACGCGCCCTCGGACAGCGTGCGTCCCCAGGAGTAACAGGCGTCGGCGACGGACACGTCTCCCGCCGTCACCGGGCCGGGATCGGCGGCGGCCGGAGCGGCCACCGCGGTACCGAGGCCGGCCACGAGGGCGAGCATCGGCAGTAAAAGACGAATGCGCATGACAGGAACACCTTTCGAGGCAGGGAAGGTGAGAGACCCGTGACCCCCACGGGTTGTCAACGATTCACTGCCTCGGATGCTAACGCGGTTCCGGGTACCGCGCTGTGGGTCGTTCGACCCACACGGCCCGCCCAGGTGGTCGTGAGTGGTAAGGACGGTTAGAACCGTCCTTACCACTCACGAGAGCCGGGCCGTCAGCCTTTCAGCTGCGGGAAGTCTTCCTCGCGGAACTCCCCCGCCGGCCGCTCGGCCGCGTCGTTCTCGCGTCCCCGCAGTTCGACCCGCCGGATCTTCCCGGAGATCGTCTTCGGCAGCTCAGCGAACTCCAGTCGCCGGATCCGCTTGTACGGCGCGAGATGCTCCCGGCAGAAGGCCAGGATGGACACCGCGGTCTCGGCGGTGGGCTCGTGACCGTTCGTGAGGACGACGTACGCCTTGGGCACCGCGAGCCGGATCGGGTCAGGAGCCGGGACCACGGCCGCTTCGGCGACCGCGTCGTGTTCCAGCAGGACACTTTCCAGCTCGAACGGCGAGATCCGGTAGTCCGACGCCTTGAAGACGTCGTCCGTGCGGCCCACGTAGGTGATGTAGCCGCGTTCGTCGACCGAGCCGACGTCACCGGTGTGGTAGAAGCCGTTCGCGAAGGCCGCGGCGGAGCGCTCGTCGTCGTCCGCGTAGCCGGTCATCAGGCCGACTGGGCGCTTGTCGAGGTCGAGGCAGATCTCGCCCTCCTGCGCGCGTTCACCGGTGACGGGATCCACGAGCGCGACGGTGAAGCCGGGCAGCGGGCGGCCCATCGACCCCGGCACGACGTCCTGTCCGGGGGTGTTGGCGATCTGGACGCTGCTCTCGGTCTGCCCGAAACCGTCGCGAATCGTGACGCCCCAAGTCTTTTCGACCTGGTCGATCACTTCGGGATTGAGCGGTTCGCCGGCGCCGACGACCTTGGACGGCGGCGTCTTCAGCACGGTCAGATCCGCCTGGATGAGCATCCGCCACACCGTCGGCGGGGCGCAGAAGCTGGTGATGCCACACCGCTCCATCTGCGCCATCAGGGAGACCGCGTCGAAGCGCGCGTAGTTGTAGAGGAACACCGTCGCCTCGGCGTTCCACGGCGCGAAAACGTTGCTCCACGCGTGCTTCGCCCAGCCCGGCGAGGAGATGTTCAGGTGGACATCTCCGGGTTCGAGGCCGATCCAGTACATTGTGGACAGATGGCCGACCGGATACGAGACCTGGGTGTGCTGCACCAGTTTCGGCTTCGCGGTGGTACCCGAAGTGAAGTACAGCAAGAGCGGGTCGTCCGCCGCCGTCGGTCCGTCGGGCGTGAAGGCATCCGCTTCCTCGTAGGCGTCCACGAAGGACTGCCAGCCCTCGACCGGTTCGCCCACGGCGATCCGGGTGTAGTCGCCGTCGACGTTCTCGAACTTGTGCGCGTCGGCGGAGCGGATCACCACGTGTTTCGCCGCGCCCCGCTCGACCCGGTCGGTGAGGTCCGCCGGACCGAGCAGGGTCGAGGCCGGGATGATGACCGCGCCCAGTTTGATCGCGGCGAGGATGGTCTGCCACAGCTCGCCCTGGTTGCCCAGCATGAGGATCAGCCGGTCGCCCCTGGCCACGCCGAGCGAACGCAGCCAGTTCGCGACCTGGTTGGACCGGCGCGCCATCTCCGGGTAGGTCCAGCGGTTCTCGATGCCGGTCTCTTCGACGATCCACAGCGCGTACCGGTCCTGATTGGCCGGATCGGCCGCGACGACGTCGAACCAGTCCAGCGCCCAGTTGAACTCGGCGGGCCGGGGCCAGGTGAAGTCGCGATACGCGGTTTCGTAGTCCTCGCGATGGGTCTGCAGGTAGTCCCGTGCCTCGCGGAACGTGCGGTGTGCCTCCGAAGCGCTCACGATCGTCCTCCTGGTCCGCTGGTTGGCCGCCGGTTCTTTCTACTCTCCCTTGAACTCGGGCGCGCGGCGCTCGAGGAAGGCCTGCACGGCCTCGCCGAGGTCCTTGCTGGGCAGGAACGCCGCGTTCCAGGCCGAGACGTAGCGCAGGCCGTCGGCGACCTGGCGTTCGGTGTTGGCCGAGAGGACGTTCTTGGTGCCCTGCACGACCAGCGGCGGGTTCGTGGCGATCTCCCCCGCCAGCTTGCGTGCCTCGGCCAGCAGCGCGTCCTGATCCGCGTGGACGTCGTTGACCAGGCCGATCTTCTCCGCGCGGGCCGCGTCGATGTCCTTGCCGGTCAACGCCAGTTCGCGCAGGTGTCCTTCGCCGATGATCGGCGCGAGCCGCTGCAGGCTGCCGAGGTCGGCCACGATCGCGACCTTGACCTCGCGCACGCTGAACTTGGCGTCCGCGCTCGCCAGGCGGATGTCGGCGGCCGCGATGACGTCGACGCCGCCGCCGATGCACCAGCCGGAAATAGCCGCGATGACCGGTTTGCGGCATTCGGCGATCGACGACACGCTCGCCTGGAGGGTCTTGACCTCGTCGAGGAACTTCGTCCGGGGGCCCGCGAGCGCGTCGCCGCCGAGCATTTCGCCCCAGCTCGGCATCATCGCGGGCAGGTCGAGCCCGTAGGAGAAATGCTTGCCGCTGCCGGTCAGCACGACCGCCCTGACCTGCGGGTCCACGTCGAGGGCGCGGAAAACGATCGGCAGCTCACGCCAGAAATCGGGGCCCATCGCGTTGCCCTTGGACGGACCGAGCAGCGTCACTTCGGCGACGTGCCCGTCGATCTCCACCTTGAGCGAAACGAGATCGGGAAGACTGTCAGCTGTAGCGGTCATGAGGTCATCTTGACTCATGTGGTTGACAGCCTGCCAACGGCCACTGTGCCACGGTGGCCACGAGATGCTTTCCTGGTACTACCGGTGAGTACCGACGATCGACGAAGGACGGTGGGATATGAGCCCGGCCAGCAGCGCCGCCGCGGTCGCCGACCTGCCCGCACTGATCCCCGGACGGCGGGAGCGGGAACGGTCCTCGCGGCCGATCGAACTCTCGGGATCCTTCACCCACGAAGGGCATCGGCTCGCGTACACCGAGTTCGGCTCCGGCGACCGGGTGGTCGTCCTCAGCCACGGGATCATGCTGACCAGGCGGATGCACGCCCCGCTCGCGCGCAAGCTGGCGCGTGCCGGTTTCCGGGCCGTGACGCTCGACCTGCTCGGCCACGGTGACTCGGACCGGCCCACCGACTCGTGGCTGTACTCCATGCCCGCGTTCGCCGAGCAGACCATCGCGCTGCTCGACCACCTGGACATCGACGCCGCCGTCATCGGCGGGACGTCGCTGGGCGCGAACGTCGCGCTCGAAGTCGGTGTCGCCGCTCCCGAACGCGCGCTCGGGCTGATCGTCGAGATGCCCGTGCTGGACAACGCGATCGTCTCCGGGCTGATCACGTTCGCGCCGCTGCTCATGGCCGCCCGGTTCCTGCCGGTGACCGTGCAGGGCGTGGCGCTGGCGGCGCGGCTCGTCCCGCACGGCAACCAATGGATCGACGTGGTCACCGACACGCTGTCCCAGCAGCCCGCGCCGATGGCCGCGCTCCTGCACGGCGTGCTCTTCGGCCGGATCGCGCCGCCCAAGTCGATCCGGCGGAAGATCGCGACGCCGGCCCTGGTCATCGGGCACGAACGCGACCCGATCCACCCCTTCGGCGATGCCGACACGCTCGCCGCGGACATGCCGGAGGCCGAGTTCGTCCAGGCCCGCAGCCCGGTCGAACTGCGTTTCGACCCGAGCCGCCTGACCGAGGCCATCACCGACTTCTCGGCGCGCTGTCATGACCGTTGAACCGGCGCCGACCCGGGACACGGGCGCGGAGGAGATGCGGACCGGACGGCTGGTCCTGCGCCGTCCCGCGCCGGAAGACCTCGACGCGATCTTCGCCCTCCACACCGATCCGGAGGCCTGCGCGCACAACCCCTCGGACCTGCTGGAGACGCGCAAGGAGGCGGAACTGCTGCTGCTCCGCTGGTCGCACCAGTGGGACCGGTACGGGTTCGGGTACTGGACGATCCTGCGGCAGGACTCACCGGAACCGCTGGGGTTCTGCGGGGTGAAGATCGTCGGTTACCGGCGACGGGCCGTTCTGAACCTCTTCTACCGGCTCTTCCCGTCCGCCTGGGGTGCCGGGTACGCCAGCGAGGCCGCCGCCGCGGCGGTGGACTGGGCGCGCACCCACCGGCCGGACGACCTCGTGATCGCCCGCGTCCGGCCGGAGAACATCGCGTCGCAGCGGGTGGCCCAGCGGGCAGGCCTCGTCCGGGCGGAGGAATTCGACATCCCCGGCGACGACGGGGCCGACTGGTTCTACACCTCGGACGGCTGAGCCAGCCCCGCCACCGGACCGAAGACGATCACCGCGGGCGGCCGCACCCCGGCCGCCGCGGCGTCCTCGACCACAGTGTCCAAAGTGGAGCGAAGAACCCGCTGCGTGCGCATCGTGCCGTCCTCGACGATCGCCACCGGCGTGTCCCCGGGCCGCCCCTCCAGCAGCGCCTTCGTGAACAGCGGCAAGCGTTCGACACCCATCATCAGCACGATCGTGCCGCGCATCTTCGCCAGTAGGTCCCAGTCCACCAGCGACTTCTCGTCGCCCGGCGCGACATGGCCGGACACCACCACGACCTCGTGGGCGACACCGCGGTGGGTCACCGGGACGTCCGCGGCGGCGGGCACGGAGAACGCGCTCGTGATGCCGGGGACCATCGTCACCGGGATGCCCGCCTCGGCGCAGGCGAGGACTTCCTCGAACCCGCGGCCGAACAGGTACGGATCGCCGCCTTTGAGCCGCACGACGAACTTGCCGGCCTTGGCCCGGTCGATCAGGGTCGAGTTGATCACGTCCTGGCTGGCCGCGCGGCCGTACGGGATCTTCGCGGCGTCGACGATCTCGACGTGAGGCGAGAGTTCGTCGAGCAGCTCTCGCGGGGCCAGCCGGTCGGCGACGACGACGTCGGCCCTGGCGAGGAGGCGACGGCCGCGGACGGTGATCAGCTCCGGGTCGCCGGGGCCACCGCCCACCAGCGCGACGCCGGGGAGCTCGTCACGAGCGTCGGGCACGCGGCCGTCGGCCACGGTGCCGGCGCGAAGGCCGTCGAGGATGCTGTCCCGGACCGTGGCCGACCGCAGCGGCTCGCCGCCGGAGAGGACGCCGACCAGCAGCCCGCCGTGCCTGCCCGAGGCCGGGGTGACCGCGCTGCCGCGTTCTCCGTCGTCGGCGCGGACGCAGAACACCCGCGCCCGTTCGGCCTCGGCACAGATGGCGGCGTTGACCTCGGGGTCGTTCGTGCACGCCAGCGCGTACCAGGCGTCGGTGAGGTCGCCGTCGGTGTAGCGGCGCTCGTGCCAGACGATCTCCCCGGCGTCGGCCATCGCGCTCACCGAAGGCGTGGTGTGCGGCGAGACCAGTTCGACCCGCGCGCCGGCGCCGATCAACCGCGGCAGACGGCGCTGGGCGACCGTCCCGCCGCCGATCATCACGACACGACGGCCTGCCAGGTCGAGGCCGGAGAGGTAATGCGGGTCATCCATGCGGGGCAGTGTAAAGAGACAGCCGCCCGAACCGCGATCCGAGTGAGAACCGCCTCAGCTCTCGAGCAGCGCCAGCAGTTCGGCGTTGCCGAACATCTTGGCCGCGTCGATCGCCGACGGCTCCCCCGCCCTCGGGTCCGCACCGCCCTCGAGAAGAGCCTTCACGACCTCGGGCACGTTCTTGAACACCGCGCCGGCGAGCGGGCTCTGCCCCTTGTCGTTCTCACGGTTCGGATCGGCGCCGCGCTCGATCAGCGCGGCGACGGTCTCGGCGTGCCCGTGGTACGCGGCGAGCATGACCAGCGTGTCGCCCCGGTCGTTGGTCAGGTTCGCCGAGATGCCCGCGTCGACGTACGCGGTGAGCTCGGCCGTCGCGCCGGAACGGGCGAAGCCGAACACCTTCGCCCACAGCTCCAGCAGTTCGGGATCGAATTCCTCGGCCTGTCCGGGGTTCTCCGTCATGCGGCCGATTCTTCCACAGGAACAGCGGTCCGGGCGGCTTGTCGCACCGCCCGGACCGGTGGCGTCAGCGGCCCGCGTTGGGGTAGGGCAGCAACGCCATCTCACGGGCGTTCTTGATCGCCGTGGCGACCTGCTTCTGCTGCTGGGGCGTCAGCCCGGTGACCCGGCGGGCGCGGATCTTGCCGCGGTCGGAGATGAACTTCCGCAGCAGGTCGGCGTCCTTCCAGTCGACCTCGGTGATCTTGTTGGCGTGCAACAGGTTCGTCTTACGCTTGACGGGGCGGTCCCGGTTCGGCTTCACCAGCTCGACTTCGTGACGCCGGGCAGTTCGCCGTTGTGCGCCATCTGCCGCATCCGGACCCGCGAGAGCCCGAACTTCCGCAGGTAGCCGCGCGGGCGGCCGTCGGCGGTGTCGCGGTTGCGGATCCGGGTCGCGCTGGCGTCGCGCGGCATCGCCTGCAGGGCCGACACCGCGGCCGCCTTCTCCTCGGACGACGCGGACGGCGAAGCGATGGTGGCCTTCAGCTCACGGCGGCGTTCGACGTAGCGCGCCGCGATCACCTTGCGCTGCTCGTTCTTGGCGATCTTCGACTTCTTGGCCATCAGCGCTCCTCCTTGAATTCGACGTGCTTGCGCGCGACCGGGTCGTACTTGCGCAGCACCATGCGGTCCGGGTCGTTCCGGCGGTTCTTCTTCGTGACGTACGTGTAGCCGGTGCCCGCGGTCGAACGGAGCTTGATGATCGGCCGGATGTCGGTGCTCTTGGCCATCAGAGCTTCACCCCTTTCGCACGGAGCTCGGCCACGACGGCCTCGATCCCCCGCTTGTCGATGGTCTTCATGCCCTTCACCGAAACCCGCAGCCGGACCCAGCGCCCTTCGCTCGGCACGAAGTACCGCTTGGCCTGCAGGTTCGGCTCCCAGCGCCGGGACGTGCGCCGATGCGAATGCGACACCTGCTTCCCGTAGCCCGGTTTGCGGCCGGTGACCTGGCACACGGCGGACATACACCCTCCCAAGTTGATATCGGTTGTCGTTTTCATTTACTCTACACAACCGAACCACAACGCCCTCGACGCCCCGGAGCTTCAGTGACCGACAACCCCCGCGTGCCCCTCGTCCTGATCAGTGGCCTCGCACCGGGACCGAACGCCGACCTCGCCGAGCGGCTGCGCCTCGCCGAGCCCGGCACCGCCGTCGTGCACCACGACCTGAGGCAGATCCACTCCGGCGTGGTCCGACGGCGGATCCGGCTCGGCGACCGCGACCAGCTGACGGTCCTCGAACTCGCCCACGGCTGCGTCTCCTGCACGCTGCGCGAAGACCTCCTGCCGTTGCTGCGCAAGCTTTCGCAGATGCCGCAGGTGCGGCGCATCGTGGTCCGGCTCGACGAGGCCATGGAGCCCGAACCGGTCAGCTGGGCGCTGCGCAACGTCCTCGTCGGCGAGCGGCCGGTGATCGAGGACGTCGACCTCCAGGCCGTACTGGCCGTCGTCGACTGCGCCGGCTGGCTGGCCGACAGCACCGGAGACGACACGCTGGCCGAGCGGAACCTGCTGGCGAGCCCGGAGGACGAGCGCACCGTCGCCCAGGTCGCGCTGGCCCAGGTCGAGTTCGCCGACCTGCTCGTGCTGGCGGGCGCGGCGACCGACGCCTGGTCCGCGGCGAAGGCGTCGGCCGTGCTCGACCGGGTCGCCCCGTCGATCCCCCGCGTCGAACTGTCCGCCGTGGACGGCAAGACCGTGCTCGACGCCGTCCCGGCCGGAGCCCGGCGCGGCGAGGTCACCGACATGCACGGCCCGCTGCTGCGCGGCGAACCGCCGGTGCACACCGACTGCGGGATCGGGCTGCTCACCTTCACCTCGCAGCGCCCGTTCCACCCGGAGCGCCTCCACGACGCGATCGACGTCCTGCTCGACGGCGTCGTCCGGAGCCGGGGCCGGCTCTGGGTGGCGAGCCAGCCGGACATGGCGCTCTGGATCGAGTCGGCGGGCGGTGGTCTCGGGATCGGGCACGCCGGGGCGTGGCTCGCCGCTCCCGACGGGCCGGACTGGGCCGACGTCTCCCCGGAACGCCGCACGCTCGCCTCCCTGCGCTGGGACCCGCTGTTCGGCGACCGCGCGCAGGAACTGGTCGTCGTCACCGACCAGGCCACGCCCGACGAGGTCGAAGCCGCCCTCAACGGCGCGCTGCTGACCGACGAAGAACTCGCCGCCGGGGAACAGGAGTGGCTCCGCTACCCGGATCCGTTCGGCGAGTGGCACGAAGAACCGTGTGAGGACACGGAAACCGACCCTGAGAAGCACGACGTGAACGTGTCGAACCGAAAGGACGAAACGCAGTGAAACCGGGAATCCACCCCGACTACCACCCCGTGGTGTTCAAGGACCTCTCCACCGGGGACGCCTTCCTGACGCGCTCCACCGCGACGTCGGAGCAGACCATCGAGTGGAGCGACGGCAACACCTATCCGGTGGTGAACGTCGAGATCAGCTCGTGGTCGCATCCGTTCTGGACCGGCAACCAGCGGATCATGGACAGCGCGGGCCAGGTCGAGAAGTTCCACCGTCGCTACGGCCGCCGCGGAGGTGCGAAGTAATGGCCGTCCCGAAGCGGAAGATGTCACGCAGCAACACCCGGTCCCGGCGCTCGCAGTGGAAGGCGGCCGTGCCCGATCTGGTGCCGATCAAGGTGAACGGGGAGACGAAACTCGTGCCGCGCAAGCTGATGAAACACTTCCACGAGGGTGGGAAGTGACGACGCCGGTCACGGTGCTTTCCGGGTTCCTCGGCGCGGGCAAGACGACCGTGCTCAACCACGTCCTCGCCAACCGTGAAGGACTGCGGGTGGCGGTGATCGTCAACGACATGAGCGAGGTCAACATCGACGCCGCGCTGGTGCGGGACGGGAACAGCCTGTCCCGCACCGAGGAGCGGCTCGTCGAGATGACGAACGGGTGCATCTGCTGCACCCTGCGCGACGACCTGCTGGAAGAGGTGTCGCGGCTCTGCGCGGACGGCCGGTTCGACTACCTGCTCATCGAATCGAGCGGGATCTCCGAGCCGATGCCCGTGGCGGCGACGTTCTCCTTCCTGGATTCCGCGCGGCTGGACACGATGGTGACCGTGGTCGACGCGGTGAACTTCGAGCGGGAACTTGCGGCCGGGGACGCGCTGACCGAACGCGGGCTGGACCAGTACGAGGACGACGGGCGGACGGTCAGCGACCTGCTGATGGACCAGATCGAGTTCGCGGACGTCCTCTTGCTGAACAAGGCGGATCTCGTACCGGCCGTCTCCCTCGAACGGCTGACGGCGGTGCTGCGGCGACTCAACCCGGCGGCCGAAGTCATCGTCTCGACACACGGCCGGGTCCCTCTCGGCAGGGTGCTCGGCACCGGGAGTTACGACGTCGAGCGGGCGCAGGAAGCACCCGGCTGGGTGGCGGAGCTCAACGGCGATCACGTTCCGGAGACCGAGGAGTACGGGATCTCCAGCGTGGTCTTCCGCGCCGGACGGGCGTTCGATCCGGAACGGCTGTGGGACTTCCTCGGCAGGCTCGACTCCGGGGAGTTCGGGACCGTTCTGCGGTCGAAGGGGTTCTTCTCGCTGGCGTCGCGGCCCGGGGTGACCGGGCTGTGGTCGCAGGCCGGTTCGGTCGCCCGATTCGAGCCGCAGGGTGTCGAGGAGGTGCCGCGGCAGGAACTCGTGTTCATCGGGGTGGGACTGGAGAAGGACGCTCTGCTGGACTCGCTTCGGGGTTGTTTGTCCGATGTGGACGCTTTGGCGGGTGCGGATCCGTTTCCGGAGTGGGAAGCGGTGCACGTTCACTGAGGTGCCGGGTCAGGGTGGCGATGGGGTGAAGGGCCATCCACCCCGGCTTGCCACTCGACGTAGCTGGTGAGCACGAGAGGTCGCCCGGAGTGTGGGGTGTGTGGAAATAGGGACGTTGAACGTCCCTATTTCCACACACCCCACACAACTCCCGTTACCACTGGACCAGTCAGGCGGGGCCGTGTGGATTTCTGGTCGTCCAACGCACCAAAATCCACACGGTCGGCGTCATGCTGCTGGACACGGCGTAATCTACTCCGCCGGATGCTTCGTCCCACCCAGTTGCCGATGCCCACGTGCCGTGTCCATGTACTCGCGTACGCGGTGGATCCGGTCTTGACGCAGCACGAAAACGAAGCAGTAGTCGTTGTGATACCTGCCGCCGTCCGCCAGCGTCGCGGTCATGGTCTCCTCGACCACCACCGTGTCGCCCGCCGGATGGAAGCCGTGGAACTCGATGGCGACGTCCGAGACGAACACCTTCCGGAAGTCCTCCGCCAGGAACCGGACGATCGCCTGCCTGCCGACCAGGTGACCGGAACCCGCCAAGGCGACGGCGGTCGCGTTGCCCGGCGGGGCCAGCCACTCGGCGTCCTCGGTGAACACTCCGGCGATACGTTCCGGATCGTAGGTACCGAAAGTCTTCCAGGCGTTCTGGACGATCCGCAGGCTGTCCGTTGTCATGCCCGCCAGTCAACCGGGCCGTCCGTCCGATTACTGGCGACTTCGCGACGTCATCCCGAGCAGCAGCCGCCCGCGGGCGCGGCCCCCTCGTAGGCGTCGTGCCAGTTCCACCACTCGTAAGGCGGAGTCTGCGGATACCCCTCCGGCGAGTCCTCCCACTCCTCCTGCCGCCCCAGCGCGGTGATGTCGAGGTAACTCCACGTGCCTCCCATCACCTCGTCACCGCGATCGTTGACGAAGTACGTGCGGAACACCTGGTCACCTTCGCGGATGAAGGCGTTGGTGCCGTGCCATTCGCCGACGCCGTGATCGACGTCGAAGTCGCCGGTGATCGTGTACCACGGCATCGTCCAGCCCATCCGCGCCTTCAGCCGCGAGATGTCCGGTTGCGTGCCCCGCGAAGCGAAGGCCAGCGTGGTGTCGCGAGCGTTCAGGTGTGCGACGTGCGCGACCTGATCGGCCACCAGCGAGCAGCCTTTGCAGGCGTGGTCGGGGAAACCCTCCACGCCGGGATCGAAGAAGGCCCGGTAGACGATCAGCTGCCGCCGCCCTTCGAACAGGTCGAGCAGCGTCACCTTGCCGGACGGGCCATCGAACTCGTACGGCTTTTCGACCGCGACCCATGGCATCCGCCGCCGCTCGGCCGCCAGGGCGTCGCGCGCGCGGGTCAGCTCTTTTTCCTTGACCAGCAGACGAAGCCGCGCTTCTTCCCACTCCGCCGGCGAGACGATGGTCATCCCGCCAGCTCCGCGGGCAGGACGCTTCGCCGGTTCGGCTGCCCCTCACCGGTCGTGATCAGCTCGCGCAGGCTGGTGCCGACGTAGAAGGTCCATGCCTTGTGGCAGACGTCGAAGCATTCGTACTCCGGGACCAGCCCGTGGTGGGTGAAGCGCGCTTCGGTCTTGCCGTCCTTCTCGGTGATCTCGAACGTGATCGTGGTGCCGACCCACTCCGTCTTGTCACGGGTGAAGCCGAAGTGGTTCTCGAGGACCAGCCAGGAGACCTTGCGGCCCGGCACGGACTCCGTGATCCGCATCCGGCAGCGGTGGAGCTCCTCGTGGTGGTACTCGAACTCGTCGCCAGCGTGCACGACCTCCTCCGACCACCACCCGCGGACGTCGGTGAACGCGTCGAAGACCTGTTGTGGCGTCTGTTCCACGGTAAAACTCGTCGTAAAGCTCATGATGAACCCTCCAGGTGCTCTTTCAGAGCCGCGAGCGGCCCGTCCCAATCTCGGGCGAGCGCGGCGAGGAACTGCTGGGCGACCTGCATCGGGGCCGAGCGTAGCCGGTATCGGACGCGGCGCCGCTCCCCTTGCTCCGGGGTCACCAGCCCGGCTTCGGTGAGCAGCGCGAGATGCTTGGCGATGGCCTGCCGCGTGATGGGCAGCCGATCGGCCAGATCCGTCGCCGTCGCGGCGCCGCCCGAGGCGAGGGTGGCGAGGATGCTCCGCCTGCTCGGGTCGGCCAGTGCGACGAAGACCTGTTCGGCGATCGCTTCGGTGTCAGGCGGCATCGAGGTATTCGATCAGTTCGCCCAACTCGGCCGCCCACCCCTTCGTGTTCCCTTCGAACGCGACGCTGTGGGCATCGTCCGGAAGCTGGGAGAAGCCGGACTCGACGACGGTGAGCCGCGTGCCCGCATCGACCGGTTCGAGGGTGAACTCGACATAGGTGCGACGAGGATCGTCGTCGGGCAGACCGTAGATGTTCCAAGTGAAGCCGAAGATCTCCGGCTCTTCGACGCGCTCCACACGCATGTGCGCCTTGTGCCCCTCATCCCATTTCATCTCGGCGTCACCACCGGGCCTCAGGTCGATGCTCGCCTGGTTCCCGAACCAGGTGCCCAGCCCTTCGGCCGTGGTCAGCGCGGCCCAGACCTTCGCGGGCGGATGGGCGATCTCGACGGTGCGTTCGATGCGGTCGGGGAATCCCATGACGGCCTCCTCAAGTAGCAATCAGTCGGTTGCTATAACTTTGTATAGCAACCGACTGATTGCGTCAAGGCCGGATCAGGAAGCCGTGTACAGCGCGCCGAGGAACTCCAGCAGGAGCCGTTCCCGCAGCGGACCGGGTGCCGTGGCCAGCAAGGCGTTGATCTCCGCCATCCGGGTGGGCAGTCCCGCGTCGCCGCCGAGCCCCGCGGCCGCCAGCAGCCCGGCGAACTGCTCCGGCGTCAAGGTCGCGGGGGCCAGCGCGGCGACGAACTCCGCCACCTGTGGGTCGACGACGACCGGTCCGGACTCCTTGGCGGCCACGACCGAAGCGGCGAGGCTGTCCAGGAACTCCTTTTCGATGCCCCGGTTCGCCGCGGTCACGGTCAGGTGCAGGTTCGCGGGCGACGACTCGTGGGCGAACTGGGGCTGGACGTACCAGCCGCGCTCGCGCATCTCGTCCGCGACGGTGAACAGGTCGAACCCCGCGCCGGGCTCCACGGTGAACGCGAGCAGGGTCGACACCGGATCGCCGAGGACACGCAATCCGTCCAGCGCCTCGATTCCGGCGCGGATTTCGACGGCCGCCGCACGCGCGGCCGAAGCCAGCTTCACGTAGCCCTCGTCGCCGACATGGCGCACGACCGCCCACGCCGCGGCGAGCGGACCACCCGAACGGGTGCTCTGCAACGTGGTGTTCAGCATCGTGTAGCCGGGCCAATCGGCGCTGGCGAAGTACTGCGGCCGGCGCAGTCCCGCGTCGGCGTGCAGGAGAACCGACACGCCCTTCGGGCAGTAGGCGTACTTGTGCAGATCCACCGACACACTGGTGACACCGGGAACGTCGAAGCCGAACGGACCGGGCTCCAGGTACGGCAGCACCCAGCCGCCGATGCAGGCGTCGACGTGGAACCGGACGCCGTCCAGCAGCGCGGCGATCTCCGGGATCGGGTCGAGGACGCCGTGCGCGTACGACGGCGCGCTCGCCACGACGAGCACCGTGGTGTCGTCGACGGCCGCGGCCATCGCTTCGGGCACGGCGCGGAAGGTCACCGGATCGACCGGCACCGCCACCACGCGGACCCCGAAGAAGTGCGCCGCCTTGTGGAACGCGGCGTGCGCGGTCGTGGGCAGCACGATGCTCGGCGACGCCACGTCCGGACGCGCGTCGCGGGCGGCCAGGACGGCGAGCATGCACGACTCCGTGCCGCCCGAGGTCACCGAACCGACCGTCTCCGCCGTTCCGCCGAGCAGGCGCGCGGCGGTGCCGACGAGGTCGTTCTCCATCCGCAGCAGGCTGGGAAAGGCTGTCGGATCGAGGCCGTTGGCCGACGACGCCAGCGCGTGCGCCGCGGCGCCGAGTTCGTCCACTTCGGACAGACCGCTGTCGTAGACATAGGCGAGTGTCCGGCCACCGTGTGTCGGCAGGTCCCCCGCGCGCAGTTCCCGCAGCTCCCGGAGGATGTCCTCGGCGGTCACGACCGGCGCTCCAGCACCGACTTGCGCAGCAGCGGGATGCCGAGCGCGATCAGCACGGCGGGCAGGATCGACGCGCCGAACAGGATCGCCGTGAGCGCGCTGTCCGGCTGCACGGCGTCCGCGCCGAGGCCGGACTGATAGCCACCGAACTGCAGCACCAGGCCCCAGATCCCCGGCCCGAGCGCGAGTCCGAGCGTCTCCGACGCCGTCCAGACACCGGCGGCGACCCCGGCCCTGGTCTCACCGGTCCGCTCCTCCTCGTCGCTGATCAGGTCCGGCAGGATCGCCAGCGGGAACACCGAGATCCCCGCGTACCCGACACCGCAGAAGGCGACGAACACCATCGTGACGGGGATCGTGAACACCTTGGCGCCGAGCAGGCCGAGGAGCCCGATGGCGAACGCGGTGGTGGCGAGCCGGAACCCGGTCAGCTTCCCCACGGTCGCGCCGAGTTTGGGCCACAGCGGCATGGTCAGGAGTGCCGGGCCGACGAAACCGACGAACAGGAGCGTCGAGTAGCCGGAGCTGCCGAGGATCCGCTCGGCGAAGAACGGGATCGCGGCCAGCACGGTGCCGATGCCGAGCGCCTGGATGAAGTAGACGCTCAGCAACCAGCGGAACGGCCGCCACTGCGCGAGCGTCCGGAACAGCTCACGCGGGCTGACGGTGTTCGGCCGCAGCGCGCCGACCGGCGCGTCCTTCAGCCCGAAGTACACGCCGAGCGTCGCGAGCAGGATGATCACGGCGATGAACACGCCCATCACCCGGTAGCCCGCGATCCCGCCGACGAGTTCGGTGATCGCCGGGGCCCCGCCGCCGCAGATCAGGATGGCGACCGCGAGGAACCCGATCCGGATGCTGGTCAGTTTCGTCCGCTCGTCCGCCGAGTCCGTCAGCTCGGCGGGCAGCGCGTTGAACGGCACCTGGAAGAACGCGTACGCGGTGGCGCACAACAGGAACACGACGACGACGTAGATCGCGTCGGGCACCGGGCCGCCGAAGCCCGGATGCGCGAAGAGGGCCGCGAAGAGGATCGAGACGCCGATGCCGCCGAAGAGCAGGAACCGGCGGCGACTGCCGGTGCGGACCATGTCCGCGTCCGACAGCCTGCCCGCGATCGGGTTGAAGAGCACGTCCCATGCCTTGGGAACGAACACGATCAGGCCGGCCACGCCCGCCGCGACGCCCATCGTGTCGGTGAGGTACTTCAGGAGGAGCAAGCCGGGAACCGTCCCGAACGGGCCGGTGACGAACGAGCCGAGCGAGTAGCGATACCTCGTCCGTGCTGGCAGGGCTGCCAATGATCCTCCTCGAGGCGATTCTCCCGATGAAGGCCTCAGTATTGGATCTTGGCCACCACCGGGTAGTGGTCGGAGGGAATCGTGCCACCGTCGTAATGCACGAGCTGTACCGGGCCGACAGCGGCGAGTGGGCGGCCGCCCGCCTGCACGGCTCCGACGTAGTCGAGCGAGTCCCGGTAAGTCGCCGGAACGGACTTCGCGGCGTTCGGGTTCGTCGCGGCGTCGAAGGTGTACGCGCCTGCGCCGGCCGTGCGGAGGACGCCGCCGAGGAAGGCTTCGCCCTGCTGGACCTGGGTCCGGCCTTGCGCGTCCTTGCGCGCCTGTCCCGCCCAGTACTCGATGTTCAGATCGCCGGCGATCACGACCGGCTCGCCGACAGGCGCGTATTTCGTGACCAGGTCCCTGATCTCGCCCAGTTGGGCCATCCGGATGTCGTGCGCCTTCGGCAGCGTCTCCGGTCCCTCGTCGGCCTGCATGTGGGTGCCCGCGATCCAGAGCGGCTTCCCGTTCACGACCAGCCGCGCGAGCGCGGCGCCCTTGTTGGACAGGTAGTCCGCCGTGCCCGAGTAGGAATTGCGGAAGACCAGCTGGTGCTGTTCGGTCACCGGCGCCTTGCTCAGCACGGTGACCCCGCCGTTGACCACGATGGGTGAATTCGAGCAGTTGCCGTTGACCGTGGTCCAGCCCGGCGACGTCTTGCAGTACTGGCCGACGAGCGGGGTCTGGTGCGGCCAGACGTCCTTCAGCCGGTTCCGCATCTCCTCCGCCTGCGCGCTGAACGCCTCGTCCAGGACGACGACGTCGGCGTCGTTCGCGCGGATGACGGCCTCGGCCGCGCGGGCCCTCGCCTGCTTGTCCGAGGTGTTCGGGCTGGCGATCCACGGCAGCTGCCAGATGTTGAACGCCATGACCTTCACCGAGACCGCGGCTTGGGCGGGGACGGCGGTTCCGGCGAACATGGCGGCGGCGATGGCGAGCACGGCGAGCTTCCGCACGAATGACCCTTCCGATGTCAGGAGACGACGAACGTCCGGGAAGTCCCGCTGAACGCGGAGATCGCCCCGTTCCAGCCGTTCTTCCAGTTGCCGAAGTGGACCACGCGGTATTTGCCGATCGGGGCGTTCGCGGGGATCTTCCAGTGGACGACGGCTTTCGATTCGGCGACGAAAGTCCTCGCCCAGTGGTACTTCGTGTCCCAGTCGCCGTCGTCGGCGTGCCGGGTCCACTTGCCGTCCACCAGCCGCTGGATCTCCAGGAACGTGCCGCCGCGCCGGAGGTCGTTCTTCGGATGGCCGGTGACGAACTCGACGGCGACCTGCTCGCCGCGCGCGTAGGTGCTCTTCGCGTCGCTAAGGACGTCGCCGAAGGACTTGAACACGGGCGCGCTGTCGAAGACGACGCCTGGCTGGAAGTTGATCAGCTTGCCGCGCAGGTCGCGCGGCGTCGGCCCGTGCGGCACGGTCCGGCCCGTCTTCATCGCGGCCGCGAGTTTGGCGAATTCCTGCTGGTAGGCGGGAAGCGTGTACCGGCCGTAGAGGGTCGACGCGCCTTCGTACTGCTGCGAGTCGTATTCCTCGGGCGTGGTGACGTACTGGCTGTAGGCGTTGGAGTAACCCTGGACGAGCACGTTCTCCAGGGGGACGCCGAGTTCCGCGGCGACGGTCCGGCGCAGGCGCAGCCCGGACACGATCGTCAGTTCGGCGGGCACGGCCACGAGGTGCAGCTGTCCGATCCGGACGATCTGCAGCGGCAGGACCTCCGGCGTCCACGGGTACGGCTTCATCGCGCCGAACGGGACGGCGACCACCTTCGGCGCCTGCGCGTCGGCGAGCGCCTGCGGGATCGGCGCGTCGATGCCGCCGAGCCAGTCGATGAACGGGTTCTTCACGCCTTCGGGGAGCGGCAGGCCGGGGCCGTCTTCACGGCTCCCCGCCAGCATCGAGACCCCGATCGCGGCCGTGCAGGTGTGCTGCGGCCGCCCGTTCGGCGTGTACTTCGCGTCGACCGCGACGTCGGACATGTCGACGTAGCACATCCGGTGATCGACACCGCCCGTCACGGCTTCGGCGGCCGCGTCGAAGGCGCTCTTCGCCGCGCGGAACTGGAGGTCGCCGATGGTGCGGGTGTTCTCGAACTCCGTCTCCGGCGTCCCCGGCGAGAGATTCAGGTTCGGGCTCATGTCGCCGGTGTTGGTCTGCGGGAACGCGGCGACGAACCGCGGATTCCCGTCGAGGTAGCGCACGCCGGCGTGGTCGTGCTCCCACTCGTAGGCGGCGTACCCCTTGTTGTCGCCGCTGATCAGGTGGTTGCCGTTGCTCATCGACGTGCCGTGCGTGGCGAACCAGCTGATCGCGCCGACGTCGGCGCCGTTCTGACTGAACCGCAGCACCGTGACGGCCGGGTCGATCGCCAGCGGGAAATGGTCCTTGTCCGCCTGCGGGTTCAGGTCGAAGGCCTTGCGGGAGCGGTTGACGCTCGCCTTGGTCAGTTCCGCGCGGCCGAGCCGGATCGACCCGGGTGCGAGGTTCGCGTGCGCCCGGCTGATCGCCTCGAAGATCCCGTCGACGACGGCGTCGTAGACCTCTTGCTGGAACCCGAGGATCGCCAGATCGTAGGCGGCGTAGTGGGAATCGCCGCCGCACGCGGAGTGGGTGTGCGTCGCGTTGAGGAGCACGTTCTGCTCGGTGTAGAGCTCGCCGTAGGCGGCTTTGAGCTTGCGCATCACGCCCTGGTGGACGGACTGGAACAGGGCGCCGAGGTCGGCCGTGACGAACGCGATCCGCTTGGCGCCGTCGTCGACCACGAAGGCCCTGGCCCGGGTGCGGAGGTGGATGCCGGCGGTCTGCTGTTGCGGCATCGAGTAGCCCATCATGCCGTTCTCGGCCGCCGGGCCGGTGACATCGGAGATGCCGACGCCGACGCGGAAACCCTGCTGCCGCGGCGTTTCCGCCCGCGCGCTCTGGGCACCGAGCACGCCCGCCGCGACCGGCAAGGCCGCCGCACCCGCAAGAACCCGCCTCCGGCTCACCGCCATGAGATGCACCTCCCGGCCACGAACATGAACCGACTTCATGTTCGTGGCGGGGACGCTACGTGATGGGCCTCACGGTCGCAACCCACGAACGGCCGGGGGCTGAAGGGCGCTTTCCCCGCATGCGACGCGGCGAAGGACGCTTTCCCCGCATGGGATGCGGGGAAAGCGTCCTTCAGCTCCAGCTAAGAGAGGGTGTCGGCGACCTTCGCGAGCGTGGCGGCATCGCCCCTCAGCAGCAAGGTGGTCACCACGGTTTCCTCCCAAGCGGCCAGTTCGTCGCGGATCTTCTCCGCGGGCCCGATCAGCGAGGTGTCCTCGACCAGCGACGTCGGGATCGCGGCGATCGCTTCGTCCTTGCGCCCGGCCAGATACAGCTCCTGGACCTTGTCGGCGACGTCCTCGTACCCCATCCGGGCGAAGACGTCGTGGTGGAAGTTGACCGATTTCGCCCCCATGCCACCGATGTAGAGCGCCAGCGACGGCTTGATCCAGCTCGCGGCCTCCTCGACGTCGTCGTGGACGAGCACCGGGACGGACGCCGCGACCTCGAAGTCGTCGAAACCGTGCCTGGCTTCCGGGCGCGAGAAGCCCTCTTGCAGCGCCGTCCGGTAGAAGGCGTCGCTCTTGGGCGAGAAGAACAGCGGGAGCCAGCCGTCACAGATCTCCGCCGACAGCGCCACGTTCTTCGGCCCCTCGGCGGCGAGGAAGATCGGGATCTCCTTGCGGAACGGGTGCACTGTGGACTTCAATGCCTTGCCGAGCCCGGTTCCGCCCTGCAGCGGCAACTGGAAATGCTGCCCGTCGTGGGTCACCGGCGCCTCACGCGCGACGACCTTCCGCACGATGTCGACGTACTCGCGGGTTCGGGCCAGCGGCTTCGGATAGGGCTGCCCGTACCAGCCTTCGACCACCTGCGGCCCGGACGCGCCGAGCCCGAGCACGAACCGGCCGCCGGACAGATGGTCCAGGGTCAGCGCGTGCATGGCCGTCGCGGTCGGGGTGCGCGCCGACATCTGGACGATGTTGGTGCCGAGCTTGATCCGGCTGGTCGACGCGCCCCACCAGGCGAGCGGGGTGAAGGCGTCCGAACCGTAGCCCTCGGCGGTCCACACGGAATCGAAGCCGAGTTCTTCGGCCTTCAGCACCGCGTCCAGCGCGCCCTCGGGCGGACCGGAGGACCAGTAACCGAGGTGGTAACCCAGCTTCATCGAGGCTCCTAATCAGACGTTCGGCGAGTAGTGCTCGGGTTTGCCCCGCTCCGAAAGCGGCGGAAGGTTCCTCGCGGGAGTCTCGACCAACGGCGCGTCCGTGGCCAGTTCGCCACGCTCCCGGCGCCAGCCCGCCCTGGCGCGAGGGTGGTAGCGACGATCCCGCGGGACCAGCCTGAACGCCGCGTTGATCAGTTTCCCGGTCCGCCGGTGCCGTCGTTCGTCGCGTTCGGTCCAGGTGTACCCGAGCCGTTCGCGGATCGGCGGGTCGTACAAGCCGACGGTCAGCCAGACGAAGTTGCGCGCGACCTGCCCGCGCACGAGCTTCCACGCGAAATCCGGCAGCCACGGCAGGAAATGCGGTTTCGGGAGCTCTTTGATGTCGAGGACGTCGCGCGTGGCCTTGTTGTCCTCCAGGACGTCCTCGCACATGCGCTTCCAGTACAGCTGGAAGTCCTCCCACGACTCCGGCACCGGCCGCATGCTCATGCCGTACATCTCGTACCACTGGACATGCTCGTCGAACAGCTTCCGCTTCTCGGCCTCGCCGATACCGCCGACGAAGTTGTCGGCGATGAGGATCGCGCTCATGAAGAACGTCGAATGCGCCCAATAGAAGGTGTCCGGGTTGAGCGCGTGATAGCGGCGCCCGTGTTTGTCGATGCCCTTGATCCGATCGTGGTAACCGCGCACTTCCAGCGCGGTCTGCCGGGCGCGCGGGCCGTCGTAGATCACTCCCCCGATCGGGTACAGCGAGCGGAACAGCCGTTGCCAGCGCTCCTCGAAGAACCGCGAATGCTCCTCGACGCCCGCGCCCAGCTCGGGGTGCATGTTCTGCATGGATCCGGCCCAGAGCGCGATGAGCAGCCCACGCCAGTCGCCGAAGTACTTCCAGGTCAGCGAATCCGGTCCCAGCGGCCGCGGCTGCGTCATCCCCGGTCTCCTCAATGAGCTGGTTAAATTGACCACAACTGTTGTCAGGTTAAAGTTGACAACGGCCGTAGTCAACATCGCATTCAGGACGAGGAGCCGATCATGGCCGGCCGCAGCTGGGCAGGCACGACCCTGGACGACCGCAAGGCCGCGCGGCGGGGACAGCTCGTCGACGCGGGCCTCGACCTGCTCGGCACCCAGGGCAGCGCCGGGGTGAGCGTCCGCGCGGTGTGCCGTCACGCCAAGCTGACCGAGCGGTACTTCTACGAGAGCTTCACCGATCGCGAGGAACTGGTCGTCGCGGTCTACGAGCACATCGCCGAGCAGGCGCGACAGGCCCTCGTCGACGCCGTCAGCGACACGGCCGAACCCGCGGAACGGGCGAAGGCCGCTGTTCGCGCGTTCGTCGGATTGATGCTCGACGACCCGCGCAAGGGCCGAGTGCTCCTCCTCGCGCCGATCACCGATCCCGCGCTGACCACGCGCGGGGTCGCGCTCCTCCCCTCGTTCGCGGAACTGGTCAGCGGGCAGTTGTCCCACGGTGACGCGGCCGAACGACAGATGATCTCGATCGGGCTGGTCGGCGCGCTGAGCAACGTGTTCATCGCCTATCTCGACGGCTCGCTCAAGGTGAGCCGCGAGCGCCTGATCGACCATTGCGTCCGCCTCGTGCTCGGCGCCGACGCTCAGCCCTGATCCCGCTCGGCGGCCAGTTGCAGGGCGATGTCGATGATCATGTCCTCCTGCCCGCCCACGTACTTCGCGGCACCGACGCGGTAAAGGATTTCGTGCGCCGGGACGTCGTACCGCTCGGCGGCGCGCTCCGCGTGCAGCAGGAAACTCGAGTACACCCCCGCGAAGCCCTGCACGATCGACGACCGGTCCATCACCGGCAGCCGCGTGATGTAGGGCTTCACGACGTTCTCGGCCGCGTCCATCAGCACGTCCTTGTCGACGCCGGTGCGGATCCCGAGCCGTTCGAACGTCGCCGCGAGGACCTCGGTCGGCGAGTTCCCCGCGCCTGCGCCGAGCGCCACGAGCGAGCCGTCGATCTGCCGGGCGCCCGCGCGGTAGGCGAGCACCGAGTTCGCGACGCCGAAGCTCAGGTTCTGGTGCCCGTGGTAGCCGACCTGCGCCTGGTCCCCGAATTCCGCCACCAGCGCGGCGACCCGGTCGCCCGCGTCCTCCAGGATCAGCGTGCCCGCGGAGTCGACGACGTACACGCACTGGCAACCGGCGTCGACCATGATCCGGCCCTGTTTCGCCAGCGCCTCCGGCGTGGACATATGGGACAGCATCAGGAAACCGACCGTCTCCAGCCCGAGGTCCCGTGCCGCGCCGAAGTGCTGGACGGAGACGTCGGCCTCGGTGCAGTGGGTCGCGATCCGGACCGCGCCCGCGCCGAGGTCGGCCGCCGCCCGCAGGTCCCCGACCGTGCCGAGTCCCGGCAGGAGCAGCACCGCGATCTTCGCGTGACGTGCTTCGTCGACCGCGGCGGCGATCAGCTTCCGTTCGTCGACCAGGGAAAAGCCGTAGTTGAACGTCGAGCCGCCGAGCCCGTCGCCGTGGCTGACCTCGATCAGCGAGATCCCGGCGTCGTCCAGTGCCCGGACGGTGTCGCGCACGTTCTTCTCGGTGAACTGGTGCGCCATCGCGTGGCTGCCGTCGCGCAGGCTCGTGTCGACCAGCCGGACCGCGCGATCGATCTCGTCCCACTTCACGCCGCCACCCCCTGAGTGGCCAGCAGGTCGCCGACGCGGGCGGCCGCGGCGGTCATGATGTCGAGGTTCCCGGCGTACTTCGGCAGGAAGTCCCCGTTGCCGGCGACCTCCAGGAAGACCGCGACCCGTGCCTGCCCGCTCCAGCCCTGCCGGGGTGGGTCGTACTGGGGATCCGCCTTGAGCGTGTAGCCCGGCACGTATCCCTGGACGGTCTCGACCATCCGGTGGACGGATTCGGTCACCGCGTCGAAGTCCGCGTCGGGGTCGATCGCGCAGAACACCGTGTCGCGCATGATCATCGGCGGTTCGACGGGGTTGATGATGATGATCGCCTTGCCCCGGCTCGCTCCCCCGACGAGCTCGATCCCGCGCGCGGTCGTCGCGGTGAACTCGTCGATGTTCGCCCGGGTGCCGGGCCCGGCCGAGCGGGACGAAACGGACGCGACGATCTCGGCGTAGGGCACCGGCGTCACCCGGGACACCGCTTGCACGATCGGGATGGTGGCCTGGCCGCCACAGGTGATGAGGTTGACGTTCGGCACGTCCAGCCGTTCGGGCAGGCCCACGGCGGGGCAGGTGAACGGGCCGACCGCGGCCGGGGTCAGGTCGATCGCGCGGATCCCGGCGGTGGCGTAGCGCGGCGCGTTCGCCAGGTGCGCCTTCGCCGAGGTCGCTTCGAACACCAGGTCCGGCAGTTCGTCGCGGGACAGCAGCCAGTCGACGCCCCCGGCGGACGTCTCCAAACCCAGTTCGGCGGCCTTCGCCAGCCCGTCCGAGTCCGGGTCGACGCCGACCATGTACCGCACCTCGACGTGGTCGCTGCGCCTCAGCTTCGCGAGCAGGTCGGTTCCGATGTTCCCGGGACCGACGATCGCGGCCACCGCTTTCCGTTGCGCCATGTCAGGTGACGCTTCCCGAGCGGATAGGGCACACTCAACCCATGCGTGCCGCTGGGCGGAACGACGACCCGGAACGAACCGGAGCGGACGGCCTCGTCGCCGCCCGTGTCACCGCGCTGCTCTCGGCCTTCCGGCCCGGCGACGACGCCCTCGGCGTTTCCGAGCTGGCGCGGCGGACCGGACTGGCGAAGTCGACCGTCCACCGGCTCACCGGTCACCTGGTCGCGACCGGGCTGCTCGAACGCGAGGACTCGGCGCTGCGGCTCGGGCTGAAGCTGTTCGAGATAGGCCAACTGGCGGTACGGCGCCGTGGGCTGGTCGAGGCGGCACGCCCGTACCTCGCCGATCTTCGCGAGGCGACCCGGAACACCGTGCATCTCGCGGTCCTGGAAGGCACCGAGGTCGTCTATCTCGACATCCTGCGCGGACCGGACGCACCGTCGCTGCCGTCCAGGATCGGCGGCCGTTTTCCCGCGCACGCCACCGGCGTCGGGAAAGCGATCCTCGCGTTCTCTCCGGAATCCGTTGTGGCACAAGTGATCGATGCTGGATTGCCCCGCGTCAGCGTCCGGACGATCACCGCCGCCGGCCTTCTGCGCCGTCAGCTCGCCAAGGTGCGCGGCGACGGGATCGCGTTCGAACGGGAGGAGTCCGGCGTCGGCGTCGTCTGCGCCGCGAGCCCGTTGCTCGACGCGAAAGGCGTTGCGGTGGCGGCGTTGTCGATCTCCGGCTGGGCGAATCGCATGCACACCAACCGCGTCGCGCCCGCCGTCCGCACGGCCGCGTTGGCGCTGTCCCGTACTTTGTAAGAAATTCTCCACGGCCGCAAGGTTTTCGCGCCCGGATGGAGCAGTCGCGAACCCTTACCGGAGCGGGATTCCGGGACTACGCTTTCGCGGGTGGCCCAGCACCGGGGGGACGCGCCACCGGGCCGAGCCCCCGCCAGTATCGACGGCCGTCGCCGGGTGGAGACGGCCGCCAGGCGCCTGCTGTCCATCGACGTCGTCCTCACCCTCCTCGTGGTCACCGGCGGCGTGCGCGTCCTCGATCTGGCGTCGACGGCACCTGCTCCTGCCACCGAACCGGCGACCGTCGCCCACGTCTTCGCCCTGAGCCACCTCACTTCCTTCACCGGCACCGGCGGCACCGGGACGTCACCGTTCGGCTGGGCGCAGCTCGCCGGGTACGCGCTGGTGTCGCGAGCGTTCGAGCGGAACCTCGTCCCGGTCACGGCGGTCCGCGAGACGATGGTCGTCGCGGCCGTGCTGTGCGCGGTCCTGCTGTGGATCCTCGCGCGGCGGCTGGGCCTGCCGTTCTGGGCGGCGACCACGGCCGTCGTGCTGATGGCGGTGTCTCCGCTCGCGATCGGGCTGCAGCGGGTGGCGATCGTCGAGCATCTCGCCGTCACCTGGGTGCTGGCCGCCCTCGTCCTCGCCGCGACACCCCGCGAGCGAGCACGGCCATGGCATGACGTCCTGGCCGCGTTGTGCCTGCTCGCGGCCGTGCTCACGGCACCGCTGGCCTTGCTGGCGCTGCCCGCGGCGGGCTGGCTGCTGGTCCGGCGGCGCGAGGACTCGCGGGTCGCGTTCACCGCCGTGGTGTTCACGCTCGGTCTCGGCATCGCTTTCGGCCCGGCGGGCCCGGCGCTGCGCCCGGAACTACCCGAACCAGGGCCGCCGGGGATCGCCGCCTGGGTCGCGCTGGATCCGGTGTTCGTCGTGCTGTCGATGGTCGCGATCGTCGCCGGGATGGTCCTGCCCCGCACCCGTCCGCTCGCCGTGTCGGCGCTGCTGATCGCCGCTGTCCTCGCCTTGCCCGCGATCCCCGTCGAACTCCCTCTCGCACTCCTGGTCCCGCTGACCCCGCTGCTCATCGCCGAGGTCGCGGCCACGGTCGCGGTGGGCAGGCGGCCAGCCGGGCACCGCCTGGTCCCGATGCGCCATCCCGTGTCCGCTCTCGTGCTGGCCGCGGTGCTGACCCTCGTTTCGGTCGCCGGCTGGGTGCACGGTTTCGGCAGGCTGAGCTCGGCGCCGTCCGGCGGGGTCGCGCTCACGCAGGCACGGGATTGGTTGTGGGACAATGCTTCCGGCGCCGTCGTCCTGGTCGACGACGCGAGCTGGACCGAACTCGCCGCACACGGCTGGCCGACCGGTTCCCTGATCACGATCGGCTCCTGCGCGGCGACCTGCGCGACCCCGGAGTGGGCCGTGCTGACTCCCTCCGGGCAACGCGACGGACCGCGTTTCCCGGCAGCGTCGGCGTTTCTCGCCGGTACCGCCAAGGTCGCCGTCTTCGGCTCGGGACCGGACGCGGTCACCGTCTCCCGCGTCGGCGAATCCGCGGATCCGCTCGGCGAGACCGAGGAGTCCGGAGCGCGCACCCGCGCCGGTGCGGCCTTGGCGTCGTCGAAACAGGTTCAGTGCGAGGGGCGCACTCGCGACGCGCTGAGCGCGGGCCAGGTCGACCCCCGGCTCATCGCCACCGTGGCCGCCCTCGCCACGTTCCAGCCCGTCCGCCTGGTCGACTTCCCTTCCGCCACCGGCGAAGTCGCCGCAGGTCAGCCGCTGCGCCGTCTGGTCGTCTCCGGTAACGACGAAGCCGCCATCGCCGACTTCTACACAGGCCAGCGCGCCACCTTCGAACCCGCGTCCGTCACCCGGGTGCCGGGCGGGGTGCTCGTGACGTACCCGCTGTTCCCGCCGCCCGGGCTGCTCACGCCGTTCTCCGCGCCCTGATCCCGGCAACGAAAGGTCCCCGCCATGCGTCCCCTCACGGCTTTGCTGAGACCCGCCGGCGTGCTCGCCGCAGCCCTGCTGCTGCTCGGCGGTGTGCCGCTCACGGCGAACGCCGCCCCCGGTCCGGGTGTCGGCTGGATCCGCGTCGGGCACCTCTCCCCCAAGGTCCCGCCGGTCGACGTCTACTTCGCCGCTTTCGGGAAGCCGGAGAAGGTCGTCGTCCGCAAGGCGGGCTACGGCGCGGTGACGCCGTACTCCTCGGTGGCTCCCGGCGCGTACACCGTTTCGATGCGGCCCGCCGACGCGGCCGCGTCCTCTCCGCCCGCGCTGAGCGCGACGATCGAGATCAAGGAAGCGAGCGCGTACTCCCTGCTGGTGTTCGCGAACGGACCCGGCGGCGGTCTGAAGGGCGATCTGGTCCAGGACGACCTGACCGCGCCCGCGGCGGGCAGCGGGCGGGTGCGCGTCGTCCAGGGTTCGGCCGCGCTGACCCCGGTGAGCATCGCCGGGCCGGACGGGAAAACCGTGGCGAGCGAGGCCGCGTACGGTGTCACGACGCCCTACATCGACCTCCCCGAAGGACGCTGGCCGCTGAAGCTGACCTCCAACAGCGCTACGTCGGAGTCCACAGTGGACGTCAAGGCCGGGTCGACCACCAGCCTGCTGGTGACGGAGAACGGAACCGGACTGAAGACCCAGCCGATCGCCGACGGCGCCACCCTGCCGGACCCGCCGAAGCTCGGCGTCGAGACCGGTGGCGGCGGGACGTCCTCGGATTCCTTGCCATGGTGGGCTTTCGCGGCGCTCCCGGTGCTGGCCGCGCTGGCTCTCCTGGCGATCCGGCGGCGCCCGGCGCATGATCGCTGACCGTGTCGTATTCGTCCTCTTAGGACTCGCCTCGCTCACCGCTTGCGCGCCCGCCGCGGCCCCTCCGCCCCCGGCGGCGACGGTCGCGCCCGCGGTGTCCGGCCCGCTTCCGCTCCCAGCGAGGGCCGAGGTGTCGCCGGTCCGGCTGACCATCCCGGCGATCGGGTTCGACCAGACCGGGCTGATCCCGCTCGCGCTCGGCGCCGCGGGCGAACTCCAGGCGCCCGAACGGTTCTCCGACGTCGGCTGGTACGAGGACGGTCCGGTGCCGGGCGACCCCGGCCCCGCCGTCCTCGCCGCGCACGTCGACTCGCGCACGGGACCGGCGCCGTTCTTCCGCCTGCGCGAACTGCACTCCGGCGACGAAGTGCGGGTCTCGCGGTCCGACGGAGGCGACGTCGTGTTCCGGGTCGACTCGGTCCAGCGCTACCCGAAGAACGAGTTCCCGACGCAGGCCGTCTACGGGCCCGCGCCGGGGAGCGCACTCCGGTTGATCACCTGTGGTGGAAGCTTCGACGCGGCGAAACGGTCCTATCGGGACAACGTCGTCGTGTACGCCTCACAGCGCTGGGACTAGTCCCCTGCGCACCAACTCGGGCCGGACGCCCTCGCCGAACCAGTACGCCTCCTCCAGGTGCGGGTATCCGGAGAGGACGAACTCCTCGATGCCGTGGGCGTGGTACTCCTCGATGAGATCGGCGACCTCACGGTGACTGCCGACCAGCGCCGTACCCGCGCCGCCACGCACCAGACCGATCCCGGCCCACAGGTTCGGGTGGATCTCCAGCCCGCGGACGCCGCCGTCGGTGTTCCCCTTGTTCAACGCCGCCATGCGCTGCTGACCGACGGACTCACTGGCGGACAGCTGTTTCTGGGTGTGGGCGATCCGCTCGGGGTCGATCGCGTCCAGCAGTTTGCCCGCCTCGGCCCAGGCCTCCGCCGACGTGTCACGGGAAAGCGTGTGCAGCCGGATGCCGAAGCGGAGCTTCCGGCCCTGTTCCTCGGCGAGCTCACGGACCTTCGCGATCTTCTCGGCGACCTGCGCGGGCGGCTCGCCCCAGGTCAGGTAGACGTCGGCGTGCCTGGCCGCGATCGGCAGCGCCGCTGCGGACGAGCCCCCGAAGTAGATCGGCGGAACCGGGTCCGGGGCCGCGCGCGAGGTCGCGCCCTCGACTTTCAGGTGCTCGCCGTCGAAGTCGAACGGCTTGCCGCTCCACACTCCTCGCACGATCTCGAGGAACTCGCCGGTGCGGGCGTAGCGCTGGTCGTGGTCGTGCCAGTCGCCGAAGCGGCGCTGCTCGACCGCGTCGCCGCCGGTGACGACGTTGAGCAGCACGCGGCCCTGCGAGATCCGCTGGAACGTCCCGGCCATCTGCGCGGCGAGCGTCGGCGAGACCGTCCCTGGTCGGAACGCGACCAGGAACTTGAGGGTTCTCGTCTCGCGGATCAGCGCCGCGGTCGTCAGCCAGGCGTCCTCGCACCAGGTCCCGGTCGGGGTCAGGACCCCTTCGAAACCGTTGGCTTCGGCGGCGCGGGCGACCTGGGCGAGGTACTCGAGACTCGGCTCGCGGGCCGCGGTCGCGCCGGCGTCGCGACTGGCGTGGAAGTGCTCCACGATCGTCCGGCCGTCCCCGGTGGTGGGCAGGAACCAATGCAGCTTGAGCGTCACGGTTCCGAGCTTCGGCTTCCGGGGCGGGCCGGGTCAATCGGCGGGCCTCGCGTCCCGCGATCTGGACGCCCGCCGCCCCGCCTCGCTCAGCCGCCGAACATCCGCCGCCATTCGTCCGGAGACTTCGGCTGGAACACGAAGTTCGTGTCCTTCACTCGTGAAAGGTTCGCCGACGGTTCGGCCGAGTACTGGTGTCCCGGGTAGACGACCGGATCCCCGTCCAGTCCGGCGAGCCACTGCAGGCTCCGGTAGATCGCTTCCGCATCACCGCCGGGGAAGTCGGTCCGTCCGCAGCCTTCGAGGAACAACGTGTCACCCGAGACGAGCCGGCCGTCGACGAGGAAGCACTGGCTGCCGGGCGTGTGTCCCGGCGTGTGCAACAGGCGGATCGGCACCGCGCCGACCTCGAGGACCTCGTCGTGTTCGTGCGAGCGCAGATCGGCTCCGGAGACGCCGGTGGTGCGGCGGACCCATTCGGCTTCCGCGCCGTTGACGTGGATCGGCACCTGGACCCGCTCCAGCAGTTCGGCGATCCCGGGCAGTGAGAAGCCCATCATCTCGCCGCCGACGTGGTCGGGGTGGTGATGCGTGGCGAGGACGCCGGTGAGCCGCATGCCGTCGGATTCCAGCAGGTCGAGCAGATCACCCACGGCGTACGCCGGGTCGACGACGACGGCCTCGTTCGTCTCTCTGTCGCCGATCAGGTAAGCGAAGTTGACCATCTGCGTCGCGACCGGATCCCCCACCGCGAAGTCACGGCCCGCGAGCAACTGCCGGAAGTACAGCCTGTCAGCCATGCGCACACCTTACGGCGCTATTCGCCGACCGTGCCGTCGGCCAGCTCCCGCAAGACGTCCAGGTGCCCGACGTGCCGCGCGGTCTCCTGCAGGACGTGCGCGAGCACCCATCGGACGGTGAACTTCCCCGACCGGCGCGCCCGCTCGTCCGGCGAGACCCCGGCCAGCGACGACTCCGAAAACGCCCACTCGGCCCGGTAGGCCTCGACGACCGAGCGCGGGTCGTCCGCGTCGGTCAGGTCCCAGCTCGGATCCGGTGAGCCTTCCCACAGCGACGGCAGGTCTGCGCCGCCCGCCTCGATCGAAAGCCACCAGCGCTCCACCGCGGTCAGGTGTTTGAGCACTCCCAGCGCGCTCGTCCTCGGGGACGCGGGCAACGGCGTCGCGGCCGCCTGTTCCCTGGTCAGCCCCGCGACCTTGTTCACCGCGGTGGCGCGGAGGAAGCGCAGGAAGTCCCACTGGATCCCGGCCTCGTCTTCGGCGATGGCGTCCGGCCAGGACCGATCCACCGGCCCGGCGACACTCGAACTCGTGTTCGACATCCGACCACCTTACACATCGGACAGGACTAGGCTGACTCTCCATGTGGTGGGGACTTGTCTGCGCGTTCTTCGCGGCCTGTGCGTACGGCGTCGCTTCGGTGATGCAGGCGATAGCCGCGAAGGCGACTTCCGGTGACGAAGATCGTGTCGACCCCAAGCTCCTCGTCCGCGTGCTGCGGCAATGGAAGTTCGTCGCGGGCCTCGCGCTGGACGTCGTCGGTTTCGTCGCGCAGCTCGCCGCCCTGCGCGTGCTGCCGCTGTTCGTGGTCCAAGCCGCGCTGGCGGGAAGCCTCGCCGTGACGGCGGTCGCGGCGCGGACGCTCGGTGTCCGATTGGGACGTCGCGAGTGGACGGCGGTGGCGGTCGTCTGCGCCGGGCTCGCGCTGCTCGGCATGTCGGCGGAGAGCGAGGGCTCGGCGGCGACCGGGCTGGGCTTCCGGCTCGTGCTGGTGGGCGCGGTGATCGTGCTCGGCACCGCCGGGATGCTCGCCGGCCGCGCGCCGCGGCGGATCCGGACACCGGCGCTGGGCCTGATCGCCGGGCTGTGCTTCGGCGTGGTCGCCCTTTCCGGCCGCGTGCTCACCAGCCTCGCCCCGCTGGACCTGCTGACCGACCCGGCCACCTACACGCTCGCCGTGGCGGGCGCGCTGGCGATGTTGTTCTACGCCACCGCGCTGCAGCGGGGCAGTGTCACCACCTCGACCGCGATGATGGTGATCGGCGAGACCGTCTTCCCTTCCCTGGTCGGCGTGATCGTGCTGGGCGACACCACGAGGCCCGGCTTCGCGGCCGTGGCGGTGGTCGGGTTCGCCCTCGCGGTTTCGGCGGCGCTGGCGCTCGCCCGCTTCGGCGAACCCGCGCCGATCGAGCCGGTCAGCGCGCAGACCGGCTGACCCCGCGCCGGGACACCAGCAGCCAGGCCAGGTACAGCCCGCCGATCGCCCCGGTCACGAGACCGACGGGCAGCCCGGCGAACAACTGCTGGGTGATCAGGTCGCTCATCACCAGCAGGAGCATGCCCATCAGCGCGGCCGCGGCGAGCCCGGGTCCGGACGAGCGCGTGAGCCGTTTCGCCAGCTGAGGCGCGGCGAGGGCCAGGAACGCGATCGGACCGGCGGCCGCCGTCGCGATCGAACACAGCCCGACGCTGACACCGAGGAGCACCAGCCTGCTCCGTTCGACCGGCACGCCGAGCCCCTTGGCCGAGTCGTCGCCCATCTCCAGCAGGGAAAGCCTTCTGCCGTAGACGAAGGCGGGCGGGAGCAGGACGGCGATCGCGATCGCCACCGGGACGACGTGCTCCCAGCCGCGTCCGTTCAGCCCGCCGACCAGCCAGGCCTGCGCCGCCAGGCCGTCCTGCTGGGCGGCCCGGGTGATCAGGTAGGAGTTGAACGCGATGAGCATCGCGTTCACGCCGATCCCGACGAGGATCAGCCGGAAGGCGTGCACGCCGCGTTTGAACGCGAGCAGCGCGATCAGCGCCGCTGTCACCACTCCGCCGACCAGCGCGCCGAAAGAGACTTGGAGCATCCCGCCGTGCACCACGACGATCGTCAGCAGCGCGCCGGCTGCGGCGCCTTCGGTGAAGCCGATGAAATCGGGGCTGCCCAAGGGATTCCCGGAAAGACTCTGCAGGATCGCGCCACTGACCGCGAGCGCGCCGCCGACCAGCAGCGCGGTCAGCAGCCGCGGCAGCCGCAGGGTGGTCACGATGAACTCGGTGCTCCGGTCGCCGAAACCGAACAGCGTCTGGATGACCTCGCCGACGGACAGCGGGTAGTCGCCGGTGGTCATGCTGACCGCGCCGACGAAGAACACGGCGACGGCCAGCACGACGACGACGATCGCCGCCCTCGGGGTGACCCGCAGGGAAAGTCCGCCGCCCGGGGTGCGCAGGACGCGGGTGCTCATCGGTGGGTGCTCCTTGATCGCGGTCACAGCCGGGCCAGCTTCCTGCGTCGGCAGAGCGCGATGAACACCGGCGCCCCGAGGAACGCGACCACGATGCCCGCCTGCAGTTCCTCCGGTGGGTTCAGCACGCGGCCGACGACGTCGGCGCCGATCAGCGCGATCGGCGCGAGCAGCATCGAGTACGGCAGGACCCAGCGCTGATCCGGGCCGACCAGCAGCCGCGCGGCGTGCGGCACGGCGAGACCGAGGAACAGGACCGGCCCGATGGCCGCGGTACCCGCGCCGCAGAGCAGCATCACCACGATCGCACCGAGCACGCGGGTGCGGCCGACGTGGGCGCCGAGGGCCTTGCCGGTCTGGTCTCCGAGCGCGAGGACGTTGAGCGGCCGGGCGAGCAGCAGCGCGATGATCGCGCCGACCACGACGAACGGCGAGATCTGCCAGAACACGTCCCATTTCCGGCCGCTGAGCGAGCCGACGTTCCAGAACCGGAACTGGTTGAACGTCTCGGGCATCAGCAACAGGACACCGACGATGTAGGCCTGGAGCACCGCCATCACGGCCGACCCGGCGAGCACGAGGCGATCCGGGGTGGCGCTGCGCCCGGCCGAGCCGAGGACGTACACCAGGACCGAGGCGAGCGCCGCGCCCGCGAAGGCGAACCAGATGTAGCCGAGCACGCTGGTGACACCGACGAAAGCGATCCCCGAGACGACCGCGGCCGCGGCGCCGGTGTTGACCCCGAGCAGGCCGGGGTCGGCGAGCGGGTTCCGGGTGAGCGCCTGCATCACCGCGCCCGCCAGGCCGAACGCCGCGCCGACGACGACCCCCAGCAGGGTTCGCGGGATGCGGAGGTCGTGGATGATCACCGCGTCGGTCGAGCCGTCGTTGTGCCACAGCACCGACCAGGTGGAGGTGAACGGGATGCTCTTCGACCCCACCCAGATGCTGAGCAGGAACACGAGCGCCAGCAGGGCGAGCCCGAGCACCAGACCGCCCGCGCGGAACGTCCGCGCCGCCGTGCCCGGCGGGGACGCCGCCGCGGGCGCGCGTTCGGTGACGACCACGGAACCTCCTTCGAACGAGGCGAGCTGACCGAACGCCGGAGTCCACCTCAACGAGCTACCTACTTAGACTAGCCTTACCTACCCCTGGGCCAGTTGGCGGAGCCGGGGCAGGTTCACCCACTGACGAAAGAGAACGGAGGCGCCGGTGCCCGCAACGGCCACCACCAGCCGGAGCGTTCTGCGCCAGGCGATTTCCGGGCAGCGACGGCAAGTCACCCTCGCATCCGTGCTCGCCGCCTGCCATCAAGGCGGTGAAGCACTCGTCCCGGTGATCATCGGCGTGGTCATCGACCAGGCCGTCGCCGGCGGTTCGGCGGGCACGCTCGTGTTCTGGCTCGCCGTACTCGGCGTGGTCTTCGCGGGACTGTCCTATAGCTACCGGTTCGCCGCGCGCGCGGCCGAAGGCGCCTCGCTCCGGGCGGCACACGACATCCGTCTCGCGATCAGCAGGCGCGTCCTGCATCCCGGTGGCGGCGCCGAAAGCGGCAAGCTGGCGGGCGAACTGGTCAACATCGGCACCAGCGACGCGCAACGGGTCGGGGTCGTGAACGCGGCGCTGCCGTTCGGGATCGCCGCGCTCGCCGGTGTCCTGGTCAGCGCCGTCGCCCTGCTGCGCATCTCGCTGCCGCTGGGCCTCCTGGTCCTTCTGGGCACACCTCCGTTGCTGTACCTCGCGCATCTGATCGGCAAGCCGCTGGAACGTCGCAGCGAAGCCGAACAGGAGCGGTCGGCGCACGCTTCGGGGGTCGCCACGGATCTGGTCTCCGGCCTGCGGGTCCTCAAAGGCATCGGGGCCGAACCGGCCGCCGTCGCCCGCTATCGCGAAACGAGCCAGAACTCGCTCCAGGCGACCTTGCGCGCCGCGCGGGCCAAGGCCTGGCACGACGGCGCGGTGCTCGCGCTGACCGGGATCTTCATCGCGATCGTCGCCCTGGTCGGCGGGAACCTCGCGTCGTCGGGGTCGATCAGCGTCGGCGACCTCGTCGCCGCTGTCGGGCTCGCCCAGTTCCTGCTCACCCCGTTCCTGATCTTCGGATGGGTCAACGGCGAACTGGCCCAGGGCCGCGCCTCGGCGTCCCGGGTCGCCGACCTCCTGACCACGCCGACCGCGGTCGAGGCCGGTGACGGCGAACTCCCCTCGCCCGCCACCGGGAACGTCCGCTTCACCGAGGTCTCGTACGGCAGCCTCCGCGGTGTCGACCTCGAAATCCCCGCCGGTCAGCTGATCGGCGTCGTCGCCACCGACCCGGCCACCGCGACCGACCTGCTCGACTGCCTCGGCCGCGCGGGCGATCCCGCCGAGGGCAAGGTCCACGTCGACGGCGTCGACCTGTCCACTGTGGACCCCGAGCGCGTCCGGGAAGTCGTCCTGGTCGCCGCGCACGACGCGGACCTGTTCGAAGGAACGCTGGCGGAGAACGTCCACGCCGGCGGCGTCTCTTCCGACGAGGCCTTGGCCGCGTCGGCGGCGGACGAGGTCGCGGCGGCGTTGCCGGACGGCACCGCGACCGCGGTCACCGAACGCGGGCGCTCCCTTTCCGGCGGCCAGCGGCAGCGCGTCGCCCTCGCCCGCGCGCTCGCCGCGGACGCGCCGGTGCTCGTCGTCCACGACCCGACCACGGCGGTGGACACGGTGACCGAGGCGAAGATCGCCACCGGGCTCGCCCGGCTACGACAAGGACGGACCACGATCCTGGTGACCACGAGTCCCGCCCTCCTCGCCGTCACCGACCGCGTCGTCGTCCTCGACGGCGGCCGGGTCACGGGTGAGGGCGGCCACGCCGACCTCGCCCGCGATCGCGCCGACTACCGCGCGGCGGTGCTGTCATGACCCGCGAGCTCCTCCCCACCGCCGACGGCAAGCGGATCCGCGCCGTCCTCGGCGAACTGCTCCGCACCTCGAAGGGCCGTGCCGCCGGCGCGCTCACGATGCTCGTCGGCGCGACCGCGATCGGGCTGCTCACCGCCCGCCTGCTCGGCCAGATCGTCGATCTCGTCGTCGAGAAGCGCCCCGCGACCGAGCTGACCACCCCGGTGGTCGCGCTCGTCCTGGTCGCCGTCGCGCAGGCGATCGCGACGGCGGTGGGTGTCTCGCTGACCGCGAGGCTCGGCGAAACCCTGTTGGCGGAACTGCGCGAGCGGTTCGTCGACAGGGCCTTGAGCCTGCCTCTTGAGCAGGTCGAACGCGCGGGCTCCGGCGACCTGACCGCGCGGGTCACCAACGACGTCATGGTGGTCGCGAGGGCGGTCCGCGACGCCTTGCCCGAGCTCGGCCGCTCGGCGCTCACCATCGTACTGACGCTCGGCGCCCTCGCCGTCCTCGACTGGCGATTCCTCCTGGCCGCGCTGCTGGCGACGCCGATCCAGCTGCACACCGTGCGCTGGTACGTCCGCAACGCCGTCCCGTTGTACGCGAAGCAGCGGATCGCGACGGGATCGCAGCAGCAGCAACTGCTCGACACGATCGGCGGCGCGAAGACCGTCCGCGCGTTCCGGCTCGCCGACGCCCACGTGGAGCGGGTCCGGCAGCGATCCGAGGGCGCGATGGAGCTGATGCTGCGCGGCGTCCGGCTGATGACGACGTTCTTCGCCCGGCTGAACCTCGCCGAGTTCGTCGGCCTCTCGGCGGTGCTCGCGGCCGGTTTCCTGCTGGTGGGCGCCGACGCGGTGACCATCGGCGCGGCGACGGCGGCGGCGTTGTACTTCCACAGCCTGTTCGGGCCGATCAACACCGCGCTGGCGCTGGTGGACGACGCGCAGGCGGCCGCCGCGAGCCTCGCCCGGCTGATCGGCGTCGCCGACCTGCCTGCCCCGCGCGAGCCCGAACGGCCCGCGAAACCCCTTGACGCGTCGGTGAAGGCGGCCGGGGTCTCCCATTCCTATGTGGACGGACACCCGGTACTGCGCGACGTCGACCTGAGCCTCGCCCCCGGCGAGCGGGTCGCGCTGGTCGGCGCGAGCGGAGCCGGGAAGACGACGCTGGCCAAACTGATCGCCGGGATCCACACCCCGGGGTCGGGCACGGTCTCCGTCGGCGGGGTCCCGCTCGACGAACTCGGGCCGTCCTCCACCCGGCAGGCCGTCGCGCTGATCAGCCAGGAGGTGCACGTCTTCGCCGGTTCGCTGTCGGACGATCTCCGCCTGGCCAAGCCCGGCGCGTCGGACGCGGAACTGCTGGCGGCACTGGAAAAGGTCGGCGCGCGCGGATGGGCCGAGGCGTTGGGCGACGGTCTCGCGACCGTGGTCGGCGAAGGCGGGCATCAGTTGACCGTCACCCAATCCCAGCAGCTGGCGCTGGCCAGGCTGGTCCTCGCGGACCCGCCGATCGCGATCCTCGACGAGGCCACCGCCGAAGCCGGAAGCGCGGGCGCGAAAACCCTCGAAGCCGCCGCGGCCGCCGCACTCGAAGGCCGGACCGGTCTCGTCGTCGCGCACCGGCTGACCCAAGCGGCGGCCTCGGACCGCGTCGTCGTGCTCGACGCGGGCGTGGTCGTCGAAAGCGGGACGCACGACGAGCTCGTGGCCTCCGGTGGTCAGTACGCAACGCTGTGGGCGGCCTGGTCGGACAACCGTTCACGGACGTGACCCGGGACGCAGCGTCGCCGGTTGCAATCGGCCGTTCGGCGTCTTAGGTTAGCCAAACCTGAATTTCGATTAATCCGGCATTTCGCCGGGTCACCGATCAAGAAGGACGGACGATGGCCCGAATCTCCACCCTCTCCGCTGCGCGGGGGCGCCTGAAGACCGCCGGCGTGCTGGCGTCCACCCTGGTGCTGGCCGCCACGCTCACCGCATGCGGAGGTGGCGGAGAGTCGGCCACCCCGGCCGCGCAGAACTCCGCGGGCGGCGCCGTCGACGCGAACGCGTTCCCGACCACGATCGAGCACAAGTACGGCAGCACCACCATCACCCAGGAGCCCAAACGCGTCGTCACGGTCGGCCTGACCGAGCAGGACGCGCTGCTCGCCCTCGGCGTGGTCCCGGTCGGGGTCACGGAGTGGCTCGGCAAGTTCCCCGGCACCATCGCCCCGTGGGCGACCGACAAGCTCGGCGGCGCCGCGCTGCCCGAGGTCCTCAAGGACGTCGACGGACCGCAGTACGAGAAGATCGCCGCGCTCAAGCCGGATCTGATCATCGCGCTGTACTCGGGGCTCACCAAGGAGCAGTACGACAAACTGGGCCAGATCGGCGTCCCGGTCGTCGCGCAGCCCAAGGAGTACAACGACTACGGCATCCCGTGGCAGGAAGCGACCAAGAAGGTCGGCCAGGCCGTCGGACGCTCGACCAAGGCGAACGAACTGGTCAAGGGCGTCGAGGACAAGTTCGCCCAGGTCCGCAAGGAGCACCCGGAGTTCGCGGACAAGTCGGGCTTGATGGCCTCGACCTACGAGGGCTACTTCGTCTACGGCAGCCAGGACCCGCGCTCGCGCATCCTCGAATCACTCGGCTTCAAGCTGCCCGCCGACCTCGACGCCGCGATCGGCGACAAGTTCGGCAAGGCCATCAGCGCCGAGCGGACCGACCTGCTCGACCGCGACGCGCTCGTGTGGCTCATCGACACCCCGGCCAAGGCGCAGGAGATCTTCGGCAAGGACGCGCTCTACACCGGCCTGAAGGTGGCGAAGGAAAAGCGTGAGATCCTGATCGAGAACGAAGGCACCTACGGCAGCGCCGTCTCCTTCGTGACCGTGCTGAGCCTGCCTTACGTGGTCGACCGGATCGTCCCGCAGCTCGCCGCCGCTGTCGACGGCGATCCGAAGACCGAAGTGAAACCCGCTTCCTGAGCCGTTTTGGGTAGGAACAGGGCCGCGAGCTTTCCGCTCGCGGCCCTGTTTCGTGCTGTGGGTCTTTGTCGAGCCCGCATTTAGTCCTCTAAATGCGGGGGTGGCGGGGCTGAGGAGTCGGTACAGGTGGTCGTGAGTGGCGATTCGGGTTAGAACCGAAGGGGTCTTAGGTACCTGCTGTTGTGGCTGGAGTTGGTCGCAGGTCCGTGAAGGCCTCCTTGCCTACCCTGAAGGTAGTGAAGGAGGCCTTCACGGACTACGTGATCTCCCTCCACAGTCTCAGCGACACCCGCCAGCCCAGCAGTCACGGGCGGCGGCGCGCAAAGGACCCCTTCCCCGAGTACATGAAGGCCCCCTTCCTGTACCTAGGCGCAAGGAAGGGGGCCTTCATGTACTGCGGGGGCGAGCCAGAGCGGCAGTGGCGTGGTGGGTCGAGTCTCGTGAGGGCCACGCCAGCCAGTCCGGGTGTCGCGAACTTGCGAACACTCGCACGCAAAATCCAGTAGGCACCTAGGGCACCCTTGGCTGGAACCCGAATCGCCACTCACGACCAGCCCGACAGAAGCGGGTCAGGACTCCATGGCCTTGACGAGCGAAGCGGGCCGCAGGTCGGTCCAGTTGGTCTCGACGTACTCGAGGCACTCCGGACGCGAGGCCGGGCCGAACTTCGTGGTCCAGCCCGCCGGGACCTCGACGAACTCGGGCCACAGGCTGTGCTGTCCCTCGTCGTTGACCAGCACCAGATACGTGCCGTCGGGGTTCTCGAACGGATTCGTCATGCCTTGTTCTCCTCGTGTGTATCCGGTGAATCAGCCCCGGCCGGGTCAGGCGGGCCCGATGCCGCTCACCGCGTACTCGGGCCGGGACGCGTCGGCGGTGCGCCGGTCCACAATGGACTCCAGGATCTCGCCGACCCGGACGGCGGTGTTGGACAGCAGCGACGACGTGATGCCGTGCGAGTGTTCGGTGCCGCCCTGCAGGTAGATCCCGCCGTCCAGCGGCGGTTCGGTGACGATCCGGTAGTCGCGTTCGATCCGGAGCCTGCCCTCGTCGTCACGCAGGCACGCGGAGGCGAGCTCGCCGAGCAACGGGGTCGGATCCGCCGGGCTGTACCCGGTGGCGTACACGACGAAATCGGCGTCCAGCCGGGTCCGTTCCCCGGTCTCCAGCGCCTCGATGGTGACCCGGACCTCGGATCCGGTGTCGGTGACTTCGGTGGGGCGGGAGACGTTGATCAGCTTCAGCCGCTCGATCCCCTGCACCTTCTCGCGGTAGACACGGCGGTACAGGTCGTCGATCAGGTCGATGTCCACGGCCGAATAGTTGGTCGCGCCGTGGTAGCGCATCAGGCGCTCCTTGACCGCTTCCGGCGCCGCGTAGAACCGCCCGACCGCCTCGGGGTCGAAGATCCGGTTGGCGAACGCGCTGTCGTCGGCCGGGCTGTAGCCGTAGCGCGCGAACACCGCGCACACCTCGGCCCGGGGGAAGCGGTCGTGCAGCAGCGCGCTGACCTCCGCCGCGCTCTGGCCGGCGCCGACGACGACGAACCGGCGCGGTTCTTCGGCGGCCATGCCTTCGAGGCGGTGCAGCATCTCGCTGTTGTGCCAGATCCGAGTGCCCGGCGTCACACCTTCGGGGAGGTTCGGCCGCAGCCCGGTGCCCATCACCAGGTTGCGGGCGCGCAGGTTCACCAGTTCACCGTCGGTGCGCGCGTGGACGTCGAAGAACACGATCTCGTCGCCGTCGAAGACCGGCGTGACCGAAAGCACTTCGGTGCCATAGGAAACCAGGTCGTCGACCTTCTCCGCCGCCCATTCGAAGTAGTCGTGGAACTCGATCCGCAACGGGAACAGGTTCTTGTGGTTGATGAAGTCGACCAGCCGGTCCTTGCTGTGCAGGTACGACAGGAAACTGAAGGAACTCGTCGGGTTCCGCATCGTCGCCAGGTCCTTGAGGAAGGAGACCTGCATGGTGGCGTTGTCGATCAACATCCCGCGGTGCCAGCCGAAACGCGCCTGACGCTCGAGGAAGTGAGCCGTGACGGTCTCCGCTCCCGGCGTGGCGTTGTGTTCGGTGACGGCGATGGCGAGCGCCAGGTTCGACGGCCCGAACCCGACTCCGACCACGTCGTAGACCGGAACCCGTTCGCCGACCACTGCTCGTGCCATCGTGAACCCCTTGCGCGGCTCAGCCGCATCTCGTTAGCTCGCTATGAAGACCAGGGAACCCTAACCTAAGTTAGGTGAGGCTCAACTAGTACTTTCAGTGGTGATGTTCATCCCTCGACCAGGAGGAGGCCGGTCCCATGCGGGTCGCCATGTTCGGATACCAGACCTGGGGACACCGCACCCTGCGGGCGTTGATCGACGCGGGCCACGATGTCGCCCTCGTCGTCACCCACCCGAAGAGTGACCACGCCTACGAGAAGATCTGGTCCGACTCCGTCGCGGATCTCGCCGAGGCCAACGGGATCCGCGCGCTGCTGCGACAGCGCCCCGACGACGCGGAACTGCTGGCGGAGCTGAAAGAAGCCGATCTCGACCTGATCGTGGCCAACAACTGGCGCACCTGGCTGCCGCCCGAGATCTTCGAGATGCCGCGCCACGGCACGCTGAACGTCCACGACTCGCTGCTGCCCGCCTACGCCGGCTTCTCGCCGCTGATCTGGGCGCTCATCAACGGCGAGCCGGAAGTGGGTCTCACCGCCCACATGATGGACGCGGACCTCGACGCGGGCGACATCGTGCTGCAGCGGTCCGTCCCGGTCGGACCGAAGGACACGACGACGGATCTCTTCCACCGGACGGTCGATCTCATCGCGCCGATCACCACCGACGCCATCGAGATCATCGCGAAGGGGGACTTCACGCCGGTCAAACAGGACAGGTCGAAGGCCAGCTTCTTCCATAAGCGCGCCCTCGAAGACAGTCTCATCGACTGGTCCTGGCCCGCCGAGGAGATCGAGCGGCTGGTGCGCGCGCAGTCCGACCCCTATCCCAACGCCTTCACCCACCACCGCGGCAAGCAGCTGCGCGTCGTCCGTTCCTCGGTTTCCGTGGGCTGCTACGGCGGAACCCCCGGCCGGATCTTCATCCGCGAGGGTGAAGGTGTCGTGATCGTCGCAGGCCCCGAATCGCGCCGCGGCCGGTCGCACGGGCTCGTCATCGAACGGGTCCGGACCGAGGACGGCACCGAGCTGGCCGCCGACGAGTACTTCCGCACCATGGGCGGATATCTCACCAACCGGCCCTGACCTGCGGACTCATCGGTCCCGCGAAAAAAGTCATCGCGGGACCGATGAGTCCGGCCGGAGGGCGCCGTTACATCGGGTAAGAACACTCGATGGGAGGCGCCATGACCGAAACGATCGCCGCGGCGAAGGCAGGGGACGAATCCGCCTTCGCCGTGCTCACCGAACGGCACCGGCGGGAACTGCACGTCCACTGCTACCGGATGCTCGGCTCGTTCGACGAGGCGGAAGACGTCGTCCAGGACGCGCTGCTCAACGCCTGGCGCGGGCTGGACACGTTCGACGGCGGGAACTTCCGCGCGTGGCTGTACCGGATCGCGACCAACGCGTGCCTCGACGCGATCCGCAAGAGCGAGCGGCGGGTGCCGTCACTGCGCTCGTTCGCCGAAGTCCCCTGGATCCAGCCGTATCCGGACAGGCTGCTCGACGAGATCGCCCCGCCCGAAGCCGGACCGGACGCGCTCGCCGTCGCCAGGGAGACCATCGAACTCGCCTTCCTCGCGGTCCTGCAGATGCTGCCGCCACAGCAGCGCGCGGTGCTGATCCTGCGCGACGTGCTCGGCTGGCAGGCCAGTGAAACCGCCACCCTGCTGGACCTCTCGGTGCCCGCCGCGAACAGCGCGCTGCAGCGCGGCCGGGCGACCCTGCGCGAACGCCTTCCGCAGCAGCGCGGCGACTGGTCCGCCTCGGCACCGTCCGAAGAGGAACGGGCGCTGGTCCGGCGCCTCATCGAAGCCCACGACAGCGGCGATTTCTCCACACTGAGCAGCCTGGTCCGCGACGACGTCCGCGTCACCATGCCGCCGGAGCCGAACTGCTACATCGGGCTCGAACACCTCGCCAGGCACGGCAGGATCGCCGAATCGATGGGCGAATGGCGCGCCGTCGCGGTCGACGCCAACCGGATGCCCGCGTTCGCCTCGTACCTGCGCCGCCCCGGCGACACCGAGTTCCGCGCCTTCAAACTCGACCTCGTCCGTGTCGTGGACGGCAAAGCGGCGGAGTTCACCACGTTCGACAGCCACCTGTTCCCGGCCTTCGGCCTGGACACGATCCTGAAGGGATGAAGCAATGCCGGAGAAGATGACCGACGAGCAGCGCCGCGCCTTTCTCGCCGAAGGCACTCGCACAGCCGTCTTCGCGACGGTCCGCCCGGACGGCAGACCGCACGCGGTCCCGGTCTGGTTCGCCCTGGACGGGGACGACATCCTGGTCAATCTGGGCGCGGACACCGTCAAAGGCAAGGCGCTCAAGGAGAATCCGCGCGTGTCGGTGGTCGCCGACGACCCGCTTCCGCCGTACTCGTTCGTGAGCGTCGAGGGTGTCGCGGAGATCGTTTCTGATCCCGACGGGGTGCGTCGCGGTTCGGAGCTGATCGCGCGGCGGTACCTCGGGGAGGCCGGACAGGACGCGATGGAGGGCTGGCTGGCCTACGCGACCTCACCGGGGAAGGTGCTCGTGCGGGTGCGGCCGGAGCATTTCGTGGCGATCGCGAAGGTCGGCGGCTGACAACGTCCGGTCCCGTCTCGTGAGTGGTAAGGACGGTTTTTGAGGGGTAAGGCAAAGGTGCCTTCGCCGGTCCGATGCCGAGCGGCGTGCTTTCGCGACGCCCCGGAAAGGCTGGTGCGACCCTGAACCCAACGTGAGCGAGGGCGTGACTCGCGTGCTTGGAGCCGGATCTCGCGTGATCAGACCCGGAACTCCGTGATCACCACCCGATCACGCGAGGTCCGGCTCCAAGCACACGTGATCCGTCTCTGATCACGGGTGATCGCCACCCGATCACACGCGAACGCCCATCCCGCTCCACACGGTCTGAACCTTCAACCCCGGCCAAGAACGGCGTCACCCAGGACAACACGAGCGCGCCACGCTTGCCCTTCTCCTCGATAGAACCGTCCTTACCACTCACGAGACCCACCGCCCGATGTACCGCTAAGCGGAAGCCGCCTGGCCCCTGTCACCATTCGGCACCAAGATGGCCTCGTGGCCGAGATCGTTTTCGACGAGAGCACCCGTTCCTGGCTCATCCGCACCGCGGCGACGAGCTACGCGCTCAGGCTGACCGAGGACGACACGCCCGCCCACGTCTATTGGGGTCCGGCGCTCACCTCCGACCAGCTCGCCGACGTCCTCCCCCGGACCAAAGCGCGCTGGGACGCCTTCAACGATCCCAACGAGGGACTGGACGAACTCGCCGCCGACGGCGGGACCCGATACTGGACCCCCGCCCTCCAAGTCAGGTTCGCCGACGGCACCCGAGCCCTCGAATGGCGGTACCTCTCCCACGACATCGACGGCGGAGTGCTGCGCGTCCACTTCCGCGATCGCCACTATCCCCTGCGCATCATGCTCGGCTATCGCGTCCCGGCGGGCACCGACGTCATCGAGCGCTGGACCGAACTCACCCACGACGGCACGGAAGACCCGATCGAGGTCATCCGGGCCGACTCCGCGACCTGGGTCGTGCCGGTCCGGCCGGACTACCGGATCAGTCATGTCACCGGCCGTTGGGCCGCCGAGAGCCAATTGCTCCGGGAGGCGGTGCCCCACGGCGAGACCACGTTCGGCAGCAGGCGCGGGATCACCGGTCATCATGCCAATCCGTGGGTGATGCTCGACGACGGCGAAGCGACCGAGCGCCACGGCGAGGTCTACAGCGCCGCGCTCGCGTGGAGCGGTTCGTGGCGGATCACCACCACCCGCTCGTCCACCGGCCGCCTCACCGTGACCGGAGGCTTCGGCCAGGACGGCGTCGTCCCCCGGCTCTCCCCCGGCGACACGCTGACCACGCCTGTCTTCGCCGGGCTCTACGCCGAAGGCGGATTCGGCGCCACGAGCCGCGCCTGGCACGCGTACACGATCGGCCACGTCCTCCCGCACCCCGGCGAACTCCGGCCCGTGCTCTACAACTCTTGGGAGGCAACGGGTTTCGACGTCACCGAAGCAGGCCAGCGCGCACTGGCGGAACAGGCGGCCGCCCTCGGCGTCGAACTGTTCGTGATGGACGACGGCTGGTTCGGCGCGCGGGACAACGACCACGCCGGACTCGGCGACTGGCACGTCAACCGCGACAAGTTCCCCGACGGCCTCGGGCCGCTCATCGGCGAGGTGCACCGGCTCGGCATGAAGTTCGGGCTCTGGGTCGAACCCGAGATGGTCAACCCGGACAGCGACCTCTATCGCACGCATCCGGACTGGGTCCTGCACTATCCACAAAGGACACGCTCGGAACTGCGGCAGCAGCTGGTCCTCAACTTCGCCCGTCCGGACGTGGCCGAGTGGGCGTTCGGCAGCCTCGACTCCCTGGTCGGCGAGCACGGGATCGACTTCCTGAAATGGGACATGAACCGTCCGTTCAGCGAAGCGGGCTGGCCCGCCGACGACGACCCGGACCGGCTGTGGGTGGAGCACACCCGCGCGGTCTACCGGATCATGGCCCGGCTGCGGGCCGGGCATCCCGGCCTGCGGATCGAGGCCTGCAGCGGCGGTGGCGGGCGGATCGATCTCGGGATCATGGCCAGGACGGACCAGGTCTGGACCTCCGACAACACCGACGCGCTCGACAGGCTCGTCATCCAGCACGGCTACGGCCAGGTGTACCCGGCACGCGCGATGGCGGCCTGGGTCACCGACGACCCCAACTTCGTCACCCACCGCTCCACCCCGCTGCGGTTCCGGTTCCACGTCGCGATGGCGGGAGTGCTCGGCATCGGCGGCGACATCGTCAGGTGGCCCGCGGACGACCTCGCCTACGCCCGCGAACAGATCGCGCTGTACAAGGAGATCCGGCCGGTCGTCCAGCACGGCAGGCTGTACCGGCTCGTTCCCCCGTCCACCGACGGGGTTTCCGCCTTGCAGTACGTCGCGGCCGACGGCGGGCGCGCGGTCGTGTTCGTGTTCCGGCAAGCGGCACATTTCCCCACTCCCGAACGACCGGTCCGGCTCGACGGTCTCGACCCCGCCGCCCGCTACCGCGACGAGGACACCGGGAAGGTGTGGCACGGCGCCGCGCTCCTGGCACACGGCCTGATGGCGGGCCTGCCGGAGGGCGATTTCGCCAGCGCGGTGATCCGGCTGAGCAAGCTCTGAGCACGCCGATAGATCAGATGTATCGCCCGTTTCGGGTGCCAGAAGGCGCATCAAGCCGCTTGACATCGCCCTAGACATCCGATCGAATGCCGTCGCAGATGAGACGCCGTGCATCGCCGCGAGAAGGGTGACTGGGGCATGAAAAGGTCCTTCGCGTTGGGAGCGGCGCTACTCGTCGCCGCGAGCCTCACCGGCTGCGCGGTCGGCGGCGGGACGGGGACTTCCGGCGGCGAGATCTCCTTCCTGACGTTCGAAACACCGAACCTGCCGCCGTCCTACTGGGACGCCGCCATCAAACGCGTGACGGACCGGAATCCCGGTCTCACCGTGAAAAAGCTGGTCGCCCCGTCGACCGATCGCACCGGGTACGCCAAGCAACTGCTGCAGTCCGGGCAGTTCCCCGACGTCGCCATCGCCGTCGACTCGGCCGGTTTCGCCGAATCGGGCAACCTCTACGCGTGGACGCCCGAGGAGCTCAAGGACTTCCAGTTCCCGGCCGCCAACCCGATCAAGGGCGGGCACCACCAGTTGCCCGCCAACACTCAGACCATCCCGCCGATCTACTACAACAAGAAGCTCTTCGCCGACGCCGGGATCGCGTCGGCGCCGAAGACCTGGGGTGAACTCCTTGCCGCGTCCGAAAAACTGAAGGCGAAGGGCATCACGCCGTTCACCATCGGCGGCGGCAAGGAGGGGTTCCCGTCCGCGATGCTGCTGGACGGACTGGTCAGTGTCGAGGTCTATGGCAAGACCCCGGACTGGCTTTCCCAGCGGCGGGCCGACAAGGTCAAGTTCACCGACCCGGCCTTCCAGCAGGCGTTCGGCAAGTTCGCCGATCTGGTGGCCAAGGGCTACGTCGACAAGACGCAGGTCTCGCGGGACTACTCGGCGACCGAAACGGCCTTCCTCGACGGCGAAGGCGCGATGTACCCGATGGGCAACTGGTTCGCCGCCAGCGCCGACGCCAAGAAACCGTCGTTCGACATCGGCGTCTTCAACTTCCCCTCCGAGAACGGGAAACTCGTCGTGCCCGCCTACACCGGCGGCGGCATCGTCGTGAACGCCAAGTCCCCGAACCTCGACGCGGCGAGGAAGTTCGCGCTCGCATTCCAGCTCGACAAGGAGCAGATCGACGCCTCGGTCAAGGCCGACGGCCTGTTCCCCGCGATCAAGGGTTACACGCCACCGTCCGACGCGGGCCCGGTTTTCAAGGCGGGCTACGAGCTCTACCGGGAGGCCGTGGCGAAGAACGCTGTCGTGAACGCCTTCAGCTGGGAGACCGCGGACGACGGTCTCCTGCCGGGGATGAAGGACAAGGTCTACCAGGCCGCCCAGGACGTCATCACCGGCCGCAAGACGGTGGCCGACGTGTGCGCGTTCCTGGACGCCGAGTGGGCGAAAGCACGCTGACGCCACGATGCGGAGAAAACCGATCCTGCCGCGGGTGTGGCACTTCGCCTCGTTCGGCGCACCCGGCGTCCTCATCTATCTCTGCTTCGTCATGGCACCGATCCTCATCAGCTTCGGCTACAGCCTGACGAACCACAACCCGTTCAACCCGCCTTCGGAGTTCGTGGGCTTGGAGAACTACAAGCTGCTGTTCCAGGACGAGCAATTCCTGACCGCGCTCTGGGTCACGACGATCCTGACCGTGATCGTGGTGGTCGTGCCGAACGTGCTCGGCCTCGGCGTCGCGTTGCTGCTCGACCGGAAAGGCTGGCTGTACAACGCTTTGCGGAGCGTGTTCTTCACACCCGTGATCCTCAGCTCAGTCGTGGTCAGCATCATCTGGACGAAACTGCTCGACGACCGGGGCCCGGTCAACGACTTCCTGCGCGCGATCGGTGTCGACCATCCGCCGGGCTGGTTGTCGGATCCGGATCTCGCGCTGTACTCGGTCGCGTCGATCGTGTGCTGGCAGATGCTGGGGTTCTGCGTGGTCGTGTACCTCGCGGGCCTGCAAGGCGTCCCGGCCGAACTGCTGGAGGCGGCGGAGATCGACGGCGCCGGGCCGGTCCGGCGGTTCCGCGCGGTGACCTGGCCGCTGCTCGCGCCGTCGTTGACGATCAACACGGTCGTCCTGCTGATCTCGGCGTTCAAGACCTACGACTACGTCAAGGTCGTCACCAACGGCGGGCCGGGCTCGGGGACCACAGCCACCATCGCGTTCAACGTCCTCGCCACCGGCCTCGACGCGAACCACGTCGGCTACGCGTCCGCGATGGCCGTGGTGATGCTGGTGATCGTGGCGACGCTGACCACGATCGTGCTGCGATTCCTGAGGCGGCGGGAGGTCGACCTGTGACCACAGTGGACGGTTCACGGCGTTCCTGGCTGCGGCCGACCGTGGCGATACTGGTGAGCGCGATCTTCTTCGTGCCGCTGTACTACGTGCTCGTCAACGTCTTCAAACCCGGCGATCGGATCGCCCAGGAGCCGGCGTCGGTCCCGCTGCCACCGACGCTGACCAACATCCACGCCGTGCTCACCCGGCCCGACGGCCTGTTCTGGGTGAGCCTGGCGAACAGCATGCTCGTCACGCTGCTCTCGATCATCGTGCTGACGGTGCTTTCGGCCATGCTCGGGCACTACCTGGCACGGTCCACCAAGCGATGGACCAAGGTGCTCGCGCTGATCCTGCTGGCGGGTTTGATGATCCCGCCGCAGGTGATCCTGATCCCGGTCACCGAAGTGCTCCGGCTGACCGGGATGATGGCGACGCTGCAAGGCCTGGTGCTGTTCAACGTCGGGTACTACGTGCCGTTCGGGGTCTTCGTGTTCACCGGGTTCATCCGCGGGGTGCCGGTCGAACTCGAGGAGGCCGCCCTGCTCGACGGTGCGAACCGGATGCAGGTGTTCTGGCGGATCGTGTTCCCGCTGCTGCGCCCGGCCACGGCGAGCGTCCTGATCTTCCTCGGGGTGTGGATCTGGAACGACTTCATCGACCCGCTGATCATCCTCGGCCCCAGCCAGGGGACCACGGTCACCACCGGGATCTACCGCTCGATCGGCCAGTACCAGGCCGATCTCGGCAGTGTGTTCGCGCTGATGTTCCTGGCGACCCTGCCGGTGCTGATCTTCTACCTGGCGTTGCAGAAGCAGTTCGTGAAGGGACTCACCGGCGGCGCGACCAAGGGCTGACCGAGGTAGACCGCGTTTAGTCCTCCGGTTGCGGTAGTACGTGATGCCGACTACCGCAACCAGTCCTCTAGATGCTCAGAGTTCGGTGACCTTCCCGTCGGCCACTTCCAGCCGCCGCGTCGTCGCGACCGCGTCCAGCATCCGCCGGTCGTGTGTCACCAGCAGCAGTGTCCCCGGGTACTCCGCCAGCGCCGACTCCAACTGCTCGATCGCGGGCAGGTCGAGGTGGTTGGTCGGCTCGTCGAGCACGAGCAGGTTGACGCCGCGCGCCTGCAGCAGCGCCAGCGCCGACCGGGTCCGCTCCCCCGGCGACAATGTGGCCGCCGGCCGCAGGACGTGCGCGGCCTTCAAGCCGAACTTCGCCAGCAGGGTCCGCACGTCCGCGTCGGCGAGCTCCGGGACCTCGCGGGCGAAGGCCTCGACGAGCGGCAGGTCACCGAGGAACAGTTTCCGCGCCTGGTCGACCTCGCCGACCACGACACCGGAGCCGAGCGACGCGGCGCCCTCGTCGACCGCGATCCGGCCGAGCAGGGCGGCGAGCAGGGTCGACTTCCCGGCGCCGTTGGCCCCGGTGATCGCGACCTTGTCCGCCCAGTCGATCTGCAGGTCCACCGGACCGAGGGTGAACCCGTCCCGCCGCACCGTCGCGCCGCGCAGGGTCGCCACGACCGCACCCGCCCTGGGCGCCGCGGCGATCTCCATCCGCAGTTCCCATTCCTTGCGCGGTTCCTCGACGACGTCCAGCCGTTCGATCATGCGGTCCGTCTGGCGGGCCTTCGACGCCTGCTTCTCCGTCGCCTCGCTCCGGAACTTGCGGCCGACCTTGTCGTTGTCGGTGGCCTTGCGCCGGGCGTTCTTGACGCCCTTCTCCATCCACGAACGCTGCATCGCGCCACGGGCCTCGAGCGAGGACCTGGTGTTCGCGTACTCGTCGTACTCCTCGCGGGCGTGCCGCCGCGCGACGGCGCGTTCCTCCAAATAGGACTCGTAACCGCCGCCGTAGGTCCGCACCTGTTGCTGGGCGAAGTCGAGTTCGACGACGCGGTCCACCGTGCGCGCGAGGAATTCCCGGTCGTGGCTGACCAGCACGGTCCCGGCGCGCAGCCCGGTGACGAACCGCTCGAGCCGCTCCAGCCCGTCGAGGTCGAGGTCGTTCGTCGGCTCGTCGAGCAGGAAGATGTCGTAGCGGCTCAGCAGCAGCGAGGCCATCCCCGCCCGCGCCGCCTGCCCGCCGGACAGTGACAACATCGGCTGGTCGAGGTTGACCGTGAGCCCGAGGTCCGCGACGACCTCGGCCGCCCGGTCGTCCAGGTCGGCCCCGCCGAGCGCGAGCCAGCGATCGAGGGCGATCCCGTAGGCGTCGTCCGATCCGGGTTCGCCCGCGGTCAGCGCCTCGGTGGCGGCGTCGAGCGCGGCTTGCGCGGCGGTGACACCGGTACGGCGCGAGAGGAACGCGCGAACGGATTCCCCTTCACGGCGTTCCGGCTCCTGTGGGAGGTGACCGACGGTGGCCGTCGGCGGGTTCAGCCGGACGCTTCCCTCTTCCGGCGGTACGAGGCCGCCGAGAGTCTTCAGCAGGGTCGACTTGCCCGCGCCGTTCACACCGACGAGACCGATCACTTCGCCCGGGGCGACGACCAGGTCGAGACCGGAGAACAGAACACGGTCGCCGTGGCCGGCGGCGAGATCCTTGGCAACGAGTGTGGCGCTCATGAGATCAGTAAGTCTACGGGGACCGATTGAACGACTCGTGGTCCCTCGGAAGAGTGGCAAGTATCCAAGCGATCACGGAACGTGGGTAACCTGGTTGTTCTTCTGGACCCGAACGAATCCCCGAGTATTGAGGTCGGTGACAGCAAATGGCGGACTCCGCCACCCCGGTCCCCGTCGTCCACCAGCAGAAAGGCGGTGCCCGAAGGCCGACGATGAGCAGGCGGCGGGAAGTCAGTCATGCCAGCGCGCGGTCGCTGCTGATGACGATCCTCGGCGAGTACGTCCTGCCGCGTGACCAGGCGATCTGGACGTCCACGCTGGTCGAAGCGCTGCGCGTGCTCGACATCGAAGAGAAGTCCGCGCGGCAGGCGCTGGCCCGATCCTCCGCCGAGGGCTGGGTCGTCTCCGAACGTGTCGGCCGAAGAGTGCGCTGGTCTCTCACCCCACCAGGCAGACGCCTCATGACCGAGGGCGCGGAACGGATCTACGCCTTCGGCAACGAAGAAAAGGCCTGGGACGGCCGCTGGCTGATGTTGATCGTCTCGGTCCCCGAAGCGAAGCGGGATCTCCGGCACCGGCTCCGCACCCGCCTGACGTGGGCCGGGTTCGGTTCGCCGGTGGCGGGCGTCTGGGTCAGCCCGGATCTGAGCCGCCAGCGGGAGGCCCAGCAGATCGTGCAGGAACTCGGCCTCGACGCGCAGGCGATGTCGTTCACCGCCGCGTACGGCGACGTCGGCGATCAAGAGACGATGGTCGCGCGGTCCTGGGATCTCAGCGACCTCAAAGACCGTTACGAGGACTTCATCGACCGCTTCACCGGCACCCACCCCTCCGGTGAACACGGCATCCTGCGCGCGCAGACCGAACTCGTCCACGAATGGCGCAGCTTCCCGTTCCTCGATCCCCGTCTTCCGCTAAAACTGCTCCCCGACGGTTGGAGCGGCGTGCGCGCGGCGGACCTTTTCCACCGGCAGCACGTCGAATGGCGACCAGAAGCACAGGCCCAATGGGACGAACTCGCGGACGCCTCCGGCTAGGGTCACGGAAAACGATCTACGGAGGGACCCCGTTTTGGCCACCTCGATCCGCCTCGACCGCGAGGACGACGTCGCCGTCCTGACCATCGCTTCGCCGCCGCTGAACCTCTACACCGCGGTACTCCAGCAGGAATTGGGCGAGGCGATCGGCGATCTGGAGGCCACCCCGCCGCGAGCGGCGATCATCCGGGCCGAGGGCAAGATCGTCAGCGGCGGAGTCGATGTCTCCCTGTTCGACGCCCAGTCCTCCGCGGCCGAGGCGAAGGTGCTCTTCGACGAGATGCTGGCGATCCCCGACCGGATCGCCGCACTCCCGTTCCCCACCGTGTTCGCCGCCCACGGCCTGTGCCTGACCTGGGCCTTCGAGGTCGCGGTCGCCTGCGACATCATCCTCGCGACCGAGAAGGCCAAGTTCGGGCTCGTCGAACGGGTCGTCGGCCTGACGCCGACCATGGGCGGAACCCAGCGGCTCGCCGCCCGCGCCGGTGTCGGCCGCGCGAAAGAGTTCGTGATGACCGGCGCGACCTACGACGCCACGACCCTCGAACGCTGGAACGTGGTGAACCGCGTGCTCCCGGCGGACGGTTTCGAAGAGGCCGTCCGCGCTTTCACGAACGACCTCGCGCAGGGGCCGACCAGGGCGCACGCGGCCACCAAGAAGGTCCTCGAACACTACGAGCACGGCGGCGTCGCCGAGGCGAACGAGCACATCACGACGATCGCCGCCGGGCTCTTCGACACCGAGGACCTGCGCGGCGCGGTGAAGTCGTTCCTCGCCGACGGACCCGGCAAGGCGACCTTCACCGGCCGCTGATCCGCTACGGCCGCTGACCGACCGCGTCCACCACGCCGGACGCGGTCGCGGCGGTCGAATTCGTGCCCAGGTACTGGAAAGTGTCCGCGGCGAAGACGATCACGACCGGTTTCGCCACCTTGGGGTCGTCATGCGGCCCGAGCGGCCAGGTGATGCCGACACCGGGCCTGCCCGCCGCGTCCTTGGTGTGGTCGACGGCGCGCAGGCCTGACACCTTGGCCGCCGCGCCGTACAGGGCCGCCCGGACCGCGGGCGGAAGGTGGTTTTCGTTCGCCAGCGCGAGGACGTCCTTGCCCAGCGCGTTGTAGTCGCCCTTCTCGCCGCTGTGGTCGGCGTTGAGGTAGGCGAACATCGCGTCCGCGTCGGTGGGGAGATCCACCCGGTAGCCGGGCCGTGGCGTGCATGGCTCCGTGACACCCTTCAGCGGCTCCTTGCCCTTGTACGCCTGCGCCTGCCCGTTCCGGCAGCCCGGAAGCGGGAAGGAACTTCCGTCCGCCCTCTTGATCATCCCGTCGCGGGTACCGTCCGCCGAAATCCACGATTCCCGTTCACCGTCGGGCTGCTTGGTCTTCGTGTAGATGAACTGGTCCGGTTTCGGCGGTGTGTCCGGTGTCTTCAGCGCGGCCGCGGCGGCACTGCGCAGCACGGCCTCGGGGTCCGCCGTGGCCGCGGGCGGTTCCAGGCCGGCCGGGGTGAGCGCCACGACGGCGGTGATGGCCGCGGCCAGACCTGACGCTCCCACTCCGGTCCAGACCCAGCGCCGCCGTTTCTTCAGCGGCACCACGTTTTCCGTCTGGACGGCGCCGATCTCGGCCATCAATCGCGCGCGGGCCGGGCCGAGTACGCCGGATTCCGCCAGGGGTACCGAGTCCGTCCGCTCGGCGATCAGCTTCAGCTCATCCATGGTTGGCGATCTCCTTCGAAGTCGTGATGTCCGGACGCCCCAGTGCTTCCCGGACCTTCCGGCGCGCGCGATTCAGCCGCGAGCGGACGGTGCCGAGCGGGATGTCCAGCGCGGCGGCCACCTCCTCGTAACTCAGGCCTTCCCCCGCGAACAGCGTGAGCGTGTCCCGGTCGCCGTCCGCGAGTTCCGCCAGCGCGGAGTCCAGCAGTTTCCCCATCGCCTCGGCCGTCACCTGATCCGCGACACGCTCGGCGTGCCCTTCCTCGTCGGGCGGCGGGCCGAGAGCCTCCCGGAGCTTCAGCTCCCTGACCTCGTCACGACGCCGCTGCGCCACGAGGTTGGTCGCGATCCCGTAGAGCCAAGGCCGGGCCTCGCGGCGCTCGGTGTCGTACCCCTCGCGTTTGCGGAACGCCACCAGGAACGTCTCCCCCAGCGCGTCCTCCGCGGCGGCCGGGCCGACGCGTCTGACCAGGTAGCGGTGGATGTGCGCGGCATGCCGGTCGAAGATCGCGGAGAACCACTCAGGCGCGGTCACCGACCTCGCGATCAGTTCCGCGTCGTCCCAGTCCCCCGGATCCGCCCCAGATGAACTCATGAACCGCCCTTCGCCGTCCGTCAGTGTCACTTGTTGTCCGCATCCGGGGCCGAACAGGTTCACGACCGACGAATCGGTCTAGACCTTTTATGCGAGCCGCGCTACATTCAAGTGTGGTCTAGACCACACGCGCCAGTTTCAGCACAGGTCAGTCTCGCCGCCTCTTTTGGAGAGAACCGCCATGAGACGCACCAGAAAACGACTACTCAGCGCACTCACCGTGACACTCCTCGCAGCCGGGCTCCTCGTGGCCGCGGGTACTCCGGCGATGGCGGCGGGCCGCCTCCGCGCCGCCTTCACCCTGACCGGGACCACCGGTGAGTACACCGTCACGAACCCCAGCAGCGAAACCGTCGCCGACTGGTCCATCACCTTCACTGTCCCCGCCGGCGTGACCGCCACGAGCGGTTCCAACGCCACGGTTTCCCAATCGGGCAATCAGGTCACCCTCGTCCCGGCGTACTACATCAAATCCCTCGCGCCGGGCCGTTCGACCTACCCGTACAGCCCGTCGTTCCGGCTCAGCACGGCGGTCAACCCGACCACGTGCCGGATCGACGACGCCAACTGTGACGGTTCGGGCGACGCCCCGCCGTCGACCCCGGCCAACCTGCGCCTCGTGGCCAAGACGACCACGACCGCCGCGCTGGCCTGGAACGCCGCGGCACCGGGTTCGCTGCCCGTCACCGGCTACGACGTCTACCAGGGCACCACGCTGGCGGCGTCGGTCACCGGCACCGAAGCACGGATCACCGGGCTGACGCCGAACACGGCCTACAGCTTCACCGTCGTCGCCAAGGACCGGAAGGACGCCAAGTCCCCGCCCACCCCGGCGCTCGCGGTGACCACCAACAACCCGGGCGACGACACCCAGGCACCGACGGCGCCGTCGAACCTCCGCTCGACCGCGGTCACGTCGAGCTCGGTCTCCCTGGCGTGGAACGCGTCCACCGACAACACCGGCGTCGTCTCCTACGACGTCTACCGCGGCGCGGACCTCGTCACCACGGTGGCCGGGACGACCGCGACGGTGAGCGGGCTTTCACCGTCCACTTCGTACTCTTTCACGGTCAAAGCCCGTGACGGGTACGACAACGTCTCCGCGGCGAGCGCCGCCGTCAGCGCTCGCACCGGCGACATCGTGAACGGGTACGCCCGGGTCGGCTACTTCGTCCAGTGGGGTATCTACGGCCGCCAGTTCTTCGTCAAGAACCTGGTGACCAACGGATCCGCGAGCAAGCTGACGCATCTGCTGTACGCGTTCGGCAACATCGACCCGGTCAACCACACCTGCCTTTCGGGTGTCACCAAGGGAACGACGTCCAATCCCCAGGACCCGAACCAGGGTGATGGCGCGGGCGACGCGGAAGCCGACTACTCACGGCCGATGTCCGCCGCCCAGTCCGTCGACGGCGTCGGCGACACCGGCTGGGAAACGTTGCGCGGCAACTTCAACCAGCTCAAGAAGCTCAAGGTCAAGAACCCGAATCTGAAGATTCTCATCTCCTTGGGCGGCTGGACCTACTCGAAGTACTTCTCCGACGTCGCGGCCACCGCCGCGTCGCGGCAGAAGTTCGTCGCGTCGTGCATCGACACCTACCTGAAGGGGAACATCAAGGCGTACGGCGGGGCCGGCGGGCCGGGAACGGCCGCGGGCATCTTCGACGGCATCGACATCGACTGGGAGTGGCCGGGCAGTCCGGACGGGCATCCCGGAAACCACTGGAGCGCCAACGACAAGACGAATCTGACGGCCCTGCTGGCCGAGTTCCGCACGCAGATGGACGCCTACGGCGCCACCACCGGCAAGCGGTACGAACTGCAGGCGTTCACCCCCGCCGACCCGGCGAAGGTGAGCGGTGGCTGGGAGATCCCGAAGATCTTCGACTACCTCGACGTCGCCAACGTGCAGGGCTACGACTTCCACGGCTCGGGCAGCGACAACTCGTGGGAGCCGAACCGCACCGGCCATCAGGGGAACCTCTACGCCGACGCGGACGACCCGTACAACTTCAAGTTCAGTGTGGAGTCGGCGATCAACGCCTACACCAACGCCGGGGCCAATCCACGGAAACTGACCCTCGGGCTCGCCTTCTACGGGCGAGGATGGCAAGGGGTCGCGGACGGCGGCAAGAAGGGCGAATGGCAGAGCGCGACCGGAGCCGCGCCGGGCCAGTTCCCCGAGGAAGCAGGTACTCGTGGCTACGCGAATCTCTTGGCCAGTGTCCCGAACTGCACTGTCCAGCACGACACCGCGGCCGTGGCCACGGCGTGCTATACGGGCAACGGCGGGCAATGGTGGACCTTCGACGACGCCTGGTCCATCCAGCAGAAGGTCGCCTGGCTCAAGACCAGAGGACTGCTCGGAGTCATGGCATGGGAGATGTCGGGTGACACCGGATCCCTCATGACCACAGTGGACAACTCGCTGAAGTAAAGGTTCCCGGGGTGCCGGTGTTCCGTCACCGGCACCCCGGGCTCCTTGGTCGCGGACCAGCCGCCGGCCGAGCGCGACCAAAGCTCCCTTGCTCGCCGCATACACGGGCCTCTCGGGCAACCCGATCAGGGCCACCGCGGCGAGCTGAGACCATTTATGTCGCACGGCCGTGGTGCGCAGCGCAAAGGGACTACACGGTGCTTCTTTGAGCGTATTCTCCTCTCGTGGAGGAGTTCCCGGATCCGTCTGGTCCGCCTTACCGCTACGAGTACCCGCTACCCGAGCAGGTCAAGGCGGAGCATCGGCGCGCCGAGCAGCACTTCGGGCGGAAGCTCGATTACTGGAGGAGCCTCCAGACGGCTCCTGCCCAGATATGTGTGTTACTCGCCGGAGCATGGGTGGCCACTGAGGACGATTACCTGTCGGGGTCGGCGCTGGTCATCTTGCTAGTCGTCTGTGGCTTGTTGCAGCTGGCCCTGGGCTACCGGGTCATGGTGTTGTCCAGCGCGAAGAACAAGCACTCGAACCTGCTGAAGGCCTATGGTGTTCTGGCTCCTGGCACCGAAAGAGCGGCGCTGGTCGCGGAGTCCAAGGACTTCGACAGGATGCACGAGGTACTCGGCAAACCGCTTTCCCCCGAAGAGGCGGCACCTCAGCCGACACCGCGAAAACCAGACCAGAGCCTCTACGGCGAAACGCCCCTGAACGGGAATCCGTACAGCGGGGTGATCCGGCTCCGCTCGCCTCGGCCGCTCCGCGAACTCGATCAATAAGAAAGCTCCGAACGCGGACCGTGAAGTCGAGCGCAATGCCTGCCCTGCCCCGACAGGATGCATCCAAGATCAACTTCACGACCGACCTTGGTCATGAAGAAGGCCCGTGAGCAGTGGGTATGCTGCTCACGGGCCTTGCGTCTTCCGGTCGGGCTGACAGGATTCGAACCTGCGACCCCTTGACCCCCAGCGGAACACTGGGTTTCCGCAGCGGTCTTGCTGAGTTCAATCCGTAGGTCAGCGTCCAGAAGAAGTCCAGGTCAGGGCCTCCAATACGGCTCCGTCCCACCAGTCCGTGAGACAGGTGTGAGACGGAGCCCGGTACCGGAGGTCCACAATGGAGTCCCAATATCCCCGCAAATCTCACAGCAACGTCCCGCCGCTGCACCATGAGCCGCGTCGGATCCGTCCGCCCTTCGACGCTGGTGGCTACGACCTGAGCGGAGACCAGCGAGCGGAGGAGCCTTCCAACGAGTGGCGCGAGCGTCGGCAGCAGGAGAGGGTTGCTGCGCTCACGGAGGCGCTCGACGGCGTCGAGTTGGGAGACCACGACCGCCGGATCGTCGCCTGGCTTGCTGGCTGGGATGTCCCGACGGTCGGCACCGTTGCCAGCCTGTTCTACCGCGCTCGTGAGGCGGGTGGCCAGCAGCGACCATCCGAGGGTGTTCGCCGCGGAACGGCGGTGCAGCATGAGCATTGAGGCAATTCACTGGGCGCTCAACGCCGCGCCGATTCCCCGCGAGCGCCGCGACGCGTCGAGCCTGGCTGCGGTTCTGGTCGGGTTGTCGAACCACGCCGATCCGGATGGCCGCAACGCGTTCCCCTCGCTGGCGAGGCTGGCGCGGTACACGCGGCTGTCCGAACGATCGGTTCGCTACGCCTTGCGAGGGTTGCAGGAACTCGACCTGATCCGCCCCTCGGACCCAGGCATCGTGGCCGCGTACGTGAAGCGTGCAGACCGGCGGCCCAACGGGTACGACCTCGCAATCGATCGGGTCGAAGTGCTTGTGGACAACTCGGTCGACGAGGGGCAGAGTCTGCCGCCCGCTGAGCGGCACGAGGGGCAAACTCGGTCGGCACGAGGGGCAAACAGCGACACGACGGGGGGGGCAGTGCTTGCCCCCGAACCGTCCTTAACCGTCCTGGGAACCGTCCAGTGCGGGAGCGCGCGCCCGAGGCGCGCTCGCCAATCCCGCCGCCATGCGGGCAGTGTGATGCCCGGCCCACTGATCCGGTCTCGGCTCGCGTGGTGTGGCTGGATGCCGATCACGTTCGCTCGGTCCGTTGTCCGCGCTGTCACCCTGCCGTCGACGGCTCGACGGGAGGTGCCCGATGACGGTGACCAACGGAAACCTGGTGACCCAGATCCGGCAGGCGCTCGACGCGGCGCGCGAAACTGGCCAGCCGTCGCCAGGGCGGCCGACGCTGGTGAGATTGACCGGGGCGACCGATCACGCGGTCCGCAAGGTGCTGGCGGAGCTGGCGACCGAGAACGCCAACGCTGGTGAGCCCGGCAGCCAGCAGCCGAGCGAAGGAGGCGTGTGGCCAGTCGACGCACGCGGTGCCTACGCCGACCAGCAGACCGACATTGGGGACCTGCCCACGGGTTTCACCAGTCCTGGCGACCGTGGTGATGGGGTGGCGTCAGATGTTGACCGGCCCGGCAGCGCTGACGACGACGCGTCGACTCCGGCCACGGCGGGAGGTCGGTTCGTCGCATGGGCGGGGTTCGTGTTCGGCTCGGTGATGTCGATCGCGGCGAACGTGCTGCACGTCTGGCTGCCTGCTCCGCATGAACCACCCGGTTGGGTGCCGGGGATCGCGCCCCAGGTCGGGGCGGCCGTGTGGCCGGTCGGGCTAATGCTGGCTGTGGAGGCGTTGTCCCGGATTCCGTGGCCCAAGGGGATGTTGTGGGGCCTGGCCCGGTACGGCGGAGCCGGTGCCGTCGCGGTCGGCTCGGCGGTCATCTCCTACGGGCACCTGCGAGGCCTGATGCTCGCGTGGCAGTACGACCCGGTGGCGGCCGCTGTCGGCCCGCTGGTGCTCGACGGCTTGATGGTGGTGTGCGGCTTCGCCCTGCTGGCGATGAGTCGCACCAGCCCTGGCGAGGCTGGCGGTGAACGCCGATGACCATCACTCACGGAGTCGGTCACACCGGCGCGCTCGAGCAGCCCGCTGAAGCCGAGGATTCCCCAGCGGTCACCAACGCTGGCGAACTGGAGAAGGCTGGTCCGGTCCTGGAGAGCGAACTGCTGACCGACGACCAGTACCGCCGGGCGCGACGGCTGGCGGAGGCGGCTATGTCGCGGCTACCCGCTCGATGGCACGACCGCGACCAAGTCAGCCGACTGCGCACCGAACTCGTCCGCCAGGTCGTCCTGGCTCCGGTCCGCTATCCGGCCGCGGTAACACGGGGAGTACCGATCGCGGTGCGCGCCTGGTGGTCCTGGGTGTCGGTGAAGGACTTCTACGACGCGGCGAAGCAAGCACAGCAGCTAGCGAACCGGTACGAGGAGATCCACCGTTTCCGGGTACGACGCCGCTGGTGGATGCTCGCCACCACGGTGGGGGGTGGTGGCGGCCTCACGATCGCGAGCCTGGTGGAAGGCCCAATCGTCTGGTGGGGCGCTGGTGCCGTCATGTCTGCTGGGCTGGCGGTCGCCGGACGCCGTAAGGACAAGTCCGGTCGGTCGGCGGTGATCCGGCCGCGCAGCATCGCGTGGGCAATGGACGGCAACAACCTCGTCACCGCCTTCCGCGAGGCCAAGCTCATTGACAAGGACGAAGGGCTCGCCTTCGTTCAGCTGCCGAAGCGCGACAGCGCGGGCTGGGCCGTCGTCGTGGACCTGCCCGCCAGCCGCAAGGCCAGCACCGCGATCGCGAAGCGCGAAGACCTCGCCTCCGCGCTGGCTGTCGACGAAGTTCAGCTCATCGCTGAGCGTGTCCGAGGTAAGGGCGGGCACGCGGGTCGGCTCTCGCTGTGGATCGCCGATTACGACCCATACGCGGCGAAGCCGGTCGACTCTCCCCTGGGGGAGGTCGAGAGCTGGGACTTCTGGCAGCCCACCTCCTTCGGCACGACCGCCCGCGGCCAGGTCGTGCACCTGCCTCTGGTGTGGACGTCGCTGCTGGTCGGCGCGATCCCGCGCATGGGCAAGACCTATGCTGCCCGGATCCCGGTCACGTCCGCCGCCTTGGACCCACACGTCCGGCTGATCGTGGCCGACGGGAAGGGCGGTAAGGACTGGAAGGCGTTCGAGCTGGTGGCCCACCGGTTCATCCCCAACGCTCGCGCCGAGTCGATCGTGCGGCTGATCGCCGTGCTCGAAGAGGTCGCGGCCGACGTCGAGAACAGGTTCGGACAGCTCGCCGAGATGGACGACGAACTCTGCCCGGAGTCGAAGGTCACCCCGGAAATCACCCGCAACCCGGTCTACGGCATGCCGCTGACAGTGATCGCCATCGACGAAATCCAGAACTACTTGGAGGACGAAACACCCCTCGACCCGAACCAGCCCAAGGGCAAAAAGCGCGGCCAACGGGTCCTGGAGCTGCTGACATTCATCGCCAAGACCGGCCCCGCCGCCGGGTTCGTACTGATCCTGGCAACGCAGAAGCCAGACTCGCAGGTCATCCCCGACAAGCTACGTGGCCAACTCGGCACCCGCTTCGCACTCAAGGTCATGACCTACCAGGCCAGCGAGACGATCCTCGGCGCCGGAACATACAAGGCCGGAATGGACGCCTCCAAGCTGCTCAAGTCCCACCGCGGCGTGGGGCTCCTCCTTGGCGCGGACGGCGAAACCGACCTCGACGCCGGCGAGGCGCTCACCGTGCGAACCCACCTGCTGCACATCAAGACCATCCGAGCGGCCTGCCATCGTGGCCGTGCGTTGCGTGAGCTGGCCGGGACGTTGACCGGTGACGCGGTCGGCGAGCGGCAGATCCGGGAGCTCCCGGACGAGGTAGCGCAGCGCATCCAGCAGTCTGCGGCCGTCAACGAACCGTCCGTTTCGCCGGAGGACTTGGAGGTTCCTGAGCTTCCTGAGGTGCTGGGTCTCCTGGTCGACGCCATCGATGACGCTGAGACCGGTCTGGTGGCGACAGCGGATCTCTCGGCTCGGATCGGCTGGGACGCCAAGCCACTCGGCGAAGCACTGCGCAGGCACGGTGTGCCACCACCAACGCCGTCTCGTCAGCGGATCAACGGGTCGCTCCACCCAGTATCGGTCGTCGACTTGAGCGCCATCCGCGCTGTGGTCGGCAACATCGAACGATGAGTTTTGAGTTGGGTCCGCACAGCAGTGTGCGGACCCAACTGTCACCGTCGTGCGGACCGAAGCACCGCCTTCGTGCGTGCAGCCAGGCTCGATAGCTGGCTGTGCGGGTCGAGCCGACCTAAGCTGCCAAGCTCAAACGTCCGCACAGGTCTGCACAAACTCGTCCAGATTGCTGTGTAAGCGAAGATCTTCGCCAAACAAGACCACGTGGGCCTGTTCGCTGAACGAAACGGGCCAGATTCCGGGAGTTGCCTTTGGCGGGCAGGGTGAGCCGCTTTCGTGGTTCTGTTGGTCAGATGCGACCGCGTTTCTCCGTGGCAACCGGCCGCATCCGGTTTGGAGGAAAGGCTTGTATTCGCGAAGCTCGACCGCGCCCCGGTTAGCGGCTCGCGTGACAGGCACACGTCATCTTTCCACGATGCCTGCCATACTTCCCCCTGTTGCGTAAGATGCAGGCTCAGGTGCTCTCCTTGACCCACCCATGACGGGATCACAAAGCATACAGATCAACGGCGACGACAAACTGAACGTCCGGACGCGCTGAGAAGTGTCCCGCTATTAAAGCGTGTGGCGGTGCCTGCCCCTGCGCGAGCCGGTGACTCTACGCCGTTCTCTGTGAACTCCAGTCGCTCTGAGGCCCGAGTCAGCACACGTTGCACCTGCCACCAACTGTTCCCAGGTCACCGCAGCCACCCGAAGCACATAATCTAACGGGCGCTACTAGGAGCCGAATCTGTCACCCCCGGGGTCGTAGTAGACCAGGCGCCCCTCATTGTCAATCTCGTCAAGCGCAAAAGGGGGTGTCGAACTGTAAACTAGGCGTGTGAATTCTACATCTCGAACCGAACCTATATAGTCCGCAATATCGCGTTCTGGACAAGCGGACTGAGCACTTTCGCTAATTACGAGGATATGAAGACGCGTTTCTCTAATGTTTGCGGTTTGCTCATTGTAGTCACGCCACTCAATGCGTCGTTCTATCGCTTTGGCGTCCAGCGACTCCAGGGGAGTGTAGATAAAGTCTACAAACATAACATCGTGGCCGATTGTGGTCATATAATTCAAGCCATGAAAGTCATGTGGCGTCTCAAGAATGGGGTGTATATAGATTTCTCGACTGTAGCGTTCCTGCAAGTATCTTGGAATAAGGAGCTCTATGATATCAGTATGCTGCAGCGAGCCGGCAATCCGAGTCAGGGTGCCTATTTCGCCTTCGTCCAGAATTTGGCTGCTCGGGACTTTGACAGTCCACCCATTTGTGCCGCGAGTGATATTGGATTCGGTAATCTGAACCCAGAATACTTCGTCAGTTTGCGGATTGCAGAGGCAAACAATTACGGGAAGAGAGTGGCTAAGCCAATATGAGAGATGTTTCTCCTGGCCGCGGTAGAGCCACCCTCCCTCAATCTCTTCGTCGAACCATGAGAGGCCACATTTGATCTGAAGTGCAAGCAACCTGCCGGTCCCCTTCCCGGCCTGGACGATCTCGACCTGAGCATCGATGCCGAGGTCAACACGGAACTGCTCCCGGAAGATCCATCCCAGCTTGTCGCCAATCGCAGCATCAACCATACGTACGCCCTTGTCAGACGTCTTGGCCTGTGCCGTATAGCGCGGTCGGGACGTCGGCTCGCCTGTCATGCATCCATTGTCGCAGTACTGCGAGCTCGCTCATCGAGCGACTGCTCGGACAGCGACCCGAAGAAGAGTCGAGGGCAATGGCCGAGAACGCTACCAGCGTCTATACCAAGCCCCAGTGTTCCGTCCTTCTCGCGGTGCTGATAACGGAGCCTTGTCGACGACTTAGTCGCAAGACGCACTCCCTGTCGGTTGCCGCCAGCCAGGAGTAGGTCGGATCGTCCTGGCCGCGTGGACGGGGTTGTCACGAGAAGCACTCTCAAGCCGCGTAGCGATCGTTCACTGGCCCAGCGTTCACAGATCGCCAGCGCGATAGTTTGTTCCACTCCACACTCTTGTCGGCAGCTCACAGCCAGCAAGGCGGTAGTCCATTGACAGACACGCGACAAAGGTAGAGTCCCCGAAGCGGAGCTACGAAAGGCGGTCGGCGAGTGAAAGAGTTGATCAGTACGAGCACTCGTGGCCTGTTCCGTGACCTGATGACAGATAGCACCGTTGGTGCCATCACTTCAGCGTTCCAGGACGAAGGTTTCGCTCCAAACCCGGACTGCCGCTACGACGACACCAGTGTCCGACGTACTGCTGCCCAGGAACGCCTCGAATCCGTCGACTGGACTGACTCCGGCCATGTCGCCCGCGCCTGCCGGGTCTTCGAGCGATTGCTGATCGACTGGGAAGACGGCCCGTATCTCGACCGCTTCTACAACTCCCTGCGCAGGGACGGCTGCTCAGTCGACTATCCCGGCACAGGCCTGATCACTCCGCCCACCGCCTCCGGTCACTTACGACCGATTCGGTCACTGGCTACGCTCACCGACCCTTCCGCGATCCAGGAACAGCTCGACCGGATCCAGCGAGCGATCATCGACGACCCTGCCCTGGCCATCGGCAGCGCTAAAGAACTGGTCGAAAGTACCGCCAAGGTCGTACTCATCGAACGTGGTCGGCCAGTCAACGACAAGGATGATCTCCCCGCACTGGCCCGAGCAGCCCAGGGAGCTCTCAGCCTGCACCCCTCGTCGAGTGCGCCCGGCCCCGATGGCAGCGACGCGGTCAAGAAGATCCTCGGCGCGGTCACCACCATCACCGCCGGGCTAGGTGAACTCCGCAACCGCGGCTACGGCACCGGACACGGACCAGCCGCCACGCGAATCGGGCTTCGCCCACGGCACGCACATCTCGCTGTCAACGCCGCGGTCACGTGGTGCCAGCTGCTGCTCGACACTCTCGCCGACCCCGACGCGCCCTGGCGCAAGACATCCTGACTACGTAGAGACAAGATCGGCGACGGCCAGAAAACAGCCAGCGACTTCCTAGTGCTACGACGCCCCCGGCACTGCGGGAAGGGACACCACGAGGCGACTGTGGCGTTTGTCGACGATGCGCGCGGAGCCAAGCTGATCATCGGGAGTGTCGGCTGGGTACGCCGTGATGACAGGGCCGGTCGTCCGCGCGGAACCCCAGGCACGGATCTGGTCGGACAGCCGCTCAGCCAGGTCGGCCCCAGCAGGCCCGTGGCCGATCGCGCCCAGCTCCGACCGCCGCCCACCGGCGTCGTCAATACGGCGGAAGGTGAAGTACGCCAGCGAGCCCTTCTCGACAAGGGCAGGACTGCGGGACGGGATGGCGGGAGTAGCGAGTCCGGCCTCGACAGCGGCCGGATCGGCTGCAATGCGGCAGGTTCCCGGCTCGGTGCCGGTCATCCGCAGCCAGACTCCGTCGAACGGCTCGGTGTTGCCGACGGTCACCCCAGACCACACCGCGGTCTTCGGAGTGGCGAGGATCCCGTCGAGCCGATCAAGGCTGATGTCCTGGTCGCCGTCCCAGTAGAGAGTGACGAGACCTTCAGGGTCCAGGTGGCCGGACAGCTCACTATCCTGGCCAATCATCGGAACGAAGCCACACAGCTGGACAGAGTCCGACCGGAGTCGGTTGCCTTCCCAGACGAACGCGACGCTGCGCGTCTGCCCCCGCCAGCGCAGCGGCACGACCAGACGTCCACCGGGCCCAAGCTGCCTCCACCACGCCGGCGGGAGGTCGAACGCGCCAACGGTCAGGATGATGCGGTCGTAGGGAGCGTGCTCCTGTGCGCCGAGCGAGCCGTCGCGCGTGATGACCCGAACATGAGGGAAACCGTTCCCGTCCAACGCTTCCCGCGCACCGGAGGTCACCTCGTCGTCGATATCAACGGTAGTGACCTCTCCTCCCGGCCCGGTCAACCGGGCCAGCAGGGCGGCGTTGTAGCCGGTTCCGGCGCCGATCTCCAGGACACGGTTGCCTGGTTGGACGTCGAGTTGGTCAAGCTGCATCGCGACCACGGTGGGCACGGACGCGCAGCTGAGCGCGGAGCCGTCGCCGGCGCGTTTGGTGATGACCGCCTTGTTGGCGTAGGCGTCTTCGGCTGTGGCGGCGGGCACGAAACGATGGCGCGGAATCTCGCGCAGAGCTTCTTCGACAGCCTGATTGCGGGCGTGACCGGCCTGTTTGACATGGTCGACCATGGACGCGCGCAGCGCCTCGGGCGAGGTGCCGGTGGTGGTGTTGTTCATCGTGTCCTTCCATGCGGGCGGTGCGGATGCTATCCCGGTGCGGTCAGAGACTCTCGGGAGTTCGGCGGGTGTCAGGCCTCCAATAGCAGGCAGGCATCCCATCGAGTGATAGGCGCGGCGTTCGTGGCCAGTTGCACCAGCTGTATCCCGGTCCGGCCCTCGAGCAGCCCCTTCCCGACGGGTGGTCCGTGCTGGTGCAGGTGGTCGAACAGACGAGCTTCGAGACCAGGCAGTAACTGAGCGAGGCTGCCGCCCGGCGGGACATCCGCGGCGACCCGCCTGGTGGCGTGGATCAATCCGGCCCAGCCGTGGCACACCGACGCATCCCTTAGCAAGTTGAGCTGGCGCTCATCGCGAAGGCATCCGGTGAGAGCGTCTTCGGCAGTTTGCTGACGTCGGGTGTCTGCCAGGGCCAGCGCGGCGAGTTGCTGGGCGCGGACGAGGCCCGGAGTGCCGTAACACCATGACGGCCGCTGCGGGCCGGACTGGCGAACTGTCGCGGCGCGCCATTCCGCGCGCGAGATGACGCCCGGCCACCACACACGGCCATCGCTGCCATGACGCCACTCGTCCAGCCACACGGTGATCCGCTCGATTGCCTCGACCTGCCCTGGAACGGTGATGCCACGTCTCAACGCCGTCGCGAGCAGTGCCAGCGGTCCGCTGATGCCGTGAGCGATCCCCAGGTTGGCATGCCCTCCCCGCCACGCGTTCGTGGTCTGGCCGCGAGGGCCGGTACGGCACCACCATCCAGGAAGCAGGTCGCCGTCATGGCGCACGGGGTCGGTCAACCGCACGAGGTAGCCGAGGACCTGCACCAGCAGCGTGCTGTGACCGTGACGGCGCAGCAGACCGGCACCGATGCCGGTCAATCCACTGATCAGATCGAATTCTCGGAGCACAGGAAGTTCAGCCCGATCTATCCGTTCATGAGCATTGGCCAACCGAGTCTGGGCGAGTACGGCAATGTGCTCGTCGAAGTTGCGCAGTGCGGTCCCATAGCCAGGGTGACCGGCCGCGTGCAACGCGAACGCGATGGCCGGAACTCCGCGGTAGAGACCGGCCGCGTCGGGGCGTGCGGTCACGGGGCCACGGGTCATCGCGGCGAACCATTGGCGGGCGAGTCCTTCAGGTCCGGTACCGGTGCGAGCGTTCTCCCAGTGCAGCAGCGCGATGCCGGGCGCACCGTCTGCCAGCGACTGACTCCATCCTGGCGTGGGCTCCACCACCGGCGGGATGGTCGCCTCGAAGACGGTCATTGGCGGTTGTCCTGGTAGCGGGCATGCCAGGCCAATGCGGCGTGGCGGGCCAAGCGGCGGCAGCCGTTCTCGCCGTCGCGGTCGATTCCGATCGCCCGGTTGTGATGCATGTGGAGCAGGGCTTCCAGCACCGCGTCGGTGTCGGCAGCGGGATCAAGTCGCGCACGATAGGCCGCCAGGGCGGCGGCGCGGGCTCGCCAATGCCCGGCGACGTGGTCAGCCCAGCCTGGCACGCCTTCCAGCCCGTCGGTCCGGGTGAGCCCGATCACTTCGTTAAGAACGGCCCGGTCGACGGCGGCAGATTCCGGTGCGGGGTGGTTGCGTAACCAGTTCATTGCCGCGGCACGAGTGCCGAGAAACCCGGCGGCGGTGTCCACGATGCCCAGTGCGACGAACCCTGCCGACCCGGCAATCCCGGCGGACAGGTGACGGAGCTGAGCCGCCACGACGGCAGAGTCTGCGACGAACACCGCCTCGGCCGCGTCCATCGCCGTGCGGTGCCCATACCGGCCGGTTTCCGGTAGGTACGTACCGATGGTCAGTTGCCGGATCGCGCCGTCGCGGCGCAGCCCAGTCGCCCAGTCACCGAGCGCGGCCAAGGTTCGTGCGTAGGACGCGCTGTCCGGGGTTCGCAGCCGGAGGCGGAGGTGATCTGTCTCGTGCGGGCTGCGGTAGCGCACGAACCAGAACTCCGGTGACGGGTCGAGCTCACCGAGCAACTGGGGAAGCTGATCGGCGATGATCTCATCGATCCGTTCAGGGTGAGTGAAAACGCAGGCATGCAGCCACTTGGCGCCCTCGTTACCCGGCAGCTGCCCGTGGCCGCTGTTGGTTACTACTGGGCTCCCTGCGACGCGCGGGGATGGTGTCGGCGGTCGAGTGGTGAATAGCGGTACGGCGATCTCATGGACATGACCGTTGGCCCAGCCGAGCGCGGCCTCGTCGGGTGTCTCGCCAAGGACAGCATGACCGTGACGGGCCAGGTGAGCGTGCAGGATCGCCCGATGCGCGGGCTCGGCTAGGTCGAGTGGCAGAGACCGGTCAGCGTCGCGCAGTTCAACTGCGGACGGACACTGCCATCGGTCCGCCCAGGCCGACAGGGCCACGATCCATGGGCTGTCGTTGGATCCTGCGGCCGGAAGATCGGTGGTATCGAGACGCCAGCGCGCCGAGGACAGGATCGCGCGCCGGTAGCGCACGCGAGGCAGGAACGGCAGTCTCTGCACGGCCGGGCCCCAGTCGAACTGGTGCCAGGTGGCGCCCAGAGCGCGGGAGAGGTGGGCGAGAAACCGGGCCAGCGGTGGTGGTTGCTTCTCCAACGCGAGTGCGTGCACTACCTGCGGTTCAAGCACCTGCGCTCGGGAGAGGCTGACCAGGTGAAGTCCGCTGCGGGTCGCGGTGACCGCCAGATCGTCCAGCCCGATGAGCGCACTTTCGGCGCCGAGCTGGCTGGCCATGAGCGCTAAGTCGCGATGTTCGCCGAGGGGTAGCAGGTCCGGCAGGTACTGCGGGACGCGGCAGACGTTCTCGCCGTTTGGGTAGACCGGCGGGAACGACAGCTGCACCGGCACCCCTCCTTCGACCGTCGTGGGCAGGTCTGCGAATACCCGTTCCAGCCCGGCGTCGGGCGCGAGCGTGGTGAAGCGGGAGGTGAACGTGCCTGCCGAACGTCCCGGCGCCACCGTGACCGTGAAGTCACCGCGGTTCAGCTGTTCGACGCTGCCGCACTGGATGCGGCCAGCGAGCTCCACGTGTGGCGGTAGGTTTCGCTCGATGGCCGGGTCGCCGACGGTCAGCGAGCTGATCGTGTCCTCTGTCAGGACGATCTCGCCGCTCCGATCGGCCAGAGCTGTGAACGCCAGCGCGAGCAAGATCTCGTCCCGCTCCGAAACACCCGCGTGCGGTGCGGGCAGAACACTGCCGGGATAGCCGTTGGGCAGGCCCAACCCACTGTCGGGGTCGACCACGTCGGCTAAGGGGACCAGGGTGCCAGTTCCGTAGCGTTCGCAGAACGCCACGTAGAAGCCCCGCCAGTGGGCGTGCCCGGTCGGCTGCCGAGTCAGGCGTATCAGCGCCGTCGCTGCCCACTCCATTTCCCGGACCACCGTCTCGGGTAGCACCACATCGACGTCCAGCCGCAGATCCAGTGCCACCGGGATTCGCCCGGCTGACGACAGCGTCCGCATCCGCCCGGTCAGCTCGTTCCGCAGGCGACGTTGCTCAGCGCGGCCGATGCCGGGCCGGTTGTGGCGACGCAAAGCCGCCATGATGGCCTCAAGCTCTGCGAGCGTCATCGCGGCCGTTGCGACGGTGTCCACGCCAGCGGCGTGCAACCGGGCGATCAGGTACGCCAGCGGATCGGTGACAGTGCATGGGGCTCGCAGGCTTGTGACCAGGAATCCCTTTTTGACAAGGGATGTGAGCATGGCGCTAATGGTTCCTGACGCCACGCTCGGGAAGCTCTCGGCGAGCGTGGCGGCCAAGTCGGCGAAGCAGATCGGCGAAACTGCGGCGGCCCGGACCGCACACACCGCGCTGGTGTGCCGGACGCTCACTCGATTCGGGCCGTGCGGTACTTCCAGCCGCTGGCCACGAAGTGTGGCCAGGTTGGAGAACACCACCTGTAGCCGCCCAAGCAACTCCGGGTCCGATTCCAAGCGGTCTATGACATCGGCAACCCACTGCGTATCGGCGCGGGCGGCGGGGTGATGCTCACGGCCCCACCGTGACTTCGCGACCGATCCGATCGACGCTGGGGCGACCCCGGCGAACAGCCCGAACGGCGTGTGACGGCCGGAGGCGCGCAGGAGATACCGCATGGTCGCGACGGTCGCACGGCGTACCTGCTTCGCCGTCACCTCGGCATCGCCGAGAACATTCTCGATGCGCAGGGCGAGACCAGAGCTGGCGACGCTAATGGCGTCGGCGATCTCGGGTCGTGCCCACGCCGTAGCCAGCCAGGCGCGAGACGCCTCGATGTCGTCGAGGTCGGGCCACGTCTCGGGGTTTGAGCTCACGGGAGCGGCCGCCGCGCGGAGCAACGCGGCTCCACGATGGCAGTAGAGCGGGGCAGGCATTAGTCCTCCAGCACAGCCGTCGGGGTGGGCCGGGCAACAAACCGCTGCCCGGCCCCGCTGTCACCGGTCAGGTCATGCGTTGCTGGCGCAAGACGACGCGCAGGTGGGGTCACACCCGTCATCGGTGCCACAAGGTGCGGCCACGCCGGGGTCGACGTCGGTGAGGATGGTGAAATCCAGGTCGAACTCCGCGTCAATAGCGGCGGCCGGGACTGCTGTGGCGGTCATGAATTACTCCTAAGTGGACAGTTGTTACAAGGGATTTGACGCAGAAGACGGTTGAGCTGGTCTATGCACGACACGGCGGGGATCGGCCTCGCGCCTCGCTACCAGCCGTACCAACGTGTGCGCGCAACTTCTCCTCCTTTCCCGCAGGTGAGCGGTCATCGGCACGGGCTCGGTGAGGTCTAGGAAGCGGTGAGCAGATGGCGGTGCGTGATGTTCCATACCGAGCAGGGATGCCGCCGAGGGCGCAGCCAACCTGAGCACTGTTTGCAGCGGCCTCGCTCGTCGGATGAGTGCTCAGCCAGCAGCGCGCGGAACGCATAGGTCAACCGGACGATCTTCGTGTCGGCGAGCGCAGCCTTGCTCAGCTGGTCGCTCTCGCCAGCGAGCTGGTCGAGGTAATCGAGGTAATCGAGGTAATCGAACACGGCATCCCGCAGCGCGGCAGTCAGCACTTCGTCCATGATTACGTTTCCTCACTCGAAAGCCGGACCGGACGGCCACACAGGCGAGACCGGCTGCGCAGACGACGGCCAGAGGCGGGGATGCAGGTCCAGGGGTACGACGTCGCCGACGCGCAGCCGGGCGGCGTGCACGCGGGAGGCCGCGTCGTCGAAGACCGCGCACGGCCAGAACCTGCCCGCACACGTCGGGCAGAAGTCCGGCTCACCGGGATCGGGCAGGTGCCTGGTCAGATCATTGATGGCCTCGGCGGCCCGTCCTGTCGGGCTGCCCGCGGCGACAAGGATGACCTCCATCGGCCGGACTACTGCCTCCGCCACTGGTTACACCGTCCTGTCCGGGCCCGTGGGCGTCTGCAACACGGGTAGCCGACGATGCCCGAGCTGCAGATCCGTGACCAGATCGTCGTAGGCGGCGCCCAACTCGCCGAGCTGCGCCGAGGCGAGCCGAACTCGTGGATCGCTCGCGCCGACGTAGGAATCGGCAAGCTTCTAACCACGCATCCAGACCGTCACCATCCGCTCGATCAGTTGCCCGAGCGATTCGGTGTGCAGAACCCCTGCCCGGCCTTCAGTGAACTCGATTGCGGCCCACCGATCGATGCGGTCGATCAGAACCGCGCAGGCAGCGTCCCGCGCACATGCGGTCCGGGCTGCGGCAGCTACCAATGGATCGTCGGCCCGAGGATCGCCGACGATGGCGTCGACGCCGACGCGCAGCCGGTGCTCGATGGCCAGCTCCGCCGCCACGACCAGCACAGGATGGAGGTCGTCGTCAGGAGAGGTGGCGAACGCGCGGACCACCTCGGCGGCGCGCGGCAGTTGTGGGCCGGTCGCCGACGCGGTTATCGGAGCAGCGGTCAGGATATTCACGAGGCCAACCCATTCGGCCGGTCAAGAACAGGAACAGGACGTCCGGACGTCTCCCACCAAGTGAAGTGGACAACGATGCGGTCCCACAGCCCCGAGGCGCCGACTTCGGCACAGTGCATCCGGAGGCGGTGGCTGCGGTCGTCCCAGCAGGCCAAGATCCGCACACCAGTCCGGGCAGGAACGTCGAGGAAGAGATGCTCGTCGATGCGGCGATGCAGAGTGCAGCGCTGGTACTCCACAGTCGGAAGACCAGCCTGCACGATCGCGGCGGCAGCCTGATGCTCGATGCCTGGCACGACCACGGCTGGCGCTAGCCGGGTTGTCCGAAGCTCGGCGATCAAGTCGGCACGCCGCTCTTCGCGGCCGCCTACTTGCACTGACGCGTCGACGAGGTCAGACAAGGTCGTCTTCAAAGAAACCAAGGTCGTGGCCGTCAAGCGAACGCTCCTTCGCAAGTGGGCGGCGGATACCTGAGCTGGTGGGGAAGCAACGTCAGGACCGGCTGCGGGCAGGAGAACCCGCAGGTGAGTTCGACGGCAGGCGACGCCGAAGCACCGCTGCACGGAGAAAGCGCACGCCCCCGGTACCGTGTTCAGAATCGGAGTGACGTGGGTCATGATGACGACAGTACATCTGACGATCGTCAAAATGGATACTCCGATCGTGTGCGCTCGCGCATGCGAAACTCCGACAAGCGCGAGGGCGCTACCGGGAAGAGAGGAGCAGTGCGTGGCCACGACTAGCCCGACTGCGCTGAGGTGGTGGTTCGCCGTCGCGATGCGACGCCTGCGTGAAGCAGCCGGCGTCAGCCGCGAGGCCGCCGCCCGAGAAATCCAAGGCAGCGTCTCGGCGATCGCGCACATCGAGAACGGTCGATCGCTCCCGAAACCCCTGGAGCTGAAGAGCCTGCTGGCGCTCTACGGCGTCGCCGAGCAGAACGAGAAGTTCCAGAGCCTGCGAGAGCGCGCCCGCAAGGGTAAGGACTGGTTCATCGGCTTCGACCAGAACGAAGTTCCCGCCGACTTCGGCCTGTTCCTCGGCATGGAATCCTCAGCCAGCCAGCTCGAAAGCTGGGACGCTCAGGTCATCCCAGGCTTGCTGCAAACCCGCGCCTACGCCGAGGCGATTATCCGCGGCAGCGACGCCGAGCTACCTGACGACGAGGTCGCCAGCCGCGTAGAGCTGCGCATGGCACGTCAGCGCATGGTCTTCGAGGAAGGCGAACGCCCACTCGTCTGGCGGGTGATCGCCAGGCCGGCGCTGGACTGGCTCGTCGGCGGAGTCGAGGTCATGCGCGAGCAACTGGAACACCTGGCCGTCCTCGCCACACGGCCCGGGATCAAATTACAGGTACTCCCCACGTCGGTCGGCGCGCACACTGGTGTCGAAGGCACCTTCACTATCCTGTCCGCGCCGCCGGAACTCGAGGACTACCACGGCTGCGTGTACGTGGAGACACTGGTCGAGCCCTACTACTACGAGGAGCTGAGGAAGATCAGGGCCTACCGCAATGCCTTGGCCGAACTCCGGGTCAAGGCCAGCAAGCCGGAGACGACACCGGCGCTGTTCCGCCAGCTAGCAAAGGAACTGTGAGCACGATGAACAACGAGGACGCCGTTGCCGCACTCGCCGCCACGACCAACTGGCGCAAGGCCTCCTACAGCAAGGAGAACGGCGGCTGCGTCGAGGTCGGGTCGATCCCCGGAGCAGTCGGGGTCCGCGACACCAAGCTCGGTGCCGCGAGCCCGATCCTGGCGTTTGCGCCCGCCGAGTGGGAGGCGTTCATCCGGGGCGTCAAGGACGGCGAGTTCGACATCTGACCAGCATCGACTGACGGTGTGAGACTGCCCTGGGCGCCCAGCTCGGCCGGGGCACTCTCCGTCCTCAGGCTTCTTGCGTCGAGGCCAGCTCAACGAGAGAGTAGTTCTTCCGTTCCGTTCCAGTTACGAGAGAACGAATCGTGGTGACGTCGAAGGTCGCTTCGACGCGACGCGTGTAGTACCGCCCGAGCTCGGGCACAAGTTCCTCAACGACTCTCGCCCGGATGACAGCACCACCGACCTGCTCCAGTTCGACGCTGTTGCGGATGTCGCTGACACCAACAAGCCTGCCCTCGATGGATAGCTGCAGCGGGAGGTCGATCAGAGCCGACCAACCGTTACAGGGCGGTACCGACCAGCAGGCTTGTGCATAGCGACCTGGACCATCACCACTGACCAGCGCGGCCAGCCAGTTCGGTGGCACGGACGACATGGGTCCCGGAAGGCTGTTATCGCGGCACTGCCGGACCGGAGGCGCTGACGATCTCGACACTCCCACACACGGAAACTGACCGGATTGGACTCGACAACAGCGGCCCGCCCCCGTTGTCCGGGCTGCCTTCCTGTAACGCACTGTTCGCGATGTACGACTCCGAGAAATGACCGACGAGCAACGTGATGTCACGGCGTCCTTGCCTGCGCACGAGCAGCTCGTCATGCCGCCTGGCGGCGGGTTCCGGTTTGCGGTCGGAGTGCCTGACGGCCCGAAGTCCACTGAGTACAAGGTCTTCTCGGCCAAAAACTCCAGCGACCTCTATCTCGTGATCATTCCGACCGCGGAGACCATGAAAATCAGCTTCCACGAGTCCGGCGACTGGCAGCATTCCTTCCTGTCCCAGGTGGCCATGCAATATGTCGACCGCAACGCCGACCGGCACGTCGACCGCTGGACACGGCACGAGCCTTTTAGCCCGGGATGGCGCCGCGCCTACGTGATCACCATCCCTCGTAGCGAGCTTCGGCGAACCGACTCCCATGAGCGTGACAACGTCCGGTGGATAAGCGATCCTGGCGCCGGATACTGGATCAACATCCACATCTTGTTTCGCGACGCCGGTTCCGACACGGCACTCCAACTACGGGGAGCAGCGCTGGTCGGAGAACTCTCCCTCGTCGACGGCCGACGTGCTGTCGTGCTGGCGAACGCGTTCAAGCCCCAGCCGGACCACGCCAGGAACATCGCCCGCGACCGCGACATGATCCTGCGTAACGCCGAAATGCGATCACAGATCGCGGACGCTAATCATCCCGTCGTCGGACTCCATGGTCACGACCACTCGGGCGTCCGCGGCACGACGGAACTGTCTCTGACTCCGCCACCCGTCGGGTTCACCGAGATCTGCACCGGCGACTACGCATCCCTCGACGACGCCGGCCTGACGTTCCGTCGACACAGGGGCGAGTAGCCGCCTGCCAGTTACCTACGTGGGCTTCAGGCCCGTACCAGCCGTTGCTGAGCTACCAGTGAGAAGAAGGACTACGCGGTTAGCCCGCGCAATAGTCAACTCGGAGCGATACGAGCAATCGAAAGACACCATCGGGCCACGTAACTCCAGCCTGACGTAAATATGTCCGCGAGTTTCTACCGCACTTGTTCGTGGATTCTGACCGCACATGTTGATCAGCTGTCATGATTAAAGTCGCCGAGTTTCGAGCGCACTATGGCATTACTTGTGATCAAGTCTGGCCGCCACCTGACGCCTCTTCAGATCGTTCGTCCTCCGCTTCGCGCCGGGCGTTTCACCTGTCGTTTCCTCATTGCAGGGCCACCAGGTCGCCAGTCGTGGGGCGACCGACGGCAGTGCGGAAGTGGAACGGGTCACCGCGCTGGCGGCTGGCGAACGCCGCCTTCGCGAACGACCGGTAAGCGGCTATGAGAGTGTGCGTTGAGGGCAACTTGCGTTACAGATTGAGGCGGAGGTTCACCCGATTGGGTGTCGTAGATCTGTTGCGACCTGCGTGCTTTCTTCTTCACGGTAATAGTGCGGGGCGGTGCTGCGACTGAGTGGAGCAGGTAGCCCGTGGCCGGGACTACAGCCGGGGTGTCGGGTTGTACCTGCGCACCAACGGGGAGGGGGTCAGTCGTGACCGAGACCGACGTCTTCTCGGTGGTGATACCAGACGTCCCCTTAGTGGACGTGGTGTTCCTGCACGGTCTGGGTGGGGATGCACGCAAGACATGGGCTGCCGGCGAGGCCTTCTGGCCGGACTGGCTGGGCCAGGACGTAGCGGGCGTCGCGGTGTGGTCGGTGGACTATGCGGCCTCGCCGTCGGGGTGGCTCGGACGGGCAATGCCGATCCAAGGCCGGGCGGTCAACATTCTGGCGGCGCTGCAGAACGCGGGTGTGGGTGAACGTCCACTGGTCTTCGTGACCCACAGCATGGGTGGGCTGCTGGCCAAGCAAATGCTGCGGCACGCCGACAGCAGCCCCACGTACGCATCGTTCGCCACGGCCGCGCGGGGCGTGGTGTTCCTGGCCACCCCGCACATCGGTGCCGACATGGCCAAGGTTCTGAACAGGTTGAAAACCGTGCTACGCACAACCGCGGCCGGCAAAGACCTGCAACGCAACGCCGCACATTTACGGGATCTCAATCTGTGGTACCGGAACTGGGCACTCAAAACCAGCATCCGGAACCTCGTGTTCTACGAGGCCTACCCGACCTTCGGCGTGCACATCGTGGACGCCGGCTCGGCCGACCCCGGCCTCGCCGGCGCCGACCCGATCCCGATCGACGCCGACCACTCCACCATCTGCAAACCCACCAGCCGCACCACGCTGGTCTACGGCCAAGTACAACGCTTCCTGACCAGCATCCGCGACACAATCCCGACGGCTGATCCGGACACCACGCTGCCATCCACCCGCGACGCCGTGAGTCGCACCGCGGACAAGGCGTCCGGGAGCTGGCCGGTCCCACCGCGAGGTGCCGGGTACCGGTTCGAGGCCTTCGGCCGCCCCGTCCCGCGCCCCGCGTCCTACCAGCACGCCCCCAGCTACCTGCTCGACTCCAGGTATGAAGTGGTCCCCTTCCGCGACCGCGGTGAGCGCCAGGTGTTGGAGGACTGGCTCGACGACCCCGCCCCACGCACGTCCGTGCAGCTAGTGCACGGCGAGGGCGGCCTGGGCAAGACCCGACTGGCGATGCAGGTCGCCCGGCGCGCCGCTGAAAGCGGCTGGCACGTCATCCAGGCATTTGAACGGGCAGGCTCGGCCGTGCCACGCGGGGAGCGCGCCGTGGCGGGGCGACTCCTCGTAGTCGTGGACTACGCCGAGCGGTGGACGGTGGACGTTCTAGAGCGGATGGTGCTGGACCTGGCGGACCACGCCGGAGTGCGGTGCCTGCGGGTACTGCTGCTGACCAGGTTGGACTATGGGCTGTGGGACCTGATCACGTCGACGATGGACCGGCAGGTCGACCACCTCGCGGTTCCCGTCCGCCTGGGCCGGTTCACCACCAGCGCACCGGAGCTGACCACCGCATTCAACTCGGCGGTCGCCGCCTTCCAGTCCGCGATGCAGCTCCAGCCGGTGGAGCTGGTGGCCCCCCGCACGTGGCAAGGTACGGGCCGCTCGCCGCTCGGCCTGCACATGGCAGCACTCGCCGCGGTGTGGGCGCACGAGAACCGGCGCGCGGTCCCGTCAGACGCCGACCTGTCGGAGTTCCTGCTGACGCACGAGCGGAAGTACTGGTCAGCCGGCTTGGCCGTCGGCCTGCCTGCGTTAGAGGCATCAGCGCAGGTCAACCTGGTGTCGAGGACGGTGTTAGTCGCGACGCTGTTCGGCTCCCTCACTAACTCGGCGGACGCGCGGCAGCTGCTGCGAGCTGCGCACCTCGCCGACAGCGCTGCGGACGCCCAGTCCCTGATTGACCGGCACGCCCAGCTCTACCCCGCCGAGCCTGTAAGCACGACCCGGGGCCGGGCGGTCAGCCCGCACCTGCGGCCGCTGCACCCCGACCGCTTCGCCGAGGACTTCGTGGCCTGGTGCGTGCGCCGCCCCGCCGATCGTGCCCTCACCCTCGACCTCATACGCGAGGTCACGTCCAGCGGCACGGAGAAACTCCAGAGACGCGCTCTCGCCTTCTTGGCCACAACCGCGGCTCGACACCCCGACGTCGACGAACTGCTGGATGAGCTCCTCGGCACGTTGGACGCGTACGTCCACGTCAACTCACGAGGAGTCGCGTACTACCTGCACCGCACCGAGGTGACTCTGCGCGGTGGCAAGCCCCAGACCATCTACTTCTTTGCGAAAGTCCGTGTGAACGCCCAAGGAGAACCGACCGCACTTCCGAAGGATCGCATTGTCCGGGAAAACCCGAGGAATGGGTTCCTCACGATCTCGAAGAAGAAAGACGATCCGCCAGAGAAGGAGGACGTGGCCGCCACGGTTTAGCTTGAGTCTAATAATCGAGAGCTAGGCGGCCCACCCCTGTTGATCATGGGTGTAGCCCAATGGTGCCATCAACGGTCCAAGTCCACGCATCCGATCATCGGCAAGACAGTGCTTTAGGTGTCAGGTTGCGGACGCCATGTACGCCGCCAGAATGTAGTTCGGATGCCGGTCGAGATTCTTACGAGCGCGGTCGTAGCGCATGGTCGTACGTGGGTCGCATGGCGAGTTGCGATCTGGACGTCGCGTAGGTCGACGCCCGCGTCGAGCATTGTGGTGACGAAGGTGTGGTGGAGCATGTGCGGGTGCATCCGCGGCAGCCGCTCCACCGAGGCCTCGGCCAGCCGGCGTAGTCGGCGGGCTGCGCAGTGCCGGTCCATGCGGACGCCTCGTCGCTTGAGCAGGATCGGACCGTGATCGCGGTCGCCAACGGCTCGGTCGATAGCCCGTCCGACCGCCGGCGGTAGGGGCACCAGCACGGCCTTGCTGCCCTTGCCGACCACCCGCAGCACCCGGTGTCCGTGTTCCTCGCCGAGGTCGCCGATGTCTGCGCCGCAGGCCTCGAATACCCGAAGTCCGAGTAGGCCGAGCATCGCGACCAGCGCGAAGTCGAACGGGTTGACCGATTTCCGGGCAGCGGTCAGTAGGGCCTCGAACTGCAGGTGTGACAGGCCGAGGGTCGGTGACTCGCTGGGCACCATGGGGCGTCGGACGTACTCCGCTGGCGAGTGCTCGAGCACGGTGTCGATGACGCAGGTGCGGTAGAAGCCGGTGACCACTGACATTCTGCGCGAGACCGTGGAGGGCTTGAACCGTCGCACCTCCTGCATCCAGCGCACGTACAGCGCAATCTGCGCCCGGCGCGCTGCCAGCGGAGCGAGGTCGCGTTCGCCGCACCAAGTGAAGAAGATCCGCAGGTCCGACTCCGAATGCGTCCGCGAGACACCCGAGTAGCGTCCGAGGTACGCCGTAGCCGCCAGTCGTAACACAGTTTCGTCCAGGTCTGAGGGCTCCATGACATCCGATGGTGGGAGGAATCGCTCCTTACACAAGACCGGGGAACGCTCCACCCGCGGCATGAGAGCGCGTCGTGGATCGAGCCTGGTCACGTGGAATTTCACGATCGGCCGACGGTCGGGTGTGAGCTTCGCCAGGCGAGCTGGAATACTTCACGGACCGATCCGGGGGATGTGGATGATGATCGAACTCACCGTCGACTCTGTGAACGCCGAAGACGACCTAGTCTCTCTTGCGCATTGGCTGCAGGTAGAACGCGATCTCGTGGGACGCGTCAACCTGGTGCGAGGGGCGATCCGCGAGTACCAGCTAGGTGGCGCCTTCGAGCTCATTACGGTGGCTCTGGGGTCTGGCGGCATCGGCAGCGTGCTCGCGAGCTCAGTCACCTCATGGCTGCAGAACCGTCCGAAGACGACTATCAAGATCACCCGTGATGGCACGAGCATCGAGATCGACGCGAACAGCTTGAAGCGAGTGCCTGAGCTCGTGGAGAAACTCTTGGCCGACACCAAAAGTCCGGACGCGTAGTGCCCGATTTCGCCGAGTCGCGCGCTGTACTCATCGGCGTCTCCCGCTACGACGACATCGAGATGCCAGATGTACCGTCGGCGGCGAACAGCCTCCGGGACATGTACGGTCTCCTGACCGACCCGGACCTCTGCGGCTGGCCGGAGGACCGTGTTGTCCCGTTCAGAGATCCGGCAAGTGGAAGCGATCTCGCACAAGACCTGCGCGAGATCGCGAGAGAAACCTCCGACACGCTGCTGGTCTACTTTGTCGGCCATGGAATGCTCTCCGACTCCGCTGAGCTGTGCCTCACGGTCAGCCGAACCGTTCCCGCCCATCCCGACCTCACCGGTCTCGAGTATCGGTACCTCAGGGACGCCGTGCGCAGAAGCCCGGCCAAGTCCAAGATCGTCATCCTGGACTGCTGCTATTCCGGACGGGCCATCACGGCCCTCTCAGCCACAGGCCTCTCGTTGAGGGATGCCGCCGACATCTCCGGCGCCTACGTGCTCACTGCGTCGGACGCAGTGGCCCACACCCCGGTTGCGACTCCTGACGAGCAGCTCCGGACTTCTTTTACCGATACGTTCATCGACGTGGTTCGGCGCGGTGTTTCTGACGCCGAGGAATTGCTCGAACTCGGGGAGATCTACGAGGAACTCGTCCGCCGTCTGCGCTCCAAAGGGTTGCCTCGACCGAATCAGAACGGGAACGGGAACATCTTGAGGTTTCCGTTCTCGCGCAACGTCGCGAATCGCACGCGACCCGGCGAGGCGGTCACCCGCTACGCCTTGAGCGTCGCGGACGACACACTCCGCTTCGAGTTCGCCGAGATCAACCGCCAGGTCATGAGGCTACTGCGTGAACGGCCAAGTATTCCGCTGCGCGGTGACCAGGTAAGCACCCTGCAGAATCTACCTGGCATCTACCAACTGTCAGTCCAGCAAGGCGAGTCGGAGGAAGTCGTCTACGTCGGTGCAGCCGACCAGAACCTCCCGAGCAGACTGTCCATGCACTTGATGAAGCTTTCCGGACGACAGTTCATCTCCTCGAACAGCGTCTGCTTCCGTTACCTACACTCCGAAGCGGACGTTGGAAGGTTCATTGATCTCAGGCGGTCCGCCGAACGACCACCGGCGTGGAATATGAATGGGTTCGGCAACAAGGACCCAGGCCGCCAACGCGATAGAACAGTCCTGCGCCGCAATCATTTTGATGCGCTACATCCCATCGATCTCGACTACTGGATCGGGCCTCTGCCCTGCGGCCCGCAGCCGCTGAACCGCATACTTAAGGAGGCCAAGGCCACGCTGCCCTACGTCTTCAGGTACGACCACTACGTGTCGGAGTTCGACGGGGTCTCCATCGTGATGCCGGATGGCGTCATCACGGCTGACGAGCTGTTTCGCCAGATCGCCGAGGCGGCAGGCGATCGCTGGCAGCTCACGGCGATGCTCGGCTACATCATCCTCTACCGAGAGAATGCGGAGTACCGCTCTGCATTGCGGGTGTACCGCGGGACCACAGTTGCGGACCGTCGTCCGGAAACGGTGTCGGACCCGTTCGATGACGACGGGCACTAAGCGCTCAGTGTCGAGACCACCCTCGCGGACTCGGTCATCTCCGTGACCCTCTGCTGTGGTCCCGGCCTCCGCGAAGTGGCGAAGGGGGCTGGGGCCGCAGACTGCGGATAGCGGGCTGTCGCAGGCCGCCGCCACGTCCAGCGCCACCTCCTCCAACGACGCCACCCGCCCCTCTCGTGGAAGCAGACGCAGTGTCGCAAGAGCGCGGGCACGGTGCGAGGGTCGCCTACAGACCTGGAGCACAACGACACCCGGCCGACACGGCTGCCGGGCGGTGAATATCCGGGTCGTCGGATCAGGCTAACGTCCCGTTGCGACGTCCGTCTGGGCAACCATAAGGGCCGCAGCCGCACAACCTCCTGGGAAGCGTCTCACGACACCCGTGACCCGGCGCGTCGTTGCCCGTGATGATTGGCGTCGGTAGAGAGCGACGCAGGGAACAGCAACCTCCCAACGTCCTCAACTCAGCATGAGCGGACGTCGGGACGGCTCGATCAGCGGCAGGGGCCGAAGTAATACCGACTGATGTCGATCATCGAATCGTTCGTGAACACCCGGCCGCCTGCGGGGGGGCGAAACCTGCACATTCTGTGTCAGAAACTCTAGTTGCGAGGCATCCACCCAGTGTGTTCCCACGTCGGCCGCAGCGGCCGACGCTGGATGCCGTGTCGCTCGAACACCTCGTTGAGCACTCTTTCGGAGACAAAAACCATCCAGCCACCGATGAGCATCGCCAGAGCCGTGGCACCTATCGTGGTCACCACAGCGGCCGAACCCGGCCAGGCGCGCACCACCTGCCAAGTCGCAACACCCAAGAGAACCCCTGCTGCGCACTGGCCGACAAGTTGCCACAGCAGTCCGCTGATACGACGCCGAATCTGGTCGTCGCCGGCGAACAGTTCGCGGCGCAACCGCGTGATCGTGTTCAGGTAGGCGCCTCCACCGAGGCCGATGAAGATCGTCATGACTACCCACCACGCGGTCCAGCGTTCCATCAGGAAGGCGGGCACGATCTCACCCACGCCGAGGAGCAACGGGACGACGGTGTCCCGGAACGTTGGCACCCACCGCATGAGTGTGGTGAACCACAAGTACTCGTACGCGACGACCACAATCGTGACAAAGGCAAGCAGGGCCTGCGCGAAAGTCGCGACCACGGCCGCGGTACCGCGGCCTCCGTCGATGACGAGTGGCACCGTTTCAGCCAGCAGTACGCTCAGGGCCACGCCCTGAATGATGCTGATGATCGTGAGGTAGCCCGCAGGGAAGATGTCTACTGCACGGCGCACGAGCACGCTTCGGTCGAGCGGTTCCAGCGCGACGGTCAATTTTTCCGCGACGGCAGGCTGTTGCTCGTGTGGTTCCGGCAGGCGAGTGGTCGGCCGCTCACGCATGACAACTATCCCTAGACATACCGCTACAAAGAGGACTTCCCACCAGCCCTGCCCGCGCGAACGAGCTGCCATGTCGCCTCGTTTCCTCGATACCGCCGGAGTGGCACAATTACAGTGAGAGTCCGCGTCAGGGAGATCGAAGTTGCAGAGTGCAGCAGAATTCACCTTATCGATATCGGCAGCCAACCACTTGCTGCCGCTCGAACGTCGGTTCTGACAAGCTGCTGAACGTGGCGAGGCGGGTCTCGATCGCGAAGGGCATCTCTCACCTGAGTTCTCCGCTGCGCGAGGCAATCTCATCGGCATTGCCGGGCCGCGGTCGCCATCGCCATGATCGGTCCGCACAGCAGATCTGGAACACGTTCTCTTGACAGATCGCCTGCCGTTGATGGTTCTACCGGCCGGCAACGCGGTGATCCCGCAACCGCTGGCAAACGGGACCTGCTCGGTTCGCAGCAGCCAAGAGTGGAAGGGAACGCGAAGTGACGGAGTGCCCGTCTCACAAGCCAGGGATCAAGTGCGGTTGGGCCTCACGAACACAAGTCTCCCCACCGAAACCTGTGCGGTCGGTCGTCACGGAGAAACATGGTCGCATCTCGCGAACAAACCAAGCCTGATGACCTGTGGTGATGTGATTCCTGCCTATCGAGATCGACTTTTAGGTGCTGCGGCTTGGGCTGGGGTGTGCGTTGCGGCCCGACGCAGAGGTTTAGTCGTCGTCCGAGCGGGGTCTGTTGAGCGCACGTTTGCAATTGTGTTGTTGATCTTTCGTCCGGACTCGGCTTCGACAGCGGGATGACCATACAGTTCATTCCACGCATCGGCGATCTGCCTCCGGGCGACGATCCGAACGTGATGTTGCTCGGCGAAGTAGTCCAACGCCTTGATGATTCCGTAGAGCAGCAGTACGACGGCGGCCAGCATCAGTGGGGTCGGGGTGTTGCACTTGGCCGCCACTCGGACAGCATCGAGGAGCAACGGTGCGACGACACCCGGCTGTCGGTAGCCGCGTGGGCGTTGGGCGGCGCGGGCGAGTTGGTCGTGTACGCGGTGCAGTTGCGCCGGTGGGTTTTCGAAATGGATCAGTACCGCGGCGAGGTCAGCGGTGTGTTCGACGGCCTGGTACCAGCGAGCGGGTTCGGTGGAGTCGGCGAGGTTCTGGTGCAGCTCGGTCTCCGCGTCGGTGAGCTGCCTGCGAAGAAATCGCCAGTTGTTTTGACGAGCGTTGTCGACGAACCTGGTCGTGGGTATCTCGCCGGTCCACGCAGGTACAGCAAAGTGGTCCCAGGCCCCCGGCGGGGCCTCCCATCGAGCGCGGAGCCGAGGCAGGGACAGATCGCGGCGCAGGCTGGACCCTGCCAGCCAAAGGCGCTCGGAACCGTCTCCTCGATCGAGGGCGACTTTGTAGCCCGTGACCTGGCCGCCGGAGATGTGCGGCGCGTACAACACTCTCGCGTCATCGACTCTTGTCTGGTCTAGCAGGGCGACGAACTGAGCTTCGTTGATCGCTTCGGCCATAGCGTTGCTGACTGCTTGGGTGAGCAGCTCCCGGTCGGTTGCGCCTGCTGTGGTCGCGCGTTTGAGTTCGGGGCGTGACGTGGCTTTGCGGCCTTCTCCGGCGGGCGCGGTGCGGGTGATGTCGAGGCGTTCCTCGACGGCGTTGCACCAGGTGCGCCATCGGGGCCAGTCGCGGTAGGTGTTGGCGATCCGGCCGTCGCCGCGGACGAGGTTGACGACCAGGTGTACGTGATCGTTGCCTTCGGTCGAGATTCCATGGTGGACCGCGACCCAACGGCATCCGCCCCTCCCGTCCGAATCCGGGCCGAAGCCCATGTGAGCGACCGCGTCCTCAGCCAGCTCACGCCAGAGCGCGTCACCGAAGAACCCGGTCGCTGTATTGCTGTCGGCGGGCGGAACGGACAGCGCGACGTGGTACACGTGACCGCCGTCCACTTCGACCTCATGTCCGGTCATCGCCGCGTCGATGTCCCGGCCGAGTTTGGCCAACCAGCCGTGCTGCCCGATCTGTTCGGCGAACACACCATCGGCCAGCCATTCCGGATCCCACGACGCAACCAGATGCGGATGGGTGTGTTCGTTCGCCTTGCCGGGGCCGAGCAGGTACCGCAGCAACCCTCCTGTGTTCGTCCCGCGCTTGCCGTTCGCCGGAGCTTTGGCGATCACGCCCGCGGCCGACGTTCGGAATCGGACGGATCGATCGCGTCGAGGATCTCTTCGTACCGCTGCACCGCCGCGCGAAGGTAGCCAAGCGCGCCAGCCAGGCCGGGGTCCACGTCACCGGTCGCGTTGGCCACAGTGGCGATCTGGTTGAGGTTGACCCCGATCCGGATCAGCCGTGTCTCCACCACATCGAGCCGTTCAGTCCACCACCGTTGCTGCCGCAGGCTCCACTGCCCGGCCTCATCCCGCAGCCCCGACTCGATCAGATACCGCGGCACGCTCAACCCAGCGGCTTCGGCGCGCTCCTCCAGCCGTCGATAAGTGGGCTCGATGGTTCGGCAGTTGATCCGCTTCTGCGACCCGCCCGGCACTCGCCGCTGCCGTCGCTGAGCACGATCCGTCATGACGCATTCCCCCTGAAGCGTCAGCGTGGGCCGCCCCCACGGCCCACTCCTGATCGCGACCCTACGTGACAGAAGTCGGTGACGCTACGTGGTGTGCGGCCGAAGGCTGCACACCACGTAGCGTCTGGTCAGGACACCGTCAGGTGCCCTGACCTCTAACTTGCTGTGTAGTGGCTGACTCCGTCCGACGTGGAGCGTTGAACGCGTACAGCCCAAAGACTGGCAAGGATTCTGGGTTTGCAAGCCCGTACGTACAGTCGTTGACGCTACCGACGGGCATGCCGCCGCCAGCGTCGGGTGGGTGTTGTTCCTGGCCTACTGTCGGCGGTGAATCGCAGGGTTCACCTCGTGACGCGGGCTCGGCGGTCTGCCGGATTGGGACGCTGGACGTTGAGGCGGTTCCAGTGGTCGTACACAGCCAAGGTCCGCCAGTTCCGCGATCGCGGCGCGGACAGCATCGACGTCCTTCGCCCACTCCTGGCCGCCTAACGCGCGGCGAGCACCGCGCACCGTGAACGTCTCGATGTGCTTTCGTCGGAGCCAGTTCAGCACTGCTTGGGCGTGGTTCATCCTGCTGTACCGGCCTGACATCACACCAAACGCTCGCTCGGCGTGGGCGACGAAGTAGGGACTGAGGCTGATAGCTTCCTCGAGCCAGCACTCGTCGACGGTGTGGATGTCCGGCTCATCGAATAAGGCGAGCAAAGCTGCGACACGTACGAGTTGACCGGGCAGCTTTGCAGCCCAGTCGGCGATTTCTGCGAGGCTGCCGAACTCCTGATGTAGGTGCGGTTCCAGCTCTTCTCGGTAGTCGTTGAGACGCTTGATGGCTCCCTCGGACAGGGACACCTCGACGACTTCGTTAGGCCAGGCGGTGTTCGCGAGGCTCTTGACCGCAGCGACGTAGTTCTCGCGCACGTCGTCCGGGATGGGCGTGGTGTCGATGCTGCGAGCGCCCACCAGGGACTTTGGCAACGCGTAGAAGAAGCGGCCGAGGAAGCCGCTGTGGCGGAGTTGCCGGGTCTCAGCGAGGCCTTCGAGAGTCTCCGGTTGTACTGTCAAACCGATCGTGAGGTGCGGATTGGCGATGCTCAGGTCGCCACGGGAGACCCGGCCGCTATCCCAGTGATCCCCGGACCACGCCTTGAGCGCCAGGTCCAGGTTCGGCATGCCGCTGCTGTATCGCCCGCTCAGCGTGCCGAAGATCCCGCCTTCTGCGGAGAACAAGCTGAACCGGCCCTCCTGCTCAGCCATGGTCATCCCGAGATACTCCGGCGTGACGTCGTCGCCGATGAGCTTGGGAACCGCAGTGACAATGGCGGCGTCCAGCTCTGCAACGGCGGAGTCCAGATCGGCCAACTTGGTTTCGGAGGTGTCCGTCGACTGCTTGAGCTCCGCCACCTTGTTTGTCAGTACCTCATGTCGGGCTTCCTGTTGTTTACGCTTCACGCCGGCGGCGAGGCGTATTTCGTCCTGGACTTCGTAGAGCGGCGCAGTGATGGCCTTGAACACCGGAGACTTCCGGGTTCCTGGTGGGAGAGCAGTGACGGTGTACATCGAGGTCTGCTCCGTCCAGTCAGGACTGACTCGAATGATTCGGCGTCCTCCACAACACGCTGACAGAATTGACAGAACCAGGAGGAACGGCAGATCACGCGGCACCTGGTACGACTCCGCCACGGCGTCGACCATCGCCCACAACGCAGTTGGGCGGCATTCGGACGATGGTTGCAGCGGCATTGCGTCAATATCGTCAATGGTTTCGAGGGTTGGCCACGATGGTGCGCGCTCGTGAGGTGGCAGATCCGGCGGCGCGGTGGGCGCCGCCGGATCTGGTTGGACACTCACAGCTCCGCGCCCTCGGAGAGAACCTGGATGATCGAGGCGGTCACGACCCGCAGGCGATGACCTACCCGGAGCACTTTGGCTGGGAACTCTTCATGCTTGATCAGTGCGTAGGCCTGGCTGCGCGAGATCCCGAACGCGGTCGCTGCCGTCGGCACGCCGACGCTCGCCGGCCAGCGCCGAACCTCGGCCAGCGTCGGAGGCCTCGTCTTGTCATGGCCAGTGTTACTGGGCATGGCCGCGGCCTCCGTGCTCGATGAGCCGAGATAGGAAGCGGTGGTACGCGACGATGTTGCGGCCGCGAGGTAACCGATTCCCTACTTCCCACCTGTGCACCGTGGACGCTGCGACCTCACAGTCGTGTCCGGCGGCAGCCTGGCTCAGACCAGCGGCTACGCGCAGTTGGCGGGCTTGGCCTGTACCAATCCATTCGTGAAGCTGAGCGACGCGGTCGGCCAGCGTTTGTCCCCCATGTGTCATGTCATAGACGATACATGCAATGGCATTGCACTGTCATGGGCGAAGCTCTAGTCTTGAAATGGAAAGGAGAACGTCGCTTACATGAGGAGGGTTTATGGCATCGACATCTCACGTGTTGCCACGTCAATGTCGTGGCACGTATCGTCTCGACGTGCCTCGCCAGCCTAAGAACTTCGAGATCGCCTGGGTGTCCATCGAACCGCGCGGGGAAGGGGGATACTTGCGCACGGGGCCTGACACTGCTGTGCCGACGCGCTTCGGTGCCTCTTTCGCGCTCGTCGTTCCGAACGCGGCCGTTCAGGTCGAGGTCTTCGTCGGTTCGGATCTCCGTCCGCGCGTGATGGAACTGACGCTCAGGTCGAACGTCCAGACCCCGATCACCACGACCGTCCTCCGGCAGGTCCTTGTTGACCAGCTCCTGCGCGAAGCCCTAAGCAAGGCAACCGTGGCGTGGGCCGACGTCCCGAAGGCGGTTCGGGAGGAGGCGGTGGGGTTCGCACCTCCTGCGGACGAGGCCTTGCGCGAGAACGCCGAGGAACATGCTCGAACGGCTGCGCGGATCTACTCGGACGCGGTGACCGGGGGGAGTAAGGCTCCAGCGATGGCGGTTGCCCATGCGATGAATCGCTCCCGTGCCCAGGTTGCCCGCTACATCCGCAAAGCCCGCGAGCTGGGCTTGTTGCCGTCTCTGGACTCGTCGCCGGGCGGTGCGGGTAACCAGGAGGGGACGGAAGCCCGGTGAGTGACCCGATCAAGAAGATCACTCTGAAGGACGGGGCGGTCAGGTACCGCTTCGTGGTGGACATCGGCCGTGAGCCGAAGACAGGCAAGCGCAAGCAGTTGACCAAGACGTTCGACACAAAGAAGGAGGCAAGAGCGGAGTACGCCCGGATCAGGCATCAGACTGACGAGGGGACGTTCGTATCGCCCGACAAGATCACTGTCGCGACCTGGCTCGACACCTGGCTGAAGTCGGCGACGATCCACGTCGAGAAGGCCACGGCCCGGAACTACGCGGACGCCATACGTCCGGCCCACGAACGCCTCGGGGACAAGCGGCTTCAACTGCTCACCGAGGAGGACGTCGACGACCTGGTGGAGTGGATGCTCGCTTCCGGCCGTAAACGCGGGGGCAAGCCAGGTACGGGGTTGAGTGCTCGATCCGTACAGCTCACCCTCGGGCGGCTCCGGTCGGCGCTCACCGTGGCGGTACGACGGAAGCTCGTGGTGCGCAACGTTGCCCAGTACACGGAGATACCGCGGGAGGCGCGTAAGCAGGCGCGTGCGGCCAAGGCTCAGCGCAAGCCGTGGGATGCGGAGGAAGTCAAGACCTTCCTCGCGCACCTGGCCGACCACCGGCTGGAAGCGGGCATGCTGCTGACGTTGATCGGGCTGGGACCCGCTGAGGTCTGTGGGCTGAAGTGGGATGAGCACGTCGACCTCGACGCAAAGTCTCCGACCATCAAGGCCGGCGAGAACACCCGGACGCTCGTCTGGGGCGAAAACGGCGGTGAGGTCGAGGAGAAGGGTGGGAAGACCGAGAACCGTCCACGGAAGCTACCGCTTCCGTCGCCTGTCGCAGAGGCGCTGCGTCGCGCCAAGGCACGGCAGGCTCGGGAGAGGCTGGCCGCTGGCGAAGCCTACGGGAACTCCGGCTATGTCCTCGTTGACGAGCTGGGCCGGTCGTGCCGTACTGACTGGCTGCGTCGCAGAGCATACGAGCTGATGGAGGGCGCTGGTGTGAGACGCGTGAGGTTGTACGACGCCCGACATGCTTGCCTGACCTACCTGCGGATGGCGGGAGTGCCTGGCCCCATCGTGTCCGCCTGGGCGGGCCACGGGGACCTGACGATCGCAGATCGGGTCTACGTCCATCCGGATGTCGCCCACCCCGAAACCGCAGCTAAGCATCTCGGCGCGTTGCTTAGCTGACAAGCAGTACAACCGTTCGTGTGAAAATGTGAGACAACAGGCCCCAAACGCAACTCAAGGCCTTGTCTCACCGAAGTGATCCAAGGCCCTGACCTGGGCTTCTTACTGCTCTTCCGGTCGGGCTGACAGGATTCGAACCTGCGACCCCTTGACCCCCAGTCAAGTGCGCTACCAAACTGCGCCACAGCCCGGACCCGCACTCCGTGGAGTGCGATATGAGTACTTTAGCGGGTCCCGAACAGGGCCTTGCAACCAGGGGTCACTGTGTGTCTGAGCTGGGAAAACGGACCGTGAGGGCCACCCTGCCGCAATCGGGCGGCCCTCACGGAGTCACTGTGGGTTGTCGCCGTGCGTGAGGGTCTGCCAGGAGACGAACAGGCTGTTGGTGCCCGCCGGGCGCTGGCGGAGGGTGAGGGCCTCGGTGTTGCTCATGGTGTGTCCGAGGCGCGCGTGGAGGTGGTTGTAGCCGACCTCGGTGATCGGGCCGAGGCCGAGCTTCAGGCTGCCGCCACAGAGCCACGACGGGACGGCGGCGCCCATCTGGTACTTCGCGTGGAAGCCGAGACCTTCGCGGAGGCGGTCGGCGATCTCGGGATAGAGGTCCTGGCCCTGGATGCGGCTGGTCTCGGCGAAGTTCGCGATGGCGGCGAGGCCGTAGCCGGTGTGGGTGAAGTCGCGACAGGTCTCCTGCGAGAGGCCGTTGACGAACGTCGTCTGGCCTTGCCAGTACTTCACGATCTTGTCGCGGGTGTCCAGGCCGCTGCCGGGCGCGGTCTTCGGGAGCGCGCCGTCGCTGGTCAGGTAGAGGTAGGCGGGGACGCGGGTGCGGAACTTCGCGACGGCCTTGTCGTAGCTCGCCTTGTCGTCGAGGAACACCGAGATGCCGATCGCGGCCTCGGCCATGCTGAGTTCCCAGTTTCCGTTGCTGTGACTGCCGTTGATCACCTCGGGCAGGTACACGGTCCGGAGCATGGTGCCGAAGCGGCCGGAATTCGGCCAGCTGGTGTAGGTGTGCTTGATGATCTCCGCCGCACGTGGCCACGAGGAGGCCGACCACGCTGATTGCAGGGGCGCGTTGCTGTTCGTGTGGTCCTTCAAGACCGCGGACCAGGCGTCCATGATCTCGATCGCCTTCGTCGCGTATTTCGCGTCGCGCGTGATGTACCAGGCGAGGGAAAGGGAATACGCCGCGATCGCGTCTTGCCGTTCATCGGTACAGCCGAGATTCGGATTCGAATAGGGGCCGCATTCGACGACGGCGCGCGGTTTCGGTGACCGGGACAATGAGGCGTACGAGCTCGACATCATCGCGTCGTAAGCCTGTTTCCACGGTTGCGCGCCGGCCTGGACCTTGGTGCGCACGAAGTCCAGTTGCGGGCGGCTGACCAGTACGCCTGGGTGGGTGAACGTGGCCGGTGCTGCTTGCGCAGGGGCACTGAGAAGGCCCAGTGCCAACGGGACGAGCGTGGTCAGGGCGAGCAGTTTCCTCGGTAGGGACATGGTTCTCCTCGGGCGGGTGTGAGCCAGGTCACCGGCGGCGCGTGATTCAGTGTCATGGTCTGAACCAGTTGCGTCAAGACCTTAGTTCGCCCTCAAAAGAAAGGAGGTCCCGCTGATCGGAATCAGTGCCGCCAAGGGCCGACGAATGCCGGGCTTCCGATCGGATAGCTGCCGATCAAGCGCCAGGTCGCGAGTTCGTAGGCTTGGACCACGTGTTCACTCTGCGACGCGACATAACAATGCTCGCCGACGACGGAGAAATGTCGTGGCCATTCGCCGGTCCCGTGATCGGCGACGGCCTTCGGGAGGACACCGTCGAAAGCGAACTCCGTGATCGTTTCGGGGCCACGGTTCGACAGGAAGAGCCGATCGCCGTGCAGGACGAGCTGTCCTGGGAGGTTCTCGCCGCCGGGCTCGAGCGTCGCGGGAGTCGAGTTCTCCACGGAGAACGTGCCTGGCGGTTCTTCGCGCACTGTCACCAACGAGGCGGCCAGTTCACCGACGACGTATGCGTGGTTCGTGCCCGGGCGCCGGACCAGCTGCCGGGGACCGGTCCCGGCGGGCAGCGCCGACACCGAGACGGGGATCAGTTCGCCTTCTTCGCCGAGGCGGTAGCTGCGGATCTCGTCGGTGCCCAGGTCGACCGCGCTGACCAGCGTCCCGGTCTCGTCGACCACGGCCATGTGCACGTGTGCGGCTTCCTGCCGCTCCGTGTTGGGTCCGGTGCCCTCGTGCTGGACCAGCGCTGTGCGCACGGTGGGAACGCCGTCGAGCCCCAGTGCGAACACGGCCAGGCTGCCGCCGCTGTAGTTCGCGCACACCAGGAACCGGCCATCGGGAGTGATCCCCAGATGGCACGGATCGGCCCCGCCGGTCGGGAGCGAGTTCAGGGCCTCGAGGGTGCCGTCCTCGCCGACCGCCACGGCGGTGATCGCGCCTTCGGCCGTTTCGTTCGCGGCGTAGAGCACCGGCAGCGTCGGGTGCGGGGTCAGCCAGCTCGGCGAATCCAGTTCGAGCGAGCCCGCCGGGGTCAGTCGCCCGGTCCGCCCGTCGCGCCAGAAGGTGCCGATGCCTTCGCCGTCGCCGTTGCTCGCGGCGGTGTAGGAGCCGACGATGAGCAGTGTCCGGTCGTCGTTCGCAGGAGTCACCAGGCACACTGTGCAGCAACCCGAGGTGGAGGTGAATCCCTTTTGACCACATCCTGTGCGATCGTTTCGGGAGCGGCGTCCGTCGCCCACCTGGCAGCGGCCGGCCTCGCCGGGCGGACCTGCGCCGGAGCGACTCAGAAACTTCCCTGTGCCATCCCGGACAGCGGCCCGGCAACTCCGGACTACAGGTCGAACTCCCCCGGCGCGAGGCTGCGTGCCAGGCAGAACTCGTTTCCTTCCGGGTCGGCAAGTACCACCCAGGGCCGACCGTCTCCCTGTCCCACATCCGTCTTGGACGCGCCGAGCGCGAGCAACCGCTCGAGTTCGGTCTGCTGGTCACTGTCGATCGGGCAGACCTCGAAATGCAGCCGGTTCTTGGCGATGGTCTTGGCCTCGGGAACACGGACGAAGACCATGCTCGGCACAGCGGGCCCGCCACGCAACGCGGCCAACCGCTGTTCGTCCGGCTCCTCCGGATCGGGCCCGATCTCGACCGCGGCGCCGTTCTTGTCCTGATAAATGACATAGCCCAGTACGCCGCACCAGAAATCCGCCAATCGCCGCGGATCCACGCTGTCGATGGCCACCCATTCGAACCGACTCGTCATACACAATGCCTTTCCATTTCGGAGCTACCGAGCCCCGACGGTGACCGACGGCGACGAAGCCAGGGGAACCAGCAGCCGCGCCCCTCCGGTGCCGTCGGCCGGCACGGACCAGATGTCGCTTTCCTTGCCGCTCCCCCGTGGCAGGCTGTAGGCGATCGTGTCCTTGTCGAGCCAGACCACCTGGTCGTCCACGCTGCGCGTCTCCGCGAGCGGGGTCTCCCGCATCGTAGCCAGGTCCAGCACGTGCTCCCGCCAAGGCCGGGCATCGCCGTCCGCCACGCGCTTCTTGAACGCGAGTTTCGTGCCGTCCGGCGACAGCGACGGGCATTCCGCGTTCTCCCGCAGGGTGCGCGCCTTCCACGCCTCGTTGTCGCCCTGCACCAGGAATGTCCGCCCGCCGGTGGCGACCGTGGCGAAGAACGTCCGCTCGTCGGGGGCGAAGGTGACACCCCAGTAGTTGACGTCCTCGCCGCGGTGCTGCTCGTCTCCGATCCGCAGCGGGATGCCCTCGATGTTGCTCGACAGCTCGTTCCGCTCGCGGTCCATGATGGCCGTCCGGGTCGAGAAGGTGCCGGGTTTCGAGTAGGAGTCGCCGGTGACGAAGGTGGTCCAGCTGCCCATCCGGCCGCCGGGCGAAAGCTTGGCGCGGTTGGGGATTCCGGGGACGTCCACCCGCTTGACCTCGCCGAGCGCGGCGTCGACGAACCGGGCGACCGCGCCGGCCATCGGCGTGGGTTCTTTCGCCAGGCACAGGCCACCGTCCGCCGCGGTGTAGAACCGCTCGCAAGCGAGCGAACTGATTCGTCGCGGGCTCCCTGGTTCGAAGACGGGGACCGAGGCGACGTTGCCGTATCCCGGCCCCGGAGCACCGTTGCGGAACAGCAGCCTCCCCGGCTCCCCCAGCGAAACGGGTTGTGCGGAATCCACCTCGATCGCCACGTCTGACGTCTGCCGCTCGGGGCTGTTCGCCTTGGCCTGCATCACGTACACCACCGAGGCGGCGGCGAGTGCGACGACACCCGCCAGCGCCACGACGAACTTCACCGGAAGCTTCACGCCGTCTCCTTCCCCGTCACCGGCAGCGGTACGGGCCTGCTTTGTCGAGCAGTTCCCCGTTGGTGCCGATGATCTCCCAGGAATAGGTCTTTCCCTTGAGCACCAGCTTCATCACCCCGTGTTTGCCCAAGATCTTCTCGACGCCCTCCCGGGCCTTGTAGTCGAGGTACAGGCTGTCGCCGCCGATCCCGGCGATGACCGACCGCACGCCGTTGGCCTCGTCGACGTGCCCGTTGGCGTCCAGGGGCTTCGTCCGCTCGTAGTGGTGATCGTGCCCGGCGAAGACGACGTCCGCCTTCGCTTTGGCCAGCTCGTTCCACAGCGGCGCGATGCTCTTCGCGTCTCCGGCGTTCCCGGAATTGAACCGCGGATGATGCCAATATCCGACGACACAGGACTTCTTGGTCCTCGCGAGGTCCTTGCGCAACCACGCCACCTGTTCGGCGCCGCCGCCGTTGTACACCGGGTCCGAATCCAGCGCGACGAAGTGGAAGGCGCCGACGTCGAAGCTGTAGTACGGCTTTCCCTTGGGTGTCGCGATCTTCCCGAAGTACTGCTTGTATCCCGCCAGGTCGTTGTTCCACTCGTGGTTGCCCGGCGTCGGTTTGGTGATCCTCTTGAACTTGCCCCAGGTCTTGTCGTAGTAGGACCGGAACTCTTCGATGGTGCCGTCGACGTACTGATTGTCGCCGACCGTCAGCACGTACCGGGGTTTGATCTTGCCCACCAGCTCCGCCGTCCGCTGGTGCTCCGACGGCAGCTCCGCTTTCGCGATGTCGCCGGCGAGGGCGATGACGATGCCATCGGACGCCGACGGCCGGGTCGACGCCTTCACCGGCGAGGTCGATCCGGACAAATTCCCCGCCGCGTCCCGCGCCCGCACCGCGTACTGGAAGTCGAAACCCGACGCCAGCGACGTATCGGTGTAGGAGGTCGTCGCCGACCGGCCGATGACGTTGCCGTTGCGCAGCACCTCGTACTCGACGACGCCGACGTTGTCGTTCGCCGGGTTCCAGCCGAGCGTGATGCTCTCGGTGGTGGACGACTTCTGCCGGAGCCCGGTCGGCACCGACGGCGGCTGGATGTCGCCGTCGCCGGTCCGGACGCCGTAGACCTCCAGTTCCCACAGCGAGTACCCGTACTCGGTCGCCCGTGCGGTACCGAAGATCCGGACGTGCCTCGCGGAGGTGTTCAGGCCGGCGAACTCGTCGAGGCCGCCGTCGCTGGCCACGACGGTCTTGACGTCTCGCCAGGTCTGGCCGTCGTCGGATGCCTGGATCTGATAGTCCTTCGCGTGGGCCGATTCCCAGAAGATCTTGACCCGGCTGATGTCCGCGGGACCGCCGAGGTCGACCGCGATCCACTGTGGATCGCCCTCCAGGCTCGCCCAGCGGGTCGTCGAGTCACCGTCGACGGCGAGCGCGCCGCCGAAACTCTCGTTCTCGACCGTGGACGTGGTGGTGCGTTTGTTGACCGACAGCAGTGATTCCACCGGTCCGGCCGTGGCGCTGGACGCGGTCACGGGCTGAGCGAGCAGGACGATCGCCGCGATCGCGGCGATGCCCGGCTTCACCATTCGATTCACCTGTACTCCTGGATGGGCCTACGTCGTCGTGGACAGCAAGCCGGGTCCGGTGCCGCGCATGGCACCGGACCGCGGCCGTCAGCGGCAGGTGTACGGACCTGCCTTGTCGAGCACCTTCCCTGCGGTGTCGTAGATCTCCCAGGAATACGACTTTCCGTTCAGCACCAGCTTCATCACGCCGTGCTTGGCGAGGATCTTCTCGACACCTTCGCGCGCCTTGTAGTCGGTGTAGAGGTAGTCGCCGCCGATGCCGGCGATCACCGACCGCACGCCGTTCGCCTCGTCGACGTGCCCGTTGACGTCCAGCGGCTTCGTCCGCTCGTAATGATGGTCGTGCCCGGTGAACACCACGTCCGCCTTCGCCTTGGCCATCTCGTTCCACAGCGGCGCCATCTGCTTCTTGTCACCGGAGTTCCCCGAGTTGAAGCGCGGGTGGTGCCAGTACCCGATGACGCAGGACTTGGTGTTCTTCGCCAGGTCGTCGCGCAGCCAGGCCACCTGTTCGGAACCACCGCCGGTGTAGATCGGGTTCGAGTCCATCGCGACGAAGTGGAAGTCACCGATGTCGTAGCTGTAGTACGGCAAGCCCTTCGGGTACGCGATCGCGCCGAAGTACTCCTTGTATCCCCTGAGCTGGTCGTCCCACTCGTGGTTGCCCGTCGTGGGTTTGGTGATGCTCTTGAACTTGCCCCACGTCTTGTCGTAGTGGGCGCGGTACTCGGAGATGGTGCCCTTGTGGTACTGGTTGTCGCCCACGGTCAGCACGTACTGCGGGTTGATCTTGGCGACCTGGTTCGCCGTTCCCTGGTGTGTGGAGAAGAGTTCGGGGTTGGCGATGTCACCCGCCAGTGCGATGGTGACGGCGCCGGTGCCCCCGGGTTTGGTCGCGGCCCTGATCACCGGACTCGCCGCGGAGACGTTGCCCGCCGCGTCCCGTGCTCGCACGGAGTAGCCGAACTCCGCTCCGGACGCCAGCCCGCTGTCGGCGTAGGTGGTCGTCGCCGTGGTTCCGACGACGTTCCCGTCGCGGAGCACCTCGTACTCGGCGACCCCGACGTTGTCGGTCGACGCGGTCCAGCCGAGGGTGACGCTGTCCGCGGTGGTCGCCGTCGCGGCGAGGCCCGTGGGCACCGTCGGCGCCTGCGTGTCGCCGCCGCCGACGCGGTCGCCGTAGACCTCCAGCTCCCACAACGAGTAACCGTAGGTCGTGCCGCGAGCCGTACCGTGGACGCGGAGGTGGCGTGCGGAGGCGTTGAGGCCCGGGTGTTCGTCGACGGCGCCGTCACCGCCGGTGACCGACTTGATGTCGGTCCAGGTCCTGCCGTCGGCCGAGCCCTGGATCTTGTAGGTCTTGGCGTAGGCGGCTTCCCAGGTCAGTTTGACCTTGGTGACGGTCGCGGCGCTGCCGAGGTCCACGGCGATCCACTGCGGATCGACCGCCTCCTCGCTCGCCCACCTGGTCGTGGCGCTCCCGTCGACGGCGTTGGCGCCCTCGAAGCCGGAGCCCTCGACCGACGAGGTCGTGGTCGGTTTGCCCGCGGACAGCAGAGATTCCGCTTGTGCGGCGGTGCCCGAAGAGATCAGTGTCTGCCCCAGCAGGGCCAGGGTCGCCACCGCGACACCGGCCAGGGGTGTTCTCCGTTTCATGCGAACTCCTCGACGTTGCGGAGTCGCGAGTACCGGCGTGGGCGGCGTCGGGTCGGCCGGAGTCGCTTCGTTAAGTAAGTTTCCTAACGATCGCAGTGTAAAAGGTTCTTAAACTCCCAGTCAACGGGTGACCGCGCGGTGCCCTGCACCATTCGGTGGCAAGGTCACCGCGCGATCCCCTGGGTCATGCCCGGTCAGCAGTTGACGTTGTAGAACCAGGTCGGGTTGTACAGCCGGATCCACTCACCGGGCTTGTAGGACTCGCCGCGGAAGATGATCTTGCACTTGACCGACCTGACGCAGTCGGTGTCCTTCCAGTAGTTGTTCGAGTCATCGCCGGACTTGAGCGTCCGCCGGTGGTCGCCGGACAGGTTGTCGCAGTTCCAGTGGGACTTGGCGTCCCGTTCGATCTGCAGGTCCTTCCCGGTGCGGTTGTGCGCCCGCCCGCAGAGCGGCATGGTGCAGCTCGTGCCGTACGTCTGCACGGGTGCCGCGGTGGCGTCCCCCGGCGCCGCTTCCTCGACCGCGATCACGGTCGGCGTCGCTTCCGCCGGGGTCGCCTGTGCCATCCCGGTGAAGCCCATCAGCAGGCCGGTCGCGGTCGTCGCCGCGACCAGCCCGATCCGTTTCGTCAAGGCCTGTCGTCGCATGGTGCTCCCCTCGTCATCGCGGCGCCCCGATCGGCCGCCGCCCCGGAAGTACCGTCTCTGGACGGCGGGCCCGGATCAAGGACTTCGCGTCCCGACCCTGGATGGGACGCCGTTTCACCCTCTGACCTGCGGATCCACCCCGACCTTGAGACGGCCTGCCGCTTCCCGCGATTCCTCGGTCGCGGGACAGGCGTTTCGCTAGCATTCGTCCGGGGAGGGCGGCAGGTGGACATGGAACCGCAGGACGACATCGCAGGGCTGCTGTCGCAGTTGAAGCGTCGCAGCGGTCTCAGCTATGCCGAGCTCGGCACGCGACTGTATGTGAGCAGGTCGAGCCTGCACCGGTACTGCACCGGACGGGGCGGGCCGCCGAACTACCGGCTCCTCGTCGGCATCGCCGAGGAGTGCGGCGCGACCGAGGAGGAGCTGAACGAACTGCTGCGCAGGTGGCGCCGCCGCGAGAAAGGCGCCCCTGCGGCCGAGCCGCGACCGGAAGTCCCCGCGACGGAGTCCGGCTCCCCACGAGTACGGCTGGTCGCTGTCGCGCTCGTCCTGCTCATGGTTTTCGCCGCGACATCCAGCGCCCCGGACGGTGTCGGTGCCGACGCGAGCGCCGCGGCGGGCGCGGAGATCACCGCACCGCCCTGGCAGGCACAACCGGTCCCGGTGTCACCCGAGTTGTTCGGCGTGACCATCAACAGCGCCAGCGGAACCATGCCGGCGTTCCAGACGGGCAGCGTGCGCTTCTGGGACAGCCAGACCCGCTGGGCGAACCTGCAGCCCGCTCGCGACCGGTTCGACTGGGCCACGCTCGACCGGCTGGTCGGCGGCGCGGAGAAGGCCGGTCTGCCCACGCTGTTCGTGCTGGGCGGCACACCCGGGTGGGCGGCACCGAACTCGCCGAAGGGCGCCTACACCGACGGTTCACGAACCGGTGCGCCCGAGAACCTCGCCGACTGGGACCGCTTCGTTCAAGCTCTCGCGTCCCGCTACCGGGGCAGGATCGATGCCTACGAACTGTGGGTGCAGGCCACGCACCACATGTACTTCTCCGGGTCGGTCGAGCAGCTGGTCGAGATGACCGAGCGGGCCGCGAAGATCGTGCGGTCCAGCGATCCGGACGCCACGCTGGTCTGCCCCTCGATGGGGCAGCTCTGGCAACCGGAGGCGCGGGAGATCCTGAAGCGGTTCGCCGATCTCGGCGGCTACCACCACTGCGATGCCGCGGGCGTGAAGCTGTACCAGCGGAACGCTGCCGACCCACCGGAAACCCTGGTGCGGCTCCTGGGCGAGATCGACGCGACGATGCACGCGGCGGGCGTCCACCCACCGTTGTGGAACACGGGCACGGTCTACGACGTCCCGCTACGGGAGCCGCTAACCCCGGCGCGTTCCGTCGACTACGCGCTCCGGTTCTACCTCGCCGGCCTCTACGGCAGGGAGTTCAATCTGCGGCGGATGTACTTCTACAACTGGGGCTCCGGCAAGCTTCCGCTGGTGCTGCAGGTCGAAGGAAGCCCGCCGACAGACGCCGCCCTCGCCGTCGAGACGCTTCAGCGCTGGCTGGCCGGTTCCCGGTTGCGAGGCTGCGGGCAGGGGCTCCCCGCGGGGCTGCCCGCCAATGTCTGGCAGTGCGAATTCCTCGACGGGGCCGATCGGCTGAGGGTGATCCGCTGGACTCACTCGGGAACCGCGTTCACGGCGACCGGCCCCGGAGCCGAGTCCCACGTACGGATCGACGGCGAAACCACGGCGGTGCGCCCCGGCGAATCCCTCCGGATCACGGAAACCCCGTCTTTGATCACCTATGCGGCCCGCACCGGGCCGGGTTGATCCGCGCGACCGACAGCGGGATGCCGAACCGGAGGGTCCAGCCCGCGAACCTGGATCGTGAGTGACGATTCGCTGCCTGATAAGGCAGGAGTCGCCGCCCCTAAGCCGCCATTCAGGACGTTTCGCACCGCCCGTCGAAATGTAAATTCGGCTCGTACTCCGAATCACTGCGAACAGGGGGCTGACAAGAATGCCGAAACATCAGAGGACCCGAAGGCTGGTCGGACGATTGCTGGCGACCGCCGCGGCACTGACGCTACTGACGTCCCTCGGCACCGGGACCGCGCACGCCGGAGTGATGCAGTTCCAGGACGGCTTCGAAGTCGATCCAGCGGCGAAATGGGCCATCTTCGGCAGCCAGTCGCCTGCCGGTGGCTTCAACATCAACATGCCTGCCAACGCTCGCAGCGGCAACAACTCCGGCTGGCTCGGCGCCCAGCCGGGCGGCTGGTCGGTCCAGCAGATCGAGGTCCGCACCGGCTCGGTTTCGGGCATGCCCGAAACGAGCTGCGCGGCCGCCGTCTGGATACAACCGCTGGTCATTCGCCAAGAAGTGGCGATCGAGATCTGGGACCTCTTCGGGAACATGCTCTACCGGAAATCGGCCATGTACGCGGGGAGCCAGAATTACCAGCAGCTGTACACGGATCGATGGAATCTGAACGGCAGGACCTCGGTGCTCGTCCGAACCGTCGATTACGGCACCACGGGACAGGGTGGAACGATCCGGCTGGACGATCTGCTCTTCCAGTGCTATTTCAACGGCTGAATTCCGCTCGAGTGAGCCGGGCGAAGAAAGGCGATCAGGTGCTTGTCCGGCCATCCACTGTCACACTGGATGGCCGGACGCCGAGGGGGACAAAACCTGATGACCGCCGATCTTCCGCCGTGGGCCCGGCGCATGCGCACCCTGCGCGAGGCACGCGAATGGACGCCAGCCGACGTCGCTCGGCGAATGCGCGAGCACATCGGCGCCCCGTTGCCGGAAAACGACGACCTCTGCCGACGCTGGGAGGCATGGGAACAAGGCGACGACATGCCCGACGCCTCCCACCAGCCGATGATCGCGGCGACGCTCGGCACTGTGACAGCAGCCCTGTTCCCGCCACCCGGACGTCCGACCGCAACCTTCGATACCGGCATGGACACGCTGGAGGTCGTTAGCCGGCTTCAAGCGTCCGAAGTCAACGAAGCCACTCTCGAAGCTGTCCGGATCGTCGTCGACAAGCTGTGTTCCGAGTACTCCCGACGCCCGCCGGCCGAGCTGATTCCCGAAGGTCGCCGGTGGCTTCGTCGGCTGATCGGGATGCAGAGACTGCCCCTTCGGCAGCAACGGAACGTGCAGGAACTGGCCGGCTGGCTCGCGCTGCTGGTCGGATGCCTCGAGTACGACCTCGGCGACCGGGCCTCGGCGGAAGCCAGCCGCAACACCGCCCTCGGTCTGGGGAAGGCTTCCGGCAGCGGCGGAATCATGGGCTGGGCTCATGAGATGCGCGCCTGGTTCTCGTTGACGCGAGGCGACTACCTCGACGTCACGATCGCGGCGGAAGCCGGTCAAGCTGTCGCTGGCAAGCACAGTGTGTCGGTCCAGTTGGCAGCACAAGAAGCGAAAGCCTGGGCTCGCATGGGCCGCGGGGAGGAGATGCAAGTCGCTTTGGAGAAGGGGCGCACCCTTCTTGAGGCGATGCCGTACCCGGACAGTATCGACAACCACTTCGTGGTGGATCCGAGCAAGTACCGATTTCGACCGCTGGCCGATGAGAGTCTCCGAAGCTCAGATCACCCTCGGTGTCGTCGCGGCTCGCGAAGGAGACCTCGACGAGGCGATCGGACGCGGTCAACGTGCGCTCGACGGAGAGCGCACGTCGCTCCCCTCTCTCCTCCTCGTGGCCCGCGATCTCTCCGGGATCCTGCGAGAGAGGTTCGCCGGTGAGTCGGAGGCCGCGTCATTCCTCGACCGCCTTCACACCATCGAGCGGCAGATGTAGCCCGACCGGGTCAGCCGCCCAGCGCCGGCCCGATCCAGCGACGGACGAGCGCGCGCAACTCCTCATCGGTGTGCGCGGGCTCCGAGGGGTACTGCAGGAACGAGAGGAACAGCCGCATCAGCATCTCGGCGAGCCCTTCGAAGTCCTCATCGGACTCGACGCCCGCCGCGGCCCAATCGACCGGCACGTTCCGCAGGATCCTCGCGCCGAGAGAGAAGGACTGTGACGACGTCACCGCCACGGTGAAGACGTCGGCTTCGCCCGCCTTCAGCAGCAGTCCCAGGTACGGCTCGGCGGGAACCACCCGTACGCCGAACACCACGGATTCCACGGCGACCTCAACGGCGGTGCCGAATGTGGCCAGGTGCCGCTCCATCCGCCCGGCGAACTCCTCGACGCGGTCCAGCGCGACCGCGCCGAGGATGTCGGCCAGGCTCGCGAAGTAGCGGTAGACGGTCTGCCGGGTGATGCCGGCCTCCGCGGCGACGTCGGAGAGGCTGGTCTTGGCGAGGCCGACGCGGTCGATGCAGGCCGTCGCCGCTTCGACGATCCGGCGGCGTGCCTCGCGCTCGGTTCCGGGCGGGTTGCCCTGCCATCCGTGGTGCCCCATGACCCCATCTTCCCCGAAGGAGAAGCTCAGACGGCGGCAGGTGCCTCGCGCCGCACGCGGTACAGCGCGGCGAGCATCAGCCCGGCGCCGAGGAAGCAGGCGAGCGCGTAGAGGCCGCTGCCGATCGGGGTGCCGGCTTCGGTGATGCCGCCCTCGGCGGCGAGGAAGGAAGGCAGTGCGCCGAGCCAGAACACGGCCATGACGCCCAGGTAGACGGCGGGATAGAACCTGGCGAAGGCGGGCAGGGGGAGGCCGGGGCCTCGGTGCCGGACGAAGATCCACGTGCCTGCCAGCCACAGCAAGGCCAGTTCGGCGCCGAGCACCCAGGCCTGCGCGGTGGTGTTCCCGGCGAACAGGCTCGACGGGAGTCCGGCGATCGCCATGGTCAGCGGGGTGAGCACACCGGCCAGCAGGATGCGTGCCGCGAGGGACCATCCGCGTCGTGTGCCGGTCAGGCGTACGACGAGGTAGGTCATCGCCCCCATGGAGACGGAGGCGAAGAGCAGCATGCTGTTCATGGGCACCGCGTCCAGCGCGGGCTGGTTGACGATCCGGTTGTTCCCGTTCCAGGCCCACCATTTCAGCTGGGGCCCGAGGTGATCGAAGACCTCGTAGAACACCTGACAGGCGAAAGCGACGGCCACCGATCCGATCAGCGCGCCGCGGGCGCGGAAGATCCCGAGTGACCGTACGAGCTCGTAGGCGAGCTGGCTGATCATCGGATAGAACGCCACGATGTAGAGCGGCAGCCGATCCGCCATGAACTGCACGCTGAACCGGTTGTGGGCGAAGATGAATCCGTACTGCCGCTCGAGGCCGAACCACTCCGGGAAGTACAGCGGCGGCTCGATGACGAAGAGGTAGACCAGGGAGGCGCACCACAGCGCCAGGTTGACCGGATCGCCCGCGCGGTGACGGCGGATCGCATGCACCAGCGCGAAGACGGCGCCGCCGATGACGAGCAGTTCCAGCAGCGGCATCGTCCAGTGCGCGGCTTCCCCAGGAGGGCGGATCGAAAGCCAGGGGGAAACGTCGTGGCAGTCGAACCCGAGACCGCGGGTGACGGCCTCCGCGTCCGGCCCGCAGACGGCGCTCATCGCGAAGCCGCCGGCGAGTAGTCCGTGACCGGCGGCTCGGCACGGGCATCGAAGTCGAAGGGAACCCGGTGCCGCCCCAGCGCGGCGCGGATCCGGTAGCGCAGGAGCCCCGCGAGCACCCGAGGATTGGTCATCATGTCGCGCAGTGACTCGTCGAGGTTGAACACCTTCGCGAAGTGCTCGTCCACCACGTCGTCCTCGCGGGACGCGCCGACGATGAGCCGGAACGCCGGGCCGGACACCGCCGCGAGGAGACGCCGCTTCCACTCCCCCGCTTTTTCGGTACCCACCGCGCAGGCATATCCCTGATCCCTCGCCATCGCCAAGCTCCAGGGCACGGCGAGCAGTTTCCGTTGCGCGGCCAGGAAACGGGCGGAGAATCGGGTGTCGAGACGGTCGGCACCCGCGAGGTGCCCTCGCAGCAGCAGCGCCGAACCGGCGGCGGAACTGATTCCCTGTGCGTAGAACGGGTTGAACGCGCAGATCGAGTCACCGACGAACGCCAGGCGCCCCGGCGGGGTGCGGAGACGGTCGTAGCGGCGCCATTTGTTGCCGGTCGACCGGGTCAGGTGCACCTCCGACGTCGGGGTGGACCGGTCCATCGCGGCCGCGAACAGCGGCGCCCGCACCCGGCGGGCCGACTCGACGAACGCCTCGGTGGTACGCGGCATTTCGAGTCCCCACGAGCCCATGCACGCGATGACGCGGTTCTCTTCGATGGGGAAGAAGTTGACCAGGAACTCGTGCTCGGCGGGATGCTGGCCCTTGTCGGGGGTCGGCATGATCACCAGGTGCCGCCACCACCAGGACGCGGGCCGCTCGTCGCGGGACGGCAGGTCGTACCAGCGCGAGGTGTAAGTGACCTTGGCGTCGAGGGTCCGCACCTCGGGCTCGGGCCACCCGGCGGCCGCCAGCCAGGCGCCGACCGAGGAGCCGCGGCCCATCGCGTCCACCACGAAATCGGCGTCGACGTGCTCGTCGCCGTCGCGTGTGGAGAACCCGACCCCGGTGACGTCGCCGTCCCGGGTGGTCAGGCCGCTCACCGCCACGCCTTCGCGGATCACGACCCCGGGCAGGGCACGGACCTTGTCGCGCAGCACGCGCTCGATGAGGATCCTCGAGCTGTAGATCATCGTCATCGCGCTGCGTTTCCGCGCCGACCAGCCCGCCCCGTCGAGATAGGCGGCGTCCATGGACGGCATGAGATGCAGTCCCCCGGCGGCGATGAGGTCGTCCTCGAACCCGGGGAACAGCTCGCCGATCGCGCGGCGGCCGGAGTTCAGCAGGAAGTGCGGGTGTTTGCTCTGCGGCACTCCGCGCCGGTGTTCGGCCTCGGCGGGCAGTTCGTCCCGTTCGAGCACCAGGACCTGGTCGAAGTAGGGGGCGAGTGCGCCCGCGGTGCAGAGGCCGGCGGCACTGCCACCGAGGACGACGGCGGTCTTGCCGAGTCGCATGAGGATCAGCTCCCAGCGTCATTCATACAAAGTGACAACGCCTGCATGAATGTATGAACGACGCCGGGAGCTGTCAAGAGCTCGAACTCAGTAGTCACGCTCCTCGTCGAACCACGACAGCGCGAGTTCCTCGGTGACGCCGAACGGCTCGCCGTCGACCAGGAGGGCGACCGCTTCACCGAGGTCTTCCCGTTCGATCGTGTCGATGTCGGGCCGGGTGTTGAACGCCCGGACGAAGTCGCGAACGACTTCCGCCGTCTCCGCCACAGACTTCGCGTTCTTGATGCCAAGCGCGGCGGCGCGGTAGGTCTTGGTGGCGAACCGGCCTGTCTTGGCGGGCCATTCGGAAAACGGCAACCCGTACTCCGTGACGAACCAGGCAGGGGCACGTAATTGCGACACTCCACTGTGTTCCCAGGTCCGGCCGGAACTCTTGGTCAGCCCGCGCAACTCGGATCGCAGGCGCTTTCCGGCTTCCTCCTCCACGTTCCAGGCCATGAACTGGTGCAGGTTCGGGAACTCTTCCAAAGCCGGAAAGGACGACAGATCGGGGCTGTCGGACAAGCGGAGGCTCTCCAGGTTTCTCAGCAGGGCCAACTGCTTCCAGGTTCACGAGGCGGCCGCTCAAACTCACCGACCTGGCGCCGGCGAACTGCGCCAACCCAGCGCAATCGAAGGCCTGACGCAGCGACGCACAGCTGACACTGACATTCGTCGCGGCCGCCAAGGCCGGGAAGTCCGGCAACCGCACCGGTTCACCGGCCAGGCCAGGCCGGATCGTGGGAGAGAAGGCCACCGACCCTGGCCCTGGATCCGAAGACGTCTTGGACGTGATGGCGCTGAGGAGCGAAAGGTCCCCTGCCACCGCGAACTCGTGGCGGCCGTCCGGTGACCGAGGTACGGCCACCTCCACCGGCGCCGTACCCAAACGAATCGTGAACACCGAGATCTTGGCCTGGCCCGCATCGACGGCGGCCGCGGTCATCGGAGCCCAATCGAACCGCTCGATCCGCCGGGTGCGGGCCCACTCCAGGAAACCCGTGTCATCGCCCCGGTAGGTGAAGTACCGGGGCCAGGGGTGGCCGACGGGCCCCGTGAAGTGATCGAAGACCGACCAATCGATCCGATCCCGAGGATCGACGATCGCGTCGGGCCGTCCACCGTCGCCGGTGGACGGCCCGATCACCAGGTTTCCCTGGCCCGGGGCGAGTTTTATCACGTGACTGTCCGGCCCCGTGAGTGACAGGACCAAGCGTTCGGCGTTCGGCACCGCTCCATGATGGCGAACAGCACCGACAAAACCCGCCACGCCGATCTCGGGCGGTCAGCGGATGTCGCGGACGAGGTCACCGATGGCGACGTCGACGTCCTGCCACTTGTACTCGTCCGTGTTGATCAGGAAGGTCACGGACCGCTGGCCGTCCTCGGTGACGGCGTTCCTGAACTCGTGGCCGCTCGGCATCCCGCCGCTGTGCCCCCAGGTCACGAGACCCGGCGTGAGCTCGTAGCGCTCGACGCCCAGGCCGTAGCCCTCGCCCGAGCCGTCGTCGACGGTCTTCTTCATCTCGGCGAGCTGGGCGGGCGCCAGCAGTTTCCCGGTCAGCAGCGCGTTCCAGAAGACGGTCGCGTCGGCGCCGGTCGAGATCAGCGCTCCCGACGCGTCGGGAGCGGACGTGTTCCATTCCGTCCTGTCCGCCAAGGCCCCGTTCCTGACCACGTAGCTCCGCAGTTCAGGCTTGGGGAGCGTGGTCCGGTCGCCGGGCCAGCTGGTGCCGCACAGGCCGAGGGGCCTGATGATCCGCTGGGTGATCTCGGTGCCGATGCTGCGGCCGGTCACCTTCGTGACGATCATGCCAGCCAGGTTGTAGTTGGTGTTGGAGTAGGCGAAGCCCGACGGGGCCCGGTCGTCGGGCGGGGGCAGGGCCAGCGCCTGCCGGACCGTCTGCAGGGGCTCGATGTGATCCCAGCGGTGCGCTTCCTCGTCTTCCCAGAACGGCGCGTCGAGGAAGTCGGGCAGGCCGCTCGTCTGCTGGAGGAGCTGCCGGACCGTGATCTTGCGCCCGTCGTAGTCCTTGGTGCGGATGAGTTTCGGGAAGAAATCCTCGACGGTGTCGTCGAGATCGATCCTGCCTTCGCCGACGAGCTGGAGGACGACCGTGGCCGTCCAGGTCTTGGTGTTGCTGCCGATCCGGCTGTGTTCGCCGCCGGTGACCTTGCGGCCCGTCGCCCGGTCGGCGACACCGACGCCGCCGGTCCACACGCCGCAGCGCGGGCTTTTCACCGTCACGGAGACCCCGGGGATACCGGCTTTCTTCAGTAATCCCAACGCGGTCTGGATGGGTTGGGGGTCGCATCGTGGCACCGCGGACGACGAGACGGGCACCGCCACCAAAGAAGCCGTGACCGCCAAGGTTGCGGCGACAGTGGTCCAACCTCGCATGATGTCTCCTTTCACTGTGGGTACAACTTCCGTGTCGTGACGGCGTAGCGATCGAGCACCGCCGGTAGCACGGTCGCTCCGCTGCCCGGACCGTCCGGAACGGACAGTGAGCCGCCGTCGAGCCGGAACGCTTCGGTGAGATCCTCGGCGTAGTAGCGGCTGGAGGCGGAGATGTCGTTCGGCAGCACGAATCCGGGCAGCGCGGCGAGCGCCAGGTTCTGCGCGCGACCGATCCCGGTTTCGAGCATTCCGCCACACCAGACGGGGATCCCCTGCGCCACACAGACATCGTGGATCCGGCGGGCCTCGAGGTAGCCCCCGACCCGGCTGGGCTTGATGTTGACGATGCGGCAGGCGCCCAGCGCGATCGCGGTGGCGGCGTCGCGCGCGGAGTGGATCGACTCGTCGAGGCAGAGGGGTGTGCGCAACAGCTTCGCCAGCTCGGCGTGGCCGCGCAAATCGTCCTCCGCGAGCGGTTGTTCGATCTGGACCAGGCCGAAGTCGTCGAGGCGGCGCAGGTGTTCGGCGTCGGTGAGCGAGTAGGCGGTGTTCGCGTCGACCTGCAACGCGGTGCCGTCACCGAACTCTCGGCGGACGGCGCGGACGGGCTCGAGGTCCCAGCCCGGTTCGATCTTGAGTTTGATCCGGACGTAGCCCTGCTCCAGATAGCCGGACACCGTTTCCAGCAGGTCCGCGATCGTGTCCGTGATCCCCACGGACACCCCCGCGGCGACGCGGTCGCGCACCCCGCCGAGGTAGGTCGCCAGCGGCATCTCGTGCGCGCGGCATTCGGCGTCGAGGATCGCCGTTTCGAGCAGTGCCTTGGCCATGGGGTTGCCTTTGACCGGGACCATCGCGCCGGCGATCCGGGCGGCGGTCGGCCGGTCCAGCGCGGTGACCCTCGGCACGAGATGATCGGTGAGGACACGTTCGGCCCCGGCGGCGAACTCCGCGCTGTACATCGGTTCGGGGTCTCCCCCGAACTCCGCCCAGCCTTCGGCGGCGTCGGTCACCACGTGCAGCAGCAGGGTGCGCCGCTCGGTGTCGATCCCGCACGAAGTCCTGAAAGGACGGACGAGGGGAAGGCGGACCTCGACGAGTTCGACGAGCTCGATCTTCACGGCTGCTCCGTTCTGGTCAGGCGGTACCAGCCGGCCCTGCTGAAGCCGGTCACGGTGAAACCCGCGTCGAAGGCCGGGAGCAGGACACCGCGGACCGCTTCCCGCCATGCGGCCGCGAGTTCCCTGTCCTCGCGGCGGGTGGCGACGATGTCGGCGGGAATCCGGCACCAGTGACCGTTTTCGTCCCGGGCGCTGAGCGCCCTGCCGTCCGGCGCGCGGGCCGCGTCGACCTCCGCGCTCCCGAAGTCGGGTCCGACGACGTGATCCGGTCGCGGCTCGGCGAGTGACCAGACGGCGGTGAGCCGATCGGTCTCGTCGTGCCCGTTGACACCGTCGTCGATGTGGCCGAAGAAGTTCACCCGGTACTCACCGGCGGTCGCGCCGAGTTTGGCCAGGTTGAAGTGGGCGTTGCGGCTCACCAGCGGATCGAAGGTCCAGATCATGGAGGTCGCGCCGTGGTCGAGCGCCCACACCCGCTGTGCCTGCTTGAGGGCGAAACCCACTCCGCGATCACTCGTGCGTGCGGCGGCGATCATCGAGTAGACGGCTCGGGAAGCAGGTCGGCAGAACAACAGCACGGAGGCCGCGATGACCTCGTCCCCGTCGCTGGAGTAGTGCACGGCGCCGCCGGCGTGCGCGAAGGCGCGCAACGCGTCGACTCCGAGCGGTGGCTGGTGTTCGGGTGTCTGCCATACCCCGGCGAGGAAACGCGAAACCGCCTCGACCGTGACGAGGTCTTCGGCCAGCCGGATCCGGACACCCGCACGGGCCGCGGCACGCGCGGCGACTTCGACGGCACTCGCCCGGGCCGCCGTGGGTACTGTCGTCGGGGCGGCCCGCGGCGCCCTGCCTGGAAGGTGCATGCTGACAGCCTCACGTCCACACTGGCCACCCGCCTACGAGTGCCGGTCCAGAGAATTCGTGAATGTTTTGTGCGACCGGCTAAAGAGGTGAACATGCTCGACACTGAGGAACCGGACCTCGGACAGGTCCTCGACGCACTGGGCGCTTCCCTGGTCCGGCCGTTGACCGCGCTGCCGGACCGGCCGGTCCCGGTCTCGAGCGTGCTCATCCACGAGCGACGTTCCCCGCTGCCTCCGGTGAAGGGCGCGATCCTGCTCGCCGTCGGGGTGGGCACGGCCGAGTCCCAGGCGAAAGACCTTGTCGAAGCCGCGGCCGAGGCCGGTCACGCGTGCGTGGTGGTGAAGAGTTTCGGCGAGCCGGTCGCGGAACTGGCCGAAGCCGCACAGCGGTCCGGTCTCGTTCTGCTCGCCGCCGACGAAGCCGTGGCCTGGCACCATCTCGACGCCATGATCTCCTCGGCCCTCGCCTCCGCGGCGCGGGCCACGCAGGGCACCGGCAGCCCGGCCGTCGGCGATCTTTTCGCACTGGCCAACGCGATCGCGGGCATGGTCGGCGGGGCGACCACGATCGAGGATCCGTACCGGCGCATCCTTTCCTACTCGACGCTGCCCGGTCAGGGCATCGACGAGGGCCGCCGCCAGGGCATTCTCGGCCTCCAGGTGCCGGACGCCCCGGACCATTACGACGAGCAGTACCAGGCGCTCACCCAGGCTCGGCGCACCTGCCGGTTCCCGGCCATTCCCGGCGGTCTCCCCCGCCTCGGCGTCGCGGTTCGCGCCGGGAACGAGGTACTCGGGTCGATCTGGGTCGTCGACGCGGAGAACGGTCTCGATCAGGCGGCCGATCAGGCCCTCTTCGACGCCGCGGACATCGCCGCGCTGCATCTGCTCGCGGCCCGGACCGCGGACGACGCCGTCCGGCGCCGTCGCGCGGACCTGGTGCGGCGGCTGCTCGCCGACCCGGGCAGTGTCACCGCCGTGGCCCCGCAACTCGGCCTGGACCCGAACGCCGGGGTGGCGGTGGCCGCGTTCGCGATCGGTCCCGAAGACGCCGACGAGGTGCTCGCGGTCCACGCGGCCACCCGGCTCGCCGACCTGGTGAGCCTGCACTGCGAGGCCCACTACGGCAAACACGGCTGCGCGCTGATCGACGGCACGGTCTACGCGCTGTTGCCGGGCGGGCCGGCGCCGAACGCGCACCGCGATCTCGTCGCCGGGATCGCCCGGCGAGCACACGGCGCGCTGCGGGTGCGCGTCCAAGCGGGTCTCGGTTCGCTGGTCCCCGACCTCCGCTCGATCGCGAACTCGCGCGCCGACGCGGACCTGGTCCTCCGCGCGCTCACCGAACGGCCGGGCGAGCCGGAGGCCTGTCAGGTGGCCTCGATCGACGAGGTGTGGGCAGGCGCGACGCTGTCCGCCCTGGCCCAGATCCTCGTCGCGCACGAGGCGCTGCCCCGCAGGCTCGGGCCGTCGATCCGCGCGCACGACCTCGAGCACGGCACGACCTACGCGTCCACCCTCCTCGCCTACCTGGACTCCAACAGCGACACCGCGGCCGCGTCCAGCCTGCTTTCCGTGCACCCGAACACGATCCGGTACCGGCTGTCCCGCGCCGAGGAGATCTTCGGCTTCGATCTCGCCGACCCGGACGAGCGCCTGGTGCTGTGGCTGCGGTTGCGGCTGGGCGATCAGCTCGGCTGGTGAGCGTCACCGGCGCCGTCGGAGCGCCCGTCCGGCGAGTGTCCCGGTCGGCTTGCCGTCCTGGAACGCGATACGGCCGTTGACCAGGACGTGACGCATGCCGTCGGCGTACCGGTGCGGCTCGAGGTAGGTGGCGTTGTCCTGGACCTCTTCGGGCACGAAGACTGTCAGATCCGCGAAGGCGCCGGGACGGACCACGCCGCGATCGGCCAGCCTGAGGTTCTCCGCGGGCAGGCTCGTCATGCACCGCACGGCTTGTTCGAGGGTCAGCACTCCCTCACGGACGTAGCGTCCGGCCACGCGGGCGAAGGCGCCGTACGTGCGGGGATGGATGGAGGTGTCGGTGAACGGCGGCTCCGCGGCGAGGGCCTCCGAGTCCGTGCACACCGACACCCACGGGAACCGGAGCGCGCGCAGGACGTGTGCCTCGGACGAGGTGAACTCGGCCACCAGGAGCTTCGGATGCGCGGCGACGATGTCGAGCAGGGTGTCGAGAGGGTCGCTGTCGCCCCAGGTGGCGCTGACCTCGGCGAGTGTCCTGCCTTTGAGTTCTCCGTCGCCGAGCAGGAGGATCCCGTCCGCGCCGCCCGATCCGAGGTACAGGTTGTCCCAGTCCGTCCCGGGACTGCCGATGGCCGTCTTGATCGCGGCCCTGGTCTCCCCGTCCGCGATCCGGGCGGCCAGTTCACCGTGACCGCCCTCGTGGAACTTCGGCGGGATGAACGCCGAAAGGAACGTGGAACCCGCCTCGTACGGGTAGACGTCCGCGGTCACCTGGATCCCGGCCGCTCTCGCCTGCTCCACCCGTTCGTACACGCTGTTCATCGCGGGCCAGTTCTCGCGGCCGGAAGCCTTCAGGTGGTAGATCTCCGCCCGGGCGGTGGACTCCCTCGCGATCCGGATGAGTTCGTCGACGGACTCCAGGAGCCTCTCGGACTCACCCCTGATGTGGGAGATGTAGAGCGCGTCGTGCCGGGCGAGGACCCGCGCGTACGCGATCAGTTCCTCGGTGGAGGCATAGCTTCCCGGCGAATAGATCAACGCGGATCCCACGCCGAGGGCACCGTCGGCGAGCTCGGCGTCGAGCAGCTCGCAGGCGGCGGCCAGTTCGTCGTCGGTCAACGGCCGGTCCTCGTTGCCGGCGAAGGGCATCCGCAGGTTCTCCGCGCCGACGAAGCTGCCGACGTTCAGGCCGACCCCGGCCTTCTCGAGGTAGCCGAGAAAGTCACCGAGACGAGGCCAGCTCGTCCGGACGCCGTACTGCTGCGGCTCGCCGCCGACGATGTCGGCCATCTTGCCGGTGACCGGTCCCAGCGACCGTCCCTCGCCGAAGATCTCCGTGGTGATCCCCTGGTACAGATCGGAAAGGCCCCGGGGGTCCAGTTGCAGGGTTTCGTAGCCGTGGCTGAGGACGTTGATGAACCCCGGCGCGACCACGCAGCCCTCGGCGTCCAGCACCGGGCAGCCGGAGTCGGGAAGTTCTCCGACGGCTTCGACGCGGTCCCCGGAGATCGCAACGTCGGCCCGACGGGCGGGGGCTCCCGTGCCGTCGACGACCGAACCTCCCCGGATGACGAGTTCTGGAGGCACTGTGTGTCCTTTCTCGAGTGGGCCTCGTGAGTGGTAAGGACGGTTAGAACCGCCCTTACCACTCACGAGATCAGGCGTGCAGGCAAGCGACTTCGTGGCCGGAATCCGCGTCCCCCGGTCCGGCCCGCAGTGCCGGATCCGAGACCTCGCAGTCGTTTTCGCCGACCGGGCAGCGGGAACGGAACCGGCATCCCGGCGGGATGTCGACCGGATCCGGGGTCTCGCCGGTGAGCAACCGCGGCTTCGTCCGCTCCCCCGGCTCCCGTTTGGGCACGGCGGACAGCAATGCCTTGGTGTAGGGATGTTTGGGGTGGTGGACCACGTCGTGGGCGCGTCCCTGTTCGACGATCCTGCCGAGGTACATCACGACGATCCGGTCGGCGAAATGCGCGGCCGTGGACAGGTCGTGGGTGATCATCAGGATCCCCGTGTCCCGGTCCTTGCGGAGGGTGTCCAGCAAGGTGAGCACCCCGGCGCGGACGGAGACGTCCAGCATCGAAACCGGTTCGTCGGCCAGCAGGACGTCGGGATCGAGGACGAGTGCGGCGGCAATGGCGACCCGTTGCCGCTGGCCACCGGAGAGCTCGTGCGGGTAGCGGTCGAGGAATGCCTTGGCAGGCGCGAGTCCACTGCGTTCGAGGGACTCCTCGATCAAGGTGGCGCGCGCCTCCTTGGAATCACCGATGCCGTGGATCAGCATCGGTTCCTCCAGGATGTCCCGGACCCGGCACAACGGATCCAGTGACTCGTACGGATCCTGGTAGATCATCTGGACCCGGCGGCGAACGGGTCGTTTCGCGCGCTCGGAAAGCCCGCTGATCTCCGCGCCGTCGAGCCGGACCGATCCGGCCGTCGGCCGGACGAGCCCGCAGATCGCCGAGGCGGTGGTGGACTTCCCGCAGCCGGACTCGCCGACGACGGCGACCATCTCGCCGCGGCCGAGGCGGAAACTGACGCCGTCCACCGCGTGCACGACGCTTCGGGGACGTCTGGCCAGCGCCTGGACGACGCCGCGCCGCACCGGGTAGTGGATCGCGAGGTCCTCGACCTCGAGCAGGGCCTGATTCATCGTGACTCCACCGGTTCTTCGTTGCGGAAACAGGCGGCGCGATGGCCGGGCCCGGCGGTGCGCAGCAACGGATGCTCGCCGCCACAGCGGTCCATCGGCACGTCGCACCGGGGCCGGAAGGCGCAGCCGGTGATCTCGGCGTCCAGCCTCGGCGGCGCGCCGGGAATGGAGACGAGCGGTTCCCGCCCGTACAGATCCGGCGTGGCCGCGAACAGCAGCCGGGTGTACGGATGCCGGGAGGCCGACGTGAGCTCGTCCGCCGGACCGTCCTCGACCATCTTCCCGGCGTACATCACCGCGGCCCGGTGACAGAACTGCGTCACCACCGGCAGGTCGTGGGTGACCAGGACCAGCGCCATGCCGAGTTCGTCGGTCAGCCGGGTGAGCAGTTCGAGGATCTGCGCCTGGACCATCACGTCCAGCGCCGTCGTCGGTTCGTCGGCGAGCAGGATCTTCGGCTCGCAGGCCAGCGCCATCGCGATGGAGAGCCGCTGGCGCATGCCACCGGAGAACTCGTGCGGATAGCGGTTCGCGGCCGCGGCGGGGATGCCGACGAGTTCGAGCAGCTCCCGGACCCGTTCGCGGGCCCGCTTCCCGCGGGCGACGCCGTGGTGGGCCATCGGTTCGGCGATCTGCCAGCCCACCGTCTTGACCGGGTTGAGCGCGTTCATCGCGCCCTGGAACACCATCGCGATGTCCCGCCAGCGGTGGCCGCGGACCGAGTCCTCGCCGTCGGCCAGGATGTCCGTGCCGTCGATCCGGACCTGGCCGGAGACCGACGCGGTCGCCGGGAGCAGTCCCATCAACGCGAGGATGGTGGTGGTCTTCCCGCAGCCGGACTCTCCGACGAGGCCGAACCGCTCGCTGGGCTCTAGTGCGAAACTCACGCCGTCGACCGGGTGGACCTGGCCGCCGTGCGGCAGATCGAACCAGACGTGCAGATCGCTGACTTCCAACACGCTCATCGGGCGTTCGCCCCCTTCGCGACGAGGGCGCGCAGACGCCAGCGCCGCCCCGAGAGATGCGAGACCTTGAGCCGGGGGTTCAGCGCGTCTTCGATGGCCCGCCCGAGCAGGAAGCACCCGATGCTCACCGCGGCGATGACGAAGCCGTCGGGCACGATCGCCCACCAGGCACCGGAACTGATCGCGGTCCGCGCGAACGCGTGTTCCAGGATCGTGCCCCAGGTCGTGACGCTGGGATCCTGCAGGCCGAGGAAGGCCAGCGCGGTCTCCAGGTAGATCGCCGCCGAAACGGTCAGCACGGTGTTGGCGATCAGCAGCGGTCCGACGTGGGGAAGGATGTGCCGGACGATCACCCGGCCGTTGCTCGCGCCGAGTCCTCTCGCGCGTTTGACATAAGCCCGTTCGCGCAACGACATCACCTCGGCGCGGACGATCCGGGCGGTGGAAGTCCATTGCAGCAGGCCGATCACCAGGATCACGTGGAACAGGCTCGGCCCCCACACCGCGGCGATCACCATCGCCAGCACCAGATCCGGCAGGACCAGCAGGACGTCGGTGACGCGCATCAGGACGGTGTCGGGCCAGCCCCCGAAGTAGCCCGCCACGATGGCGACCGTGCCGCCGATCGCCATCGAGACCAGGGTCGCGGTGAACGCGACGACGAGCGAGGTCTGCCCGCCGTGCATGAGCAGGGAAACCATGTCGACGCCGCCGTCGTCACAGCCGAGCCAATGCCGCGCGGACGGGGGTTCGAAGACGGCGCAACTGCTCTCGACAGCGCTGTGCGGCGAAAGATAGGGCGCGAGAATCGAGACCAGCACAAAAAGCGCGATGAGCGCCAGCCCGACCGCCGCGGACTTGTGGTCGCGCAGCACTTTGCGGAAGATCCCGGCCCGGCCGTCGGCCCCGGTGTCACCGATGCGGACGCTCATGCGCTCACCCTTCGATCGAGTCGGAAACAGACCAGATCGGCGACGAAGTTCAGCAGGATCACCGAGACGGTCAGGATCAGGAAGGCGCCCTGGATCATCGGGTAGTCCCGCTGGCCGATCGCGGTGAAGGTGGCCATGCCGAGGCCCGGCCAGCTGAAGATCACCTCGACCAGCACCGCGCCGCCCACCACGTAGCCGAGGTCGAGCGCGACCATGGTGACGATCGGCAGCAGGGCGTTGCGGACGGCGTGACGCCAGACCACCCGGCGGGCGGGGATCCCCTTCGCCCGCGCTGTCAGTACGTAGTCCTCGCCGAGTGTCTCCAGCACCGAGGACCGGACGACCAGCGTGTAGCCGCCGTACGCGGTGAGGATCATGGTCGCCGCGGGCAGGACCAGGTGACCGCCCACGTCCGCCGCGTGCTGCCAGAACGGCGGGCTGTCGAACAGGAACTGGTCCGACATCCCGCCCGCCGGCAGGACCCCGGCGAAGAGGATCAGCAGGACGAGGCCGAGCCACTGTGCGGGGAACGAATAGACCAGGGTCGCCACGCCGGTGTTGAGGTGGTCGAGCGGAGAGGATCGTCGCCAGGCGGACATGACGCCGGAGAGGATCCCGATGAAGATCGCTCCCAGCGTGCCGACACCGGCCAGCACCACCGTGTTCTCGAGGTCGTCCAGCAACAGATGACTCACGGATTCCTGGTAGGTGAAGGAAACCCCGAGATCACCGTGCAGCAGGTTCTTCAGGTAGATGAGGTACTGGTCCCATTTGGACTTGTCCAGGCCGAACCGGACCATCAGGGCGTGCTGCAGCTCCGGGGTGGAATGGGGCACCTTGGCCAGATTGCTCACCGCGTCGCCGGGCAGCACCCGGAACAGGAAGAAATTGCCGGTGATCGCGAGGAAGATCGTCACCAGGGAGAAGATCCCCCGGCGCAGTACGTACTCCAGGACGCGCATGGCTCAGCCCGCCCGTCGCACGGAAAGAAGCGGGATCTTCGACTCCGAGGAGAACGAGTTGCCGCCCACCTGCGGGAGATCGACCCACTCCCGCGAATGCGCTTCGATCGAATCGGGATAGGCGATCACCAGCAGTACCCGTTCGCGGGCGGCGAGCCGCTGCATCTCGTCGACGATCCCGTGCCGTTCGGCGGGCGTCATCGCGGCGCCTTGCCGCGCGTACAGGTCGTCCCATTCCTCGCTGCAGTACCCGGTGTCGTTGAGGATCCCCCAGCTTTGACAGGTCAGGTAGTTGAGCGTGTCGTCGGGATCGCCCGTCCCGCCGCTCCAGCCCCACATGGTCATCGCGAAGTCCTGGGACTCGTTGGCCATCACCGCCTCGTTGGCCGCCGCGTTGTCCAGCAGCTTCGCGGTGAGGCGCACGCCGATCTTCGCGAAGTCGGACCGGATGATCTGGAACGAGCGCAGGCCCGCGCCGCCGTAGGTGTCCTCCGGCAGGATGACCGGGTAGTCCATCGGGTGGCCGTTCGCGATCCGGGTCCCGTCCGGGCCCCGCCGGTAGCCGGCCTGGTCGAGCAGCCGGTTCGCGGCGCCGAGGTCGAACGGGGTCGGCTGGAGCGAGCGGTCGGCCCAGTTCGCGGTACCCGGCGGGATGATCGACGCCCCGGGGCGGCCGTGTCCGAGCAACGAGGTCTCGACGATCTGCGCGCGGTTGATCGTGTGGTCGAAGGCCTGGCGCAGCAACGGGTCGGCCAGCTCCCGGTGCTCGGGTCGCTGCTTCGGGTTCGCGTTGACGGTGATGCTCTCGAATCTCAGTCCCGGCGAGGAGATGACCTCGAACCCCGCGGACTCGAGGTTGGCGACCGAAGTGGACGGTACCGTCCGGACGGCGTCGAGCTGGCGGCTCTTCAGCGCCGTGATCATCGCGTCGTCGGAGCTGAAGAACTGGATCCCGAAACCCGCGATATGCGGTTTCGGTCCGTAATAGGCCGGATTGCGTTTGAACAAGGCGACCTGCTTGGGTACGTGCCGGACGAGGACGAACGGACCACCGGAGACGACCGGGGCGTTGTTCGGGAAGGTGGTCAGTGCCTCCCCGTCGCCGCCGGCGTACTCGCGCCAGACGTGCTCGGGCAGGATCGGCACGCTCATGAGCCGGTTGAGCACGTTCGCGACGGGACGGGAATACCGCAGTACCAAGGTGTTCGGGTCAGGCGTGCTCGCTTCGTCCAAATCGGACACATAGTTGGCGAGGCCCGCGGTAGGCCCGTCCTTGAACGCGGCGATCGTGTTCAAGGTCCACGCCGCGTCGGCTGCCGTGAGCGGCTTGCCGTCCGACCAGGTGGCACCGGGATGCGTGCGGAAGGTCCAGGTCCGCCCGTCCTCCGAGGTGGTCCAGGTGCTCGCGAACTCGGCGACGAACCTGCCTTCCGGATCCAGCTGGACCAGCGTCGGATAGATCTGCTCGTACACCGCGAACGCCGTCGTCACCACGGAGACGAACGGGTTCATCGAGTCGATGGCCTGATCGGAGCCGAGGCGGTAGATGTCACCGTCGGCGGTTTGACTTCCGGCACGGGCGCAGGCGCTCAGGCCACTGCAGGCCAGGAGCACCGCGGCGAGTGCCGCTAACGCTTTTCTCATCGATTCCACCTACGGGGTGAACGTGCGGTACAAGGGACATCCGGAGTAGTCGGCGCGGATCGCGGCCCCGTCGATGACGACGTCGAAACGCAGCCGCTCGGGCGACCGCTCGTCGGATCCGACGCGGAAGGCACCGTCCGGCAAGGGAACGAGCTGTTCCGGCTCGCCGCCGCAGACCGAGACCCACAGCTTGTCCCCGGATGCGTGGACGTGGAGATTCGACAGCCAGGGGTTGTGGCAGCGGTAATGCCCGACCAAGGCCGCCCATCGCTCCGGCGGGTTCTCCGCGGCTGGCGGTGGAGCAGGTTTCTTCAGCGGCGGCGTGAACTCGGGCGACGGCACACCGTCACGCTCCGCCCGCTCGGCCGCGACCAGGTGCACGGCCAAGTCCAGCCACGGTCCGACACCGTTGGCCAGGACGGCGGCGCCGATCCCCGCGTCGAGGTCGCAGGCGATCGCCGCGTGGTAGCCGATCATCCCGCCGGTGTGCCAGGTGTGCGGACGGCCGTCGAGGTCACCGACCTGCATGCCGAGCCCGTACGCGCAGCCCGGGTAGTCCTCCTCGTCGAGGATGGCGGGCGTGAGCATCTCCCTCACCTGCCCCGTGTCCCTGCCGATCAGGAGCCGCAGCCAGGCCGTCATGTCTCTCGCCGTCGCCGCGACACAGCCGTCCGCGGTGGCGTTCTCGATCCAGGTCGCGGGGACGACGCCGTCTTCCCGGACGGGGTGACGGTCGTCGTAGCGCGGTTCGTACCCCACCGCCAGGCGCGACCGGAGGTCATGGGTGACCGCGGGTGCGGAGGCGTGCATCCCGAGTGAGGCGAGCAGCTCGCCGAGAAGCTCGTGATACGGCCGCCGGTGGACGGCCTCCAGCACGAGGCCGAGCGCCTTGTACCCGGCGTTCGAATAGTGGAACCAGGTTCCCGGCGGCGTCGTCGCCTCCGTGTCCCGCAGCGCCCACACCTCGAAGGTGGCGTCCGGGGAGACGTCCGGACCGGCGATGATCCCCGCCGTATGGGTCATCAGGTGGCGGAGCGTGATCGGCTCGTGGCTCGATCGCACGGAGAACCACGGCAGGTAGGCCGTGACCGGGGAGTCCAGGTCGACGAGGCCCGCGTCGCGGGCACGCAACAGCAGGACGCAGGTCATCCCCTTGGTGATCGACCCGATCTCGAAGAGCGTGTCCCCGGTGACCGGCGAACCGGCGGCCTGGTCGGCGTGCCCGAACACTCCGGACGAGACGACTTCCTCGCGGTCGGTGACCGCCACGGACAGGCCCGTGGCGAACGACCGATCGCACAATGTCTTTCGGCAAACTTCGTCCGGCACGAAGGACGCGGCTGCGCTCATGCTGACTGGAACCTCCGGGACCTCGGCGTCCGATGGGGCGCCAGTATGTGTCCCGGCCGAAACAGAGCACTTTGGACGAGCCGCCAGAGATTCGGGCACGGCCTTGTGGGCCCGGCCATAGCAGCGTCGGACCGTCTACTGTGGACCGCGCCATGGCGGGGATGGAAGATCCCGAACAGGAGGAGGACTTCGCCGACAGGATGCGGCAGGACGACAAGGTCGCCGAACCGTGAAGGCCTCCTTGCCTACCTTGAGGGTAGGGAAGGAGGCCTTCACGGACGTTCAGCGCTTCGACTTACTCCGCTGGAGGCTGGTAGTTCGGGTTCTCCCAGACGAAGTTGATCTTATTGCCTTCCGGATCCGCGACATCGGACAACTTGATGAAGTCGTAGTCCTGGATGGGGCCGCATTTCACGCCCTGGACGGCGAGAGTGCCGACGGTTTCATCGATGTCCTCGACACCGATGACCACGGAACCCTTCCCGGCGGCCTCCGGCGCATGGGCGACCTGGATCCACGCGTTTTCGACGAGTTGCCACTCCGCGACGCCGTCCATGGGCTCGGCATCGGGGCCACGCCCGATCCACTGCTTGTACCAAGCTACCGCGGCGGCATGGTCGGAGACCGGGAGTACAGCGAGAACATTCTTGAACCTCGGCACGAAAGGTGATCCTTTCAGTAGTTTCGGATTGCTCGTCACGCCACTGGCAGGCACTGTTCACGGGTCGCGACCACTGTATAGCGGCCGGTCGATCCCGCAAGCGCGTCATGATCGCAGTCCGGCGCTAGGACGAAGTCCTGAACGAAAGATCCATCGGAGTTCTGCACACCATCCGACTTGAAGACGAAATTGATCCGGGTGGCGATTCGGGTCCGCGCAGTCCGTGAAGGACGCCTTGAGGGACCCTGGGTCCCTCGAAGTTCCCCTCACGCGCCCCGGCCGCGCGAAGGCCCCCTTCCTGTACCAAGGCGCAAGGAAGGGGGCCTTCACGTACTTCGGATGACCACCTGTACCGACGCCTCACCGCGCCCCGAACTCGCCGTGGCTTTACAAGGCCACCTTTACTCTGCAGTCCGTGCCCGGCGGAAAGACAGCGACGACGGCCGCGCGGCTTCTCGCCGTGCTGGCCGTGCTCACCGCTGTCGCCCTGCTGCAGAGCGCGCTGTGCAGCGACGGCGCCGCGGCGGCGGGCTCACCCTGCGCTCCCCTGTTCGCAGCCGAAGCGACCCACGCCACGAACCCGGCGAGCGAATGCGACCCGGCCACGTCCCACCTGAGCGCCGACCACGCCGCCTGGCTGGTCCCGGCCGAACCGCCGCACAACCACCTCGACGACGTCACGGGGATCGGCGCGGCGCTGCTGGCCGCTCTCCTCGTGCTCGTCCGGCGCAGCCGGCCCGCGACAGCGGGCGTGCCGCCGGGCACCCGGGCGTTCAAACGTCCGACGGCGACACCTCTTCTCGTCCAGCTCTGCGTTTCCCGCACCTGATCGGCAGCCCCGGTCGTGACCGGTCCGCCCTCGCATCGAGGGCGGACCGGTCATGCCCCACGCCTTCAGTTGCCCGGATCCGAGCTAAGGACTCAGCAGAATGACCAAGAACGCCAAGGTTTCCCTGACGGTCGTGGCCGTCGTGATCGCGGTGGTGGCCGCGTTGCTCGTCTTCACCAGGCTGGGCGAGGACGCCCCGACAGCGCAGGCAGGCGGCGACGGCGCGCCTCCCGCGGTACCCGCGTCGATCCTGGTCCGGCCGGACAGCCATCGCCTGTCCGATCCGGCCGGTGCCAAGGTGACCGTCGTGGAGTTCCTCGACCTGGAGTGCGAAGCGTGCGGCGCCGCGTATCCCGGCGTCGAGCGGCTGCGTGCCGAGTACGGCGACCGCGTCACCTTCGTGATGCGCTACTTCCCCATTCCCAGCCACCAGAACGCCGAGCTCGCCGCGCGGACCGTGGAGGCCGCGGGCAAGCAGGGCAAGCTCGAACCGATGTACCGCCTGATGTTCGAGAGGCAGTCGCAATGGGGCGACCAGCGGGTCTCCCACCGCGAGACCTTCCTCGGCTTCGCACGCGAGCTCGGCCTGGACCTGCCCGCCTTCGAGGCCGCACTGGACGATCCCGTCACGCTCGGCCGGGTCGTGGCCGACCGCACCGACGGTGCGAACATCGGCGTCGAGGGCACGCCGACCTTCTTCGTCAACGGCGTCAGGTTCTCGGGGTCGCCGTCCTATCAGGCTCTCAAGGCCGTCATCGACGAGGAACTGGCGAAATGACGCCCTTCGCCACCCGCGTGACGCCGTGGGTGCTGCTGGTCGGCGGCGCCGTCGGCCTGGTGGCGGCGTTCGTGCTCACCATCGAGAAGATCAAGCTGCTCAAGGATTTTTCCTACATCCCGACCTGCAGTATCAATCCGGTCCTCAGCTGCGGATCGATCATGAAGACCCCGCAGGCGGACCTGTTCGGCTTTCCCAATCCGTTGCTGGGGATCGCCGGGTTCAGTGTGGTCGTGACGACCGGTGTCGCGGTGCTGGCCGGCGCACGGCTCCCTCGTTGGTACTGGCTGGGCCTGCAAGCGGGTTCGTTGCTCGGCGTCGTCTTCGTGCATTGGCTGATGGTCCAGAGTCTCTACGTCATCGGCGCGCTCTGCCCGTACTGCATGGTCGTCTGGGCGGTCACCATCGCCGTCTTCTGGTACACGACCCTGCACAATCTCCACAAAGGACGGATGGTCGTCCGCTACCACAGCGTGGTCCTCGTGGTCTGGTACGCGGTCGTCGGCGCAGCGGTCCTGCAGGCCTTCTGGAACTACTGGAAGACGCTCGTCTGACACCGTCGCGAAGGCCACCGGCGTCCGGTGGCCTTCGCGACGGCACTACACCGAGACCAGACGCCTGCCCCGGTCGAGAGCACGCAGCCCCACCGCACAGGCGACACCGAGCACCGTCAAAGCGAGCCAGGGGATCTCCGGCCAGCCCGCCCGGCGCGCGAGGTCGAAAACGGTACCGGTGAAGAGATTCCCGAGCAGGATGCCCACGCCGACGATCGTGTTGTAGAAGCCGTAGTGCGTGGCGACCAGCCGGTCACCCGACAGCCGGACGACGGTGTCCATCTCGAACGGGAAGACGACGACCGTGCCGACGGCCAGCAGCGCGGCGGAGACGAGCAACCCCGCCCCGGCCGTGACCGGACCCGCCCTGGCGACCGTCAGCGGCGCGACGAACGCCGCGGCCATGAACACCATCCCCAAGGCGAGACACGTGCCGGGCGACCACCGGTTCTTGAACCAGGCGGTGATCTTGAGCTGACCGGCGATCGCGAGACCGCCCGAGATCACGAACAGCCCGGCGATGAGCGCGGTGGCCGACGTCTCCGAGCCCGTGATCCGGCGCGCCTCCATCGGAAGTGCCAGATAGGTCTGGAAGGAGAGCACGTACGAGCCGATCATGACCAGCGCGAAGAGCAGGAAGGCTCGGTTCCCGGCGACGACCCGCCAGTCCGCCCAGATCGACGACCGTTCCCCCTCGCTTTCGTGCGCGGGCAGCGCCCGCACCTGCACCACGGTCAGGACACCGAAGACCGCGGCGGCGACCAGGCAGGTCAGCCGGAAGTCGACGGCCGTCAACGCCAGCCCGACCACCGGGCCCGCGAGGATCCCGCCCTGGTAGAACACGTTGAACACCGAGAAGGCCTCCAGCCGCCGCTCCCCCGCGTCCACCGCCAGATAGGCGCGGACAGCCGGGTTGAACAGGGCTCCGGCGAAACCGGTGGCCGCGGACGCGACGATCAGCGACGGCAGCGAGGACGTCACGCTCAACAACGCGAAACCCGCCGTCCGCAGCACGCATCCGGCGACGATGAGCGGTTTGTAGCCGAACCGGTCGGCGAGGGTGCCCCCGACCAGGAACATGCCCTGCTGCGAGAAGTTGCGGATGCCCAGCACCAGGCCCACGGCCCAGCCCGCCAGTCCCAGCGGGCCGGCGAGATAGCCGGCGAGGTACGGCATCAGCATGTAGAAGCCGACGTTGATGGTGAACTGGTTGACCATCAGCACTTTGCTCGGCCGGTCGAAGGACCGGAACCGCGCCGGAAATCCCGTCACAGCGCGGGATCCACGATCGTGCGGCACCGGGTCCAGCGTTCCACCACCCGCTCGCCGGGATGGCCGACGACGTCCGGTTCCCCGGCCGGGACGACGTCGAGCAGGCCGTGTCCCGCGCAGTAGTCGTCGTTGTAGACGGTGTCGAAGTAGCGCTGCGGGCCGTCCGGGAAGATCGCGGCGATCCGCACGTCCGGATCGTGCGTACGGGCCAGCCAGGCCGCGACGAGGGCGACCGCGCCGACACTCCAGCCGCCGGTCGCGTACTGGGCGGCGGCGAGACGGCGGCAGGTCCAGACCGCTTCGGCGGGCGCCACCCAGTGGATCTCCTCGAAAGCGTCGTAATCGACGTTGCGCGGATGGATGCTCGACCCGAGCCCGCGCATCAGCCGCGAGGTGGCGGGTTGCCCGAAGATCGTCGACCCGACGGTGTCCACGCCGACCAGGCGCAGATGCGGGAAGTACCGCCGCAGCGCGCGGAAGGTCCCTGCCGAATGCCCGCCGGTGCCGACCGAGCACACCAGGACGTCGATCCGGCCCAGTTGCGCGGCCAGTTCGTCGGCCAAGGTCGCGTACGCGGCCACGTTGTCCGGGTTGTGGTACTGATCGGGGCACCAGGAGCCGGGCCGCTCCTCGAGCACCCGCTGGACGCGGTCCCGGCGCGCTTGCTGCCAGCCGCCCGCCGGATGGGGCTCGGTGACGAGGTCGACCCGGGTGCCGTGCGCGGTGAGCATGCGCCGCACGATGGGCTCCATCCCCGGATCGGTGACCAGGGTGACCGGATGGCCGTGGACGATCCCGGCCAGCGCCAGCCCGAGCCCGAGCGTCCCGCTGGTCGACTCGACGATCATCGCGCCGTCCGCCAGGTCGCCGCGGGCCTTGGCCGCTCCCACCATGTGCAACGCGGGGCGATCCTTCATGCCGCCGGGGTTGAAACCCTCCAGCTTGGCCCAGAAGCCCTTGCCGGAACCGGTGAGCCGTTCGTCGATCCACAGCACGGGCGTATTGCCGACGGCCAGCGCCGGGGACACGCAGCGCGCGGCGGTACTGAGGAGGCGGGAAGGCGCGAGAGGTTCATGAGGGAGGACAGCGTTCATCGAGGATTCGTCTTTCTGTGCTGTGCGAACAGGACCGGACCGGCGCGGGAACGGTCACGTCCGGGAGACGCACAGCTCGGTGAGTATCCGGGGGCCACTCCGGTCGAACGCGATCGACCGGGGGCGCTCCCTCACCGGGAACGAAAGGACGGGTGACGAGGCGAGCGGAGGCAGAGAATCCGGGGTGGACGGCGAGGCGTCGCTTCGCACCGCGACCGCGGCGAGCGGTCGGGAGTGCAGGTGTCCCTCGCTCGGCGGGCACGACGAATCGTGCGAGGCCGCCGCGACGACGGCCGTTTCGCCGGGCCCGTCGAGGCAGCCGTACGCCTGCGTTCCCGCCACGACCAGCAGCAGCAACGCCACCACGAGCCGACGAAGAGTAGCCGGAGAGACACTCACGGTTCCCACCGTAGCAAAGATCGACTCGAACTCCCATGACGGCTAGTACTAACTGATCTAGTAGGACTTCACCGGGCGCTCACACCGGTCCCCGTACTACTAAGCGCGATAGTTGAACCTGTGCGACAGGAGATTCGGCACCCGTGACACCCCACCGGCGTTCGCCGCGGCACCCCCTCGCCGCCACCGCCGCCCTCGTGATCCTCGGCTTCGGCGCGCTCCCCGCGAGCGCGCAACCGGCACCGCCGCCGGACGGCCAGGACCCGATGCGGCGCTACCAGGAACTCGGCGCGCAGGCGGCCAAGGCCGACGAGGATCTGCTGGAATCACAAGACCGATTGAAGGCCCGCGAGACCGAACGCGACCAGGCGACGACCGCCCTGGGCAGGGCCGACGGCGATCTCACGCGGGCGCAGTCGGCCATCGACCGCTTCCGGCCGCAGGTCGAGGCGATCGCCCGGTCCGCGATGAACGGCCACCAGCTCGGCAACGCCGTCCTCCTGCTCGACAGCGGCAGCAGGCAGGAGTTCCTCGACCGCTCGTCCGCGCTGTCGGTCCTGGCCGAAGAGAAGGCCAAGGCGTTGAACGGCCTGCGCGACGCGCTCGGTTCCGCGCAGGCCGCCCGCACCACCGCGGCGAACGCGCGGGAGACGGCCCAGCTCGCGGCGAACGACGCGACCGTGGCACTGGACCAGGTCCGCACCCGCAAAGAGGACCTCGACAGCCGGATCGTCGAGGTCAGGAACGCGCTCGGTGACCTGCCCGCGTCGGACAAGGCGAAACTCGGCAAGGTCCAGGACAAGGGCTCCTATCTCGGCCCGCCCGGCGCCGCGAACGACGCGCTCCAGGCGGCACTGTCCAAACGAGGCTCGGAATACCAGTGGGGCGCCACCGGACCGGGCGAGTTCGACTGCTCCGGCCTGACGTCGTGGGCGTACAAGCAGGCGGGCGTCTCGCTCCCGCGCACCAGCCGTCAGCAGTACACCGCGGGAAAGGCCGTCCCGCTGGACCGGCTCGTCCCCGGCGACCTCGTCTTCTACGACGACGGCACCGGCGATCCGGGAGCGATCCATCACGTCGGCATGTACGTCGGCAACGGCAAGATGGTCGACGCGCCGACCGAGGGCCAGCTGGTCGACGTCCGGTCGGTCAAGGGCGACGGGCATCTGATGGGCGCGCGGCGCATCGTCGGGTGACCGCGGCGCACGCAGTATCCTTCCGTGCGGAGGTGTCATGCAACGGCTGGGCGAGCTCGAAGCGTCGGTGATGGACGTGCTCTGGAATTCGGCGGAACCCTTGCGGGTCCGCCAGGTGCTCGAGGCGATCAACCGGGATCGCGAACTCGCCTACACCACGGTGATGACGGTGCTGGACAATCTGCACCGCAAGGAATGGGTCGTGCGCGAAATGGAGAATCGCGCCTACCGCTATCGCGCCGTGGCGACCCGTGAGGAAGCCACCGCGCAAAGCCTGCGCGAACTCCTCGACTCCTCGGAGGACCGCGAATCGGTGCTGCTGCATTTCGCGCGCTCGGTCACCGAAGAGGAGTCCGACATCCTGCGACGGGCGCTGCGACGGAAACCCAAGCGATGATCCTGGCGGCGGTGCTCCTGTTCGGCGTCGCGGTGATCGGCTGGTTCTCGCCCCGGTTGCTCGGCAGGCTGACCGCCGGCGGGATCAGTCCCGGTACGGCGCTCGCGTGGTGGCTGCTGACCGCCCTCGGCGTGCTCGCCGGCACTCTCGGCGCCGTCCTTCTCCTCGTATTGCCGGACCACGGTCCCGCAGCGGCGATCACCCGGTTCCTCCACGATTGCTGGGCGGCGGTCGGGCACAGCGGCCTGCCCGGTCTCGATCCCCTCGTCGGCGTTTTCGCCGGGGCGGTCGTCGTGGTCGCCGCCACCCGGCTCACCGTGACCTGGGCCCGGCGCAGGAAACGCAGCACCCTGCTGCACCGGCGTCACCGGGACGCGCTCAGGCTGACAGGCACCCGTGACGAGCGGCCGATCGCGACGCTGTGGGTTCCCGACGAGCGGCCGATCGCCTACAGCCTCGGCGGCCGCGACGGCCTGATCGTCGCCAGCCGGGGCCTGGCGGGCAGGCTCACCTCCCGGGAACTGAACGCGGTACTGGAGCACGAACGCGCGCATCTGCGCGGAAGGCATCACCTGCTGGCCGGATGCGCCGAAACACTCGGTCGCACGTTGCGGTTCGTCCCGCTCATGCGCGAACTCCCCGGCGCGGTCCGCCTCCTCGTCGAACTGGCCGCCGACCGGGCGGCCGCGGCCGGGCACGGACCGGAAACCGTGCGATCGGCCCTGCTGTCGATCCACGCCCCGGAAGGCGGCGACACCGCGCTCCGGTTGCGATGGCTCGCGCGGCACCCCTGCGGTCCGTCACGGTTGCCGGACCGGGTGCGGGCCGTCGCGGGCGGAACCCTCGCGTTGTTCGCCCCGCCCGCGCTCACCGTCGGCCTGATGTTCACGGCGGGACTCCTTTCCTGCTGGTGAACGAAAGAGACGCGTTCGTCACCAAGGAGAGCGAACGGGTTCAGCGCCGGACACAATCAGGTGATACGCCGTTTCTCGACGTTCGCCCCTTTTCCCGAACGGGTGGCCGAGCGTCGCTTATTGTCGTGTGCGACTGGACGAACCGGGGACGGCAATTCGGGCAAGCTCCACTCACAAGAGTGAGCAATGCCGGGAAATCCCCGTTCCATTGAGCCGGTAAGGCGAATTGCCGGTGCAACTCAAATGGCGGCATTCGGCCGATAGCCCGTTGTCGTAACGTCGGACGAGAGGCGCTTCTCAGTACACACCCCGCAACGAATTCCGCAATCCCATGGAGGTTTTCGTGATCCGACGTCCTCTGCGCACCATGACCGCGGTGATAGGTGCCGCGGCAGCCGTCACCGCCTTCGCGACCCCGGCTTCGGCGGCGACACCGGTGCTGAACGAAACGGCGGGTCCGGCCACGCTGGCCGCCTCGCAGCAGAAGATCGGCGCTTCGCTCGGCGCCGCGTTCGCCGGCTCCTGGCTGGACACGACGACCGGTGAACTCGTCGTCGGCACCGCCGACGCGAGCCGCTCGGCCGCGATCCGTTCGGCGGGCGCGATCCCGAAGGTGATGAAGCACAGTTCCGCCGAACTGAAGAAGATCCAGTCCACATTGGACGACAGAACCGCCGGCCTTCCCGGCTCGGTCGCCGGCTGGTACGTCGACGCGCCCGCGAACGAGGTCGTGGTCGAGGTGGTCGGCGGCGACTCCGCGGGCCGGGCCTGGGCGGCGGCCGCCGGTGTCCCGGTCCGGGTGGACCAGGTGAAGAGCGCGCCACGGCCGTTGTGGAGCGTGGTCGGCGGACAGGGTCTCTACTTCAACGGCGGCGCCTGTTCGGTCGGGTTCAACGCCCATGACGACGACGATCATTACGTGATCACCGCGGGCCACTGCACCGAACTCGGCGGCACCGTGCACGGCGTCGACGGCACGATCGGCCCTGTCTCGAAGTCGTCCTTCCCCGGTAACGACTACGGGACCGTCAAGGTGACCCACTCCGACGTCTCGACCCCGCCCCGGGTCGACCGGTACGGGGACGGTACCGACGTGCGGATCGAGGGCTCCGAGGTCGTCGCCGTCGGCGGCCGCGTCTGCCGGTCCGGGATCACCACCAAGTGGCAGTGCGGGCGGGTCGAAGCGCTGGACCAGACGGTGAACTACGGCAACGGCAACATCGTGCGGGGCCTCACCCAGACCAGCGCCTGCGCCGAACCGGGCGACTCCGGCGGCTCGTACGTCAGCCGTCCCTCGTCGGGTTCCGGGACGAAGCTGGTGCAGGCACAGGGTATGACCTCGGGCGGCTCCGGCGATTGCAACGAAGGCGGCACCACCTTCTTCCAGCCCGTCAAGGAGGTGCTCAACCGCTACGACCTGACTCTCGAGAAGGACTGATCGCCGAAGAGGGGCGGCCGGTGCGACGGCCGCCCCTTGATCTCCCCGGCGAGTTCGCGTGCTTCGCCGACCAGCGTCTCGATCTCGGTCCATCGGCGGCAGACCCGCTCGTGATCGATGACCAGCGTGCCGGAAACCATGCCCAGGAACAGGTTCGCGTCCGCCCCGATCTCCGCGAGCCGCAGGAAGGGACGGCGGTCCGCCGCTGTTCCCGCGCCGTGCGCCGCCGCCCATTCCCGGGCCCGCAGCCCGGCGTCGTGACAGGTGTCGACGAGGAAGGAACGGATCTCCTCCGGCCGGTCCCCCGGGCTCGCGGGCGGTTTCCCCATCAGCGGGAAAATGTTCCAAGCCACCGAGAGCAGGCAGTCGGCCACGTCATCCATCGACTCCACGTCCACCCGGGGAGTGTTCAGGCCCGCGCCTCCTGCCAGGCGGAATGACTCGCGTGAACGACAGGGTCGACCCGATCAGGTGAGTGGCGGTGTGGGGCCACCGCGCACGTCGACGGCAGGCTCCCGGTCCGGGCTCTCGATCTCGCGCAGGTCGACGATCGCCAGTCCGGCGACCAGTCCGGACAGTCCTTTGTGGCCCAGAGGCCGGATCGCGAGGATGCCGCTGACGAAGAACAACAGGTTCGCCAAGGGCTCGAATCCGCTGTTGACCGCGGACGCCAGGGTGAGCAGCGTGAAGTAGCCGCCGGACCCGGCCAGGAATCGCACGATCATCCGCCACAGGGCGGGCTTCCCGCCGTCCGGCCCGGCGGGCCGCAGCAGCACGATCCGCTGGCCGAAGCTGGCGCCGTTGCCCGCGACGGGGATGACGAACAACAGGAGCACGGCGGGCAGCAGGGTGCTGGTCAGCGCCGCGACCACGGTGTTCGGTTCGCCCGCCACCAGGGTCGTCACGATCCCGATGGTGGTGCCGAGCAGCACGACCGAGACGAAGTCGACGGCCATCCCGAGCAGACGGCGGCGCGCGGTGACCGGTCGCGGCGTTCCGGGCGGTGCGGACGGCTCGTTGCCCGGCAGCAGCCGCAGCAACGGGGCGAGGCCGAAGCCGACGGCGGCGCCGAGGGTGTTGGTCAGCAGGTCGTCGACGTCGGCGAGCCGGTACGGGCAGTCGAACAGGAACCAGACCCCGGTGAGCTGGGTGCACTCGATGAACAGGGAGACCGCGAACCCGAGGGCGACGGTGACCGCGAAACCGCGCCGGAAGAGGTGCCGGACGAACATGCCCAGCGGCACGAACAAGGCGACGTTGAAGACCGCCTGCTGGACCGCGGGATTGCGCAGGAACGCGCGCAGGCCCGCCCCGCTCTGTTCGCGGCGGATGTCGGCGACGAACTGGAACGGGCGCAGTTGCAGGTGACTCGTCGCGTGCTCGGCGCACCACGCCGCCGTCGTCTGCGGGATGGGGAGCAACGTGTACGTCCACAGTGACATGGCGTAGACCAGGAACCCGAACACCAGCAGGACCCGCCACAGCCCGAGTTCGCCGCGGCGCCGGTAGCTCGCCGCGATGTACGGGACGGCCAGGATGCCCGCGAGCACGAAACCCGCGAACACCGCGATGACCGCGGAGACGGTCGGATCAGTCACTCGCGGAAGCTAACAACGCTCGCTCCGGCGCACCCGGTACGCCACCTGGCCGGGTGACGGACTCGGCCGGAGCGAGAGCTCGCTGGTGCGCGAGCGCGGCGATGGCGAAGGTCAGGTGGACGACGACCCAGTTGCGGTCTTCGTGGTGGATCCGCTGCAACAGGTCGAGAGTGGCGTCGCCGGGACTGCGGCCCTGACGGCAGGCGTCGATGTACGCCTGGGTCAGCTCGTCGACGTTCCGCCGGAACTCCGCGAAGGGGTCGGCGGAGTGGCTGTCGGTGCAGAAATCCACGGTCACGTCACTCAGCGTTCCACAACGCGACACAAAGTTACGACTTGACGGTTCCGGAATCACTCACGTGAGGTAGTCCCGGGCTGATCTCTGTGCTCTGCGTCACGCCGACGCGAGCGAGGCGGGCATCCGGGGTTCCCGTTCGGCCGTCTTCACCCGGCGGGTGACCGGGAAGCGCTGGTCGAGTTCGACGAGCAGCGGGGTCGCCGCCATCAGCGCCAGCAGCGCGAGCCCGGCGTATGCGCCCAAAGTCGCGATGATCGTCATTTCGGCCTCCTCGATCCCCGTACCGCCTGTTCCGGCGGCCTGGAACCAGGATCGCTTCCCGGCGGGGTGCGGCGGATCGGTCATCCGGCGGAGGTGCCTCGACCGGTCGGCCTTTTCGGCACTGGCCGCATCCCCGATCCCGGACGGCGATGCAGCAGATCGAACCGCGACCACATGGCTTCGGCCGCCTCGATGGATTCGCCGGTGCGGACGGGATCGACGGCGGCGAGCTGCGCGACGATGGCCTGCACCAGGCTCATCCCCGCGGTCAGCGACGGGAAGAAGGTCACGCCTTCGGCCGGCACCATCAGTACCTGCTCGACGGCGCCCGCCAGCGCGGGACTGGCCGCGTCGGTGATGGCGAACGCGCGCGCTCCCCTCGCCTTCGCCTCGTCCGCGGCGAGCACCGTACTTTCGTACAGGCGCCAGAAACTGATCGCGATGAGCACGTCGTCGGCGGTGAGTTTGGCCGTGGCGTTGGCGAGTTCGGCGTCGCCCGCGGTGATCGCGTGGACGTCGTATCCGGCGAGCCGGGCGTTGTGCGCGAACGCGATCCCGACGGCGGCATAGCTGCCGTCGGCGATGACGAGCGTGCGGCGCGCGGCGGCGACGGCCTCGGCGACGTTGCGGATCTCGTCCTCGGTGACCCGCCGGTTGAGCAGGGCGAGGCTGTCGAGGTCGCGGCGCAGCGACGCCGAGCCCGGCGAGTCCACGTCCCGGTGTTCCTCGGCCACCTGCGGCGCGCTCAGCGACGACATGTACCGCGCCCGCAACTCCTGTTGCAGCGCGGGCCAGCCGGCGAAACCGAGCGCCTGCGCGGTGCGGGTGACGGTGGCGACGTTGACCCCGGCGAGCTGGGCGAGCTCGGCCGTCGATCCGAACGACGCCCGGCGCGGTTGCGAGACCAGCACTTCGAGCACGGCGGCCGACTTCGGCCGCAGGCCGCGTTCCGGCGTCCGATCCCGAAGCCACGCCTCGAAACCGTCACCGGTTTCCGTCTCTGTCACGCACACCCTCCCTCGACCGCGCCACGGTAACGCATCGTGCCCGTCGAACCACCTGCAACAACCATTGCAGTTTTACGGAAACGCAGTATACGTTGTCCGCACTCCTCGTCGCCCGAACCACGGAAGGCGTTCCCCATGACGCTTCTGGCTCGACTGGACCGGCTCCCGCTGAGCCGTCCCCACTATCTGCTCCTGCTCATCGGCGGGCTCGGTTACACCTTCGACGGCATGGACTCCGCCGTGGTCGCCTTCCTCCTGCCGAGCGCGAAAGCGGTCTGGGGTCTCGACAACGGGCAGCTCGGGCTGATCGGTTCGGCGACGCCGTTCGGCTTCCTCTTCGGCGCGATCGCCGCGGGCCTGCTGGGCGACCGCATCGGCCGCAAGAAGGTCATGATGTACGCGCTGGCCTTCTACGCGGTGTTCTCGGTGCTCGCCGCCTTCTCCCCGAACTACGAGATCTTCCTGGGCGCCCGGGTGCTGGCCGGGGCGGGTGCGGGTGCCGAAAGCGCGATCATCGCGCCGTTCCTGTCCGAATTCGTCCCCGCGAAGCGACGCGGCTGGTTCGTCGGCGCGCTCGCCGGGTTCTTCTCGTTCGGCTTCGTGATGGCCGCGCTGATCGGGCGGTTCGTCGTGCCGACGGTGCCGGAGGGCTGGCGGGTCGCCCAGCTGATCACCGCGCTGCCCATCGTCATGCTGTTGTGGTGGCGCCGGTCCCTGCCGGAATCGCCGAGGTTCCTCGTCGCGAACGGGCGTCACGCCGAGGCGGAGAAGATCGTCGCGAAACTCGAGCGGGACGTCGAAAAGGCGACCGGGCAACCACTTCCGGCCGTGGCCGAGACCGATGTCCAGCCCGCGAAGGAAACCCCCAAGGTCAACCTCTTCAGCGCGCTGAAGTTCCTGTGGAGCCCGGCGATGGCACGCCGGACCGCGGTGATCTGGACCGTCTGGTTCGTGATCACGTTCTCCTACTACGGCTTCTTCTCCTGGATCCCGACGCTGCTCGTCGAACGCGGGATCACCGTCACCAAGAGCTTCGAGTTCTCGATCATCATCTACCTGGCGCAGATCCCCGGGTACTTCTCCGCGGCCTGGCTGTCGGAACGGCTCGACCGCAAGCACACCATCGCGTTGTACCTCGCGGGCTCGGCGGTGAGCGCGTTCTGGCTGAGCCAGATGGACGCGCCGTGGTCGATCACCCTCGCCGGGGCGGTGCTGTCGTTCTTCCTCAACGGCACCTACGCCGGTGTGTACTCCTACACCCCCGAGGTGTTCCCGACCTGGATCCGCGCCAGCGGCACCGGCCTGTCCAGCGCGTTCGGCAGGCTCGGCAGCATCCTGGCCCCGACGATCATCGGCCTGTCCGCCGCGAGCCTCGGCTTCGCCGGCGTCTTCGGCCTGACCACCGCCGTCCTGGCGGCCGGGGTGGTGTGCGTGGTCGTGTTCGGCCTGTCCACCGCCGGCCGTTCCCTGGAAGAACTGACCGAACACGGCGCGCCCGTGGAAACCGCCAAGGAGATGACGAAGTGACCGTGTCGCTGTCCATTGTGGAGGACAAGACCCGAGCGACGATCGGCGTGAGGCTGTTCACCGTGCTGGCCTGGGTGCCCGAACGGCGGGCGCTGCGCCGCGTGCACAGCAGCCACCCGGCGGAGTACCCGGTCGGCGGCGAAAAGACCGTCGAGGTGGCGGCGGGCTGGCTGGAGCGGTGCATCACCGGACAGGAACCCTATTTCGGGCCCGACAGCGCGGCGGTGCGGGAGATCTTCGCCGACCACGAACTCATCGACCGGCTCGGCTGCGGCGCGGTGATCAACGTGCCGGTGGTGGACGACGGGCGCACTCTCGGCGTCCTCAACATCCTCGACGCCGAAGGCAGCTACGACGACGATTCCGTCACCGCCGCCCGATCTCTGGCACCGTTGGCGGTGCCCGCCCTGCGCGAAATCCTGGAGGCCCGATGAACGGCTCACTGCTGCTGCGCAACGCCCGTCTGCTCGACCCGGTCACGGGCGAGTACACCGAGGGCGATCTCCGGTGCGCCGACGGCCGGATCGTCGAGACCGGCACGGGTCTCGCCGCCGGCGACGTCCGGACCGAGGACCTGCGCGGCGCGTTCGTGCTGCCCGGCCTCGTCGACGCGCACGTGCACGTGACCGCTTCGACAGCGGACCTGGGGTCGCTCCCCGCGTCGTCACCGTCCTATGTGACCGCGCACAGCGCCCGCACCATGAGCCTGATGCTGGACCGGGGCTTCACCACGGTCCGGGACGCCTCGGGCGCCGACTACGGTCTCGCCGACGCGCAGGCCGAGGGCTTGTTCCGCGGTCCCCGCCTGCTGTTCTGCGGGCGCGCGCTGAGTCAGACCGGCGGCCACGGCGACAGCCGGACCCGCGGCGCCAACGCCAGCGACGACCACCCGTGCTGCGCGGGGCTCGGCCGCGTCGCCGACGGTGTCGACGCCGTCCGCGCCGCGGCGCGCGACGAACTGCGCAAGGGAGCGCACCACATCAAGGTGATGGCCTCCGGCGGCGTCGCCTCCCCCACCGACCGGGTCGACTCGACGCAGTACTCCGCCGAGGAACTGCGCGCGATCGTCGAGGAGGCGGAGGCGGCCAACCGCTATGTCGCCGCCCATGCCTACACCGCCCGTGCGGTGAACCGCGCGCTGGAGCTGGGCGTGCGGTCGATCGAGCACGGCAACCTGATCGACGACCTCAGTGTCGAGCTGTTCCTCCGGCACGACGCGTACCTCGTGCCCACGTTGGTCACGTACTGGGCGCTGAAGGAGGAAGGACGCGAGCACGGGCTGCCGGAATCCAGCTGGCGCAAGGTCGACGACGTCCTCGGCGCGGGTATGGCCGCGCTCGAAAAGGCCGACCGGGGCGGGGTGAAACTGGTGTACGGCAGCGATCTCCTCGGCGGGATGCACCGGCACCAGAACCACGAATTCCGGCTGCGCGGCGAGGTCCAGCCCGCGGTGGACGTGATCCGCTCCGCGACGTCGACGGCGGCCGACCTGCTGAACCTGACCGGCGAGATCGGCACGCTGGCCCCCGGCGCGCACGCGGATCTGCTCGTCGTCGACCGGGATCCGCTGGAGGACATCGGCGTCCTGGCCGAGCCGAAGGGCTTCCGGCACGTCATCCAGGGCGGGACGGTGGTCTCCGCCTGACGCGTTTCGTGGGCAGGTCAGCGGCCTTACCCTAGGACGCCGACCGGGGCGAAGGACCCCTTCGGCCTTTGTCAGGCGCGGGGTCGCGGACCAGCAGGTGCCCCCAATGCCGCATCGGGGACGTTGAGCGTCTCCAATGCGGCATTGGGGGCACCGAACGCGAAGCGATCGCGTGAATCGGGGCGTCTCCGTTTGCGGGGTGGTCCCGGTGTCCTGAAGGCCACCTTTGCCTGACGCGTTTCGTCCTCTGGTCGCGGTAGTAGCGCGTGCAGGTAGCGCAACCAGAGGACGAAACGCGGGGTCAGGAAAAGCGTTGCGGGACGCCCCAGGGGTTGTCGTCCCGCAGCGGTTCGGGCAGCAGATGCGAAGGCCAGTCCTGATAGGACACCGGCCGCAGGAAGCGGTCCACCGCCGCCGTCCCGACCGACGTCGACGCCGGTGAGGTCGTCGCCGGGTACGGGCCGCCGTGCTGCATCGCGGCGGTCACCGCGACCCCGGTCGGCCAGCCGCCCCAAAGGATCCGCCCACTGCGGTCGGCCAGCACCGGACGCAGCGCCTCGACGTCGCCCGCCTCCGAGTCCAAGGCGTGCACGGTCGTCGTGAGCTGACCAGGCAGCGCCGCCAAAATCGGCACGACGTCGGAGAACCGCGAGTACCGCACGATCACGCCCAGCGGGCCGAAACACTCCTCCGCAACGTCGGGGACGAAATCGGCCAGGTCGATTTCGAGCAGCCGGGCCCCGGCTCCCCCGACGATCTCGCGCATCCCCGGAATCGCGGCCAGCCGCTCCGCGACGGTCTCGAAACCGGAGGCGATGCGATCGTTCAAGAAAGACCCCACCGTCACCGCTCGCAAGCGTTCGGCGACGAGATCCACGAACGGCCCCGAGGACGGCGCGAACACCAGGCCGGGGTTCGTGCAGAACTGGCCATTGCCCAGCGTCAGCGAACCCGCGTAACCCGTCGCCAGTTCTTCGGCACGCGTCTCGGCGGCACCGGGCAGGACGATCACCGGATTCACGCTGCCGAGCTCGCCGTGGAACGGGATCGGAACCGGCCGGTCGGCCGCGATCCGCGCCAGGGCGAGCCCGCCCGCCACCGATCCGGTGAAGGCCGCGGCCGCGACAGCCGGATGCCGCAGCGCCTCCACTCCGGCGGTTTCCCCCTCGACAAGACCGAGAAGCGCACCCCACCGCTCGAGCGCCTCGACGACGATCGACGCCGTCCGGCGGGAAAGCTCCGGATGCCCCGGATGCGCCTTGACCACCACCGGGCATCCGGCCGCCCATGCCGCCGCGGTGTCCCCGCCCGCCACGCTGAACGCGAAGGGGAAGTTGCTCGCGGCGAACACCAGGACCGGTCCCACCGCCGTGCGATACCGGCGCAGATCCGGCCGGGGGCCGGGTGGCCACGACGGATCGGCGCGATCGATCCGGACGTCGTAGGACGAACCGCTCTCGGCCGCGAGCAGGCGCAGCTGGAACGTCGTGCGGGCCAGCTCACCGGTCAGCCGTTTCGTCCCCAGCCGGGTTTCGGCGTCGGCGATCGCGATCAGCGCCGGGCCCGCCGCGTCCAGCGCGTCGGCCACGCCGGTGATCACCGCCGCGCGCGTCTTCGGGTCGGTGGCGGCCCACGCACCGGCGATCTCCGCCGCCTGGACGATTTCCTTCATTGGTCCCTTCCTCTCCGGGGGCTGAAGGGGCCTTTCCCCGCGTCGCATGCGGCGAAGGGCGCTTTCCCTGCGTGGCATGCGGCGAAGGGCGCTTTCCCTGCGTGGCATGCGGGGAAAGGCCCCTTCAGCTCAGAGCACGAAGCCCGCCGGGAACGGATCGTCCGGGTCGAGCAGGTAGGTGGCGTTGCCGGTGATCCACGCGCGCCCGGAGAACTCCGGCACCACGGCCGGGACACCCCCGACGGTGGTCTCGGCGACCAGCTCACCGGTGAACGTGGTGCCGATGAACGAGCTGTTCTCGAACGGCGTGTGCAGCGCCAGCTCGCCGCGGGCGTGCAGCTGGGCCATCCGGGCCGACGTGCCGGTGCCGCACGGCGACCGGTCGAACCAGCCGGGGTGGATGGCCATCGCGTTCCGCGACGCGCGGGCGTCCGAACCCGGGGCGAGGAACTGGACGTGCTTGCAGCCGCCGATCAGCGGATCGGCCGGATGCTTGGGCGGGCGCTGGTCGTTGATCGCCGCCATGATGTCCAGTCCCGCCGCGAGGATCCGGTCCTTCTCCGAGCGCTCGAACGGGATGTCCACTCGGGACAGTTCGAGGATGGCGTAGAAGTTGCCTCCGTAGGCCAGGTCGTAGCGCACCTCGCCGAGCCCGGGCACCTCGACCGACGCGTCCCGCTCGGCGAGGAAGGACGCGACGTTGCGCAGCTTGACCCGTTCGGCCCGGCCGCCCCGGACGTCGACCTCGGCGTGCACGAGCCCGGCCGGGGTGTCCAGGCGCACCACGGTCTTCGGTTCGGTCACCTCGACCATGCCGGTCTCCACCAGCACCGTCGCCACGCCGATCGTGCCGTGCCCGCACATCGGCAGGCACCCCGACACCTCGATGTACACCACGCCCCAGTCGGCGTCCGGCCTGGTCGGCGGCTGCAGGATCGCGCCGCTCATGGCCGAATGGCCGCGCGGCTCGTTCATCAGGAACCGCCGCAGGTGGTCCAGGTGCTCCATGAAGTACCGGCGGCGCTCGGCCATGGTGTCACCGGGGATGACGCCGACCCCGCCGGTCACCACCCGGGTCGGCATGCCCTCGGTATGCGAGTCGACGGCGGTGATCGACCGGATCGACCGCACCTACTCCACCCCCAGCGAGGCGAGCGCGCGGCGCATGTCGGCGGTGACCTGCTCGCGGTGCTCGTCGGTCAGCGGTCCGCGCGGCGGACGGCAGGGTCCGCCGTAGCGGCCGACGAGGTCCATGCCGAGTTTGATGGCCTGGACGAACTCGGTGCGCGAGTCCCAGCGGAACGCGGCCACCAGCGGTTCGTACAGCGCCCTGGCCTCCTCGAGTTTCCCCGCCCTCGCCAGCTCGAACAGGCGCACCGACTCGGCCGGGAACACGTTCGGGAAACCGGCGAACCAGCCTGTCGCGCCCATCAGCAGGCTTTCCAGCACGACGTCGTCGGCGCCGCTGATCACGTCCAGGCCCGGCGCCTGCTCGCGGATCTCCAGCACCCGCCGGACGTCACCGGAGAATTCCTTGACCGCCACCACGTTGTCGATCGCCGCGATCTCGGCCAATAGCGCGGGAGTGAGATCGACCTTGGTGTCGATGGGGTTGTTGTAGACCATCACCGGCAGGCCGACCGACGCCACCGCCTCGAAGTGGGCGAGGACTTCACCGCGGTTCGCGCGGTACATCGTGGGCGGCAGGCACAGCAGGCCGCCGGCACCGTCTTCGGCGGCGATGTCGGCCCAGTGCCTGGCCTGATGCGACCCGGGACCGTGGACGCCGACGACGACGATGCCGTCCTTCCCCACGGTTTCGATCGCGGTACGGGCCGCGCGGCGGCGTTCGTCGTCGGTGAGCGACGAATACTCGCCGAGGGAGCCGTTCGGGCCGACGCCCCGGCAGCCGTTGTCGATCAGCCACCGGCAGTGCGCGGCGTAGGCGTCGTAATCCACGGCCAGCCCGGCGGGTGCCGATGCGTCCGCCCGGTACGGGAGGGCGGTCGCGACGACGACGCCACCGAGGTCGGGGGTGCTCATTCAGGTTCTCCTTCGGTTCGGGCGGCGAGTTCACCGAGCCGGATCGGCTGGGCGATCGGGCGGTGGTGCCGTTCGGTACCACCGCAGAGTTCGGATACGGCCGGACCGCACATCCGGCCCTGGCACGGGCCGAGGCCCGCCCGGGTGCCGAGTTTCAGCGCGTGCGGGCCGGGGCAGGCCGGGTCGGCGGTCGCGCGGACGAGCTCGCCGTAGGTGGTTTCCTCGCACCGGCAGACGATCGTGTCCTCGCGAAGCCAGCGTCGCCAGGCCGGGCCGATCGGATGCGCCGTGGCGAGGCGCTCGGCGAACGTGTGGGCGCGGTCGCGGGCACGGATCAAGGCCGGGCCGGGCGTTTCCCCCGCGGCGACACGGCCCGCCACCGCGCCCTCGGCCGCGGCGGTGACCGCGCCACCGATACCGGTGATCTCGCCCGCGGCGAAAACACCATCCACTGTGGTGCGTTGGCCGCCGTCGACCCGCACGAACCCACCACCCAGGACGCAGCCCGCGGCGACGGCCAGTTCGGGTTGCGGGACGAATCCGTGGCCGACGCAGACCGCGTCGACCTCGTACGTCCGCTCGGTGCCGGGGACGACCGACCAGTCCGCGCGGACCTCGGCGGTCACCACCTCGCGGACGCTGTCCGCGCCCCGCGCTTCGATCACGGCCCGGCCGAACCGGTACGGGACACGATGGCGGGCCAGCGTCGCGGCGTAGCGGGCCAGTTCGCCCGCCTTGCCCGCGTGGGCGGCCAACCGCCACGGTCGCGCCGACCATCCTTTCCGGACGGTCGTGAACGGGTTCGCCTCCAGGACCGCGACCACCTCGGCCCCGGCGTCCAGCAGCGATTCCGCGACCGGCAGCAGGAACGGCCCCGCCCCGGCGACGAGTACCCGCCCGCCGATCGCGACCCGCTCCCCTTTCGCCAGCGCTTGCGCCGCGCCCGCGGTGTACACGCCGGGCAGTTCCCAGCCGGGGAACGGCAGGGTGCGGTCGTGCGCACCGGTCGCCAGGATCAGCGCGTCGGGAACCAACGTGAGCCGCTGTCGTCCGCCACCGTCGGACTGTCCTCGCAGGACGTGCACCCGGTTCTCCGCGCGGTCGAACGCCCAGACGGTGGCACCGGGCCACCACTGGCACCTCGGATGCGCGAGCAGACGGCGGCGCCGGGTGAACTCCGGTCCGCCGTGTTGTGCCGCGTAGGCCTCCGGCGACATGCGGTAGTACTGGCCGCCTGGCGATTCCGCCTGGTCCAGCACCGTGACGCGGGCACCGGCCCGCAAGGCGTGCTCGACGGCCGCGAGTCCGGCGGGCCCGGCGCCGACGATCACCACATGCCGGCTCACGCGTTCTCCTCCCGTGACTGGGTGCGGATCTCGTCGCCGTCGGCGGCCGGACGGCGGCACGCGCGGACGTCGGGCACATCGTTGACCGTGAGCACGCAGTCGAAGCAGGCGCCGATGCCGCAGAACACACCGCGCGGCGCACCGGAACGCGTGGTGCGCCAGGAGATCCGGCCCGCGGCGAGCAGCACTCCCGCCACGCTCTGGCCCGCGATCCCGGTCAGGGCTTCGCCGTCGACAGTGATCCGGATCGGACGGCCGCTCACGCGGCCACCCCGGCCAGTACCGCGGGACGATCCACGGTGAATTCTCCGACGGGCATCGCAGGCTCCGCCCCGGTGAGCAGTTCGCGCAGCAGGCGCGCGGTGCCGACGCTCAGCCCGATTCCGGCGCCTTCGTGCCCGGTGGCGTGCCACAGGTTTCCCAGCCGCGGGTCCTCTCCTAGCACCGGGAGGTGATCGTCCACGTAGGGCCGGAAACCGCCGTACGCCCGCATGATCGCGGCGTCGGCGAGCGACGGGAACAGCCTCAGGGCCTTGACCGCGATGGCGCTCAGCACGTCGGGGCGGATGGCGTCGTCGAACTCCACCCGGCGGCGGGACGAGCCGATCAGCACGGTGCCGCCCCAGGTCGACTCGACGACGGCGGAGGTCTGCAACTCCACCGAGTCCGCGCCGACAGCGCCGACGTAATCGGCGTCGTAGACCTTGTGCCGGACGACGCCGGGCATCGGGGTGGTCACCAGCACCTCGCCCCGGCGGGGGCGGATCGCGATCGGGGCGCCGAGGCGCGCCGACACCTGACCGGCCCACGGACCCGCGGCGTTCACGACGACGTCGGCCTCGATGACCTCGCCGGGTACGCGGACACCGGTGATCCGTCCACTTCGGACGGACGCGCCGAGGACCTCGGTGTCGGACCGCAGCCGGGCGCCGTGGCGCAGCGCGGAGCCCAGCAGGGCCAGCGCCGCGCCCGCTGGCTGGACCTGAGCGTCCTCCGGGTAGAGGAACGCGGCGGTCACCTCGCGGGTCAGCGCGGGCTCGGCGTCGGCCAGTTCCTTGGGAGACAACGGTTCCGCGCGGACCCCGAGTTGCGTCCCGGCGAACGACGTGAGGGCGCGGGCGCCGTCCTCGGTGGTGGCGACCACGATGCCGCCCTTGGGGTCGTACTCGATCGCGGCGGCGGCCCGCGCGTCCTCGTCGGCGATCTCGGCGACGACACGCGGCCACATTAGGGCCGAAAGCTTCGCGAGTTCGAGTTCGGCGCCCGGTCCCTTGTCGGAGACGAGGATGTTGCCTTCACCGTGCGAAGTGGTGCCCCCGGCGGCACGGCCGCGATCCACGACCACGACGTCGAAGCCTGCCAGGCTCAGCTCACGGGCACACGCGGCGCCGACGATACCCGCGCCGAGTACGGCCACACGCGTTCGGTTCATCGACCCTCCAGCGTTCGGTAAAGCGAACGATCGGAGAGTAGGTTCCCTCCCGGAGAGGTGTCAATACCTGGGGAGCGGTCAGCCCTTCAGCACGGGATGCGGCCTGCCGTCGAGCCGTTCGTCGGCGCGATACTGCAGCAGCAGGACCGAGTGCACCGGCCCGTCCGGCGCGGTGTAGCAATGTGGCTCGCGGGCATCGAAGGCCACGTAGTCACCAGGGCCGACCTCGACGGTCTTGCCCGCCACCTCGACCCGCAGCGAGCCGGACTGCACGACGGTGTGCTCGATCCCGACGTGCCCCTGCGACCGCTGCGGCGCGTCGCCGCGCACCACCTGGTCGTACACCTCGAAGACGCCGTCACCGGTCTCGATCCGGCGCAGCGGCCGGAGATCCACTCCCTCGCCGCTGAGCACCTCGACGTCGGCGCCGCGCACCACGGTGAGCGCGCCGCCCGCGCGATGGTCGAGCAGATCGGAGATCGCCACCTCCAGCACCCTGGACAGGCTGAACACGGTCTCGATGGTCGGATTGCCGCCGCCGGACTCCAGCTGCGACAGCGTCGCCTTGCCGATCCCCGACCTGCGGGACAGCTCCGAAAGCGAAAGGCCCCTCGCCGCCCTGGCCGCGCGCAGGTTGACCGCCAGCATGTCCCGGATCGAGGGCGTCTCGTCCTCCACCGCTTCTCCCCTGTCGTTCGTCAAACCGTACGACCCGACGGCGAATCGTTCGCTTTGCCGATCGAGTTCGCGGACATCATGACACGCCTTCCGACGGGGAGGGCATAGCCGCGGCCGATGGGGCGACGCGATGGTGGGCCGTGGCGGCCGCGATGAAACTCCTTCACCAACCGGTGTGTCACCGTCGACACAGGGTCACGGGCCACACCGCCCTATCTCCGTATCCCTCGAGCGAGGAGATCCCCGTGCAGCTGATCCGTAGATCCTCATCGGCCGGAAGACGGCTTCGCGCGTTCGGCGCGGTGCTCGTCACCGCTCTCGGACTGACCGCGGCAGTGACCACCGCACCGGCCACTGCCGCCGCGAACGCCTGTCTCACCGGCACACTCGCCTTCGACCATCTCGACGCGGAGGCCGGCCCGAGCAAACCCGTGCGCACGCAGGTGGCGCGGAACGCGAACTGGGAGCTGTGGGGCCGCACCGGCTCCGGCGCGGCGACCCGGCTCTCCAGCGGCATCACCGGCGCGTCCGACGGCCGGTTCTCCGCCTGCCACCCGGCTTCCCTCACCGAGGCGTACGTCAGGTTCCGGTCGAGCAGCACCTCGATGTGGCGAGTGGTCAAGGCCACGAACAACACCACCGACTACACGTTCGACTCGGCACGCCGCACGAACCTGTCCGGCACCCAGGACCTCGGCACGGTAAAGGTGCCCTCCGGCCTGCAGCGGGCGTGGAAGGTGGTCGACACGCTCAACGTCCTCTATTGGAAACGCGCCAACCCCAGCTCGTCCTGCTGGACGAGCCGCCAGTCAGACGGGCGCTGCGACCAGATCACCTTCGTCTGGGATCCGAAGGTCGCCGACGGCGGCTATTGGGACTACCCGAACACGAACTACGTCTTCCTCGGCAACACGATGCCGGATTCGAAGCACCTCGTGCTCCACGAAGCCGGGCACTGGCTGCAATGGCAGCTCTACGGGCGCGGCTTCCCGGTGGTCGAGGACTGCAACCCGCACTACATCGAGAAGCACAGTTCGGAGTCGTGCGCGTGGACCGAAGGCTTCGCGGACGCCGTCGCCGCCTACGCCCTCGGCGACTATCGCTACGTCTACGACAACGGCAACTCCTCCAGCTTCCAGAACGACGCCTCGACGCCGGGCTGGGACCGTGGTGACACCGTGCAGGGCCGGGTCGGCTCCTCCCTGCTGGACCTGTGGGCCGCGAACGGGCCGGACGGCGGGAACTGGAACCGCACGATCGCGCTGATGACCCGCGACTTCAGCCAGGACTTCCGTGAGTACTTCACCGAGGACAGGCCCGCCGCCGGCCTGTCCACGACCGGTACGGCGCGGCGGATCCTCGCCGGGCACACCATTTCGTACTGAGCTGAAGGGGACTTTCCCCGCATGCCATGCGGGGAAAGTCCCCTTCACCGCGTGAGACGCGGGGAAAGCGTCCTTCAGCTCCTGGCCGCCCGGACCCAGGCGGAGATCTCGTCGGCGGTCGACGGGAAACCGCCGGAGAGCAGGTCGTGCCCTGATCCGGTGACCACGACGTTGTCCTCGATGCGGACGCCGAGGCCACGCAGTTCGGGCGGCACGGTGCGGTCGCCGGCGTGGAAGTACAGGCCGGGCTCCACCGCCAGCGCCATCCCCTCCGCCAGCGTGCCCTCGCGATAGCCGGAGGGATGGGCGGCGGCGCAGTCATGGACGTCCAGGCCGAGGAAATGGCCGGTACCGCAGACGATGTAGCGCCGGTGCTGCTGCCCGTCCGGCGACAGCGCTTCGTCCACCGACACCGGGAGGAGGCCCCAATCGTGCAGCCCCGCCGCGAGCACCCCCAGCGCCGTCGTCTGGAAGGCGGCGAAGTCCTGACCGGGGCGCACTTCCGCCAGGGCCGCGACCTGCGCCTTGTGCACCAGGTCGTAGACGTCGCGCTGAGCCGTCGTGAACTCCCCGCAGACCGGGAAGGTGCGGGTGATGTCGGCCGTGTACAGGGACTCCAGTTCGACTCCGGCGTCGAGCAGCAGCAGGCTGTCCTCGGTCACCTCGCCGTCGCAGCGCGTCCAGTGCAGGATCGGCGCGTGCGGCCCGGCGGCGACGATCGAGGTGTAGCCGGGACCGGTGCCCTCGGTGCGGGCACGCCGGTCGAAAGTGCCCTGCAGCCAGCGCTCCCCGCCGCCGCGGACCGCCTCGGGCAACGCGGCCAGCACGTCGGCGAACCCGAGGGCGGTCGCGTCGACGGCGTCGCGCAACTGGCCGATCTCCCAGTCGTCCTTGATACGGCGCAGGTCCGCGAGAACCGTCCGGAGCTGTTCGCTGTGGCCGAAGCCGAACGCGTCGAGCGCCGGGTCGACCCCGGCACCGACCAGGACGCCCGGGTTCCGCCCGCGCAAGCCGTGCGGGAGGTCCTCCAGCGGACGGCAGTCGATGCCGAGCGCCCGCCCGTACGCGGCGGGCCCGGCGGCGGTGCCGACCCACAGCGGGCTGGTATCGGCGTCGCCCACGAAGTCGGGCTCGTCCGCCTCGGCGGGCCGAGGGACGTACAGCGTGGCGTGGTGGCTGTCCCCGGCCGGGGTCAGCACCAGGATCGCGCCCTCACGCTGGCAGCCGGTGAGCCAGACGAAGTCGCTGTCGGCACGGAAGCCGTGGAAGGTGTCGTTGGAGCGCACCACGGCCCGGCCAGCCGCGAGTGCGATCCGTCGTCCGGGCAACTCCGCGGACAGCCTGCCGCGATGAGCGGCGGCGGCCTCGGCGGTGCCGGGCGGCACCTCGACCACGTCGTCGGCGGGCTCCCAGCCGTCACTGATCCAGTTCCGGAACCCCTTGGCGGCCAGCAGCGCGCGCAGATCCGGCCGGGTTCGGTCGCCGGTCATCGGCTCCCCCTTCAGGTAGTCGGACTTCTGCCCGCACCCTCACACCGCGAACGGTCCGGCCGTAATGACCGGCGGCGATAGACTCCGCCTATGGCCCTGGAGATCCGGCACCTGCGGGCGATCTGCGCCATCGCCGAAGCGGGCAGCCTCTCGCAGGCGGCCGCCGCGCTGGGCATGTCCCAGCCGTCGCTGACCTCGCTGCTCCAGCGGCTCGAACGGCAGATCGGCGCGCCGCTGTTCGTGCGGAGCCATACCGGCGTGACCCCGACCCCGGTGGGCGAGCAGACGCTGCGCCGCGCGCTGACCCTGCTCGTGGAGTTCGACCGCTTCGAGAGCGACCTCCTCGGCGCGCTCGGCGACGGCCCCGTCCGGCTCGGATCGTCCCAAATGGACTGTCTGCCCACCTTCGTCGAACGGCTGGACGACGCGCTGCCGGGGCTGGACGTGACCGTCCATGTGGAACCGTCCAGCGCGGTACTGGCCCAAGCACTGGCCCGCGCGACCCTCGACATCGCCGTCATCGCCATGTCCGACGACCAGGAAGTGCCGCTGGCGAAGCATCTGGGACACCGGGTGCTGTTCTCGTGGCTGCCCGTTTTCGTCGGCCTTCCCGCCCGGCACCGGCTCGCCGACGGCTTCGAGGTCGACCTGGCCGACCTCGCCGACGAAGCGTGGATCGGGCCGCCGGGTCCCGAAGACGGCTCGCTGACGTCGCTGCGCGCGGCGACCCACCGCGCCGGGTTCACGCCTCGGATCCGCTTCGAATGCCCCAACGGCGGCGGACGGCACCTGATCGCCGCCGGGCAGGCGGTGCAACTCGTGGAACCGACCGCGCCCGAACTGCCGGGCATGGTCGTCCGTCCGCTGAAGGGCGACCCCATGCGGATGCGGCTCGTGCTCGCGTGGCGCAAGGAGCGGATGACGTGGGACCAGGCGGAGAACGTGTACCGCGCGGTGATGACGTCGTACACGCGGCACGCGATGGCGTCGACGCCGTTCCGGACGTGGTGGGAGCGGCGGCGGAGTTCGCAGTCCTGGGACGGGCTGGTGGACTTCTTCCGGGTGACCGGTACTTGACGCCCACCGCCAGGAAACCACCGCTTTCGAACAGGCTGTAACCACATGCCGCCTCGTTGCGATTGACCCGGTACCTGCGAACGGAGACGGGGGATGATGGCGCAACGGCTCTGGCTGGGCCTGGCGGTCGTCTACACGTGCACCGCCCTGATCCAGCTCTACCTTCTCGCCAGCACCGGCGCCGTCTGGGCCGGGACACTCACCGCGCTCGGCTTCGTGGCGGCACTCCTGTGCACGCTCGCCTCATGGCGGGCCTCGAAGCGAGAACGGGACGACACCAGGGAAATCGACTCGCACCATTCCTAGCGATCGGGGTACGGGGCCGCCCACGACTCCTCCTCCAGACCGATGCCGTTGGCCACGTAGGCGATCGTCCGGTACCAGCCCGCGAGCACGAGGAGTTCCAGGAGCTGCTTCTCCGGATAGTGCCCGGCGAGCGCGGCCCACGCGTCGCCGGAAACCGTTGCCGTGTCGTGGAGTTCATCGACGGCGGCGATCAGGGCGCGATGCCGGACCGACCAAGCCGGATGCGCGGGATCGCCGGAGACGGTCGCTTCGACCTGTTCCGGTGTCAGCCCGACCACCGGTGCGAAAACCGCCGCGTGGACACCCCATTCGTAGCGGCATCCGCAGCGTGCGGTCACCCGCGCGATGACGATTTCCCTGTCCAGCGCGGGTAATTCCCCGTGCGCGAGCAGGCCGGCGCCCAGGACACGCATTCGCGAGGCAAGCTCCGAGTGGTGTTGCAGCAACCTGAACAGCGCCAACGGTTCCTGCGCCACACCGGGCGGCATCCATTTGCGAAGTGCCTTTTCGACGTCCGCCTCGTAGGGCGGGATGAGCGGCGCGATCCGTGCCATGACCACCTCGAGTGCTTCGACTTTCGAACCACTATGCTGCTTCGAAAGTCGAAGCACAAGGGGGTGTGATGCCCGAAGACCCGATCCCGCGCCCCGGACGACCGGTCCGGGGCTCCGAAACCGGCCGCCCGCTCATGGCCGCCCTCGACCTGCTGGGACGCCGGTGGACGCTGCGGGTGATCTGGGAGCTACGCCAGGGCCAGGTCGGATTCCGCGAACTCCAGCGGCGCTGCGAACGCATGTCGTCGAGCGTGCTCACCACCCGGCTCGGCGAGCTCACCGAAGCCCGCATCGTCACCATCGGTGAGGACGGCTACACGCTGACACCATTGGGCGAACAACTCCTCGACGCGTTGCACCCGCTGGAAAAGTGGGGTCTCACCTGGGAAAAGGCCTTGCGCGAGTGACCATGCGCGAGGGTGAATGCCCGTTGTTCACCCGGCGCGGTCTTGCCAGGTGCGGTGAGCAGCGTACGGTGACAGGTACGTGAGGTTGAGTCCACCAGCCCGCGCGAACGACCCGCACGTCCGCGGCCCAGCTCTTTCACAGGGCGACGCGGCGGCGAGTTGACTTGCGCAGCCGTTGTGCAGGCTTACCCGTTGTCCGTCTCGTCCCGGCTATCCGGGAGACCAGCATCATGACCGACCGAATTCCGTCCACGCGGGGCAGCCGCGACGGTCCCGCCCTGAAGACCGTCGTCCACGCGACCGTTCCTCAACCGCGCCCGTCGGACGACCACCTGTTGCGGGTCCGGCGCACCCGATGGAGTGAAAACCTGCTCGTCGTCTCCGCCGCGGGCGAAATCGACCTCGCCACCGCCGGACGGCTCGAGCACGCCCTGCGGGGCGATCTGCCCGCCGCCACCGTGCTGGACCTCACCGAGGTCACCTTCCTCGGCGTCGCCGGGCTGCGGGTCATCGAAACGGCCGCCGCCCGCGGTCACGCCGAACACCGCACGACCGGTGTCGTCGCCAGCACCCGGCCGGTACTGCGGCTGCTGCAGTTGTTCGGCGTCGACGCCCACATCCCCGTGTACCGCCACCTCGCCACCGCACTCCGCGAAGTGCCGAAAGCCCTGCCCGCGCACGGAATCTGAGCCGCGAGGGCGCTCAGGATCCGGCGAGTGGCAGCAAAGTGGAGAGGCCCGTCTTCAGCGCCAGTCGCCGGATCGTCGGCGACGGCAGGAAACTCAGGTCGACACCTTGGGTGGTGCACCGGTCGTTGATCCGGACCAAAGTCGCCAGCCCGGTGGAATCGCAGAAATCGACGTCTTCCAGGTCGACGACGAGGCGGCCGGGCACCGGTTCCAGCGCCTCCTCGAAGCTCTCCTTGAGATCTTCGGACGTCGTGAGGTCGATTTCCCCCGCCACCGCCATGACGACCTGAGCGCCATCCGGCCTGGCGACGGTCACCGAGAACGGCACCTCCCGGCTGTCGCCGTCTCCGCCCGTCACCGTCACACTCCCTCACGATAGGCACCCCGCCAGTCCCGAAGATATCGGATGGCGGCCCCCGCCCGCGCGGCACTCGCACCCCGATCCCGGCGGTGCCTTAGCCTTGACGGTAGATCCGGCGGTCGTGGACCGCGGCGGACGAGGAGGAGAAGCTCCGTGATGCCGATCGACGAGCCGGTGCGGCACAGCACCGACGAGCTGGTCCTCCAGGTCGCCGCAGTCCCCGCCCAGGCCGCCGCGTTGCGGGACGTCCTGGCGAACTGGGCCCTCGAACGGGGCCTCCCCCGTGAGCTGGCCGAGGATCTCAAACTCACCGCCTACGAGGCGATGACCAACGTCGTCAAGCACGCCTATCCGGACGGCACCGACGACAACCTCATGACGATCACCGCCGCGTACGCCGACGGGCACGTCAAGATCACCGTCGCCGACGAGGGCCGCTGGCGCGACGGACGCCGCCCGGACGGCGGACGCGGCCTGCCGATCATCCGCGCCTTCGCACCGGAGGCCTCGGTGACGAGCACGCCCACCGGGACGATCGTCCGGCTCGCCTGGCCCTGCCCGTCCCTCTGACCCGTTCGCCCGGTCAGCTCACCGGAGGGTCGGCGAGGATTCCGTTGACCCAGCTGCCCGGATGCGTGGCGGCGTCCTGCCGCAGCACCGGCAGGCCGGACGGCCAGTCCGCGCTCAGCGCCTCGGTCTGACCGGGCGGGATGGTCACCAGCTTCGCCGGCGTCCAAGAGGTCGAACCCCCGCTGCCGACCGAACCCGGTTCCGGCGTCAGGACGGTGACCGTCGCGGTCGCCGTCGAACCCGCGGGCACCTCGTTGACCCGCACGCCGTTGTCCACGCGCGGCAGGTGGTAGACGGGTCCGTTCGGGTCGTCCGGGCCGACCAGGTCGACGCCGGGCACCCCGTGCAGGCCGCAGGTGTGCGACGAGATGTTCTTGAAGGTCACCGGAACGTCGTACTGGCCTGTCGCCTCTTCGAGCTGCTTCGGCTCACCCAGGGAGACCGCGAGGTCCGCCGTCGCGCACCGCGGCGTGGCGGCTTCCGCCTGACCGGCCACCGTCAGCGCGAGCGTTCCGGTCAGCACGGCGACACCCAGGGAACAACGCTTGATCTGCTTGCTGGACATGGTTTCCTCCCTCGATCGGCGAAAGTCAGGCGGTGACGGCGGTGACCTGGACGGTGGCACCCTTCAGCGGCTCCCCGGCAGGCCAGTCCGCGACGACGGGAACGCCACCCGGCCCGGTCGGCAGGTCGAAGGTGATCGTCGTCGGTGTGCGCGGGTTCGATGCCGCGGCCGAGGCCTGCACGATGCGCGACACGGCCGGGCGCCCCTCACGCAGGTTCACCGGCGCCGCGTTCGCCGCTGTCGCGTCCGGCACGGCGGCGACGTCGTCGATCAGCTGCCCGTCGGCGACGAACGTCAGCGCGGTGGGCGCGCCCTGCAGCTTGCAGTTCGTGGTCGGCGAAGCCGCGGTGTAGGTGAGGACGTAAGCCTCGTGGCCCGCCGCGTGCGACGGGTCCGGTGTCACGGACACCTCGACGTCGGAGGCACCGCAGAGCTTGTCGCTCGGCATCGCCCCGGCGACGCCGCCCGCGACCAGGAGCCCGCCCGCGACCAGTCCCCCGACGGTCATCGCCGTGGCGGCCTTCTTCACCTGGACGTTCATGACATCTCCTCCCGCTCGGTGGTCGATTCACGTTGATCGAACTCACTGGGAAAGATGCCCACGTAGCCCGGGAAGATGCGTGAAGATGATGTTGATCCCCCGAAAGCAACCCCGAGGAGTGACGGGCGTCTTTAAGAACGTCGGGTCGCGTGCGCGGCTGGCGGCCGTGTCGCGAAAGCCACTTTCGGGACGTCTGATGTCCCGAAAGTGGCTTTCGCGACACCGGGAACGGCTGACGTGGCCGCACCCCTGACTGTCCACTCGGGACACTTCAGGTAGGTGAATGTCTGGTTGACCGCTTTGCGACGGGGTGGTCGTGAGTGGCGATCACGAAGGTAGTGAAGGCCTCCATCACTACTCTCAAGGTAGGCAAGGGGCCCTTCACGGCCCGCCCCCCGTGAACGACCGCAGCCAGAAGCCGGTAGACACCCTCGGCCCTAACCCGAATCGCCACTCACGACCCAGTCGTATCGCGCCATCAGAAGGTCTTCACAGCCCGGCAGGCCGAGACCGCCGGCAAGATCACCGGACGACGTCGTAGACCAGCTTCTGGACACCGTTGCCGTACGCCTCGCTCTCGACGAGCTTGAGGCTCTGCTTGTCCTTGTCCGTGTCGCTGAACAGCTTCTTGCCCGCGCCGAGCAGGACCGGGAACAGCAGCAGGTGGTAGCGGTCGATCAGGCCCGCGTCGGCGAGGTTCCGGTTCAGCTCCGCGCTGCCGTGGACGATGATCGGCCCACCCTCGGTCTCCTTGAGCTCGGCGACGTCGTCCAGCGAACGCAGGATCGTGGTCTCACCCCAGTTGTCGACCAGCTCGTCTTCGCGAAGCGTGCTCGAGACGACGTACTTCGGCATCGCGTTGTAGCCGGCGAACTCCACGGTCATGTCCGGCCACACCGGCGAGAACGCCTGGTAGCTGACCCGGCCCATCATCATCGCCGTGGCCTCGCCCTGCTCACGGCCCTTGAGTTCGTAGGCCGCTTCGTCGAACTCGATGCCGTTGAAGGTCCAGCCGGAGTTGCGGTAGCCCGGCTCCCCGCCGGGCCCCTCGACGACGCCGTCGAGCGAGACGAACGCGGTGGCGATCAGGGTGCGCATCTGGTTTCTCCTTGGTCGATCCGAACTGCTTTCGACACTACGTCGACCGGGAACCGGCGGATTCGACACGGCACTCGAAAAAGTTTTCAGCCCTCGGCGTCGCGGACCAGCAGGGCGATCTGGACCCGGTTCTCGACGCCGAGTTTGGCGAGCATGCTGCTCGTGTGGGCCTTCACCGTCGCGACGGTGATGTCCAGTCTCCGCGCGACGTCGGTGTTGGACAGTCCGTCGGCGATGGCGGCCGCGGTCTCGCGTTCGCGGTCGGTCAAGGTGGCCAGCAGATCGCGGGCGGTGCCGCGGGACGCCCGGCGCGCGTCGGACGAATGCGGTCCGGTGGCCGCGGCGATCAGCCGGGCCGTGGCCGCGGGCGAGAGCGCGGGTTCCCCGGTGGCGACCGTCCTGACGGCGGCCAGGATCCGCGGCGGCGGGGTGTCCTTGAGGACGAACCCGAGCGCGCCGACGCGCAGCGCGCCCAGCACCATCTCGTCCGAGTCGAACGTGGTGAGCACCAGGACCCGCGGCGGCTCCGGGAGCTTGAGGATCTCCTCGGTCGCGCTGAGCCCGTCGCGACCGGGCATCCGGACGTCCATCAGGACGACGTCGGGCCGCTGCTCCCCCACCACGGCCACCGCGGCGTCGCCGTCGGCCGCCTCGCCGACCACGACGAGGTCGGGTTCGCCGTCGACGATGAGCCGCAACGCCATCCGCACCAGATTTTCGTCGTCGACCAGCACGACCCGGATCCGCTCGCTGTCCATTCACTCGCTCCCTTCGCGGACCGGCCACGGTAGCCGCGCGGCGAGGACGAACCCGCCGCCGGGCTCCGCGTGGTGGTCCAGTTCGCCGCCTGCCAGCTCGACTCGCTCGGAGAGGCCGAGCAGGCCGAATCCCGAGACGGGCGGGCCCGTGGCCTTCCGCGAGGCACCGGAATCCCGGACCGTCGCCCGCAAACCGTCGCCCGCCGTCCCCTCGACGGTGACCGACACCCTGGCTCCCGGCGCGTGTTTCCCCGCGTTGGTCAGGCCTTCCTGCACGATCCGGTAGACGGTCCTCGCGATCGCGGCAGGCGGTTCGCCTGTCGTCGTGGCCGTCAACGTGACGTCCAGGCCCAGCGACCGCGCGTTCGCGACGAGCGCCGGGAGGTCCTCGAGCGAGGGTTGCGGTGGTTCCAGGCCGTCCGGGCTCGCCCGCAGCACACCGAGGACGTCCCGCAGTTCCTCCAGAGCCTGATGGGAACCCTCGGCGATGCCGCGGGCCAGTTCCGCGACCTGATCGGCGGGCAGGTCCGGGCGGTGCCCCAGCACTCCGGCCTGCATGGCGACCAGCGAGACCCGGTGCGCGAGGACGTCGTGCATCTCGCGGGCGATCCGGTGCCGCTCCATGATCCGCGCCTCGGCGGCTCGGGCGGCCTGCTCCCGTTCCGCGCTCGCGACCTGTTCCCGCAGGGAGCGCACCTCCTCCCGCCGCGCGCCGATCGCGGCGCCCACGGCCACCACGATGCCCACCATCAAGGTGGGGAGACTGATCACCAGCCACAGCGGTCCCGTCGACTCGCGGTGCGGGTAGAAGTCGGCGGTCAGCACCGCGGTGATCACGGACAACACGGCCGCGACCACCGTCTCCGCCGGTCGCCGCCGGGTGGCGAGCGAACAGAGCGCCAGCAACGACGCGCCGCCCGCCAGGACCGAAACCGTCGAGGCGAGGATGACCGAGAGCGTGATCGTGACGGGGAACCGGCGACGCCACAGCAGCGCGATCAGGCAGGCGAGGGCGATCAGCGGATCACCGGTGATCATCCAGTCGATTCTCGGTCCCGTCGCTCCCACCGGCAGTTGCGACGCCGTGACGATCCAGATCAGCACGCCCATCGCGGCCGCGGCCAGCAGGCGCCAGGCCTGTTCCCACAGCCGGACGGGCGGCGCGGTGGCGGGGTCGGTGATCACCGGCCCATCATGGTCGACCCGGCCGCCGCGGCGCATGAGGGCACAGGACGATCCCGGCTCCGACCTCGGTCGCGGCCGGGATCGACTTTGGTCGGACAAGGCGCGCGACGCGGCGCCGATGTGCCGGCCGCCCATCCCGGCGATGCTGGGCCCTGACCGTGAAACAGGAGGTAGGGAGCATGACCAAGGGCGGCTATCTGGGGCTGCAGATTCTCGGGATGGTGGCCGTCGCCGCCTTCGCGCAGGCCGCCATCCGCAGTCTCTTCGATCATTCGGCGGCCCAGTTGTGGGGAGCGTTCGAGTGGGTACCCGGTGGGTGGGGCGGCAGGCTGATCGTGTTCCTGCTGCTCGCGGCTGCCGGAGTGGTACTGGCGGGCTGGGCGCACGACCGCGGCAAGCAAGTGTCCCGCTAGGGGAACGCCGGTCCGCTAGGATCCGCAGCCGGGCGACTTCCGTCTACATCGGACGGAAGTCGCGGGGCTCGTCGATCGCGGGAGAGTGCATGGCGGACGGAGTTGGCTCGCTTTCGGGGTGGTCGGGCGATCCCACCGAAGTGACCAGCTACGTGGGCCGCGACGTCGAGACCGGCGAAGCGCGGCGCCTGCTGGAGGTCTCTTCGCTGGTCACGCTGACCGGACCGGGCGGCGTGGGCAAGACCAGGCTGGCGTGGCGGATCGCGGCGGCCCACCGTGAGGCGACCGCCGACGAGGTCGCGTTCGTGTCGCTGGCCGAGCTGCGGGAACCCGCGTTGCTGGTGCCGACCGTGGCGAACGTGCTCGGCTTCGGCGACCGTTCGGCGAAACCGGCCATCGAGGTCGTCGTGGAGGCGCTGCGGGCGAGCCGCTTGCTGCTGGTACTCGACAACTGTGAGCATCTGGTCGACAGCTGTGCCTGGTTCGCCGACACCATCGTCCGGGAATGCCCGCAGGTGACGGTGCTGGCCACGAGCAGGCAGTCCCTCGGCGTGGCGGGCGAGCGGGTCCTGCCCGTGCCGCCGCTGGCGGTGCCGGAGCAGGGCGACTCCTTCGAACGCGTGGTGAGCGACGAGTCCGTGAGGCTGTTCGTGGATCGCGCGACCGCGGTGGCGCCGTCGTTCCGGCTCACCGAAGACGACGTCGAACCGCTGATCAGGCTGTGCCGCAGGCTCGACGGGCTGCCGCTGGCCATCGAACTGGCCGCCGTCCGCGCGCGGGCGTTGTCCCTGCGTCAGCTGGCCGACCGGCTCGACCGGCAGTTCTCCGTGCTCACCAAGGACCGGCGGGGCCGGCCGGAACGGCACGAGACCATGCGGGCGCTGATCGACTGGAGCCACGACCTGTGCACCGGTCCCGAACGCCTGCTGTGGGCGCGCGCGTCGGTGTTCTCCGGCAGCTTCGACCTCGACGCCGCCGAACAGGTCTGTTCCGGCGGCGAGCTGCCCAGCGAACGCGTTCTCGAAGTCGTCGACGGGTTGCTCGACAAGTCCATCCTGCTGCGCGAGGAGTACCCGGGCGGCGTGCGGTACCGCATGCTGGAGTCGGTGCGCGAGTACGGCGTCGACAGGCTGAGCGAGGCGGGCGGGACGGCGGAGCGCCGGAAACGGCACCGTGACTGGTTCGCCGAACTCTCCGGCCGGTACGCCGCCGAGTGGCTGGAGACCGATCAGCTCGGCTGGATCGGCAGGCTGCGGCGCGAACACGCGAACCTGCGCGTCGCACTCGACTTCTGCACCGGCGGTCCCGAGGACGCGGTCATCGGGTTGCGGATGTTGCGCGACGTCAAGGAGTTCTGGATCGTCCGCGGGCTGAACACCGAGGGCCGGATGTGGGTCAGGCGGCTCGACGAGGCCGCGGCGGCGGATGTCCCGGAGCGGGCACACGTGCTGTGGCTGTCCGGTTTCCTGGCGCTGGTGCAGGGCGACATGCCCGCCTATCGGTGCATGGTGGACAGGGCGGCCGTCGAGGCCGAGGCCGGCGGTGACGAGCTCGCCGCCGCGTACGTGCTCCACGTCCGCGCCTACGCCGCGCTGATCGGCAACGACATGCCCCAGGCGTCGCGTCTGTTCGGCACGGCCATCGACCTCTTCCGCGCCCACGGCGACGAGGGCGCGGACCTCTGGGCGAGCTACAACCACGGGCTGGCCATCTGGCTGGACGGCGACATCGACCGCGGCCGGGCGGTGCTCGCCGAATCCGTCGAGCGCTGCGAGCGGCGGGGCGAGGTCTTCTGGCGGGGCTGGGCGCTGTGGTCGCGTGCCGCCGCCGAGTACCTCCAGGGCGATCTCTCCGTGGCGAGCCGCTGCTGCGAGCAGATCCTGCGCCTGCATCCCCGGGTGGACGACCGGGTCGTCGTCGGGTTCACGCTCACCGTTCTGGCGGGCTGCGCGGCCCGCACCGGACGTCCCAACCGGGCCGCGATCCTGCAGGGCGCCGCGATGAACGTCTGGCGCACGGTGGGCGCGTGGCCGACGCGGTACGAGGCGTTCACCGAACCTCTCCAGGCCGACACCGACGCCGTGACGGCGGCGCTGGGCTGGGAGGTCGCGATCAAGGAGTTCGCCGACGGCGCCGCGATGCCCACCGGCGACGCCATCGCGTACGCCCTCGAAGAGCGCTCCCTCGCGCCGCGGAAACAGGCCGCGCAGGTGCTCACCAAACGCGAGACCGAGATCGCGCACGTGGTCGCTGAGGGGCTGACGAACCAGGAGATCGCCGACCGGCTCGGCATCGCCCGCCGCACGGTCGACACCCACATCGACCACATCCTCACCAAACTCGGCTATTCCAACCGCGTCCAGGTCGCCACGTGGGTGACCCGGTCCGCGGACTCGGCCTGAGGCTCACGCCGCCCTGATCGGGGTGGCCGGCCGGGCCGGTTCGGAAGCGAGCAGATCGGCCCGCAAGGCGATCCGCAGGTCCAGTCGCTCCTCGGGATCGTCGAGCCGGGCACCGAACAGGACACGGAGACGGCGGAGGCGGTTGCGGACCGTCTGCGGGTGGACGCCGAGGTTGTTCGCGATCTCGGGCGCCCCGCCGCGGGCGGCGAGCATGGCTTCGAGGGTTTCGGCGAGCTTGGTGCGCTCGTTCGGCGGCAGATCGGCGATCGGCGCCAGGCTGCGCGTGACGAGCGCGCCGGTGAGCACCTCGTCGGCGAACAGCCAGTGCGTGGTCAGGTGATCCGACCAGCGCACGAGAGGGCCGTCCTCGATCACCTCCCGCCGGACCAGTTCCAGCGTCCGGCGGGCCCACCGCAGGGAGGCCGCGGCCTCGGCGGGCGCCACCGCGGGCCCGACCGCCGCCCGTGTCCCCGCCAGGATGCCGCCGATCTCGACGTCGTCGGGCACCAGGAGGTGCGGATATTCGCCGGTGAGGTCGGCCAGTACCTCCGGGCCGAACGAGGCGCGGATCGCGCCGGGCTCCGCGGCGATCGCGACCACCCGGGCGGGCGGGACCCAGCCCGCCTCGGCCGCGAGGGCGACCCACTTCGCGGGCGGTCGGCCGCTCAAGATCTCCTTCAGCAGGTCGCGGCGCAATTCGGCCACCGAAGGCGTGTGCGCGGCGCGGTAGGCGGTGGTGGAAAGCCGGATCAGGACGTCGGCGCAGCGGAGCAGGGCCTCCACTCCGGTGTCCATCAGGGCCGATCCGGCCCCGGGCTGCCGTGACAACGAGGCCAGCACGGGCAAAGCGCCCCGTCCCGCCGAGTGGTAGGCCCGCGACAGCCGGTCCAAGCCCTTGCCCGCCGCGTATTCGGCAACCCCGAGCTCCCTGAAGGCGTCCGCACCGGCAGCGATGCCCAGCGCGGAGTCCATCGCGTCGTACTCCAGGACCAGCGCGACGAACTCCGTGGCGCGCGTGTCGAACAGGGGCGCGTGCTCGGGAAGGGAATGCCGGATGCCGTCGACGACCGCGCGGGCGATCACGAGGGCTGCGGAGCGGGCCGGGGTGGCGCGGACGGGAGCGGAGACAGGGCGGACTGGAGCGTGGGACGCGGTCATCGTCGACCTCCGGGGCAGCGGGAATCGTCGGGCCGCCGAGTCTGCTACCGCGGAGTAGCGGGGCACATCGGGTGAATTACGTACTCGCGCCCATTCGGCCTATGGATCACCCGTTCGTGGTGGTCAGGCCCGGGAGCTGAAGGGGCCTTTCCCCACATTGGATGCGACGAAGGGGCCCTTCACCGCGTCGCATGCGGTGAAGGGCCCCTTCAGCCCGGCGTCAGGCGTTCGGATCGAACGGGATCCCGGCGGGCTTCGCCTTGGCGAGTTCGCCGTTGAACGACGAGTCCCGGATCCCGAGCTGGGCGCTGCCGAAGTCGTGCCCCGTCAGCTTGTCGCGCAGGCCCGGGCGGGTAGCCGTCCCAGCCGACCAGCGGCGGATACTGCCACTGCTTCTTGTGGTTCTCCGGCTCCTCGCCGAAGCCCGCGTGCCGGAAGCAGTGCGTGCCGATCCCGTCCTTGTGGTAGATCACCTTGGGGTGCTTGCCCGTCTCGTCCCACGGGACCTGGTCGCGATGCCTGGTCGTGTACTTGCCGTGGGCCGACGTGGACACGTACCTGCCCCAGTCGCCTTGCACCCACACGACGACGTGCTCCCAGTCGTGCCGGTGACCGGCACTCCCGGGGCCCAGCGCGGCCTGGTCCTTTTCGAAGTAGAGCGCGTACAGGTAAGCGCACCAGCCGTTGTTGCACTTCACCCGCGAGTACGCGTTGGTGTTGTCCAAATCGGACAGGTCGCGGCACTGGCCGTTGACGTCACCGCCCAGCGCGAGTCCTGGCGCGAGAGTGCCGTCACGGCCGATCCCCGGGGTCGGGTAACAACCGTCGCCGTCGTAATCGAAGGCTGGTTCGTAGATCCGGTCGGGCCAGGGCGCCGACCAGTCGAGTGCCTGTGGCGGCGCGGCGAAGGCCGTGCCGGTCACGAGAAGGAGGGAAGCGAGCGTGCCAAGGAGGACCGTGGTGAACCGTCGCATACCGTTATTAATTCACGACTTGATTCAACACGGAACCTTCCTTGGTCGGCTTACTCGCAAACGGCCCCGTGCGCGGCACTCTGGACGACCTTGGCGTACTTGCCGAGCACTCCGCGCGTGTACGCCGGAGGCTTGGGCGCCCAGCCCTCACGGCGTGCCTCGATGTCGGCGATCTCGACTTCGAGGGTCCGGTTCGCGACGTCGAGCGTGATCGGGTCCCCGTCGCGCACGAACGCGATCGGCCCGGCGTCGACGGCTTCCGGCGCGATGTGGCCGACGCAGAGGCCGGTCGTGCCGCCGCTGAACCGGCCGTCGGTGATGAGCAGGACGTCCTTCCCGAGTCCGGCGCCCTTGATCGCGCCGGTGATGGCGAGCATCTCGCGCATGCCCGGCCCGCCCTTGGGACCTTCGTACCGGATGACGACGACGTCGCCGGCGACGATCCTGCCCTCGGTGAGCGCGTCGAGTGCGGCTCGTTCGCCGTCGAACACCCGCGCGGTGCCGGTGAACGTCGATTCGTCGAAACCCGCCGACTTCACGACCGCGCCTTCCGGCGCCAGCGATCCTTTGAGGATGGTCAGCCCGCCCGTCTTGTGGATCGGGCGGTCGAGCGGGCGGATGATCTCGCCGTCGAGACCGTCGGGTGCGATGCCCTCGAGGTTCTCGGCCATCGTCTTGCCGGTCACGGTGAGCACGTCGCCGTGCATGAGCCCGGCGTCGAGCAGCGCCTTCATCACCACGGGGATGCCGCCGACCTTGTCGACGTCGTTCATCACGTACTTCCCGAACGGCTTGAGGTCGCCGAGGTGCGGGACCTTGTCGCCGATGCGGTTGAAATCGTCGATGCGCAGATCGACCTCGGCCTCGCGCGCGATCGCGAGCAGGTGCAGGACGGCGTTGGTCGAACCGCCCAGCGCCATCACGACGGCGATGGCGTTCTCGAACGCCTCCATCGTCATGATCTGCCGCGCGGTGATGCCCTGGCGGAGCATGCCGACGACGGCTTCCCCCGACCGGTGGGCAAAACCGTCACGGCGCCTGTCGACGGCGGGAGGGGCGGCCGATCCGGGCAGCGACATGCCGAGTGCCTCGGCCACCGACGCCATCGTGTTGGCGGTGTACATGCCACCGCAGGCACCCTCGCCGGGGCAGATCGCGCGTTCGATCCGGTCCACTTCGGCGCGGGTGATCTTGCCCGCCAGGCAGGCGCCGACGGCCTCGAACGCGTCGATGATCGTGACGTCCCGGCCGTCGACCTGACCGGGCATGATCGAGCCGGCGTAAAGGAAAACGGAGGCGAGGTCGAGCCGGGCAGCGGCCATCAGCATCCCCGGCAGCGACTTGTCGCAGCCCGCCAGCAGCACGGAGCCGTCCAGCCGCTCGGCCATCATCACCGTCTCGACGGAGTCGGCGATCACCTCGCGCGAAACCAGCGAGAAGTGCATGCCCTCGTGGCCCATGGAAATACCGTCGGACACCGAGATCGTGCCGAATTCGAGCGGGTAGCCCCCGCCCGCGTGCACGCCGTTCTTGACCGCCTTGGCGAGCCTGTCCAGCGACAGGTTGCACGGGGTGATCTCGTTCCACGAGGACGCCACCCCGATCTGCGGTTTGGCGAAGTCGTCGTCGCCCATCCCGACCGCGCGGAGCATGCCGCGGGCCGCCGCGCGCTCCAGGCCGTCGGTCACGTCGCGTGAACGAGGCTTCAAATCGGGCTGGTCTTCCGGCATCGGGACACCTTTCTCCGTGGTGGGACACCGGGCACGCTGCCAACCGGAGGCGCCCGGCGCAACTCACCGCTCCGCATTCGCTCCACGATGCAGCGCCACGCGCGTGATCGCGTGATGCTCGACGCCGAGCACCTCGGCCGTCCAGCCGGAGACCACCACCCGGTCGCCCGGCTTCTCCGGGATCCGGCCCAGGATCACCAGGATCAGCCCCGCGATCGTCGCGTACTCCCCCGGCGGCGTGTCGCCCAGCTCGACCCCGACGTCGACGAGGTCGTGCACCGGGAACGTGCCGGGCAGCACCAGCGAACCGTCCTTGCCGTCGCGGACGGCGAGCACGTCACGGTCGGTCTCGTCGTAGATCTCGCCGACGATCTCCTCCAGCAGGTCCTCCAGCGTGACCATGCCCGCGACGGCGCCGTGCTCGTCGACGACCAGCGCCATCTGCTCCCGCTCGGCCTTGAAGCTGCGCAGCGCGTCCGAGACCCGCAGCGAATCGGGGAACACCACGGCGGGCCGGACCACTTCGGCGAGATCGTCGCGGTCTTCGAGCAGATCGCGCAGGCTCACCACGCCGACGACGTCGTCCAGATGCCCGCCGCGGGCGACCGGCGCCCGGGAGTGGCCCGACTCGGCCAGCTGCCGCCGCGCCGACTCGAGGTCCAGCTCGGCCGCGAGTGTGAACACCGCGCGGCGGGGAACGAGCACTTCCCGCAGCCGTCGTTCGTGGATCTCCAGTGCGCCGTTGATGATCATGCGCTGCTCGGCGTTCAGACCGCGTTGCGCCGAGACCAGTTCCCGGAGTTCCTCGGGCGACATCTGGTCCGGATCGGCTTCCGCCCGTCCGCCCAGCGCGCGCACGACGAAGTTCGTCGACGCGCTCAGTGCCCACACCACGGGCCTCGAGATCGTCGACAACAGGTTCAGCGGACGCGCCACCAGCAGCGCCCACCGCAGCGCGTTCTGCATGGCCAGCCGCTTCGACGCCAGCTCGCCGAGCACCAGGGTCAGGAAGGTGAGGACCATGGTCACCAGCGCGACGGCGACCGCTCCGGCGGCGTCGCCGAGGAAGCTCAACAGCGGAACCACGGGTTCGGAGAGGGACACCGCCGCTGTCGCCGAGGCCAGGAACCCGGCGAGCGTGATGCCGATCTGGATCGTGGCCAGGAAGCGATTCGGGTCGCGCGCCAGCCGCGCCAGCGTCCGGGCGGACGCGCGGCCGTCCCGCTCCAAGGCCCGCAATTGGCCCTCGCGCAACGAGATCAGCGCCATCTCGCTGCCCGCGAACACCGCGTTGACCACCACCAGCACCGCGACCAGCGCGATGTCGAACCCGTAGCCGCCCACACGCACTCCCCCGGCCCGCCGGAAGTGCAGAACATTACCGAGGGAAACCCCGGCCCGCAGATGTCGGGCCACTCGCTACTGACACGTCGTTCCGATACCTTCGAAGGACCCGCACGGACGGAGTCCTGATGTTCGCACTCGAGACCGCTCCCGCCCGGAACCTCCGGCGCCGGGCGGAGGAGATAGCCAAACCGGTCACCCGCTGGAGCATCGGCCACGCGATCCCCCGGTTGGCCCTGCGGGCCGCGGCGCGCCGGGGCGATCTCCAGGGCAGGCTGTCGGTCGAGGCGAGCGGCGGAACGGACCTGACCGGGTTGTTCGACGAGATCCGCTCGCACGGCGCCATCGCCACCACCCGGGTCGGGCACGTGACCACGCGGCATTCGGCCTGCAAGGAAATCCTCACCAGCGACGCGTTCAAGACCGTCCGATTCGTTCCGGACAACCCGCTGCTCAACCGGCTCGTCGCCTGGTCGGCGTCCGGGCTGATCCATCCGATCGAACCGCCGTCGCTGCTCGCCAGCGAGCCGCCCGACCACACGCGCTACCGCAAACTCGTCACGCGCGTCTTCACCGCCCGCGCGGTCGAGCAGCTGCGGCACCGCACGCAGGCCATCGCCGACGAACTGCTCGACGGCCTCGACCCGGACGGCCCCGTCGACCTCGTCGAGCAGTACTGCGGGCTCCTGCCGGTCACCGTCATCAGCCAAATCCTCGGTGTCCCGCCCGAAGAACGGGACAAGGTGCTCGCGCTGGGCGGCGCCGCGGCCCCGAGCCTCGACCTCGGGCTGCCATGGAAGACCTTCCGGACGGTCGAAGCCACGCTGGCCGAATTCGACTCGTGGCTCACCCTGCACCTGGAGAAACTGCGGGCGAATCCCGGCGACAACCTGCTCAGCCAGCTGATCGCCGCCCGCGAGGACGGCGTCGGCCTGACCGAGCGGGAACTCAAGGCCACCGCGGGACTGGTGCTGGCGGCCGGGTTCGAGACGACCGTCAATCTCCTCGGCAACGGCATCGCCCTGCTCACCCGGCATCCGGATCAGCTGGGGAAACTGCGCGGGAACCCGGAGCTGTGGAGCAACGCGACCGACGAGATCCTCCGCTACGACCCTCCCGTCCTGCTCACCGGTCGGCTGAGCGCCCGCGACACCGAGATCGGCGGAAAGCCCATCGGCCGCGGGGCGATCGTCAGCACCGTGCTCGCGGGCGCGAACCGCGATCCGGAGATCTTCGACGACCCCTCCACCTTCGACGTCACGCGGGCGAACGCGCGGGACCACGTGTCCTTCGGCGCCGGACGGCACTATTGCCTCGGCGCGTCGCTGGCGAGGATGGAAGGCGAGATCGGGCTGCGGTCGATCTTCGAGCGCTTCCCCGACCTGCGGCTCCAGGGTGGGGCGCGGCGGCGGCAGACCCGGATCCTGCGCGGCTTCGAAACACTTCCCGCGACCCTCTCGTGAGTGGTAAGGACGGTTGGAACCGTCCTTACCACTCACGAGAAAGTACCGAATGACCTCCGCCACGCTCCCGGCTCTCTCGGTCCTGGACACCTCCCCCATCGTCCAGGGCTCGATGCCGCGCCAGGCCCTGCTCAACACCGTCGACCTCGCGTGCCTCGCCGAAGACCTGGGCTACCACCGCTACTGGGTTCCCGAGCACCACGGGATGCGCGGCGTCGCGAGTTCCGCGCCGGCGGTCCTCATCGCCCACCTCGCGAACGCCACCCGACGGCTGCGACTCGGTGCGGGCGGGGTGCTCCTGCCGAATCACGCGCCGCTCGTGGTAGCCGAGCAGTTCGGCACCCTCGCCGCCTTGCATCCCGGCAGGATCGACCTCGGCATCGGACGCGCGCCGGGCGGATCGAAGGCGGCTTCCGCGGCCTTACGTCCACAAAGGACAAAGGACTTCGGCGTGCAACTCGACGAACTCCGGGGATTCCTGAATCCACCCGAGGACGCCGAAGTGAAGGCGATCCCCGTCCTCGGCGGCAACATCCCGGAACTGTGGCTGCTCGGCCGCTCCCCCGAAAGCGCCGCGCTCGCCGCCGAACGTGGCATCAAGTACGCCTTCGCGCACCACCTGGCACCGGACGCACCGGCCAGGGCGGATCTGGTCAGCGTCTCCGTCATCGCCGCCGAGGACGACGAACGCGCCGAATGGCTCGCCGGGTCCACGCGCCTGAAGGTGCTCAGCCGACTCCGCGGCAACCGCATCCGGTTGCCCAGCCCCGAGGAGGCCGCAGCATTCCCTTACACCGCCGATGATCGCGCGGAAATCGCGAAACGGTCCGGCGCCGTGCTCACCGGGAGCCCCGAAACACTCGTCCCGAAACTGCAACGGATTCTCGACGAGACCGGCACCGCGGAAATCATGGTGACCACGCCGCTCTTCCACCACGCCGACCGCCGCCGGTCCTACGAACTGCTCGCCTCGCTACCCGGGCGGCTCACGGCGCGTTCGAACATGTCCTCCAGTTCGGCCAGCGTCTTCGCGCTCTGCTGCTCGAACCAGCTCCGCGCGGCTTCGGCGTCCCTCGACGCCGTGGCGATCTGGCCGATCGCGATGATCTCGGACGGCCGCTCCGTGAAGTAGAACACGAAGCCCTCGATCAGGGCGCGCAGTGCGGCGGCGTAGCTCTCGGCACGCGCGCTCAGCGGAATGAACGCGAACAGGCCGACCACCTCGCCCGCCTGTTACGTGTTTTCGACTCGGCGGGCCTGCGGGGCGCGCACGCGTACACGTTCATCGCGCCCAACCTGCCGCATTATCCGTCACAACCGGAGCACGACTACGACATGGCGTCGTTCAGCCTCGTGAAGACGCTGCGGGAGCAGCATCACGACGAACAGTCGCCGTACCGGTTCGAGCGCAAGCGGTCTTTCGACGCACTGGCCCGGCACAACCGCGGTTATTGAGCAGAAGGGTGAACGTGGCGTGCTCGTGCGTTTTCGGTGTCGGGTGACGCCGTTCCTGGCTGGGACTGAAGGTTCAGACCGTGTGGGCCCAGCCACAAAGCGTACACATGAGTCTAAATCAGACATTTTCCCGGTCAGAAGTGTCCGATGTGGACAGCCGGAGTGCGGTCGCCCCTCGTCGGCCAGTCCAGATCCGACCCGACCGCGAAACAGGACATGGTCGCCTTTCCCCTCACTAACGAAGGCCCCCGGGATCGGCGTCGAGCGCTTCGAGCACGGCGTCACCGTTCGCCCTCGCCCACTCGGTCAGGATGTGGATCGGGTCGATCAGTGTCGCGCCGAGAGGGGTGAGTTCGTACTCGACGCGGGGCGGCGCCTCGGCATACGCGTGACGGCGGACGAGTCCGTGCGCTTCGAGTCGTCGAAGCGTTTGGGTGAGCACCTTGCGGGAGATGCCGCCGATCAGGTCGACCAGCTCGCCGTGGCGCACCGGGCCCTCGCTGAGTCCGGCGAGCACGACCACCGTCCACTTGTCGGCGATCACTTCGACCGCCAGACGTGCCGGGCAGTCGGCGAGGAAGAGATCACCGGAACCGAAATCGCTCACGGCGTCAAAGGTACCTGTGGGTTCCTATCGGAAACCTAGCTTGGCGTCATGCGAGTCATCACCCAGCAGAAACTCGGCGGTCCCGAAGTGCTCACCTTCGTGGACGCGCCCCAGCCCCGGCCACTTCCGACCGAGGTTCTCGTCCGGGTCAAGGCGATCGGGCTGAACCCGCTGGAGGCGCGCTTGCGCGCAGGCGAATTCCCCCTGCTCGGCGAGCCGCCGTTCGTCCTCGGCTGGGACATCAGCGGTGTGGTCGACGAGGCGCCGCGGACCTGGCGGTTCAGGCCCGGCGACGAAGTGTTCGGAATGCCGCTGTTCCCGAGGGCGGCCAACGCGTACGCCGAATTCGTGTCGGCGCCGGCCTTGCACCTGGTACGCAAGCCGGCGTCGCTCTCGCACGTCGAGGCGTCGGCGCTGCCGGTCGTCGGGCTGACGGCGTGGCAGGGCCTCGTCGACCTCGCCGACGTGAGCGAGGGCGACCGCGTCCTGATCCACGGCGGCGGTGGCGGGGTCGGTCACGTCGCGATCCAGATCGCGAAAGCGCTCGGCGCGCACGTGATCACGACCGCCAGTGGAAGCAAGCGGGAGTTCGTCGAGGAGTTCGGCGCCGACGAGGTGATCGACTACACGGCGGTCGACTTCGCCGAGGCGGTCCGTGACATCGACGTCGTGTTCGACACGATCGGCGGCGACACCGTCGAGCGGTCGCTCGACGTGCTCCGCCCGGGTGGTCACCTGGTGACGGCGGTCGCCGAGGAGGATTCGGAACTCGCCGCCAAGTACGGGGCGGCCGGTGTGCACTTCAGCGGCGTCGCGGTCGACCCCGATCCGGTCGCCCTGCGAGGTCTCGTCGAGCTCGCCGAGCAGGGCAAGCTCCGGGTCCATGTGCAGGAGACGTTCCCGTTCGAGCGCGTCGCCGACGCGCACCGGCTGCTCGACGGCGGGCACCTCCGGGGCAAGCTCGTCCTCACCGTCTGACCCGCCAAGCGGGGATTTTTACCGGACCGGCCGGGAAAACCGGTCAGTAACGTCTCGCCGGTGACGACGGACCGCGAAGGCAAGGAAGCGCCGGAGTTGCCCGTCTTCACCGGGTTCGGGTGCCTGATGGGCTTCTTCATGACCGTGCTGGCCCTGATCGGCCCGGCCCTGCTGTGGATCAGCACTCGCTTCGCGCCCGGCGATGACGACGGCCTGGTCGTCCTCGCCATGGGCATCGTGTTCACGATCGGCGGCCTGGCGACCGTCGGCTCTCAGCTCTGGCAGAACGCCAAGGCCCGCGAGACCCACCGCACGCTCGACCGGACTGGCGTCCGCGCGACCGCCGAAGTCGTTTCCAGCAAGCGGATCTGGGTCGGCGAGGTGAGCACTCCGGCGGACGACGTCGATCTCGTCGTCACCGGTCCCGGGGTGACTCCGTTCAGCGCACGGGTGCTCACCGAGGAGGTCGGCCGCTACGAAACGGGCACGGTGGTACCCGTCGACGTCGACCCGAGGACTCTCCTGTTCCGCCTCGCCGACTGACCTCGCGGCGATCATTGCCCGGCAGCATCGTATCGCTTATCGTATATGAAATTCACCCCCCGATGCTGCGAGGTGACCTCGTGACCACCGCCACCGCCGACCCGACCACGACCATGGTCGCGCGAGATTTCACTGATTTCCGCACGGTGGTGTCGCACTCCTTCGTGCCGCTGCACGTGACGAGCGAGCACCGTGACCACTTCCGCGGCCGCATCCGCTCGTGCGGCGCCGACGACGTCCAGCTGACCGAGGTGACCGCGTCCGCGCACGTGGTCGAGCGGACGCCCGAGCTCATAGCCAGGGCGGACAGGCACTATTACAAACTGAGCCTGATCCTGTCCGGGACCGGGCTGCTGGTGCAGGACAACCGCGAGGCGATGCTGCGCCCCGGTGACGTGGCGTTGTACGACACACACCGACCGTATTCCCTGGCGTTCGAAGAGGATTTCCGCACGCTCGTGGTGATGTTCCCGCAGCGCCTCATCGATCTCCCCCGCGACCTGGTCGGCCAGCTGACCGCGGTCCCGATGTCGGGCAAGCGGGGTATGGGCAACGTCGTGGTGCCCTTCCTCGCGCAACTCGGCAGCAACCTCGACCAGCTCGGCGGCCCGGCGGGCGTCCGGCTCGCGCATACGGCGGTCGATCTGCTCGCCACACTGTTCGCGAGCGAGCTCGACCTCGCCCGCGCGACGGCCGGACCGCACCACGAACTGATGCGCCGCGTCCTCGCCTTCATCGACACGAACCTCTCCTCCACCGACCTCGGCCCGGCGCAGATCGCCGCCGAGCACTACATCTCCACCCGGCATCTGCACGGCCTCTTCCACGAACAGGGGACGACCGTCTCGGGCTGGATCCGCACCCGTCGCCTCGAACACTGCCGCCGCGAATTACTGGACCCCGTGCACGCTTCACGGCCCGTCGCCGCCATCGCGGCGAAGTGGGGTTTCGTCGACGCGCCGCATTTCAGCCGGGTGTTCAAGACGGAATTCGGCTGCTCGCCGAGCGAACTGCGCCGCGGCTTGACCGTGAGCGATCGGTTGTTGCCGCCCAGCGCGTGACAGCTGGCCCCGCCGGGGCGGTCGCCTCGACGATGACCGCATGCCCGAAGCACCCGAGGAACAGTGGCGCACCTATGACGAGTTCGCCGCCGGAATAGCCACCTATCGCCTGCCGAACGCGGACCTGTCGGGACGCGAGCTCACCGTCACCCTCGACGACGGGACGGCGCTCGCGCTGCGGTTCGAGGACGCGGAAACCGTCACCTGCAACGGCATCAAGGATCCGTACGACGCGGTCGCCGTCCGGGAAGACGTTTTCTTCGTTAATCTCCCCCATGCCAGCGTGGAAGGTGAAGCACTCACCGTCGTCTTCTCCACGACGACACATCGCGCGCTCGCCGTGCGTTCGGTGATCGGCACCGAAGACGTCGAGGGTGTTCCCCGTGTCTCCCAGACGTTCTGGTCCGGCACCACCGACGCGGGCACGCCGACCGGCGAGCAGCCGGGGCCGTCGCGCGACCTGATCGGCAAGCGCAACATCTACCGCTACAGCCCGGAGCACCTCTACGAGCACGTGTACGTGTCCTCGCAACGCTATGCCTGGCAATGCCTCGAAGGCGTGCAGCGCGGCCACGGGGACATGGACCTCTCGACGGTCTGGAAGTTCCAGGACGGTCTCTACCTGTTCTGCTTCCGCGAATTCCGCATCGCCGTGGCCAGTGTGTGGCTGCACGACCTCGGCTACGCGCTGAAGACCACCGGCGTCTTCCTCGGCCTGACCGGCGACGGCCGGTCGGAACACTCCCGCGGGGGCGGGCACATCTACCCACTCGGCGCCGTCGCCTACCCCGACGCGCAACCGGTCTAAGGAGCTTCAAGTGTCCAATTTAGACATCATCGCCGCGCACTACGCCGCGAGCGACCGAGGCGATCTGGCGGGCATGCTGGCCCCGCTCGGTCCCGAAACCACCTGGACGGAGGCGGCCGGCTTCCCTTACGCCGGTACCTACACCGGTCCGGAAAAGGTGCGGGACAACGTCTTCGGCGCGATCGCCCGTGACTGGGACGGCTACGGTTTCGCTCTCGGCGAGCTCGCCGACGCGGGTGACACGGTGATCGGCATCGGCACCTACCAGGGCAAGCACCGCGAGACCGGCCGCTCGTTCACCGCCCGCGTCGCGCACGTGTGGAAGTTCGAGAGCGGCAAGGTCGTCTCGTTCGAGCAGATCGTCGACTCGGTGCCCGTCGTCGAAGCCATGGAGAACCAGTGAAACCCGCGCGGCGCCTCGTCGCCCTCGCCGCCGCCGTCCTGCTCGCGACGGCGGGCTGTGCCGGGGCCGAAAGCGGTGCGAGCGGCCCGATCAAGGTCGGCTCGGTCAACGCGCTGAGCGGCGCGGCCACGTTCCCCGAAGCCTCCCAGGCGGCCAAGGCCGTCTTCGACGCGGCCAACGCGAGCGGTGGCGTGAACGGGAGACAGATCGAGTACAAGGCGCTCGACGACAAGGGTGACCCGGCGGCCGCCGCGGCCGCGGCCCGTGAGGTCGTCGGCCGCGACGAGGCGGTCGCGCTGGTCGGCTCGTCCAGCCTCATCGAGTGCGAGATCAACAACAAGTACTACGAACAGCAGAAGATCCTGTCCATCCAGGGCATCGGCGTCGACCCGGCGTGCTTCTCCAGCCCCAACATCGCCCCGGCCAACGTCGGCCCTTACCACGACATGACGCTGACGCTGCTCTACGGCTCGGAAACGCTGAAGCTGAACGACATCTGCGCTTTGCTGGAGATCGCGGGCAACACGCTGCCCTCGTACCAGGCGGCGATCGACGAGTGGTCGGCCATCACCGGCAAGAAGCTCAAGTACCTCGACGCGACCGTGCCCTACGGCGGTTCCGACTACACCTCCTACATCGTCAAGGCCCGCAACGCCGGGTGCAAGGCGATCACGGTGAACCCGGTCGAGCCGGACTCCATCGGGCAGCTCAAGGCCGCCGCCGCACAGGGCTGGAACGACGTCACCTGGCTGCTGCTGACCAGTGTCTACAGCGAGAACTACGCCAAGGCCGTCACCAACGCGGGCGCCGGGGTGTACGTGCCCGCCGAGTTCTACCCGTTCACCGACACGGCCAGCCCGCAGAACAAGGACTGGCACGACCTAATGACCAAGAACAACATCCCGCTGACGTCGTTCAGCCAGGGCGGTTACCTGGCGGCGAAGTACTTCCTCGAAGTCGTCCGCGGGATCAGTGGTGACGTCACCCGCGAGTCGGTGACCAAGGCGCTGCGCGAGATGAAGCCGATCACCGATCCGATGGTCGGCACGCCGTATGTCTTCGGACCGGGCCAGACACACCACGACAACACCGCGGGCTGGCCGATCAAGCTCGCCTCCGGCACCGGCAAATGGGAGCTCGTGGCGAACGACTGGCTGCGGATTCCCAAGAAGTAACTGGAGGAAACGATGCTGCAGGGAGCGCTGGCCGGCCTGGCCGCCGGCGGACTGTACGCGGTACTGGCGGTGTGCCTGACGCTGATGTCGCGGTTGGTGCGGGTGGTCAACTTCGCCCAGTCGGCCACCGGGATGTTCGGCTGCTACGTGGCGGTGTTCCTGTCCGTCGACTGGGGACTGCCGATGTGGCTCGCCACGATCGCGGGGATCCTGCTCGGCGGGCTGCTCAGCGCACTGCTCGGCTGGATCGTGTCCACCTGGCTCGCCGAGGCGGACACCGGCACCCGCTCGGCGGTCACCGTGGCCGTGCTGCTCCTGCTGATCTCGTTGTCGTTCATCCTGTTCGGCAACAAACCGCAGCCGTTCCATCCGATCCTGGACGGGCCGGCGGTCACCGTCGGCGGGGTGGTGATCAGCCAGGTCACCGTGGTCACCGTCGCGCTGGCGGTGCTGGTCGCGGTGGCCAGCCGGATCGTGCTGAGCCGGACCCCGGCGGGGGTCCAGCTCAGGGCGCTGTCCGAACGCCCGACGACGGCGGAGCTGCTGGGCATCCCGGCGAAACGGCTCAGCATCGCGGTCTGGGCGGTCACCGGCGTGGTCAGCACGCTGGTCATCTCGATCGTCGCGCCGTCGCAGTCGAACGACGCGACGTCGCTGGCGATGCTGGTGGTCCCGGCCTCCGCGGCGGCCCTGCTCGGCGGGTTCCGCCGTCTCGACCTCGCTGTCGCGGGCGGGCTGGGCCTCGGCCTGATCCAGGGTGCGGCCGCGCAGGTCGACGGCCTTTCGGTGGTGCGGTATTTCCTGCCGTTCGCAGTGATCGTCGCGCTGCTGCTCTGGTCGCAGCGCAAGGAGGTGTGGGATGCGGCTCGCTGAACGCGGGATACGCACCGGGGTTCCGTTCGTGGTCGCTCTGGTGGCGATCGCGGTGGGCTACGGACTGAGTGTCGGGCTCGACGGGTACTTCGTCTATCTGGGCATGAGCGCCGTCGTCGCCGGGATCTCGTTGCTCGGGCTCGGCGTGGTCACCGGCAGCGCGGGGATGATCTCGCTGTGCCAGCTGACCTTCGGCGCCGTCGGTGCCTGGACGGTGTCCGCGCTGAACGAGGCGCAGGCACCCGGCGGGTTCCTCGTCTGGCTGCTGCTCGGCGGGCTCGCCGCAGGAGTGGTCGGGATCCTCGTCGGGCTCCCGGCGTTGCGGCTGCGCGGGATCAACCTCGCCGTCGTCACGCTGGGGCTCGCCGCCGCGGCCGACCTCGCGCTGGTCCAGCTCCAGTTCCCCGGTGTTTCCGGCGGGATCTCGGTGGAGCGGCCGGACGCCTTCTCCGACGACCGGTCCTACTTCCAGCTCGCCGTCGTGGTGCTGGTGCTGTGCTGCCTGGCCGTGTACTTCCTCCGCCGCGGGCGCTGGGGCAGCGCCTGGCAGGCGGTGGCGTTCTCCGAGCGCGGGACGGCGGCCGCGGGCACGAGCGTGCGGACGTCGAAGCTGACCGCGTTCGCGGTGAGCGCCACCCTCGGCGGGATCAGCGGCGGTCTGCTCACCGGGCAGGTCGGATTGGCCTTCCCGGCCAGTTTCACCGCGATCCAGTCGCTGGCGCTGTACGTGCTGGCGATCATGTCGGGCGCGCATCTGATCGACATGGCCGTGTTCGGCGCGGTGCTCTGGGTCGGAGTGCCGGAACTGCTGAAACGCTGGGGAATCCCGCAGGACTGGGGCTTCGTGGTGTTCGGCGTGCTCGGTGTCCAGGCGCTGGCCAGTGGCGGGAACCTGGGCACCACGGTGCGGCAGGTCTGGTACCGGCGGTCCAAAAAGGAACCGGCGAAACTCGATCTCGCCGCCGGGGCCGTGGAAATCGAGTCCAAGGCCCCTGGTCCGCCGGTGCTCACCGTGCGCGGGCTGAGCGTGAACTTCGGGCACGTGGCCGCACTGTCCTCGGTGGACATAGCCGTGCCGGAACACGGGGTGCTCGGCGTGATCGGGCCCAACGGCGCGGGGAAGTCGACGCTGGTGGACGCGATCAGCGGGTTCCTGCCGAATGCCGACGGCTCGGTGGAACTGGGCGGCAAGCCGCTGACCGGGTCGCCGTCGAACCGGGCCCGTGCCGGCCTGCGGCGGACGTTCCAGCAGGACCGGGTCCCGCCGGGACTGACGGTCGGCGCCTACCTCAAGTTCCTCGCCAGGCGACGGCTCACCGCCGACGAGATCGGCGACGCCCTGGGCTTCTTCGGCTGTCCGGCCGCCCGCACGCCGCTGTCGCAAGTGGACGTCGGCGCCCGGAGGCTGGTCGAGGTCGTCGGGCATCTGCTGGCGCGGCCCCGGGTTCTGCTGCTCGACGAGCCGGCCGCGGGTCTCCCGCACGAAGAGCACGTCGCGTTCGGGGAGCGGCTGAGGCAGGTTCCCGCGCGGTTCGGGGTGTCCGTGCTGCTCATCGAGCACGACCTCGATCTGGTGCGCTCGGTCTGCGACACGATCACCGTCCTCGACTTCGGCCGCGTGCTGGCCTCGGGCCCCCAGGCCGAAGTGCTCGCCGATCCGGCCGTGCTCAAGGCGTACATGGGTGAAACGGAGCTGCTGTGAACGCATTGCGGATAGCGGGGCTGACCGTCACCCGCGGCGCGGGCCCGGTGATCCGGGACGTCGACCTCACCCTCGAGCCGGGCCGGATCACCGCGCTCGTCGGGCCGAACGGCGCCGGGAAGACCAGTCTGCTGGAGGCCGTCTCCGGCGTCGTGCCCGCCTCGGCGGGGACCGTCCACATCGGATCCGACGAGATCACCAAGCAGTCGCGGGTCAACCGCGCGCGGCGGGGCCTGGCGCATATCGAGCAGGGACGCGCGGTGTTCGGTGGCCTGACCGTGCTGGAGAACCTGATGCTCACCGCACGCACCCGCGCGCGGGCCGATGAACTGTTCGAATTGTTCCCCGAACTGGAGAAACGCCGGGACTCGCCGGCGGCGCTGCTGAGCGGTGGCGAGCAGCAGATGGTGGTGCTGGCCCGCGCTTTCGCCGCGCGGCCGTCGTTCCTGCTGATCGACGAGATGTCGCTCGGCCTCGCGCCGGTGGTGTTCACGCGGTTGCTGCCGATGGTGACGCGGTTCGCCGAGGAAGGTGCCGCGATCTTGCTCGTCGAGCAGTTCACGCACCTCGCCCTCGGCGTGGCGAGCGATGCGCTGGTGGTGTCTTCGGGGCGTGTCACCTATACGGGTTCCGCGCAGGGCCTGCTGGACTCCCCCGGCACCCTGCACTCGGCCTACCTGGGCGAGTCCTGAGCCCGGCACCAATCGTGTGGGTGACGTAGTGAAGGCCTCCTTGCCTACTTTGAGAGTAGGCAAGGAGGCCTTCGCGGACTGCTGCCCGCCTGCACTCTGGGCATGCCTATCACCTACCGGGCCCGCTCAGCTGTCGTGAAAGCCACCTTCAGGACACGGGACAACGCTTCGTGATCACTCCCTCCAGCGAGCAGGCGTTCCCAATGTCGCATTTGGGACGGTCAGCGCCTCAAATGCGACATTGGGAACGCGACTCGGCAGAGCCACCTAACGGCTAAGAGCCCATGCCCGCCCGTTCGAAGGCCAGCGTCGGGAGGTCGACGGCGTGCGCGCCGCCGTCGGCGACGATCACCGCGCCGGTGATGTACGACGACTCCGAGGAGCCCAGGAACCTCACGATCGACGCGATCTCCTCCGGCTCGGCGGGACGGCGCAACGGGACTTCAGCGGTGACCCGGCGGTAGCCCTCGGCGTGCCCGCCGGTGAAGCCCGCGGCCTCGGCGAACTGGTCCATCTCGCCGTCCGCCATCGGGGTGCGCACCCAGCCGGGGCAGACGGCGTTCGCGCGGACGCCCTTCGGCCCGTAGTCGCGGGCGATCGAGCGGGTCAGCCCGATCAGGGCATGCTTCGCAACGGTGTACCCGGCGACGTTGGGCCCGGCGAACAACCCGGCCAGCGACGACACGATGACCACCTGCCCACCGGTTTCGACCAGCGAGGGCAGCGTGGCCCGGCAGAAGACGAAGGCGCTGGACAGGTTCGAGCGCAGCGCCAGCTCCCATTCCTCGTCACCGGTGTCAACCACCGAAGACAGGCCGTGCCCGCCCGCGTTGGCCACCACGACGTCCAGCCTGCCGAACTTGCCGACGATCTCCGCTACGGCACTCTCGGCCGCTTCGCGTTCGCTGGCGTCACAGGTGACGACGTACGCGCCGGTTTCGGCCGCCACCTTCTCCAGCGGCTCGCGCCGACGTCCGAGGACCACCACCTGGGCGCCCTCGTCGGCGTACCGGCGGGCGACCGCCGCGCCGATACCGGTACCGCCACCCGTGATCGCGACAACCTTCTTCACTCGCATGAGTCCTTTCTAAGCGGGAAAACCCGAACGGGCCGAGACGCCGAAGTCGGCGAGCACGGCCTGGCCGTTGATCGTCCGCGAACGCGCGGACGCGAGATAGAGCACCTGGTCGGCGACGTCTTCAGGAGCCTGCACCGGGAAGGCGGGATCGTCGAGAGCCTCGCCGAGATCGCCGCGCGCCATCGGGGTGTCGACCACCGACGGGCAGACGCAGTTGACCCGGACGCCGGGCAGATCGACCGCGAGCGCCCTGGTCATCGCGACCACGGCACCCTTCGAGGCGCAGTAGGGCACCATGCCGGGCGCGCTGGTGAACGCCGAGTCGCTGGCCAGCAGGACGACCGAGCCGTTCGCCGCGGTGAGCCACGGCGCGGCGTGTTTGACCAGCAGGAACTGGCCGGTGACGTTGACCGCCATCAGCTCGGTGAAGTCCGCCGCCGAGGTTTCGGCGACCGGTGTCCCCACCGGGCCGGAGATCCCGGCGCAGCCGACGACGACGTCGATCCCGCCGAACCGGGTGGCCACGGCGTCGACCGCGGCGGCCACCGACCGCTCGTCGGTCACGTCGGCGTGGACCGCCAGGAGGCCGTCGGCCAGGGTGGGCACGGGTGCCCGGTCGAGGGCGCCGACCCGCGCGCCTTCGGCCAGGAACGCCTGGACGCAGGCAAGGCCGATACCGGACGCCGCGCCGGTCACCAGCACGGCCTTGCCCGCGAGATCCAGTCGCATGGCGCCATCCTGCGGTCCGGGCCGCTCGCGGAGGTTGGCCGTCAGTGCATCCTTCTTGTCCGCAGCCGCACGACGGCCGCGCGGTCTTTTCAGTCGGGGGCGGACCGGCAAGACTGCGAAGTATGACCAGGCCGCATCCTCTCGACCCGCTGACCGCCGACGAACTCTCCGCAGGCCGCGAGATCCTGGCCGCCGAGGGCCTGCTCACCGCGACCACGCGGTTCCCGGCGGTACTGCCGGTCGAGCCGGACAAAGCCGACGCCGGTGCCGATCGGCGCGTCCAGTACACGCTCCTGGACACCGCGACCGGGCAGGCCCGCGACGTCGTCGTCTCGCTGACCAAGAGCGCGCTCGTCTCGTCCGAGGACTGCGGCGACGGTCAGCCCGCGTACCTGTTCGAGGAGTACGACCTCGCCGCGTCGATCACCAAGGCGTCGCCGGAATGGCAGGCCGCGATGGAGCGGCGTGGGCTCGCCGACCGGATCGAGCACGCCTTCTGCGCTCCCCTGGCGCCCGGTTTCTTCGGCAGGCCTGACGAAACCGGGCGGGTCATCCGGTCGCTGACGTTCCTGCGCGACGACGAGTCAGACAGCCCGTGGGCGCATCCGGTCGAGGGCCTGATCGTGCACATCAACCTGACCGAGCAGCGCGTGCTCCGGGTCGAGGACGAGGGCGACGTGCCCGTCCCGCCCGAGCACGGCCGCTACGGCGGTGTCCCGGCCCGCACCACCCTCAAGCCGATCGAGATCACCCAGCCCGAGGGCCCGAGTTTCACCGTCGACGGCCACGAGGTCACCTGGGAGGGCTGGAAACTCCGCGTCGGCTTCAACGCCCGCGAAGGCCTGACGCTGCACGAAATCAGCTTCCAGGACCGGTCGGTACTGCACCGCGCGTCGGTACCGGAGATGGTGGTGCCCTACGGCGACACCGCGCCCGGCCGGTTCTGGATCAGTTACTTCGACGCGGGCGAGTACCTGCTCGGCAAGAACGGCAACGACCTGCGGCTCGGCTGCGACTGCCTCGGCGTCATCCACTACTTCCCCGCGTTCGTCGCCGACGACCACGGCCGCCCGGTCGAGATCCCGCGCGCGATCTGCATGCACGAGGAGGACTACGGGATCCTGTGGAAGCACACGGATCTCGACGGCCGCGCCGAGGTGCGCCGCTCGCGGCGGCTGGTGATCTCGTCCATCTCCACCATCGGCAACTACGACTACGGTTTCTTCTGGTACCTCTACCTCGACGGCACCGTCGAACTGGAGGCGAAGGCCACCGGGATCGTGTTCGCCGGCGCCGCGCACTCCGGCACGAAACACCCGCACGCCAACGAGATCGCGCCCGGCCTGTTCGCGCCGGTGCACCAGCACCTGTTCTGCGCGCGGCTGGACGTGGCGATCGACGGCGAACGCAACTCGCTCGTCGAGATCGACGTCGAGCGGGTGCCGATGGGCGAGCAGAACCCGTACGGGAACGCCTTCACCTGGAAGGAAACCCCGCTGCGGACCGAACGGGAAGCGCAGCGCCACGCGGATCCGGCCAAGGCCCGTGTCTGGGAGATCCGCAGCTCGGAGCGGACCAACCGGCTCGGCTCCCCCACGGCGTATCAGCTCGTGCCCCGGCCCTCCGCGACGCTGATGGCGCAGCCGGAATCGAGTGTCCACCAGCGGGCGACCTTCGCCACCCGTCACCTGTGGGCGACGCCGTACCGCGCGGACGAGCGCTTCCCGGCGGGCGACCGGCCGAACGCGCATCCGGGCGGGGCTGGCCTGCCCGCCTGGACCGCCGCCGACCGGGACCTCACCGACACCGACCTCGTGCTGTGGCACGTCTTCGGCCCGACCCACATCCCGCGTCCGGAGGACTGGCCGGTCATGCCGGTCGACTACTCCGGTTTCACCTTGCGCCCCTACGGCTTCCTGGACCGAAACCCGGCCCTCGACCTGCCTTCCGGTGCAGCCGACGATCACTGTTCCGCCCACGAGCACTAGGACCTCGAATGCCCGAACTGACCCTGTCCGACACGTCCACCTGGCTGCCTCTGGACGGCCTCGCCCCCGGTTTCGACGCGAACAAGGCCCCCACGGTCGGCGACCTGCACGGCCGCACCTTCGAACTCGCCTGCGAAGACGGCACCAGGTTCACCGCGGGCTTCTCCGGCACCCGGATCGAGTGGACCTACCGCGGCACCGGCACCGACCGCTGCGAGACGTTCCTGGTCGACGACGACCTGTACTACGTCCAGTTCCACCCGCAGGCACGGCAGGAAGAGGCGTTCACCCTGCTGCTCGACCTGCGCCGCGGCCGCGCGCTCCTCGTGCTGAGCAAGATCGGTGACACCGCGCCCCGGGTCACGCAGACCTTCGTGGCCGCCACGATCGGCGGCATCGAGCCCAGCGGCGAATCGCTCGCCCCGACCACGTCGCTGGTCGGGCGCCGGGTGCTGTGGGTGTACAGCACCGCGCACGCTTACGAGCACGTGTACCTCAGCCCGCACTGGTACACCTGGCAGTGCCTGGCCGGGCCCGAGAAGGGACTCGCGGACACCGACGAGAACTCGGTCTACGAACTGCGGCCGGGTATCTACGTCTTCGCCTGGCGGGAGAAGGTGATCCCGTGCGCCTCCGTGACCGTCGCCGATCACCGCGACGCGAAGCGGCTGCGCTCGCACGGTGTCCTTTTCGGACTGGACGCCACCGGGAACACGCCCACCCACTTCACCTTCGGCGCGCACGGCAAGCTGCTGAGCACCACCGTGCACCCCGAGGCTTACGACCCCGCCGGGAGCTGAGCCTTGACCGCCGACCTCATCCTCACCAACGCCAAGGTGTACACAGTGGACGGTGCCCGGCCCTGGGCGTCGTCACTGGCGATCAAGGACGGCCGGGTGCTGTCCCTGGAGGACATCGAACGAGGCCCGAACACCGAGGTCGTCGACCTCGACGGCGCGTTCGTGATGCCCGGTCTGGTCGACGTGCACAACCATCACGCCCTCGCCGGGCGCTCGGCCCTGTTCGAGCTGAACTTCGGCCTCGACGCGGGCCTGGACGACATCCTCGCGGCGGTCCGCGCGCGGGCGGCCGGACTCGGCCCGGACGAGTGGGTGGTCGGCGGTGCCTGGGCGTCCACCCTGGTCAGCACCCTCTCGCGGTCTTCGGCCCGTCTCGCGCTCGACGAGGCCGCGGGCGGACGGCCGGTCATGCTCTCCGACGACAGCAGGCACAACCGCTGGGTGAGCAGCCGGGCACTGGAGCTGGCGGACGTCACCGCTTCGACGCCCGATCCGGCGGGCGGGGAGATCGTCCGCGACCCTTCGACCGGCGAACCCGTCGGCGTCCTGCTCGAGGCGGCGGGTGTGCCCGTCGAGCGGGCGCTCAGCGAGACGCGGACCCTCACCGCGGAGCAGCACGTCGCGGCGTCGCGGCACGGGATCGGCACCCTGCATTCGTACGGGGTCACCGCGTTCCAGGACGCCGGGGTCTCCGCGGACATCCTGGGCGCACTGAAATCCCTCGACGACGCGGGCGAACTGCGCGCGTGGGTCGTGTCGTCGCTGCTGATCAACGACCCGATCTTCGGTTTCGACCCGATCGGCGCGCCGCTGCTGGAGGTCGCCGGGCAGTACCGCAGCGAACACCACCGGCCGGACTTCGTGAAGATCTTCCTCGACGGTGTCCCGCCGACGCGGACCGCCGCCTTCCTGGAGCCGTACCTTCCGGACGACGCCCACGGCGCCTGTCATCACGGCGCCACCACCATGCCGGGCGACGAGCTCGTGGGCTGGCTGCGCACCGCGGCCGCGGCGGGGCTCTCGGCCAAGGTCCACTGCACCGGGGACGCGTCGGTGCGCGCGACGCTGGACGCCGTCGAGAAGGTCCGCGCCGAGGGCTTCACCGAGGCGCGGTTCCAGGTCGCGCACGGCCAGTTCGTCCACCCCGACGACCTGCCGCGCTTCGCCGCGCTGGGGGTCGCCGCGGACATCTCGCCGTTCCTGTGGGTCCCCGGGGTCATCCCGGCGGCCATCGCCGAGGTCCTGCCCGGCGAGCGGGCGGGACGGATGCAGCCGAACCGGTCGCTGCTGGACGAGGGCGCGCTGGTCGCGGGCGGTTCGGACTGGCCGGTCAGCGAGTCCCCGAACGCGTGGGAGGGCATCCACGGCCTGGTGACCCGCCGGGACCCGACCGGCGCCTTCCCCGGGGCGCTGTGGCCGGAGCAGGCGATCACGCTGGCCGAAGCGGTCGAGGTCTTCACCCTCGCCGCCGCCCGCGCGATGGGACTGGGCGACGTCACGGGTTCGCTGGTCCCCGGGAAGTCGGCCGATTTCGTCGTCCTGGACCGCGATCCGTTCCAAACCGATCCTTCCGCGCTCGTCAAGACAAAGGTGACGCAAACGTGGTTCGCCGGGCACCGCGTGTATCACCGCGCCTGATCTCCTACACTGGTAGAAGAACCAGTGTGGGAGGTCTGCCGATGCCGAAGATCATCGACCACGACGAGCGGCGAAGTCACATCGTCGACGTCACCTGGGATTTGATCACCCAGGGCGGGATCGAGGCCGCCACCATGCGCGAGATCGCGGCCGCGGCCGGCTTCGCCAACGGTGCGCTCAAGCTGTACTTCCCCAGCAAGGAAGACATCATCCAGGCCACCTACGAACGCGCGCTCGGCATGATGCGCGAGTACGTGGAACTGGACGAACTGCGCGGGCTGGTCGCGCTCCGGGAGCTGTGCGTCTCGTCGATGCCGATCGACGAGGACCGCATCGCCGCGGGGCGCGTCCTGCTCACCTTCTGGCAGCTTTCGCTGACGAACCCGAAGCTGCAGGACAAGTATCTGGAGCACATCCGCTCGTGGCGGGGCCTGCTGCACCGGTATCTGGCCGAGGGCCGGGAGGACGGCGACATCGTCACCGAGACGCCCGACGAGCAGCTGGTCGACGAGGTCGTCCTGATCAACGCCGGGGCGAACGTGATGAGCCTGGTCGCCGGGGAGTTCTCGACGATCGCTTTGCAGGGGCAGCACCTCGAGTCGTTCTTCGCGCGCCTGGCCCGCCCCTGAGCTGAAGGGGACTTTCCCCGCATCCGACGCGACGAAGGGCGCTTTCCCCGCATCACATGCGGGGAAAGCGCCCTTCAGCTCTTACTGGTCGCGGCCGAACACCCGGGTCAGGAAGCTCGCCACGTGCGCGTGCGAGCGCGGCGAAGCCGGGAGATCGGTGTACAGGCCGTAGAAACCGTGGATCTGCCCCGAATACCTGGTCATCTCCACCCGTGTCCCGGCGTCGGTCAGGCGCCGCGCGAACTCCTCCCCCTCGTCCCGCAGGACGTCGTACTCGGCGGTCAGCACCAGCGCCGGCGGGAGCCCCGTCAGGTCCGAGGCCCGCAGCGGCAGCAGGTACGGATCGTTCAGCTGCCCGGGATCCGACACGTACTGATCGAAGAAGAACCGCATCGCCCCGGCCGTCATGCCGAACCCCTCGGCGAAGTCCGTGTAGGACCGGAAGCCGTCGTCCGGGTGACCGTAGACCGGGCAGATCAGCACCTGCGCGGCCAGCGGCGGGCCGCTTCGGTCGCGGGACATCATCGAGACCACCGTCGACAGGTTGCCGCCGGCGCTCTCCCCGCCGATCGCGATCCGCCCGGCGTCCACCGCGTCCCCGGCGCCGCCCGAAGCGAGCCATTCGACGACGGCGTAGCAGTCGTCCGGGGCCGCCGGGAACGGGTGCTCGGGCGCGAGCCGGTAGTCCACCGCCACGACGGCGACCTTCGCCGCGTTGCACACCGCGCGCGACGCGACCTCGTTCTCGTCGATCGAGCCGATCGTCCACCCGCCGCCGTGGATCCACACGAAAGCCGGGACCGCCCCGGCGGCGTCAGGCAGGTAAAGCCGCACCCGGACGCCTGAGGGCAGGACGTGATCGGTGACCGAGGCGACCTCTTCGACCGTTTCGGGAGCCTGCCACGAAGCGGCGAAAGCGGCACGCAACTCGGCGGCCGTCGGTGGAAAGGCGGGCGCTTCGGGCGGCTCGCTGCGGGCGAGCAGCTCCTTGACGGCGGGATCGAGGGTCACGGTCACACCGCTTCCGCGACGAGCACCCGCGGGCTGCCCGGCAGCGCGAGCCGGTCGGTGACCCGCCAGCCCGCCTCCGTCAGCCATTCCCGGACCTCGGCCTCCGGGTAGACGACCGTCCCGTCGATCACCAGGTACTCCCCCGCGTGCAGCGCGTCGATCGGGCGCTGGTGCTCGTCGTCGTCGAGGAAGAAGTCGAGCAGCAGCAGACTCGCCCCCGGCGCCGCGGCCGCGCGGGCGTTGCGCAGGATCTCCGCGTTCTGCTTCGCGTCGAAGCGATGCACGACGTGGTTGACCATCACCAGGTCGAACTCGCCCTCGGGACGCGCGGTGGGCGTCTCCGCCCCGACGACGGTCGCCCGGTCCGCGAGACCCGCCAGGGCCGCCGCGGTGGTGACCGACTCGGTGAAGCCCGGGTCGAAGACGAACGTCGTGCGCAGTTCTTCGTTGGCCTTCATGGCTTCGACCGCGAACGCGCTCGACAGGCCGCCGAGGTCGAGCAGCTTCCGGTGGGGACCGAAATCGAACGCGCCGGCCAGCATCTTGGCGTGCAGGGCGTTGTAGGTCATCACGCCGGACATGAACGTGCCCCAGCGCGCGTCGTCCATTTCCAGTTTCCCGGGCTCGCCGCTGTCGGCCGTGTGACCGAACTGCAACCAATGCGGGTAGCTGATCGTGTCCAGGAAGGTCAGGAACGGCGCCAGATCGAGCTCACCGCCGCCGAGGTACTCCGCCGCGTCGGCGGCCAGCTCGTACCGTCCGTCCACACGGGACAACAGGCCGAGTGATGACATGGCGTCACCGAGGATGCGCGTGATCTTCTCCGGTTTGCCGGTCTTCCCGGCCAGCTCGGACGCCGTCAACGGCCCGGCGGCGAGCGCGGTGAACAGGCCGATCCGGCTCGCCGCGAAGAGTTGCTTGGCCGCCATGTACCCCACGGCGATGTCCACGATCCGCTCGGGACCGGCAGTCTTGGTCGACCCGCTCACGGGTGCCCTCCTTAGCTCGTTTCCGCCGAGAGTCTACAGATGTAGACAAAAGAATCCAGCGCAAGTTTTCGCCCACTGCCAGGCAAAACCTGCCGGATATCAACTTCCTACATTCGTAGAATATACCCATTGACAGTGCCGTCCCCCAGTGTCAACATGCGTAGAACTACCCCCGCCGGAGGCCCGTTCCCCGGCTGTGCGGTCCGCTTCGGGCGGGCTCGGGAAAGGGGATTCATGACCCTGCTCGAATTACGAGAACTGACCGTCGGTGTGATCGCCGACGAAACCGAACGCGAACTGGTCCGCGAACTTTCGTTCGACCTCGAACAAGGCCGGACACTCTGCGTGGTCGGCGAATCCGGCAGCGGTAAAACGGTGACGGCCTTGTCGATCATCCGGTTGCTGGAGTTCGTCGCGCCGGTGTTCACCCGCGGTGAGATCACCGTCGACGGCGTGGATCTCACGCGCCTCTCCGCCGACGAAATGCGCGCCTACCGCGGCCCGCGGATCGGGATGATCTTCCAGGAGGCACTGGATTCGCTCAATCCGAGCCAACGGGTCGGCAAGCAGCTGATCGAGGCCTACCGCAAGCCCGGTTCCTTGCCGCGACAGGCCGCGCGCAAGGGCACGCCGTTGCACCGCGAGGCCGAAGCGAAGGCGCGCGGACTGCTGCAGGAGGTCGGGCTCACCGACACCGACCGGGTGCTTTCCCTGTACCCGCACCAGATGTCGGGCGGGATGCAGCAGCGCGTGATGATCGCGCTGGCCCTGATGGCCGACCCCGGCCTGCTCATCGCCGACGAGCCGACCACGGCCTTGGACGTGACCACGCAGGCGGAGATCCTCACCCTGTTCGACCGCGTCCGCCGCGACCACGGCACCGCGTGCGTCTTCATCACGCACGACATGGGCGTCGCCGCGCAGGTGGCGGACCGGATCGCGGTGATGTACCGCGGCGAACTGGTCGAGCTCGGGTCCAAAGAGGACATTCTGCACGCGCCGAAGCATCCCTACACCAAGGCGCTGCTCGACTGCGTCCCGAAGCTCGGGGTGAGCAGGCGCGACGGCTTCCCCACCATCTCCGAAGCACTGCTCGAAGCCGCGATGAACGGCGATTCGGCGGTCGCGACCGAGACCCGGCCCCTGAACCGCGCCAAGGCGGACAACGCGGGTGAAGGCACCGCGCTCGTGATCGACTCGGTGTCCAAAGTGTACGGACGCCGCAGCCGGTTCTCCCTGAGCCGCGAATCCGAGGTGCACGCGGTCAAGGACGTCTCGCTGGAGATCGCGCCCGGCGAGTTCTTCGGCCTGGTCGGGGAATCAGGTTCGGGCAAGACGACACTCGGCCGCCTGGTGAGCGCGCTGGAGACCCCGACCGAAGGCACCATCACCTTCGGCGAGCACCGGTGCACCCAGTCCGGGCTCGACGGCGACGAGCGCTCCTTCCGCCGCCGCGCGCAGCTCATCTTCCAGGACCCGCAGAGTTCGCTCGATCCCCGGCACACCGCCGCCCGGATCATCGCCGAACCGCTGCGGGAGCTCACCGGCCTGCGCGGCGCCGAACTCGACCGCCGGGTGACCGAGCTGATCGACGAGGTCGGTCTCCCCTCGGACACCGCGAAGAAACTGCCCTCGCAGCTCTCCGGCGGACAACGGCAGCGTGTCTCGATCGCCCGCGCGATCGCCGCCGAACCCGACCTCATCGTCGCCGACGAGCCCACCTCCGCGCTCGACGTCTCGGTGCAGGGCCAGGTGATGAACCTGCTGCTCGAACTGCGGCGAACCCGTGCGCTCAGCTTCCTGTTCATCACGCACAACCTCAGCCTGGTGCTCTCGGTCGCCGACCGCGTCGGCGTGATGTACCGGGGCGAACTGATCGAAATCGGTGACCCGGACGAGATCCGGCTTCGCGCCCGCCACGACTACACCCGCCGTCTCCTCGCGGCGAACCCCGAACTGCCCGCCCACCCCCACACTGGAGTGCGGAACCCATGAGACGAACCCTGACCTCGGCCGCCCTCGGCTTGGCGACCGTCCTGCTGCTCAGCTCGTGTATGGGAGGGCAGGCAGGCGGTGGCGCCGCCGACGGTCCCCCGAAGCCCGGCGGCAACCTGAACGTCGCGGTGCCGACCGACCCGCAGTCGCTCGACATGGTCGCGAACCCCGGCCAGGTGACCGCCCACATCGGCAACATGATGTACGAGAAGCTGTTCGAAGTGGACCGCGGCTTCACCGCCCGGCCCATGCTGGTCGAGGACTTCACCACCAGCCCGGACAGGCTCACCTACACCTTCAAGCTGCGCCAGGGCGTCACCTTCCACGACGGGAACGCGCTGACGTCCGAGGACGTCGTGGCGAGTCTCAAGCGCTGGCAGCAGGTGCACCGCACCGGCCAGCTGGTCACCCCGGACATCGAGGCGATCACGCCGACCGACCCGGCGACGGTGACCATCAAGCTCAAGCAGCCGCGCTACCCGCTGATCAACGAGCTCGCAGGCGCGGGCACGGAGATCTACGAGGCGAAGAACCTCACGGGCGTCGCGCCGACCGGTTTCGCCCAGGACAAGGCGATCGGCACCGGGCCGTACAAGCTGAAGAGCTGGGACATCGGCCGTGAACTGGTGCTGGAGCGGTACTCCGGCTACAAGTCCCGGACCGAGGAGGACTGGGGCGGCCAGGCGGGCGCCAAGCACGCGTACCTGGACACCGTGACCTACAAGGTGGTCTCCGACCAGGACGCGCTGATCAACGGCCTGCAGACCGGGCAGTGGGACCACATCATGCCCACCAACGACCAGTACGAGACGCTGCGCAACAACCCGGCCGTGGTCGTGCACAACCTCCCCGGCGGCAATGACAACGTCGTGATCCCGAACTTCAACACCGGTTCGAAGTTCGCCGACCCCCGGGCCCGCGAGGCGCTGAACCTGTTGCTGGACAAGCCCGCGATCAACGCGGCCACCGGCGGCAGCAAGGACCTCACCCTCGAGACCGGGGCCTTCGCCTCGCCGGACAACAAGCAGTTCTATTCCACCGCCGGCGAAGAGGTCTACAAGAAGCACGACCCGGAGAAGGCCAAGCAGCTGCTGGCCGAGGTCGGCATCACCGCGGGCGCGACGATCCGCATCGTCACCACGAACTCGTACCCGGAGTTCGGCAAGTGGGCCGTGCTGATCCAGGACAGCCTGTCGAAGATCGGCATCAACACCAAGATCGACACCTTCGACTTCGCCACCATGCTCGGCACGCTGACCAAGGAACCGGGCGGCTGGGACATCACCACGCTGTTCTTCGACTCGGCGCTGACCTCGCCCGCGCAGATGCCCGCGCTCACCCTGGGCACGCTGAACGGTTCGTCCTCGCCCGAGCTCGACGGGCTCATGGCGGAGTTCAACGCCTCGACGACGCCCGAGCAGGCGAAAGCGGTGGTGGACAAGCTCCAGGGGTTCACCTGGAAGCAGCTGTCGGTGATCACCTTGAGCCAGTCCAAGCTGTACGCGGCCTACTCCCCCAAGCTCAAGGGCTACGGCGACTTCTACCGCGTCTTCTGGAACACCTGGCTGGCATCATGACCGGTCTGCTGCTGCGCAGGCTGCGCGATCTGGTGATCATCCTGGTGATCGTCGGGACGATGATGTTCTTCGTCATCCGGCTGATCCCCGGCGACCCGGCGCAGGCCATCCTCGGCCCGACCGCACGACCGTCCGATGTGGACGCCCTGCGGGAGAGCATGGGGCTGAACGGACCACTGTGGGAGCAATACCTCAGCTGGGCCGGGAACGTGCTGCACGGCGACTTCGGGACGTCGATCACCTATCACGCGCCGGTGCTCGGCGTGGTCGCCGACCACATCCTGCCGACGCTTACCCTCGCCGTGCTGTCGACGGTGATCAGCTTCTTCCTCTCCGTCGCGATCACGTCCTGGCAGGCGGTGTCGCCGCGCAACCCGGTGGCGCGGGCGCTGGACCGGCTCTCCGCGCTCGGCATGGCGATGCCGGACTTCTGGATCTCGCTGATGCTCGTGCTGGTGTTCTCAGTGACGCTGCGCTGGTTCCCCTCCAGCGGTTACGAAAACCTGTTCACCGACCCGGCGACGGCGGTGCCCGCGCTGGTGCTCCCGCTGACCGTGCTGGTCATCGGGCAGACCGCGTTGTTCGTGCTGACGCTGCGCGAGAGCCTGCTCGGCGAGCTGCCGCTGGCGTACCTGCGCACCGCGAGGGTCAAGGGGCTGTCCGAGCGGCAGGTGATGACCAAGCACGTCCTGCCGAACGCGCTGATGCCGCTGATCACCCAGCTGGGCAGCAACTTCGCCATGCTGGTCGGCGGGATCGTGATCATCGAATCCATCTTCGTCGTGCCGGGGCTGGGCCATCTGCTGATGGGTGCGGTGTCCACTCGCGACTTCCCGTTGATCCAGGGTGTGACGCTGTTCGTCGCGGTGCTGTTCGTGTTGGTCAACCTCCTGGTGGACCTGTCGTACGCGCTGCTCGATCCGAAGGTGCGTGTCTCGTGAGCGTGGCTCTGGTGGAAAAGACGTCCCCGGTGCGTGAAGCGCCCTCGGCCGGTCGCGCGGCCAAGCTGTTCCGGCGCAACCGGATGCTGGTCATCACCACCGCGCTGCTGGCGCTGATCGTCCTGACCGTGATCGTGCTGCCGTTCTTCCTGCCGAGCGTCAGCGCGACCGACCCGGTCAACCGGCTGCTGCCGCCGTCGTCCGCGCATCTGCTCGGCACGGACTCGTTCGGGCGCGACGTGCTCGCCCGGCTGGTGTCCGGTGGCCGGGCGTCGCTCGGGCTGTCCGCCTTGATCACCCTCTGCGCGGCCTTCACCGGCCTGGTGATCGGGCTGATCAGCGGGTTCTTCCGTGCGGCCGACGCGGTGCTGATGCGCTTGATGGACGCCTGGATGTCGTTCCCGGCGATCATCCTCGCGATGGCGCTGGCGATCTCGCTCGGCGCGAGCATCTGGACCGAGTTGATCGCGCTGACGGTGATCTTCACGCCGTTCACCGCCCGGGTCATCCGCAGCCGGGTGCTCGGGATCGCGGGCCGTGCCTACATCGGCGCGGCGCGGGTCTCGGGGATGAGCAAGTGGAAGATCCTCGTCGTCCACGTGTTCCCGAACGTGCTGCCGCTGGCGCTGGTGCAGGTGGTCATCCTGTCCGCGGCGGCGATGCTGGTGGACGGCGCGATGAGCTTCCTCGGCCTCGGTATCGCTCCCCCGACCCCGACCTGGGGCAACATGATCGCCGAGGGCCGGTCGTACCTGGTGCAGGCGCCCTGGCTGGTGATCGCGCCCGGCGTGACGATCATGGTGTGCGTCTTCCTGCTGAACCTCATCGGATCGTCGCTGCGCATCGCCGTCGACGCCCGCGCGCGGACGCTGAGCGAAATGCAGCGTCTGCGCACCCGACGTCCCTCCGGCAGCTGAGAAAGGATTCCCTTTGTCTGCCACTACTTCTCTGGCCGTGCGCCGGTTCGTTCCGCAAACCGTCTCGGGACCGCCGGTCCTGCTGGTGCACGGATTCGCCTCCGACGGGCACACCGACTGGATCACCACGGGATGGCCCGCCGCACTCACCGCCGCGGGCCGCGAGGTGCTCGTTCCCGACCTTCCCGGGCACGGCTCCAGCCCCGCTCCCGCGGGCTCGCTGGGTGCCGTCGCGATCACCGGCGAACTGACCCGGCTCGTCTCGGGTCTGTCCGAAGTGGACGTCGTCGGCTATTCGCTCGGTGCCCGGCTGGCTTGGGAACTGCCAGCGCAGGCGCCGGTCCGGCGGCTGGTGCTGGCCGGAGTGAGCCCGTTCGAACCGTTCGGTGCCGTCGACGTCGCGGCGGCGCTGGCGTTCGCCGACGGCGGGAAGGCGCCCGCGGATCCGCTGACGGGAATGATCGCGCACATGATCACCGCGCCGGGACGCAATCCGGCCGCGCTCGCCCGGTGCATCGAAGACCTGCGTGCCGAGCCTTTCTCGCCGGTGGCGGGTGCGGTCTCGGTGCCGACGCGGTTCGTGGCGGGTACCGACGATCCGATCAGCCAGGGCATCGAGACTCTCGCCGAGCTGGTGCCCGGGGCTTCGCTGGTGCGGGTGCCCGGGGATCACGGCGGCGCTTTGCGGGGGCCGGAGTTCAAGGCGGCCGTGCTGGAGTTCCTCGGCTGACGCTCCGCTCGCGCGCGCTATGAAAGGCCCGTTACTTGCAAATTTTGCAAGTAACGGGCCTTTCATAGCACCACCGACAGCCCTCAGAAGGTCCCATCGGCGGCGACCGAGCGGTCCAGCCAGAGATCTTCGAGAGCCGCCCGCACCTCCGCACCGTGCGCGGAAGCCAACTCGACAGCGCCCAAGTTGTCCTCCAGTTGCGCCAGCCGGCTCACGCCGAACAGCACGTTCGCCACCGGCTCGTAGGCGAGACAAAACGCGAGAGACAGCTGCGAAGGACTCACCCCGAAGTCCCCGGCCACCTCGGCGACACGCGAGGCGGCGTCCCGGATCGACTCCCGGATCCCGCCCGGATCCGCGCCGATCTTGCGCTCCGGGGTCTTGCCGAGCAGCACGCCGCCCTCGAAGATGTCCGACGCCTGCAAGGTCAGCCGTCCGGACTCGAAATGCGCGCCATAGAACGGACCTTCGGCCATGGAACGCCGCGCGACGCTGTACTTCAGCTGCGCGAACGAGGGTGCCGGAAGTCCTTCGCGAGAGGCGAATTCCAGCGCGCGATCGAGATCCGACGCGAGCCAGTTGTTCACGCCCCAGACGTCGAAGCGACCGACGCGGATCTGCTCCGCGACCTCGGTGACGATCCGCGGGATGTCCTGGTCCCCGAAGTAGTCGCCGACCACGACGGCTTCCGCGTGGACGACGCCGATCCGGTCGAACGAGGTCGCGAGCTGCTCGGCGAATCCGGTGTTCGGGTAGTCCCAGAGCCAGAGTTTCCCGCACAGCTGGTACTCGTCGCGGTGGATCCCGGCGGCCCGGATCGCCTCGCCGAAGAGGATGTCCGTGCGCGACTGTTCGGAATGCGGTCCCATGTTGTAGTGGGCCACGTCGAACAGCGTGACCCCCGCGTCGATCGCGCGCCGGATCAGGCGCACGGCGTCGTCGAAGTCCATGCGGTCCCAGGTGTTCCAGGAGCCGAGGCCCAGCGCCGAAGTGGCGAAGCCCAGTCCGTTCTGTTTCTCGTGCACGAGTTTTCCTTTCGCTGGCAACGGAAACAAGTTTTAGTCTACGATTGTAGAATGAACAAGAGACTCGTAGTGGTGACCGGCGGTGCCAGTGGCATCGGCCGCGGTGTCGCCGAAGCCTTCCAGTCCGCGGGCGACCGCGTGGTCATCGCCGACGTCGACGCGCGCGCGGCCCACGACCTGGCGGATGAGCTCGGCGCGGAGCACGTCGAACTCGACATCTCCGATCCGGGATCGGTCGACGCGGCGCTGGCGCTGATCACCGGACGGTTCGGCGCGGTGGACGTCCTGGTCAACAACGCAGGCCTCGCCGGCGGCGGCGGCCCGTTGGTGGGACTGGACATCGGCGTCTTCGATCTGTGCATGCGGGTGAATTTCCGCGGCACCTTCCTGATGACCCGCGCGGTCGGCGCGCACATGCTCGAGGCGGGCACCCGCGGTTCCATCGTCAACATCACCTCCATCGGCGCCCGGCAGCCGACCCCCGGGCTCGGCCATTACGAGGCCACCAAGGCCGCTGTCGAGGCCCTCACCCGCTCGGCGGCGCTCGAACTGGCCCCGCACGGCATCCGGGTCAACGCCGTCGCGCCCGGCCCGGTGCTCACGCCGATGACCGCCGGTTTCGCCTCGGACACCGCGGCCCGCGCGGCGTGGGAAGCGAGGATCCCGTTGGGGACCATCGCTTCCGTCGCCGACGTGGTGCCGTCAGTCCTGTTCCTCGCCTCCGCCGACGCCGGCCATCTCACCGGGGTGAGCCTCCAGGTCGACGGCGGGCAACTGCTCACCTGAGTACACGACGCGGCCGCCGGACACGGTGAGTTCGACACCGACGTCCGGCAGGTCCGCGAACGCGACCTCGAGCGGATTCGCCGCCAGCACGCAGAAGTCGGCGACCCGGCCCACGGTCAGCGATCCCTTCCAGTCCGCCGCCCCGTCCTGCTCGGCGGCCGCGACCGTGTAGCAGCGCAGCAGCCGGGCCATCAGCGTGGGGTCCACATCGGACACTTCCAGCATCCGGGCGGCCGCGGCGATGTGCACCCGCCAGTCCGGGGTGACCACCGGCGCGTCACTGCTCAGGGTCAGCGGGACGCCGGAGTCCAGCATCTCCGCCAGCGGCCAGGCGCGGGCACCGACTTCCGCGCCGAGTGCGTCCGACAGCATTCCGCGCATCGCCACCGCGATCGCGGGCTGCGTGGTCAGGCCGACCCCTTCGGAAGCCATCCGCGCCAGCTGATCCACCGTCACCAGGTCCCCGTGCACCAGGTGGTCACCCCGGCGGAGCGAGCCGAGCGCGGCTTCGATGCTCCGGTCGCCCGTGGCGTGCACGGCGACCACCATCCCGGCTTCGTGGGCGAGGCGAATCATCGCGACGAGGTTGCCCGCGCGCCCCGGGTCGTCATCGCCGTCGACGAGCAGCACGCCGTGGGAACCGTCGGCGTAGCAGTGATGCGTCCACGCGGACCGCATCGGCGGGATGCCGTCGGCGAAGATCTTCACGCCGGGCACGTTGAGCCACAACGGATCCGCGGACGGCGACGGCGTGGCCAGCCCGCGTTCGAAGTCCGTCAGGGAGCTCGCTCCGTCGAGCAGGCCGAACAGCCGCAGCGCGGTCACCCTCGCCCGCAGAAGTCCTTCCCGGGCGAGCGCCGCGTATTCCTCCAGCACCTCGGCGCCGAAGCAACCCGTTTCGCCGGGACCCAGACCGGGCTCGGTGTAGCTGGTGATGCCGAGTGACGCGCACAGGTCACCCGCGCGGAGGATGGCGGCCCGTCGTTCGGCCGCACTGCGCACCGTTTTCTCTTCTCCCCCGGTGAATCCCGCACCACCGATGAGCGTGTCCGGCCACCGGGCACCCAGCCAGGTCGCATGGAGGTGCGCGTCGTTGATACCCGGCAAAACGGTTCTGCCCGCCAGGTCGATCACCTCGGTCTCCGGACCGACGTGATCCAGGGAGACATCGCCGAGGGCGACGATCCGGTCGTCGCGGACCGCCATCGCCGACACGACGGTGCCCGCCGGGTCGAAAGTGAGCACGGGACCGCCGCGAACCACGAGCGATGCGGGACGAATACGTTGCGACGGCATGCTTTCCTCCAGGATCTGGACTTTTTCTCCTACGACTGTAGACTAAAAAGATGGTCAACAGAACCGAAGCGGCGGTGCTCACCGAACACGGCTCCGCGCTCACCTTGCGGGAACTACCGCTGCCGGAAGAGCCGGAACCGGGCGCCGCGCTGGTCCGGATCACCTGCACCACCCTGTGCGGCACCGACGTGCACATCTGGTCCGGCCAGATGACCTTCCCCGGCATGCTCCCGATGGTGCTGGGACACGAAATGGTCGGCGAGGTGGTGGCCGCCGGACCGGGCACCACCGACACCCTCGGCCGCGAGATCACCGAGGGCGCCCGCATCGGCTGGTCCGAATCGACCTGCGGAAAGTGTTACGGCTGCACGATCCTGCGCGAACCGGTCGCCTGCGAGAAGCGCGGCTACGGCTTCCTCCAGCGTTCCGACGTCTTCCCGTACGCCACGGGCGGTCTCGTCCGGTACTGCTACGTGACCCCCGGCGCGGCCAAGCTCCTGCTCCCGGACGACGTCAAGGACACCTGGGCCTCGATGTCGGGCTGCGCGGGCAAGACCGTGCTGCGGGCCGTCTCGCGCTCGGGCGGGATCCGTCCCGGTGCGACGGTCGTCGTCCAGGGCGCCGGCGCGCTGGGCGTGTTCGCCACCGCCGTCGCCCGGATCTCCGGCGCGGGTGACGTCATCACCATCGGCGGGCCCGCCGACCGGCTGGAGACCGCCGAACGCTTCGGGGCGACAGCGACGATCCCGGTCGACGGCAGCGCAGAAGAGCGCGTCGAGCGGGTCAAGGAACTCACCGGCGGCCGGGGCGCCGACCACGTCTTCGACTTCGCGGGCGGGCCCACTATCGGCGAGGAGGCCGTCGCGTTCGCGGCGCAGCGCGGGACGATCGCGATCGTCGGTTCCACCGGCCCCGTACCCTCCCCCGTGGCGCTGGGCACCGTGATGGGCAAGGAACTCACGGTCGTCGGCTCCCTCAACGGCGACATCGCCGATTACCACCGCTCGGTGGACTTCTTCCGCACCTTCGCCGATCGGCTGCCCTGGGACGACCTGTTCAGCGCACCAGTCGGCCTTTCCGAAGCGTCCAAGAGCGTCGAGTCGATGTCGCGGCTCGGCGAACTCAAAGCCGTCATCGATCCCCGTCTTCCCTAGGAGACCCCATGCCTGTCATCCCCCAGCGCCGCATCGGCCGCGACGGCCCGCTCACCGGCGTGCTCTCGCTCGGCTCCTGGCACACCTACGACCGGATGGACTTCCGCGAGGCGGTGACCCTGGTCCGCACCGCGGTCGATTCCGGGATCACGCTCTTCGACGTCGGTGTCTACGGTTTCCCCGGCGCCACCCCGGTCTACACCGACGTGCTGTTCTCCGCCATGGTCCGCGCGGCCGGGATCAAGCGCGAGGACTACCTGCTTTCGGCCAAGCTCTGGCTGGAGGGCTACCCGGAGTACAACCTTCGCGACCAACTGGACAACGCGCTGTTCCGCGCGGGCGTCGAGCACGCGGATCTGGTGGTGCTGGGCGATCTCCGGCGCGAAGACACCGATCTGCACCGGCTCGTCCTGGATCTGAACGAACTCCGCGAGGCCGGGCTCATCCGGCAGTGGGGCGTGAACAACTGGTCCGCCGGCGCGATCAAGGCCCTCCACGACTTCGCGGCGGCGGAGAACGTGCCCGGCCCCGCCATCGCGCAACTGAAATACAGCGTCGCCCGGCGGTCCATTCCGGACGGTGAACCCTTCAAGCAGATCTTCGGCGAACTCGGGGTCACGCTGCAGTCCTCGGACATCTTCGAAGGCGGGATCCTGCTGGGCAAGAACAGCGGCGCGCGGCAGGTCGGCCGCGACCCCGGCGACATCCGCGAGCGCATCGCCGCCTCCGCCCCGGAACTCGCGAAGATCGCGACCGAACTGGGGACGACACCGGCGCAGCTGTGCCTGGCCTTCACCCTCACCCACCCCGCCAACACGACGACGCTCTTCGGCGCGACCAGCACCGCGCAGCTCGAAGACAACCTGGGCGCTGTCGACCTCGTCGAACGCGTGGGCGCAGAAGAACTTCGCGGACTCGTCGAGCCGTACTGGGCCGACCGCGACATCGTCGACCCGGAGGGACCGTGACAGCCTTCGATCCCGAACTCGCCGAAGCGCTCGTCGGCGTGCCGTCCGGACCGCCGCTGAGCGCCGAGTCCCTGGCGGGAATGCGGCAAGCCATGGCCGAGATGAACCTGAGTTGCGCCGAGGCGATCGGGGACCGGGATCTCGTCTGGGAAGACCGCACCGTGCCCGGCACCGACGTGGTCGTGACCGTCGTCAAACCGCGGAATGCCCAGGGCGCACCGGGGTTCTACAACATCCACGGCGGCGGCATGGTGCTGGACAACCGGTTCGCCGACCTGCCCCGCATGGTCGCGCTGGTCGAGGAATTCGGCTTCGTCGCGGTGACCGTGGACTACCGGCTCGCCCCCGAGCATCCGCATCCGGCGCCCATCGAGGACTGCTACGCGGGCTTGACCTGGATGGTCGAGAACGCCGCCGAACTCGGCTTCGATCCCGCGCGGCTGATCGTCGGCGGCGGGAGCGCGGGCGGCGGGCTAAGTGCCGGAATCGCCCTACTGGCAAGGGATCGTGGCGGACCGGCACTGGCAGGGCAGCTGCTGCTGTGCCCGATGATCGACAGCCGCAACGACTCCGCGTCCACGAAGGAATTCGCGGAACGCGGGGTCTGGAGCCGGGAAGCCAACGAGTTCGGCTGGCGATCACTCCTGAATGGACAGACATCGCCGTACGCGGTCCCCTCGACCGCGACCGATCTCACCGGGCTCCCGCCCGCTTTCATCGAGGTCGGTGCGGCCGAGATCTTCCGCGACGAGGACGTCGACTACGCGCGCCGCCTCTGGCGAGCGGGTGTGCCCACCGAACTGCACGTCTGGGCGGGCGCGTACCACGGTTTCGACCGGTTCGCCCCGGACAGCGAAGTGGCCCGGGCGGCGCGCGCCACCCGGGCCTCCTGGCTGCGCCGCACTATCGGCCGAGCATGAACCGAGCGGCCTGCTCGCCGACCAGCACCGCCGGCGCGTTGGTGTTGCCCGTGGTCACCCGCGGCAGCACCGACGCGTCGGCGATCCGGAGCCCGCTCAGTCCGTGCACGGCGAGTTCCGGATCGACCACGGACTCCGCGTCGGTCCCCATCCGGCAGGTCCCGACCTGGTGGTGGTAGGTGATGGCGGTCCGCCGGACGTACTCGCGGACGTCGGTGTCGGGCCCGGGGTACAGCTCGCGGGCACCCCACTCTTCCGCCAGGGCGGCCGCCCGGCCGATCTCCCGGCACTGTTCCACCGACGCGACCAGGCTCTCGAAGTCGGCCGGGTCTTCCAGCGCGGCGAGGTCGATCAGCGGCTCGTCGAGCGGGCTCGGCCCCGAAAGCCGGAGACTGCCCCGGCTGCGCGGCGTCACCAGGCCCGCCATCAGCGAGAACCCGGTTTCCGGGCCGGTCATCCACGATTCGTACATCGGCACGCTGAAGTGGATCGGCTGGGTGTCGGGCACCGCCAGCCCGGGACGGCTGCGCCAGAACAGATGGGTCTGCGTGACCGAGCGGCCGGGCGCGGGCGGCTCGACCTCACGCCGGTCGGTCGCGAAGATGACCGGGGACAGCAGGTGGTCGTGCAGATTCTTCCCGACTCCGGGTAGCTCGGCGACGACGTCGATGGCGTGCACCTCCAACTCGTCCACGGGGCCGATACCGCTGCGGAGCAGGATCGCGGGCGAGGCCAGGGCCCCGGCGGCGAGTACGACCTCGTCGGCGAAGACCTTCCGCAGTTCGCCGTCGATCTCCGCCAGCACCCCGGTCACCTTGGTGCCCTCGATCAGCAGCCGGTGCACCAGCGCTCCCGTGTGGACGGTCATCCGCTCGGCCGCGGGCTGCCCGTACGCGAGCCAGGTGTTGAGCCGCTTGCCGTCCCGCGTGGTGACACGCTGCACCGAGACCCCGTCGAGCTCGTCGCCGTTGTAGTCCGGGTTGAACGGGAGACCGGCCTGCACCGCCGCGTCCACAATGGACTGCTGGATCGGGTGCAGCGGCTCGTTCGGGACGACGTCGAGCAGATCCTTCTCGATCCGCTCGAACACCGGGCGCACGTCGTCCCACCGCCAGCCGGGCAGGTCCCAGCCGTCGTAGTCGGCGGGGGCGCCGCGTACCCAGATCATCGCGTTGAGCGCGTGCGACCCGCCGAGCACCTTGCCGCGCGGCAGGTGCAGCCGCCGGTTCGCCGCGTGCGGCTGCGGCACCGTGTAGTAGTCCCAGTCCTCCGGACCGTGCCACAGCTCTCCGGCCCGCGAAGGGTCGTGAATGGCCGGGTTGGTGTCCGGCCCGCCCGCTTCGAGCAGGGTGACCCACGCCCCGGAGTCGGCCAGTCTCCTGGCGACCACCGAACCGGCCGAACCCGCTCCTACCACGATGACGTCCATGTCCCCCACCCTCGCAAGTCGGGACCCGGTGCGGCGGATTCGGTTCGCTGGCCGACAATCGGCGTGCCCTGGCGGGCAAGACCGAAGAGCGCGTGGCGCCCGATACTCGATCACACACCGGTCGAGGAGGAGCTAGCCATGGCCACACGCCTGTTCATCGACGGACAGTGGACCGCCGCCGGAGGCGGATCCCTGCCGACGTACGATCCGGCCACCGGCCAGGTGATCGAGGACGTCGGCACCGCGTCGGCCGCCGACGTCGACGCCGCCGTCGGTGCCGCCCGCAAGGCATTGGACGACCCCGCCTGGGCGGGGCTGCTGCCCGTCCAGCGAGCCGCGCTGCTGTTCAAGCTGGCGGCACTGGTCGACACGCACCACGAAGAGCTGGCCGCGCTCGAAACGCGCGACCAGGGCCAGCCGATCGGCATCTCCCGCCAGGTCAGCGTCACCGGCGCGGCCGAGCACCTGCGGTACTTCGCGGGCTGGGTGACCAAGATCCAGGGCACCACCAACCCGGTGTCCTTCCCGGACACCCTGCACTACACCCGCCGCGAGCCGGTCGGGGTCAACGCGCTGATCACGCCGTGGAACTTCCCGCTGATGATCCTGGTGTGGAAGCTGGCGCCCGCACTGGCCACCGGCAACACCGTGGTGATCAAGCCCAGCGAGGTCACGCCGCTGACCAGCATCCGGCTGGTGGAACTGGTGGACGAGGCCGGGTTCCCGCCGGGCGTGGTCAACCTGGTCACCGGCGACGGCGCGGTGGGCGCGCTCCTGAGCGGGCACGGCGATGTCGACCACCTGTCCTACACCGGGTCGACCGCGGTCGGGAAGCTGATCACGGCGGCGAGCGCGGAGTCCAACCTCAAACGGCTCACCCTCGAACTCGGCGGGAAGGCGCCCAGCATCATCGCGGGCGACGCCGACATCGACGCCGCCGTCGCGGGCAACCTCGCGGGCGCGACACTGAACAGCGGTCAGGTCTGCGCCGCGTACACCCGGTTCTTCGTGGACCGCAAACGCGAGCAGGAGTTCGTCGCGAAACTGGCCGCCGGGCTCGAGGGGCTCAAGCTGGGGCCAGGTCTCGACGAGTCCACCCAGCTCGGGCCCCTGGTGTCCGCGAAGCACCGCGAGCACGTGGACTTCCTCGTCTCGACCGGCCGTGAGCAGGGCGCGGAGCTGGTCACCGGCGGCCAGGCCGTCGACCGTGAAGGCTACTTCTACTCGCCGACGCTCTTCGCCGGTGTCGCCGACGACATGACGATCATGCGCGAAGAGATCTTCGGGCCGGTCCTCGCCGTCACCGCCTACGACGATCAGGACGAACTGCTGGCGCGCGCGAACGACACCGAGTACGGGCTCGCGGCCACCGTGTGGACCCGCGACCTCGGCGTCGCGCACCGGTTCGCCAACGGCATCCGGGCGGGCGCGGTGTTCGTCAACATGCCGCCTATCCCCGACATGGCCGCGCCGTGGGGCGGGTACAAGGCGTCGGGCTGGGGGCGTGAGATGGGTCCGTGGGCGATCGACGCGTACACGGAGATCAAATCCGTCTGGCTGCACTACTCGTGACCGCAGGCGACGCGGTGAACTCGACCGCGATGAGCAAGTCGCAGATCGCCTATCACTGGATCAAGGCGCGGATCGACGACGGCACCTTCTCCCCCGGCTACCGCCTCGTGTTCGGGCAGATCGCGCAGGAACTCGGGGTCAGCACCGTGCCCGTGCGCGAGGCGGTCCGGCGACTGGAGGCCGAGGGGCTGGTGACCTACGAGCACAACATCGGCGCGCAGGTCGCGATGGCCGACGAGAGCGACTACCAGCACACCATGCAGACGCTCGCGCTGGTCGAGGGCTACGCCGCCGCCTTGGCCGCGCCGTCCTTGCCCGGCAAGGCACTCGACGAGGCCAAGGGGATCAACGCGGAACTGACCGCCTGCCTCGACAACTTCGAGCCGTCGCGGTTCACCGCGCTGAACCGCGACTTCCACCGCGTCCTGTTCGGCACCTGTCCCAACCCCCAGGTGCTCGACCTGGTCAACCGCGGTTGGAACCGGCTGGCCGGGCTGCGCACCTCGACGTTCAGCTTCGTGCCCGGTCGCGCGCACGAATCCGTGCAGGAGCACCAGAACATCCTCGACCTGTTCGACCGGAGCGCACCGGCCGGGGAGATCGAACTGGCCGTGCGCGAGCACCGATTGACCACGTTGGAGACGTTCATGGCCTGGAGGCATCCCTAGGACGGCACGGTCTCCGGCGGCGGGAATGCGTAGAAGCGCACGGAAAGCTCCTTCTCGCCCGCCGCCGGACGCCGCCGCCGGTGGCAGTACCGGTTGATCAGCTCGCGGTATTCCGTGTCCAGTTCGCGGAACTCCTCTTCGGTCAGCCGCGCCGAGGTCCGCTGAGCCGTCGACCACGGGCCGAACTCGTCGCGGTGCTCGGCGGCCCAGGACAGCAGCGCGACCTCGTTCGCGTACTTCGCGTCGAGGAACGCGGTGACCCGCTCCCGGTCGGCGCCTTCGTAGTCGTCCGGCTTCGGCTCGCGCAGGTCCTGCGGGATCGCGATCCAGTTCCCTTTCCGGTCACGGCGCACGAAGCCGTTGTCCTGCAACGTCTTCAGGCATTCCGCGACATCGGCTCGCTCGAGGCCCGTCCTGCGCGCCACCTCGTCGGTGCCGGCGGGAAGCTCGCGGGTGACCTGCTGGTATCGCCGGTCCTCCCGCATCGCGATGTCGCTCAACGTCACCGATCGTCGCGGCATCGCCTCGCTCAGCAGCCGTCGCGCGGCGAGGGCCAGCACCACGGCGACCGGGATCTCGACGAAGACGGCGAGAGCGACACTGGCCCACCGCTCGGCCGACGTCCAGCCGAGCATGACGTCGAACCACGCGTCGCAGCACAGCATCGCGGCCGTCGCCGAAAGCAGCGGGACGGCCGCCCGGCGGCGGCGCAAGCCCAGCCAGGCCCCGGCGGCGAAGCAGAGCAAGAGGGCGACGTCGAATCCGACCCAGGCCGCGCGCCACTGGCCGGTGTCGTACCGGTCGGGCAGCGTGTGGGCGAGGTAGACGGTCCAGGGCACGAGGCAGACCGCCGTGCCGGCGAGGAGGGCCAGCAGCATGCGTCGGATCATGATCATGAGGTTAGGGGCGGGCGTCTTCGGGGACATCCGGGCTTTCCCCGGGTCCGGTCTCAGGGTCGCCCGACCGGACCAACTTGGCGGAAACGCCGACTTCTTCGCTCGAGCCTGGTCAGAATCGGTCCATGCGATCGAAAACGCTCGTCCTCGCCGCGATCGTCGCACTGTCGGCCGGTCTCGCCGGACCGGCCACCGCCTCGGCCTCCGGGCCGCGGCTGGAGGATTCCCGGGCCTGCCCGCACGACGCGCGATTCACCTGTTCGACGTTGACCGTGCCGCTCGACCATCGCGGCCGCACACCCGGCACGCTGAAACTCCAGGTCGCCACCGCGAACAACACGAACGCGCCCAAGGGGGTGCTGCTGTTCCTCACCGGCGGCCCCGGGCAGCCCGGCGTGCCCTTCAGCACGAGGGTGTCAGACCGGATGCCGGAGGTGTTCAAGGACCACCGCCTGGTGATGATCGACCAGCGCGGCACCGGCGCGAACGCCCTCGACTGCCCGGAACTGCAGGCCCAGGTCGGCAGCTCGGACATCGAACCGCCGACCCGCGCGGCCGTCGACGGCTGTGCCGCCGTGCTCGGCACCAAGGCCCGGTTCTACGGCAGCGACTCGACGATCGCCGACCTCGACCTGCTCCGCCGGGCCCTGGGTGCGCGGAAAATGGTGGTGGACGGCGTCTCCTACGGTTCGCTGACCGCGGCGCGGTACGCCGTCGCGCATCCGCGCAACGTCGCGAAGGTGATCCTCGATTCGGTTCTCCCCCACCACGCGACGGTCGGCCAGTCGCTGTACCTCCAAGCGCTGAAGGCGACCGCGCGGGTGCTGCGCAGTGCGTGCGCCAAGCCGCCCGCGTGCGGATCCGATCCGGCCGAGGACCTCGCGTGGCTCGTCCGGAACCGGGACACCGCGGCCGGTGTCGCGCTGTTCGACATGATCGTCACCTACGAATTCGTCGATCCGAGCTATCGGGACCCCTCGGTGATGGGGACCGACCTGATCACCGCGCTGCGCACCGCGCGCGGTGGTGACACCGCGAAACTCGACTCGCTGCTGCGGAACCTCGCCTCCGGCGGCGACCCGCTCGCCTCCTTCAGCTCCGGACTGCACGCGGCGACGCTGTGCGCCGACATGCGGTTCCCCTGGGGCGACGCCGGAACGCAGGGCTTCGTCCGCGAGCCGCTGCTGAAACTGGCCGAGAAACGCTTGAGCGCGCGGGAAACGTGGCCGTTCAGCCCAGCCGTCGCGACCGGACAGGGATTCATCCAGACCTGCCTGCCTTGGCCAGTCGAGCCGCCGAGCTCGAACCCTGGCGGGAAACTCCCGGACGTCCCGGTGCTGCTGCTCAACGGCGACCACGACCTGTCCACGCCGATGGAGTGGGCGTACGAGGAGGCGAAGGTCGCTCCACGCGGGAAGGTCGTGATCGTCGAGGGAGCGGCGCATTCGATCCAGAACCGCGAGCCGGGTGACGCGGGGCGGAAGGCCGTGGCGGAGTTCCTCGCCGGGTGAGCCGTGCTCGCTCTCGTGAGTGGTGAGGACGGTTCTGGTGGACCCGTATTTGCCTGCCCACTGGCTCCTGATGTCATCTCGGTGAGCTTGCGCTGGAGTGTCCGGGCTTGATCAACGGAGGTTTGGGGACATTGAGTGTCCCCGATCTTCCGTCGATCAAGCTCCGAGACCGGAACACTCCTCGACGATGAAGGATTTGGGACACTCAACGTCCCGATTCCTTCACGCTCGACCGTGCCGCCGCCGCCACGTCACCTTCGCCCTGGTCACGTGTGGGTAGGCAAACACCGGTCCGCCCTAACCGCCCTTACCACTCACGAGGACTTGAGTCTCCACCCACTGGAGCCTTTAGCGTCTCTTCCATGACGATCAAGGTTCTCGACACCTACCCGGCGATGCGCGGGATCCTGCGCGCGCCGCGGGCGGACCGCGCCGCGCTGCTCAAGGCGATGGTCGAACCCGCCGCCGGGATGTACCGCTACTTCCCCGGCGACGTCGACCTCGTCGCGATGCACGCGATGAGCTCCGGCTTCCCGCTCGACCGTGACGAAGAGCGCTGCCTGGAGGCCCTCGAAGCGCTGCACGAGGCCGACGCCTGGAACCGGATCCGGCGGGCGCTCGACGACGCCGTCACCGCGCAGGTCGCGGCGACGCCGGGGCTCGCGGTACCGGACATCACCGTCCTCACCGTTCTGGGTGACCCTGGCGACGCGCACTTCATGGGGCCGAACCTGGGGATGTCGGCGAACGGCAGTATGTCCGGCTACATCTACCTCAACTTCTGGCCGTATCCGGAGAACCTGGCGCGGCTGGAGGCCACGGCGGTCCACGAGCTCAACCACAACCTCCGCTACAGCCCCGGCGGGGTGATCTGGGATCCGACGACGGTCACCGTCGGCGAGCAGATCGTGTCCGAGGGGCTGGCCGACGCGTTCGCCCGCCAGTTGTACGGCGACGAACTCGGCTACGCCCGCATCGGCGTGCCGCATCTGCACGACGACGCGGTGTTCGCGAAGGTCGTCTCCGGGCTGGAGATCACCGGTATGCAGAACTTCGTGGCCTGGGTGCACGGTGACGAGAGCGCCGTCCGCTACGGCGGCACGCCTGTCGGACTGCCGACCGGTGCCGGATACGCGGTCGGCAACCGTCTCGTCGACGCCTACTTAGCGGCGACGGGCCGCACCGCCGCGGAGGCCCTGCTGGCGGACCGCCGCGACATCATCGACACCGCGCTCGCCTAGGACTCGCGGCGCCTCGACCGGAGGGTGATCGCCACCAGCGCGCCACCGAGCAGCAGCAGGAACAGGCCGGGAACCAGCAGGCCGCGGATCTCGCTGCCGGTCGAGGCCAGCGGGCCGCTGTCGGACGGCCCGCCGCCCGGCGTGGTCGCTCCCGGCTGCCCGGGTGTGGTGCTCGCCGTGACGCCGGGTCCCGGCGTGGTGCTCGACGTACTGCTGCTGGTGGTCGGCGAAGTGCTGCTGGACGAGCTCGACGACGGCGTGCTGCTGGAACTCGTCGGGCTCGACGACGTGATGCTGCTGCTCGAACTGGTCGGGCTCGACGAGGTCGTGCTGCTGCTGGACGTGGTGCTGGAACTCGTCGGGCTCGAAGAGGTAGTCGAAGACGAGGTGGTCGAGGACGAAGTCGTCGAAGACGAAGTGCTCGACGATGAGGTAGTCGAAGACGAGGACGTGGTGGTCGACGACGAGGTCGTCGTAGAACTGCTGCTCGTCGGCGAACTGCTGGTCGTGGTCGGGCTCGTCGAGGTCGAAGACGATGACGACGTGGAGGTCGAACTGCTCGGCGTCGTGGTCGGTGTGGTGCCGCAGTCGGGCAGATCGCCGTTGAACGGGTAGGCGTGGAACTCCTGCCCGCCACCGCCGGTGGCCTCGGAGGAGTGCACCAGCGTGCCGGTGGTGAAGAAACGGCCGTTCATCCCGGACGCGGTGACCGTCGCGGTGCTTCCCGGATCGCCGATCAGCACGCTTCCCTGGAACTGGGCGCCACCGGCGATCTTCACCTTGGTGGCGTCCGGGAAGTTCCACAGCAGGCGTTCCCGCAGCTTGTTGATCGGGTCGGTGTCGCCGGGATCGCCGGTGAAGGTGTTGATCGTCCTGGCCGCCCCCACCATGTTGACCAGAATCGTCGCCCCGGCCGGGATGCCTTCGAACTCGATGCCCTGCATACCGCCGTTGGCCGCGGTCACGTCGAAGTCCACGGTGAACACCTGCAACGCGGATTTCCCGTCCCCGGTGAACAGGGTGCGGTATCCCTCGTTGCGCGCCGTGCCCGTGGCAGGCCGCGGCGTGGTGCCTTCACGTGCGTAGCACTGGCTCGCCACCCGAAGATCCTCGCGCAGGCCGACATAGGGCTTCGCCGCGTCGGCATCCTTGGTGAGCGTTCCGTCCACCGTCCCGGTGACGGTCCCCGCGTGCCGGACGACACCGTCGTCGGCGACCAGCCGTTGCGGCGAGGCGACACTCACGTTCCCGCCGGTGGTCAGGAAGTCCGCGCCGTCGGAGGGCGGGACCCGCGAGCCGACGCCGGCGATGCCGACGTTGTAGATGGCGGACACGCCCTCTCGTTTCGCCATGTCGAAATTGCCGAGGACGACGACTCGGCCTTCGGCTTCCGCCGCCGCTTCGCGTACCTGGAATTCACCGCCGACGAAGACATTGATGCCGTTGTCCCGGCCCGCGTAGTCCTCGTTGTTCACCGGCGGGTACTTGCCGGGGCAGGCTGCACCGACGCACGGTCCCAGACCGCCCGGTAACGGGGCGGCGACCGCGCCGTCGGCGACCACGAGGGCCGCCACGCACACCGCCGCGGCGGCACCGGCAGAAATAGAGGCGAACCGCCTTGCACGCATGGGGTGATTCTTGTGCCCATCGACCGGATGAACACAATCGAAATCCGGAAATACCCCCGACCGGGCGAGGTGGGTAACCCGACCCATTCGTGTTATCCGGACAACTAAATTGCTGGTGAAACGCCGAATCCGGCGGTGGACGACGTGGTCAGGTCCAGCTCCACCGGATTCCGTACTGGCCAGGGAGCGGATCGAGCGTGATGAACTGGAAAGTGCCGGTTTCCCGGTCGAAGGACGCCTCACCGCGTTCTTCCGGCGGAGAAGCGGTGCGCGGCTGGAAGAACGCGGTGCAGTGCCGGGGCAGGCACGCCGGATCGAAGGAGATCTGCAGGACCATGTCCCTGGCGGGCCGGTAGATGGCCATCTGGGCGTGCTCTCCGTTCTGTCCCGGCGGGAACCGGACGCCGAACTCCACGACGGCCAGCTCCCCCGCGGCCAGTGTCCGGTCCAGCGCGAATTCGAACGCGCAGGTGGACGACGGCACGTCCGCGCGGAACCGCGCCGGACTGCAGCCCTCGGTGAACAGCACCACCGGCTCCCTGGTGAGACTGGAACACCGGATCACGAAGAGAAAGCGGGACGTCCCGTCGTGATCGGCGCGGACCAGCCGCCGCACCCGCATCGACTCCTCGTGCCCGGATTCGTCGACACGGAACGACACGTACTGCGAGAGCCGGTGCGGGGTATCGAGTTCCTCCGGCGTCGCGTCCACTTTGGCCAGTGCGCGCGCGATCGTCTCGGGACGGCGCCACACCTGGTCGTAAGCCACCATGCGATGGTTCGACCTGCCGCGCGGTCTTCGCGGTCCCAACAGTCCGGTGAGCGTTTCCGGCCGCTGACCGAGAATGGTTTCCAGCGCGGTGACGGCGGCGAGCGAACTCGCCCGTTCGGGCCGGTTCTCCCCGTTCTGCCAGTAACTGAGCGCGCTGATGCTGACCGGCGTCTCCCTGGCTCGCAGACGACGGCTGATCTCGTTGAGACTCAGCCCGCTGCGCTCGATGGCGGTGCGCAGCGCTGGTCCGAATTCCGCCGGAACGGTGCTCGTCATGAAAGCGCAGAGTACCGCCCGGAACGCCCGACTTTCGTCGGGTGAACCGGGCCCCGTTCAGAGTTGTCCAGCGTCTCGCACGGCTTTTCGTTGACGGGGAACCGACCGTGATTAGGGTCGGAAGAATCCCGGATTTCCCTGCCCCGTTCCCGAATTTCTCATCCCCCTGCCTAGCCGGAAGAGGATTCTCATGCGCTCAGCGACACGACAGCGACGATGGCACCGCCGGACGCTCGCCATCGCGACCTCCGCACTGGCGGCCGGCGCCTTCCTGGTCGCCGCACAGTCTTCGGCGGGCGGAGCCGCGCCCGCCGTACCCGAAGTGGCCGATCAGGTTCCGCAACTGACCGAGGCGGGCGTCACCGGCGGCCCCGCGTCGGTGACCGGTGGCGCGTCTTCGCAAGCCTCCTCCGCTCGCTCCGTCTGCGCTCCCGGCGCGCAGTGGCTCCGCGTCCGGTTCACCGAGCTTGCGTTACGCGGCCACGACTCCGTGACACTCACCGGCAGCGGCTCCGGCTCGTTCACGCTCACCGCGCGGAACTGGCCGGGCAAGGCGTTCCACACCCGTGCCTTCGAGGGCGACTGCGTGCGGGTCTCGGCGGCGCTGGCCGACCCCGCCAGCCGGTTCGCCATCGACTCCTACCAGGCGGGTGACCGGGCGCTCGCCGCGGCGACCTCGACCGTCGCCGCCGTCGGCGACGTGTGCGGCGCCTCGTGCAACCAGACGGCGCCGCTGGTGAAGAACATGAACCCGCAGGCGCTGATCCTGGCCGGGGACAACGCCTACAGCTCGGGCACGCTGTCCGAGTACAACAGCAACTACCACCCCTACTACGGACAGTTCAGATCCATCACCTACCCGACACCGGGCAACCACGAGTACAACACCTCCGGCGCGGCAGGCTACTTCGACTACTTCGGCAAGCAGGCGGGCGAACGCGGTACGGGTTATTACAGCTTCGACGTCGGTGACTGGCATTTCGTCGCGCTCAACTCCAACATCACCCGCACGGCGGGTTCGGCGCAGGTGACCTGGCTGAAGAACGACCTCGCGGCGAGCACCAAACCGTGCACGGCGGCGTTCTTCCACCATCCGCGGTTCAGCCGCGGCACCCACGGTGACGACACGTCGGTGACACCGTTCTTCCAGACGCTCTACGACGCGAAGGCGGATCTGGTCGTCGTCGGCCACGACCACAACTACCAGCGGTTCGCGCAGTCGCGGCCCGACGGGAAACGTGACGACGTCAACGGCGTCCGCCAGCTGCTCATCGGCACCGGCGGCCGGGGTTACTACTCCTTCGACCAGTCGTCGGCCGCCGAGCAGGAAGTGGGTAACACCAACACCTTCGGCGTGAGCAAACTGACGCTGACCGCGACCGGCTACCGCAGCGACTTCGTGCCGGTGTCGGGCCGCACCTTCACCGATTCCACGACCGGCAAATGCAAGAAGGCCGCCTCCTCCCCCGCCTTCTCCGTCGGCACCAGCCCCTCGTCGGTGTCGGTGAAACCGGGCGGGACCGCGTCGGTGTCGGTGACCGTCGCCAGCACCGGCGGCTTCACCTCCGCGACCGCGCTTTCGGTGTCGGGCCTGCCCTCGGGGGTGACCGGGACGATCTCGCCGTCGTCGGTCACCCCTCCGGCCAACGGCACCGCGACCGCGACGCTGACCTTGACCGCCTCGGCCGGGGCGACCGGTTCGGCAACCGCCACGCTCACCGGATCCTCAGGTTCGGTCAGCCAGACCGCGACCGTGGCGGTCAGTGTGGGCTCCGGTGGTGGTGAAGCGTTCTCCGACGACTTCGAGACCGACAAGGGCTGGCGGGTCGACGCGGCCGGTTCGGACACCGCCACCTCGGGCAAATGGGAACGCGGTGATCCCGAGGAGACCACCTCGACCTACAGCGACCAGGTCAAGCAACGCGGTGACACGACCAGTGGCGCGAACTGCCTGGTCACCGGTCGGCTGGCCGGATCGGAGTACGGGGCCAACGACCTCGACGGCGGCGCCTCGTCGATGACCTCGCCGTCGTTCACCGTGCCCTCGGGCGGGAAGCTGACCTTCTCCTACACCTTCGCGCACGGCGACAACGCGACGTCGGCCGACTACCTGCGGATCCGCGTCCTCGACGGCACCACACCGACGACGGTCTTCGAGAAACTCGGCTCCGCGACCGAGGTCGCCGGAGCCTGGCAGACCGCCGCCGCCGACCTGTCGTCGTTCGCCGGACGGAGTGTCCGCCTGCTGGTCGAAGCCGCGGACGCGAGCACGGCGTCGCTGTGGGAATCAGCGGTCGACGACCTCCGCGTCACCGCGTAGCGCGGGAAGGCCGGACATGTACGTCTCCAGCGTCCGCTCCACCGGTCCAGCCCTGCCCGGCGGCCGTGCGAAGCACGCCGTGCCCGCCACCGTGGTCGGTCTGGGCGTGGTCAGCCTGATCACGGACATGTCCGCCGAGATGGTCACCGCCGTGCTCCCCCTCTATCTCGTCTACGGGCTCGGCGTCGGCTACCTGCAACTGGGCGCGATCGACGGGCTCTACACGGGCGCGACGGCGTTGTTACGGCTGGCGGGCGGCTACTTCGCCGACCGCCTCGGCCGCCCGAAGGCCGTCGCCCTGGTGGGCTACGGCCTCTCGGCGGCGACCAAACTCGCGTTCCCTGCCGCGGGGTCCTCGCTCGGCGCGATCGGCCTGGTGATCGGTGCCGATCGCGCCGGCAAGGGCATCCGCACCGCGCCGCGGGACGCGATGATCACCCTCGCCACCCCCGACGGCGGGCTGGGCCGCGCGTTCGGCGTCCACCGCGCGATGGACACCGCGGGCGCGCTGCTCGGGCCGATCATCGCGTTCGGCCTGCTGACCGTCCTCGTCGGCGACTACCCGGCGGTGTTCGGGGTGAGCTTCTGCCTCGCCGTGATCGCGGTGATCGTGCTGGCGGTGTTCGTCCGTGCGCCCGCCGGGGCGGTCGAGCGGTCGCGGGTACGGCTGCGGGCGGGTTTCGCCCTTCTGCGGCAGCCCGGCCTGCGCGGAACGTGCCTGGCCGCCGCCGCGCTCGGTGTCTGCACGGTCGGCGACATGTTCCTCTTCGTCGGCGTGCAGCAGTCCGCCGGGCTGCCGCCGGGGGCGCTTCCCTTGCTGCCGCTGGCGACGGCGCTGGCGTTCATGGCGCTGGCGTCGCCGATCGGGCGGCTCGCCGACCGGGTCGGCCGGTGGAAGGTGTTCCTCGCGGGTCACGTCGTGCTGCTCGCCGCGTACGTCGTCTTGGCGGCTTCGGCCGTCGGATGGGCCGTCGCGGCCGTCGTCCTGGCGGCACACGGCGTGTTCTACGCGTGCACGGACGGCGTCCTCATGGCGCACGCGTCGCCGCTGGTGCCGGAGTCGTTGCGCGCCACCGGCCTGGCCTTCGTCCAAACGGGACAGTCGCTGGCCAGGGCGGCGGGCGCGGTGGTGTTCGGCGCGCTCGCGGCCGGGACGGCGTTGCGGCCCGCGTTCGCACTCTTCGCCGTCGTGCTGCTGGTGTCGGTGCTGGCCGGAACGAGGGTGAAATGAGACGGACCTGGGCAGGAATCGCCGCGGTCGTGATCACGGTGGCGGCAGGGGCGGTCTTCGTCGGCTCTCGCACCGGCGGCGCGGTGGCGGAACAGCCACTCGACCTGGCCCGCGGCGGATTGCTGTCCGTGGACGAGTCGGGCCGGGTCCGGCAGGACGACCGTGTCGGGCCGTCCTGTCAGCGCGTGGACGTCGCGGCGGGGACGCTGGCGTGTCTGCGCGCGACGGCGGTGCCCGACCAGGCCGAGCTGGTCGTCACGAAACCGGGCGCCGGACCGCGGACGATCTCCGAATGGGGAACGCCGTCGCGGGTCCGGGTCTCGCCCTCCGGACGGCTGGTGGGCTGGACGGTGTTCCGTTCCGGTGATTCCTATCTGGGCGGAGCTGGCACGTTCTCCACCACCGCCGGGATCTTCGATCTGGACACCGGAAGCCACTACGGCTCCCTTGAGGACTTCGCGCTCACGGTGGACGGAAAGCCGTACCCGGCGGAGGATCTGAACTACTGGGGAGTGACCTTCGCCCGGGACGACCGGACGTTCTACGCCACCGTCAGATCGGCGGGCGGCACCTGGCTGGTGCGGGGTGACCTCCGCGGCCGCACGCTGACCGCGCTGCGGCGCAACGTCGAATGCCCGTCGCTCTCGCCGGACGGCACGCGCGTCGCCTACAAGTTCCTTGAAGGCGATCGCTGGCGGCTGCACGTGCTTTCCCTGGCCGACGGCCGTGACGTCCCGCTCGCCGACCCCGCGCATCTCGACGACCAGCCACAGTGGCTGGACGATCGGACCGTCGCCTACGGCCGCGACAAGGCGATCCACGCGGTGCCCGCCGACGGGACCGGCGCGCCCGTCGTCGTCCGGCCCGCCGCCTCCTCCCCCGCGGTGGTGCGGTGACCCTTTGCCTGCTTGACTGCTGCCCGTGCCGTCAGATCGTGAGACCTCCGTAGAAGCGGAGTTCTTGACGGTGGTCGGCCGGTTCGCCGGCCCGGCACGGGGCGCCGGGCTGCTGGTGATCAGCGTTTTCGGGGTGCTCGCGACACCGACGGGCGCGCTCCCGCTCGGCTTCGGCCTGCTCGCGCTCGCACTGGTCACCGCCGTGGCCGAGCATCTGGCTGGCAAGACGGGCCGGGGCAGGCCGGTGGCGTTCGCGCTGACCTTGGTGCGCGCGGCGGCGATCTGCGGAACCCAGTTCCTGACCGCGCCCGAGGCGGGCGAGCTGAACCAGTGGGCGCTCAACGTCCTCACCGTCACCGCGATCACCCTGCAATGGGAATGGCCGCCGAAGATCACCGTGCCCGCCGTCGCCTGCCTGCTCGCGATAGAGGTGGTGCCGCTCGGCTTCGAGGACGGTCTCTCGGTGGTGCTGCGAGTGCTGCTCGAAGCCACACTCGCGCGGGGCGCCTTCCTCCTGCTGTCCCGCACGACGCGCCGGATCGACCGTCTCCGCGCTCGCAGGGCCCGGCTGGCGCGCGAGGAATCCCTTGCCGTGGAACGACGACGTCAGGAACGGGAGTATCTGGCCGTCCTGCACGACACGGCGGCGGCCACTTTTCTCACCGTGGCCCAGCGCGGGGAGACCGCGGGACCGGCCGAGGTCGCCGAGTACGCCCGCCGGGATCTCGCGATCCTCACCGGCGAATCCGGTCGCGGCGGCGAGGTCGACCTCGAGACCTCGTTGCGCGGCGTGCTCGCGCACAGCCCGGTGAAGGTCGAGTCGCACTGGGCGCCGGTCCCGCCGATACCCGCGGCGGCCGCGCTCGCGCTGGTCCGGGCCGTGCGGGAGGCGCTGGTGAACGTCGAGAGGCACGCGGGCGTCGGCGAGGCCCGGCTGACGGTCGACGCCGGTGTGCGCGTGACGGTCCGGGACGAGGGCCGCGGTTTCGATCCGTCGCGGACCCCGGCGCACCGGCGAGGTGTCCGGGGATCGCTCGTCGAGCGCATGGCCGCGGCGGGCGGCCGGGCCGACGTGACTTCCGCGCCCGGGGCCGGAACCACGGTGGAATTGGTGTGGCCCGATGGGTGAGACGGCGGACAGGGTCCTCGGCGGCTGCCGGATCGCGCTGCTGATCGTGACCGCGGTGATCCAGGTCGGCCTCAGCCTGCCCTTGGTGAGCGGCACCGCGAGCGGATCCGCCTTCGCGGCGCTGGGGGCGGTGCTGGTGGTCGCGGCGTTCTGGGTACTGCGCGGCCGGGCGGTCCCCTGGCCCGCGGCGATGCCGATGGCCGTGGTGGTGCTGGCGGCTTCGGCGATCGCGACCTGGGCGGTGCCGTCCGGCGAACTGTTCGGCGAGCGGCACTGGGTCTTCGGCCTGGCCGGCTGGCATCTGCTGGTCCTGCTGCTGGACCGTCCGGTGGCCGCCGTCGTCGCCCTCGGCGCGCAACTCGCGCTCACCCTCGCCCGGCTCGTGGCGTCCGCGCCCACCGACCGGTTCGAGATCGGCGGTGTCGTGATCGTCGGGCTCAGCGTGATCACCTTCCAGGTCGCGACGCTGGCACTGGTCCGGGTCGTCAACCGGCGGGCGGGCGAAGCCACGGAGGCCTTGCTCGAACGGGACCGGCTGGCCCACCGCAAGGCGCTCGCCGAGCAGCAGGAAGCCGACCAGAAGAGCCGGTTCGCCGGTCAGCTCGGCGCCACGCTGCCGCTACTGGCCGGACTGGCCGACCGCACTTTGGACCCGCGTGACGAAGTGGTCCGGCAACGGTGCGCGCTCGCCGCCACACAGCTGCGGCGGCTGTTCGCGGAGAACGACGACGTGCCCGACCCGCTGATGCACGAGGTGTCGGCGTGCGTCGATCTCGCCGAGCGGCGGGGCCTGACGGTGACGGTGGCGGTCAGCGGCGAACCGGCGCCCGTGCCGACGGCGGTCCGGCGCGAACTGACCGGCCCGCTGATGACCGCGCTCGTCGCCGCCCGGTCGCAGGCGCGCGTCAGCGTGCTCCGCACCGGCGACGAAATCCGGGTCGCGGCGATCACGGACGGTGAACCGGACGCGCGGCCGAACGGATCGGGCGCCGTCGACGTCGAATGGCACGCACTGGGAGAACGATCGTGGATGGAGGCGAAATGGCGTTCGCGACCGAACTGACCGCGGTGGTCGTCGACGATCATCCGGCCGTGCGGGCCGGGGTCGTGCACTGGCTGTCCTCGGGCACCCCGCCGGTCACCGTCGTGGCCGAGGGCGAGGACGTGCGGGCCGCCTGGATCGGCGAAGGCGCGCAGGCCGACGTCGTCATCCTCGACCTGCACCTGAACAGCACCACCCCGGCGATGGGCGATCTGCGCCGGCTCACCGAGGCGGGCCGGCGCGTCGTCGTCTATTCGATGCGGGCGGACGACGAGACCGTCCTGCAGTGCCTCGAACTCGGCGCGCTCAGCTACCTCACCAAGGCCGAGGGCGCCGAACATCTCCTCGAAGCCGTGCGCGCGGCGGCCGCCGACCGGTCGTACACGCCGCCGTCGCTGGCGGGCGCGCTCGCCGGGGACCGCTCGGAGCGGCGTCCCGCCCTCTCGGCGCGGGAAACGGAAGTGCTCATCGAGTGGTTCCAGTCCGAGTCGAAGGACTTCGTCGCGCACCGGCTGGGGATCTCGCCGAACACGGTCAATTCGCATCTCGAGCGGATCCGGGTCAAGTACGCCCAGATCGGCAGGGACGCCCCGACCAAGGCCGCGCTCGTCGCGCGGGCGATCCAGGACGGGCTGATCGGCGTGAGCGATTTGTGATCGCTTGTGGTGTGAACGGGCCACACCGGCGGACCTCCTCGACGATTACGGTGCGTGGCGGGTGCAAGGACAGCCCGGTCAGCTGGACGAAGTGACCACCGCTGGGCTGATCAGCGCAACCGATTCGTGATCGTTTGTGGTGCTAACGGCCCACACCGCACTGCTCCCGTGTCGATTACGGTGCGTGGCGAGCACGCCTGAGCCGAATTCGGCGAGAAGTCCGAGGAGATCCATGAAGTCCCACCGCATCGCCCTGTTCGCCACCGGCTGCGCCGCCGTGCTGCTGCTTTCCGCGTGCGGCGGCAAAGAGGAACCGGGCAACGCGAGCCCCGCACCTTCGCCCGCTCCGACGTCGGCTCCCGCGTCCTCGCCCGCGACCAGCGGCACCGTCCCGGTCTCGAACGCGGACGCCACCGCGCCCGGCAGCGAACTCAAGGTCGGCGACCGCGCCGTCGTCCCGTTCAAGTACGGCACCGACAAGACCGGCACCGTCGCGATCACCGTCAAGTCGATCGAATTGGGCGCGAAGGAAGACCTCGCCGCCTACGGCGAGAAGGCCAAGGGCATGACGCCGGTGTACATCCGGATGTCGGTGGAGAACGTCGGCGGCACGGACCTCACCTACAGCACGGTGCGGCTGCGCGCGGTGGGCCCGAACAACAAGAGCACCGGCGTGATCATCACCGGCGAGACCCCGCAGTGCCAGTCCGAAACGGCGAAGAAGGACTTCAAGGCGGCCGGCGCGACCTACGAAACCTGTGAACTCCAGGCCATCCGCGACGGCGGCGAGGTCGGCGGCGCGACCTACACCGACAGCGACGGCTACAAGGACAAGCCGGTCATCTGGAAGAAGTAGGGAAACATCTCTCCGTGAAGGCCCCCTTCACTGCCTCGAGCGCAGTGAAGGGGGCCTTCACCTACTTCCGGCCACTCTGCGGGTCGCGGTGCCCCTGAGTACCGTTGCCGGATGGTCCACGTGCACCGGACGATCACCGTCCGAACCCCTGTCCAGACCGTCGTCGACTATCTGAGGGACTTCGCGCACGCCGAGGCCTGGGACCCCGGCACCGTGTCCTGCACCCGGTCCGGCACCGGCCCGATCGCCGTCGGGGCGCAGTGGCACAACGTGTCCGAGTTCCGCGGCAAGAAGACCGAGCTGACCTACCGTCTCGACCGGCTCGAACCGGGACGGATCGTGTTCGTCGGCTCGAACAAGACCGCCACGTCCACCGACGATCTGACGGTGACCGAAGAAGGCGGCACGACGACCGTCAGCTACCACGCCACCATCAAGTTCCACGGGCTGGCGAAACTCGCGGACCCCTTGCTGAAGCGGGAATTCGAGAAGATGGGCGACGAGCTGGTGCCGGCGATGAAGGCGACGCTGGAAGCTCTCTAAACCCGAGGCGACTCGAGAGACCGCCGCCTCGGGTTGCTGAGCCGCCGCACCGCGTTCGCGCAGGCGAGCGACTCCAGCAGCGGCACCGTCCGTTCCCAGCCGAGGCACGCGTCCGTGATGCTCAGGTCGGGCCGGGGCGGCACGGACCCGACGTCCTGTCTGCCGTCGGAGAGGTACGACTCGATCATCACGCCCGCCAGCGCGTCGTTGCCCGCCGAGATCTGGTCCGCCAGATCCGCGACGACCACGGGCTGGCGGTTGTGGTCCTTGCCGCTGTTGCCGTGCGAGGCGTCGACGACGAGACGGTGCGGCAGGCCGGCGGCGGTCAGCGCGTCGAGGGCGTCCGCGACGGCGTGGGCGTGGTGGTTCGGTTTCGGGCCGCCGCGCAGGACGATGTGGGCGTCCGGGTTCCCGGTACTGCGCAGGATCCGCGGGTGCCCGTCGGCCGCGGAGCCGGGGAACACGTGCGACAGCCCGGCCGCCCGCACAGCGGCGACGGCCGTGTCCAGCCGCCCGGAGACGCAGTTCTTCATGCCCACCGGCATCGGCAGCCACGACGCCAGGTGCCGGTGCGGCTGGCTGGCCACGGTCCGCGCGCCGATCGCGCCCCAGCTGATGGTGTCCGCGAAATAGGGCGCCAGGAACGGGTCGACGAACTCGTACGCCAGCGGCAGCCCGGTCGCGGCGGCGTCGACCAGGAACCGCCGTCCGATCCGCACGCCGGACGCGAGATCGCCCTTGCCGTCCAGGGTGGGGTCGGGCACCAGGCCGGTCCAGCCCGCGATCGTCCGCGGTTTCTCCAGGTAGGCGCGCAGGACCACGACGAGGTCGTCGTCGAAGCGCCGGGCCGCCTCGGCGAGCCGGTGCGCGTACTCGAGAGCACCGCCGGCGTCGTGCACCGAACACGGGCCCACGACGACGAGCAGCCGGGAGTCGCGCCGGGCGAGGACGTCCGCGACGGTTTCGCGGTGCCGCGCCACGTCGTCCGGCACGACTCCGCTCATGGCCACCTCGGCCGGGCTGGGCAGGGTGTCCTGGTCAGGCATCCGCGTGACCTCTCTTCTTGTCGGGGGCGGCCACCCCGGCCCGGGGCAGCCGCGTCGCACCGGCGACCGCCACGACGGCGAGGCCGAGAACACACCAGAAGGCGTCGGCGAAGGCTCCGGCGACGTCCTGGCCGCGCGCGGCCAGGCGGGCCTGCAGCACCACGGCCAGCACCGCGGTGCCGATCGATCCGCCGAGCGTGTTGAGCAGGTTCAGCGCCCCGGCCGCACGGGGCAGCCGGGCGGGTTCGACCCGGCGGTAGACGATCGTCATCACCGGCGCGCCGATCAGCGCCGCGCCGAAACCGCGCAGCAGCAGGGAAACCACGATCACCCAGTCCGGGAAGCCCGGGCCGAGCTGGGTGAAGGGAGCGGTGCCCGCCGCGACCAGCGCGATCCCGCTCAGCACCAGGGTGCGCGGCGAGATCCGGTCGACGAGCCGGTTCACCAGAACCGACCCGGCCGCCGCGCCGATGCCCTGGGGCACCAGCAGCAGGCCGGTGTCCCAAGTGGACAGTCCGGCGCCACGCTGGAGGTAGAGCGGGAGCAGGAACATCGTGCCGAACACCGACGCGCCGAGCAGGACCAGCGCCAGCGCGGCGACCCCGAACGGCGGTTTGGCGAACAGCCGCGGGTCGAGCAGCGGCGCTTCGGCCCGCAGTCCGTGCCGGACGAACGCCGCGAGCATCACCACGCCCGCCGCGACGGCGAGCCCGGCGAGCACCGGGCTCCCCCGCTCGAACCAGGTGAGCCCGAACACCAGCACCGCGAGACCCGGCGAAAGCAGCAGCGCGCCCCGGAAATCGAACCGGTCACCCCGGCCGCCCGGTTCGCCCGCCGGGACCCAGCGCCGTGCCAGCAGCACGGCGACCACACCGACCGGGAGATTGACGTAGAACAGCCACGGCCAGTCCGCGACCGCGAGGATCGTGCCGCTCGCCAGCGGGCCGAGCACCGGTGACAACAGCGGCACCAGGCCGACGACGCTGATCACGCGGCCGATCCGGTCCGGTCCGGCGGCCCGTGCCAGCAGCGCCTGCCCGGTCGGCGGCAACAGACCGCCCGCGAGCCCTTGCAGGACACGGAAGGCGATGAGCGCGGGCAGGGTCGGTGCCAGCGCGCACAACAGGGACGCCAGCAGGAACACGACGACCGCGGTGAGCCAGACGCGACGGCCGCCGAACCGGTCGGCGAGCCAGCCCGACGCAGGCACAGCGGTGACCACGGCCAGCAGATACGCCGTCGTCACCCACTGGACGCCGGTGACCGGCGCGCCGAACTCCTCGGCGAGCGTGTCGACGCCGACCGAGACGATCGTGCTGTCCAGGGTCGCCATGAAGGTGCCGAGCACCAGCACGGCGGCAGTCCGCCACAGCGCGGCGTCGACCGGGCGCGCGGTCATCGCTTCCCCGCGAATCCGGCGGCGTCGCCGTCCAGCCACGACGGCAGCTCCCGGAGGAACCGGACCAGTTCGTCGGCCAGCGGCCGGGCGTCCCGCGCGTACAGGACGCCGTCCCAGCCGTCCTGGCCGGGAACGACGGTGACGCTCACCGGATGGTGGGTCCGTTCACGGAACCGGGTGCCGGTGACGGTCAGGCCGGGCGCCGGTTCGCGCAGCTTCGCCGGATCCACCGGGTAGTTCTCGAAGACGAGCAAGCTGTCGAACAGCCGCTCGCGTCCGGCGAGCGACGCGAGTTCCGGCAGGCCGATCCGGTGATGCCCGGCCATCGCCTGCTGCCGTGCCTGCAGATCGGCCAGCGCTTCGGCGACCGTTCCAGTGAACCTGGCCCGGACCGGCACGCTGTTCGCCAGCAGGCCGATGATCTCCTCGACACCGTCCACTTCGGACGTCCGGTTCGAGGTCATCACCCCGAAGCTGACGTCCGGGCGCCCGGCGCGCGCCGCGAGCACGGCCGCCCACGCACCCTGCAGCAGCGTGTTGACCGTGAGCCCGCGTGCCGCACCCAGCCGGGTCAGTTCCGCGACCAGCGGAGCGTCCACAGTGAACAGTGCGGGCTCGGCCTGGCCATCGGTACGCGGCAGGTGGTCGCCTTCGGGAAGGCCGTCGAGTTCCGCCCGCCAGGCCCGGACGTCGGCCGAGTGGTCGGCCGCGGTGAGCAGGCGGGTGTACCGGGACGGCGGAACCGGCTCCGGCAACGGCTTGCCCGCGTAGAGCGCGAACAACTCGCCGAGGATGCGCGGCGCGGACCAGCCGTCCGACAGCAGGTGGTGACTGGTCAGCACCAAGGTCTGAAGACCAGGCCCTTGCCGCAGCACCGTGACCCGCCACAGCGGTCCGTTCGCCAGATCGAACGGTTCCGCGAGCTCCTCGTCCAGCGCTGGGTCCACTTCGGACACTTCGGCAATGTCACGGACACGGAACCCCGCCTCCGGAGCCGCCGGGATCACCTGGACCTCGTGCGACCGCGGGAACACGGCGCCCAGGTTCGGCTGCCGCCGCACCAGTGCGGTCGCCGCCGCCCGCAGTGCCTCGACGTCGAGGTCACCGGACAGCGTGAACGCGGCTTGCACCGGGTACGGATCCGCGTCACCCGCCGCCCGCGACTCGCGCAGGATCACCTCCTGCAACGGCGTCAGCGGCATGATCTCGCCGGGTCCCGGCACGTCGGCGGCGAGTTCGTCCAGCTCGCGGCGGAAGTGCTCGCCCAGCACGGTGATCTCGTCGGCGGTGAACAGCGCGGACGGCCAGGTGAAACGGACGCCGAGCGTACCGCCGTCGGGGACCATCGCGTTCACCGTCAGCGCGTACGGCAGCGGCAGGTCCGCGCCGCCGCCCGAACCGAGCGGATCGGCGTCCGGCGGGCGCTGCCACGGCGTTTCCGCGACCGGGGCCGCGGGGAACCGGCCGAGATAGTTCCAGGCGACCTCGGGCCGCGGCCCTTCGACACCGAGGATCCCATGGCCGAGGCCGTCGCCCGCCGCCCGCAAGTGGTCGCGCACCGCCCGCAGCGCGGACGGCAGCGATCCGGCGGGCGGGGCGATCCTGGCCGGATGCACGGCGGTGAACCAGCCCGAGGTCTGCGCCAGGTCGACGGTGCCCGCGAAGTCCGGGGTGTGTCCCGGCCGGCCGTGGCTCTCGACGGCGACGAGCAGATCGGCCCCGGTCCCCCGCCACGCGGCGACCGCGCGGGCGAGCGCGGTCAGCAGCACGGTGTCCGGGCCGGTGCGGTAGGCCGCGGGCAGCGCGGTGAGCACGGCGTGGGTGGTGTCCGCGCCGATGTCGATCCGGTGATGCCGCGCGGTGGCCACGGTGTCGCGCGCCGGATCGAGCCCGGCGCGGCCGAGCCTGGTCACCGGCGCGGCGGCGATCCCTTGCCAGTAGGGCAGTTCGTCCCGCCGGTGCGGTGCGGCGGCACGCAGCGAGCGCGCCCAGCCCAGGAAAGACTGCCCGCGCCGGTGCAGGGTGTTGCCGTGGAAGGCCTGTTCGACGTCGTCGAGCAGCACCCGCCAGGTCACCGCGTCGGCGACCAGATGGTGTGCCACCAGGAGCAACCGTCCCGGCCGCTCCTCGCCCGCGTCCACCAGCACCGCCCGGAGCAGCGGCCCCGTGCGCGGGTCCATCCGGGACACGATCTGCTCGACCTCCGCGTTCAGCACGGCGCGCGGATCGCCGGACACCCGGAAGGTGGTGAGCACCGAGTCGGCGGTCACGGCCCCGACGTCCGGGATGCGCAGCGCGTCCTCGGCGAGGTGCGCGCGCAGGACGTCGTGGCGGGCGAGGACGGCGTCGAGCACCGAGCGCCACCTCGCGACATCTCCTGCCGAGGGCACGCAGATCTCGACCCACTGGCAGAACCCGTCGGCCGCCTTTTCCGCGCGCAGCAGCAAATCGCGCATGACCGGCGTGAGCGGTGCGTCGCCGACCGCGGGCGCTTCCTCGGCCCGCTCGGGTTCGCCGCAGCGCGCCGCGATCCCGGCGACCGTGCCGCCTTCGAGGACGTCGCGCGCGGTCAGGTGCAGTCCTTCACGGCGGGCGCGGGAGACCACGCGCAGCGACGCGATGCTGTCCCCGCCCGCTTCCAGGAAGCCGTCGTCCAGGCCGACACCGGGACCGAGCAGGTCGCGGACCACCCGCAGCAGCACGGCTTCCGCCGGTGTGGCGGGCTCCCGCCCCTCCGCGGACCGGGCTTCCGGTGCCGGCAACGCCGCCCGGTCGAGTTTGCCGCTCGGGCCGAGCGGCAACCGGTCCAGCGGCACGAACGCGGTGGGCACCATGTACGCGGGCAGGTCCGCGGCGAGGTGTTCGCGCAGTGCGGCCGGGTCGGGTTCGGCGCCGTCCACCGGGACGACGTAGGCGACCAGCCGGTCTTCGCGGACGATCACCGCGGAGGCGCGCACGTCGTCGTGCGCGGTCAGCGCGGTCTCGATCTCGCCGAGTTCGATCCGGAACCCGCGCAGTTTGACCTGGTGGTCGGCGCGGCCGAGGAAGACGATCTGCCCGTCCGGCCGCCAGCGGACCAGGTCACCGGTGCGGTACATCCTCCCACCCGTCACCCGACCACCACCCCCCACGGAGGCGCTACGCGCCGCGGTGTTTTCGGGCGGCCCGAACGGGTCGGCCACGAACCGTTCGGCGGTCAGTGCCGCCCTGCCGACATAGCCCTGCGCGAGCTTCGGCCCGGCCAGGTAGAGCTCGCCGGTGACGTTCGTCCCGACCGGGAGCAGCCCTCCGTCGAGGACGTACGCGCGGACTTCGGGGTCCGGGCGGCCGATCGGCAGCGGACCGGGATCGGCCGGGTCGTAGTGCCAGGTGACCGAGTTGATGGTGACCTCGGTCGGGCCGTAGGCGTTGAACAGCGCCCGCCGGTTCCCCCAGCGCCGGGCCAGTTCCGGGTCGAGCCGCTCGGCGCCGACGACGAAGAACACGTCCGGGTCGACGGTCGCGTCGTCGGGCATCGCGGAGAGGAACGAGGGCAGCAGGTTGAGCCCGGTGACGCGGTGTTCGGCGGCGTAGGCGAGCAGGTCGTCGCCGGAGACGCGCACCTCCTCCGGGGCGATGACCGAGGTGCCGCCGGACAGCAGCGGAAGCATGAACTGCCAGAAGGCGACGTCGAAACTGGTCGAAGCGAAGTGCAGGTACCGCTCGGCGGTCCCGATGCCGACGATGTCCTCCTGCAGCGCGATCAGGCTCGGGATCCCGCGGTGCGGCACCGCGACACCCTTGGGCTTGCCGGTGGTGCCGGAGGTGTAGATGACGTACGCGAGCGAATCGTCGGTGACCGGCACGGACGGATCGGTGTCCACAAGGGACAGTTCGCCCGGATCGATCACCGGGAGCCCGTCGACGTCCGCAGTGGACACGGCGGCGGCGGGCCGGATGTCGCCGAGCATGTAGGCGAGCCGGTCGGCCGGGTAGTCCGGATCCATCGGCACGTGGACCGCCCCGGCCTTGAACACGCCGAACAGCGCGACCACCAGGTCGACGTCGCGGCGCAGCAGGACCGCGACCGGGTCCTGCGGTTTCACCCCGGCGTCGATCAGGCTGTGCGCGAGCCGGTTGGCCCGGCGGTCCAGTTCGGCGTAGGTCAGGCTCCGGTCGCGGCAGACCACGGCCTCGGCGTCCGGGGTTTCCCGCACCCAGCGGCCGAACTCGGCCAAGGCGCCGCCGCGCTCCCGTTTCGGTTCCGGCCCTTCCCCGAGGCGCAGCATCGCGCGTTCCTCGTCGGCGCCGAGTGCCCGCAGCCGGGCGACCGGCCGCGCGGGATCGGTGACGATCTCGTGCAGGACGGCTCGCAGCCAGCGGCCGTAGGACTCGGCCTCGTCGCGCGTGAAGGCCTGCGGCTGGTAGCCGAGCCCGACGGTGAACTCGTCGCCGGGCAGCACGATCACCGTGAGCGGGTAGTGCGTGGCGTCGGTGATGTCGACCCCGACGAGGTCCAGCCCCGGCGCCAAAGTGGTGCGGGCGCGACTGGAGAGCGGGAAGTTCTCCATCACCAGCATCGTGTCGAACAGGTCGCCGACACCGGCCGCGCGCTGGATGTCCGGCAGCCCGGCGTGATGGTGATCGGTGAGCCGGACGCTTTCGGTGTGCACGTGCTCCAGCACGGTGACCGCGGTGTCGGCCGGGTCGAAGCGCACCCGCACCGGGATCGTGCTGCCGAGTTGCCCGATCATCCGCTCGACGCCGGGGACATCGGCCGGGCGGCCGGACACCGGGCAGCCGAAGACGACGTCGCGGCGGCCGGTCAGCCTGGCGAGCAGCACTCCCCACGCGGTCTGGAACACCGTCGTCGGTGTGATCCCGCGTTCGCGGGCGAAGGCGCGCAGCCGTTCGCTGAACTCCCCGCCCAGTTCCACGGTGACCCGCTCCGGACGCTCCACAGTGGACTCCAGGCTCGCGGGTGCGAGCCGGGTGCCCTCGTCAAGTCCGGCCAATGCCTCGCGCCATGCCTCCAGTGCGGCGTCCGGGTCGCGTTCGCCGAGCACCCGGTGGTACTCCGAAAGCGGCGGGGCGACCGGGGCCGCCGGGCCGCCGCCGAGTTCGGCGTAGGTGGCCAAGAGCGTCCGGCCGACCAGCGGCATCGACCAGCCGTCGAGCAGCGCGTGATGGTTGGTGAGCACCAGACGGTGCTCGGCCGGGCCGAGCGTCAGCAGCAGGAACCGGATCAGCGGCGGGGTCGCCGGGTCGAACGGGCGGGCCAGTTCGACCCGGCATTCGGCCGCGACCTCCTCGGGCGTCGCGGCCGAGTGCCGCCAGTCCAGCGAAACCGCTTCCGGCACCACCTGGACGACCTCGCCCGCGTCGGTGGTGTGCAGGTGGACGCGCAGCGCGGGATGCCGCCGCAGTACTTCCGCCGCGGCCTCGCGCATCAGGCCGGCGTCGAGCGCCCCGCTGAGCAGGGTGACGGCCTGCACCACGTAGACGTCGGTGTCGTCGGCGCCGCGCGCCAGCGTGTGGAACGAAAGCCCGGTCTGCAGCGGGGTCGCGGGCAGGACGTCCTCGATGCGGCCCCGGCGTTCGAGCGCGTCGATGTCGGCCTGGCCGAGACCGACCAGCGGCAGATCCGACGGCGTGAGACCGCCGCCGTCCGGACCGATCCGGGCGACGTGCGCGGCCATCGCTTCCAGCGCTCTCGACCATGCTTCCTGAAGCGCCTCGACACTGTCCGGCGGCAGGATCGCACTCGCGGCGGTCCACTCGACGGCCAGTCGCGGACGTCCGTCCTCACGGACGAAGCAATTCAGCGCCAGCACTTGTTCCAGCGACTTGGCGTCCGGTTCGGTGACCGCGAACGGGTCTTCTTCCGGCAGTTTCCAGCCGGTGCCGGGCAGGGCCGCGAACCGGCCGAGGTAGTTCAGGACGACGTCCGGCGGCGGGACGGCGGCGAGTTCGTCCCGGGTGAGCGGGTCGAGGTGGCGCAGGACGCCGAAGCCGACACCGCTGTCCGGCACGGCGCGTTTGGCCTCTTTGGCTGCCCGCAGCAGCTTTCCCGCCGCGTCACCGCCCGCGAGCGCGCTCTCGAAATCCGACGTCGTGGCCACCGCTGTGGCGGGGACGCGCAGCGGATGCTCGGCGGTGAACCAGCCGACGGTGCGCGACAGGTCCAAGCCGTCCTGGTCCCGGCCGTGTCCTTCGAGGGACACGGTTTCGGCCGTGACCGGAGCGGCCCGCCACGACCGGAGGGCGAGCACGAGCGCGGCGAGCAGGACGTCGTCCGGCCCGGCCCGGTAGGCCGCGGGCAGCCCGGTGAGCACCGCGTCGGTCTGCTCCGGCGAGGCGAGAGTGACCGAGCGCCGCGCGGTGGCGACCGTGTCGGCGGTCCGGTTGAGCGGACGGTGACCGAGGCGCGGCCCGTCGAGCGCGTCGCGCCAGTGGCCGAGTTCGCCGCGCCGGGCACCGGAAGTCCCCTGTTCGGCGAGGCGGAGCGCGTGCCGCCGCCACGACGTCCCGGCCGGTTCGAGCTTCTGGCCCGCGCAGGCGGCGCGCAGGTCCGGCAGGAGGATCCGCCACGAAACGCCGTCGATCGCCAAGTGGTGGATCACGATGACGAGATGGTCCGGGAGCAGCGCGACCCTGAGCACTCCGGTCCGGAGATCGAGTGAGTCCGCGAGATCCTGGGCGACGTCCTTCGGATCACCCGTCGTTTCGACGACGATGTCGGCGGCGTGCACGGAACCGCGTTCGCGGACCCGCATTTCGTCCTCTAGATGCAGCCGGAGGGCGTCGTGGTGGTCCAGCAACGTTTGCACGCCCTCGATCAGCAGGTACGGCGGCAGGTCCTCGTCGAGCCGGATCGCGGTCCATTGCGTGTACCCGTCGACCACCCTGACGTCAGGATGCGGGTCGAGCAGCGCGCGGACGATCGGCGGGGCGGGCACCTCGCCGACGGGCTCGTCCGGCGCTTCCGCCGGGCCGCCGATCTCCGCGCTCGCCGCCGCCAGCGCCTCGAAACTGCGCCGGGCCAGCAGATCGCGCGGACGCAGGTCGAGGCCGTGCGCGCGCAGCCTGCTGCTGACGCTGATCGCGGTGATGCTGTCGCCGCCGAGTGCGAAGAAGTCGTCGTCGACGGCAACCTCGTCGACGCCGATGACCTCGGCGATGGTCGCGCACAGCAGCCGCTCGCGGTCGGTGGCCGCGGTCCGGCCCGCCGCCGCGCGCGGGGCGGGCAGCGCCACCCGGTCGATCTTCCCGTTGGAGGTCAACGGAAGCGTGTCGAGGACGACCACAGCGGCGGGAACGAGATGCTCCGGCACGCGCGTGGCGAGTTCCGCGCGGACGTCGTCCGGGACGACCTCGCCGACGACGTAGCCGACGAGCCGCGGTCCCCGCACCGCCGCGGCGGCCGCGCGCACCCCGGGGACGGTGGCCAGCGCCGCCTCGACCTCGCCCAGTTCGACGCGGTGGCCGCGCACCTTCACCTGGCCGTCACGGCGGCCCAGGTACTCCAGCCCGCGGCCCGGCACCCAGCGGGCGAGGTCGCCGGTGCGGTACATCCGGTCGCCGGGCGCGCCGTAGGGATCGGCGACGAACCGTTCGGCTGTCGCGGCGGGACGCCCGAGATAGCCGCGCGCCAGATGCGGTCCGGCGAGGTACAGCTCGCCCGGCGTTCCCGCGGGCGCCGGGCGCAGCGCGGCGTCGAGCACCCGGACGGCCGTGCCCGGCACCGCGGTCCCGATCGTCGGTTCCCCGTCGTCCAGCCAGGATCCGGCACCGTCCACAGTGGCCTCGGTCGGGCCGTACATGTTGCGGGCACGGACACCCGACTCCGCGACGCGGCGCCACAGCGCGGGCGGGGTCGCCTCGCCGCCGAGGACGAGCAGCGCGGGCGGGGTCGGTCCGCCGAGCAGTCCGGCCTCGATCAGGGGCGCGGCCATCGACGGTGTGGTGTCGACGACGTCGATCCGGTCGCGGGCGAACGCGGCCAGCAGTTCGTCGGCGTCCCGGGCGACGTCGGTGCCGTAGACGTGCAGTTCGTGGCCGAACAGCAGCCACATCAGCTGGTCGAGCGCGGAGTCGAAGGCGAACGAGTAGGTGTGCGCGACCCGGAGCCGCCTGCCCGCGGCGGCGCGTTCGGTTTCGGCGACCGTGGTCGCGCGGTGATGGCGCAGCAGCGTCGCCAGCCCGCCGACCCGGCCGAGCACGCCCTTGGGACGGCCTGTCGAGCCGGACGTGAAGATGACGTACGCGAGATGTTCGGGGTGACGCGGAATCGACAGCGGCGATCCGGCCAGTGTGGACAGATCGGTTTCGCCGAGCAGAAGGTGCGGTCCCGGCACGATCTCCGCATCGTGGGTCACCGTGAGGACAGCACCGGCTTCGGCGGCCAGCTCTCGCAACCGCTCGACCGGATGGGCGAGATCCAGCGGCAAGAAGGCGGCACCGGCGTCGAGTACTGCCAGCAGGGCGACGACGATATCCGCCGAGCGCGGCAAGGCCAGTGCGACGACGTCGTCGGCCCCGACGCCGCGTGCCCGCAGCGCCCGCGCGAGCCGGTGGACCTTCGCGACGAGTTCGCCGGCGGTCAGCCGCTCGTCACCGGACACCAAAGCGGTCTGCCCGGGATCGAGTTCGGCGAGAAGTTCCGGTACGCCAAGGAGTTCAGCGGCGGGAGCGGGGGTGGACCACGCGTCCAGGAGTGTGTCCCGCTCCCCCTGCGGGACCAGGTCGGCTCCCCCGACGGCCGGGCCGTCCGGGTCGGTCAGCGCGGTGATCAGGCAGCGCAGCGCGGTCAGCTTCGCGTCGACGGCGGCCTGGTCGTGGGTGCGCGCGTCGACTTCGAAGCCGAGCAGCAGCCCGCCGTCCGAGGTCGGGAGCACGGACAGGCCCATGTCCTCGGGCGGTCCGCCCGCGACGTTGCGCATGGTGCCGTGCGAGCCCGCGAAGTCGAGCTTCAGGTCGAACGCCTTGAGATTGATGCCCCGGCCGTGCAGCAGCGCGCCGGCGCCCGGCACCGCCAGATCCTGCGGCAGATCCTCGCCGCGGTAACGCTGGTGCGCGCGCATCTCCTTCAGCGCGACCGCGACCCGCGCGGTCAGGTCCGCGGCCGAGTCGTCCGGACGCACCGTGACCCGCAGCGGCAGCACGTTGACCGCCATCGCCGGAGTCCGCAGCGCCGTTCCCTCACGGCACATCAACGGCAGCGCGAACACGACGTCGGTCCGGCCGAGGACGCGGTGCAGGAAGGCCGCGTAGCAGGCGATCAGCGCGTCGCCCCAGGTCGTCCCGGCGCGTTTGCCCAGCTCGCGCAGCCGCGCCAGATCCGACGCGGGCAGGACCGACCGGGCGGTCACCGTGCTCTCGGGAGGCCCCGAGGATGCGCTGCCGTCGTCGACATCCGGCAACGGCGTGAACCGCTCTCGCCAGTACTCCCGGTCCCGCTCGAACCGTTCGCTCTCCCGGTAGGCGCGATCCGCCTCGACCAGGTCGGCGAACGGAGCGAACGCAGAGGGCGGCACGTCCTTCCCCGCCACGGCGGCGGTGTAGCGGGCCGCGCTGCGCCGCGCGAGCATCGCGGCGGTGTACCCGTCGAACACGAGGTGGTGCCCGAGCTGGGTGAACCACACCTCCGAGTCCGAGAGCCGCAGCACGAGATGACCGAACAGCGGCCTGCCGACCATGTCGCGGCACGCCTCGGCGACGCGGCGGCGTTCGGCCTCCACCCGCTCGTGCGCCGCGGCCACCGGATCGGCCGCGTCGCGCAGGTCCAGCACCTCCGGCGTCGGCACGGGATCGGCCGACACCTGCTGGCGCGGGCCGTCCGGCGTCTCGAAGACCCGCAGCCGCAGGCTGTCGGCCTCCTCGACGGTCGCCCGGATCGCCTCGGCCAGTGCGGCGACGTCGACCGGACGCTTCCCGCGGACCTCCACCACGTCGCCGACGACGTAGTAGGGCGAGTCGGGTTCCAAGCGCTGCGCGGTCCAGATGCCCAGCTGGGCTCCGGTGAGGCTCAGCATGACGGCACCACCATCGGGGTTCCGGTCACCGGATCGGGCACGACGACACAAGGGAGATCGAAGACCTCCTTGATGAGCTCGGCGTCGACGATCTCGGCGGGCGCGCCTTCGGCGACGATCCGGCCGTCTCGCAGTGCGACGAGGTGGTCGGCGTAGCGGCAGGCCTGGTTGATGTCGTGCAGGACGGCGATCACCGTGCGCCCTTCGTCCCGCAGGCGCGCCAGCAACCCCAGCAACTGGTACTGGTGCGCGATGTCGAGGAACGACGTCGGTTCGTCGAGCAGCAGATACGGCGTCTTCTGGGCCAGCACCAGCGCCACCCAGACACGTTGCCGCTGCCCGCCGGAGAGCTCCTGGACCGGCCGGTCGGCCAGTCCCGCCACCCCGGCCGCGGTCATCGCGTCGAGCACCGCGCGTTCGTCCTCTTCGGACCACGACGCGAACAACGACTGGTGCGGGAACCGGCCGCGCGCGATCAGCTGCCGGACCCGGACGTCCTCCGGCGCGACCGGATCCTGCGGCAGGAACCCGAGTTCCCGTGCCAGACCCTTGCCGGGGAAGGAACCGACGTCCTTGCCGTCGAGGAGGACCTCGCCCTCGGCCGGGCGCATCAGCCGGACGAACGCGCGCAACAACGTCGACTTGCCGCAGGCGTTCGGTCCGACGACCGCGGTGAACGCGGCGTCGGGCACGTCGAGGTTCAGCCGGGTCGACACGACCCGGTCGCCGTAGCGCAGGGTCAGATCCCGGGCGGTCAAGCGAGCACTCATGAGCGCCGCACCTCCTTGGTGAGCAGCCAGATCAGGTAGCCGCCGCCGATCACGGTGCTGACCACGCCGACAGGCAATGAGACGGGCGCCAGCAGCATCTGGGCGGCCAGGTCGGCGCCCGTCAGCAGCACGGCGCCGGTGAGCGCGGCGGGAAGCAGGCCGATACCGGGGGTGCGGGCCAGCCGCCTCCCGATCTGCGGCGCCGCCAGCGCGATGAACGCGATCGGCCCGGCGACGGCGGTGACCGTGGCCGTGCAGCCGACCCCGATCAGCACCAGCAGCAGCCGCAGGCGGTCCCAGCGGACACCGGTGGTGACCGCCAGCGCGCCGCCGAGCGCGGCCTGGTGCAGCGCGGGCGCCCTGGTGAACAGCACGACGAACAGCACCGCGAGCACACCGAACGGGATCGCGACGTCGTCCCAGCCGACCCCGTTGAGCGAACCGGCGTGCCAGCCGACGGCCGCGATCGCGACCTCCAGTTCGGCACGCAGGACGATCCACGAGTTGAGCGCGGTCAGCATCGCGTTCACCGCGATGCCGATGACGATCAGCCGCAGTCCGGACAGCCCGCCGCCGAGCGACAGCGCGTACACGACGGCCGCCGTGATCACGCCGCCGAGCACCGAACCGATCGTCAGCTGCGTCGAAGTCCCCGAAAGCACGGTGATCGCGAACAGCGCGCCGGTGTAGGCGCCGGAGTCGAGGCCGATCACGTCCGGGCTGCCGAGCGGATTACGGGTGATGTTCTGGAAGATCGCGCCCGCCAGGCCGAGCGCGGCGCCGAACACCAGCCCGGCCAGGACCCGGGGCAGGCGCCATTCGCGGATGACCACTCCCGGGCCGCCGCCGGAACCGGTGAGCGCGGCGAACACGCGGGCGGGACTCGCCCACGCCGCGCCGTAACAGAGCCCGAGCAGCGTCAGCCCGGCGATGACCACGGCCATCACCACGAGGAACCAGAGGGTGCGGCGTTCCAGCCGGGCGGAGAACCGCCCGCGCCGCAGGACGAATGCGGCGTTCACAGCGGCGCCGCCCCGTACTTGCGGACGGCCCAGATCAGCACCGGGCCGCCGAGGAACGCGGTCACGATGGCGACCGGCACCTCACCGGTCGGCAGCAGGACCCGGGATCCGACGTCCGCGGCCAGCATCAGGACCGGTCCGAGCAGGACGGCGAACGCGATCAGCCACGGGATCGACGCGCCGGCCACCCGCCGCGCCAGATGCGGCACGATCAGCCCGACGAACAGGATCGGCCCGGCCAGCGCGGTGGCCGCGCCCGCCATCAGCGTGATCAGCAGCAGGGTGAACGCCCGGACACGCGCGACGTTGGCGCCGAGCGTGTGCGCGACCGTCTCGCCGAGCGCGATGGCGTTCAGCTGACGGCTCACCGCGAACGCGCCCAGCAGCGAAAGGCCGATGACGATCAGCGGGATCGTGGTCGGCGCCTGTTCGCGGCCGGCGAGGGAACCCACCGACCAGAACCGGTAGACGTCGAAGGTGTCCGGGAACAGCAGCCTCAGGCCGAGTGTGAGGCCCAGCAGCACGGCGCTCAGCGCGGTGCCGGCGAGCACCAGCCGCAGCGGCGACCGGCTGCCGACCGCGTAGACCAGCGCCACGGCGCCGACCGCGCCCACCACCGCCAGGCCGACTTCGGCGGGAGCCGACGCGGTGAGCCCGAAGGCCGACCCCACCGCGATGGCGAATCCGGCGCCCGCGGTCACGCCGAGCACGCCGGGTTCGGCCAAAGCGTTGCGGGACAAGGCCTGCACGAGCACCCCGCCGACGGCGAGTGCCGCGCCGACACCGACCGCGAGCACCGCCCTCGGCATCCGGATGTCCAGGACGACCGCCCGGTCACTCGGATTCCCTTCGCCCAGCAGGGCGCGCACGACCTCGCCGGGGGCGATGGCGTGCGCGCCGATGCCGACGCTCAGCACGGCGACCACGACGAGCCCGAGCAGTGCGGCGCCGAGCAGCGCGGACCGCCCGGTGGTGGTCACTTCGTGAGCAGCGGCGCGAACGCCTGGTCGATGGCGTCCAAAGTGGACGTCGCGGCCCGGTAGGTGGCGGCCTCGGTGTAGCGGAACGGGTAGACCTTGCCCGCCTTCACCGCGGGAAGTTCCTTCCACAGCGGCGAGTCGAGGACGTACTTGACCGGCGCCGGGACGGCACCGTCCGGGCCGACGGAGTAGGTGATCGCGTCGGCCTCGGCGAACGCCGTCGAGAGCTCTTCGATCGACGGGTACTCGCTGACGTCCTTGGAACCGCCGCCCTTGACCTTGACCTGGCCGTAGTAGGTGGCGCCGAGGTCCTGCGCGATGTTGGTACCCCAGGAGCCGTTGAACTCGCGCTGGAAGTTGCCCTTCGCGACCTCGCCGTAGGCACCGACGTGGCCGAGCTTCAGCTGCGGCACCACGGCCTTGTACTTGTCGGCCAGGCCCTTGGCCTTGGTGTCGTACGCGGTCTTGATCGCGTCGAACCCGGCGGCCGCACCGGCGGCGTCGGCCTGCTTGCGGGACAGTTCACGCCACATCGACGGCACCGACGGGCCGATCGCCACGACCGGGGCGATCGCCTCGAGGCGCTTGAGGTCGATGTCGGCGAGCACCGGCTTCGGCACACCGATGACGATGAGGTCCGGATCCGCCTGCGCGATCGCCTCGTAGTTCGTCTCCGAGGCCGCCTCGCCGGCGACCTTCGCCAGCTCGTCGTACTTCTTGCGCTCCTGCTCGTTGAACAGCGGGATACCGCGCTTCCAGCTGGACACCCCGACCAGCGGCGCGCCCGCTTCGAGCAGGGCGGGCACGGCGTAGCCGGTGGCGATGACCCGCTTCGGCGAGACCGGGATGGTGATCTGGCCGTTGTCGGCGGCGAACACCCGGGTCTGGCCGCCTCCGGCCTGCCCGGCGTCGTCGCCGGAGCCGCAGGCGGTGGCCGCGGTCGCGACCGTCAACGCGAGGGCGATCGCTCCGGCGAAACGGCGGGTTCTGGTGGTGCTCATGGGTTTTCCTCGGTTTTCTTGGTGGGGATCAGTGGTCGTGCTCGTCGTCGAAGTCCGCGACGCCGCGCTTCCAGTAGCCGGTCACGTCGTGGTCGTCCTTGCCGAGCCCGAGGTCGTTCTTGAGCCAGCGGCGCAGGGGCTTGAGCTGCCCGGCCTCCCCGGCGACCCAGGCGTAGAGCCGTTCACCGGCGGGGACTTCGATCGTCTGCACCGCGCGGGCGAGGACGTCGGAGTCACCCGCCGCGACGTCACCTCGATGCAGCCAGTGCACCTCGACGTCTTCGGGCGCGGACAGCTCGATCTCCTCGCTCGCGTCGGTGACCTCGATGAACGCCCAGCCCGCGGCGGTGCGGGGCAGCTCTTCGAGCCAGCGCGCGATCGCGGGCAGCGCGGTGATGTCCCCGGCGAGCAGGTAGCGGTCGTAGGTGTGCGGCACGATCAGCCCGCCGGGCGGACCGGCGACGTGCACCGGCGTTCCGGGGGTCACCTTCTCCGCCCATCCGGAACCGAGTCCGCCTTCGTGCAGCGCGACGTCGAGATCGAGTTCGCCGGTGGCCGGGTCGTAGCGGCGGACCGTGTACTCGCGCGACGTCGGCGACGGCTTCGGCCAGCGCAGCATGTCGCCGTCCTGCACCGGCAGCTTCGGCTCGGCGTCGAGCTCCGGGAACAGCAGCTTCACGTGCTCGTCGGGCGAATGCGCCTCGAACCCCGCCGTGCCGGACCCGCCGAGAGTGACGCGGAGCAGTCCGGAGCCGATCATCTCGGTGCGGACGACTTCGGCCTGCCGGACGCGGATCGGGTACGGCACCTTCTCCGCGTGCTGACCGGCGCGGACCTCGGCGATGCGTTCGAGGTGCCGGTGGCGGTGGTCGGCGCGGCTCACGCGGCGTTCCCGGTGAGGAGCTTCGTCCAGTGGCCGAGGTTCGGCTGCTCGGCAAGATCGGCGAACTCCAGGTTCTCCGCTCCCTCGGAGCGCCACTGCTCGACCAGGCCCATGATCCGCATCGAGTCGAGGCCGAGGTCGGTGAGATCGGTTTCGGGCTTCAGCTCGGCCACGTCGCAGCCGAGCAGTTCCGCGACGTCCGCGTGGATCTTTCCGGTGGTGAGGCTCATCGGGGTACTCCGGCGTGGATCGGGGCCATCGCGGCGAGCGCGGCGGCGGTGGTGGTCAGGGCGCCACAGCGCTGAGCGACGTACTCGCAGGCCTGGTCGTGGCGTTCCCGGGAGAAGTCCGCGACCGCGTCGCCGACCAGGAACGGCTGGATGTCACGCATGAAGGCCTCGACGGCGGTGGCCTGGCAGCCGATGTGCGCGTAGACGCCGGTGATCAGCAGCTGGTCCCGGCCGGCTTCGGCGAGCTGTTCGGTGAAGGTGCTGCGCTGGAACGCGCTGTAGCGCCACTTCGTCAGCACGATGTCCCCTGGCTGCGGGGCGAGTTCGTCCACGACGTCGGCGGCGGCGGGGTCCTCGTCGATGACCGCGCCGATGCCGTCGCCCCAGAACTCGGTGAGCAGGCCGCGGTCCTCGGCGGCCTGGTGGCCGGGCTGGGCGGTGTAGAACACCGGAACGCCCGCCGCCCGGGCTGCTTCGGTCAGCGCGGCGATGTTCGCGACCATCTCCGGCACCGGGGAGCCCTCGTACGGCGCGAGGAAGTACCGCTGCGCGTCGTGCACCAGCAGCGCGGCGCGGGCGGAGTCGGGTTTCCAGCCGACCCGCCCGGCGGGCAACTCGGCCTCCGTCGGCAACGAGTAGGACCGGATTTCGGGTAGTGACACGACTTTCATCCCTCCTTCGCCAGGGCGGCCAAGGCCGCCCGGAGCTCACGTTTGCTGGTCTTGCCGACGCCGGTCACCGGGAACTCCGGCACGACCTGGACCAGATCGGGCACCTTGAACGCCGCGACCCCGCGCTCGCGCACGAACCGCCGCAGTTCCGCCGCGGCGGGCTCGGCACCGGCCGCGGGGACGACGTAGGCGCAGGTGCGCTCGCCCAGATACGGGTCGGGCACCGCGACGACGGCGGCGTCGAGCACGCCGGGGTGGGCCATCAGGTGGTTCTCGACCTCTTCCGCGGCCACCTTCTCGCCGCCGCGGTTGATCTGTTCCTTGGCCCGGCCGACCACTTCGAGGTGTCCCGACGGGTGCTGCCGCACGAGGTCACCGGTGCGGTAGAAACCGTCCTCGGTGAAGGCGGTCTTGTTGTGCTCGGTGGCGCGGTAGTAGCCGCGGATCGTGTACGGCCCGCGGGTCAGCAGCGCGCCGATCTCCCCCGGCGCGACGACATCGTCCGAAGTGGACAGTGGGTCGTCCGGGTTCACCACCCGGATCTCGTCGTCCGGCGAGATCGGCCGCCCCTGCGTGGCGAGGACGTACTCGTCCGGGTCGTCGAGCCGGGTGTAGCAGACCAGTCCCTCGGCCATGCCGAACACCTGCTGGAGGCGGCAGCCCAGCGCGGGCCCGATCTTCTCGGCCAGTTCGCGGGCGCATTTGGCGCCGCCGACGAGCAGGACGTCCAAAGAGGACAGATCGCGGGTGGTCCTCGCGGCCGCTTGCGCCCACGCGGCGGCCAGCGGCGGTACGAGCCCGGTGATCGTCACGCCTTCGGCCTCGATCAGCCGGAAGGCGGTGTCGGCGTCCGGACGCGGCGCGAACACCGTGGCCGCGCCCGCGTGCAGCGCCCCGAGCAGGCCGGGTGAGCTGAGCGGGAAGTTGTGCGCGGCGGGCAAGGCGGCCAGGTACACGCTTTCCGGGCGCAGGCCGCAGATCCGGGCGCTTTCCCGGACGCTGTAGAGGTAGTCGTCGTGCGTGCGCGGGATCAGCTTGGGCAAACCGGTGCTGCCGCCGGACAGCTGCAGGAACGCGACCCCGGCGGGATCCGGATCCGGCAGCGCTCGCGGCGTGGTCGCTTCGAGCGTGGCGAACTCGTCCGTGCCGACGACGAAGACCTCCCGCACCGAAGGGATTTCTGCCGCGACCGAACGCGCCATGGCGGCGTGGTCGAACCGTTCGTGCTCGCCGACGGTCAGGATCGCCGCGGCTTCGCTCTGTTCGGCGAAGTGCCGCAGTTCGCTGGCCCGGTGCGCGGGCAGCGCGAACACCGGCAACGCTCCCGCCCGCCACAGCCCGAAGACGACGGACGCGAACTCCGGCACGTTCGGCAGCTGCACGACGACCCGGTCGCCCGCCTGGATCCCGGCACCGGCGAACCCCGCCGCGAGACGGTGCGCCCGCTCGTCGAGTTCGGCGAAGGTCCAGCGGGCGGTTTCGCCGATCACGGCGAGACGTTCGGCGTACGCCTCGGCGAGGCCGGTGAGCAGCTTGCCGAAGGTCTGGCCGCGCCAGTGGCCCGAGGCCCGGTAGCGCGCGGCGGTCTCGGGCGGCCAGGGCACGTGGTCGGGGTTCACGCCGCTCCCTCCAGGCCGAGCGCCCGAAGCAGGGTGCCGAACTTCGCGCCGGTCTCGGCGAGTTCGGCCTCCGGGTCCGAGCCCGCCACCACACCCGCTCCGGCGAACAGCCGCACGGTCCGGTCACGGACCTCGGCGCAGCGGATGGTGACGACCCATTCACCGTCACCGTCCTGATCGGTCCAGCCGACGAGCCCCGCGTAGTAGCCGCGATCCTCGGGTTCGAGCGCGGCGATGGTGTCGCGGGCGAGGCCGGTCGGGACGCCGCAGACGGCGGGCGTCGGATGCAGGGCTTCGGCCAGCGCGAGGGCGGACGAACCGGCGTCGCCCGCGTCGGCGAGCCGTCCGCTGATCCTGGTCGAGAGGTGCCACATCGTGGGAGTGCCGATCACCTCGGGTTCGGCGGGGACGTCGAGGTCGACGCAGAACCGGCCCAGCACCTCGGCCACCTGCGCCGCGACGTGGGCGTGTTCGGCACGATCCTTTTCGGACGCCAGCAGATCGGCGATCCGCCGGGCGTTCTCGGCCTCGTCGGCGACCCGCGGCCGCGATCCGGCCAGCGGGTTGGCGGTCACGATCCGCCCGCGGCGGGAGACCAGCAGTTCCGGGCTCGCGCCGATCAGGGTGCGCGGCGCGGGATCCCCGGGCGCGCTGACGTCGACGGCGAAGGCGTGGGCCGTCGGGTCTGCGTGGACGAGACGGGCCAGCAGCCGCGGCACGGCGATGGGGTCGCCACCGGTGACGTCGAGGCAGCGGGCCAGCACGATCTTGCGCAGGTCACCGTCGCGGATCTCGTCCAGCGCCTTCGCCACGGCGGTGGTGTAGACCTCAGGCGCGGGCCGGGGAGACACCGACCAGCTCCCGCCACCGAGCGGAGCCACCGGCCTGCCCGCCCCCGGTGCGCCGGCCCGGCGCACCACCGCGGGCACCACCAAGCTGCTCGGGGCATCCGGCCGGAAGCCGATCGCTCCCGCCACCACGGGCTCGGTCACGCCCGCCACGAGGGCGGCGTCGAGGACCTCGGCGGCGGCACGGGCACGCCTGCCCGGCGCCGCGTGGACCGGGGAGTACACCCCGTCGGCGAGCAGCGATCCTCGAGCGGACGAGAAGTAGAACGATCCGGGCAGGTACGCCGCCAGCAGATCGGCCGCCTGGTGGACCGGCCTTGGTCGGGCCGGTGCAGGTGAGGACACGACAGGATTCCCTTTCGCAAATACCACTGATCAGGCAGGTAATATTCGGTTAGCCTAACCTAATCACACCACTCCGAGAAGTCTTCGTTGCGTCATCGAGATCACGCCCGGAGCGTGGCGCCGCCGTCGACGTAGAGGTTCTGCATCGTGATGTGCCGCGCTCGATCAGAGGCCAGAAACAGGACGGCGTCGGCGATATCGGCGGGTTCGGCTATCCGGCCCAGCGGTATGCCGACGCGGTATTGCTCCGGATTTCCCGCGATGACACGGTCCGCGCCGTTTTCGTCCGTCCACAGTAGACGCTGCATCTCGGTGTCGGTCGAACCGGGCGAGACGATGTTGCAGCGGATGCCGGAACCGGCGAGTTCGAGGCCGAGACAGCGGGTCAGCATCGTCGCGGCGGCCTTCGAAGCGGCGTAGGCGGCCATCCCGGTCCTCGGGACACCCGCGGCGTTCGACCCGACCGTCACCAGCACCCCGCTCCGGCGGGGCAGCATCCGGCGGGAGATCTCGCGGAGCACGGTGAAGACGCCGGTGGAGTTGACCGCGAAGGTCGCCGCCCAGTCCTCGTCGCTCGTCTCGCAGACGGACCCCGGCTTCAGCACACCCGCGACGGACGCCCCGATCCCGATCGGCCCGAGTTCGCGTTCGACCTCGCCGACCACTCGCGCCACAGCCGCGGGGTCGCCGACGTCCGCGACGAACGAGGTCACCCCGGTCCGGGACGGCCCTTCCGTCAGGTCCACCGCCGCCACGATCGCACCCGCTTCGGCGAGCCCGTCCACGACGGCCGCCCCGATTCCGCGCGCGCCTCCGGTGACGAGCGCGACCTTGCCCTCGATCCCTTCCACGCCACAACCACCCCACGTCCCATTGCTTAGCCTTGCCTAAGCTAGCTGGCGAATCCGGACAAAGCGAGGGAACGACACCGGTGATTCGGGCCACTCCTAACCCGGCAGCGGGCAGGACAGCGGCCCGCGTTGTGTTCCTCCGCCCCGCAAGGTGATCTGCGCGGCTCCGCCGAGCGAGTCCCTGGCGGTGCAAACGATCTGGTCGACGGCCCTCGCCGACAGCCCGGCGACGTCGACCGAAAGGGTCAGCGTCACCCCGTTCGGTCCCGCCGTCTGGTCGAGAACAACGGTGCCCGGCGGGACTTCGCTGGTGTAGCGCTGTTCCCGCTCGCTCTCGTCCGGTCCGGCGGCGAGCAGGTCGACGGGGCTGGCCGGGGGCAGTTCCCCGGCGATCGGGCGCAGCACCCTGGCAGGCTGCCCGCCGGACACGAAGTAGAGCACCGCGCCGTTGGCCGGGCCCACCGGCGCGGGCGCGCCGGGGATCACGCCACTGGGCCGGACGCCGCAACCGGTGACCACCGACACGATCAGGAGCAGGACGAACCAGGTCTTCCTCACGCCGTCACCACCTGACGGGGCAGACGCAGCGTGAACACCGCGCCACCGTCCACGCCGTTCTCGGCGATCAAGGTCCCCTTGTGCAGACGGGCGTTCTCCCAGGCGATCGCGAGGCCGAGCCCGCTCCCGCCGGAACGCGCCCTGGCCGAATCCGCCTTGTAGAACCGGTCGAACACGTGCGGCAGCACCTCCGGCGCGAGCCCCGGCCCGCGGTCCGCGACCTCCAGCGTGATCCACTCCCCCGCTTCGGAAAGCCGGAGCGAAACGGGCTTTTCCCCGTGCCGCAACGCGTTCCCGACCAGATTCGCCACGATGACGTCCACCCGCCGCGGATCCAGCCCGGCGAAGATCCCGGCGGGCAGGTCGCCCTCCACTTCGGCGGTCCAGCCGCGGATGCGCAGGCTCGCCGCGACCACTTCGGCGACGTCGACCTCCTCGGGCGCGAGGGCCGCGGCCTTGGCGTCGAACCGGGACACCTCGATGAGGTCGTTCACCAGCCGGGTCAAGTGGTGCGTCTCGTCGATGCTCAGCCGCGCCGCACGGCCGGCGTCGCCCGGCAGTTGTGACGCTTCCTGCTCCAGCACGTCCGCGACCGCGGTCATCGCGGCCAGCGGAGTGCGCAGTTCGTGCGAGACGTCCGCGACGAACCGCCGCGCGTCGGCCTCCATCCGTTCCAGCTCACCGACGTGACGTTCCAGTGCTTCGGCCGTCTCGTTGAACGTGCGCGCGACTCCGGCCAGTTCGTCCGAGCCGCGGACGCTGATCCGCGCCCGCAGGTCACCCGAACCCAGCCGGTGGGCCGCTTCGCCCAGTTCCCGCACCGGCCGCAGGACGCCGCGGGCGGCCAGCAGCGCCAGACCGATGGCGAAGACCAGCGCCGCCCCGCCGATCAGCCAGGCACGGGTGGCGAGTTCGGCGATGCTCTCTTCCTCCGAAGCCATGCTGCGTGCGATGTAGGCCTCGATACCCGAAGCCTGCCGCTTCCCGCCCGGAAGCTCGACGGTGAACCTGGTGCCCACCACCAGCATCGGGACACCCTTGGTGACGACACGTTGCCACGCGACATTTCCCGACCCGACCTCTTCGCGAAGCTCGGGCGAGATCAGCGATCGGAGCTGCTCGTTCCCGCTCGACTGGTCCTCGTACAGGACCAGGGAACTCAGGTCACGGTCGGACAGCTCGCCGCTGATCCGGTCCAGCGTCCCGCCCGCCGGCGGCAGCGGGCCGAGCGGGTACAGCGCGGTGGCCTTGTCGACCAGGACGCGGGCGGTGGCGTCCTGCGCCTGCTGGAGGATCACCGTGCGGGACTGGACATAGGCACCACCGGCGACCGTCGCCGCGGTGATCACGACCAGCAGGCTGAACGCCAGCAACAGCCGGGTACGCAGACCCCAAAGCTTCACAGTGGCCCGAACCGGTAGCCGAACCCGCGGACCGTCTGCACGAACACCGGCGCGGAAGAGTCGTCCTCGATCTTCGCACGCAGCCGTTGCACACAGGCGTCGACGACCCGGGAGTCACCGAAATAGCCGTGCTCCCACACGTTTTCCAGCAGGTACTGGCGGCTGAGCACCCGGCCGGGCACCTGGGTGAGTTCCAGCAGCAGCCGCAGTTCGGTCGGGGCGAGGGCGACGGGCTTGCCGCCCTTGGTCACCGTCAGCGCGGCGCGGTCGACGCCGAGGTCGCCGTGCTGTTCGATCTCGGGCTGCGCGGGCACGGAGGGCGGCGTCTGCCCGCTGCGGCGCAGCACCGCGCGGATCCGCGCCTCGAGTACCTGCGCCCTGGCGGGTTTGACCACGTAATCGTCCGCGCCGGCGGCGAGCCCGGCCACCACGTCGATGTCCTCGTTGCGCGCGGTGAGCATGATGATCGGCAGATCACCCGTGGCCCGGATGCGGCGGCAGACCTCGAAGCCGTCCAGTCCCGGCAGCATCAGGTCCAGCACGACGATGTCCGGCGGCCTCGACGCGAGCCGCGCGAGACCTTCCTCTCCGGTGGCCACCGCGTCGACCGCGTGACCCCGTCCGCCCAACGCCATGCTCAACCCCTCACGCACGGCTTGGTCGTCCTCGATGAGCAGCACCCTGGGCATGCCGACGACTATCGCAGCGCCGGACGGAATCCGCTCGTCCATGACACGCCATGGTGCCCGCCCGGCTTCCACGGAGCGTCCGCGGAATGTCTTCGTTCTGTCACAGCGTGGTCCGTGCGGAACGGTGACATTTTCGTCGGCGTCCGCGCACGCCGTCGCGATCGGCCTCGGACAAGCGCCGTCGACTGTGGACGGTATGAAGGAATTCGTTCTCGCGGTGATCACCCGCGTCCTCGCGGTCTTGCTGCTGATCCCGGCGTGGCTGCGCTCCCCCGGCCACGCCAAGCGGCTCGCCTGCGGATGGGCGCTGTCGCTGCGGTTCCCCGCCGAAGACCTGGCCGGGCTCACCGGCGGAACCCTCGCCGCGTTCACCGCAGCCAGGACCGAAGCCTTCTGGCGGCACCGGACGCTGCTCGGCCTCACATCGGGTCACCGCGATGCCGCCGAGCAGCATCGCCTGTTCCTCGACGAGGCCAGGCGGGACGGGAAACGCGTCCTGCCGCCGCAGGATTCGGCGCACGTCCGGGGTACCGCGCTGGACGTCCGGCCGCGTGAAGGCGCGCAGTGGCTGGAAGACCACGGCGCCCGCTTCGCGCTCTACCGGATCTACGACAACGAGTGGTGGCATTTCGAGCACCGGCCCGGGGAAGCCCCGCCCGCCCGGCTGCCGTATCCCGGCTGGCAGGTGGGAGTCACGCGGTGACGGTCACCCGGGGAGCCAGCGCCGCCAGGAAGTCCGCCGCGTCGAAGACCTCTCCCGCCGAGACGACGCCGGTCGCCTTGGTCCGCCCGTCGAGCACCCGCTGCACCGCCTCCACCACCAGCGGCGCGGTGATCGCGTAGATGTCCTGGCCCTGGGCGACGATCCGCCGTTCCGCACCACCGGACCGCACGACGACGTCGACCACGAACGTCTGCGCGGACGGGCCGTCCGCCGCGGGCGCCGGGGTCTCGGGCGTCATCACCTCACTGGCCGCGTTCACCGTCATGTACGTGGTCACTTCGGGGATGGCGAGGTGGCTCGGGACGGTGACGACGTCGGCCATCGTGAACTCGCCGAGCACGGCGCGGGTCCCGAGCGGCGCGGGGAAATCCCAGTCCAGGGCGGGCAGCGCGTCGTCACGGTGTTCGATCCGGCCGCCGGAGAAGCGGATCCGCCGACCGTTGCGGCGCTCCCGCGAGACCTTGCCCGCCGCGCGGGTCCCCTCCGTCGGATGCCAGCTGCTCAGCGCGTAGGCGATGTGCGCTTCGTCGGCCGACGTCCAGTCGCCCATCGCGGCGGTGACCAGCAGGTCGCCGAGCCCGCCGAAGAACGCCATCGCCGGGATCACCGTCGCCCCCTCGGCCCGGTCGCCGAACTTCGCGAAGGTGTCGATGTTCGCTTCGAGCTCCGCGGCCACGTCCAGGTACGGGACGCCCGCCCGCAGCGCCGCTTCGATCACCGGAGCGGCGGTGTCGGCGAACGGCCCGGCGGCGTTGATCACCGCGTCCGCGTCCTCGAAGGCACGGTCGAGCGAAGCCGGGTCGTAGACCGAGGCCTGCCGGATCTCCAGGTCCGGCCAAGGAAGGCCGCGCAGTTTCGCTTCGTCGCGGCCGACCGCCAGCACCCCGAAGCCCCGCTCGCGCAGCTCCGCCACCACGAACCGGCCGGTGTGCCCGTAGGCCCCGAACACCGCGACGTCATACCCCGTACCCATGGGTTTCTCCTGCCCTCGGCTGATCCACTGTGGACCATCCTGCCGACGGGAACCGCCCGTCGACAGTGTCCGGAACGCCATCATGCGTACACTTTCGGACATGAGCACGGTCGCCCTCGCCGCCACCGACGGCATGCTGCAGTTCGAGCTCGCCATCGCCCAGGAGGTCTTCGGTTCGGGCCTGCCGGGCTACGACGGCTCCTGGTACGAGCTCACCGTCTGCGGTCCGGCCCCGGTGAAGGTCGGCCGGTTCCTCCTCGAACCGGATCACGGCCTCGACAGGCTCGTGAGCGCCGACACCGTCATCGTTCCCGGTTGGGCCGACATCGACGTCGACCCGCCCGCCGACCTCGTCGACGCCGTCCGAGCCGCCCACGAAGCGGGCGCACGGGTGGCGTCCCTCTGCACCGGTGCCTTCGTCCTGGCGGCCGCCGGTCTCCTCGACGGCCGCCGCGCGACGACGCACTGGGCGCACACCGACGTCCTCGCCGCCCGCCATCCGCTGGTGGAGGTCGATCCGGACGTCCTCTACGTCGACAACGGCAGCGTGCTGACCTCGGCGGGCAAGGCCGCGGCGATGGACCTGTGCCTGCATCTGGTCCGCTCCGACCACGGTTCGGCGGTCGCGAACACCGTCGCCCGCCGCCTGGTCGTCCCACCGCACCGCGCGGGCGGGCAGGCCCAGTTCGTCACCGCCCCGGTTCCCGAGCAGGACGACCATCCGCTCGGCGGCCTGCTGCCCTGGGTGACCGAACGGCTGGACCGGCCGCTGACCGTCGAAGACCTCGCCCGGCACGCCAACATGAGTTCCCGCAACCTCGCGCGGCACTTCCGGTCGGCGACCGGGACGACCCCGTTGCGCTGGCTGCTGATCCAGCGCATCCGCCGCGCGCAGGAACTCCTGGAGCGGACCGACGACAGCGTCGACCTCATCGCGGAGGCCACCGGGATGGGCACAGCCACGACACTCCGACGGCATTTCAACCGGACCGTCGGAGTGCCGCCGGACAGCTACCGCCGCACCTTCCGGGCTCAGGCGGCTAGCGGAGCCGTGCGGTGATCAGGTCCGCGACGGCCACCATCCCGGCCTCGTTCGGGTGGTAGGGAACGCGTCCCGGTGCGGTCGCGTACCGCTCCATCCAGGGAGTCGCGGCGCAGCCGTCGTGGTGCGCGCTCGCGGCGGCCGCCGGGACCAGGGTGGCCCGCTCGGTGCGCGCCGCCCGCCGGGTCGCCGCCGCGAGCCTGTCCGCGACCTCGCGTTCGAAGACCAGTTGTGCCGGGGTGAGCGGCACTCCGTCGCAGGCGGGAGGGGTGCGCGGCACGATCGTCAGGTAGTCGACGACCAGCACCCGGGCCCGCGGCGCGCGCTGGTGGACCGCGGCGACGACGGCGCCGATCTTCTCGTGCACCGTGGCGAGCGCCGCGCGGACGGCGTCCTGGTCGACCTGGCCGCAGTTCGCGCCGCCGGTGTTCTGGCAGGCGTAGGTGAACAGGCTGCCGACGTAGCCGACGTCGTTGCCGCCGATGGTGACCGTCACGAGCCGGGTGTCCGGTGTGACGGCCTCGATCTGCGGCGGCTGGCCAGCCTGCCCGGCGGTGAGGATGTTCGCGGTGGTCGCGCCGCTGCAGGTGACGTCGGTGAGGGCGAATCCGCGCTCCTCGGCCACGAGACTCGCGTAGTTCTTCGTCGACCGTCCGCACGCCGTCGGCGTCCCCGGCCGCTGCGGCGGGATTCCCGGCCCCGCCGCGAAAGAACTGCCCATCGCGACATAGCGGGCGGCGCCGGCGGCTTGGGCGGGTGGAGCGATCAGGAGGGCGAGCGCGACCGCGGTGAGCACCGCGACGGGTATCCGCTTGAACATTCCGAACCCCTTGTCTCACGAAGGCTGTACGACCGGGTCAACCACGGAGTGCCCGCTTGAGGACCTTGCCCATCTCGTTGCGCGGCAAGGCTTCCAGGTAACGGACCACCCGCGGCCGTTTGTGCGGCGAGAGCAGACCGGCGACGTGGTCGGCGAGTTCGCCCGCCGTCGGCCTGACCCCGTCGGGGACGATCCAGGCGACGATGCGCTCGCCGAGGTCCTCGTCCGGTTCCCCGGTGACGGCCGCCTCGGCCACCCCGGGATGCTCCAGCAGCGCGTTCTCGATCTCCCCCGCGCCGATCTTGTAACCGCCGCTCTTGATCAGGTCGGTGGCACGGCGGCCCACGATCCGCACGTAGCCGTCCGGATCGCGCACCGCCATGTCACCGGTACGGAACCAGCCGTCGTGCAGCGCGGCTTCGGTGGCCTCCGGCCGGTTCAGATAGCCGAGGAACAGGTTCGGGCCGCGGACCTCGATCTCCCCCACTGTGTCACCGTAGAGCGGTTCTCCGGAATCGTCGACGAGACGCAGTTCGACGCCGGGCACCGGCGGGCCGACCGAACCGGGCCGACGATCGCCCGTGGCGTGGACGCCGCAGTTCATCAGCGTCTCGGTCATGCCGTAGCGCTCGGCCACGCGCTGCCCGGTCGCGGCGGCGATCCGCTCGTGATCGGACGCGGGCAGGGCCGCGGAACCCGAAACGAGCAGCCGCGCCGCGCCCACTCCCGCGGCCAGCGCGGGATCGGCTTCGCAATCGGCCGCCAGCCGGTGGTACATCGTCGGGACACCGAAGAGCATCGTGCCCGGACCGGCGAGTTCCTTCGCGGCCGCTTCACTGCTGAACCGGCCGAGATGATGCAGTGAGCCACCCCGCCGCAGCGGGCCGACCACGCCCAGGATCAGGCCGTGCACATGGAAGAGCGGGAGGGCGTGCACGAGGACGTCGGCGTCGGTCCAGCCCCAGATCCCGGCGAGCGCGTCGAGATTCGACGCCACCGCCCGTCGCGGGAGCAGGACTCCCTTCGGCGGCCCGGTGGTCCCCGAGGTGTAGATGACGAACGCGGGCGTCTCCGGATCCGGCTCGTCGCCTTGCCACGGCGTGCCCGAAGCGTCCAGCTCGACCGAACGCCGAGGCAGCGCCCCGAGTTCCGCGGGCAGCACGGCGTCCGGCGCGGCCAGCACCAGGTCGGGCTCGCTGTCGGCGACGATATGCGCGAGTTCGCGCGATCCGGCCTTCGGGTTGATCGGCACCACCGGCACCCCGGCGGTCAGCGCGGCGACGATCGCGACGCAGGTCCGCAGCGTCGGTGTCGCCCATACGGCGACCCGCTCACGACCGGCCAGCCCGGCGGCGACCGATCCCGAGACGGCCGCGAGTTCGCCGTAGGTCAGGGATTCCGCACCGAACCGCAGGGCGACGCGATCGTTCCCGGCAAACAGTCCTGACAGCATCGATCTCCTCCTCAGCCCCAGTTGGGCACGACGAACACGAGCCAGGCGATCAGCGGCACGACGGCCACCACGAGCGCCCCGTAGACCAGCAGCTGTTTGAAGAACTTGTCCCGGTCGACGTCCTTCGCGTTGGCGAGGACGAGCGCGCCGTTGGTGGAGAACGGGCTGACGTCCACCATCGTCGCCGAGACCGCGAGCGCGGCGATCATGCCGACCGGCCCGATCGTGCCCTGGGCCAGGAACGGCACGGCGAGCGGGATGAGCGCGCCCATCAGCCCGACCGAGGACGCGAACGCGGAGACGACACCGCCGATGTAGCAGAGCAGAAGCGCGGCGAGCAGCGGGATCCCCACGGTGGTGACCGCGTTGCCCACGTAGTCGATGGTGCCGATCTCCTTCAGCACGGCCACATAGGTCAGCACGCCGCAGATCAGCAGCACGGTCGGCCAGGTGATCTCGGAGACGGCGGAACGGCTGGTCTTGGGCCACACGACGCTCAGCAGGACGGCGACGGTGATGGCGGTCAGGCCCGGATCGAGGTCGAACACGAGGGTGCCGACCACGAGCGCGATCAGCCCGGTCAGCGTGACGATCTTGGGGCCGTCCAAGGGAATCCGCTGCTCGTGCGGCAACGGTTCCTCGTCGGTCTCCGTCGCCGCGCCGCCCGCGGTCACGACCTGGCGGCGCCGCAGTCTGGTCCCGCCGAGCACGACGAAGAGGACGGCCGCGATGGCGAGGTTCATGCCCAGGCTCGCGAAGAACAGCACCACGGGGCTGCCCGCGAGGTTGTTGCGTTCGACGATCCCGTTGACGATCGAGCCGTAGACGCTGATCGGCGAAAACCCGCCGCCCTGCGCTCCGTGCACCACCATCGCGCCCATGAGCAGCGGGCTGATCCGGTAGCGGGCGGCGAAACCGAGGGCGATCGGCGCGACGATCGCACAGGCCGCCGGGCTGACCGCGCCGATCGCGGTCAGCGCGCCGGTGACCACGAACATCACCCACGGGATGAGCGCGATACGGCCGCCGACGAGCCGGACGGCCGCGGCCACCAGCCAGTCGGTGGTGCCGTTGGCCCGCGCGATGGCGAACAGGTAGGTGACCCCCACCAGCACCACGAAGATGTCGCCGGGGAAACCGGCGAAGATGCCGTCGGTGTCCAGCCCGCCGGCGAGGGTGCCGACGAGGAACGCGCCGGCGAAGGCGAGCGCCCCCATGTTGATCGAGCGGGTCGTGGCGAGGGCGAAGATCACCACGAGGACGAGGATCGAGATCAGCTGGGCGGACATGACCGTCCTCCTTGACGGCGGGAGCCCTGGCGGCGGCCAAAAGAACCGGCGGCTCAGTGGACTAGTGGCTCAGCCACTTTCCCTGTGACGTCGACCACCTGTCAACCCGTGAGTGGTAAATTGGCTGAGCCACTTGTCCAGTGCGAGCTAGGGGGGCCAGTGCCGGAGGCGTTGAGCCGGTTGAACCGGGCGAAGCTCTACGAGCAGGTCGTCGAGCGGATCAAGGCGCACGTCGAGGAATCCGGTCTGCACGCGGGCGACAAGCTCCCGAGCGAACGCGACCTCGCCGAGCGGCTCGGCGTCAGCCGCGCGTCGGTCAAACAGGCCATCGTCGTCCTGGAGGTGCAGGGACTGCTCGAGTCCCGCCACGGCGGGGGCACCTACCTGCGCAACGACCTTCTGGACGTCGAGCCGGTCGACGTCCTCGTCGCCCGGCGCAGCAGGCTTCCGGAGGTACTCGAAGCCCGCGAAGCGATGGAGACCAAGCTCGCGGAACTCGCCGCGCTGCGGCGGACCGACGCGGACCTCGCCGCCATCGACGCCGCGCTGGCCTTCATGACGACCGAGATCGACGAGGGCGGGCACGGTGCCGAAGGCGATCGCCGGTTCCACGAAGCGATCACCGCCGCCGCGAACAACGGTCTCCTCGCCGAATTCATGCGCTCGATCGACGCACAGATCGCGGAAAGCCGCACCGAGTCCCTGCGTCAGCCCGGCAGGCCGTCGCGATCGCTCGGCCAGCACCGGAAGATCGCCGACGCCATCCGCGACGGCGATCCGAAGGCGGCCGCGAGCGCGATGCGCCGGCACGTCCAGACGGTCAGCAAGGTCCGGCTGCTGTCCTGGGACCCGCAGAGCGATTAGCTCCCCTAGGCTCGGTCTCGTGCCTCTCGTGGAAATCACCTACTCGCCCCATCTTCCCGAAGCCAAGCTGCATGAGCTGGGTTCGGTTCTGCCGCACCTCGTGTCCCTCGCGGTGGAGTGCCCCGAGGAGCCCTACGACGGCGATCTGCAACCGGGCGACGTCGAACTGCGCTTCCGTCGGCCGGGACCGTTCGACCGCTTCGGGCTCGACCTCCTGGTCGAGGTCCGGTCCAAGTGGTTCCCGAGCCGGGCGGACAACCGCCAGGAACGGGTGGACCTGCTCCGCACGAGCATCGAAGCCGCGACCGGGATCGACGACGTCGGCGTGTACCTCTCCCTGCCCGTCGCCGCCTGGTCCCAGTCGGACTAGCGCTCCCCGAACACGTTCCGCCGGACGAACGGGGTCCGGAACTTGCCGTCCGGGTCGAGTTCGACGGCCAGCGCCCGGAAATCGGCCAGCTTCGGGTAGTCCGCCGCCTGATGGAAGAGCTTCCCCCAGTGCGGCCGGACCCCGAAGGGCGCCAAGCGTTCCTCCATCACCGGGAGCAGGGCGCGAACCGCGTCCTCGTCCGGCTGCCAGGTGAAGTGCAGTGCCACCCGGTCGCCGCCGTGGAACGGGCTGAGCCACAGGTCGTCCCCCGCGACCGTGCGGATCTCCGAGGTGAGCAGGACGGGCGCCAGCCGGTGCCCGATCCCGCGCATCGCCTCCATCGCGGCGACGGCGTGCCGGACGGGCACGAAGTACTCGGTCTGCAGCTCGTTCCCGACGCTGGGCGTGAAGTCCAGGCGGAAATGCGGGATCCGTTCGTGCCACGGCCCCGCCACCCCGAGCTGCCGCGTGCAGTTGTCCGCCCGGATGCCGGCCGCGTGCGCCGGATGCCGCGGCCCGTCCGCCGCCTTCGCACCGAAGAAGTCGGCGCCCGGCCGTCCCGGACCCTTGACCCAGACCTGGTCGATCTCCTCGCGGGCCCAGTTCGTGAACAGGCTGACGCTGTACCCCGCGTCCTGGATCTCTTCGAAATGCTCGTAGGCCGACTCCCAGGGCAGACCGTCGAAGACGTCCTGGCGGAGGTCGAAGGACGGCACCAGGTCGAGGGTCAGCCGGGTCACCACGCCCAGCGCGCCGAGCCCGACGACCACGCCGTCGTGCCCTTGGTAGGTCCGCAGGTCGCCGTTCGCGGTGACCAGCTCCAAACCGGACACTGCCGACGCGAGGCTCTGGTTACGCCGTCCGGATCCATGGGTCGCCGTCGCGACGGTGCCCGCCACCGTGCAATGAGGCAGTGAGGCGAGGTTGGCCAGCGCGAATCCGGCCGCGTGCACCTGAACGGCGATGTCGCCATAGCGCGCCGCGGCGGGCACCGAGATCGTCGCGGACTCCGCGTCGAGTACCGCCTCGGTGTCGAGCGCGGACAGGTCGAGCTGGACACCGCCCGGACAGTCCGCGAGGTCGTTGAAGCAGTGCCTGCTGCCGAGCGCCTTGATCGCTGTAGCTCCGGCGACCGCGTCCTGGACCTGTTCGACCGTGCGCGGACGAAGGATCCGTTCCGCGGTGAAGGTCAGATTTCCCGCCCAGTTCGTCTCGCGCACCCTGCCCAGCCTAGATTGCCGAAGTCGGCTTCACACCGAGGAGGTTCGCACTGACAGGCATTCCCGGCGAGATGGTGTCCATCGCGCTCCTGCTGGTCGTCCTGGCCTTCGCGGTGATCCGGCCACGCGGTCTGCCGGAGGCCGTCGCCGCCGTTCCCGCCGCCGTGATCGTGCTGGCGGTCGGGGCGATCTCGGTTCCCGACGCCCTCGACGAGGTGGCCAGACTCGCCCCTGTCGTCGGTTTCCTCGCCGCGGTGCTCGTTCTGGCCCGCTTGTGCGACGACGAAGGGCTGTTCCAAGCGGCCGGGACGCTCATGGCCCGGTTCAGCCGGGGAAAGCCGCGGCGGCTGCTGCCCGCGGTGTTCGTCGTGGCGGCGGCCGTCACCGTCGTGCTCAGTCTCGACGCCACCGTCGTCCTGCTGACCCCGGTCGTGTTCGCCACCGCCGCGCGGATGGGCGCGCGGGCCAAACCGCACGCCTACGCCTGCACGCATCTGGCGAACTCGGCTTCGTTGCTGCTGCCGGTGTCCAATCTGACCAATCTGCTCGCCGTCGCCGCGACCGGTATCTCGTTCCTCCGGTTCACCGCGCTGATGACCTTGCCCTGGCTCGCGGCGGTCCTCACCGAGTACCTGGTGTTCCGCCGGTTCTTCGCCGCCGACCTCGCGGCGAAGCCTCGCGGAGGAAAAGAGGTCCCGGCCGGGAAGGTCCCCACGTTCGTCCTGGTCGTCCTCGGCCTCACGCTGGCCGGGTTCGTGGTCACGTCGCTGCTGGATCTCAGCCCCGCTTGGGCCGCGTTCGCCGGTGCCGCCGTCCTGGCCTGCCGCGCCCTCGCGCAACGGCGGACCTCCCCCGCCGCGATCGTGCGCTCGGCGAGCATCCCCTTCCTCGCGTTCGTGCTCGCACTGGCGATCGTGGTCCGCGCCGTCGTCGACAATGGACTGGACGAGGCGCTCAGCCACCTCGTGCCGACGTCCAGCACCTTCCTCGGGCTGCTCGGCGCCGCCGCGGTGGCGGCCGTGCTCGCCAACCTGATCAATAACCTGCCCGCGGTGCTCGTGCTGCTGCCGCTCGCCGCCGTGGGCGGGACGCCGGTGGTGCTGGCCGTGCTGATCGGGGTCAACCTCGGCCCGAACCTCACCTACGTCGGCTCGCTGGCCACGCTGTTGTGGCGGCGGATCCTGCACCGGCACGACACCCGGGCCGATCTGGGCGAGTTCACCCGGCTCGGGCTGCTCACCGTCCCGGCGTCCATCGTGCTCGCCGTCGCCGGGCTTTGGGTCGGGCTGGCTCTCCTGCCCTGATTCCGCTCAGTGAGAGAATGACCGGATGCCTGGGAACCTCTCCACGCCGGGAGCCAGTGTCACCTCGCGGGCGTTCGCGCTGCTCGGCGCCTTCGACGTCGACCACCGCGAGCTGTCCCTGACCGAACTCGCGAACCGCGCCGGTCTGCCGTTGCCCACCGCGCACCGGCTCGCCCGCGAACTCGTGGGCCTGGACGCGCTGGAACGGCGCGAGGATCGCTACGCCATCGGCAGACGGCTGTGGAATCTCGGCCTGCTCGCCCCCGTCCAGTTCGAACTGCGGCAGGTCGCGGCCCCCTTCCTCCAGGATCTCTACGGCGCGACCGGTGCCACCGTGCATCTCGGCGAGCGGGACGGCGGTCAGGTGCTCTACCTCGACCGGCTGTCCGGGAACGCGTCGGTGCCGGTGGTCAGCCGGATCGGCGGGCGGCTGCCGCTGCACGCCACCGGGGTCGGGAAGGTCCTGCTGGCCTGGGCTCCGGAGGACGTCCAGCGGCAGGTGCTCGCCTCGCTGACCCGCATCACGCCGTACACCATCACACAGCCCGGGCGGCTGCGTGAGCAGTTGCGGCGCATCCGCCGCGAGGGCTACGCGCAGACCGTCGAGGAGATGAGCCAGGGTGCTTGCTCGGTCGCCGTCCCGATCCGGCCGTCCACCGGCGGCGACGTCGTCGCGGCGCTCGGCCTGGTCATCCCGGATCTGAGCCGCGGCCGGGCACGGCTGGTATCCGCGCTCCAGGTGGCGGCCGCCGGCATCGGCCGGAGCCTACGAGTTTCACTGAGCGGAAGCGAACGCTAGGAGTTCGTCGGCCACGCGACCACACTCCGGTCATGCGCACCCCAGTCGCCATCGTCGGTGCCGGCCCCGCCGGCCTGCTCCTGTCGCATCTGCTCGATCTGGCGGGTGTCGAGTCGGTGATCGTGGAGACCCGCTCGCGCGAGTACGTCGAGGCGCGGATCCGGGCGGGCATCCTCGAACAGTCCACAGTGGACCTCCTCCGCGAGGCCGGGCTCGCCGACCGGCTCGACCGCGAGGGCGACGAACACCGCGGCATCTACCTGCAATGGCCGGAGGAACGGCACCATCTCGACTTCGTGGACCTCGTCGGGCGAAGTGTCACCGTGTACGGCCAGACCGAGGTGACCAAGGACCTCGGCAAGGCACGCGCGGCTGCCGGGCAGCAGATTTACTACGAGGTCACCGACACAGCCGTGCACGACCTCGAAACGGACAAGCCCTACGTCACCTTCACCGGCCCGGACGGCACACCGGAGAGGCTGGACGCCGACGTCGTCGTCGGCTGCGACGGCTCCTTCGGGCCCTGCCGCACCGCGATTCCCGACGCCGCGAAGCAGACTTGGGAGCGCACCTACCCGTACTCGTGGCTCGGCGTCCTCGCCGAGGTCGCCCCATCGACCGACGAGCTGATCTACGCCTGGCATCCCGACGGTTTCGCCATGCACTCGATGCGCTCGGCCACCGTCAGCAGGCTTTATCTGCAGGTGCCCAACGGTACCGACATCGGCACCTGGTCCGACGAACGGATCTGGGAGGCACTCGCGACCCGGCTCGGCCACGGCCAGGACGGCTGGACCCTCACGCCCGGGCCGATCACCGACAAGAGTGTGCTGCCCATGCGCAGTTTCGTGCAGCAACCCCTGCGCCACGGCCGCCTGTTCCTCGCCGGGGACGCCGCGCACATCGTGCCGCCCACCGGCGCCAAGGGCCTCAACCTCGCCGTCGCCGACGTCGCCCTCCTCGCCCCCGCGCTGACGGCTTTGCTGCGGGACAAGGACTCCACGCTCGCCGACGCTTACTCCGACACCGCACTGCGCCGGGTCTGGCGGTGTACGCACTTCTCCTGGTGGATGACGACGATGCTGCACCGATCGGACGACCCGTTCGACCGGCAGTTGCAGCTATCGCAACTGCGCTGGCTGGCGCGGAGTGAGGCGGGCCGGGCGGGGCTGGCGGAGAACTACGCGGGGCTGCCCATCGGGTTCTGAACCTGGCGGGCCCGGGTTCCGAACGCGGGCTGGTCCTGGAGGGCGCGCGGCTGGTCTCGGATGGGGGGATGTTGCCGTTCCGCGGCGACGACCAAAGAACCGGAATCCAAGTTTCGCCACTTGGTGGCAACACGCCACCCGCACTGCGTGAACCAACCGCAGCTTTTCCGTTTCGCGCAGCCCACAACGCCGAGCTTGAACCCGGCGGCGGCCAAGGTTGCGTCAGCCACCCAACGCGCCTCAGGCAAGTCGCGCGCACGTAGCCGTTTCGCGGCAACGCACTCACCCGTGCGGCAGAGGAACCCCAGCACGCTCGAAACGCGAAAACCCGCCTTCAACGTTGCCGTTCCGCGGCAACAGCTCAACAGCCAGCAGCATCCAGCACTCGATTCGCCGCACAGCGGCAACGGCTCAGAACGGCGGCCGTCCCTGCCGTGGTTCGTGCAGCGGCGGGGGTGTGCTGGTGTGGGTGTGTCCGGTCGGGGTGGTGACGGTGAGGCTGCCATCGGGGTCGAGACGGTAGATCCAGCCGGGTTCGTCCTTCAGCCGGTGGTCACGGGTGCAGTAGCTGACCAGGTCGGCGACGTTCGTCTCACCCTGGAACTGCCAGGGAATCGAGTGGTCGAGTTCGCAGGAGTGGGCGGCCCGGTCGCAGCCGGGTCTTCGGCATTCGCGATCCCGCACGCGCACGAACTCGGCCGTTGCCGCGTCGGGGCGATACCGCGTTCTGCCGAGGTCTTGGGCCTGGCCGCTGAGCGGGTCGGTGATGATGCGCCGGAGCACGGTGTTCGGCCCGCCGGCGATGTGGCGGCCCAGCTCCGCGGGGAGGTAGCCGTGCCCGGCCATCTTCACCGGATCGTCGTTCATGCCCAGATAAGTGGCGAGGTCCATGTACAGGAACACCTCGGTGCGCTCGGAGACCCCGCCCTGACCACCCAGAAGCAGGTCCAAGGCGATGTCGGCCCGGAGCTGGTCCATCGTCCTCGTGTCACCCTGATTCCGCAGCGCGCGGGCCTCCCGGTGGATTCGCTTGTGGGCGGCGGTGACCTTCTCGACCGGACCGTCCACCACCTCGATCGACGCGACTCCGGCCTCACCTTGCGACACGGACAGGCGACGGCCTTTCCTGCGCTCGGTCGCGTGCCTGTCGGCACCGGATCGGTCGGCCTTCATCGCCGCGTAGCTCGCCGCCTTGCGGACCTGCTCGCTGTTCTTCTCCGGCAGCCTCGACTCCAGCATCGCGTCCGCAAGCAAGGAGTCCTCATCGGACAGCCACGCGGTCGCCTCGGCCACCTTCTGCGCGGCGAAACCACCTACCTTTCCCTGATCCATCAAGGACAACGTCCGCGGCAACCGTGACGTCAGCGCGACTCCCGTCGCCACCAGGGAGCCGGCGAAACCGTCCACGAGGAACAGGTTCATCGCCACTTCCTGCACCACACTCCGCGCGCCGCCACGCAGCTCGCTCAACCGCGACAAAGCCCGGAACCGGACAGCCTCAAGACGCGCGAGAGCGGCACTGACCTCTTTCGCGACCTGCACGGAATCCTTGTCGTCCAAGGAACCCACTAAAGCATTGATCTCCTCCAAACGGTCCGGACCGGTCATTTCCTCGAATATCGCCGAAAGTTCGGCATGGGAAGTAGCCACGGACGGAACCTACAACCGGCCACCGACAAAACTAGCGCGCCAGACTCAGTCGTCGTTCCCGATGCGCCGTCATGTAGACGGGCGTGTTCACGACGCCGTACCCGCGATACCCGCCGATCCGTTGCACCACCTCGAAAAACACCCGCGACCCGACCAGCTCGGTACAGAAATGCAGGAACTCACCGGACGGGTCGCGGTCGTACAGCACCGAGTTCTCCCGCAATTCGGCGGCGAAAGGCAGGTCGAACCGGGCATCGAGATCGTCGTAGTAGTTCCCGGGAATCTCCAGCAAAGGCGCACCAGACTCTCTCATGGCGCGCGCGGCGGCGAGAGCGTCCTCGCAGGCGAAAGCGATGTGCTGCGGCGAAGGCACTCCCGGCGCCCACTCTCCTCGCCGCACCAGGGCGCTGTCCAACGTCAGACGAACGCCCTGATCGCCGACCGACCGGCTGCGCACGAGCCCGAACGGCGCCGCGAACTCCGAGACCGCGTCAGGCCTCAGCCCCAGCACCGAACGGTAGAACAGCGTCGCCTCGTCGAAGTGATCGAAGGGTTGCGTCAGGGCGACGTGGTCGATGCCGGTGATTCCCATGCCCGCCGAAGCCGTCTCGGCCGGAACGAAGTCGCGAAGCCATTCATCGTTGTCGCAGAAGACGATTTCGGTTCCGTCCGGCGCGGCGACGGCGGGCCGGGGCGACACGGGCGCGAGCAACGCCTCCGCTCGCCGCGCGGATCCGGCCGGGTCCGAACTCACCAAGCCAAGAGCGCTGATAGCGCCGTCCGCGGTAGTCTCGTTCACCAATACCCGCGCCGATCCCTGCTGCCACAGCTGAACCGGCTTCGTGCGGTGTGTTCCGGTATGCGTGAAACCGAGAGTCGTGAGCACCGTTCCCGGAACGGAGAGTTCCGGGAACGCGTGCCCGTCCAAGCGAGGCGCCTCGGGAACCTCGAGCATGCCAACGGATTCCCGCAAGGCGATCAGGGAACGCATGGCATCGACGGCCGCAGGACGCGGATCCGCCTGCCGGAAGACGTCGTTGAAGACCTCCAGCGAAAGCGGCCCTTGATAGCCCGCTGCCAGCACATGACCGGTGAACGCGGCCAGGTCGAACGCGCCCTGGCCCGGGAAGAGCCGGTGATGCCTGCTCCAGTGCAGCACGTCCATGTCCAGCAAGGGCGCGTCGGCCAGCTGCAGGAAGAAGATCTTCTCCCCCGGGATCGTCCGGATCGCGCGGGGATCACTGCGTCGCGAAAGGATGTGGAAACTGTCGAGGCAGACCCCCAGGGCCGCGTGATCGGCCCGCCGGACGATGCGCCACGCGTGCTCGTAGGTGTTCACGAACCGGCCCCACGCGAGCGCTTCGTAGGCGACGCGGATTCCGCGCTCCCCTGCCGCTTCGGCGAGCTCATGCAACTGCGAAGCGGCGAGGTCGTCGTCATCGACGGCGTCGGGCGAGACCGACGAACAGACCAGGACGGTGTCCGCCCCGAGTTCGGCCATGAGGTCGAACTTCCGTCGCGCCCGGCGGAGATTCGCCCGGAGCACGTCCGGCGGCACCGCCTCGAAATCGCGGAAAGGCTGGTAGAGATCGATCCTGAGCCCGAGATCGGCACAGAGCCGCCGGATCTCCGACGGCGACCGCCGTGACGCGATCAGGTCGTTTTCGAAGATCTCGACACCGCCGAACCCGGCCGCGGCGGCCGCGGCGAGTTTGTCCTCGAGGGTGCCGGACAGGCAGACGGTCGCGATGGCGGTGTCACCGGACATGGGCGGGTTTCCCTTCCAGCGCTTCGAAATGCCGGAGCATCCGGTCGGCGTCCGGCTCCGCGCCGGTGAACAGGCGGAACGAGTCCGCCGCCTGGAAGACCACCATGCCGCCGCCGTGCAACGTCCGGCATCCGCGCTCCCGCGCCTGTTTCAGCAACGTCGTCTCCAGCGGCCGGTACACGATGTCGGCGACCCACATCCCCGGGCGCAGCGACTCGACGGGAACCGGCGATCCCGGATACGCGGCCATCCCGGTCGGGGTCGCGTGGACGAGACCGTCGGCGGCCCGGATGTCGTCCAGGGAGCCGGAAAGTGCCCTGTCGTCACCGAAACGCTTCCGCAGTCCGGCCACCAGGGTCCCGGCACGCGCGGAGTCGACGTCGTGGACGATCAGCCGCCCGGTCCCCAGCGAGAGCAGGGCGTGGGCCACGGCGGCGCCCGCACCACCCGCGCCGAGGAGGACGACCGTGTCCATGTCGGCGTCGGGCAGCCCTTGGGTGAGGTTGCGGGCGAACCCGGTCGCGTCGGTGTTGTGCCCGGTCGCCAGCCCCTCGCGGAACACCACCGTGTTCACCGCGCCGAGCGCCGCGGCGTCGGGCGCGATCTCGTCGAGGTACGGCAGCACCCGCTGCTTCACCGGATGCGTGATGTTGAGCCCGTCGAAACCCGTGGCCCGCGCGGCGGCCAGCACCTCGCCGATCGGCATCCTCAGCACGTCGAGGTCGAGCCGCCGGTAGAGATAGCGCAGCCCGAGTTCATCGGCTTCCCGTTCGTGCAGCGCGGGGCTCAGCGACGGCCCGATGCCGGTGCCGACCAAGCCGATGAGATGACTGGTCACCAAGATCCTCCCTTAATGTACGAACTAGTGAGTTCACTGTAGCTCGAACGGGCCGACGCGAGAAGGGCTGCGCTAGAGTGGGGCCCCACCAGCGGTTCGAAGGGAGTCAGGTGGCCGCACCGTCGTCCGAGGTCGAGCGCCAGCGCGACAAGGAACGCACCCGCGCCGAAATCCTCGCGGTGGCCACCAGGGAGTTCGCCGACAAGGGTTACGCCGGCGCGAGGGTCGACGAGATCGCCGCGCGCACGAGCACCACGAAGCGGATGATCTACTACTACTTCGGCGGCAAGGAACAGCTTTACGTCGCCGCGCTCGAGCGGGCGTATGCCACCATCCGCGCCCTCGAACAGGACCTGGACGTCGATCACCTCGAACCCGAGGACGCGATCCGCCAGCTGGCCGAGCTCACCTTCGATCACCACGAGGCGAACCCGGACTTCATCCGCCTCGTCAGCATCGAGAACATCCACCACGGCGAGCACATCGCACGCTCGGAAGCCTTGTCCGGCATGGCGAATCCCGCACTCGACGTCCTCGCCCGCATCCTCGGCCGCGGCCGTGAAGCCGGCCGGTTCCGCGACGACGTCGACGCGCTCGACGTGCACATGGTGATCAGCTCGTTCTGCGTGTTCCGCCTCGCGAACCGGCACACCTTCTCCGCGATCTTCGGCCGCGACATGCTCGACCCCGCGCGCCGCGATCACTATCGCCTGATGCTGGGCGACCTGGTGATCGAGTACCTGACGGCCTGAAGCCCCGGCTCTTGACAACCAGGGCACCGTCTCGCACGCTGTATTAACTAACTAGATCGTACATAAACTCAGGAGCGCCGACGTGGTCCCTCCCTCCCCTGTCACGCAAGGCATGCCCCGCAAGGCCGCACTCGCCGCCTGGATCGGCAGTGCGCTGGAGTACTACGACTTCTTCATCTACGGAACCGCCGCCGCGCTGGTGTTCAACAAGGTCTTCTTCCCGGCTTCCTCCCCCGCCACCGGAACACTGCTCGCGCTGGCGACCTTCGGCGTCGGGTACCTCGCCCGCCCGGTCGGCGCGTTCGTGCTCGGGCACGTCGGCGACCGGCTCGGCCGCAAGAAGGTCCTGGTGTTCACGCTGTTGCTGATGGGCGCCACGACGTTCCTCGTCGGCTGCCTGCCGACGTACGCCTCGATCGGCGTCCTCGCCCCGGTCCTGCTGGTGGTTCTCCGCCTGCTGCAAGGACTTTCGGCCGCGGGCGAGCAGGCCGGTGCCAACTCGATGTCGATGGAGCACGCGCCGCCCCACCGCCGCGGCTACTACACGAGTTTCACCCTCAGCGGCACGCAGGCGGGCCAGATCCTCGCCACCGCCGTCTTCCTGCCGATCGCCGCACTCCCCCAGGAGCAGTTGCTCACCTGGGGCTGGCGGATCCCGTTCTGGTGCAGCGCGGTCGTGGTGGTGGTCGGGTTCGTGATCCGCCGCAAGATCGACGAGACCCCGGTGTTCGAACAGAACAGGTCCGACGTCGCCAAGCTGCCGGTCGCCGTGCTCTTCCGGACACACTGGAGGGACGTGCTCCGCGTCGTCGCCGCGGCCACGATCGCCTCCGTCAGCACCATCTTCACCGTCTACGCGCTGAGCTACGCGGTCAACACGATCGGACTGGAACGCGGGCCGATCCTGTGGGTCGGCGTACTGGCCAACGTCGCCGCGTTGCTCGCGATCCCCTTCCTGGCGGGGCTTTCCGACCGGATCGGACGCAAACCGGTGTTCATCGCCGGCTGTCTCGCCTGCGCGGTGCTGATCTTCCCGTACCTGTGGTCGATTTCGGACGGTGCGTATCCGCTGATCTTCACCGTCGGCATCCTGCTGTTCGGGGTGGCCTACAGTGCCGTCAACGGGGTGTGGCCGTCGTTCTACGGCGAGATGTTCAGTGCCAAGGTCCGCCTCTCGGGGATGGCGATCGGCACCCAGATCGGGTTCGCCATCGCCGGATTCGCCCCGAGTGTGGTGGCCGCGATCGGCTCGGGGAAGGACGACTGGCTCGGCGTCGCCGTCTTCACCGCCGCGGTCTGCCTGCTCAGCGCGGCCGCCGCGGTCACCGCGCGCGAGACGCACGACGTCCCGACCGAGGACCTCGGCACGGCGCACGTCCGGCGGGTGAAAGAGCCCGCTTCCGCGACGCGTGGCGGATGAAACCGGGCGGCCGGGGCGGCCACACTCGGTGGCAGAACCTCATGCCACGTCAGGAGTGCGACCGATGACCTACGCGTTCGATCCGGAAATCGCCCCGGCCGTCCCGCTGCTGCCCAAGGTGTCCCTCGACGACATCCCGGCCGCCCGCGAACTGCTCAAGACCGTGTTCGCCGAGATGCGGGGCGAGGTGGACACGACGGGAGTCGCCGTCCGCGACGAACTGATTCCCGGCCCCGAGGGTGCTCCTGACGTCCGGGTGCGGATCTACACCCCCGACCGGATCGCCGCGCCCGCCGCGATCCTCGACGTCCACGGCGGCGGATTCATCGTCGGCGACCTCGAGATCGACCACTCGAACAACGTCCGGTTCGCCCGGGAACTCGGTGTCGTGGTGGTGGCGGTCGACTACCGGCTCGCACCGGAAGCGCCCTACCCCGCACCGCTCGAAGACTGCTACGCGGCGCTCACCTGGGTCGCGAAGAACGCTGCCGAACTCGGTGTCGACCCGGCCCGGATCGCGATCCACGGCATCAGTGCCGGTGGCGGGCTGTGCGCGGCCCTCGCACTGCTGGCCCGCGACCGGGGCGGCCCGGCGATCCTGTTCCAGTACCTCGGGGTGCCGGAACTCGACGACAGGCTGGAGACGCCGAGCATGCGGGCGTTCGTCGACACTCCACAGTGGAACCGGCCGCGGGCCGAGGTCAGCTGGGACTCCTACCTCGGCAAAGGGGTCCGCGGCGGCGCGGACGTCCCGGTCTACGCGGCGCCCGCCAGGGCGGTGGACCTGAGCGGTCTGCCGCCCGCGTACGTCTCGGTGATGGAGTTCGACCCGCTGCGCGACGAAGGGATCGCCTACGCCCAAGCGCTGCTGGCGTCCGGGGTCACCACCGAACTGCACCTGTTCCCCGGCACGTTCCACGGTTCGTCCGCGGTGGAGCACGCCACCGTGAGCAAACGCGAGGCCGCCGAAGCACTCGCCGTGCTCGCGCGCGCCCTCGACGTCTAGCCTCGCTGGGCAAGGCGGCGGGCGAGCAACGCGAGGCGGGCGCGGAAGCGGTCGCCGGGTTCGTCCAGCCGCCAGCCCAGCGCGTCCTCGACGTGGGCCAGGCGCGCCGACACCGAACTGTGGTGGCGGTGCAGCGCGACGGCCGCCTGCCGTAGCGATCCCGTGCGGCAGAACGCTTCCAGCGCCGCGACATCGGCCGCCCCGGTCGGTGTCGCGGCGAGCGTGTCCAGGGCCCGGACGTCGTCCTGCTCGCGTAACCGTGCCACCGAAACCTCGGCGAGCAGGGTGAGCGAACCCAGGTCACCGTGCACCACAACCGGCTCCACCGCGGGGACGGCGAAGCGTTCGGCCAGCCGGGCCTGCAGCCACGACCGGCGGGCTTCGAGGCCGGGCACCGCGTCCCCGACACCGACCCGCACACCACCGGAGGTGTCGCGTTCGCGTGCCCGGTCGGCGAGCGCGGACCGCAGCGAGGCGACCGCCGAGTCGTCGCGCGGTTGCATCAGGACCGCGGCGACCTCTCCGACGGCCGCGACGTGCAGCCGGGGCAACGAACCGCCCCGGGCCAGGAGCCCGACCGCGGCCACCCCGGGATCACGCTCGTCTTCGGTGCCGACGGCCACCACCCGGACCGGCCGCCCGGCGTCCAGTCCGAGCAGCCGGAGCGCCCTGGCGCGGTCTTCCTCGGCGGCTCGCTCCCCCAGCAGCAACTCGACCAGCGCGGGATCCGCCAGCTGCGGCGCACTCCCGCCGGGTTCGGCACGGCCGAGGACACGGGCGGCCATCGCGAACCGTTCCAGCACGAGATCGTCGAGCGGTCCCGGCGAACCGGCCCGCTCCAGCCAGGCCTTCCCCAGTGGCTCACCGAGATCGGCCGACGCGGGTTCGGCCACCGCGTCGGCGGCGCGCTCGCCGTCCGGGGTGAATCGCAGTGGCGCCGGGAGCCCGTCCCGGCTCAGCCCGGCCACACAGTCCGCGAGCGACGCGGTGGCACGCACCAGATCGGACAGGCGGGCCTGCCGGGCCACGAGTTCGTCGAAATAGGCGATGACCCGGACCGCGGCTTCCGCGTCGGCGTCCACCGCGGACAGTCGCAAAAGCAGACCCTTCATCTCGCCAGGCTAGCCGCTCAGAACCCCGGCCAGCCCCTCCTCAGAAAGACGAAGGCGGCGTCCAGCGCCACGGCCGGAGCGGGCTCCGTGCCCGCCAGGTCCGGGATCTCCAGGACATAGCGGGCCAGCAGCCGGACGGAGAAGTCGTCCTGGCCCGACTCTTCGGCGATGACCTTCGCGAGCGAGTCCTCGCAGCCAGTCCACAGTGTCCTGGCATAGGCGCGCAACGCCGGTGTGGCGATCACCAGATCCGCGACCCGGCGCGACAGCGGGTCGGGAGCCGGGTCGAACGGGCCGCGCGTCGCGAGAAAGTCCCGCAACGCCTGCAGGATCGAGACGCCCTCGGCGCGGTCGCGCACCGCCGTGGCCAGCGCCGCTTCCCGTTCCTGCCCGTGGCCGAGGATCAGCGCCTCCTTGCCACCCGGGAAGTGCGCGAACAGCGTCGACACGGCGGTGTCCGCGGCATCGGCGATCTCCGCGACGGTGACGTTGTCGAAGCCCCTCTCCAGGAAGAGTTCTCGCGCCGCAACGGAGAGGGCCTGACGGGTCGCCGCCTTCTTGCGTTCACGCCTGCCCGGCTCGGTCTGTCCCATGCGACCCACAATACATCGAACCCACTCCGAACTCGGAGCGTGTGTATATTCGGAATGACTTCGACTTTGAACAGGGGCCAGCATGACACACTGGGACGTCCACCACCTGCCTCGCGCCGACGGCAAGACCTTCCTGGTCACCGGCGGCAACGCGGGGATCGGCTATTTCGTCGCCGAACAGCTCGCCGGAACCGGCGCCACCGTCCTCCTGGGCTCCCGGAACGCCGCCAAGGCCGACGCCGCGATGGCGTCGATCCGTTCCCAGGTGCCGGACGCGAAACTCGGGCACCTGCGGCTGGATCTCTCGGATCTTTCGTCCATCAAATCCTCTGTGGACACTTTGACTGCCGAGCGGCTCGACGCCGTCGTCTGCAACGCGGGCGTGCTCCTGGAGGAGCAGCCCAGGCAAGAGACCGCCGAGGGCCACGAAATGACGTTCGCCACCAACCATCTCGGGCATTTCGTCCTGGTGCACCACCTGATGCCGTTGCTCGAAGCGGCGGAGGCGGGCCGCGTCGTCACCACGGGCAGTTTCGTGGGCAAGTCCGCCGAACTCGACCTGGACGACCTCCAGACCAAGCGGGACTACCAGCCCAAACGCACCTACGCGCGCTCGAAGCTGGCACAGATGCTGTTCGCCTTCGAACTCGACCGGCGGCTGCGCGCGGCCGGGAGCACGGTGCTCAGCGTCGTCGACCATCCCGGCGGCGCGCTCGACTCCCTGACCCCGTCGAGGCCGGTGCACCCGGCGCCGGGCGGGCGGAAGTTCCCGGCCGGGCTTCTGTTGCAGGGCAAGGAAGCCGGGGCGTGGCCCGCCGTCAGGGCGGTGCTCGACCCGGCCGTGCGCGGCGGGGAGATGTTCGGCCCCCGCGTGTTCGGGCTGCGCGGCGAACCCCGGCTGGAACCCGTTCGCGGGAGGCTGGCCGACACCGCGCTCGCCGCCCGGTCGTGGGCGGCGAGCGTCGGTCTCACCGGCGTCGAGGTCACACGGTGACGTCGGTGGTGTCCGGTTTGGACCGGCGGCCGGACCGCAGGCCCAGCAGCAGGTCGATCACCAGGAACGCCAGCAGGCTGATGCCGAACAACGGCACGAACCAGCCGATCGCGGCGGCGAGGACGACGAGTCCCACCACCAGCGCGGGCGGCGCCTTCCGCCATTGCCCGCGCGGGATGGGCCGCCCGAAGGTCAGCCCGGTGGCCCGGGTCGGCCTGCGCTGCCACCACATCCGGTAGCCGAGGACGACCAGCGTGACCAGACCGGCGCCGAGCAGGAGCAACGCGATCTGGTTGGGCCAGCCGAAAAGCACGCCCATATGCGCGTCGATCCCCCAGCGGGCGAGCTTCGCCATCAGCGGGTAGTCGTCGAACCGCACCTCGCCGAGGATCTGGCCGGTGGTGCCGTCGACCGCGACGGCGTCGACCTGTGTCGGCCAGCCGCGTTCGACTTCCGCCACCTGCCAGGGAGAGCCGGGTTTCGTGGGCAGCCCGATCTCGACCGAGGCCGCGTCGATCCCGGCGGCGCGGGCGGAGGCCAGCATCGCGTCCACGCTCTCGGGCCGCGCCGGGACGGGCGCGGAGGGCGCTTCCCCGTGCCCCGAGTGACCGGCGTGCTCATCGGTGCCCGTCACCTTCAACGCGGGAGTGGACCAGCCGAGGGATTCACGCAGCGAAGAGACGTTCTCGCCCGCGTACGTCGACCACGTCAATCCCGTCGCGGACAGGAACAACGCGCCGAGCAGCACCCACAGGCCGACGGATCCGTGACGGCGCACGGACTTCCCGCGCGGAGACTCCGCTTTCGCGGCCTTTTCGGCGCGGCGGGTCCGACGGCGGCTCACCCACAGCACGAGACCGCCCAACGCGACCACCCACAGCCAGGACGCGGCGAGTTCGCTGTAGAGCCGTCCCGGTTCGCCGAGCAGCAGGTTGCGGTGCAACTGGTCGAGCGTGGTCCGGAGCGGCAAGGCGCCGCTCGAGCCGTACGCGACGAGATCACCGCGTACTTGCGCGGTGGCGGGGTCGACGAAGACCGCGCGTCGTTCGGACTCGCCGAGTCCTTCCTCGGCGAACAGCACGCGGGTCGTGTCGCCCGGTTCGGGGGCGGGGCGGACCGCGACCAGATCACCGCCGGGGTTGGCCGCTTGTGCCGCTTTGACCTGATCGGCGAGCGAGACCTGGTTCAGCCCGACGGGTGCCCGTAGCTGGTCCGAGTAGACCCAGGACTCCATCTGAGGGGTGGCCGCGTACAGGACACCGGTGAGTGCGGCGATGAGGACGAACGGGCCGACGAGAACGCCGGCGTAGAAGTGGAGCCGGAGGAACAGTCCGCGCCAGGCTGACGCGCGCGGTGGGCTCGTGGTCGGTTCGGTTTGTGTTGCCATGGGGGAACTCCTGAGGCGTCGGTGGGGAGGCGTGCGCCTGCGCCGCGCGCCGGGGTCGTCACGGCACGCGTGCTGAGCCCTGCCTGGACGGGGGTCTCGGCAGGGTTTCGGGGATCAGGCGAACGACACCGGCGGGCCGCGCCGAGAAAGCACGTCCCGCAGGAGTGCCTCGGTCGCGGGGTACTTCACCGCGAGCGGGACGTGGATGCGCAACGGCGCTGTCGCGGGCCGCGGCGTCAGGCGGCGTGGGAGGACCGACGCGATCAGCGTCATCAGGGCGAACAGCATGCGCTCGGCGCCGGCCAGCACCGTGACCACCACGAGGGTCGCGGCGGCGTGCCCGGCCGTCATGAGCAGGCCGTTGTCCGGGGTTTCGGCGTGGTGCGTATGCGATTCCCAGGTCAGGAAGGCGAGAGAGACGTGCATCGCCGCCTGCCCGCCCGCCACCAGGCAGAGGATGGCGAGCGGACCGCGCTGCCGTCCCGCGAACGCGTACGCCACCCAGCTCAGCAGGGCGACGAGCAGCACGATCACGCCCAGGTCGGGGACGCGGCCGCTGGTGCCGAAGTGGGCACCGGTCGCCAAGATGCCGGTCAGCACCCCCACGGCCCCGCCCCGGAGGCGCCGGACCGGGCCTCGGGCCGGGGTCAGCATGCGCACGGGAGGCAGAGTAGAGCGCGACCGGGCCCTCTGTCGCGCATCGATGACGCCCCGGGCATATCCGGTACTACGGACTGGGATCGGTCGCGGATCACCGCGTTATCTGTTCGTTATCCTTTCGGCTCGCTCCCCGGTAGCGGACGGAGAGACGGCCGTCCTGGTCAGGGCCGATTTCGGCGTCCACTTCGAATACTTCGCGCAGCGAAGACGCGGTGAGGACGTCCTTGGCCGGGCCGTCCGCGACGATCGTTCCGGCACTCATCAAGACCAGACGATCGCAGTATCGCGCGGCCAGTGTGAGGTCGTGCAGAACGATCACGACGGTCTGCCCGGTCCCGGCGACGAGATCCATCAACTCCAGCTGATGGCGGACGTCGAGATGGTTGGTCGGCTCGTCGAGCAGCAGCGCCCAGGGACGTTGCGCGAGCGCCCGCGCCAGATGGGCGCGCTGGCGCTCCCCGCCGGAGAGCTGTTTCCACGGCCGGTCGGCCAGCGCTCCGAGGTCGAGCCGCTCCAGCGCCGCCGTGACGATCGCCCGGTCCGTCGCGTCCGGCGCCCGCCACCGGGACCGGAAGGCCGTCCGGCCGAGCATCACGACCTCGGCGACGCACAGGTCGTTGTCGGTCTCGGCGCTCTGCTCGACGAACGCCGTGTGCCGCGCCCTCGTCCGCGCCGACCAGGTGGAGATGTCGGCCCCGTCGTAGCGGATCGCGCCCGCCGTCGGGGCCCGCAGTCCCGCGAGACAACGCAGCAGTGACGACTTGCCGGAGCCGTTCGGCCCGATCATGCCGACGGTCTCCCCCGCCTCGACGACGAGATCGACGTCGCGCACGATCGCCTTGCCGGGCACACCCCAGGCGACCCCGCGGGCTTCGATCCTCACAGTTCTCCTCGTTTCCGCAGCACCAGCAGGAACAACGGAACGCCGACCAGCGCGGTGAACACCCCGACCGGCACTTCCAGCGGCGTGAACAGGACTCGCGCCACCGCGTCGGTCCACACCAGGAACACCGCCCCGGCCATCGCCGAAAGCGGCAGCAGCAGCCGGTGCGACGGCCCGGCCAGGAACCGGACCCCGTGCGGGACGATCAGCCCGACGAACCCGATGGCACCCACCGCGGCCACGGCGACCGCGGTCAGCAGGGACGTCGTCACCAGCAGCACGGTCCGGGTCGTACGGACGTCGATACCCAGCGACGCGGCGGTGTCCGAGCCGAACGCGAAGCCGTCCAGCGCCGCCGAGCACGACCAGATCACCAGCAGCCCGATCGCGGCGGCGACGGCGCAGACGACGACCGACTGCCACCGGGCGGGCGCCAGCGAACCGAGGAGCCAGTGGGCCAGCGCCCTCGTGCTGTCCGCGTCACCGGAGGACATGATCACCAGCGAGGTCAGCGCGGCGAACAGTTCGGCGACCACGACCCCGGTCAGCACGATCCGCATCGAGTCGACGCCCCGGCGGCGCAACAGGAGCATGAGCAGCCCGAACGAGATCAGCGCCCCGGCGAACGCGCCACCGGTGACGCCCAGCTGGGACCCGGCGAACCCGAGCACGACCACGACGACCGCGCCGGTGGACGCGCCCGAGGAGACGCCCAGCAGGTACGGATCCGCGAGCGCGTTGCGGGTGACGCTCTGCAGGGCCGCGCCGCAGACCGCCAGCACCGCTCCGACCAACGCCGCCAGCAGCACCCTCGGCACCCGGAGATCCCAGATCAGCGAATCGGCCAGCCGGGGCAGTGGCTGGACGGGAAGACCGAGCCGTACGCCGGCGGCCCGGCCGAGTTCCGCCCAGCCGATGCCGCTCCCCAGTCCGGCGCGCGTCGCGACGACCAGCGACACGATCAGCAGGACCAGCCAGGCCGCGAAAAGCAGTCCGTGACGCCGCGCCTTCGCCGGTGCGGCGGGACGGTCCTCGACGACCGGATCGACGGCGGGGTCGAGCAGCGCCGGGTCAGCCATGACCGAGGGCGTCGAGCCCGGAGCCGAAGGCGCGCAAGGCGTTGACCGTCCGGACGGAGGCGTCGAGTTCGATCCCCGGCAGCTTGATGATCTTGCCGTCGCGCACCGCGGGCAGGTTCGAGAGGACCGGATGCGCGCGCATCATCGCGAGCTTTTCGTCGGCGGTGTCACCGGGGTTGCCCCGTTCGGACAGATCACCGATCACGACGACGTCGGGGGCGCGGTCGGCGATCGCCTCCCACGAGACCTCCGGCCATTCCTGGTCGATGTCGTCGAAGACGTTGGTGACGCCGGAAATCCGGCTCATCTCGCTCGGCATCCCGGTCCGCCCGGCGACGTAGGGAACGTCCTTGAACACCGAGTAGACCCACGCGACTTTGAGGCCCTGCGGTCGTTTCGCGGCCTTCCCCCGGGCTTCGGCGAGCAGTGCGCGCTGAGCGGTCGCCAGCTCACCGGCGCGATCGGCGACGCCGAGGGCCTTGCCGAGGTTCTCGTAGTCGCGGAACAGCCGCTCGAACGCGCCGGTGGTGCCGTCGGGACAGTTGACCGCGCTGACATAGGTGGGAACGCCGAGGGCCTCCAGTTCGTCACGGGTGCCCGCGCGGTCGGCGGTGAAGAGCTCCTTGAAGGAGGCCGTCACGAAGTCGGGATTCGCCGCACGCAACGGTTCTGCGGTGAGGACCTTCGGCGAGAGCACCGGGATCTTCGCGTACTCCGCGGCGTGCTCCGGCGAAACCTTCGTCTTCAAGTTGGCCGTCCCGGCCATCTTGGCGCCCGCGCCCAAGGCCAGCAGGGTCTCGGTCGAGGACTGGTCCAAGGCGACGACGCGGTTCGGCACGGCGGCGAACGTCGAGCGTTTGCCGCAGCTTTCGATCGCGCCCGGTGCGGCGGCGCCTGGCGCGCCCTGATCAGATGTGCCGGTGGCGCAGCCCGCGACCAACGCCATGACGACGGACGCGGTCGCCAGCCGTACGGGAAATGCCATGGTTCCTCCAGCCTTCGAGTGTCACCCGATAGGCTTACCGACAACGATTACCGATTTCAAGTGAGTTGAGGTGCGATCCGCGTGACCGACGACACCGTGCAGACCCGGACCCCGGTGTTCCGCAGCCTGTCGTTCGTACGGCTCTGGACCGGGAACACCGCCTCCGGGCTGGCGACCTGGGCGCTGCCGTTCATCCTCGGACTGGCAGTGCTCGAACGGTCGCTTTCGGCCGTCGACCTCGGCATCGTGCTGGCCGCGCGCACCGCGGGATTCCTCGTGGCCGTACCCGTGGCAGGGGTGCTCGCGGACCGGCATTCCCGCCGTCAGGTCGTGCTCTGGGCAGGCCTCATCGCGGGTCTCGCCACTCCCCTGATCGCGGTCGGCATGGGCCGGTCCGTTCTGCTGATGGCCGCCTCGGCCGCCGTCGTCGGCGTCGGCCAGGGCGCGTGCCGCCCGGCGTTCCAGGCGCTGACCGCCGAAGTGATCGCCGAGGATCAGCGCCAGCAGGCCAACGCCGCGATGACACTGGCCGTCCGGGTCACGACGCTGGTCGCCCCTGGTCTCACTGCTCTACTCGCCGCTTTCGCCTCGACGTCGGTCCTGGTGATCGGGACCGGGGCGCTCTGGCTGGGCGCGGCACTGATCCCGCCGCGAGGCACCTTCACGCCCACCCCGTCCGCGACCAAGACCCGCTTCTTCGGCGAGTTCGCCGACGGACTCCGCGAAGCCCGCCGTCACCCCTGGTTCCTGGCCGGGCTCGGCGCGCTGACCGCCGTGATCGCGACCGGCTACTCCGCGACCGGCGTCGTCCTGCCGCTGGTCAGCCGCGACCGCTACGACACCGAAGCCGTCCTGGCCGCCGGACTCACCGCGTACACGCTCGGCGCGCTCGCGGGCGCCGTCGTCATCGCGCGCTGGCGCCCGAAGCGGCAAGGCTGGGCGGCACTGATCGGACTCGGCTGTTACGGCTTCGCGCCACTGAGCCTGCTGTTCCCGGTGCACCCGGCCTTCGTCATCGCCGCCTACGCCGTCGCCGGTCTGGGCATCGAACTGTTCAACGTCCCGTGGTTCACCGCGACCCAGCGGGAGGTCGAGCCGGGGAAGCTCGCGCGGGTGTCCTCTTTGGACTTCCTGTTCTCCTACGGCCTGGCGCCCGCCGGGCTGGCGTTCATCGCGCCCGCGATCAGCCAGTTCGGGGCGGCGCCCGTGCTGGCGGTGTGCGCCGTGGTCTGTTTCGCCGCTCCGGCCGCCGCCGCGCTCGTTCCTTCTTCCCGGGATTTCCGGGTCGCGAAGGAGCCCACCGCACCGATCAAGAATGTCTAGGTCTTGCGTTCGCTTGCGGTAAAGTTTCACGCATGACGCGTCGTCTTGCCGAAGTAGCCCTCAAGGTCGGGGTCAGCGAAGCCACGGTCAGCCGGGTGCTCAACGGCCGGTCCGGGGTCTCCGCCAGTACCCGGGCCGCCGTCCTCACCGCACTGGACGTGATGGGTTACGAACGGCCGACCCAGCTGCGCGGCGACCGCGCGCGCCTGGTCGGGCTGGTCCTTCCCGAACTGCAGAATCCGATCTTCCCCGCGCTGGCCGAGATCATGGGCAACGCCCTCGCCCAGCAGGGTTTCACCCCGGTGCTGTGCACGCGGACGGCAGGCGGGGTCTCGGAGGCGGAGTACGTCGAACTGCTGCTGCAGCAACAGGTTTCCGGCGTCGTGTTCGCCGGCGGGCTGTACGCCCAGGCCGACGCGGTGCACTCCCACTACCACCATCTCGCCGAGCGCCGCCTGCCGACGGTGCTGATCAACGCCGCCGTCGACCACCTCGGGCTGCCGCAGATCTCGTGCGACGACGCCGTCGCCGTCGAGCAGGTCGTCGGGCACCTGAGCTCACTAGGGCACGAGAAGATCGGCCTCGTCCTCGGCCCGACCGATCACGTGCCCTCCCAGCGCAAACTCGAGGCGTTCCGCGCCTACGCCGGGAAACTCGGGCTCCCGGTCCTGGACGAACTCATCGAGCACGGCATGTTCTCCATCGAAGGCGGCCACGCCGCCGCGGCCCGGCTGTACCCGCGCGGTGCGACGGCCGTCCTGTGCGCGAGCGACCTGCTGGCGCTGGGCGCGATCCGCGCGGCCCGGCGGCAAGGACTGTCGGTGCCCGACGACATCTCGGTGGTCGGCTACGACGATTCGGCCCTGATGAACTGCACCGATCCGCCGCTGACCACCACCCGCCAGCCGATCGAGGCGATGGGTCGCGCCGTGGTGGAACTGCTGGTCAAGCGCATAAACGGCGGCGAGGTGGCAGCCGAGGAACTGCTGTTCGCGCCCGAACTCGTGGTGCGAGGGTCCACCGCCCGCCGGTAGGCCCACCCTTCGCGTGTGAAGGCCCCCTTCCCTCGGCTGAGCCCAAGGGAAGGGGGGCCTTCACGCGCTTGCGGTCGTCCAGCGAGAGTCATTGTCGGCAAGTTGCAAGTTCTCATCGAGTTATTGCGTAAATCTGGGCCTTCACTTTAGAGTGACCGCAATCACGTGACAGCCGTCGCGATCCCGAGATGAGGCTTGAAGATGAGCAGCACTTGGTCCCCTGCCGTGCGCCGCCGGATGTTCTGCCTGCTCCTTGCGGGTGGACTCACCCTGGGGGTCGCCGCCTGCGGTTCCGGTTCCGGCGAAAGCACCGGGGCCGGGGGCAAGGTCAAGATCACCGTCACCGGGCAGCCCCCGACCAGCCAGCCGTTCGAGCGCAGCGTGTTCGACGCCGACGTCAAGGAGTTCGAGGAGACCCATCCGGACATCGACATCGAGCCGCACGAAGGGTTCATGGATCCGAAGACGTTCTCCGCCAAGCTCGCCGGCGGTCAGCTCGAAGACGTCTACTACGTCTACTTCACCGACCCGGCGCAGATCATCGCGCGCCGCCAGGCCGCCGACATCACCGAAGCGGCCAAGGGCCTGAAGAACTTCGGCGACCTCAAGCCCGAGCTGCTGGACAACTTCCGCGGCGCCGACGGCAAGCTCTACGGCCTGCCGACGATGAACTACAGCATGGGCCTGCTCTACAGCCGCCCGCTGTTCCAGAAGGCCGGGCTCGACCCCAACAAACCGCCGCAGACCTGGGACGAGGTCCGCGAGGCCGCGAAGAAGATCGCCGCGCTGGGCAACGGCACCGTCGGGTACGCCGACTACAGCAAGAACAACCAGGGCGGCTGGCACCTGACCAGCTGGCTGTACTCGATGGGCAGCGAAGTCGCGCGCAAGGACGGCGACAAATGGGTCGCCGCCTTCAACAACGACAAGGGCAAGGCCGCGCTCAACCAGCTTCGCGCCATGCGCTGGGACGACGACACCATGGGCAGCAAGCAGCTGCTCGAAGCCCAGGACGTCCAGCGCATGATGGGCGCGGGCCAGCTCGGCATGTACATGGCCGCCCCGGACAACGTCCTGGTGCTGGTCAAGCAGTTCAACGGCAAGTACGAGGACTACGGCGTCGCCGGGATGCCGGGCGGGCAGGGCACGCTGCTGGGCGGCGAGGGCTACATGGTCAACCCCAAGGCCTCGCCGGAGAAGATCAAGGCCGGCCTGGAATGGGTCCGCTGGAAGTACCTCAACCCGGAGCGCTTCGAGAAGCACGTCCAGCAGTACGTCGACGGCAAGCAGCCGGTCGGCCTGCCCGCCGAGCCGACGCCGGACATCTGGCAGGGCGCCGTCCGCGATCAGCAGCTCGCGCTCAAGACCAAGCACGCCAACGTCCCCGCCGAGAACTTCCAGTCCTATGTGGACGCCAGTGCGCGGATCAAGGGCAGTATCGAACCGCCGAACGCGCAGCAGGTCTACGCCGTCCTCGACAGCGTGATGCAGGCGGTGCTCACCGATCGGAACGCGAACATCGACCAGCAGCTCGCGTCGGCCGAGTCGAAGGTCAACAGTGTCCTCGCCCAGGTCAAGTAGCCTCCTCGACTGGCCCGCGACGTCCTCGTCGCGGGCCGGTCGCCCGGTCGCGTCCGCGGCCGAACGCCGCCGGAACCGGTTGCGCCGCAAGCTCAAGGAGAACCTCACCGCATACGGCCTGCTGTGCGCCGCACTCGTGGTGTTCGCGCTGTTCTCCTGGTACCCCATCGTGCGCGGGGTCCTGCTGAGCTTCCAGCAGGTCGACTTCGTCAACCCGCCGTCGTGGGTCGGGTTCGACAACTTCACCCGCCTGTTCGAAGACCCCCTGTTCGGGGTCGCCTGGCGCAACACCCTGCTGTTCACCGTGCTCGCGCTGGTCTTCGGGTTCGTGGTGCCGTTCCTGACCGCCGTGCTGCTCAACGAACTGCGCCACGCCAAGGCGTTCTTCCGGCTCGCGGTCTACCTGCCGGTGATGCTGCCGCCGGTCGTCACCGCCCTGATGTGGAAGTGGTTCTACGACCCGGGTTCCGGTCTGTTCAACTCCGCGCTCGGCGCCGTCGGCCTGCCCGGCGGCCAATGGCTCGACTCGAGCGACACCTCGATGTTGTCGCTCGTGTTCGTCTCGACGTGGGCGAACATGGGCAGCACCACGCTGATCTACCTCGCCGCGCTCGGCACGATCCCCGGCGAGCTCTACGAAGCCGCGGAACTCGACGGCGCCGGACTGTGGAAACGCCTGATCCACGTCACTTTGCCGCAGACCCGGTTCGTCCTGCTGGTGCTCCTGTTGCTGCAGGTCGTCGCGACCATGCAGGTGTTCACCGAGCCGTATGTGATGACCGGCGGCGGACCGGACGACTCCACCGTCACCGTGCTCCTGCTGCTGTACCGCTACGCCTTCGTCTACAACGACTTCGGCTCGGCCAGCGCGCTGAGCCTGCTGCTGTTCGTCGCGCTCGGGGTGTTCTCCGCGCTGTACGTGCGCCTGACCAGGAAGGCGGATCAGTCGTGAGGACGCTCGTCTCCCCCGGCACGCTCCGGAGCCCCGGCGGCAAGATCGGGTACGCCGTCATCTTCGGCTGCACCCTGCTCCTGTTCGTCATCGCGTTCTTGTTCCCGCTGTACTGGGCGGTGACCGGGGCGATGAAGTCACCGCAGGAGCTCGCGCAGACGCCGGCGACGTTCATTCCGAACGAGTGGCATCCGGAGACCTTCGGCGACGCGTGGGACCAGCTCAGTCTCGGCAAGTACTTCCTCAACACGATCATCGTCGCGGGCGGCGCCTGGCTGGCCCAGCTCGCCATCGACGTCCCCGCGGCGTTCGCGTTGTCGAAGCTGCGGCCGAAATTCGGCAACGTCGTCCTGGGGCTCATGCTGGCGACGTTGATGCTGCCGGCGGCGGCGCTGCTGGTGCCGACCTACGTGACGATCACCGATCTGCCGCTGCTGCACGTCAACCTGATCAACTCACCGGCCGCGGTCTGGCTGCCCGCCGCCGCCAACGCGTTCAACATCTATCTGCTGAAACGGTTCTTCGACCAGATCCCGGACGAGCTGATCGAGGCCGCGCGGCTCGACGGCGCCGGGCCGGTGCGCACGCTGTGGCGCATCATCCTGCCGATCTCGCGGCCGATCCTGGCCGTGGTCTCGATCCTCGCGGTGGTGGCCGCGTGGAAGGACTTCATCTGGCCGCTGCTGGTGTTCCCGGACACCGAAAAGCAGACGCTGTCGGTGATGCTGCAGCGGGTGGCCATCGACATGCCGCTGAACGTGCTGGTCGCGGGCATGGTGCTGGCCAGCCTGCCGATGGTGGCGCTGTTCCTGGCCTTCCAGCGGCACATCCTCGCCGGGCTCACCGCCGGCAGTGTCAAAGGCTGATTTCCCGCCGCATTCGGGGTTTCCACAACGATCGAGGAGGGCATTTCCGTGACCGCATTGGGGCAGTCCGCCGGATGGTGGCGGAGCGCGGCGATCTACCAGGTCTACATCCGCAGTTTCGCCGACGGGAACGGCGACGGCGTCGGCGATCTCGCCGGGGTCCGCTCGCGGCTGGACTACCTGGCCGAACTCGGGATCGACGCGATCTGGTTCACCCCGTGGTATCCGTCGCCGATGGACGACGGCGGCTACGACGTCGCCGACTTCCGGGAGATCGACCCGCTCTTCGGCACCCTCGCCGAGGCGGAGGAGCTGATCGCCGCGGCCCACGCCAGGGGTATCCGCGTGATCATCGACATCGTGCCCAATCACTGCTCCGACGAGCATCGCTGGTTCCAGGATGCGCTCGCCTCGGAACCGGGATCACCTGAGCGGCAACGGTTCTGGTTCCGTCCCGGCCGCGGTCCGGACGGCTCCGAGCCCCCGAACAACTGGAAGTCGCGCTTCGGCGGCTCCGCCTGGACTCGGGTGCCGGACGGCGAGTGGTACCTGCATCTGTACAGCTCGCGCCAGCCGGACTTCAACTGGGACAACCAGGACATCCGCGCGGACTTCGAGGACGTCCTGCGGTTCTGGTTCGACCGCGGGGTCGACGGCTTCCGCATCGACGTCGCCGACGGGCTGGTGAAGGACCCCCGGCTGCCCGACGTCGATCCCGGCGACGAGACGCCGTTCTCCGATCAGGAGGGGCTGCACGAGATCTACCGGTCGTGGCGCAAGATCGCCGACAGCTACCCGGGTGACCGCGTGCTGGTCGGCGAGATGTGGCTGCCGGACATGTCGCGTGCCGCGCGGTACCTCCGCCGCGACGAACTGCACGCGGCGTTCAACTTCGACTTCCTGGTGTGCCCCTGGGATTCCGGGCGGTTCCGAGACGTCATCGAGCGGACGCTGACGGCGCACAAGGAGGTCGACGCGCCCGCGGCCTGGGTCCTGTCGAACCACGACGTCACCCGGCATGTGACCCGGTACGGGCGCGACGGTGATACCGGCTTCGCCTTCGCAGACCGGCTTCACGGCACTCCGGTGGACCGGGAACTCGGGACGCGGCGGGCGCGGGCGGCGGCGCTGCTCACCCTCGCGCTGCCCGGCGGTCTGTATGTCTACCAAGGGGAAGAGCTCGGCCTGTGGGAGATCGAGGACGTCCCGGACGAGCTCCGTCAGGATCCGGTGTGGGCCCGGACGAACGGCGCCGACCCCGGCCGTGACGGTTGCCGTGTCCCGCTCCCCTGGTCCGGCGTCGCTCCTCCGTTCGGTTTCGGCACCGGCGGAACGTGGCTGCCCCAGCCGGAGGAGTGGCGCTCCGATACCGCGGAAGCCCAAGCAGCCGATCCTGCGTCGATGCTCCGGCTCTACCGCACAGGTCTGCGCCTGAGGGCGGAACTTCCCGCGCTCGGACCCGGCGATCTGGAGTGGCTGCCGCTGGGCGACGGGGTACTCGCGTTCACCCGGGAGCCGGGGTTCACCTTCGTGCTGAACTTCTCGGACACGCCGGTGCCGCTTCCGCCGCATCTCGGCGTCCTCCTGGCCAGCGGCCCGGTCGAGACGGAACTCCCGACGGATACGGCGGTGTGGTTGCGCACCTGATCAGCGGGCGGCCGTGACCCGGCTGATCCGGCCGCGCATCCGCGCGCGGCCCGCCGGGTCACGCCACCGGAGGTGCCTGTCGAGCACCTCACGGAGCACGCCGCCGAGGACGAGGCCGTGGGTCGCGGCCTCGACACAGGGATGGTCGCGGAGCCAGTCGAACAGCTCCGACGACCGTCCTCCCGGCAGCACGGACCGGAGGAGGTCTTCGGTGGTGTGCTCCGCTTGCGCGCACACGTACAGCGCCCACCGGTGCGCCTCCGTCGGCGGATCACCGGCCAGGTGGGCGTAGACGGTGTCGATCACGTAGCGCGCCGCGTCCGCTCGGGGTGACCTGCTCACCTCGGCGGCGAGGGAAAGCGCGAACGGGTTGCCCGCCGCGAAGTCCACAATGGACTTCCGGAGGTCCGGATCGACGTCGCGGGCTTCGAGCAGCGCCGCGGACTCGGTTTCGCTCAAGGCTTCGAGTCTGCGCAGCCTGATCCGCCTCGACCAGGCCGGATCGACCAGCACCGTGGCGCCCGGAGCGTTCCGTCCCGCGATCACGACGGTGGCGGTTCCGGGCAGGCGGCGGAAGAAGGCGGCGGGATCTTCGACGTCCTCGAACCCGTCGACCACCCGGACGGGTCTGCCCAGGGCGGCCGCGTCGTCGGCGAGCCTCCGCAGCAGCGTCGACTTCCCGATGCCGGGGGCGCCGGTGAAGAACAGCACTTCGACGCCCTTGGCCGGATCCCTCGCGAGCAACCGCCGGAACTCGGCGCGTTCACGCTCGCGGCCGACGAACAACGCATCCGGCTCGCGGAGACCGGGCATCTGCTCGTCCTCGGCGCGAAGCACCTTCTCGTGGAGCGCCCGCAGTTTCGGTCCCGGACGGACTCCGAGTTCTTCGTCGAACAGGTCGTGGACCGCCCGGTAGAGCTCGAGCGCCTCGGCGCGGCGCCCGCCGCGATGGAGGGCGAGGAGATAGATCTCGTACAGCGGTTCCTCGAGACGGTTGCGCTCGATCAGCGCGGGTGCCTCGGCCATCACCTCGGCGTGGTCCCCGAGCTCCAGTCGCAGCCGGAGCAGCTCCTGGGTGGCGGTCAGCTTCAGCCGTTCCAGCCGCGAACGCTCGTGTTCGGCGGCCTCGCCGGGGACGCCGGCCAGCGCCGTTCCGGTCCAGAGCCCGAGCGCACGCTCCAGCAGGTTCGCCGCCGTCTCCACGTTGTGCGCCTGACGGGCGCTCTCGACCAGCCGGGCGAATTCGGTGGCGTCCACCTCGAACGAATTCTGGTCCAGCTTGTAGCCGCCGGACTGGGAGACGATCGCGGATCCCAGTCCCTGCAGGGAAAGAAGCCGCCGGAGACGGGAGATGTAGGTCCGGATGACGGCCTCGCCGGTCGCGGGTGCCCGCTCACCCCAGAGCCCGTCGATCAGCTCGCCGGTCCGGACGAAACTGCCAGGGTTCGCCAGCAGCAGCATCAAGACGGCCTGCTGCTGCGGCGAGCCGAGGTCGAGCCGGGTGCCGCCGCTCGTGAAGCCCGGCGGGCCGAGGACGGTGAAGCGGTACCGGACTTCCTGCGGCAGGTGGGACATGAGCGGAAAGGTAGGCGCGCCCGAGCGGCCCTCGCGACCGTCGGACGACGTCGTCGGCGTACGTCGTCCGACGATGACGTACAGAACTGACGTCGTCCGACGGTCGCCGCGATCCCGGCCGGATTCCTACGGTTGCGGCATGTCTGAAACCACGTACACCGCCGTCGCCACTTCGACCGCGGAAGGCCGCAACGGCGGCCGGGCGACCTCCGACGACGGCGCGCTCGACGTCGGCCTCGCCGTGCCGAAGGCCTTCGGCGGCGCCGGCGACGGCACGAACCCCGAGCAGCTGTTCGCCGCGGGCTGGGCGTCCTGCTTCGTCGGCGCCGTCCGCCGGGTCGCGGGCGTGAAGAAGGTGCCGCTGAACGACCTCGCGGTCGTCGCCGAGGTGACGCTGCACCACGACACCGACGCGGGCGAGTTCCGCCTGAGCGCCGCGCTGCACCTGGAAGCGACCGGCATCGACCAGGCCACCGCCGACGAACTGGTCCAGGGCGCGCACCAGGTGTGCCCGTACTCGAAGGCGACGTGGGGGAACGTCGAGGTCACGTTGGACGCCACCGTCGCCTGAACCCCGGCAAGTAGTCCTCTAGTCGCGGTGGTCGCGCGCGCAACTACCGCAACTAGAGGACTACTTGCGGCAGGGAACTCACGACATCTTTCAGTTCGGCCCGGGATTTGACGCCCAGTTTCGGGAAGATCCGGTGCAGATGCGTGCCGACCGTCCGGTGTGACAGGTAGAGCCGCTGCCCGATCTCCCGGTTCGTCAGGCCCTCCGCGGCCAGGTGCACGATGCTCAGCTCGTGCGGGGTCAGCTTCTCGCGCGCGTCCGGGCCGCGGTTCGGACTGGACTCCCCCGCGCTCCGCAGTTCGCGACGCGCGCGTTCGGCCCACGCGGTCATGCCGAGCGCGTCGAACGTCTCCCGCGCGGCGCGCAGATGCGCCCGCGAGTCCACGACGCGGCGCTGCCGCCGCAGCCATTCGCCGTAGGCCAGCCGCAGCCGCCCCCGTTCGGCGGGCCAACCGTCCAGCTCGGCCCGCAAGGCGGTCTCGAACAGTTCCTCGCTCGGATCGAGCACGGCACGGGCGTAGCGCAATCCGATGTGCAAGGCGGGTGCCGGGGTCGACAGCGCCAGTTCTTCCATCTCCGCGACGATCTCGCGCAGGGCTTCGACCTGGCCCGCCCGGATCGCGACCTCGGTGAGGTCCGCGACGAAGTAGACCCGCAGGGCCAGCTGGAAGGCGGGATCGGCGGGGTCGAACAACCGCCGCAGGTCGGCGAACGCGTCGTCGAACCGGCCCTCGCTCGACGCCGTGATGCCCCTCGCGAGCTGCACGGTCGCCAGTACCGGCCGGGCACCGGCGGCGAGCCCGGCCCGTTCGGCCTCGTCGGCCAGTGCCTTGGCCTGTTTGTGCTCGCCCCGCAGCGCGGCGATCTCGGCCTGGACCGCGGTGGCGAGGCCGTACATGAACGGCTGCCCGGTCTCCTTGGCGAATTTGGCCGCTTCCGCCGCGACCGGTACGGCCGCGGCGAGGTCGCCGAGCCGGACCCGGCTCCACGCCTGGACCGCCAGGGCGCGGGGCAGCAGTCCGAGCCTGCCCTGCGCACGCAGTCCCGGTGCCGCGGCCGCGGAGAACCGGGCGGCCAGGTCGACCGCGCCGACCTGAAGCGACGCACTGCCGAGAAAGCGGTCGACTTCGGGATCGGCTCCGGTGGTGGCGGCGAGTTTCCGTAGCTCGCCGAGTACGGACTCGGCCCGCTCGAACGGCGCCACGTACGCGGCGACGGCGACCAGGCGCGGATCGGAGTTCTCGATCGGGAGACTGTCCGCGACGGCGAGCAGCGTCCGCCGCGTTTCCGGGCCGGGTTCGGCCCAGAAACAGCGCATGGCGGCACCCCACAGGACGCGCATCGCCGGATCCGGGTGCCCCTCCTCCGCGACCGACTCGGCCAGCCGCGCCAGCTCCGTGACCCGGGAAAGATCCTCGCGGACGCCGTCCTCGAAGCCACTGAGCAACCAGCTCGCCATCGATCGTTGCCGCGGTGTGAGCTCTCCCGCGCGGGCATTCCGCACGAGCCGTTCCGCCGTCTCGCGGCCACCGGACTCGACGGCGAGCTCGGCCGCGCGCAGCAACCGGTCCGCGCGGCGTTCCGGAACGGCGCTCAAAAGGGCCGCCTGCTCCAGCGCGGCGACCGCGGCCGTCGCTCCGCCCCGATGCCGGGCGCGGTCGGCCGCGCTCTCCAGCGCGCCCGCCACGTCTTCGTCGGCGCCGGTCGCCGCGGCGGCCTGATGCCAGGCTCGGCGGTCCGGCTGCTCGCGCAGGATCTCGGCGAGGCTGAGGTGAGCGCGTCGCCGTTCCTCGGGCGGCGCCGACGCGGGGATGGCCGAACGCATCAGCGGATGCCGGAACGAGACCGTCCGGGGTTCGAGGTCGACGAGCCTCGCCTCGGCGGCGGGTGCCAGGGCCTCCGGCTCGACGTCTTCACCCAGCAGCGCCCCGGCCGCCGCGAGCGTCTCGGTGAGCGAACCGGTCTCGTTGAGCGCGGCGACCAGCAAGGTCGTGCGCGTGGGTTCCGGCAGGGCGGTGAACCGGGCGCCGAAGGTGCGCTCGAGCCGCTCGGTCAGCGGCAGCACGGAATCGGCCTGCCCGGTCACGGCCGACGGCAGTTCGGTCAGGGCGAGCGGATTCCCGGCGGCCTCGGCGAGCAGCCGGGACCGGACCGCGGACGGGAGCCCGGGGGCGACGGAGTCGAGCAGTTCGGCCGCGACCTCACCGGGCAGGCGTTCGAGGTCCATTGAGGACAGTCCCGCGTCACGCAGCGGCGACGGCTCGCCCTCCCGGAGGGTCGCGATCAGGACGATCGGTTCCGTCTCGACGCGCCTGGCGACGAACGCGAGGACGTCGGCGCTCTCGCGGTCCAGCCAGTGCACGTCCTCGGCGACGATCAGCAACGGCCTGGCCGCCGCCTCCTCCGAGAGCAACGTCAACGCGGCGAGGCCGACCAGGTACGCGCTGGGCTCCGCGGCCTCGGCGAGCCCCAGCGCCGTCCAGAGCGCGGACCGCTGCGGCGCGGGCAGGGTGTCGGCACCGGCCCGGAGCGGAAAGAGCAACTGGTGCAGGGCCGCGTAGGCGAAGTTCCGTTCGGCCTCGACCCCGGTCGTGCGCAGCACTCGCAGGCCCCCGACCGTCGCCGCGGCGACGGCCTCCGTGACGATGGCGGACTTGCCGACCCCGGGTTCGCCCTGGACGAGGACGCCACCGCAGCCCGCGGCTGGTCCGTCGACGAGCTCGCCCAGGTCCTTCAGCTCGGCTTCCCGTCCGAAAAGCGGCATGGTGCGGCATTCCTCCCCTCGGCCATGGCTGGCCGCCCGTCCGACGATACCCAAACCGTCCGGTTAGGACTCTCGAGCGGCGTCCACAGGATGTAGACGTCCTGTCAACACGATCGGCCTAGCTTCGGGAAAGTGATGAGACGCAAGAAGATGTTCCTCGCGGCGGCCCCACTGGCCGCCCTGCTGCCGCTGGTGCTGACCTCGGTCACCCAGACGGCGCCCGCCGAGGCGGCGACGTCGTCATCGTGTGCGGCAGTCCCCGTTCCGGCACCGGCGGGCGCGCGGATCGAATCGGTCCAGGCGGCGGCGAAACCCGCCAAAGCCGACGTGCCCGCCTACTGCGAAATCACCGTCACGCTGACCCACGGATCGGCGGGTGACCACGTCAAGGTCGCCGTCGCGCTGCCCCTGACCGGGTGGACCGGCAGGCTCCAGGCGGTCGGCGGCAGCGCCTACACCGCCGGCGACTTCGGCGCGCCGCTCGTCCAGGCGGTCAAGGACGGCTACAGCGGCGTGACGACCGACGCCGGTGTTCCCCTGACCTTCCTCGACACCTCATGGGCACTCACCGACAACGGCGAGATCAACAAGCCGCTGGTGACGAACTTCGCGACCCGTTCCGTGCACGAGGCCGCCGTCATCGGGAAGGACGTGACGCGGAAGTTCTACCAGCGAGCCGTCTCCTACTCGTACTGGAACGGCTGCTCGACCGGCGGTCGTCAGGGCTACTCCGAAGCGCAGCGGTATCCCGGGGACTTCGACGGCGTCCTGGCGAACGCGCCCGCCGTGCACTGGGCGGAGTTCGCGGTCGCGACCCTGTGGCCGCAGGTCGTGATGAACCAGGACAAGACCTTCCCCTCGGACTGTGTCTTCTCCGCCTTCCGGCAGGCCGCGATCGAGGCCTGCGACGGCCGGGACGGGGTCACCAACGGCATCGTCGACCGGCCCGACGAATGCGGCTACGACCCCCGTTCGCTCATCGGCACCAAGGTGCGCTGCGGCGACGAAGAGGTCGTCGTCACCGCGGCGGACGCCGAGGTGGTGCGCAAGATCTGGGCCGGTCCGACCGACGAACACGGACGGCGGCTCTGGCCGGGTCTCCCCAAGAGCGCGGAGTTCGGCCCGGTGACGAACGCCCCCGGTTTCCCGGTGGCGTTGGGCTGGGTGCGGACCTTCCTGAAGAAGCAGCCCGGGTTCGACGCCTCGAAGATCACCTATCGCCAGTTCGCCGAGCTGTTCCGCCAGTCGGTGCGGGAGTACGACGACGTCATCGGGACCTCGGACCCCGATCTGTCGGACTTCCGCCGGGCGGGCGGCAAGCTGATCACCTTCGTGGGCACCGACGACCAGCTGATCCCGCCGGGCGGCACGCTGCGGTACCGCCACGAGGTGGAGCGCGAACTGGGCGGCCCGAAGCGGGTCAACGAGTTCTACCGGCTGTTCTTCGCTCCGGGTGTCACGCACTGCGCCGGCGGCGCGGGTGCCGCGCCGACGAACGCGCTGGGCGCGCTCGTCGACTGGGTCGAACACGGCAAGGCGCCGTCGACCCTGCCCGCGGCGAACGGCGACAAGACCCTCACCCGCGATCTCTGCCCGTATCCGCAGATCTCGCGGTACCGGGGCCACGGTGATCCCGCGGTCGCCACGAGCTACCGCTGCGCCGCTCACTGAGGTCCGCCACACCCGTGTCCGTCGTGCCGGCGCCCCCTCCGGCACGACGGGCACTTCCTCACCCTGTGAGAAGTTCCGGCGCACCCTTTGCCCTACCCCTCAAAAGTACGGTATTGACGTCTGGAACACTGCGGCGAACCGAATCGGACACGACGGACATCCCGCGTTTCCCGGCGGCTGAAACCTTTGCGCGGCAACGGAATTACCGGCAGGATCACCATGCCGGACCGCCATATCACCCCACGCTCAAGCCGGGCGATATGACCCAAATGGTATGTACCAGTCACGTGATGCGCCTCGTACGGTCGGGAACGAATCTCCCTCCCCCGCCAGTTCGAGGAAAGCGTTGACATGAATAGAAAGATCCTCGCCGCCACAGCCGCGGCCATAACCGGGGCAGGCTTGATAACCGCCATCGCGCTCACCCCCAGCGCGAGTGCCGGTCAGCAAGCCACCCCGGCCGACCAGGCACAGTCCGAAATGCTCGCCGCCCTGTCGCGTGACCTGAAGATCAGCCCGGAGCAGGCCAAGCTCCGGCTCGCCAGCGAACAGCGCGCCGCGGTCACCGACAACACGCTGAAGAAGCAACTCGGCACGTCGTACGCCGGATCCTGGCTCGACGCCACCGGAACCACGCTCACCGTGGCGGTCACCGACGCCGCACAGGCCGACCTGGTCCGCGCCGCGGGCGCGACCCCGAAGACCTTCGCCCGCAGCGCCGCCGAACTCGACGCGGCGAAGCTGCGACTGGACGCCAAGTCCACCAAGGCACCGGCGACCGTGCCCGGCTGGTACACCGACGTCACCACCAACTCGATCGTCGTGCTCGCCAACGCCGGTGGCGAGGCCGCCGCGAAGTCCTGGGCGGCCGAGTCCGGCGTCAAGGCCGACCTGGTCCGCGTCGAAGGCAGCACGGAGGACCCGCGTCCGCTGATCGACATCATCGGTGGCAACGCCTACACCTTCGGCTCGGGCCGCTGCTCCATCGGTTTCGCGGTCGAAGGCGGCTTCGTGACCGCTGGCCACTGCGGTACCACCGGCACCCGCACCTCGAACCCGAGCGGATCCGTGGCCGGCTCCAGCTTCCCCGGCAACGACTACGCCTGGGTCCGCGCCGACGCGGGCAACACCCCGCGCGCGCTGGTCAACCGCTACCCCGGCACCGTGCCGGTCGCCGGTTCGACCGAGGCCCCGGTCAACTCGTCGGTGTGCCGCTCCGGCTCCACCACCGGCTGGCGCTGCGGCACCATCCTGCAGAAGAACACCTCGGTCACCTACCCCGAGGGCACCATCACCGGCCTGACCCGGACGAACGCCTGCGCCGAACCCGGCGACTCGGGCGGCTCGTGGATCACCGGCGACCAGGCGCAGGGCGTCACCTCCGGTGGCTCCGGCAACTGCACCTCCGGCGGCACCATCTACTTCCAGCCGATCACGGAGATCCTGAGCGTCTACAGCCTGCGCCTGACGGTCAGCGGGAACCCGCCGTCCAGCACCACCACGACGCCGACCACTCCCACCACGCCGACCAGCCCGACGACCTCGAACCCGCCGGGCGGTACCTGGGCGCCGTACACCTACTACGGCTCCGGCGCGACCACCACCTACGGCGGTAGCACCTACCGCGTGATCCAGCCGCACACCTCCATGCCCGGCTGGGAACCGCCGAACGTGCCCGCGCTTTGGGAACTCGCCTGACCTGGACCGCCCCCGGCGCACTCACCTCGCCGGGGGCGGCTCCTCCCCCTGACAAAGGCGCGCTGACGGCGGATCTCGAATCCCTCGTTCCCCGCGCCCGTCGCGGCGACCCCGCCGCGACCAACGAGTTGATGAGCATCGTCCAGCCGGTCGTCGCGAACTACTGCCGGAGCCGGATGGGCGGATCCGACGTACGCGTGATCGCCGCCGAGGACGTCGCACAGGAGACCTGTCTCGCCGTGCTCACCGCGCTGCCCACCGCCCGGGTCACCGGCGGCTCCTTCCTCGCCGCCGTCCTCGGGATCGCCGCCCGGAAGGTCGCCGCCGCCTTCCGGGGGCGAGCGCGGGACCGATCCGACCCCACGCCCGATCCGCCCGACCGGGCGACACCCGAGCCCAACGAGCCCGAGTGGCAGGCCCTCGCCGCCGACGGTCACGAACACCTGACCCGGTTGATGAGCGCCCTGCCCGACATCCAGCGGGAGATCCTCCGGCTGCGCATCACGGTCGGCATGTCCGCGCCCGAGACGGGCGCGGTCCTGCGGGTGAGCCCCGGCATGGTCCGGGTCGCCCAGCACCGCGCGCTGCACAAACTCCGCACGATCATCAGCGAGGACGACCGGTGATCAGTCCCCTGATCGGCCCCGGAGACGGCCATACTTGGCCGGTGGAAATCGACGTCCGGCATTTGCGCCTCCTCGACGCGATCGCGTCGGCGGGCAGCATCGCGAAGGCCGCGACCTCGCTCGGACTCTCCCAGCCCGCACTGAGCGCGCAGCTCCACCGGGTCGAGCGGGCGCTGGAACGGACGGTGTTCGAACGGGACCGCAACGGCGTGCGGCCCACCGCGCTGGGTGAGGTGCTGCTGAACCACGCGCGGCGGGTCCTGGCCGCGGCGGACGACCTCGACCTGGCGATCCGCCGGTTCCACCGCGCCCCGGCCGACGGCCTGCTCCGGATCGGCGCGCTCCCGACGGTCTTCGCCGAGACCCTGAGCGGCGTGGTCGCCTCGGCCACCCCCGGCCGTCCGGTCGAACTGCTCGCGCTGACCAGCAGGACGGCGTTGTTCTCCGCGTTGCTCGACGGCACCGTGGAACTGGCGCTGTACGTGGATCACCCCGGCCAGGAGCTCGTACCGCCGGACGGCGTCCACGTGCTCCCGGTCGGGACGGAACCGGTCTTCGTGATCGTGTCCCCGGAACATCCCGTCGCCGGTCGAGGCGAGGTGTCCCTGGCGGAGCTCGGCGGGTCGGCCTGGCTGGCGGTGGCGGGCGGGGACGACGAGTTCCACGACCATCTGACGGACCAGTGCGCCCGCGCCGGGCTCGGCACGATCACCGTGCAGGAACTGGAACCGATGGTGCTGCGGCAGACCGTCCAGCGGGATCCGCGCGCGGTGGCACTCGCCCAGTCCCTCGATTCCGGCTCCACGATGCCCGGTTCGGTGGTGGCCCTGCGAGGTGTGCCGCTGAGGACACGGCATCTCCTGCTGTGGCGCGACGGCTCAGCGATCGACGTCCCGGCCGTCCGGAGTGGACTGGTGCTCGCGATCACCGAGCTGGCCGCGATCCGGCACCGGCTCCCCGAGTGGGCGGCGGCCAACCCCGGCTGGCTCGGCACCTGACCGTGCTTCGCCGAACGAGTCCACAGTGGTCGTCCACTGTGGATTTCCGGCGAGCCAGGAACGGTACGGCTCCGGGGTTTCCATGACGGCGTGCTGTGCCCGGACGAGTTCTTCCCACAGCACACGGACGGCGTCATCGGACAGCGGGCCGCGTTTGTGCCAGTACAGCCGGGTGGTCATGCGCAGCGGGTTGCCGCGCAACGGGACGACCTCGATCCCACCGCGGCGCCGGGCGGCGGGCACCATGGGCAGGACGGCTTCGCCCAGCTCGCACAGCTGCGCGCAGACACTCGCCGGCAGGGTGCGGATCTCGGGGGTGAACCCGGCAGCCCGGCACACGTCGGCGAGATAGCCGGTGAACTCCGTGTCGGCGAGGTCCGCGGTGTCGGCGACGCTCAGCCAGCGTTCACCGGCGAGCTCCTCCAGCGCGATCTCGGTTCGGCCGGCGAGCCGGTGATGCTCGGCGACGGCCACGAACAGCGGTTCCATCGCGACCGTCGCCCGCCCGATCTCCGGCGGCGGATCGTGGGCGTGGCCGGGGAAGTCGACCACCACGAGCACCTCGAGCCGGTGATCGGCGAGCAGGTCCAGCGCCGCCGGGACACTCAGCGCGCCCCGCACCTCGACTCCGGCCGACAGCACCCGAGGCACGGCGATCGCCAGATTTCCCACCAGCTGCCCGGGGATCCCGCAGACCCGGACGGGATCGGGAAGCGTGCCGTACCGGTTCTCGTCCAAAGCGGATTCCAGTCTGGCCAGCGCGTCCAGCACGGTGCGCGCGTGGGCCAGCACCAGCTCGCCGAGCGGGGTGATCCGCGCGCCGCGCCGGTCGCGATGGAACAGCGGGCCGCCTGCGGCGCGTTCCGCCCGGCGCAGGCAGTCGGTGACGGCGGGCTGGGTCAGGCCGACGACGGCCGCGGCGGCGGACAGCGTCCCCGTCTCGGCGATGGCGCGGACCACCCGCAGCTGCCGGAACCCGAGTTCCATAGACGAACGCTATACAAAGCCGGGAGTTCTCCGGAAGCCCCGCCGCGGCGAGGGTGATTCCCACACATCCCCTTCAACGTCGAGGAGGACTCCCCTATGAGACTGCGTACCTTGCTGCGCGCCGCCCTGATCCCGCTGATCGCGGGTGCGGCGGCGCTGTCCGTGTCGTCGCCGGTGACGGCCCAGGAACCCGGGCAGGTCGGCCCGGCCATCGTCGGCGGCGGACAGGCCTCCGGCGACTTCCCGTGGATCGCTTCCCTTCAGGTCAACGGCAGCCACGGTTGCGGCGGTTCGCTGATCGCGCCGCAGTGGGTCGTGACCGCGGCGCACTGCATCCCGCAGCAGGCGCTGCGGCTGCGCATCGGCTCGAAGACCTGGCAGTCCGGCGGGGTCCTGACCTCGGCGTCGCGCATGATCAAGCATCCGAACTACAGCGGGCAAGCCGGGCCGTACGACATCGCGCTCGTGCGTCTCGCGCAGCCGGTGCAGAACACCCCGATCCGGATCGCCGGCAGCTCGCCCGCGGCCGGAACCGATGTCACGCTGTACGGCTGGGGTCAGACCTGCCCGCAGCGCGGTTGCGAGCCGAGGCCGCCGTCGAACCTCAAGCAGCTCGACACTCGCATCGATCCGGACAGCCGGTGCCAGGGCATCCAGGGTTCCAGCGAACTGTGTGTCTACAGCACGAACTACCAGACAGCCTGCTACGGCGACTCCGGCGGACCGCTGGTCGTCCAGGGCACGCTGGCCGGCGCGACGAGCCGCGCGGGGCACAACAGCCCGTCGTGCGGTACCGGCGACACGATCTACACCGATGTCGTCGCACACCGGCAGTGGATCGCCTCGGTCACCGGGGCGTGATCTTCCCGGTGCGGTGATCCGGTGATCCGCACCGGGAAGGGGAGCCGGGTGGGCGCGTCGCAGGGACGCCCACCCGGTTCCCGCTCAGCGCTGGATACAGTCGAGGCCCAGCCCGAAGCCCGTCATCACGTACTGGCAGATGTGTGTCGCGTGCACTTCGTCGGTTTCCAGGCAGCCCACCGGAACACCCAAGAGGTCGACGGCGCACGACGCATAGAACTTGTTCGGGCTGCCGGGCACCGGATCCGCGACGGCGGGCGACGCGGCGATGGCACCCGCGGAGACCAAGAGCGTGACAGTGGCCGCCACGGCGGCGATACGAGACTTCATCGTGCTCTCCCTTGCTTCCGCCCCCTGCTCGATGTCTCTGGTATTCCCCGGATCCCGCCGGTTCACCTGGACATCACCGGAACGTGTCACGGTGACGTACACCGATGACGTCGTCCGACGGGCGCCGCGCTCACCTTGGCCGTCTTAGCGTGATTTCATGCCCGTTCTCGGGAAGTTCGCCCTCGCAGCCGCCACCCGCGCTGGTCGTCGACGCGCCGTTGCCCGAGTGGTGCCCCCAATGTGGCATTGGAGACGCTGAGTGTCCCCGATGCCACATTGGGAGCACCTGCCGCGAGGAACGTGACCGTCGCCGTTTCGCGGCAACACGCCACCCCGATCCGCCAAAAACCTCGCGGTATAGGGCGTTATACGACGCCTAACCGCGAGGCCAGCCCCAAGGAGTGGCGCTCACCCGGTCGTGGATCGCGCGCAGCCAAGGCTGCCGGACGGCCGGAAGCCGCGCCAAGGTGTGCAGGAAGACGTCCGTCGAAGGCATGAAGAACCCACGCGGGTGCTTCGGCAGCGGATCGTCCCGCAGGACACCGTCCGGCATGGCCCCGGAGACGGGAGCGGTCACCGGGTCGTGGCCGAAAACGAGCCACGTCCACACTTCGGCCGCCACCGGCACCACGTCGGCGGCGCCGGAATGCGGCCACGGTCGCCCGGTCACCGGATGCCGCGGTATGAGCGCGACATCCTCGGCGTCCGGCAGACCCGGTCCCGCGAGGGTCAGCGTCCGGCGCGCCGGGCCGGACGTGAGCAGGGCGAGCGCCGGTTCGAAGATCGCGGCGACGAGGCCACCGCGGACGCCGATCGCCCCGCCGCCCGATACCGCGAGCAGATGCGCCAGCGCGTCCCCCGCGGCCGCCTCCCAATACGGGCTCCACGCTCCGCCGGGCTCGACCGGCGGCACGCCCTCGAACGTCCAGTCGAGTGCTTCCGGAGGCTCTCCGGCAGGGTCGAACCTCACGGCGTCCGGGACGAAGCGCACCACTTGCCAGTACGAGCAGTCGTCGATGCGGGTCCCCACCTCCAGACCGCATCGGGCACAGGCGAGGTTGGGGCCGTCCCGCCCGTCCACTCCGTAGCAGTAGCCACCGCATCGCTCCGGGATCAGCTCGGTTTCGCGGGTGTCGCCCGGCGCCAGCACGATCGATCCGGCGGGCCCGTCCGAAAGCAGGCCGTTCGGGGCGAAGATCCCGCGGGCTTCGGCTTCGGTCTCGTTCCACGGCCGCCTCGGCGCGCCGAACGGCTCGGGATCGACGGCGTAGGTTCCCGACGGCATGAGCGGCGGAAGCAGCATGTGCCCGTAGCGGTTGTGGGCGTGGACCGGGAGCGCCACCCGCGAGACCGGGACACTCAGCTCGGCGGCGCACCCCGCGCACGCGAACACGGTCACCGGCCTGCCCCCAGGAAGTCCCCCACGACCGCCGCGAACTCCTCCGGCTTCGAACCGTGTACCCGATGCCCGGCGTCCTCGATGGTCACCAGGCGGCAGTCGGCGATCAGCCCGTTCATCCGCTCCAGCGACTCGCGCGTGACGTGGCTGGAAGGTCCGCCGCTGACCAGCAGGGTCGGCGCCGTGATCGCGGCGAGGCGCTCCCACCAGCCGGGGTCGGGCGTGCGGAGTCCGGCCATGATCGGGTCGATCAGCCGCCAGTCGAACGGCAGCGGCTCGGGCGGCTCCGGCGTCGGAGGCAGCGGTTCCTTCACCGAGGCCGGAGGCGGCGGGGCGTCCTCGACGACCAGCCGCCGCACGCGTCCGGGCAGGCGCTGGGCCAGCAGTACGGCGACCCGCCCGCCCATCGAGTGGCCCACCAGGTCCGCCTGGTCCCCGAGGAGATCGGCCACGTCGTCGGCCATGGCTTCGAGCGAGTACTTCTCCGCCCACGGACTGTCGCCGTGTCCCGGCAGGTCGACGGCCAGGACACGGCGCCCCAGACGCGAGGCGAAATCGTCCCAAGTGCCGGATTTGCTGCCCAAGGCGTGCAGCAGGACCACGGGGACACCGGTTCGTGGACCGGTGGCCCGGAAGGCGAGTGTCACTTCGCCAGACTAGGCCCGCAGGTGAGCCCGGTCCGGCGCGACCGAGTGCTGAAGCGGCTGGCCGAGCACGAACCGCCGCAGCTCGCGCGCGACGAGCTCGCCCATCCGCGCGCGTTCCGCGCCCAGCGCGCCCGCCAGATGCGGGGTGAGGACGACGTTCGGCAGCGTGTACAGGGGCGAGTCCGGCGCGGGCGGTTCGGGCCAGGTGACGTCGAGTATCGCCGTGAGGTCCGGCCGCTCGCCCAGCACGGGGACGACCGACGGCTCGTCGACCACGGCGCCGCGGGCGGTGTTGATCAGGGTCGCCCCGATGCCCATCCTGGCCACCAGCTCCCCGTTCACCAGCCCCTCGGTCTCCGGCAGCAGCGGCGCGTGCAGGCTGACCACGGCGCTCGTGGCGAACAGCTCGTCCAGTTCCACCAGCCGCACGCCGAGTTCGGCGGCGGCCGCGGCGTCGACGACGGGGTCGCTCGCGAGCACTTCCACGTCGAAACTCCGCAAATGGGACGCGACGAGAGCACCGATCTCGCCGAGACCGAGGAGGCCGACCCGGGAGCGGTAGGCCCCGGCGACCCTCGGATCCGGCGGATAGGCCTTCCGTTCCCGGATCTCGCGGGAGATCCGGTGCACCTGCTTGAGTCCTAAGAGGACCTGGGCCAGGGTGAACTCGGCGACCGGGACGGCGTTCGCGGCCGCGGCGGACACGATCGGGAGCTCGCGAGCCCAGAACTCGGGCGTGGTCAGCGGCCGGACCGAGCCGGCGGCGACGAGGACGGCGCGCAGGTCCGGCGCGTGTCCCAACAGGACCGAGTCCAGCACCGGCGCTCCCCAGCCCGAGAGCAGGATTTCGACGCCTTCCATGGCCGCCGGATCCTCCGCCAGGCGCTCGCGGGTGAGCGGCTCACGCAGGTCCACCAGCGTCCCGATCTCCTTGCGCACCGCCTCGGGGTAAACGTCGTCGCGGCGGCGTTCCTCCATCACGAGAAGCGCCGTCGGGCGGTGTTGCAGCTCGGTCATCCCTACCTCCGTCGGCGACCATACATCGGATGCTTAAGCCGGTCCACGCGCGGCGAGTGCCACACAGAGGCGAACCCGGCCGATTGAAATTCGTAATCATCGGACCATTGACCAGACGCCGGGAAAGCGCTTACCGTCCCACTGGAGTAGACAGCGTGGTCCACAGTGAACAGGAGATGCGATGCGGAAATCGCGGTGGATCGGCGTGGGACTCACTGTCTCAGCGCTGGTCCTTTCGGGCTGCTCGGCAGGCCCCGCCGGAACGAACGTCGCGCAGGACACCAAGGCACCCTTGGAACTGTGGACCCGGACGACCCCCGGCGGCGCCGGCGAGCAGGCCACCAAGCGGCTCGCGGAAGCCTTCGAGAAGGCGACCGGTTTCAAGGTGCAGGTCACCGCGATCTTCGATGACTTCGAAACGAAGCTGGCCCAGCGCGCCGCCCAGCGCGACCTGCCGGACATCGTGATGAACGACGTCACGCAGGTCGGCACCCTCAAGAGCCAGGGCCTCGTCCGTGAGGTCGAGCCGGGCAAGATCAAGCACGCCTCGGAACTCACCGAGCAGGCGCTGAAGTCCAACCAGACCCCGGACGGCAAGCTGTACGGCCTGCCTTACAGCGCACAGGCTTCGGCGCTGCTGATCCGCAAGGACTGGCGGGAGAAGCTCGGCAAGGCCGTGCCGCAGAGCTGGGCCGAACTGGCGGATCTCGCCAAGGCCTTCACCACCGGCGATCCCGACGGCAACGGCAAGAACGACACCGCCGGGCTGACCGCGACGCTGTCGACCAAGCGGGGCTACGCCTCCTGGTACTTCTCCAACTTCCTGTGGGCGGGCGGCGGCGACTTCATCACCGAAACCGGTGGTGGCAAGTACAAGCCGTCGATGAGCACGCCCGAATCCGTGGCCGCGGTCCAGTGGTTCCGCGACCTCGGCTGCAAGGACAACGTGATCCAGCCCGGTTCGGTCACCATGCCCACCCCGGCGACCAACGAGACCTTCGAAGCGGGCAAGGCCGGGATGTACGTCGTCGGCCCGTATCTGCTGCCGCGGTTCGACAAGTCGCTCGGCAAGGACAAGTACGAGGTCGTCCCGATGCCGGCGGGCGCCAAGAACGCCGACGTTCTCGCCGAGGGCCTCTCGATCTACATGATGGCGGGCTCGCCGAACCAGGCCGGGCAGGACGCCTTCGGTGACTTCGCGATCTCGACCGATGGCCAGAAGATCGGCATGGAGGGCGAATCGGCCTTCATCGTGCAGCTCCCGGTGAACAAGAACGTCGACATCACCCAGGTCCGCTCGGACCCGCGCTGGAAGACCTACGCCGACATCTACGCCAAGTCCGGCCACTACGCGCCGTCCATCCCGAACTGGACGCCGGTCCGTCAGGACACCGCCGACACGGTCAGCGCGCTCGTCGCCGACTGCAAGCTCGACACCAAGGCGGAACTGTCCAAACTCGACACCAAGCTCACCGCGACCTTGCAGCAACAGGGGATCAGCGCGTCATGACCGTAGATCACGCCAAGCCGGCGGCCGTCGGCGCGGACCGTCCCGCCGTGAAGCGGACGCCCGCGCCGAAGGCCCGCAGGCGCAGCGACCGCGACGGGAAGTGGTGGACGCCGTGGTTTTTCCTGGCCCCCGCCCTGATCCTGTTCGTGTACTTCAAGTTCATCCCGATGATCACCGCGGTGACGATGTCCTTCCAGGACGTCCAGCCGTACCTGGGCAACCAGTGGGTCGGCGGGGAGAACTACAGCACCGTCCTCGGTGACGAGGCGTTCCACTCCGCGATCTGGCACACCGTCGTGATCGCGGTCGGGCAGACCGTGGGGTCGATGGTCATCGGCCTCGCGCTCGCCCTGCTGATGGAGGGCCAGAGCAAGCGGCTGAAGTTCCTGCGGTCGGCGGCGTTCCTGCCGGTGGTCGTGCCGATCGCGGTGGTCGCCGAACTCTGGCGGATCATGTACCACCCGACCGAGGACGGGATGCTCAACTCCATCCTCGGCATGGTTGGGCTGGGCCCCTCGGGCTTCATCAACGATCCCGACACCTCGATGATCTCGGTCATCATCACCGGGATCTGGCGCGGCGCCCCGTACGACATGATGATCTTCCTCGCGGGCCTGGCCGGGATCGACCGGGGGCTCTACGAAGCGGCCACTGTGGACGGTGCCTCCCGCTGGCGCAAGATCCTCCACGTGACGCTGCCGGGTCTGCGGTCGGTGTTCTCGATCCTGTTCGTCCTCGCGGCGATCCGCGGCCTGCGGGTGTTCACCGAGGTGTTCCTGCTGACCAACGGCGGGCCGAACGGCTCGACCGAGGTGGCGATGACCTTGATCTACAAACTCGGACTGGAACAGAACCGGCTGGGCGTCGGCGCGGCGGGAGCGGTCCTGCTGTTCCTCGCGACGCTCGTGCTGACCCTGTTCGTCCAGGTGCTCCGACGGAGGCGAGACGCATGACCGCGGCCAACGATTCGGCACTCGGCCTCGACGCCGTCAAGTCGCCGGGCGGACGGATCCTGAAGTACGCCGTGTACGCCCTGCTGCTGGTGGTGTTCGCCGGCCCGCTGCTGGCGCTGCTGGTCAGCGCGTTCAGCGACGTGTCCGACCCGACGGCGCTGAGCGTCATCCCGTCGAGCCCCACCCTGGACAACTTCGGCATCGCGTTCGACCACGGCGTCGGGCTGTACCTGCTCAACTCGTTCCTGGTGGTCGGCTTCGGCCTGCTGCTGCAGGTCGTCATCTCGGTGCTGGCCGGATACGCGCTGGCACGCAAGAAGTTCCGCTTCATGACGTTCGTGCTGGTCGCGATCCTGGCGACGCTGATGCTGCCGGAGGAGATCCTCGCGATCCCGCTGTCGCTGATCCTGTCGGATCTGCCGGTGGTGCACATCAACCTGATCGGCAGCCTCGCCGGGATGATCGTGCCGCTCGGCGCGTGGGCCTTCTCGATCCTGGTGATGACCGAGTTCATGAAGGACGTCCCCCGCGAGCTCGAAGAGGCCGCGCGGATCGACGGCGCCGGCGACCTGCGGATCTTCGCGCAGATCATCCTGCCGATGTGCAAGCCCGCGCTCGGCGTGATCGGGGTCTTCGGCTTCACGATGATCTGGGACCAGTACCTGCTGCCGATGCTGGTCTCGTCCGACGCCTCGACCTACACGCTGCCGCTGGCCCTGCGCACCCTGCGCATCGACGCGGACGTGACGCCCGGCGTGATCATGGCGGCGTCGCTGCTGGCACTGCTGCCCTCGGTCGCCGCGTTCCTGTTCTTCCAGCGTTCGTTCGTCCGCGGCCTCGCCTCGGGCGCACTGAAGGGCTGACCCACCGTTCTCGAGGAGAGATCCTGAAGTGAGTTCCACCGCCTGGTTCACCCACGACCGGTTCGGGATGTTCGTCCACTGGGGACTGTATTCGCTGGCCGCCCGGCACGAATGGGTGCAGAACCGCGAAAAGCTGACCGACGAGCAGTACCGCGTCTACTTCGACCACTTCGAGCCGGACAAGTACGACCCGCGCTCCTGGGCGCGGGCCGCGAAGGACGCGGGCATGACCTACGTCGTGCTCACCACCAAGCACCACGACGGTTTCTGCCTGTGGGACAGCGATCTCACCGACTTCAAGGTGACGAACACGCCCTACGGCAAGGATCTGCTCGGCCCGTTCGTCGACGCCTGCCGCGAAGAAGGCCTCAAGGTCGGCTTCTACCACTCGCTGATCGACTGGCACCACCCCGCGTTCCCCGTCGACGGCACCCATCCCCGCCGTGACGACGCGGAGTACATCGCCGCGCACCAGTACGCCGGCATCGCCGAGTACCGGCTCTATCTGCACGGTCAGATCCGCGAACTGCTCACCCGCTTCGGCACGATCGACTACCTGTTCTTCGACTTCTCGTACAAGGGCCGCAAGGAATGGTGGGGCGGCAAGGGACCGGACGACTGGGACTCCCCCGGCCTGCTCGACCTGGTCCGCGAACTGCAGCCCGGCATCCTGGTCAACGACCGCACCGGCATCCCCGGCGACTTCATCACCCCGGAGCAGTACCAGCCGTCCGGGCCGATGACCCGCGACGGCGTCCCGGTGGTGTGGGAGGCGTGCCAGACCCTCAACGGCAGCTGGGGTTACGACCGCGACAATCTCGACTACAAGAGCCCCGAGCTGCTCATCAGGATGCTCGTCGACGGCGTGTCCAAGGACGGCAACCTGCTGCTCAACGTCGGGCCGAACGGCCGGGGCGAGATCGACCCGCGGGCCTATGCCACCCTCGCCGAACTCGGCCGCTGGATGGACCGGCACGAACGCTCCATCCGCGGTTGCGGTCCTTCCGGGTTCACCGCCCCCGCGGACGGCCGCTACACCCAGCGCGGAGACCGGCTGTACCTGCACCTCTTCAGCTGGCCGATGAACCACGTCCACCTGCCGGGGATGGCCGGTCGGGTGCGCTACGCCCAGTTGCTCGACGACGCCTCGGAAATCCGGCAGGTGCACACCGATCCGGGGCAGACCGCGCAGAACACGCAGATGGGCGGGCAGCCGGAAGGCACGCTCACCCTCAAGCTCCCCATCCGGAAACCGGACACCCCGGTCCCGGTGATCGAGTTGTTCCTGAACACAGAGAGCCCCGCCGCCGCCACCCTCCCCACCGATTGAGCACGGAGGCATCATGGATCGCAGAAAGTTCCTCAGCGGCGCCACTCTCGGCGCCGCGCTGATCACCGTCCCCTGGGTCACCGCGGGAACGGCGTCGGCCAAACCGCAGGGGCTGTGCGCGCTGAACGTCAGCTCGCTGACCGAACTGCAGAACGCCATCAACTCGGCCGCCGCCGGTGCCGTCATCACCCTGAACAACGGCACGTACACCGTGCCCACGGGCAAGCCGATCAGCATCAAGGGCAGGCGTGGCACGAAGGACAACCCGATCACCATCGTCGCGCAGTCCCGCGGCGGCGTGACGCTGAACGGCGAGCAGAGCTTCGTCTTCGACGACTCCACCGGTGTCACGATCAGCGGGTTCAAGTTCCGTCAGAGCACCACGATCGAGATCCCGCCGAACTGTTCGGTGATCCGCCTGACCCGCAACGACTTCCAGCTGGCCGACATCGAAGGCCTGCACTGGGTGATGGTGCGCGCCGACAAGAGCAAGATCGACCGCAACCACTTCCACCACAAGACCACGCTCGGCGTCATGCTCTGCATCGAGGGCGCGGACGAAGACAAGATGGCGTCGGGCGTCGAGGTCTTCCGGAACTACTTCTCCGACCACACCTTCCCCGGCGACAACGGCGGCGAGCCGATCCGGCTCGGTGTCAGCCCGCGTGCGCTGAGCACCGCCGGCGCCAAGATCGAGTTCAACCTCTTCGAACGCGCGAACGGCGATCCGGAGGCGATCTCGGTCAAGTCGTCGGGCAACTTCATCCGCAACAACACCATCCGGAACAGCCTGGGCGGCATCGTGCTGCGCCACGGGAACAAGTCCGTCGTCGAATCCAACTTCATCCTCGGCGGCAAGGAAGGCATCCGGATCTACGGCAACGATCACAAGATCGTCAACAACTACATCGCGGGCCTCTCCAGCAGCGCGCTGGTCGTCGGCAGCGGCTCCGTCCGGGACCACTTCCCGGGTGAGTCGAAGGAATCGCGGCGCGGCAACGACGCGGCGGACCGCGTGCTCATCGCGCACAACACGCTGCTGAACAACAGCGGCACGCTCTCCGGCGAGACCAAACGGACGATCGAACCGCGCGACTGCACGATCTCGGACAACCTCTTCGTCGGCAGCAACGGCGATCTGGTCGCGATGAGCACCACGGGCAACTTCACCTGGTCCGGCAACATCCTGTGGGGTTCGGGCGGGGACGGCAACATCCCGGCGGGCACCTTCCGCCGGATCGACCCGAAGCTCGTGCAGGGCACGGACGGCGTCTCACGGCTCGCCTCGGGCAGCCCCGCGATCGACACGGCGACCCTCGCCACGGCACCGGTCACTTTGGACATCGACGGCCAGGCTCGCGGCAGCAAGCGTGACGTCGGTGCCGACGAGTACTCGACGGCGGCCATCGCCAACCGGCCGCTCACCACCGCGGACGTCGGCCCCGCCGCTCCGTAGCAAGCCCGGGCTCACGCCGGCGGCCGTCCTCGCCGGCGTGAGCCCGTACCACCCGAGGAGGAACCATGCCGCAGCGTGCCGCGGGTTCGGTCACCCTTGCCGACGTCGCCCGTGAGGCGGGAGTGTCGCTCGCGACGGCGTCGAGAGCGCTCAACGGCGGGACCAGACAGGTCAGCGGGGACCTGCGGGAATCGGTGCTGCGGGCCGCGGAACGGTTGCAGTACACGGCGAACGTGCCCGCGCAGGCGATGGCCCGCGGGCGCGGCAACGTCGTCGGGCTGCTGGTGCACGACATCGTCGACCCGTACTTCTCCTCGATCGCGTCCGGGGTCATGCGCGTGGCTGCCCGCCACGGGCTGACGGTCACCATCGCGAGCACGGAAAACCGCCCCGAGAAGGAGCTCGAGTACGTCACGACGCTGCGCGGGCAACGGGCGCGAGCGGTCATCCTCGCCGGGTCGCGCAACGAGGACAGTGCCCTGCAACGGAATCTGACCAAGGAACTCAAGGCTTTCGAGGCCGCGGACGGGCAGGTCGTGGTGATCGGCCAGCGGAAACTGCCGTTCGACACCGTCATGCTGGAGAACCGGGCCGGGGCGGCGGACCTGGCCGGGCAGCTCGCCGCGCTCGGGCATCGCGAGTTCCTCGTCCTCGCCGGGCCACCTGGCCTGATGACCTCGCGAGACCGGGTCCTCGGCTTCCGTGACGGCCTCGCCCGGCAAGGCATCCCGTTGCCCGAGAACCAGGTACTGCGCGCGGAGTTCACTCGCGACGGCGGTTACGCGGCGATGGTGAGGGCGATCGAGAACGACTTCCGCGGCTGCGTCTTCGCGGTCAACGACGTGATGGCCGTCGGCGCGATGGCCGCCTGTCGCGACCACGGCGTGCTCGTTCCCGCACATGTCGCGATCGCGGGATTCGACGACATCATCACCTTGCGCGACATCAGGCCTTCGCTGTCCACCGTGCGCGTCCCGATCGAGCGGATGGGCGAGCGGGCGCTCGACTTCATCCTCGACACTCGCGCCGACAACCCTCGCGTCCTGCCGATCACCGGCGAGGTCGTGCTGCGGGAAAGTACTCGACTGTTGGAGGGAAAATGATCCGCCCGGGACTGTGTTCGGTGACGCTGCGGCGGCTGGACGCCGACGAGGTCGCCCGCCGTGCCGAGGAGGCGGGGCTGCAGGTGATCGAGTGGGGTGCCGACGTCCATGTCCGCCCCGGCGACGACTGGGCGGCCGACCGCGCGTTCGAGGCCATGACACGGCACGGGCTGGCCTGCGATTCCTACGGATCCTACTTCCGCGCCACCCCGATGGAGGCCGGGAAGTTCGGCGACATCGCCGCCACCGCGGCCCGGCTCGGCGCCTCGCGAATCCGGGTATGGGCGGGCAAAGCGGGCTCCGCGGACGTCGACCCCGAAGAACGTGAGCAGGTCGTCGCCGGTCTCCGCGAGGCCGCCGACGTCGCGAACGAACACGGCCTGGAAGTCGCGCTGGAGTTCCACGGCGGCACACTGACCGACACCGCCGAATCGACGGTCCAACTGCTGGAGGAGGTCGGCCGCGACAACCTCGGCACCTACTGGCAGCCGCCGCAGGATCTTCCGGACGAGCAGGCGCTGGCGGGGCTGGAACTGGTCCTCGACCGGGTTCGCGCGGTGCACGTGTTCTCGTGGTGGCCCAGCAACGAACGGCACCCGCTGACCGCCAGGACGGAGCTGTGGACGCGCGCGTTCGGGCTGCTCGCGAAGACGGGACGGCCGCTCGACGCGCTGCTGGAGTTCGTCCCGGACAACGATCCGGACCTGATCCCCGGCGAGGCCGACTCCCTGCGCAAGCTGATCGAGGCGGGCTCGTGAGGTTCACCGAAGCCGATCGGCTGCTGTTCGCGGGCGATTCGATCACCGACTCCAGCCGCGACCGCGCCGATCCCGCGTCGCTGGGCAAGGGGTATGTCCGGCAGATCGCCGAGCTCCTGCCCGACGGCCCGGAAGTGCTGAACAAGGGACTCAACGGCAACCGGATCTACGATCTGGAAGCCCGCTGGACCACCGACGTCCTCGCGCTGCGCCCGACGGTGCTGACCGTGAAGATCGGCATCAACGACACGTGGCGGACCTTCGACCGCGACCTGCCGAGCCCGATCGGGAAGTTCCGGGGCGCCTACCGCAGGCTGCTGTCAGGCGCACGACAGCACCTTCCGGCCGAGTTGTACGTGATCACCCCGTTCCTGCTGCCGGTCGAACCGGAGCAACGCGACTGGGTGGCCGATCTGGCGCCCCGGATCGAGGTCGCGCTGGAGGTGGCGGCCGAGTTCGGTGCTCGTCTGGTCCGCGCGGATCTGTTCATGCCGCGGGCGGCCGAAGAACACGGAGCCGCGACGCTGGCCCCGGACGGCGTCCACCCCAGCCCGCTCGGCCATCGGCTGCTCGCCGAAGCCTGGCTCACGGCGGCCGGTGCGCCGGTCGAGGAGGCTCCACGCCCTAGCCGATAAAGTCGTCCCCGTGAACCGGACCGCCATCGGATCCGTGTTCGGCGCAAAGGGGGCGGCGTGACACGAGAAGGTGAGCTCGTCGCCGGACGCTACCGGCTGGAGCGCAAGGTCGGCCGGGGCGCGATGGGCGTCGTGTGGCGGGCGCGGGACGAACGGCTCGGCCGCACGGTCGCGGTCAAGCAACTGCTGCCGGACAACTCACCGGACGACGCCCCGTTCCGCTCGATCGTGCGCGCGATGCGGGAGGCCAGGGTCGCCGCGAGGCTCAAGCATCCGCACGCCGTCACCGTGTACGACGTCGCCGAGCAGGACGGAACCCCGTTCCTGGTCATGGAGTTCCTGCCGTCCCGGCCGCTGACGGACCTCCTCGCGGACGACGGTCCGCTCCCGGCGGGCCGGGTGGCGGAACTCGGCGCGCAGATCGCCTCGGCGCTGGCCGCGGCCCACGCGGACGGGATCCTGCACCGGGACGTCACGCCCAACAACGTCCTGATCACCGAGGACGGCCGGGCGAAGATCGCCGACTTCGGCCTGTCCCACGCCACCGGCGAAGGGACCATGACCGGCGGCGGCCTCGTCGTCGGCACTCCGGCGTTCCTCTCCCCCGAGGTCGCCGACGGCGAGGAGCCCGGCTACCCGTCGGACGTCTTTTCCCTCGGTGCCACGCTCTACACCGTGCTGGAAGGCGCGCCGCCGTTCGGCACCGACGGCAACCAGATCGCGCTCCTCAAACGGGTCGCCCGCGGCGAGATCACCGCGCCGCGGACCACCGGCCCGCTCACGGACGTCCTGCTGCGGCTGCTCCGGCGCGATCCCGCGGAGCGGCCGGACATGGCCGAAGCCGAGCGGATGCTCACCGCGGTCGCCGACGGCCGCCCGGCGATCCTGTCCGGCACGAAACGGCTTCCCGCCCCCACCCGCCGCTCACGGTTGCCGTTCGCCATCGCGGGCGGTGTGGTGGTGGCGGGTGGTGTCCTGGCGGGAATCCTCCTGTTCGACGGCGACACCCCCGAGGCTCCGGCGGCGGCCGCTCCACCCGCGAGCACGGTGGCGGAGAAGCCGGTGTGCGAAGCGAGCTACGAGGTGACCAACCGCTGGCCCGGCGGCTCGGAGATCCGGGTGTCCGTGCAGAACTCCCAGGACACACGGCTCACCGGCTGGGAGGTGAGCTGGACTCTGCCGCCCGGGACCCGCATCGCCAATCTGTGGAACGGTTCCCTGGCCCAGGAGGGCGACCGCGTGCGCGTGTCCGAACTCGACTGGAACGCGGTCCTGCCCGCCGGCGGGACGACCACCTTCGGCTTCATCTCGACCACCGGCGACGACGGCGGGGACGCGCCGGTCGCGGTGTGCCGGAGTTCCTGAGCCAAGGTCTCGGGACTTATCGCAACCAGAGGACTACTTGCGATTGGTGGATTCCCGCGCGTTCAGCCGCACGGGCACCTCGATCCGGCGCGGCCCACCCTCCGGTGTGCCGCCCTCGATGAGGTCCATCAACGCCGTCGCCGCGCGGCCGCCCACCTCACGCGGGTGGACGAACATCCCGGTCACCTGCGGCGAAGTGAGCCGCAGCGAACCGCTGTCCACCGCGCTGCAGATCCCGAGTTCACCCGGGACCGCGAGCTGACGGCGACGAGCCTCGTGGAGTACGCCGAGGGCGAGGTTCTCCGACGTCGTGAAAACGGCGTCCGGGCACACACGCCGGTCGAGCAGCCTGCCCAAGGCCTCGGCCGTGCCTTCGGTGGTCGGCGGTTCGTCGATCTCGGCCACCACCGGCTCCAGCCCCCGGTCTTCCGCCCAGCCGGTGTATCCCGCGACGAGGTCGGCCGCGTAGGAGCGGCTGGTGTCGGTGGTGATCATGGCCGGTCGCTCGTAACCGTTGTCCGCCAGGTGATCCAGCATCAGCCGGGCGGCCGCGACCAGGTCGTTGTCGACGACGACCGGTACCGGGCACGGCGCCGCCAGCGGGCGGCCGGTGGTGACCAGCGGCCGGTCGCGGCACCAGCCCGTGGCGAAGAACGGCTCGTCGCCGCGCGGGTCGACGAGGATGGCACCGTCGACGGCGAAGGCGTTCAGCCGGTCGAGATCGGCGTCCGGCGGCGTGAGAAGCAGGGCGTACGACCGTTTCGACGCGGTTTCGGCCGCCCCGTTGAGGACTTCGAGAAAGTAGTCCGAGTTCGGCACGAGCGCGCAAGCACTGCTCGCGTCGACCGAATTCGCGAGCTGGATCGCCAGGGTCCGGCTGCGCCGGGTGACCAACTGCTGTGCGTGGACGCTGGCCTGGTAGCCGAGTTCCGCCGCCGCCCGCGCGACGCGCCGCCGGGTATCCTCGGAGATCCGGCCCTGCCCGCTGAGCACGTGGGACACGGTGGTGATCGAGACCCCCGCCGCGGCGGCGACGTCACGGATGGTCGGCGACACTCAGGCCTCCACGGGCGGTCCCCAAACGCGGTTCGGCCGGTCGGTGTCCAGCCGATAGTCGGTGACGTGGGCGTCGCCCAGCCTACGTCCGAGGTCGGCCGCCGCCTCCAGCGGCCGCGCGGGATCGCGCTCGACCTCGCCCCGGCTGTTGCCGACGCCGACCACGATCCCGGCGAGGTCCTGGCGCAGGTACCGGGTGAGCTCCTGGAACTGGGCTTCGAGGCCGAGTGTCGCGCCGCGGTAGCTCTCCTCGCAGGAGATCAGCACCGCGGCGCGTTTACCCATCAGTCCCGGCACGACCTCGGCGGTGTGCGGCGAACTGCCGGACGTGTAACAGAAAAGCCGGTCGAAGAAGGACTTGAGCCGCCCGGTCATGCCGTACCAGTGCAGCGGCGTCGCGTACACGATCGCGTCCGCCGGGCGCACGTGGTCGAACAGCAGGCGCTCGTAGCCGTCGGCGATCCCGCAGGACCGGTCGCTCAGCCGGCAAGCGCGGCAGTCCCCCAGCGGCGACTCGACGAAATCGGAGAGGTGGGCGAAGCCGACCGTGTGCCCGGCTTCTTCCGCCCCCTTGGCCAGCGCCTGGGCGAGTGCCCAGGAATTGCCTTCACGACGCGGGCTCGAATCGAGCACCAAGACCTTCACGTGGTTCTCCCCGGAGAGGCTGCAAAAACGCTTTTGCAGTCTCTCCGGCGGAGGTTTCCCCTGTCAAGCGGCCGAGGTCAGGCGACCTTGGCGGCCGCCGCGAGGATGACCTCCGCGACGACGTCCGGCCGTGACACCGAGACGGCGTGCGAGGCCTCGACCCGGGTGACCTCCGAACCGGCGCGCTCGGACATGAACGCCTGCGCGGCGGCGGGGATCGCGTGGTCCTGCTCGGCGATCAACGCCCAGGACGGCACGTTCTTCCACGCCGGCTCGCCGTCGAACGGCGTGGCGAGCGCGCGCTCGGTGACCGGACGCTGGGTGACCGCCATGACGTCGGCGGTCTCCGCGGGGACGTCGGCCGCGAACACGTCCGAGAAGCTCTCGAGCTTGATCGAGAGCTCACCCTGCGAGGCGAGGACGTTCGTGGTGTCCGGGCCGAGCTTGCTTCCCTCGAACCGGCCGGACAGCTCGAACACGCTCTCCCCCGCGTCCGGCTGGAAGGCGGCGATGTAGACGAGCGCCTTCACGTTCGATGCGGCAGCGGCCGCACGGCTGATCACGACGCCGCCGTAGGAGTGCCCGGCCAGCACGACGGGGCCATCCACGCCGTTGACCACGTCGGCGACGTACTCCGCGTCGGACTCGATCCCGCGCAGCGGGTTCGACGCCGCCAGCACCCGGTAGCCCTGCTCGCGCAGCTTCGGGACGACGCCGTTCCAGCTGGACGAGTCGGCGAAAGCACCGTGGACCAGGACGACGGTGGGCTTCTGGTTGCTCATGGTGGCTCCTTCAGAGCTAGGGAGAATGATCGGTCTTTCTCCATGAACCATGCTCGCCGCGGATGCCTTCCGCAACGTGACGAAGGCGACCTGGTGGAATGACCGTTCTTTCTCTAAGGTGGGGCCATGCCGACTGTCGACCGGGACGTTCATCCGAAGGTCAGGCTGCTCGAGACCGCTTCACGCCTGTTCTACGCCGAGGGCATCCACGCCGTCGGGGTGGAGCGCCTGGTCTCCGAGGCGGCCGTCACCCGGGCGACCTTCTATCGCCACTACCCCACCAAGGACGACCTCGTCGCCGCGTACCTGAGCGCCACGAGCGAGCAGATCCGCGCGGGCGTCGGCGCGGTGACGCGCGGCAAACCCGCCCGCGAAGCGTTGCTCGCCGCACTGGGCATCGTCGGCGACCGGACGCTCGACGACGACTTCCGCGGCTGCCAGTTCCTCAACGCGGCCGCCGAGTACCCCGATCCCGCGCACCAGGTCCGCCAGGTCATCGACGACCACCGGGACTGGTTCTTCGGCGTGCTTCGCGACCTGGCGCGCGACGCGGGTCATGCCGACCCCGAGCACGCCGCCCGCGCACTCGTCCTCCTTCGCGACGGCGCGCTGCACGGCGGAAGCCTCGACGACGCCGAAACCGTGCGCGCGACCTTGCGCCGCGCGGTCATCGACGTCGTGAGCTGACCTTCCTCGCGGCCGCGTTCCGGACCCGCTTGGTCCGGCCGCGCTCGGCGAGGACGGCCAGCGCTTCCGCCGAGGCGGAGCTGTCGGAAACCTTGCGCTGCAGCCAATCCGTGGCTTCGGTCAGGTCTTCCGCCTGCCACGGGTCGCCGAGCGCGATCGCGCGGAACAGCGTCCACTCCCCCAGCCTGCGCACCAGGAACGGGCGATCTTCGATCAGCTCCGCGATCGTCTCCGACCAGGCCGGATACGACGGCAGAGGGTGCAGCGCGGCGGCCCTGGCATCGATGTGCCCGGCGATCGCCGCTTCCGCCATCACGCGGTCGGGATCGTCGAGCACGGCGCCCACCAAAGCGGCCTCGTCGTGCTCGGTCACCGCCGCCAAGGCGAGCCGATGGCGTTCGTAGCGCGCGTGTTCGGGCGGTTCGTCGTCCACAGGGGACATTCTGTTGTGAACGTTCGCGAACCGCTTGTAAAGCTTGTTACAGTCGATTTGTGGAGAAGATGTACGCGGGTGCCCGGCTGCGCCAGCTGCGCGAAGGCCGGTCCATGACGCAGTCCGAACTGGCCAGACTGCTGGAGATCTCGCCGAGTTACGTCAACCAGCTCGAACACAACGGCAGGCCCCTGACCATGCCGGTCCTGCTGAAGCTCACCGAGACCTTCGGCGTGGACACGGAGTTCTTCGCCGCCCGCGACACCGCCCGGCTGGTCGCCGACGTCCGCGAGGTGTTCGGCGACAACACCGTCAGCGGCGCGATCTCCGCGGGCGAGGTCGACGCGCTGACCACCACGCTGCCCGAGGTTGCGCGGACGCTCGTCGCGCTGCACCGTCGCTACCGCGAAGCCGTGGAGAACATCGCCACGCTGGTGACCGAGCAGGGACTCGACCGGTCGACCGCGCAGCAGCCGCACGAGGAGATCCGGGACTGGTTCTATCTGCGCCGCAACCACGTCACGGAACTGGACGCTCCCGCGGAGAAGCTGGCCGCCGAGTTGCGTCTCCACCCCGGTGAAGTCCGCAGTGGACTGGCCGCCGGACTGCTGGACCGTCACGGCGTCAAGGTGGTCTCCGAATCCCTCGGCGCCGATCAGCACCACTTCGACACGCGCGAGAAGACGCTGCGCCTCTCCCCCGCGCTGCGCCCCGGTCAGGCCGCGTTCCGGCTCGCGTCCGAGCTGGCGCTGCTGGAGGCAGGCGACGTGATCGACCGGCTCGTCGACGACGGGAAGTTCAGCGGCGACACCGCCCGGCGGCTCGCGCGGATCGGTCTGGCCAACTACTACGCGGGCGCGCTCGTGCTGCCGTATCGCGTTTTCCTCGGCGCGGCGGAACGCTACCGCTACGACATCACGCGCCTGTCCGACCACTTCGGCGTCGGCTTCGAGACGATCTGCCATCGGCTGTCCACTTTGCAGCGACCGGGCACCCGCGGCGTGCCGTTCTCCTTCGTACGGGTCGACCGTGCGGGCAACATCTCGAAACGTCAGTCCGCCACCGGGTTCCACTTTTCCCGCGTCGGCGGCTCGTGTCCACTGTGGATCGTCTACGAGGCGTTCAGCTCACCGGGACGGATCCTCACGCAGGTCGCCGAACTCCCGGACGGAAAGAAGTACTTCTGGCTGGCCCGTACCGTTTCCCGCGCGGCGGGCGGGCACGGCGATCCCGGCAAGACGTTCGCGATCGGGCTCGGCTGCGAACTCCGGCACGCGCGGCGGCTCGTGTACTCCGACGGGCTGGCGCTCGGCACCGGCGCGGCCGTCACCCCGATCGGAATGGGGTGCAAGGTCTGCGAACGGCCCGCGTGCCCGCAGCGCGCCTTCCCCGCGATCGGGAAACCGATGCGGGTCGACGAACATTCGTCCAGCCTGCTGCCCTACCCGCCACTCTCGTGAGTGGCGGTTTATCGAGGAGAAGGGCAACCTTGCGTGCTCGTGCCGTCTTTCGTTCGCAGGGTGGGCGTTGGCAAAGCCACTTTCGCAACGGTGAAGGTTGGGAAAGTGGCTTTCGCAACACCGCTGTCCCCGGGTGACCCCGTTCCTGGCCGGAGCTGAAGGTTCAGACCGTGTGAGGCGAGGTGGTCGTGAGTGGCGATTCGGCTTAGAACCCGAATCGCCACTCACGACCGAAGCCACTGATCCCGGCCACCGTGAAGGCCACGGCCGGCAGCCGGGCGGGGGATACCGCCCCTACCACTCACGAGACCCATCGCGTACCTGAGGCGTACGCCACACCCTTGTCCTCGACATAGTCGGACTTCCTACTTTATGGTGTCCACAGGTCTGCGGTGCAGGGAAGCCGGTGAAAATCCGGTGCGGTCCCGCCACTGTGACCGGGGAGCGGCGCTCCCGCAGAGAAGGCCACTGGCGCGAGCCGGGAAGGCCGGAGCCGCCGCGGATCCGGGAGCCAGGATACCGGCCGCAGACGTGTCGTGTTCGTCCACGAGGATGGAGCTGAACGCATGCGGATTCTTCCTGCCTGCGCGAAAGTCGCCGACCCGCCACCACCCCGGCGGTAAGTCGTCCGTACTCCCCTGCCCGGCCGCCGATCGTGGTCTTCGGGCGGCTTCGTCCTGCGTACTTTCGGAAAGGGCTTCCATGAGCACCGAACTCAGCCACTTCGTCGGCGGTAAGCCGGTATCGGGTACGTCCGGCCGGTTCGCCGACGTCTTCGACCCCAGCACCGGCGCCGTTCAGGCCCGCGTCCCGCTCGCTTCGGCCACTGAGGTCGCCGCCGTCGTCGCCGACGCGGCGCAGGCCCAGCTCGAATGGGCCCGCTGGAACCCGCAGAAGCGGGCCCGCGTGCTGATGAAGTTCGTCGACCTCGTCCGCGCGGAAGAGGACTCCCTCGCCCGCCTGCTCTCGTCCGAACACGGCAAGACCGTTCCCGACGCGCGCGGCGACATCCAGCGTGGCCTCGAAGTGGTCGAGTTCGCCATCGGTATCCCGCACCTGCTCAAGGGCGAGTACAGCGACAGCGCGGGCACCGGCATCGACGTCTACTCGATGCGGCAGCCCCTCGGCGTGGTCGCCGGCATCACGCCGTTCAACTTCCCCGCGATGATCCCGTTGTGGAAGGCCGCCCCGGCGATCGCCTGCGGCAACTCCTTCGTGCTCAAGCCGTCCGAACGCGACCCGTCGGTCCCGCTGCGGCTGGCCGAACTCTTCCTCGAAGCAGGCTTGCCGCCGGGCGTGTTCAACGTGGTCAACGGTGACAAGGAAGCCGTCGACGCGCTGCTCACCGACCCCCGCGTCGAGGCCGTCGGCTTCGTCGGCTCGTCGTCGATCGCCGAGTACATCTACACGACCGCGGCCGCGCACGGGAAGCGCGCGCAGTGCTTCGGCGGCGCCAAGAACCACATGATCGTGATGCCGGACGCCGACCTCGACCAGGTCGTCGACGCGCTGATCGGCGCCGGGTACGGCTCCGCGGGTGAACGCTGCATGGCGATCTCCGTGGCCGTCCCGGTCGGTGAAGCCACCGCAGACGCGCTGGCCGCCCGGCTGACCGAACGCGTCAAGACGCTGAAGATCGGTGCTTCGCTCGACGAGACGGCCGACTTCGGGCCGCTGGTCACCGCCGAAGCCGTCCAGCGCGTCCGCGACTACATCGACGTCGGCCTCGCCGAGGGCGCGAAACTGCTGGTCGACGGCCGCGAGACCACTGTGGACGGTCACGAGAACGGCTTCTTCCTCGGCGGCTGCCTGTTCGACCACGTCACCAGCGACATGCGGATCTACCGCGAGGAGATCTTCGGCCCGGTGCTGTCGATCGTGCGCGCGGCCGACTACGAGGAAGCGCTGCGGCTGCCCAGCGAGCACGAGTACGGCAACGGCGTCGCGATCTTCACCCGCGACGGCGACACCGCCCGCGACTTCACCTCGCGGGTGAACACCGGCATGGTCGGGGTCAACGTGCCCATCCCGGTCCCGATCGCCTACCACACCTTCGGCGGCTGGAAGCGCTCCGGTTTCGGCGATCTCAACCAGCACGGACCGGACTCGATCCGGTTCTACACCAAGACCAAGACGGTCACCTCGCGCTGGCCTTCGGGCACCAAGGAAGGCGCCAGCTTCGTCATCCCGACGATGAGCTGAGGCCACGATGAGACTGACGGACGAACAGCGGGCCCTGCGTGAGACCGCCGCGGAGTTCGCGGCGGAACACCTCGCCCCGCACGCGATCGAATGGGACCAGGCCAAACACTTCCCGGTCGACGTCCTCCGCAAGGCCGCCCAGCTGGGCATGGGCGGCATCTACCTGCCCGAAGACCTCGGCGGCTCCGCGCTCGGACGGCTCGACGGCGTCCTCGTGTTCGAGGCGCTCGCCGGCGGCTGCCCGTCGCTGGCCGCCTACATCTCGATCCACAACATGGTCGCGACCATGATCGACAAGTTCGGCGACGACGCCCAGCGGCACCGGTACCTCCCGCGCATGTCCACGATGGACGCGTTCGGCAGCTACTGCCTCACCGAGCCGGACGCGGGTTCCGACGCGGCGGCGCTCTCCACCCGTGCCCGCCGCGACGGCGACCACTACGTGCTCGACGGCGTCAAGCAGTTCATCTCCGGCGCGGGCACTTCGGACGTCCACGTCGTGCTCGCCCGCACCGGCGGTCCCGGCGCCCGGGGCATCTCGGCGTTCATCGTCGACCGGGACACGCCCGGGGTCTCCTTCGGCCCCAACGAGATCAAGATGGGCTGGAACGCCCAGCCCACCAGGCAGGTCATCTTCGAGGACGCCCGCGTCCCGGCGTCCGCGCTGCTCGGCGGCGAGGGCAACGGGTTCCGGGTCGCCATGTCCGCTTTGGACGGTGGCAGGCTCAATATCTCGGCCTGCTCCCTCGGCGGCGCCGAAGCCGCGCTCGGCATGGCCGTCCGGCATCTGTCGGAGCGCTCAGCGTTCGGCGAGAAGCTGTCCGAGAAGCAGGCATTGCAGTTCCGGCTGGCCGACATGCGGACCGATCTCGAAGCCGCGAGGACCTTGTTGTGGCGGGCGGCGGACGCGCTCGACCAGGGCGAGGACACCGCCACCCAGCTTTCGGCGATGGCCAAGCGGTTCTGCACCGACACCGGGTTCGAGGTGGCCAACCAGGCGCTGCAACTGCACGGAGGCTACGGCTACCTCGCCGAATACGGGCTGGAGAAGATCGTCCGCGACCTGCGGGTGCACCAGATCCTCGAAGGGACCAACGAAATCATGCGCGTGATCATCTCGCGCCGGATGCTGCAGGAGGCTTCGTGAACGACGTCCACTTCCTCGTCCACAGTGGAATCGGCCGGATCACGCTGAACCGGCCGCGTGCGCTGAACTCGCTGAACCACGACATGGTCCTCGCCATGCTCGAGCGCCTCGAAGCGTGGCGTTCCGATCCGGCGGTCCGCGCGGTGCTGATCGACGGCGCCGGCGACCGCGGGCTCTGCGCGGGCGGCGACATCCGCGCGATCTACGACGACGCCCGCACCGGTGGCACCGCGTCCCTGCGCTTCTGGGCCGACGAGTACCGGCTCAACGCCCTCATCTCGCGGTACCCGAAGCCGTACCTGGCGCTCATGGACGGTCTCGTCATGGGCGGCGGGGTCGGGGTCTCCGCGCACGGCAGCCACCGGATCGTCACCGAACGATCCCGGATCGGCATGCCCGAAACCGGCATCGGCTTCGTCCCGGACGTCGGCGGCACGTACCTGCTGTCCCGCGCCCCCGGTGAACTCGGCACGCATGTCGCGCTCACCGCCGGGTCGATCTCCGGCCCCGACGCGATCCACTGTGGACTCGCCGACCACTTCGTGTCGAGCGAACGGGTTCCGGACCTTCTCGACGCGCTCGCGTCGCGCACTCCGGACAACGCGCTGGAGCTGTTCGCCGAGGCCGCGCCGCCGAGTGTGCTGGCCAAGGACGCGGACTGGATCGACCAGTGCTACGCGGCCGACACCGTCGAGGAGATCCTCACCCGGCTCCACGCCGGAGGTGACGCGGCGGCCACCGCCGCCAAGGAGATCGAGGCGAAGTCCCCCACCGCGCTGAAGGTGACCCTGCGCGCGCTCCGCAGCGCCGCGGCGCTGCCCGATCTGGAGGCCGTGCTGGCGCAGGAGTTCCGGATCTCGACCCACGCGCTCTCCTCGGCCGAGTTCGTCGAGGGCATCCGGGCCCAGATCATCGACAAGGACCGCTCGCCGAAGTGGTCGCCTGCCACCTTGCCCGAGGTGGCGGACAAGCTCGTCGATGCCTACTTCGCCGATCTCGGCGACGCGGAGTGGAACGGGGTGGCCCGATGACGATCGCCTTCCTCGGTCTCGGCAACATGGGCGGCCCGATGGCCGCCAACCTGGTCGAGTCCGGTGAGACCGTCCACGGCTACGACCCGGCTCCCGCCGCCCGCTCCGGAGGCGTGGCCAGGTTCGACACCGCGAGCGCGGCCGTCGCGCGGGCCGACGTCGTCATCACGATGCTGCCGAGTGGCAAGCACGTCCTCGACTGCTATCGGGAGATCCTGCCGTCCGCGCGGCCCGGCACGATGTTCGTCGACTGCTCCACCATCGACGTCGCCGACGCCCGTCAGGCGGCCGAACTGGTCCTGGAGGCGGGGCACCGGGCGGTCGACGCGCCGGTTTCGGGCGGCGTGGTCGGCGCGGAGGCCGGAACGCTGACGTTCATGGTCGGCGGCGATCCGGAGGCGTTCGCCGCGGCCGGGCCCCTGCTCGGCGTCATGGGTGCCAGGGCGATCCACTGTGGAGCGTCGGGCGCCGGTCAGGCGGCGAAGATCTGCAACAACATGATCCTCGGCGTCTCGATGATCGCCGTCTCCGAGGCGTTCGCACTCGGCGAAGAACTCGGCCTCACCCACCAGGCGCTGTTCGACGTCGCCTCGACCGCGTCCGGCCAATGCTGGGCGCTGACCACCAACTGCCCGGTGCCCGGCCCTGTCCCGGCCAGCCCCGCCAACCGTGACTACAGCGGCGGATTCGCCAGCGGCCTGATGCTGAAAGACCTGAGGCTGGCCGAATCCGCCGCCCGGGACAACGACGTCGCCACCCTGCTCGGCACGAGGGCCGCGGAACTCTACGCGGCGTTCGTCGAACGGGACGGTCCCGGCCGGGACTTCTCCGCCATCATCACCGCCGTCCGCGACGGCCTTCTCGGCAAGGAAACCACCGCATGAGCGAGTACGAGACCATCACCGTCGAGCGGGCGGGCGACCGCGTCGCCCTGATCACCCTCAACCGCCCCAAGGCCCTCAACGCGCTGAACCTGCGAGCGATGCGGGAGATCACCGGGGCGGCGGGCGAACTCGGCCAGGATCCCGACGTCGGCGCCATCGTCCTCACCGGTTCCGCCAAGGCCTTCGCGGCGGGCGCGGACATCAAGGAGATGCAGCCGCAGTCGTTCAGCGACGTCTACGCGGCCGACTGGTTCGCCGGCTGGGACGCGCTGTCCCGCGTGCGCGTCCCGCTGATCGCCGCAGTCTCCGGCTACGCGCTCGGCGGCGGTTGCGAACTCGCCATGATGTGCGACGTCCTGATCGCGGCGGACAACGCCAAGTTCGGCCAGCCGGAGATCACCCTCGGCGTCATCCCCGGCATGGGCGGCTCGCAGCGGCTCACCCGCGCGATCGGCAAGGCCAAGGCGATGGACCTGTGCCTCACCGGCCGCATGATCGACGCGGCCGAAGCGGAGCGGTCGGGACTCGTCTCCCGTGTCGTCCCGGCGGAGAACCTGCTCGACGAGGCCCTCGCGGTCGCGGCGAAGGTCGCGAGCATGTCCCGCCCCGCGGCCATGATGGTCAAGGAGGCCGTCAACCAGGCCTTCGAGACCGGTCTCGCCGACGGGCTCCGGTTCGAACGGCGCCTGTTCCACGGCACCTTCGCCACCCAGGACCAGAAGGAGGGTATGGCCGCGTTCACCGAAAAGCGCGAGCCGAAGTTCCTTCACTCCTGACCGGTGAGCACCCGGTAGAGCGGTCGCAGCAGGGCGGTGACCGAGGTGCCGTCCACCGTGGCCTTGAGCGGCGGGACCTCGTCGAGCAGCCCCAACGGATCCCCGGCCGGGGGTCGTCGCGTGTTCGTGACGTCCCCGGCCGGGCCCCAGCCGAAGAAGTCGTCCATCACCTCGTCGAGGGCGGCCGTCTCGGTTTCCGCCGACGGCGCCGTGACCCGGGCGCCCGCCTGCCGTCCGATCTCTTCGAGCAGCGCCGTGCGGTCCCGTCCGCGGAGCGCGAAGATCGCGAACGGGTCCGTTTCGTCCGCGAGCGCGATCAGTCCGGCGACGAGGTGGTCGCACGGGACGCGGGTGCCCGGGCACGTGCAGTCCAGCGACAGTTCCCACGCCGCTTCGGGGAACAGCGGTACCTGCTCCGCGGCGAAGAAGCGGTCGATGTCGTCCGGGACCCGCCCGTCGAGCAGGGCCGTGGTCGTGGCCTCGTCCGCGACCACGGCGGCGATGACCGCCGTCCACACCTGCTTGCCGAACGTCGGCAGGCCGACGCGGACCTCGTAGAACCGTTGCCGTGTCACCCGCACCTGGGCGATGGCGGCGCCGGGGCCGATCGTCAGCGTGTCGACCCGGCAGGGCGGCACGAGTCCTTTGTGGACGCCGAGTTCTTCGAACGCCCGGCGGAATCCTTCAGTCATCGGCCGCCTCCCGTCCCAGCGCGAAGACCTCGCGCAGCGAAGCGGTGGACAGCTCCGTGAGCCAGTCCTCCCCGTCGGTGACGACGAGACCCGCCAGCGCTTCCTTCTTCGTGATGACGGCGTCGATCCGTTCCTCGATGGTGCCGGGGCAGACGAACTTCCGGACCTGGACACTCCGTCGCTGGCCGATGCGGAAGGCCCGGTCGGTGGCCTGCTCCTCGACCGCAGGATTCCACCACCGGTCGAGATGCAGGACGTGGGTGGCCGCGGTGAGCGTCAGCCCCGCTCCCCCGGTCTTCAGCGACGCGAGCAGGATCGGCGGGCCTTCGCCCGACTGGAAATGCTCGACGATCGAGTCGCGGCGGCGCTGCGACAACCCGCCGTGCAGAAAGGCGATCTTCGCGTTCAGCCGGTGCGAAAGATGCGGCACCAGCAGGTGACCGAACTCGGCGAACTGCGTGAAGCAGAGCACGCGGTCGCCCGACTCCAGGATCTCCGCGAGGAGTTCTTCGAGCCGGTTGACCTTGCCGGACCGGCTTCCGATCGGCGAACCGTCGTGCAGCAGATGCGCGGGGTGGTTGCAGATCTGCTTGAGTTTCGTGATCGCCGCGAGGATGTTGCCGCGCCGTTTGACCCCGGCGCTGTCGGCGATCTTGGTCATCATCTCGTCCACGGTCGCGCGATACAGCGTCACCTGTTCGCGGGTGAGGCGGTACTCCTGGAGGATCTCGATCTTCTCGGGCAGGTCGGCGAGTACGGTGGGGTCGGTTTTGAGGCGCCGCAACAGGAACGGCCGGGTCAGCCGGCGCAGCTCGGTGGCCGCGGCGAGATCGCCCCGGCGTTCGATCGCCACTTCGAACCGCTCACGGAACTCTTGCCTGCCACCGAGGACGCCGGGGTTGAGCAGATCCGAGAGCGACCACAGATCGGCGAGCCGGTTCTCCACCGGCGTCCCGGTCAGCGCGACCCGGTGGCCGGCGGGGATCCGGCGCAAGGCCTGGGCCGGTCCGGTGTTCTGGTTCTTGACCGCCTGCGCCTCGTCGAGGACGAGCCGGTGCCACCGGGTGCCCGCGAGTTCGTCGGCGTCGCGGGCGGCGGTCGAGTAGGTGGTGACGACGAGGTCCGCGCCCTCGATCCGCGCCGCCAGCCGCGCCCCGTGCTCACGATCGGCGCCGTGGTGAAGGTGGACGCGCAGTTCCGGCGCGAATCTGGCCGCTTCGCGTTGCCACGTCCCGAGCAACGACATCGGGCAGACGAGCAGCGTCGGCCCGGTGTTGTCGTCCTGTGCCCGTTCGATCGCTTCGAGCGCGAGAAGCTGGACCGTCTTGCCGAGCCCCATGTCGTCGGCGAGGCAGGCACCGAGCCCGATCGACGTCATGAAGGCGAGCCAGGCGACGCCCCGGCTCTGGTACGGCCGCAGCGTCGCCAGGAACGTCGGCGGCGGCTCGACCGGCTCGAGGGTGCGCTGGACACGCCCGGTGAGGAAGTCGTCGATCCAGCCGTCGGTCGTGACCTCGGTGACCGGCAGCGGCGCTTCGAAGCCTCCGCGGAGCAGGGCCAGCAGGTCCGCCGGGGTGGGCAGCGGCGGTTTCTCGCGATCCGGGTCGCGGCGCAGGTACTCGAGACCGGCGCGCAGCAGTTCGGGGTCCACGCTCACCCAGCGGCCGCGCAGCCGCACCAGTGACGACTTCGCGGCGGCGAGCCCGGCCAGTTCCTCGTCGGTCAGCGCGTCTTCCCCGACGGCGAGCGCCCAGCGGTAGGAGGCGAGCTGGTGGCGGCCGAGCCGGTGCACGGCGGCCTGGTCGACGGGCGCCCCGCGGACGGACAGCTTGAGCGCGAGCTTCCGCCTGCCGCCCCAGCTCGCCGGGAGCTGGACGTCGAAACCGGCCGCGACCAGCTGTTCCGCGCCACCGTCGAGGAACTCCACGGTTTCGGCGACGGTGAGATCGTAGATGCCCGGCTTCTCCACCCGGATCGCCGGATCGAGCAGCGGCAGCACTCCCGCCGCTCGTTCCAGTTCGGCGGCGAAAAGCCCTTCGGGGTCGGTGAACTTCGCGCCCGCGTCGCCGGACCAGACGTCCTCGGCCGGGAGCAGGAGGCTGGGATCGGCGGCGGAGCGCAGGAGGAAGTGCAACTGCCACTTGGTTCCGTCACCGGTCTGGTCGTCCGGATCGTCCGCCGGGCCATGCAGCGTGGGGACCTCGTCGAGCCGGAGGCAGACGGTGCCCTCGGTGAGGTCGGTGTCGCCGACGGCGTCCCAGGCCGCGATGCCCTCGGCGACGATCCCCATCCGTCCCGGTGCCTGGCCGATCCGGTCGTCGGCGCTCTTCAGCGCGTGCAGCCACGACCCGAACGGCCCTTCGCGTCCGTCGCTCTCCGAGGCGTGGCCCGCGGCTGCCAGACGATCGCGGACGGCGGCGTCGACCAGGGTGTGGAGCGCGTCGGTGACCAGCGCCGCCGGGCCGGGCCGGGTGTGTTCGGCCCGGCCGACCGGCGGGGTGGCCGCGATCAGTGCCCGGAGTGTGACGGCGTCGCCGCCCCGGGCCACCGGCCGCCACCGGGCTCGCGCCACGATCTCGTTCCGCACGAGCGTGGGCAGCACGCGGCCGCGGCGCACCAGGTCGTCGGCCAGCCGGACGACGGCGCGCAGGTGGCGGACCGAGGTGCCGTAGCTGACGGTGTCCGCCAGGTCTCCCAGCTCGGACGGGTCGATCAGGAGCGCCGGGACCGACCACGGCTCCAGCGACAGTTCTTGCTGTGGACGGCCGCGGGCGCCCAGCTCGGGCGAGGCGACCGGGCCGCCACGCCGTGACGGCAGCAGCAGGACGGCCGACGCCGGTTTCCCGGGGTGCAGCTCGGTCAGATCCGCGACCGACGCGGCGAACGGATGCGGCCGCGCGGCGCTCGACGGCCGCATCGACGTGGTCGCCGGGCGGTCTCCGTGTTCACCCCACAGCACGATTCCGCGGCCACGGGACCACAGGCCGTGCACGACGAGTGGCGACATGGTCTCCCTTCCGCGGTCTGGTTCCCTCCAGCATGCCCGGGGCCGATCAGCGTCCGGTCAGCGAGGGTCACACCATCGTGTAGCTAGGCGGACGCCGCCCGCTCTTCTAGCCTGATGTGCTCGTCCCCACACGGAAGCGATGCATTCGATGACCGACGGAGAAGCGCGCGCGGGCGTGCTGTCGAAACGCGCGCTGGTGATCGCTTCCCACGCCGTCGAACGGGCCGCGCTCGCCGAAGGCACCGACGAGAACATGGTCGTCCTCGCGCTCTTCCAGCGCCTGCCGTACTTCGAGCGGGAACGCGAGGTCTACGCCAGGATCGCCCGGCGCGCGGCCGTGACCGTCGTCGGCATGGTCGATTCCGGCCGCCCGGACCTGCCGCACGGCGTGACCCCGGTACTGCTGCGCGCCGACGAGAACCTCGCCCGCGAATGGTCGGTCGCGGTGCTCACCCCGACCTTCGGCGGCTCGGTCGTCGCCCAGGACCTCGACGACGTCGACCCCTCGGCGACGTCCGTCGAAGCGGCCCGCCGTTTCCAAGGCCGCTGGGGTTTCCGCCGCGACGAGGCCTACGCCGAAGTCGTCCGGTTGCGTGACGCGCTCGGCGATCGGCTGCCGCCCACCGCGCGGATCAAGATCGACGAGGTCCTGAACAGCGTGACGACCCCGGCGGCGGCGCCGGTGGAGAACCGCGCGGAAGCGGCTCTGCGTCACCTCGCCGCCCGGCTGGAGCGACGGCCGTCGCCGAAACCGGAGGAACCGGCCCTCGCGACCGATCCCGACACCGGCCTCGCGACCATGGCCGGGATCGCCGGCTGGCTGGGCGCGTCGACCGACACCGTCCCGCTCGGCCTGATCCTCATCACCGTCGACGACCTCACCGAGGTCGGGCGGCGCCATGGCGACCGGGTCAGGATGCACACCGAGCAGAACATCGCGGATCTGATCCGCGAGGACCTGCGCCCGCTCGACCAGGCCGTCCGGCTGGGCAGCGGCGAGTTCCTGCTCGTCCAGCCCGCGCTGGGGTCGGCCGACCTGACCGAACGCAGCCTGCGGCTCGAACGGCGGCTCGGCGCGCTCCACGCCACGTACCCGTTCGTGGACCTGCACCCGCGGACGACGACCATGCTCACGCGGAAACGGCCGCTGCCGGTGCATTCCCTGCGCGCGCAGCTGAAACAGGTGCCGACGGCGGCGTTGTGGCCGCCCAGTCACGGCATGCTCCCGTCGCCGAACGGCGGCGGTTCGACCTGGTTCCGCTGATACGGTCTCCCCGGTGAAAACCGTCCTGGACACGATTGATCCACGCGAGGCGCTGACGATCCTCGGCTGCTCGAAGGGCAAGACCCGGGGCGGTACTGAGCCCGAAACCGGCACTGTCTGGCCGGAGGAGATGCTTCGCGCGCGGGCCGAGGTCCTGGCGAGGTCCAAGGTCGACAGCGGCGGACTGCGGCCCGCGTGGCTCCGCTACAACGGGCACTTCTACCGGAACGTCGGCGGCGCGCTGGGCGAGGCCGTCGAACACGGACGGACGCTGATCCTCAGCGGTGGCTACGGAATCCTGCGCGCCGACGAGCCGATCTCCTACTACGACCGGAAGCTGAAGCTCAGCGACTGGCCGTCCGGTGTACTCGAAGACGCCGTCATCGGGGAAGCGCGCCGGATCGGAGCGACCAAGGTGGTCACGTTCGTGTCCGCCAGCGCCGACTACGCCAAGCTGATCCGGCGAATCCCCTGGGGTGACACGGAAATCGAAGCCGTGCTGGTGACGATCGACTTCCACGACGGCGGGGCGCAGATCGAGGTGCCGCGGCGGCTTGCCCAGGCTTTCAGCGCGTGGTGGCACCGGACGCCGTCCGGTTACCCGGCGGGGATGGTCACCGAGGTCCTGGCGTAGGCCCCCGGGTCACGGCCATCGCGCTTCGGAAAGCGCGAGCGCGGCGCGGAGGAACGCCTTGCGGTCGGCGGCGGGGAGCTGGTCGAGGAGCCGCTCCTCCTGCTCCTGGATCCGCGACTGGGCCGACCTTCGCGCGGCGCGGCCGTCTTCGGTGATCCCCAGCAGCCGGACCCGGCGATCCTTCGGGTCGGGCTCGCGGGTGATCAGGCCGCCTTCCTGGAGGGTGTCGAGGGTGCCGATGATCCGGGTCTTGTCCGCGCCGATCGCCTTGGCGAGCGCGGCCTGCGTGCGGACGGGCCCGTCGTCGAGGGCGCTGAGCACCACGTAGCCCCACATCGTCAACCCGTGCTCGGCCAGCACCGGCGTCTCGGCGGTCATCAGCCGTCGCATCAGCCCGCCGAGCATCGCCGCGAGATCCGGCCTCCTCTGCTCCGCCATGCGCAGACCATACCGACCGGACTCGCGAAACCGGTTGACGAACTCGTACGCACATGTAGATGATGTGCGTATGCCTATCGATGAACTCCGCATCCTCGACGCCATCGTGGTCCGGGCGAGCCTCGACCTCGTCTCCCAGATCACCCCCAGCGACCTGGAAAAACCGACCCCCTGCACCGCCTGGACCCTGCACGGCCTCCTCGCGCACATGGCGACCCAGCACTACGGCTTCGCCGCCTCGGCCGACGGCGAGAGCCACCTCGACTACTGGCGCCTGGTCCCGCTGGGCGAAGACCCCATCGCCACCTACCGCGACTCGGTCAAGCGGGTCCTGAACGCCTTCGTGCCCCACGACCTCGACGCCCGCAAGTTCGCGCTTCCCGAGTTCTCCACCGAAATCACCTTCACCGCGGAGCAGGCACTGGGCTTCCATTTCGTGGACTACCTGGTGCACTCCTGGGACGTGGCCAAGACCCTCGGCCTCCCGATCGAGTTCCAGCAGGAGGTGCTCGACGCCGGACTGAAGTTCGCCGAGTCGATTCCGAACGGGCAGAACCGGAAGGCACCGGGCGCCGCCTTCGGCCCGGCCGTCGACGGCTCGGGACCGTCCGATTTGGACACGATCGTCGCACTGCTGGGACGCTCCCCGTCATGGCCGGACGTCACGCCCCGGAACTGACCGGTGCGGCCTCGAGGATCCGGGCGGTGACGAGTCCGGGTTTCTCGAGGGACAGTCCGTGGGTGGTCTTGGGCACGACCTCGACGCGGAGGTGCGGGCTCAAGGATTCGAGCCGGGCCGCCACCGCGCGGGCATCGTGGATGACACTGCGTTCGGCGACGACGATCCGGGTGGGTACGTCGATGGCGTACAGCTCGTCGTCGCCGAACAGGTGCATCTCGGGGAGGTGCTGCTTGTACTTCAGAGCAGCGAAAAGCAGGGGTCGCATGGTGTGCCGCACGTCCGGATCCCCGGACGCCACCAGCCGGAGCAGCCATTTCGGCAGGAACCAGCGGAAGATCTCACGCAAGCTCCACCAGATGAAGCTCCGGCCGATCACGCCGAATCCCGAGGCTTCGAAGGTGACGACGCCGGCGATCCGGTCGGTCGTCCGGGACGCGAGATTCAAAGCGAGCCAGCCACCTCGCGACACTCCGGCGAGATAGACCTTGTCGTGGCCGGTTCCCGCGAGCACCCCGTCGACGACCTCGGCGAGCCAGCCCGCGCAGTCCTCTGTGGACTCGATCGGCGCGGTCTGGATCGACCGCCCCGGCTCTCCGATCGTGTCGACGGCGTGGATCCGGTGCCGCACGGCGAGTTCCGCGACATGCGGATACCAGGACAACGACGTTCCCATCCCGCCGGGAAGCAGGACGACCGGCGGGCCGTCTTCGGGACCGCAAGACCGAACGCGGGTCGGGCCGAATCTCGTCTCGACGTCCAGTTCCTCGGCGGGAACCGGCCACTTCCGCAGGATCGCGTCGTAGGTGGCGAAGAAGCGCTCTTCCGCCTTCTTGTCAGTGAACTCCCCCAGCATCGTGCCTCCTCGAAGTTTTTATGGTGCACTTGCACCATAACAGTCCGTGGCCGCTCCGGCCACCTCTCGACGACATGGCAGAGTGATCGCGTGCCGAAACGTGTCGACCACCAAGAGCGCAGGCGCGAGATCGCGGAGGCGCTCTTCCGGATCGCCGCCGCCCAAGGCCTGCAGGCGGTCACACTGCGTGCGGTCGCCGCGGAGGCGGGCATCTCGATGAACCTGGTCCAGTACTACTTCCCGACCAAGGAGGAGATGCTGCGGTTCGCTTGGCAGCGGATCGTCGAACTGACCGGCGAGATCGCCGGGAAGACGATCGGCAAGGCCATGGAGACCGGCGGCGAACGCGCCATCGTGCGCGCCTACCTCACCGGAGTCCTCCCCGAAGGCGAGCGCGGCCGCATACTGGCCGCCGTGCAGATCGCCTACTTCGCCGTCGACGTCACCCGCGGAAGTCAGGATCCCGACCAGGAACCGCTGCTGCCCCACTTGATCCGCGCGCTCGCGGATCTACTCGGGAAGGCGCAGGCGAAGGGTGCCATCTCAGCCGACGCCGACCCCCGCCTGGAAGCTTCCACCCTCGCGACGATGTCCGCCGGGCTCGTCACCGGCATCCTGGTCGGCGCCTACGACACGGCACAGGCCGCGGAACTCGTCGACTACCGGCTCGACCGGTTGTTCACCGGCTGACGATCAGCGCCTCGATGCCGTCCAGGATGCGGCCGAGGCCGAATTCGACGTCGCCGTCGTCGATGCCGTCTTCGCCGTAGGCCTCACCGGAGATCACCGCGGCGACGCGCGGGTAGCCCCGCTCCCGCAGGCGCGGCGCGAGGAACTCGGTCAGCGCCAGGGTCCGGTCGGGCGCGCTCGCGTTGACGTCACGCACCAGCGCCGCGGTGCTGCGCACCCAGCCGTCGACGAGCACCACGCAGCCCATCACGTCGCGGGTGCTCAAGCCCGTGTCCGCCATCGCTTCCAGGAAGTTCTCCAGCCAGCCCAGCAGGTTCGGCGTGGTCGGCGCGTTGCGCACCGGAAGGTCGATCAGCCACGGGTGACGACGGCAGCGTTCGAGGAGCGCGCGGGCCCAGGCGGTGACCGCGCCCCGCCAGTCGTCGTCCGACGACTCCGGCGGCGGCCCCCACGCCGATTCGGCGACGAGGACGAGCAGCTCTTCCTTGGAGCTCAGGTACCGGTAGAGCGCGTTCGCGGTGATGCCGAGGCGCTTGGCGATCGACGGCATGGACAGGGCCGCGTAACCCTCCGCGTCGGCCTGCGCGATGGCCGCGTCGACGATCTGCTCGAGGCTGTAGCCCGGTTTCGGTCCGCGCCGGGGCGCCGGGGTGTACCCCCACGCCGGCGCGGTGCCCGGCGGCAGCAACTCGATCTTGTCGTCGTCCATCGGGGCATTGTTGCACCCAAGACAGGTAAAGGCATACACTGTTCATGGCATACACAGTTTACTTCCGATTGTGGGGGATCGACCATGAACGAACCGAACAGGCGGAACGTGCTCCGGGGAGCGGCGGCACTGGCGATCGGCGGGGTGGCCGCGACCTACGGGAACAGCGGATCCGCCTTCGCCGCGCAAAGTCCGGCGAAGGCTCGCTACCCGTTCGTCGAGGGGGCCTTCGCGCCGGTCAAGGAGGAAGTGACCGCGTTCGGCCTGCCGGTCACCGGGCGCATCCCGAAAGACCTCTGCGGGCGGTACCTGCGCACTGGCCCGAACGTCCTCGGGCTCGAAGACCCGCGCGCTCATCACTGGATGCTGGGCGAGGGGATGGTGCACGGCGTCCGGCTGCGCGACGGGAAGGCCGAGTGGTATCGCAACCGCTGGGTGCGTTCTTCCGGTGTCGCGGCGAAACTCGGCGAGCGGTACCCGTGGCCCGTGCCCGAGCAGGACTTCGCGCCGAACACGCACGTGATCAGCCACCACGGCCGCATCCTCACCCTGCAGGAGTCCGGCGCCCCGCCGTACGAACTCGACGGCGAGCTGAACACGTTGGGCCCGTTCGATTTCAGCGGCTCACTGGAGGGTTCCTACACCGCGCACACCAAGTTCGACGCCCTCGCCGACGAACTGCACGCGGTGACCTACCACCCGACCTGGGACCACGTGCGGCATCTGATGGTCGACCGGACCGGCCGCGTGGTGCGGACGACCCGGATCCCGGTCACCGACAGTCCGATGATGCACGACTTCGGGCTCACGAAGAACTATGTGGTCGTCTTCGACGTGCCGGTCACCTTCGACCCGCAGCCCGGCAAGATCGTGCCCTACAAGTGGAACACGCATCATCCGGCCAGGGTCGGGGTGATGAAACGCGACGGCGGCCCGGTTCGCTGGTTCGGCGTGGATCCGGTGTTCTATTCGCATACGCTCAACGCCTACGAGCAGGGCTCCACGGTGGTGGTCGACCTGACGACGATGCCGGCGCCGTTCGAGGTGGCGGGCAAGCAGGGCTTCGGTGGTCCGTCGGCGTCGGGCCCGCCGGTGCTGGAGCGCTGGACGATCGACCTGGCACAGGGACGGGTGCGGCGCCGCGTCCTCGACGACCGGCCGCAGGAGTTCCCGCGAGTCAACGAAAGCCTGGTGTCACGACGGCACCGGTACGGCTACTCGGCCTCCCCCGGCGAGTTGTTCGACGTCTACCTCGACAAGCCGGCCGACACCTTCGGCAACGCGCTGATCAAGCACGACTTGTTCAGCGGGCGGTCCGAGGTGCACCGCTTCGGCCGGGGCGCCGACGCGAGCGAGGCGGTGTTCGTCCCGTCGTCGCGCGGCAAGTCCGAAGACGACGGTTACGCCCTGGCCTACGTGAACAACCCCGACCGCAACGCCTCGGACCTGGTGATCCTCTCGGCGCAGGACTTCACCGCGAAGCCGTTGGCCCGCATCCACCTGCCGAGGCCGGTACCGCTGGGCTTCCACGGCAGCTGGGTCGCGGACTGAGGGATCGGGTGGTCGGCCGGCTGTCCGGCCGACCACCCTCCGGCGTCATGCCCCGGTGAGCACCTCCTCCAGCGCCGCGGCGGTGTCCGGGTACTGGCCGAGCAGCGTCAAGCCCGTGGGCCCGACGCTCCCCCATGGCTCGTCGCAGCCCAGCAGATCCGCCACGGCGTCGCAGGTCGCCGGATGCGCGGCCAGCAACGCGAGGCCGCTTCCTCCGGCGTTCCTCGCCACCGCGACCGGCTCCGGCTCGTTCTTCCAGGGCGGAACCCATTCGTCGAGCGCCGCGAGCCTGCCGGGGAACAGCCGTCCGGCTTCGCGCACGAGGAGCGGCACGAGCTCCGCACCTCGTGACCGCAACGTCGTGATCAGGGTCGGCAGCCACGGCAGCAGCAACCTGTCCGGGAGCTCGGCGAAGGCGTTCGACACCGCCTCGACGACGAAGTCGGCCAGCCCCGGAGCCGGTTCCAGCGCGTGGACGAACCCGCTGAGGTAGCGCGGATAGGCCGGGAGCACCATCGGGTTGGCCAGCAGCCCGGCGCAGCGCTCACGCAGTTCCGCGCGCGAGAGATGCCCGAGCTGCACCTGCGCCGCCCACAGCAGCGCCACCTTCGACGGCTCCTGCGGATGCGATCCGGCGATCGCCAGCTCCAGCTGGGTGCGGTCGCAGCCCAGCGACAAGGCGAGCGCCTCCATGCTGAACAGGAAGCCCAGCATCGCGGCGACCTGCTCGACGCCGGCCTCCTCGTCGGTGAAGGCCGCCGGGAGAAGCGTGCAGTAGTGCGCGTACCCCGTCTTGACGAAGTCCTCGATCCACCGGGGCAGTACCGGCTCGCTGGTCCGGTAGTGCGCCAGCAGCCGCCGCACCCGGCGCAGGACCTCCGGCGCGCCGTCGACGGTGCGCTCGGTGGCCAGCACCTCCAGCGCACGCGTGCCCAGCTCTCCCGCCAGCCGGGCGCTGCGCAGGTAGAGCGTCGCGTCCTCGACGGTTCCGAGCACCTTCGCCGCGGTGGCCTGGGGGTGATAGGCCGCGCGCCGAAGACGTTGTTCCAGCACCTGTTCGATGCTGACGCCTTCATAGCCCAGCTCGATGAGGGCTCGCTGGTGGGTGCCCAGCGCCAGATCCCACGACTCCTGGATCGGGCGTTCGCCGAGCCGCCGCTCCCCCATGATCGGCCGCGCCGCGCCGTGCGGCATCAGGTAGCGCAGCATCCACAACAGATCGGAGCAGGGTTCCAGCTCCGGCCGCGAGGCGATGTCGAGCAGTGCCCGCTGCACACCTCGTTGCTGCAGCTTGAGATCCAGGGGTTCGAGCCTGTCGTGCACGTCGCGAGCCAGCGGCGGCAGCGCGTCGTAGCCGACCTGGCCGATCCGGTCGCCGCCCATCATGATCTCGACGATGCGGCGCACGTCGCGTCTGCCCGGTACGACGTCCTTCTCGATGCACGTGACCGCCGCGTCCTGGAAGTCGTACGGCGTGGGCTTCGCCCGGTCGCGCAGCCCGGCCAGCAGGATCGAGGTCTCGAACACCGCGATGGCGTCGGCCGTCGAGGACAGATAGCCGTTGCAGCGAGCCGCCCGCACGACCTCGACCGACCATCCCAGCAGTTCGGCCTCGTCCAGCTTGTCCAGCACCGGAGGCCGTTGCAGGAAACCGGAAAGCTGGTCCGACGCCACCGGATCCGGTGTGGGCGAGGGCAGCTCCGCGGCCTTCTTCCGCTTCGGGCCGCCCACCTGCCCGTCCAACTGAAACTGCTTGACCTTGGTGCGCTTGAGGTTCTTCGCCCACTCGTTCGCGGCGATCGAGACCGATCCCCCGGCGAGGCCGAACTGCGCCTCGATCGACGTGTGGCTCGACGGGATCAGCCCGTACTGCCAGGTGCTCGCGCTGCGCGGGCTGATCACGAACCCGTCCGTGCCCTCGACGCCGAACTCCGCGACCCGGCTGGCCGCGTGGAACGCGCCGCAGACGTAGAGGCAGTCCGCGGGATCGGCGCCCGAAGCCGCGAGGTGCTCACGCATCCGGGTCCACATGTAGCGCTCACGATCCTCGTCCACCCGCACGCGGCGGGTGTCCCCGGGAGCGAGACGGCGGAACAGGCTGCCGATCAGGAACATGACCTGGCGATAGGTGTCGTGGTCGCTGTCGCCGAGCGGCAGTTCGACGTACTGGTGCCACCACTCCGACCAGTGCCGGACCCGCCCGTGCCGCAGCAGGTGTTCCTCGAGTTCGGCGAACCGCGGCCGCAGATCACCGATCTCGACGCCGACCGCGTCACCGTGCAGCGCGGCCTCTTCCTCGGCGGGCGGCGCGTCCGGATCAGGGGACGGCTCACGCTCGTCCCACTGGAAGACGTGGTCGGCCGACCGGTCGACGAGGACGAGTTCGACGCCCGGGGTGTCGAGGGCGTACGCGATCGCCTGGTACTCCGCCGACGCCTCGGTGATCGGCGCGACCACCGACAGCGGCGCCCACTCGGCCGGGAAGCCCTTCACGTCCGTCGCGAAAGCCTGCACCGCCACGGGGAGACGGCAGTTGCGCAGCTCGGTCAGCAGCGGCGCCATGTCTTCGCACAGTTCGAGGTAGACCACCTTCGGCTGCTTTTCCCGCAACCGCCGCGCCATCGACACGGCCGAAGCCGGGGAATGGTGGCAGACCGGGAAGATCTCCAGGGGCTCCCGCACCGCGCGGTCGACGTCGTCGACGAGCCCGAGCAGGATGCCCTCCAACGCGCCGGGCCCGTCGGCGAAGGCGGCCGCGGCCTCCTGCAACTGGCCGCGCAGCGCCTCGAAGGCGCCGCTCACGAGAGGGTGGCGATCGCGTCGCGGCCGCCGTCGAGGAACTCCGGCCAGTCTCCGCCCTCGTCCTTGCTGCGCGGCTCGACGACGCCGTGCAGGTACTTGTTGAGGATCGCCAGGTCCTCTGGCTCACGACGAGCGAGTGAGCCGACGAGCGAAGACGCCAGCGCGCGGGCCGTCAGTGCGCGTTCCCCGAAGAAGTTGCTGTGCAGTACCGCGTCTTCGAGCACGCCGATCTGTTCGGCGGTCGACAACGCGGACTCCAGCTTCTCGTCGTCGCTGCCCGCCGACGCCGCCGCGGCGCGCAGGTCGCCGAAGCTGCGCAGCAGGACGTCCAGCAGCGTCGGTGGCACGTCCAGCTCGATCTGGTGGCGGCGCAGGAGTTCCTCGGTGCGGAAGCGGACGATCTCCGCCTCGCTCTTCTTGTTCGTCACCACCGGGATGCGGACGAAGTTGAACCGGCGCTTGAGCGCCGACGACAGGTCGTTCACGCCGCGGTCGCGGCTGTTGGCCGTGGCGATCACCGAGAAGCCCGGCTTGGCGAAGACGATGCCGTCGCTGTCCAGTTCCGGCACGGAGATGTACTTCTCCGACAGGATCGAGATCAGCGCGTCCTGGACGTCGCTGGTGGACCGGGTCAGCTCCTCGAACCGGCCGATCGAGCCCGCCTCCATCGCGGTCATGATCGGCGACGGGATCATCGAATCGCGGGACTGGCCCTTGGCGATGACCATGGAGACGTTCCACGAGTACTTGATGTGGTCTTCGGTGGTGCCCGCGGTCCCCTGCACGACGAGCGTGGAGTTCCGGGAGATCGCCGCGGCCAGCAGTTCGGCGAGCCAGCTCTTGCCGGTCCCGGGATCACCGATCAGCAGCAACCCCCGGTCGGAGGCGAGCGTGACGATGGCGCGCTCGACGATGCTCCGGTCGCCGAACCACTTCTGGGAGATCTCGCGGTCGAGACCGTCGGCGCGCTCGGCGCCCAGGACGAACAGGCGGACCATCTTCGGGGACAGGCGCCAGGCGAACGGTTTGGGGCTGTCGTCGACCGACTCCAGCCAGTCCAGCTCTTCGGCGTACTTGAGTTCGGCGGGGGCGCGCAAGACGTCGGACATGTCGTGCCTTTCGGGAAGTTCAGGAGGTGAGGAAGGTCTTGAGTTCGTGGACGAGCTTGGTGATGTGGCCGGAGATCACCGGGGTGCCGAGGTCCTTGAAGCGCTCGCGGAACCACGGGTTCACGCTGCCTCGTCCGGCACTGGTGACCGAGCCGACCGGGATGAACTTCGCCCCGGACCGGTGGATCGCGGCCATGCTCTCGAAAAGCTGCTCGACGCGGGTCTCGTAGAAGTCGGAGATCCACACCACCACGGTATTGGCGGGCTCGGCGATCTTCGGCTGGGTGAGACCCATCGCGACCATGCCGTCGTTGCCGCCGCCGAGGTTGGTGCGCAGCAGGGTTTCGAAGGGATCGTGCACCCACGGCGTGAGGTCGAGAGCCTGGGTGTCGTAGGCGATCAGGTGAACGTCCACTTTGGGCAGTCCGGCGAAGATCGAGGCCAGCACGGCGCAGTTGACCATCGAGTCGACCATGGAACCGGACTGGTCGACGACCGCGATGAGCCGCTGCGGTGTGGTCTTCTTCGCGGTCTGCTTGTAGTAGAGGCGATCGACGTAGAGCCGTTCCTCTTCCGGGCTCCAGTTGGTGAGGTTCTTCCAGATGGTGCGATCGAGATCGAGGTTGCGGAACACGCGCTTCGGCGGGACCGAGCGGTCCACCTTGCCGGTCGAGGCCTTCTCGACCTGGGTTCGCAGGACCTCGGCGATCTCGTCGACGTAGCGGCGGATCAGCGACTTGGCGTTGGCCAGCGCCACTCCGGACAGGTTGTCCTTGTCCCGCAACAACTGTTCGATGAGCGACATACTCGGGCTCAGCTTCGCCGCGAGCGCCGGATCGGCGAGGACCTCGCGCAGATGCATCCGTTTGACGAGGTCCGCCTCGATGCCACCGAGTTCCGGGCCGATCGCCGGGAGCAGCGTGCTCAGGTCGGGAGCGCCGCCCCCGCCGGTGCCGCCGAGCCCTGTCGGGGCTCCGCCCGGGCGTCCGCCACGCAGCTCGCCCGGACGGCAGCCCAGCGCGCGCTCGAACCAGCCCGCGTCGGCCTGCCAGCAGGACAACTGGCTGGCGGTCACCGTGTGGGGCGCCGGGGCGAAGACGTTGAGCAGCACTTTCGACACCAGTGCCGCGCGACGCACCTCCGCGGCCTTGTCCCGGCCGTCCTCGGCTTCGGGAACCATCAGCCCGTCGAACTCGGCGGCCAGCTCCGGATGGCGCTGGACGATCGAGTCGACGGCGACGTTCGGATCCAGCAATGCGGACGGCAGGCCGATGTCCTCGACCACGGCCACACTCGCCGACTCGAGCGCGGCCTGCTCGTCGTTGTCGAAGAGCCGGGCGAGCAGCCGCCAGTACAGGACCTGGCGGCGGTTGTCCTCGGAGTCGGTCATTTCCGCAACAGCCTTCCGGCACGCTCGCGCAGCACGGCCGCGGCGTCGGTGGCCGCCTTCTCGGCTTTCACCCCGGCTTTGTCCGTGGTGCCCCCGGCCCACGCTCCGGCGTGGACGGCCGTGGTCTTCTTGCGCACGGTGGTCTCCACGGCGAGCGGCTGGAGCCGGAAACCCCCGTCGTCCCACCGGATCAGGCCGATGCACGCGCTCGATCCCGCGACCGCCTTCGGGGTCAGGGGACCGGCGGCGGGGATCCGGTCGGTCTCGACAGTGAGATGACTTCCGGCGAACGTGAACCTGAGCGCGTCTTCGTCGCCTTCGGTGCCGTAACCCTCCAGGAAGACGGGAACTGAAATGCGCGCCGGATGCCGGTCCAGCGGCACGACCGACGCCGTGCCGGCCTTCGGCAGGATGACACGCGCGGTAGCGAAAGCGTCCGCGAGTTCACCGGGACGAGCGTGCTCGTCCCGCCAGAGAAGGTCGCCCTCGGCGGTCATCGGCATCTCCGCGAGGTCCATCGAGCGTCCCTCGCTGACCGCTGCGAGCAGGGACAGATGCGGCCGCAGCAGCTGCCAGATCCCGGCTCCGATGATCGTGTCCGGCTTCGGCACGGTCACACTCGCGCGCACGAGACGCGGCGCGGTGCCGTCCTCCGGTTCGAACACCGCATGGACCTGGGCCTGCGCGGCCGTCGAGTGTTCCAGCAGGTCCACCCCGAGCGGGAGCAGACGGCCGGTGACGGTGCCGATCGCAGGTGTCGCCACCACACTGGGCACGGTCAGCAGCATCCCGCGCGACCACAGGTCACCCCAGCGCCGGACAGGGATACGATCCTGCGCCGCACCAGGACAGGACGCCGCAAGCTCGGCCGCGAACCCGTCGAGCAGGACGGCCAGCCGTCGAAGGCCCGGTTCCGCGAGCAGCGCGGAAATCACCGGAGCCGAGGCCGAAACCAGATCGTGGTCGATCCCCTGCCAACCGGCCCGGGCCAGGTCCGACAGCCAGGAACGAGCCGCGGCCAGCAAGTTCGGCGACTCGGCACCAGCGGCGCCCGGAGCCGTGTCCTCATCGGACGTTCGGCCGGTCGCCTCGGCCACCCGGGCAGCTAGGGCGTCATGCACCGAGCCGAACACCGCGATCCTCGCCGCGGCAAGGGAAACGAAGTGTTCCTCCCCCGCAGCTCCGGCCGCGGTCTTCTCGGCCGCCTCGGCGACCCGCGTCGCCAGCGGTGACCCGGCGACGGCGTCCGCCAGCTCGGTCAATCCAGTGATCCGCTGAGGGCGCAGCAGCCCGGCGACGAGTACCTGATCGAAGGAATCGACGGTCGCCAACGCCTCGTCGAGACCGGCGATGGGGTCGGTGAGCAGGTCGGTACGCATCACACCACCGCCCTGGTCGGCGGGAACCACTGAAGTTCCGGCACGGGCGCCGTCGAGGGCTCGAATTCCAGGTACGCCAAGTGCCGCAGGAACTGGCTGAACACGGACGCGGCGGCGGTGTTGTCCCCCTGGGACGGCCGGGTCGCGCTCGTGGTCTGCGAGATGGCCTGCGCGGTCAATTCGTCAGGCTCCACACGCAAATAGCGCGCGACGCGCTCGGCGCCGTACTGAAGGGTGGCTTCGTTGAGCAAGGCGAGGATGTGGTTGCAGAACATCCCCCGCGCCCCGCCGCAAGGCCGGTTGTTGTTGGTACTGCAGGCGAATTCGTACGTACTCGCCGCGACCGACGAGACGTACACCCGCCCGATGTCCGATCCGCTGGACACCACGCCCTGCACCCGTCCGTCGGCCAGTTCGACGAACGGGACCTTCGCGAGCTTGCGCGGGCGAGCGGGCGCCAACACCCGTGCCGTGCTCGCTCTTTCCCAGTCTGACAACGCATCTTCTCCTTGCGGGGGTGCCTCGGTGGGGACTGGGATGAACCTAGCGGGAGGCACCGACAGTTCTGATCACGCGTGCCGTTCGCCGAGCTGAGCGGCCAGATCGAGGAGGTCGTCGGCGTAGAAGTCGAAGCGATCGGTCTCCGACGGAGGGTCCCCGACGGGCCTGGCGACGTAAGCGGTCCGCAGACCGACGCTCTGCGCACCCCGCAGGTCCCACGCGTGGGCGGCGACCATCAGCAGCCGCTCCGGTGGGGCGCCGGACACCTTGACGGCCAGTTCGTAGACCGCGGGGTCCGGCTTGTAGCTCCGCACCTCTTCGGCGGAGAGCGCTTGATGCCAGCGGAGGCCCGCGTGGGCGTTCATCCGGAGCAAGGTCGTCCGACTGGCGTTGGAGAGCCCGATCAGGGGGTAGCTCTCCGCCAGCCGGGCCAACCCTTCGACGGTGTCGGGCCAGGGCGGCATCCTGCGGCCCGCTGTCGCGAGCGCATCCGTTTCGGCGGCTTCGCGGTCGAGGACGTCGCTCGCGGCGTACGGCCTGTCCCCTGCGACGATGCGGCGCTGCTCGGTTTCAAGGTGGCCAAGCCATCGCTCGACCAACTCGTCCGCGTCGGCATACGGCTGGGCTTGCTGGACGGCCGCGCGAATCCCGGCCGGTTCGTCGACGAGCGTGCCGAGTATGTCGAACACCAAGGCGTCGATCTCCACGGACAACCTCCCGGTAAGGGTTAAAGTAGCGGTTAACCGTGAACGTACGAGAGGCTGGTAAGGGATGCAAGTAGCGTTAGACGATTACGTCTGGGCGGCGGGCATCGCTACCGAGCTGGTCAACACCGCTCCTGAGGTCTGGCACGGCGAAGAACACCTGCCCGACCTCGCCGCCTTCGCTGACCTTCACTCTCTACCCGCGCCCAGCCGCCCCGGTGAGCTGCGCGCTGTCCATCGGCTGCGCGCCACGGTGCGGGAACTGATCGATCAGCCGGATCGGGCGCGCCTCATCGCCGGAGCTTCCGCGCTCACTTCGCCGGCCGGTGCTGTCACCCTCGCCACCTCGTCTGGCCGTTCTCGGTGGGCTGTTTCCCCGCAACCGGGTGCGACGGTCGCCGACACGCTGTCCCTGATCTGCGGCGTCGGGATCCTCGGTGTCGTCCAAACCCTCGGCGCTGAACGGTTCCGCGCGTGTGGCGCCCCTACGTGCCAAGGCGCGTTCATCGACACGACACGGCCGGGGCGGCGTCTCTATTGCATGCCGGGGTTGTGCGGGAACCGCGTCAATGTGGCCAAACACCGCGCACGCATCAAGCGTCGCGACGCTTGAAGGCCGCCATCGACCAGGGCGATGTACGAGCCCATCACCAGCATCGCCCCGATCGGCGAGAACGTATGTGTCGTTCGTTCCCTGAGCCGAAGCGGGCATTGGGCCGAGGTCTGGACGGCGACTGATCCTACGGTTGTGAAGACCTATTTCGGGCAACTGCTGTAGAGATCCCAGCGATCCTTCACCTGTATCCGAACGCGAGCTTCCCCGATGAAGACCGGGTCCAAATCAGGATGGACCACGTCAGCCCGTTTCCACATTTCCTCGGCCAGGCCAGCGGCACCTCGGTCCACGGCAACATTGCCCATCCCGGTGTAAGCACGAGCCGTTTCGTAAGGGCTTCCGTAGGCTGTCGCTCGATCGCCGCGTCGCTATAGGCCTCGTTCGCGCGGTCTTGGTCTCCCGCGTGGAACCACGCCCAGGCCAGGCAGTTGAGGGCAACCACCGCATCGAGATCCAATCCTAGTTCACCGAAGACAACCGAAGCTTCTGCGACAAGGTCTGCGGCGTCGACGGCCTGCCAAAGCGCTGTCAGCACTAGAGCGATGCGGAGTGTGACGATCGCAGCGCAACGTCGATTGCCAATACGCAAGTAGTGAACATGCGCGCCGAAGGTCCCTCAGCGCATCCGCGTGCTCACCACAGCAGAAGCGGACCCACGCGCTGAGCGCCAGCGCGGCGTGCTCCCCATGATCGTCGCCGATTCGGCGATACAGTGCGATTGCCCCACCAAAGCAGCTGGACGCCTCATCGAGATCGCCACAATCGGCGAATGCCACGCCCAAGCTTGCCGTCACGGCAGCTAATACCCGGCTCTCACCGAGCGTTTCAGCCGACCTGCACGCCCAACGATGGCTAGGATCCACGGATCCCACAATTTTGCATGAAGAAGAAGCGGCAAAGTAGGTATGCGAGCTGCCAGCATCGCTCATGCTCACCACGTTCACGGGCAACTCTGCACAATTCGACCAAGCCCCTCCACTCGCATCGAAACCAAGCGAATGCCGCGTCCGCATCATCCAGTCGCACTATTTCTGGAACGGATTCACCGAATTCAATTTCGCACCGGAATCGATGCGGGAAAAGCAGACGGTCCGCCTGCGCCGCGCTTCGCACGGCGAAGTCAATCAACCGTCGGAATGCGATCCTGCGCTGCCGATCAGTCATGGCAGCGAGCACAGACTCGGCGGCGAACAGTCGCAGCAGGTCGTGGAAGCTGTACCGGCCCGCACTGGGTTGGGTAAGCAGATACACGTCATGGAGCCGGTCGAGCAGCCGATCGACCTCTCGAAACGGACGCGCGAGCAGGGCACTCGCACTGTAAACGTCGAAATCCTTACCTGGATGCAGCGCGAGCAAACCGAAGAGGCTGACGTCTTCGGAGCTGAGTTGTCGCATGGACAACTGGAAGGTCGCTTGCAGAGAGCGCTCGCCGTCATCGAGCTCGCTTAGCCGTGAGACTTCGGCGTCGAGCCGCCGATCCAGCTCGCGGATGTCCCAAGCCGGGTGAGCGCGAAGCCGTGCCGCGGCGATCCGGATCGCCAGCGGCAGCCCAGCGCAATGGTGAACCACTCTGGCGACAATTTCTCCTGGGGACATGCGGACGAGAGAGACGAACAGTTCAGCGGCCTCGGGCTCGTTCAGCCCGTCCAGGAACACGTGTCGAGCGTCATCCAGCGAAGTCAGCCTGGACCGGCTTGTGATCAAGACCCGACATTTCGATTCGGCGGGCAGCAGAGGCCGCACCTGCTCAGCGCTGACCACGTTGTCCAGGACAAGCAGCAGGCTACGTCCACGCAGGCAAGATCGGTACACCGCGGCGCGATCGTCCGGATCATCCGGGATCCGTTCTAGGGGAACGTCAAGTGCACGCAATATCCTGCTGTGCATGACGGTTGAACCGGCGATCGGTACGTCGACACCACACCCACGCAGATCAAGGAACAAGCATCCGTCGACGAATCCGGGCGCAAGGCGGTGTGCACAGCGGACGGCGAGCTCCGTCTTACCGATACCACCCATGCCGGATATCACGCAGACGCCACCGGCCACTTCAAGGGCATTACGGACCGCCCGCACCTCCGCGGTCCTACCAGCGAACACAGCAGCGGCAGCGGGCAGCTCGTACGGCCGAAGAGTCGAACGGCTCGCGCGGCAAGGCGAGCTCCTCGGCAGTAATGCGGTCAGCACCCCGACCGCCCCGAGTTCGGACTCGCACAACGCGGCGAGCGCGGGATTCGGTGTGGCGATCCCGGTTTCAACCTTACTGAGGTAGCCCTTGCTGTAGTGAGTGCGCTCAGCAAGCGTCGTCAGCGAGAGACCGGCCTCTTGACGGCGACGTCGCAACTCGGCTCCGAAGGTTGCTTGTTCGCTCATGTCAAGCCAATTCCGAAGCAGTCGAATGGATCTCGTCCAGCAATGTTCGCGCGGCCATCTTCCACGTACGCTTCTGCGCCATCAATCGCCGGATCTCTTGAGCCGCGGCGAACGCCACTTCCGGGTCGCTTAGCAATGTCGCGATGGCGTGACCCCATCGTTGGCGGTCCTTGAGGGGTTCTCCGGTGATCGGGATGGTGACCCGATGGGCCAGCGACCCGGGTAGTTCCTCGCATAACAATCGTCCCAAGCCGCTTGCTCGGCTGACCAACACCGGTGTTCCGGCGACGATCGCCTCCAACCCTGCCAACCCGAACCCTTCGGCACGTGAAGGCATGAGCAGTAGCAAAGCTCGTCGGAGATCGCCTCGGAGTGCCTCAGTAGAAGTCGAGTATCCGCGCGGGAGCACCCGCAGCCCTGGGCACCCAGCCCATTCCCGCACCCTAGCCTGCACTTCCAGCCCCTCTCCATCGGGTACGCCGCGCACGACAAGTTGCACCTCTTGATCGTCGGAGTCGCGCAACTCGAGTGCGAACCCAATCGCTTCAGCAGCCAGGTCCAGCCCCTTGATCGACATTTCCTGCTGACCCATCCGGCCTACCATCAGGATCTGCTCCGGCTCGCTGGGCTGGTATAACCGGTCGGCATCGTCATTCGGATCGAATCCCGGATCGAGCCGCAACGGCGGACTACCCGCGTTGCCGAGATATTGGCGTAACCACTCATGCAGTACAGGACCTACACCGACGGCGCGGAAGGCTCCCCCGGCAAAGGCCAACTCATCGACAGAACGTTCCTCCGCCAGGAGCATCGGGTCGCGGTCGTCCGCGATCTTCTGAAACTCCACCTCGTCGGAGACGACGTGGAGAAAGTGGATCCGTTTGGCGTCGTGATAGTGGTCTTCCACCAGTTGGACCGCGAAGTGACCGGTGATCCGGCCATGTCCGATCACGACATCCGGTACCACGCCGGTAGGCAAGACAGGGCGCCGTGTGAGCGGCTCGGACGAGACCCTGGTCATCGGCTGCTTGCCAACGACCAACGTGACACCCGCGGCCGCTGCTTCCTTCCGCTCCTGCTCCGAAGCATCCCGCACAAAGCAATAGACGTCGGCCCCCTCGTTGGCAAGGGCCGTACACAACAGCCGGTTGTAGGTGCTGAGTCCTCCGTGCCGGGACGACCACTCGTCATTGACCGCGAGCACACGAAGAGGCGGCTCGACGACGCGAAGGTCGCTTGTCCCGGGAGCAGGCTGTTCCTCAGCCTTCTTGTCGTCCCTCGGAGTCACCTGCTCGACTCGATAGGCATTGAGCCTGTCCGCGTCGGGTGCGCCGATCGCCTCGTAGAGAGACTGCGCGGCGGTCTTGTGCATCGCTGCTTCGTCATTGCGGCCAAGCGCCGCCGAGGCGCTGCCGAGCCCTTCCAGCGCCCACGCCTCTTCATAGAGCCCGCCTCCCTGCCGGGCGTACCCGATGGCGGCCCGGTAGTGATGCGCGGCGGTGGCGTACTGCTCGCTCTCGATCATCACGCGTCCGAGCTGCGAGTGGATCTGAGCGATGTCCACCGGCGGGAAGTCAAGCTCTATGAAAAGGTCGAGCGACTCTTGAAACCGCGCTGTCGCCGCCTTGAGCATCCCTAACTTGAGCTGGGCTCGTGCCATACAGTCGATGGCGATCGCGGCGTTGGATCGGCTCTTCGTCGACGCGTAGAATTCCAAGGCACGCTGACTCAGTGACAGAGCGTTGGCGAAGTTGCCCCGCGAGTACTCCAACCATGCGAGGTTGTGCACCGTGTTTGTCGCGCCATGAAGATCCTCTGCGTCTGTGAACGCCTTGTGCGCCAGGTCGTAGTACGCGCTTGCCGAACCCTTACGCCCGAGCTCATCTGAGGCCAGTCCGAGATTGATCAGGATGATCGCCTCCGCCCTGCGGTCGCCGAGCCTGCGGGTCGCGGTCAGCGCCACCTGGTAAGTCTTGATCCAGATGCCCCATTCCTTCGATACGAAAAAGTATCCCCGCAGGCAATATGCGAACTGCCAGCAGGTCTCTTCATGCCCAACCAAGTTCATTCCCTCAACCATGGGAAGGAAATTTTCAAGCTCATCGACCATCCATTTCGTCGCGGAGTCGCAATCGGAGAACTCGACTTCGAACTTCGGGTCGGATGACAGTGACAGGGAGATGCGGTAGCGATCCTTCGCGATGATCGAGTCAGCGACGGCCGCTGTGCGGAGGTAGTGATCGAACAGCGACCGTTGCACAACGATCCCTTGCCCTTCGGCCAGTGCCGAAGAACAAACCTGCCGAAGGTATGCCCTGATCAAATCGTGAAACCGGTATACACCGCGCGCACGACGCTCGACCATGGCCGCGCCGACCAGTGCGTCGACCGTACGCTCGGCAGCAGCCGGTGCCATACCGAGCATCGCGGCCACCCCGGCGGTGCTGATACGAGTACCCGGATGCAGCGCGATCAGTGACAAGGCATGCTTCAAGTCGGACGGCAGGGCGGCGTAGGAGGTAGCGAGTGCAGTAACCACGCTGCGGTCGCCGTCGTCGAGCTCTCGCAGTCGCGAATGCTCGTCGGCCAGCAGAACCACGGTGTCGTCCAGAGTCCGAGTCGTGTCGTCTTTCAACCGCGCGGCCGCGATGCGGATAGCGAGCGGTAATCGCCCACACAACTCGACGATCCGCCGCACCAGCACCAAGTCCCCGCGCTCAGACGAATCACGGGGAAGCCGGGCGACGTCATGGAAAAGCTCGACTGCGTCGTCCGACTCCAGGCTGTTCACGGATCGCCGGAAGGCGTCGTCCAGCGCCAGCAAGCGGTCGCGGCTGGTGATCACCACAGCCGAGCTGGCATTGGGCGGCAGCAAGTAGAGCACTTGCTCCAGGCTGCGGACGTTGTCCAGCAGCAACAGCATGCTTCGGCCGAACAACAGATCGCGGAACAGAGCCGCGCGCTCATCCAGTTCCGACGGCATGTGCTTCCCCGGGAAGCCCAGTCGACGGATGAGCCGGCCAAGGGCATCGTCCGGCATGAGTGGTCCACTGGTCGGGTTGTAACCGTGCAAGTCCAGGTAGAGACACCCATCGGGAAAATCGGTGCTAGCCCGCCGGACCACCTCGGTAGCGATCGCGGTCTTGCCCACTCCGGCCATGCCGTGCAAGACCGCGACGCCAGGCCCTTTCGAGGCGTCGCCGCCGGTGCGCAAGTACTCGAGAAGAGGCGCCACGTACTCATCCCGACCGATCAGCCGGGCGGGCCCCACAGGGGGGTCGAAGCGGGCCTCCACTTGCCTACGCCGATCCGCGGCGAGTTGCACCAGCTCACCAGTAGTGCCGAAGACCTGGTCACAGGCTGCTGCGAGCGCGGTCGTAGGTGCGGACTGCCCCGTCTCCACACGGCTGATCTGCGCCTTGCTGTAGAAGATGAGCTTGCTCAGCTCACCGATGGACACCCCCGCAGCAGTGCGGACCTGCCGCAGTTTAGTCCCGAAGGCGCCCTCGTCCACCACCCTCGCACCCCCTCGTAGTCGAACCTGTCCTCGGGTTTCTTAGTGTGACTGGCCCGGGACACGGCTTGGGCTGTTTGCCCCAGCTGAGTCGTTACGCGTTGAACTGGGAACGATGAGATCCTCCAGGAATCCTCACCGGAGTCGATGCTGTGTTCAGAGGGATTTGAGAGAGGATATTCGTGGCAGTTGTGACACCTCTGGTAAGCCGCAGCCGAGCGACCTACTCAGCCGAGCCTCGACACGACGTCTTTTTGTCGTTCGCAGGACCTGATAGGGAACCTGGGCGTGAGCTGGCCGAAAACTTGCGTGCGATCGGCCTGCGGGTCTTCTTGGACGAGGACGGGATCGGTCACTTCAGCGGCATCACCACCTCCATCGAGAGCGCGTTGGGCTCGTCCAAGTGTCTTGTCGCCTACTACTCCGCCACATACGCCGTTCGGCCGGCCTGCCAACTCGAGCTGATGGCGGCGTTCTTAGCAGGGCAGCGCGAAGGTGACGCGTCGCGTCGCATCCTGGTGATCAATCCTGAGCGTTCCACGGCCCATCTCCAACCTGTGGAGCTCGCCGACGCCAAGTATGCCGACCCGCCCATCACGGGAGACGACGCGAACGTCATCGCACACGAGATTCAGCGTCGGATCGGTTCTCTCGACGGCGTCATCGGTGAAGCGTCCCTGAAAGCGCGCCGTCGGTGGTTCGGCCGCCGTCTCGCCGGCGGCCTGGGCTTTTCCGGCAGGTACCGAGAACTGTGGTCGCTACACAGTTCCCTGCACTCCGCCGACTTTCCGTTGATCTTGGAGCCTTACTACGGGACGGCTGTCGCCGTCTATGGTTTGCCGGGAGCGGGCAAGACCGCCTTGGTCATGGCCTACGCGTGGCAGTTCGGCGCTGCCTATCCCGGCGGCGTCTACTGGCTCAGCCTTTCCGGAGTCACGGGATCACGGTCCGAAGTCGTTGAAGGCTACCGCCGCGAGGTCCGCCGGATCGCGCCGTTCGTCGGCGTCGACTCGGCTGGTGAGCACGAAGTTTTCGCCACCGTAGCGGACACCTTCGCACGTTGTCGGCAGAAGAGCCTGTGGATCATAGACGATCTGCCTACCGGCCTCGACCCGTCAGCGCTGGATAGCCTGCTCCTACCGGCAGGAGGCGATGTCCGGACCGTGCTCATCAGCCAGGAGGACGTGTTTAGCGCGGTCATGCCATCGGTAAGAGTCGGGCCGTTGACCGCCGACGATGCGCACGCCGTACTGGCACGGCGGCGACCATCCGAGAGTCACACCGAACGGGCGGCACGTGATCGCTTGGCCAGTGCTCTCGGTTACCACGCGGGCGCGATGGTCGCGATAGGCGATCACTTGCAGGATCGGCAGGGGTTGACGTCCTATTCGGAGTTCGAGGGAGACGTGTCGACGGGGAGAGCTCATCTCGCCGGGCTGGCCGAAGTGCGTGAGCTACTTGAGCGGCTATCCACGGATGAGCGGTTTCTTCTAAACCTGGCCGCAGCATGTCAGTCCGAAGTCCTGCCCACGAGCCTCTTGAAGCAGGTTTCGTCTTGCCACGACATCGACGTAGGAGCCGCCTTAACGGACCTTCGACGTCGCGCAATAGCGGAGCGTGAGGGTACGAGTTGGCGCATACACCCTTTGGCCGTGACGCTCCTGGCTGAGACCTGAGCAGTGAACTCACCATCGTGGGCAGGCATCGCCTCAGCCGCGAGGTGTGCCCTGAACATCTCCCAGTAGCCACCCGATAGCAGGCTGGTATACAGCGCACGCTAGGCAGGACAGCGCGGAGCCCTCCCCGGCAACCACCGAGAAGGGCTCCGCTCACACCAAAGGATCAGACGCCGGCGATCTGCTGGATCCAGGGCCGGTACCGCGTGATGTTCGTGTACGCGGTCGTCGTCTGGCGGTCACTGGTCGACGCGACGCCGACCTGGCGGCCGGAAGCGAACATCGGGCCACCCGAGTCTCCACCGGCGGTGATGCCGTCGCCGCGGCTCGCGCACACCGCGATGCCGCCGTTGTAGTCACGGCAGGCGACCGAGGTGACCCGGACGTTGGCGACCTTCAGGTAGCGCGACTGGCAGTTGATCTCCGAGCCGCACTGGCTGGTCGCGCCCCAGCCGTAGACCTGCACGGTCTGGCCGACGGAGACGTTGGCGGTGGTGCCCAGCGGCGAGTACGTGGCGGTCACCGGCGCGGTGAGCTTCACGATCGCGAGGTCCGCGCTGGCGTGGCGGGTCACGGTCGAGCCGGTGGCCATGGTGCCGCCGCTCTGCTGGTCGAGGCTGCCGATCCGGAAGGTGAACGTGCCGGCGCTGGCCACGCAGTGCTTCGCGGTCAGGATGTATTGCGGTGCGATGATCGTCGAGGTACACGTTTGCCGGCCGTTGGCGAAGAGTCTGGCTGCCCAGGGGCCGCTCGACGCGTTCTGGCCGCCGATGATCATCGGCTGGACATCGGAGGACGGTTCCGCGGCGGACGCCACGGGGGCGGTCACGCCGAGCATTGCCGCGAAGGCGGTGCCGGCGATCAGGGCGAATGAGCGCAGTCGCATGGTTCCGACTCATTTCTGCGGCGAGGGGCACTGCCGCGTGCCGAGGGAAGGATCGGCCGATTCTGTTACGCGGCAAAGGAAATCGGACACCTCCGAAAGTCGCGTAGAAGGTACCTATCTTTCCGTTTCGGCCACCGTTAGGTGTTTGGTCCAGGTATCCGGGCCATGCCGTCTACGCCGGCCGGGCGATGTATGGCCCGATCGGCGGCCACCTACGGAGACAGATGGCCGCATAACTCTAGGGACATAGCACCAAAATGAGTGGCCCAAGGCAATCCGCCTGCGACGTTCGCGCGGCGATGACCGATGCGACGTTCCGTCTTTGGAACGGGAAGATGGGCGACGAGGAGAACGGCTGAGGTGGCTCTGACCTGGCTGACGAGCTCGCCGAGCGCGCCGCCGACTGGTTCCCACGCCCGAAGAAACGGTACTGAGCACGACAAGGCTTCCGGAAAGCCCCGTCCACCACCACAATCGGGATCATGACCGCAGCACAGTGGACCCCGACCTATGGCGACCCCTTCGAGCCGGTGGCCTACCACCCCGCCCGCATGTCCGCGGACGAATCGCTGGCCACCGCCGCCGATCTGCGCCGCCGCATGGACACCCGCCGCACCGTGCGGATGTTCTCCACCGACCCGGTGCCCGAGCAGGTGCTGGTGGACGCCATCGCGGTGGCCTCCACCGCGCCCAGTGGGGCGCATCAGCAGCCGTGGACCTTCGCCCTCATCAAGGATCCCGCGACCAAACAGCGTATTCGCGAGGCCGCCGAGGAGGAGGAACGTGTCTCCTACGAGGGCAGGCTCGGCGAGGAGTGGCTGTCCGCCTTGCGGCCGCTGGGCACCGATGCCGTCAAGACCCACCTCACCGACGCCCCGTACCTCATCGTGGTCTTCCAGCAGCGCTACTTCCTCGACGAGGACGGCACCAAGCACAAGCACTACTACGTGGACGAGTCGGTAGGCATCGCGGTCGGGATGCTGCTCACGGCGTTGCACCTGTCCGGGCTGGCCGCGCTGACGCACACGCCGTCGCCGATGCGGTTCCTCGGCGAGCTTCTGGAGCGGCCGCAGAACGAGAAGGCGTTCGCCGTCATCCCGGTCGGTTACCCGGCGGACGACTGCGTGGTGCCGAACCTCGTGCGCAAGTCGATCGACCAGGTGCTGATCCGCCGCTGACCCCGCGCGTGACCCGGGTGCGTACGCGCACCCGGGTTGCGTGAAACATCCGATTCTACACAGTCAAACTGCGCATTAGTGCAGTTTACTGCTCACTTTGACGCATCTCTTGACATATCTGGCGGCGATTGGACACAGTCTGGGCACCGAAGGCGACACGAAGGAGTGTTCTTCATGGCGGACCTGCCCTCTGTTTCCCGGCGGACCCTGTTCGGTGGCGCGCTCGCCGCCGGAGCGCTCGCCGCGATCCCGGTGAGCGCCGACGCCGCAGAGACCACCGGTGCGGAAAGTTCACCTCGCCGCCCTGGTCAGCGCAGCATGATCGGGGTGCCGTTCGAGCGGCACCAGACCGTCCGGATCGGGCTCATCGGGCTCGGGAACCGCGGGATGTCCATGATCGGCGGGTGGAGCGCCGTACCGGGCGCGGTGGTCACCGCGGTCTGCGACATCCGCGCCGAGCGGGCGAAGGCCGCGGCGGACAAGCTCGCCGCCGACGGGCGACCGCGGCCGGCCGAGTACGGCGGTTCCGCCGACGCCTACAAGAAGATGCTTTCCCGCACCGACATCGACCTCGTCTACATCGCGACGCCGTGGGAGTTCCACTACCCGCAGGGCAAGGCCGCCCTGGTCTCCGGCAAGCACGTCGGGATCGAACTGCCCATCGCCACCGAGCTCGACCAGCTGTGGGATCTCGTCAACACCAGCGAGCAGACCCGCAAGCACCTGTTCCTCGCCGAGAACTGCAGCTACGGCCGCAACGAGCTGGCCATCCTCAAGATGGCGCACGAGGGTGTCTTCGGCGAGGTCACCAACGGGCACGGCGGCTACCTGCACGACCTGCGCGAGCTGCTGTTCTCCGACACGTATTACACCGACGCGTGGCGCCGCAAGTGGCACACCCGCAGCACCGCGAGTTTCTACCCGATGCACGGTCTCGCTCCCATTGCCGCCTGCATGGACGTCAACCGCGGCGACCGGTTCGCCACCCTGCGCGCCACAGCGACCGAGCCGAAGGGGCTCGCCGACTACCGGAAGCGGCACATGCCGCCGGGTCACCCGTCGTGGAAAGAGACCTATATCAACGGTGACCTGGTCAGCTGCTTGATCGAGACCGAGCAGGGGCGGATCATCCGCGCCGAGCACGACGTCAGCTCGCCGCGTCCGTACAGCCGCATCAACAGTCTCGCGGGCAGCCGCGGCATCGTGGAGGACTATCCCGCGCGTATCTACGTGGAGCCCGACCACAGCGGTCACGCGTGGAAGGACTTCGGGCCGTACCGCGAGCGCCACGATCACTGGCTCTGGAAGAAGCTCAAGGACGACCCGAACCTCGGCGGTCACGGCGGCATGGACTACGTCCTGCAGTGGCGGATCGTGCAGCAGATGCGCGCCGGGCTGGTGCCCGACATCGACGTCTACGACTCCGCGGCCTGGTGCTCGCCCGTACCGCTGAGCGTGGTCTCGCTGGCCCGCGGCGGCAAGCCGGTCGCGGTGCCGGACTTCACGCGCGGCGGCTGGTCGAAGCCCCGGGCGGGGCTGGATTCGCAGCCGTCGGACATGCCTAAGTAGCCGAATAGCGAGGTACGACGCGGTAGACCTGGAGATCCTTCGGGGTCCCCTTGGCACGGAAGTTCCGGCGCGGGCGCACGATGACGGCGTCCGCGTCGAGTTCTTCCACGACGCTTCCGCTGGCCAGCACCTCGTCGCCGTCCGCGGCCGCCATGATCCGGGCGGCGATGTTCACGTCGACGCCGAGGTAGTCGTTGCCGACCCGCTGTGGGTTGCCCCGATGCAGGCCCGCCCGCAGGTGCGGCAGGTAGCCCTCCGCCTTGATCACGCTCACGGCGGAACACGTCTCGTAGGCGGCGTTCACCGCCTCGCCCGGGTCGGCGAACACGGCCATAACGCCGTCGCCGAGCCCCTTGACGACGCTCCCCCGGTGCCCGGTGACGATCGACTCGGTGACGTCGGCGACCGCGCGGAGCAGCTCGAGGACGCGGTCGTCGCCGGCGTGCAGCGCCCAGGTCGAGAAGCCGACGAGGTCGGTGAACAGCACCGTGATGCCGTTGGCGGCCAGCGGCTGGTTCCCGGACCGGCGGACGGCCTGCCAGGCCTGCACCGCGGCCAGGCCCAGCTCACGGGTGGCGCTGGGGCGATCGGCTCCCGCCTCGGTGAGCAGCCGGGCGAGTCTGTCCGACGAACGGCCGGTCGACGGCGCCAGCGGGTCACCGGGCGCGTCTTCCCCCGGGACGAGCTTGCGGAGGAACCTCGCGCCGCGCACCAGTTCGCCACGCTGGTCCGTCGCCCGCAGGAACTTGCGGGTCCGGAGGTGCCATGGCTCGGGTCGGTCGGTCACGATCATGACCATAGCCGGTCACCTCGTGACCGGAGCACCTGTCACCGGGGTGACAAGAATCGCCGCCTCATTTCCCCTTTGCGCTTTCACGTGACAATTAACGTTCCAGCCATTCCGCATACGCGTGACAAGATCGGCACGTAAAGAAAATGCACGCGATCTTTCCCTTTCCTCGTTGGTGACTTTCCACCTAGATTCGGCGTCGAGCCCATTCAACGACGAAAGGACCTGACATGACGGAAACCCTCGTACGAAAGGGTGTTCGCCGGTTCTGCGCGGCCGGGATCGCGGCCGCGGTCGCCGGAACCGTAATGCTCACCGCGGCGGGAACCGCGGCCGCCGTCGAAAAGAATCTCACGTACAAGGGCGGCTTCCCCATCATCGGCGACCAGCAGGTGGCCGTGGTCGTCAAGGCGGAAATCCCGGCGACCGCCCAGGCCGGAACGCCGATTTCGGTGCCGTTCACCCTCGACGTCGATTCCGGGCAGGCCGCGGGCGACGGGCTCCGGCTGGTCGGGGCCAAGAAGCTCTCCGGCACGATCACCTCGAAGGTCAACATCGCGCTCGGCGAGCAGCAGGTGTCGATCCCCATCGAGCTGCCCATCCCGGACACCGAGGTGCCCGCCGAAGGACCGCTGAAGTTCACCGCGTCGGGCCAGGTCGACTTCACCATCCCGGCGGGGACCCCCGCCGGTGAGGCGACCAGCAGCGTGGACCCCGCGGCGACCTCGCACATCGTCACCGACAGCTCGCTCGGCGAGTTCGACGTCCAGCTCGCGCTCGACCCGCCCGACCAGGACGCCGTCCTCGGCAAGACGACCGTCAGCTGATCACCCGTCTTCCCCCGGCTCGCCGAGCCGGGGGAAGACGCGTCTTGACCTCCAGCGCGCTGGAGGTTGCACGCTGTCGATCATGTGGATTTGCGACAGGTGCGGTATCGAACATCCCGCCACCCCGGAGCCGCCCCGGTGCGTTCTCGACCGCGGCGAGGTCGGCATCGAGGAAGCCGGTGACCTCGGCGCGCACACCGGACGCTGGTGGACGCACGAGGAACTGATCTCCGCGCCGCACAAGACCTTGCACCGCGATCACGGCCGCGGCCTGCACAGCATCAAGCGAGAGCCGCATTTCGCCATCGGACATTGGTCGTTCGTCGCGGTGACCCCGGCGGGCGCTCTGCTCTGGGACCCGCCGTCCTGGTTGGACACCGAAGTGCTCGACCTCGTGCGCGGGCTCGGTGACGTCACCGCGATCGCCACCAGCCACCCGCACATGTTCGGCGCCCAGCTCGGCTGGAGCCGCGCGCTGGGCGGAGTCCCGGTGCTGGTCAACGAACGCAATCGCGAGTGGCTGCCCGCGCCCGATCCGGCGTTCGAGTTCTGGGACGAGCACGCCGAACCCTTGCCCGGCCTCGAACTCGTCCGGCTCGGCGGGCATATGCGGGGCAGCGCCGTGGCCAGGACGCCGGACGGCAGCATCCTGGCCGGCGACACGATCACCGGTGGGCTCGCGCCGGACTGGGTTTCGTTCCAGCGGAACTTCCCCAAGCACATACCGATGTCCGCCGCCGTCGTGCGCCGGATCGTCGACCGGCTCGACGAGTTCTCCTACGACCGGCTCTACACCCTCGGCGGCGACACCATCGACCGTGACGCGCGCGCTGTCGTGCGCCGAAGCGCCGAGACCCACATCCGGTGGGTCCGCGGCGACTTCGACCACCTCACTTGATCGCGTTCTGTTCCTTGCGGCGGAAGGACAACGCGATGAACCCCGCCATCGCCATGAAGAACGCGACGGCCCACATCCCGGCGCGGAAGCTGCCGGTCAGGCCCTGCAGCCAGCCGGTGAGATAGGGACCGACGAAGCCCGACAGGTTGCCGAACGAGTTGATCAGGCCGATCCCGGCGGCGGCGCCGACGCCGGTGAGGAAGGCGTTGGGCAGCTGCCAGAACACCGGGATCGCGGTGAACACTCCGATCGCACAGAGGGTCACCGCGATCATCACCAGCAGTGGCGAACCCAGGTACAGCGCGACGGCGATCGAGACCGAGCCGACGAACGCGGCGATGGCGACGTGCCCCGCCCGTTCGCCGGTGCGGTCGGAATGGCGCGCCCACAGCACCATCGCCACGGCGGCCACGGCGTAGGGAACCGCCGTGATGAGCCCGATCTCCACGACGCTGTACGTGGTCTGGAACTGCTGCTGGAAGCCCTTGATCACCTGTGGGAGGAAGAACGCGAGCACGTAGAGGCCGAAGATGATCCCGAAGTAGACGGCGCTCAGCGCGAGCACGCGCGGATCGGTCAGTGCCGATCGCGTGCTCACCTCCTTGCCGACCTCGCGGGTGTCCTCGGCGTCGATGGCCGACTGCAAGGACGTGCGCTGCACCGGAGTCAGCCATTTCGCGTCCTTCGGCCGGTTCGGCAGCAGGAAGAACACGGCCACGCCGAGCAGGATCGAAGGCACTCCTTCGGCGAAGAACATGAAGCGCCAGCCCGCGTCGAAGCCGAGGACGCCTTCGCCGTTCTGGATGAGCAGGGCGGAAACCGGACTGCCGATGACCGACGAGAGCGGCACCGCGAGGAAGAACAGTGCGACGATCTTGGCTCGTTGCTTACGCGGGAACCAGTAGGTCAGGTACAGGATGATGCCGGGGAAGAACCCGGCCTCGGCGATACCGAGCAGCACCCGGACGATGTAGAAGCTGACCTCGCCCTGGATGAACGCGGTGGCCGAGGCGACGATGCCCCAGGTGACCATGATCCGCGCGATCCAGATGCGGGCGCCGACCTTGTGCAGGATGACGTTGCTGGGTACCTCGAAGAAGAAGTACCCGACGAAGAACAGGCCGGCGCCGAGCCCGTAGGCGGCCGAGCTGATGCCGAGGTCGGCGTTCATCGTGAGCGCCGCGAACCCGACGTTGACCCGGTCCAGATAGTTGAGCAGATAGAGCAGCCCGAGGAACGGGACCAGCCGGATCATCGCTTTGCGGACCGCTTGAGAGGTGGACACCTCTGCCGTCTGTTCGTCCATCCGCGGGAGTGTAGAGGGCGGTCAGAACATCGGGGGCAGGAAGGCACCGAGGTTCCCGCCCGCGGCCCGATCGGCCGGGTCCGGATCGATCTGGACCGAGTCCGGATTTTGCGGGTCGTAGGTGACCTTCACCGTCGAACCGCGGGACGGGGCTTGCAACGGCGGCGTGATCATCGTCGAAATGACCGTCCGCTCCCCGGCGTCCGTCGGGAACCGGACCTGCACGGTGAACCTCGGATTCCCCATCACCCAGACGTTCGTGAACTCGACGCCGATGACCTGCCCCATCACCTGGACCCCGGACTGGGCCAGCGCCTGCGCGCGGTCGTCCGCCTCCGCCTTGGTGACGAACGCCCGCCCCAGCACCATGACCATCACCAGCGCGGTCACCCCGGCCACCGCCGGCACGAGATACGGCTCGTAGTAGACGACCCAGTCGACGTCGGTCCACGGTTCGGCCGCGCCGCCGCCGGACGGCAGCCGTTGCCCCACCGACTCGGGCGGTGTCCACGAGGGAATCGCGGCGCCGCTGCCCAGCGCCACCCCGACGGACGCGGCCAGGCTGCTCGCCCGGAAGCCGAGGCCCATCCCGCGCAGTGACATCCCGCCGCCCCACAGCATCGCGAACCCGAGCGACGAGGCGACCGTGATCGAGATGCTGAAGAGCAGGACGAGCGAAACCGCCGGGCCCGCGTCGGCCCCCCACGCGTCGACGCGGTTGAGCGACATCAGCCGGAAGCCGTCCAGCAGCCCGAGGGAGCCCGACCAGCCCGCGACCGCCCAGGCGAGCGTCGTGGGCACGCCGAGCAGCCACAGGCGCAGGCCGGGACGGCGGGCCTGCCGGGGGTCTCCCGGCAGGCCGAACTCGAAGGATCCGAACATCGTCGCCGCCTATCTGTTTGTTGGAACCCGCGACCGCGATCGACATCGGCAGGGCGCGGCATGGCAAAGCACGTCACGTGAGCAAAACGGCGCCCTGCCACCGCGATAGCGGGGCCTTCGGCCGGGCGGGTTCACGCGTCTGGTCACTTCTCCGAAGTTCTCTCAGCTCCGCCAACCGGCGCTAACCGATCGGGCCGAACACGGCGACCTTCGCCGGGTCGGCGGGGTCGACGCGGGCTTCGTGACGGGTGCCGGGCGCGTACTGCTGGATCGTCGCCAGCGGCGTGATCAGCTGGGCCACCGTCTGATACGTGGTGCCGTCGGCGCGGGTGACCTCGAGCGTCGCGGTGTACTGCGCCTGCCCGGCGATCCTCCGGCCGGTCGGCTCCAGCCCGCGGATCACCAGGGTGGCGGGCTCGCAGGTGTCGTAGAGCCGCCGCAGTTCGGTGCCGTAGGCCTGGAGTTCCTGCTGCTGGCGCAGCTGCTCGTCCATCGGCAGCGCCAGGAACGCCGCCATGTCCGGGTCCGCGTTCATGTTCCGGAACGCCTGCGCGGCCAGCTGCGGGGTCGGCAGCTGCGGGGTGATGTCGTGCCCCTGCGCGGCGGCGGCCTGCCGGAACTGCTCGGCGTGCCGCTGGAAGTCCTGCTCACCCCGCGCCATGCCCTGCTGCGTCGCGTCGTTGATCTTGTCGCGGATCTTCTTGAACATCGGGTCCCGCCTTTCGCTGTGTCGTTCTCGATGAACACAGCTTCGGCCGGGTGGACCGCTACCGAACCCAGGTTTTCCCGTCGTCGGTCGCGTCGAGGCAGGTCAGGGGCGCCCAGAAGACCGGAGAGTTCGCGGGTTCGGGCTCTTCGCGCCAGCGGGCGAGCCGGGACCGCTGCCAGGCGTTCAGCTCGGTGACCGGATCCTCACCGGCGAGCGCGGTGTCGACGGCGATGACCAGTTCGGACATCGGGTCCGAACCGGGCACGGCGGCCGAGGTCGGCAAGGCCCAGACCGTGGCCGCGACCAGCCCCGCTCCGGCCGCGACGGCGGCGAGGAGGACGCCGAACGGTTCGGCCAGGCCGAAATCGCTCGCGCTGGCGCAGCCGATCAGCGCGACCCGCGCGGGCATGGTGTCCACTTCGGACAGTGCCAGGTCGGCGGCGGTGTACGGCCGGTGCGGTCCGATCGGCGCGGCCGATCCGGGCAGGTCGGCCGGACAGGACAGGTGCAGCGCGGTCTGCGCGCCGTACTCGTCGCGCACGCGGCTGACGTGGCCCACGAACACCAGCCGTGAACAGGGTCGTGACAGGAGTTCTGCGAGCAGACGGCGGTCGGTGTCGGTGCGGCGTACCAGGTCGAGCCCGCGTGCGGCCTCGGGAAGGACCGGGCCGTCGGCGAGCCGCGCGTCCAGATGGCGGATCAGCGGCGACGTCGCGTCCTGCTTGCCGAGTACGGAACCCAGCTCGCCGAAGGCACTCTGACCGGGGATCCGGGGGTCGAGCAGGTAGACCGGCGGGCCGTCGGCGGCGGGCGGGCGGCGCGGGATCCCGGCCGGGGCGAGCAGCGAGACGTCGGCGACGTCGACGACGCGTTCGTCGCTGTCGAAACAGGTTCCGATCTCATCGATGTCGAGGACGTGGTCGGCCCGCCGGTCCGGCAGGGCCAGCAGCCCCCAGGGGACACCGGCGAGGCTCGGGGACGGCTGGATCCGCAGGAGCGGGCGGTTTCCTTCGGCCGCGGAACGCCGGAGCCGCCCGACCAGGTCGGCGGGCAGAAGATTCAGGGCGAGGACACGGGCCAGGCGTTGCTCACCGGCGAGGCTGCCGAAGGCCTCTTCGCCCAGTGAGCGCCGGACGGCGTCGGCCACGCTCTCGCCCTCATGCGGTGTCGGGGAGGCGGCGTCCAGGAACTCGCGAGCCGTCCCGACCAAGGCGAACTCGATCGGATGAGTGTGGACGGTGTCGAGATCTTCGGTGGTCCGCCAGGTCAGGAAGGTGTGCCCGGCGTCGGCGAAGCGCAGGAGGAACGTCTCACGCCCGGGCCGGGCGGCGGGCCAGGTCTCGACGGTTTCGACGGCGAGCCCCGGCAGGCGATACCGCTCGCCGGCGAGGCGGTGCCACCGATCCAGCTCCATGGGCGAGGACGGCGACCAGCGCAGGGCGGGTGGCGGAGCGAGCCGGAGCGGGAGCGAGGACGTGACGGAACCCAGTGCCGCCAGGGGAAGCCGATCGTCCTCAGTGGACGGGAGGACTTCCAGGGTCGGCAGCGTCCCGGTCAGGCCGAGCGACGGCCCCTCGACCCCCGTGTACGCGCCGACCGCACAGGTACGCTCGATCAGCTCGGCCGCGAGCCTCGGCTCCTTCAGCTGGGTCAGCAACGTCAGCGCCAGCCCCATCGTCGGAGCCGCGATGTCCCGCGCCCAGGCCGTGCGCGCCTGCGGCGAGACGAATTCGAACCGGTACTCCGCCGCCGCGAGCGCCAGCGGGAGCACCAGATCCAGCACCGCCCGCAGGTCTTCCCCGCGGGCGAACCCGATCGTGGCCGCCACGAAATCCGTGTGCAGGTGGTCGGCCCACTCCCCCGACTCCCGCGCCGATTCCCTGGCGCGGGTCGCGTAGTCCTCCGCCGTCGCCCAGTCGCCTTCCGCCGCCGCGCAACGGGCCAGTGCCGTGTCGACGAGGCGCAGGCCCTGGGCGTCACCGTTGGCCGTCCGGATCGTCTTCGCGTGCTCGAACTGTTCCCTCGCCTGCGCGACGTCGCCCGTGTACAGCAGCAACATTCCCAGCGCGTGGCTCGCCTCCGCGACGTCGCCGGTCAGGCCCGCCGCGGCGAGTTCGTCACGGGCGGCGACGATCGCGGCGACCGCGCCGGGGAAATCGCCCGCCAGGGCACGAGCCTCCGCCAGCCCGATGTCGGCCTTCGCGGCCACCGGGGCGCCCGCGTGCTGAGCGCTCAGTCTGAGCAGGTCGGCCCGCGCGTCCGCGTCCTCGCCACCCGCATGGCGGATCCGGGCACGTTCGGCCCTGGCCATGGCCTGCTGCTGGATGGTCCGCTCGCGGATCTCCTCGATCCCCGCCATCGCGTCCAGCGTCGTCAAGATCTCCTCGAGTGCCGTCCGCGCACCCGCCAGATCCCCGGCGGCGATCTGGACACGCACCTCGAAGATCCGCAGTTCCATCTCGTCGGAACCGTGGACGTCCAGCAACTCGGGCGGATACTGGTCCGGCCCCGCGTCCTTGCGGAACGCAGCCCGGCGGCGCTGCCCGGCGATCAGCTCGCGCGCCTCGGCGACGTCGCCCGCCTCCGTGGCCAGGGAGACGAGCACGCGCTCGGCGACCTCCCGTGAGCCTTCGATCATCCGCGCCTCGGCGAACTGTCCGAAGTGGACGATGGCGGCGGCGCTCACCTTGAAGACCTGGAGCACGGCCTCCGCGCATTGCCTCGCGTTGCGCAGGTCCCCCGCGGAGTAGCAGACATGGGCCAGATCGCTGACCGCGGCGAGTTCGAGGTCGGTCCGGTCGAGCTTCTGCGCGATCTCCCGCATCCGGGCGTACTTCCGGTGCGCGCCGGCGACGTTCCGCAACGCGGCGAGCTGCTTGGCCTGGTCCTGGACCTTGGCGGCCTCCATGAGCAGCTTGCGGTACTGGCGTTCGGACAGCGAGCATGCGGGCACCTCGCCGTACGGAGCCGGGTCGAGCTCGAAATGCCTTGCGACACAACGACAGTTGTAGCCGTGTGAAGTCGCGGGACTCAGTTCGGGCGGGAGCGGGCGGTCCGGCGGGGTCTGGGGCGGCGGCATGCCGACGAGCACGTCAGAACTCCTCTTCGGCGGAAGTGGCCGCCGCCCGTTCGGCGAGTGTCCGGTCTTCCGGCGGGCGAGCCCGCACGAGCGCGACCACGGCCGCCCGGTCCTCCGCCGTGGTCCCGGCGACCCCTTCCGCGGCAACACCGACGACGAGCCCGATACGTCCACTGTGGACGCTCGCCGCGAGACGGGACGCGGCGTCGTCCAGGTCCGCCGTCCCGGTGAACCGCCCGGCGCCGAGTGCCAAGGGAACCTCCGCGAACCGCTCGCCGTCATGGGTCGCGACAGCGGTGAGCGCGGCGTCGGCGAACGCCCCCGTGACGTCGACTTCGAGCCGGGTGGTGGCCGCGGCCGTGACGATCCGCCAGGTCACCGTGCCTTCGGCGGCATCCAGGACCCCGGGTGGAACCCGCGCCCAGTCGACGCTCGCGCGTCCGCTCGTCAGTAAGCCTTCGCCGGGAACGCCAGATTCGGCGCCCGCGGCCAGCGCGTACGCACGCTGCCCCGGTGCCACCGTTTCCAGACGCACCAGTACTTCCGCCGCGGCTTCGGCGCGCACGACGTCGTCCTGCTCGTCGAACCAGGCCGCGAGGCGGGTGCACAGGCTCCGGACGTCGGCGGCGACCGGCGGCGCGGCGGCGAGGAGAGCGCCGTCCGCGATCGCCGTGTCGAACAGTTCGGCGGGGGAAGCTTCGAAAGCGTCGAGGAGGCCTTCTGCCAGGTCCTCGACCGCTGCCGTCGCGACCGCCGTTTCGAGGTCCAGCAACGCCGGGTCGAGCGACGGGACTCCGAGCGAAGGACTGGCCGGCCACCATCGGCGCAGCCAAAGCAGCAGAGCGAGTCTGCCCAGTTCCGGGCTCGCGGGGAGATCCGACTGCCCCTGGCCGAGCACGGTGAGACTGGTTTCCGCGCCCACGAGCCGGGTCAGCCACGGTTCGGCGGCCCCGGCGTCGCTGAGTTCGATCCGCATCGAGGACGTCCGGCCGCCGAGCAGGTCCGCGAGGGCGAACCGGATCAGGGCGCCGTCCGCCGCGACGACGGGGTTGTGCACCGGATGCGTCACGACACGGCCTCCAGATCCGGCAGGCGGGCCACGAGCGCGCGGCGCACCTTCGTCCGCAGATCCAGCGAGGTCGACCGGACCACGCCGGTGACGAGGTCGCGGACGTCGGCGGCGTCGGCGGGCAGATCGCCGCGGACGTCGAACCCGTGCAGCCGGACCCACAGCCTGCTGAGGAACTGCTTGGCGAACTCACGCAGATCGCGCAGGAGTTCGGCGTCGGGCCGTGGGGTGAGCGGCGTGGCCCCGGCCAGGGCGCGGCGGGCGTGCAGCACGTAGCCCTCCCGCGCGACCTGGGCGTTGAGCTGCCGCGCGAATTCGGGGACGCCCGCGGGCGCGGCGCCGTCGAGCGGCCGGAGCGCGGGCGCGAGGACGACACCGAGCGCGAAACAGGCCGCCAGCGCGGGAAGGCCGAGCCCGAAACCGGCCGCGACCCGGGCCAGTTCGTCGTCGACGAGGTCGGCGACGGGAGCCCGCTCGTCCGGGGGAAGACGGCGCAAGGTCGCGCGGACCCGCCGTTCGACGCTGCGTTCGAGAAGTTCGGCGCCGGTTTCGTCACGCCGGTTCAACGGCGGGACGGCGGTGCGGTCCCCGCGCTGAAGGCCGAGGTCCGGCACGGGCAGCCCGGAGATCTCCTGAACGGCCGTGCGCAAGGTTTTCGCCCCGCCCGGCCTTCGCAGCGCGAGCCCGAGGGCGTGCCCGGTCTCCGAACCCGCGAGGGCTCGCCAGGTGGTGTCGGAAAGGCTCTCGACGAACGCCTGGAGCGCGGTGATGTCCTGCGGCACGACGGACTCGGCGTGCCAGCGGCGATGCAGTTCCGCGGTCAGATCGGCCGACAGCCGGGGATCCGCGAGGTAGCCGGTGAGCTGATCGACGCCCGCCACGCCGCCCTCACCGTGCAGATCGCGCAACGCCGCCTCGGCCGTCGCCGTCGCGTCCGGGCCCGGTGTGCCGAAACCGGTCGCCAGCTCGTACGCCAGCGGGAAGCACACGTCCTGGACGTTGCCCGCCGTGATGCGCAGGGCGCGGCGCTGCCGTTTCAGGTGGGTGAACCACGCGGCCGTCGCGCGCAACCTGTCCGCGTCGGCCAGCAGCAGTTCCGTCAGCTCCGCCGCGGCGGCCGGGTCCAGCACGGGACGGCCGAGCCGGGGACGCGCCGCCGTCCGGATCACCAGCGGGTCGATGATCTTCTTGATCGTCCGGGTGAGCGGGCCGCCGTCCGCCGACGACAGGACCTCCACCCCGGGGACGCTCGCCCATGCCTGCGCGAGAACGGCCGACCGCAGCCGGGACTCGCCCGATCCCGTCGTCAAACGCCCTCCCCTCGCTCTGACCGCACTCTAACCGAGCAGACGACGCGGACGGCTTCTCCCGGTCTTTACCCTGGGAGACCGGGGGCGGGAGGAGTGCCTGGATGCCGACGCCGGCGAACGATGCCGTACCCGTCGACTACGAGACCGATCCCGACCGCTTCGCCGCCAATGTCCTCTCGACGGCGCGGTTCTCCTCGTACGGCGACGTCCATCCGGAGATCGCTCGCCGTCTCGAAGACTGCTCCCTCGTGCTGGACGTCGGAGGCGGCACCGGGGCGCTCTCGCGGTTGCTCACCCGCAGGCGGGTTCCGACCGTGGTGGCCGACCTCTCGTCGCACGTGTCCCGGGCGCCGGGGTTCGCGGTGCGGGCGGATGTCGCCGGTCTCCCCTTCCACAGCGGGACCTTCGACGGCGCCGCGGCCCTGTGGATGCTGCACCACGTGCCCGAACCGGTCGAGGCGCTCGCCGAGGTGAGCCGGGTCCTCACCCCCGGTGGCCTCCTCGCCGTTTCGACGTCCAGCCGGTGGAACGACCCTGAGCTGGCATGGGCGCTCCCCCGCTGGGGACGGCCGTCGAGCTTCGACGCCGAGGTCGCGGAAACCCTTTTGGGCAAGGTGTTCGAGGTGGAATCGGTCCGGACGTGGGACGCCCCGCTCGTGACGCTCCCCGATCACGCCGCGGTCGCGTTGTTCCTGCGCGGCAGGGGTCTTCCGGAATCGACCGCGCGGCGGCTCGCCCGCGCGGTGGAGGTTCCGTTGTCTCTCACGAAAAGAGGGCTGGTGGCCTGGGCGCGGAAGCGTTGAGGCGCGGGGACGAGTGGGTCACCTCGCCTTGATCCGCCGAAGCCGCGCGTACACGTCCGCCGCTCTCGGCGCGCCGAGTTCGTTGAAGATCTTCAGTGCGTCCCCCCAGCAGCCCTTGGCCGAATCGACCTTGCCCTTCGCTTCCCAGAGTTGGCCGAGATGGTCCAGCGCCGCCGCTTCGCCATAGCGATCCCCCATCTCACGCCGGAGTTCCAGCGCCCGGTCCAGCTGTCCCGCCGACTCCCCGCTCCGGTTGATCTTCTGGAACACGAGCGCGAGCCCCACCAGCGTTTCCGCCTCACCGTAGCGGTAACCGATCCGATGGCGGATGTCCAAAGCCTGCCGAAGGTTCTCGTAGGCCTGATCGAACCGGCCCAGCTCGTGGTTCGTGAGACCGAGGAAGTGCAAGGTCTGCGCCGCTCCCCATTCGTCGCCGAGCGCGCGGAAGACCGAGAGCGCGTCGGCGTGGTGGTCGAGGGCCTCGGCGAACCGCCTCTGTTCGTGGTAAGCGATTCCCAGGCTGATCAAGGCCTGGCCCTGTCCCCAGGAGTCGCCGATCCGGCGCCGGATGGCGAGCGCCGACTCCAGGTACTCCAGCGCCTCTTCGAACCGGCACAGGTCCCGATGAGCGATCCCCAGTCCCGCCAGAAGGGACGCCTCGCTGAACTGGTCGGAACATCTCCGAGCCGCCTCCACCCCGGTCTTGTAGGTCGCGATCCAGTCGGCCCACGGTTTGCGCAGCGTGAAGAACGCCCACAGCGCGAGCGGTAACCGGCACGCGATCACCGGCCAGTCCGCGGCCAGCGCGGCGTGCACCGACGCGACCAGATTGGGTTGCTCGGCCTCGCACCAGGCGAGCGCGTCCCCGTAGGTGCCGAATTCGAGCCTGCCGGAGACGGCGGCGGAGAACTCTATTTCGGTGCGCCGTCGCATGGGGGTGAGTACGCGATCCGCGGAATCGGCGCAGGCGAGATACCACTCCAACAACCGTTTCGGCGCGTTCTCCCGCTCTTCGGCCGATTCCTCGGCTTCGACGCATTCCTTCGCGTAAACCCGCAGCAGGTCATGGAACCGGAACCGGTCGCGATCGACTTCGAACAACAGACATCCGCCGGTGAGATTGTCGAGCCTGCGCCGGACCTCGGCCGAGGGCATACCGGACAGCACGGTCGCGGTGGTCACGCTGATGGTCGGACCCGGATGAAGGCCGAGCAACCGGAAGACACGGGCGGTCTCGGGATCCAGCGACCGGTACGACCACGAGAACACGGGCCGCAGGGCGGACATTTCGTCGTCACCGGTTTCGAACGCGTCCAGCCTTCGCGCTTCCGAAGCGAGCTCGGCGAGGAGGTCGGCGACTCGCAGGTACGAATGGGCGGCCACGCGTTCGCCCGCGATCCGCAGCGCGAGGGGAAGGTGCCCGCACAGATCGGCGAGTTTCGCTGTCGCCCCGGGTTCCTCGTCCGCCCGGCCCGGCCCGATCGCCTTGCGCAGCAGGGCTTCGGATTCGGCCGGGGACAGCATGTCCAGGGTGATCCGCCGCGCGCCGTTGCGCACGACGAGACCGGACAGGCTGCTGCGGCTGGTCACCATCACGAAGCAGCCGGAAGTACTGGGCAACAGGGCCCGGACCTCGTCCGGCGAGGTGACGTTGTCCAGGACGATGACGAACCGGCGATCATTCACCATCGAACGGAAAAGCGCCGATTTCGCCTCGAGGCTCCGCGGAATCATCTTCCCGGGAACCTCGAGCGCCAGCAGAAACCCCGCAAGGACCTCGTGCGGCGTACTCGGCGGCCCGGGCGCGTAGCCGTGGAGATCGCAATAGAGATCTCCGTGGGGAAACCGGTCGCGCTGCCGGTGCGCCCATTGCACGGCCAGGGCGGTCTTTCCGGCGCCTGGCGCGCCGGCGACGATCGCGACCGCGACCGAGTGGCCGTCCTCGCCCCGGTCCGCGATGTCGCTGAGCGAAGCCAGTTCCGTCTCCCTCCCGACGAAGGTGGCGGTCACGGCGGGCAGCTGATGCGGCGTCAACGGAGAACGGGCCGCGGAGTCGTCGTCCCAACGATCCATATCCAAGAGTCGCCCGGGAAACGCCCACTGTCGCGGGTTGTCCCCGTTCCCACCTGAATGGCGCAAGCGCGTGGCCCACGTCACAGTGGACTCCCTTGACTGACCGTCGGTCAGTGGAACTAAGGTAACCCTAAATCAACTAGCGAAGGGGGTGCCGGTGGGACGCATCATGACGCTGGCGACCGGAGTACGCGGCTATCTCGCCGTCGGCGTTCTCCTGCGCGTCGCCGTGACTTGCACCTACATCGGCCAGGGGCTGCTGCTCGCCAGGGTCCTGGAGCAGATGCTGACCGGACACGGGATCGGCGAACAGATCCGGCCGCTGGCGGGCGTCGGGGCCGTCGCTCTGCTCCGATTCGGGCTGACGTGGATCGCGGAGATCGTCAGTCAGCTCACCGCGGCCGCGACCAAACAGGAACTGAGGACGCGGGCGTTCGCGAAACTGGCGGAACTCGGCCCCGGGCACACGTCCGGTGAACGCACCGGCGAGCTGAAAGGCGCGCTCGTCGAGGGCATCGAGTCCCTGGAGGCGTACTACGCCCGCTACGTGCCCTCACTCGTCGCGGTCGCGGTGACGCCGGTGATCGTGCTCGCGGTGCTGGCGGGACACGACCCGTGGTCCGCGGTGATCGTGGCGGCGTTCGTCGTCGCCGCGCTGATCCTGCCCAAGCTGTGGTCGCGGATGCTGAAGCGCCGCGGCGACGAACTGATGACGGCCTATCTCGGGATGGGCGCGACCGTGCTGGACACGCTCCAGGGTTTGGTCACGCTCAAGGCGTTCGGCGCGGCCGGGCGGCGCCGCGAGGAACTGTCGACCGTGTCGGGCAAGCTGATCACCGGCTGGAACCGGGTGATGGCGGTCGCGCTGATCGCGCAGATGATCTACACGCTGGCGATCGTCGGCGGGGTCGCGGTGACCGTCGCGGTCGCGTCCGTCCGGGCCGCGAGCGGATCACTGGACGTCGCCGCGTTGTTCGTCGTGCTGGTGCTTTCCGGTGAGGCATTGCGAGCGGTCGGCGTGCTGGCAACGTCGTTCCACGCCAGTTACGACGCCGCGAGCGCGGCCGACGTGCTGCACGGGTTGTTCGCCCGGCGGCCACCCGCTCCGGAGCGCCCGGGGGTCGTTCCGGCGGAGGGGGTGACGGCGTCGGTCGGCTTCGAAGACGTGTCCTTCGCCTACACGGAAGGCGAGACCGTCCTCAGAGGACTCTCCCTGCGTCTGGCGCCGGGCGAGACGGTCGCCGTCGTCGGCCCGTCGGGTGCGGGGAAGTCCACGCTCGTCGCGCTGCTGCAACGCTTCCTCGATCCCGGCGCCGGACGGGTGACACTGGGCGGGCACGACCTGCGCGATCTGCCGCTCGGGCAGATCCGGTCGATGATCGGGCTCGTCTCGCAGGACACCTATTTGTTCGGCGGCACCATCCGGGACAACATCGCGCTCGCCCGCCCGGACGCCTCGGACGAAGAGATCGCCGCCGCCGCGAAGGTGGCCGACATCCACGACTTCGTCACCGGCCTGCCGGACGGCTACGCCACCGAGGTCGGGGAACGGGGTCTGCTGCTCTCCGGCGGCCAGCGTCAACGGGTCGCGATCGCCAGGGCGGTCCTGCTGGACGCGCCGATCCTGGTGCTGGACGAGGCCACGGCCAGCGTCGACGCCGCCACCGAGGCGTCGATCCAAGCGGCACTGGGGAGACTGACCCGGAACCGCACCACGCTGGTGATCGCGCATCGGCTCTCCACCGTGCGCGACGCGGACCGCATCGTCGTGCTCGACGCGGGTGTGGTCCACGAAACGGGAACCCACGACGAACTCCTCGCCCGCTCCGGGCGCTACGCCGATCTCCTCTCCGCACAAGGAGCCTCATGAACGCCGTCGTCACCTCCCCGCTCCGCGCGACGCTGAATCGCGCGCGGCAAGGGAAAGCCACCCTGGTGCTCGCCTTGATCGGCGGCGTCGCCCAGCACGCCGGGGCCGTCGTCGCCGCGGCCGCCGGCGCCTGGCTGATCGCGACCGCCGTGACCGGCGCCGGACCCGGCGGCCTCTCCCCCGGCCTGATCGTTCTCGCCGCGGCCGTCGTCGTCGCGGGCGCCGGGACGTGGGCGGCCGCGCAATTCGGGCACGCCTTCGCCTTCCGGTACCAGGCCGATCTGCGGCTGGCGCTCTACGACGGCTTGGAACGAAGTGCGCCCCGCGAATTGCAGGGGCGGCGGACCGGCGAGGTCGCGGCGATCGCGATGGGCGACATCGAGCAGCTCGAACTGTTCTTCGCGCATCTGCTCCCTGGCGTCCTCAACGCGGTGACCATCGGCGTCGCGAGCGTCGCCGCCCTCGCCACGATCGACGTCCGGCTCGCGGCCGCGGCGGGGGCAGGCATGCTGCTGACCAGCCTGGTGCCGATCATCGTGGCGCGCCGGACCGAACGCGGCGGGCAACGGCTCCGGGAGGAGATCGGCGGCCTGAACGGCGACGTCGTCGACGGGGTGCAAGGAATCCGCGAGCTGCTGGCCTTCCGCCAGGTCGGCGCGTGGCAGGCCAAGCTCACCGCACGCACGTCGGCGATCCGAAGTCACCAGCTCGCGCACGGACGCGCCGTCGGCTTCCAGAACGGCGTGACCGACTTGCTTTCCTCGGCCACCACGATCACCGTGCTGATCACGGCGGTCGTCCTGAGCGCGTCGGGCGGGATCTCACTGGTGACCGTGACCGTCGCGGTCGGCCTGGTCATCGCCGCGGTCCGCCCGGTCACCGAAGTGGTCGAGATGGCGGGACAACTGTCGCCGCTGCGCGCCAGTGCCCGCCGGGTGGTCGAGCTGATCGACCAGCCGGCGCAGGTTCCGGACTCCGCGAACGCCACGCCGGCGGTGAGCTCCCCCTCCGTGCGCTTCGATCACGTGTCGTTCTCCTACGAACCCGGTCGTCCCGTGCTCGACGACGTCTCGTTCGAAGTCCCCGCGGGCTCGACCGTCGCGATCGTCGGGCACTCCGGAGCGGGCAAGTCGACCTGCGTCAATCTGCTGCTCCGGTTCTGGGATGTCGGCCGGGGCGCCATCACCCTCGGCGGCAACGATCTGCGGGACTTCCCGTTGGCGGGACTGCGGGACCACATCACGGTCATCCCCCAGGACGTCTACCTGTTCGACGCCACCATCGCCGACAATCTCCGCCTCGGGCGGCCCGGCGCGACCCTCGCCGAACTCGAAGCCGCCGCCCGTGCGGCCAACGCTCACGGCTTCATCGAAGCGCTGCCCGAGGGATACGACACGAAAGCGGGTGAACGGGGACTGCGGCTCTCCGGCGGTCAGCGGCAGCGCCTCGCCATCGCCCGCGCGCTCGTCTCGCCCGCGTCGGTCCTGGTCATGGACGAGGCCGCCTCGAACCTCGACACCGAAAACGAACGGGACATCCAGGCGGCGCTGCGGAATCTGCGCCGCGGGCACACCACGATCGTCATCGCGCACCGCCTGTCCACCATCCGCGGCGCCGACCGCATCGTCGTCCTCGACGCGGGCCGGGTCGCCGAAATCGGTACCCACGAAGACCTCCTGGCCAGGGGCGGTCCCTACGCCCGGCTCATCGCGGCGCAGCACGGCGGCGTCGTCGGAGCTTGAGCCGTCCTAAGCTGGGGGCATGAAGAGCACGGCACCCAGGACCAAGCCCTCGGACGAGCGCCGGACCGATCTGCTCGACGCGGCCGAGGAACTGGTCCAGAACCAGGGGGCCGAGCGGTTCACCGTCGAGGACGTCACCACGGGGGCAGGCGTCGCGAAGGGCACGTTCTATCTCCACTTCACCAGCAAGGGAGATCTGCTGGACGCGCTGCGGGACCGCTACGTACGCCGGTTCGCCGAGGTCCAGCTCTCCGCCGCCCGCGTGGAGGGCGGCGTCGCCGGGGTGCGGGCGTGGATGCGGGCGGGCGTCACGGAATACCTCCGCGACGTCCGCCTCCACGACGTCCTCTTCCACCCCTCGACACGCGGCGAGCGGGACACGCCGAACACGGTGGTCGACACGTTCGCGGAGTTCCTGGCGTCGCTGGACTCACCGCCCGCGGATCCGGAGACGACGGCTTTGATCCTGTACTCGGCGATGCACGGGGTGACCGAGCACATCGTGCACACGCCGGGGACGGATGACCGGCTGCTGGCGGGGCTGGACCGGCTCGTGGTCTCGGTGCTGGAGGTCTGACGGGTCGTGAGTGGCGATTCGGGTTCTGTTAAAGGGTAAGTCAATTGGGGCGTGACCAGCCTCTGTGGTGAAGGACCCCTTCGCTGGCCTCAAGGTTGGGAGGTGGCCTTCGTGGTGTGGTTCTGGACCGGTCTGCGGGCGCCAGTCGTTCCCTGAATGTCCCCTGTGGACAGTCAGGGTGCGACCGGTCCAGATCCTCGACACTGAAGGCTCCCTTCACCGCATCGGACGCAGCGAAGGGAGCCTTCAGCCCGGCACGACCCGTCACGTTCGAGCACCTTGGCCGCCTGGCAGTCCGTGAAGGCCTCCTTCCCTACCCTCACGGTAGGGAAGGAGGCCTTCACGGACCTGCGACCAGGCGCGGCGCGACCATTAGGACTAACTTTCGTCCGAGTTGTACACACTTTCGTTGACTTCGGACGAAAGTCCTCTTAGGTTCAGCGACGTCACAGAGGTGCTCCGCCGCCGACCCGAGGAGCAACGATGCTTCCGTCCGTCCGCAAGCGCTTCAACCGGTCCATCGTCGCCTCATTGGCGCTGGTCACGGGCCTGTCAGGGCTGGTCGCAGCCCCGGCCGAAGCGGCCATCCCACCCCAGCAACCAGGTGTCACGCTCCGCACGTACGACCTCCAGCGCGAGATCACCAAGCTCTGCGTGATCAAGTCCGGTCAGACGCCCAACGTCGACAAGCTGATGCCGACGATCAACTGGACCGGCACGGCCGACTTCGGGCTCAACGAGCAGTTCGTCTCCGAGGTCATCGCCAACGTCAACATCGCCACCGCGGGCCAGTACGAGTTCCGGCTCACCAGCGATGACGGCTCCCGGCTGCGCATCGACGGCCAGACGGTGATCAACCACGACGGCCTGCACTCGGGGACACCGGCGACCGGCTCGGTCCAGCTGGGCACGGGGTATCACGCGCTGCGGATCGACCACTTCGACAACACCGCCGACCAGCAGGTCACCCTCGAATGGCGGCCGCCGGGCGCGGCGGGCTTCGCGCTCGTGCCGAATTCGGTGCTCAGCACCGACGCCGACGTCGTCCGGGTGACCTCGCCGGGACGCAAGGAGTGCGAGGGCGCCGCGGATTCACCCGGTGACGGCCTGCCGCTCAACGCCGTCCACCCCGGCTTCACGCTGACCAACCTGCGCCCGAACGGTTTCCAGCCGCAGGTCACCGGGATGGACTGGCTGCCCGACGGGCGGCTCGCCATCGCCACCTGGGGCGGGTCCGACAAGGTCCTCGGCGAGGTCCACGTGCTGAGCAACGTCAGCGGCAACACGGACCCGAGCAAGGTCCAGACCAAGCGGGTCGCCAGCGGGTTGAAGGAACCGATGGGCGTCAAGTACGTCGACGGCAAGCTGTACGTGTCGGAGAAGACGCGGCTCGTCGAACTGAACGACACCAACGGCGACGAAGTAGCCGACAACTACCGCACGGTCGCCACCTGGCCGTTCGGCGGCAACTTCCACGAGTTCGCGTTCGGCCTGCTGTACAAGGACGGCTTCTTCTACGCCAACCTTTCCGTGTCCATCAACTACGGCGGCGCCACGACCGACCCGCAGCCCGCGCCCAACCGCGGCACGACGATCAAGGTCAACAAGGCCACCGGCCAGGTCTCCTACGTCGCCGGCGGGCTGCGCACGCCGCACGGTATCGGCTGGGGCCCGGAAGGCGACGTCTTCGTCACGGACAACCAGGGCGGCTGGCTGCCGGCGAACAAGCTCGTGCGGGTCAAGCAGGACCGCTTCTTCAACCACTACACCAATCCCCCCGGCCCGTTCGACTCGAAGCCGGTGACCGCGCCCGTGTTGTGGCTGCCGCACAACGAGATCGCGAACTCGCCGAGCAACATGGTCATGCTGTCGCAGGGCCCCTTCGCCGGGCAGATGGTGTACGGCGACGTCACCTACGGCGGGCTCCAGCGGGCCTTCCTGGAGAAGGTCAACGGCGAGTACCAGGGCGCCGTTTTCCGCCTCACCCAAGGACTCGAGTCTGGCGTCAGCCGGATCAGCCTCGGGCCGGACGGCGCGATCTACACCGGCGGGATCGACGGCGGAGGCAACTGGGGCCAGCCCGGCAAGCTCGCCTACGGCCTCCAGAAGGTGACGCCCAACAGCACGAACGCCTTCGACATCCGCGCGATGCGGGCCGTCGCGGGCGGATTCGAACTCGAGTACACCCAGCCCTTGTCGGCCGCCACCGCGCAGAACCTCGCGGCGAAGTACCAGGCGCAGCAGTGGCGCTACCAGCCCACCGCCGCGTACGGCGGACCGAAGGTCGACGAGCAGACCTTGTCCGTCACCTCCGCGAGCCTGTCCCCCGACCGCAAGAAGGTCACGCTGCAGGTGGCGGGGCTGAAGGCCGGGCACGTGGTGCACGTCCGGTCCCCGCGTCCGTTCGCCGCGGAATCCGGCGCGGCGCTGTGGAGCACGGAGGCTTGGTACACGCTGAACTCACTGGTCGGCGGCCCGCCGGCGAGCACGACCTACGAGGCGGAGCGGGCCGCGCTGAGCGGTGGCGCCGCGACCAACACGAACCACGCCGGCTACGCGGGCACCGGGTTCGTCGACGGATACTGGAATCAGGGCGCCGCGACGACGTTCACCGTGAACGCGCCGAAGGCCGGTGCGTACAACGCGGCGTTGCGCTACTCGAACGGCCCGGATCCGGCCCCGGGCACCAAATCCGTGACCGTCTACGTCAACGGCACCAAGGTCAAACAGGTCAGGCTCGCCGGCACCGGCAACTGGGACACCTGGAACTCCCAACCGGAAACCCTCACCCTCGCCGCCGGGAACAACACGATCTCCTACCGCTACGACAGCGGCGACGCGGGCAACGTCAACCTCGACAGCCTCACCGTCACCGAGTCCCAGCGCATCCAGCTGTTCAAGGGCACCGATCTGAACGCCTGGGAGAAACGCGCTGGTGGCGCCGCGACCTGGCCGGTGTCCGGCGGTGCGATGGAGTCGAACGGCGGCGACATCCGCACGAAGCAGCAGTTCGGCGACTTCCGGCTGCACGCCGAGTGGAACGAGCCGAACTATCCGCCGGAGGTCACCGGACAGCAGAGGGGCAACAGCGGGATCTACCTCCAGGAACGCTATGAACTGCAGGTGCTCGAATCCTTCGGGGACACCACGCTCGCCAACAACGAGGCAGGCTCGATCTACTCGAAGAAGGCGCCTGACCGGAACATGGCGTCGGCTCCCGGGACCTGGCAGACCTACGACGTCACCTTCCGCGCCGCCCGGTTCGACGGCGCCGGGAACAAGACCGACAACGCCCGGGTGACGGTGGTCTGGAACGGCGTCGTGGTCCACAACGACGTGGCGATCGACGGCGGCACGGGCGACAACATCCCGGAGAGCGCGGGCCCGGGGGCGATCCGCCTCCAGGACCACGGTGACCCGGGTGAGAACCCGAAGTTCCGCAACATCTGGATCGAGCCCATCGGCTAGCCCGGGCTGACCGCCTGTGCAACGCACGTGTCCACGCGTGCAACGCCGGTTCCCCCGGCGCGCACAGGCGGTCAAGCTCGTTCCATGACCAAGCTGACCCCGGAGCAGATCGCCCGGCACGCCTACGACGCCGGTTTCCGGGGTGACGGGCTGACCACGGCGGTGGCGGTCGCGCTCGCCGAGTCCGGCGGGAACACCCGCGCCCACAACGCCACCCCGCCCGACAACTCCTACGGGCTCTGGCAGATCAACATGCTGGGCGCGATGGGGCCGGAACGGCGCAGGCAGTTTGGCCTGGACTCGAACGCCGAACTGTTCGACGCCACCACCAACGCCAAGGCGGCCAACAAGATCTCCGGCGACGGCAAGTCGTGGACCCCGTGGTCGACTTACACGAACGGCGCCTACAAACGTCACCTGCCCGCGGCGCGCAAGGCGGCCGAGGCCGTGCGGAAACATTCCAGCGGACATTCGACCGGCACCGGCATGGGGCGGATCCGGGTCGACAAGCAGACCCTCGACGGCTTCGTGCGGCGCACCCGCCGGGTCGGCGACGCGCTCACCTCGGCCTCGGGAAACCAGGTCAAGGACGTCCGGTCGATCGCGGACGACAGCTTCGGCAAAATCGGCAAGGAGTCCGGGTTCGCCGACGCGCTCGGTGACTTCGGCGCCGCCCTGCAGAGCCAGGTCAAGGCGGTCGGCACGTCCGCCGACCGGCTCGCGGACGCCGCCGCCAAGGCCGGGAAGGCCTACCACGACCGCGATTCCTCGGCAGCCGCGCGCCTGGACCGGCTCGCCTGAAAGCGTTGGAGACTCCGATGGACACCCTCGCCACCGCCCGGCATTTCGCCGCCGACATCCTGGCGCACCGCAACAAGCTCGCGGGCAAGGCCGAAGACGCCGCACGCGTCCAGTTCGCCCTGCACCAGGTCTCGAAGACCCTGCACGACCAGCACGACCTGCACAAGAAGGAGACCGACGTCGTCCTGAGCCATTGGGACGGCAAGGCTTCGGAGGAGTTCGAGCGCACCACCATGCGGCTGCGCAAGGACATCCGCACCACCGCCGACGCGAGCACCGACGCCGAACGCGTCGTCGCCCGCGTCATGTCCACTGTGGATGGTGGGCACACCGCCGTCCAGCGGCTCGCCGACGAGTACATCGGCAAGGCCAAGAAGCTCCTCGACGACGCCGCCGGGGTGGGCTCGCGGGCCGCGATGGTCACCGCGATCGCCGCGGCCGCCGATCTCGCGCCGCGGTACACGAAGCAGTCGGCCGCGACGCTGCGGAAGGTCGACGGCGAACTCACCGACGCCGCGAAACGGCTGCGGGCGCTGCGCAAGGAACTCCGGCACGATGGCGTCGCCGACCGTGCGGTCGCGGACCACTCGTCCGGCCACGGGAAGACCGAAGCCGCCAAAGCGTCCACTCGCGGGCAGAAGGTCGTTTCCGCGGCACGCAAGGAGCTCGGCACGCGGGAGAACCCTCCGGGCAGCAATCGGAATCCCTACGGCCCGACGGCACCGTGGTGCGCGTCGTTCGCCACCGCGATGTGGCGCAAGGCCGGGGTGAAGATCCCGATCCTGCCCTTCACCGGCGACGTCTACCGCTGGGGTCAGCAGCACGACAAGGCATACGGCAAGAACTCGTTGAAGCAGGCCAAACCGGGCGACGTGCTGTTGTTCGGGACCGGGCCGCAGAGCCCGTCGACGAGCACCCACATCGGCATCGTGGAGAAGGTGGAAGGCGACAAGGTGACGATGATCGAGGGCAACTCGGGCGATTCCGTGCGCCGCAACACGCACACGTTGTCCAGCGCCACCTTCTACGGCGGAGTGCGCCCGTGACCACCGGAAGCGCGCGGGACCGCGTGATCACGGTCGAGGTCGAACCGGGCGGGGCTCTGCGGGATCTGCGGATCGAGGAGGGTGCGCTGCGGCTCAGCCCTCAGGAGCTCTCGAGGCGGATCCTCGGTCTCGTGGAGCGGGCGACGGCGCAGGCGAGCCGACGTCTCGACCTGGACGACGCGGACTCCCTGGGCCTCGGCACGAGCGCTGAACTGGCCGAAGCGATCGAAGAGACGACTCCGGAGACCTGGAGGGTGCAGTGATCGACGAACGCAGTGTCGAGCAGTTGCTCGAAGACGCCGAAACCCCGGACACCGACTACAGCGGACGACTGGCCGCGGTCACCGGCGAGGCCAGCAGCGACGGCGTCACCGTGACGGTCGACCTGTACGGGAAGCCGGTCGGGCTGCGGTTCGACCGGCTCGCGCTCACCTCGCGCGCGAGCGACCTGTCCGCGCTCGTGCTCCGGCTCGCCGCGACGGCCACCGTCATGGCACTCGACGCCGGTGAGTCCGTTGTGGATGGTCTCGCGTGGTCATGAGACGTCGTCGATCATCGACGTCAGGCGTCCGGCGAGCCAGTCCGCCTCGGCCGGGGTGACCATCACCCACGGCTCCCCGCCGACGTTCTCGTGGGTGACGGCGTAGCGGCCGGCCTCGGTGTCGAACCAGCTGAGCACCGGGCTCCGGCCGTGGCCGCCGGTGACCGCGAGTTGCCCGGCCCCGTACCGCGCCGACGTCACCATCGTCGCCAAGGGCCGCACGCTCCGCCCGGTGATCCCGGCTTCGGCCAAGGCGCGCTCGAAACCGTCGTAACCCGCTCTCGCGAAGCCGTCCATGGCCGCCGAGAAAGCGGCTCGCGGCAACCGGATCTGTTCTCCCGGCCCGGGCACGCCGTCACCGAGCATCCGGCCGACGGTGACGATCAGGTCGTTCGCCCGCAACGGTTCGAGGACCAGGTCCTTTTCGTCGAGCACCGCCAGCACGCCATGGGCACCCCGGACGGCCGCGAGCATCCGCCACGGCTGTTCGCCGAGCACGAGCGCGTCCACCGACAACGCGGGTGAGCCCAGAAGGACGAACAGGTCCTCGATCGCCGGGTCGACGTCATCGCCGCTGGTGAACCCTGCCTCGGCCAGCCCGGCGAAGACTTGTTCGCCCAGTTCGTCCCGTTCGTCCATGGTTTCGCCGTGCGAGGCCACTTCGAGCGGGTAGGGCAGCTCACCGTTTCCGAGGTCGGCCCACAGCAGGTCGAATTCCCGATGTGACAGGACGATGCCCGCCGAACTGCCCGAACGCCGCGCCATGGCCATCCCTCCCCTTTTCGCCGTCACTCGGCGGGCACGATACCGATCGAACGGTGAAGATGAACGCGCAATCCCGACGAATCCGCGAACGGTGCCCATGACCGAACCAGAAGTCGCGACCGGACAGCTGATCGTCCGCGCCTCCGGCGCCGCGGCGGCGCGTGCGGCCATCCTCGGCGACCGGAAGACCGGCCCGGACGGCATCCAGCTTCTCCTGCGGTGCACGGTTCCACGGGCTGTCGCCGAAGAGGGCGCGAAACTCGGCTTCGCGGGCTGTGTCCTGCACGTGCTGCCGGTCGGCGGACACGACGGCGAAGCGCCCGGCAGGCGTGGCGTCGTCATGCTGACCCTTCCGGCGGCGGAACTCTCGTTGTCCTTCACCGAATTGCGCCCGCTGATGTTCCGCCCCGTCGACGTCGACGCGCCGCTGCGAACGTTGTTCTCCAGCTCGATCGCCCATGTCCTCGCGGTCGGCTCGTCGCTCGATCCGCATGGCCTCGCGCACCATCTGCGCGGACTCGCGGAACTGGTGCTGCGCAGTGTGCTGCGGGCCGAGCTCAACCGCGCCGACGCTCTCGCAACCCGCCGACGCGAGGCCGTCCGGTACATGCGCGACCATCTCGCCGATCCCTCGTTGAGCGCGGATCAGGTGGCCGAGGCGCTCTACATCTCGCGACGTAGGCTCTACCAGCTGTTCGACGACGGTCAGGGCATCTCCGAACGGATCAAGGGGTTGCGGGTCGAGCGGGCGAAGACCCTGCTGGCGGATCCGGCGAAGGCCGCGCGGGGGATCGCCGAGATCGCCAAGGACTGCGGCTTCGCCAGCGCGGCCCACTTCTCGCGTTCCTTCCGGAAAGCTGTCGGGGAAACACCCCGGGAGTTCAGGGAACGCGCGCTGGAGCACTGAGGTCCACCCCCGCGACGAGGGTGCCCGCGAGCGCGGCGACGTCCAGCCAGCCGCGGCCACCGGGCGAGTGCAGGGTGAACACCGCGACGCGCGGGCGTTCCGGGTCGAGCACGACGGCCTGCAACTGAGCGCCCGGCCCGTCCACGGCGATGCGCTCGACGATCACCACCGGATATCCGCGAGCCGTCGTCGCGGTGCTGACCTCGCGAATCCCCGGCGTGGTGTCGGCGGCGAACCAGCTCAGTTCCGCGGCGGCCTCGACACCCAGCGGTCGTTCGACGGGGATCGACCCGGCGAGCAGCAACGCCGGGTCGGCGTCACGATGCTCGGCGATCGCCAGCAGTCCCGCGCGGTGCTCGTGGGCGCGTTCGGCGGCCTGGATCGCGGCGGACTCCAGCCCGAGGTCGCGTTCGGCGTCCGGGCCGCGGAGCCGGATGAGCAGCGCGTGCAGTTCGGCCGTCGTGCGTTCCACCGACGCCAGGGAGACCGGGGTGATTCCCGGGACCGCGGTGAGTTTCACCGGCCACCCAGGGAAACGGCCGCCGCGAAAGCACCGACCGCGCCGGACGGCGGGGTGAGGGCCGGACCGGGAGCGCGGGCCAGCGAGGCCGCGAGTTCTTTGCCCAGCGAGGAGAATCGTTCCATGCCACTGGTGACTTCCGCGAAAGACGCAGTGCCGTCCGGCGTCTCACCCAAGGCTGTTCCGGGCTCGCCGAGCGCCCTCAGCCGGCCTTCGACGCGCGACGCTTCGGCCCGGTGAGCCGCTTCCAGCGCACGGGCTTGCTCCAGGACGCGGTCCAGTTCACGCCGCACGTCCTCGTGTCGCGCTTTCGCCGCCGTGAGTTCGGCCTGTGCCACCGCGCCGCCGGCGGCGAACTGGACGGCCGTTTCCGCGATCTCGACGGCGTCCTCCGCGTCGGTGAGCGCGCGCCGCAGCGTCACGGCCCGCCGGTCGAGTTGCTCGGCGCGCCGTACTCCGGCGACGACCATGCCCGCCCATGCGGTGAGGATGTCCGCCGTGGCACGAAGGACGGCAGGCGCGGGTTCGAGCACCGTCCTCGCTGCGGCGGCACGGGCGGCGACGGTTCCGGAAGCGTCCCCCTCCCATTCACGCGGCATTTCGATCCGGATGACGGTCGCCGCGTCGAGTTTCGCGGCCGCCTCCGAACACCGCTGGGCAGCGGCCGCGACGGCGTCCGCGTCGCCCTGAACAGGGTCGAAACCGAGACCCCTGAACCCGGGCATCAGGGACCCCCGTCCGCACGCCGCAGTGCCCGGACGGCGTCGTCGTCGGTGTCCTCATAGGACTTCGCCGCGGTGAGGATCCCAGCCGCCGCACCGGCGAACTCGGCGTGTGCCGCGGCGAGGGAACCCGACCAAGGCCGGATCAGCCCGTCGAGGGCGGCCGCGATCCCGGGCGGGCCCAGATCGCCCGCGGCGACGCCTTCGGTCAGCCGCGCGGCGTCGCCCAGGTCCTCCGCGACGTCTTCGAACTGCCGCGCGAGCGCCCGCAGTCGCTCCGGCTCGGCACGGTAGCCGCTCATTCGCCGAACACCGGCGGATAGGCGGGCGGGAGATCGTCGAGGAGGTCGTATCCGCTGCCGTAGCGGTCGCGGTGTTCCTTGTCCTCTTCCCGCTGGCTGCCGGTCATCGGCGGGTACATGCCGAAACCCGCTCCCCCGGCGCCACCGCGGGCACCCGCGGCGCCCTGGCCGAATCCTCCGGCGGCCGGAGCGGCCGCGCCACCGAAACCGCCCGCGAAACCCGCGCCGGTCCCTCGGCCGCTCCTGGCGGCGTCCTCGACGGAGAGAACGCCACCTGGCAGGGAGGAGCCAGGCCCGCTCACCCCGGTCGTCCCTCCGGACGGGAGGTCCACGACTCCGGCCGAGGCCGCGTACGTGGCACTGTCGTCGGGGTTCACGACGTCCGGTCCCGAGGTCTCCGGTGAGGGAACCGGGACCGGGCGCGGCGGAACAGGCTCGGGCCGGGGCGGCACGGGCACGACAGGTGCGATGGGCCGAGCGGGAAGTGGCTGTGGCGCCTGGATTTCGGCCGCTTTCGGCGGGGCCTCGAACATCGGCGGCAACCGGTGCCGGACGCCCTGGCTGGCCTCTTCGTACTGGTCCATCACCCGGACGGCTTCGGCCTTGGCCCGGTCCGCCTCGCGTTTGGTCGGGAGCTTGTCGTCGAGGAGGTCGTCCATCATGTACGCGCCGTTGGGTCCGTCGAGCGCCTTCACCGCGTAGCCCTCGCGGAACCAGCGCTCGGCGTCGTAGTGCACCGGCTCCGGCATCTTCCGGCGCGCTTCGGTGATCGCCGAGGTGTACGCGTCGAGCCCGTCGCCGATCTGCCGGGAGTTCTGCGCGGCCTCGCTGGCCCAGGCGGTGAGACGGTGCGCGGACTCGGCGGCCTGCGCCGAAGACAGGCCGCGCCAGGAGAGCAACAGCTTCTGCACGATGGTGCGGACCTCGGCGGTCGCCGTGTCGACACCCTTGGCCAGCTCGCCCCAGCGATGCGCCTGCTCCCCCAGTTTCGGCGGCTCGGCGGATTTGATCATGTCCCACAGCTGGCGGTGCTCGTAGCACTCCCAGTTGATCTTCCCGAGCGCGCCTTCCTTCAGGTTGGCCTCGCGGCGGCGGACCACCCTCCGCCGCTTCGCCCGCGCCCGCGCGCTCAGCGGATGCTTGTCGGTGTAGTACTCACCGCCCATCGGTCCCCCTCGCCACGGTGTCGACGGCGGACGCGTTCGCTTCGTCGGTGCGGACGTGCTGCTCGGCGACCAGGCCGATCGCGGCACGGAACGCGGCGAGCTCGGCCAGATAGGACTCGAGCGCGACCTGCACGCCCCCTTCCTCCGCCCCGCCCCGGCGGGCGAACGACCGGCGCATCGGCACGGACACGGGACCTTTGCCGTCGGCCAGCGGGGTTCCCAGCTCGCGGGCGTCCGCCAGATGCGCCTCCAGCACCCGTTGGCGCTCGTCCAGCGCCTTCAACGCCTCCGCGATCTCCGCGTGGTCCAGTTCGATGCGGTCCGAGCCGTCGGCGACGATGGCCGCGGCACCCTCACCCGTCGGTTTCTCGACCTGACCGGCCTTGCCGACCGGACCGGACGGCCGCCGCTGCTCGCGCAGCTCTTCGCGGATCCGCTCGGCCTCCGCCTTGCCGTGCACCTTGACCATGTCGCGCGCTCCCTCTCGTCACCGACGCGGACATCCTCGCCGTTCCGGCGCGCCAAGACCAGTGCCGGATACACACCGGGACACGAACCCTGCACAGCCGGTCAACCGGCACGGTATGGCCTCAGGTCACCGGCAGCGGCCGATCCACCGCATCGCCCGTGAGGACGTCGCGGGCGACGAGCACCCCACCGACGAAGCCCATCGGCATCACGATCAGCGCGGCGAAAGGGATCAGGCACAGCAGCGACACGGGAAGCCCCAGCCCCAGGGCGAGCGCGCGGCGCTTGCGCAGCAGTCGCCGCCGCTCCTTCAAACCCATCCCCCGCCGGTAGAACGGCACGGCGATCAGTTCCAGCGCCAGGAACCACGCCGTGACCAGTGCCAGCAGGACCGGCACGACGGTCTGGCCCACCACGGGGATGAAGCCCGCGATCAAGAGCGGGATCGTGAACATCAGCGAGCGCAACACCAGCGACAGCCCGTCCTTCAGGCCCATCACCAGCAACCGCCACCCCGACAACTCCACCGCGCCGGGAACGCCGCCGAGATCGTCTTCGACCTTCTCCGCGATGTGCTCGTAGAACGGCCCGCCGATGGCGAGGGTGATCGCCGTGAACCCGATCATGGCGATGGCCAGCGCCACCCCGAACACCGCGGCACCCGCCGCCACCCGCACCGCGGTCCGCAAACCCTCGTCCCAGTCGTCCGCGAAGGGAGTGAGCAGCAGCGCAAGATCGTCGATCCAGAACGCCAGCGCGACGACTCCGCCGAGGAGCAGCAGCGTGGTCAGCACCGCGGGCAGCGCCCCGATCAGCAGCAGTCTCGGTGACCGCAGCAGGATGCCCAGGCCTTGCCCGAACATCCGGAAACCCTTGAAGAAATCCCGCATCGGACATTTCTACCAGGGGCCGTGATCACGACCGCCCTCACCGGCCGCGTCGGCATACCGCGGAGATAGGCGATTTTCACCGACGCGAGCGCGGGGGCGCCGCTGCGAGGTTGGTGGCGTGACGAACCGAGCAGCCGCCTTGACGCCGACGCGCCTGGCCCGCGGCACCGTGCTGGCGGCGGCGACGCTGACCATCATGGCCGCGGCGATCATCGCGCCCAGCCTGCCCGCCATGCGGGAGGTCTTCGCCGGTACGCCCGGCTCGGGACTTCTCGTGCGGCTGGCACTGACCGTGACCTCGCTCGCGATCGCGATCAGCGCGCCGCTGTCCGGGATCTTCGCCGACCGCGTCGGGCGCCGTCCGCTGCTCCTGACCGGGCTCGTGCTCTACGCGATCACCGGCACGGCCGGGTTCTTCGTGAGCGACCTCTCCCTGCTGCTGGTCACCCGGGCCGGGCTCGGGCTCGCCGTCGGCGGGATCATGACCGCGGTCAGCACCCTGATCACCGACTGGTTCGAAGGCCCCGGCCGCGCATCTTTCCTCGGGCTCCAGCAGGCGTTCGCGAGCCTGGGCGGTGTCGTCTTCCTGCCGCTGGCCGGGCTGCTGGCCACGGTGAACTGGCAGGCACCGTTCTGGATGTACTCGGCCTCGGCGATCGTGGCCGTCTTCGCGACCGTCTCCCTGCGTGAACCGCCGCGGAGCGATCCCACGGTGCGTGAAGACCAGCGAGCCCGGCTGCCCGGGCGCATCATCGGCGTGTACGTCCTGGCCCTGGTCGCGACGCTGGTCTTCTACATGGCGCCGACGCAGTTGCCGTTCCTGCTGGAAGGTTTCGGCAGCGGTCCCGCCGCCATCGGCGCCGTGGTCGCCGGGAGCACGCTGACCAGCGTCGCCGGCGCTCTCGCCTTCCCTCGCCTGCGCAAACGCCTGAACTCCACGGCGATCACCACCGTCAGCGTCGCGCTCCTGGGCGCGGGCTGGCTGGTCATCGGAACGGCGGGCACCGTCGTCCAGGTCGTGGCCGGACTGCTCGTCGGTGGTTTCGGCGTCGGCTTCGTCGTCCCGAACCTCAACCTGCGCCTGGCCGAGTTCGCCGGTCCCGCGCAACGCGGCCGGGTACTCAGTGGCCTGGTCACCGGGATCTTCCTCGGGCAGTTCCTGTCCCCGCTCGTCGTCCAGCCACTCATCCAGACCATCGGCATCGACGGTGCCTTCACCTCGACCGGCATCGCGATGGCGACCGGAGCGGCACTCGCCGCTCTTCTCTCGAAACGAAAGGAAGCACGATGATCTACCACGGCAACCGTTTCACCCTCCGGCCCGGCGCCTCGCCGGAACAGGTCGAGGAAGCCTTGGAAAGCCTCCGCAATCAGGGCCGGGTCATCCCCTCGGTGAAATCCTTCGTCGTCGGCCGCGATTTCGGCGGTGAGTACGAATGGGGCGCCGTCTTCGCGATCGAGGATCTCGAAGGCTACTGGGAATACCTCATCCACCCGGCGCACCGGAACACCGACCGGGTCGGACTGCCGCTGGTCGACAAGTTCGCGTCGTTCGACATCACCGACGACCCGGACCCCGAGATGGCCGCGAAGATCGCCGAACTGCACCAGCGCCGCTACGACAACGACGCCGAGCTGACCAAGCTGGTGTCCGATCTCGGCGAGTACTCCGGCAGCGCCGCGCCCGGAAAGCACGGTGACTGACGATGGCGGGCCAATTCGCGAAACTGGCCGAGTCCTGGGTGGCGATCTGGAACGGCGACCTGGCGCTGACCGAAACCACCGTGCCCGAGGACTTCACCTGGCACGCGGCCCCGCTCGACGGCGGGCCGGTGCGGGCGACCGTCGGCAGGGAGAACCTGAAGACCTGGGTGGGCGGCCTTCGCGCGGCGTTCCCGGATCTGCTCTTCACCGTCCACATCGGACCGATCGTCGACGGGGACGTCCTCGTGCTGCGCTGGCTGGCCGAAGGGACCTACCGAGGCGGGTTCCCCGGCGCGGACGAAGAGCAGGTGGGCCGCCGCGTTTCTTTCCACGGCACCGACATCCTGCGCGTGGCCGACGGGCTGATCGCGGAATACTGGATCAACGCGGACATCCTCTGGCTCTTCGAGCAGCTGGGAGTGCGTGAACTCCCCGTCAGGACACCGTGAACGCGCTCAGCACGGCCAGGTGGTCCGACGGCCAGCCCGACCCGCCGCCGAAGGTCCGGGTGCTCTTGGGCGTGATCGATCCGCCGCGGTAGAAGACGAAGTCGATCCGGTCCTGCGGCTCCGGCCTGCCCTGGTTGTCCTTGACCACCGGCGACCAGGTGTCGCCGGGATCGGCGACGGGGTCGGGCCGCAGCTTCCGGTACGAATCGGTGAAGCCGCGAGCGGTGAACGCCTTCGTCGTCGGCCAGGCCACCTCGTAGCCGCAGTGCCGGGACTTGGCGGCCGCGGTCCAGTCCTGATGGGACGGGCTGTTGAGGTCCCCGGCGACGATGCCGGGGCTGCTGCCCGTCCATTCCGCGATCTGCTCGGCCTGACGACGGCGGTTCGTCTCGTCGGCGAGGATCGTGCTGACGCCGTCCTTGTCGAAGCACGCGTTGTACGGGCCGTATTTCGTGTAGTCCAGGTGGATCGAGTAGACCCAGACCCCGGCGATCTTCGCCGTGATGGCCCGCGCGCCCGTGTCGTTCCACGATTTCCAGTCGGTGTCCTGGATCGGCAGCGCGCTGATCACGTCGATGTCCCAGCCGGGCTCGGTGTGCTGCCAGCCCAGCGCGTCGGCGATCGCTTCGGTGGCGCCGCCGCCGGTCTCCGAAAGCGCCACCACGTTCGCGCCCGAAGCCCGGATCTGGTTCACCACCGAGCCGATCCCGCCGTGCGAGCCCTGCAGCCAGATGTTGAAGCTCAGCACGGTCAGGTTCGTGGCGGCCGAGGCCGGAGCGGCGGTGCCGGCCATCGTGAGCAAGAGGACGGCGAGAACGCCCGCGAGGCGGCGTTTGGCAGAGGTCACGGGATCTTGGTCTACCGGCGGGACGGGGCGAAGTCCAGCCGTCAGACGAGTGTTCAACGACTGGACACTTCGGGTGAACGCGCCGCCGTCCGGCTGTGTCGTGAGTGGCGATTCGGGTTGTTGACGGGCAAGTCAAACGTGTCGCGAAAGCCACTTTCGGGACGTCTGATGTCCCGAAAGTGGCTTTCGCGACGCCAGGCATGGCGACCGCGCACAGCCCTGAGTCACACTCCGGCCAGGCGAGTCGTGAGCGGGTAAGGACGGTTGAGGGGAAGGGCAAGGGTGGCATGCCTGGTCGAGTTGGTCGTGAGTGGTGATTCGGGTTCTAACCCGAATCACCACACTCACGACCGCTAGCCACCGTCCGCGAGTGAGCCGCTCCCGCCGGGACCGGTCACGATGACGCGGCTGCTCACGACGTTCCCGAACGGGACGATCGTGACCTGCCAGGTCTGCGGCGAGCCGACGTCGATCGTAGTCGTCGCCCGCTTGACCAGGGCCGGGAGGCCGTCGACGGCCAGGGTGCGGAGGTCGAACCGCGGCACCTGGGCGTCGGTCGGCGCGAAGACCACGGTCAGCCGTCGCTCTTCGATCACCACGGTGACCACCTGCGAAACGTCCGCGGCCTCCGCCAGCGAGTCGATCGCCCGGCGCAACTCCCCCTCGCCCAGCAGCGATTGACCGACGGTGACGGTGGCCGAGCCCGACGAAGACGTGGTCACGCTGGACGACGTCGAGGACTGCGTCTCTTCCGACCCGGTACGCGACTCCGGGCCGAACAGCTCCGCGCGGAACAGGAACAGCACGAGCGCCGCCCCGAGCAGTAATCCGAAGAGCGTGAGCGCGCCGTACCCACAGCCCTCCGCCTGCTCTTGGACCAGACTGGTCTCCGGAGCGGACTCGATCACGGCGCCGGCGGCACGGCGCTCCCACTCCGGCGAAGGCCGGTCCACGATCTGCGCCTTCCACGGCCTGTTCGGCGGGTACTGGACGACGAGGATGCCGCCGGGCCGGTGGTTCGGGATGTCCACCAGGTTGACGCCGTGCTGGATCTTGACGCGGTACGTCGCCGCGCCGTCGGGGGCGACGGTGAGGACGAAGTCGACCGGGATGTCGCCCGTTTCCGTGCCACTGGCCCGCAGGCTCTCGATCTTGGCGAGCGCGACCACCGGGACGATCGCCGCCTCCCGGGCGCGTCGCGGCGCCCCGGCGAGGTAGAGCAGGATTCCGTAGACGACGGGCAGCCCCAGACCGGCGATGATCAGCGGGACGTACTCGATGATGATGCCGACCACGAAGGCACACAGTGTCGTCCCGATGACGATCCCGGACAGGAATCCGCGGACGAGGGCGAGCGGGCCGGGGCGGGTGGGTTCGGGGACAGCCGACATGAACGTGACTCCAGACTTTCAGGCCGCGGGCAGCCAGTCGCTGAGGGCGGGGCAGCGCCGGAGCGCCACGAAGATCTTCTTGTCATCGGCCGGTGACGCCGGATCGAACAGCACTTCGGCGGTGGCGATGGTGGTGTCCCGGGTCCGGCGGGTCACCCAGTGGCGGACCCCCGCGACGTCGACGAAGCACAGCGTGACGGTGGTGCCGACGACCCGGGTTCCCGATTCGTCCCCGCCGACGTGCACCTTCACGTCGACGATCCGGGCGGGCACCCGGCGGCCGTAGGCCAGCAGCCAGTCCCTGGTCCGGACCATCTCGGAGTACCGGCGCGAGACGCGGACGGCGTACCACAGCACGAGGAAGGTCAGGACGAGCATGAGCGCGGGCACCCACCGGTCCGCGTAGTACAGCAGCCATCCCCAGAATCCCCACTTCTCGTCCGTGTGGAAGACCGGGTCGACCGCGATGCCGACGGCGAGCGGCGGAAGCCACTCCCGCGACGATTCCCAGGTGCCGAGGGTACTCGCCGCGAACAGCAGGACGACCGGGAACACCGGCCCCGACGGGCGGCCCTGGTAGCGCGTCATGGCGACATTGGCGAGGCTCACCCCGGCGATACCGCCGAAGACGGCGAAGGTTCCCCACACCACGCCGTAGGGCGGGTCACCATCGGAGCGGTCGTCGAAAACGCTGTCGATCGCCATGGTCCGGAACACCTCGACGAAGGAGCCGAACCCGTGTCCGGCCACGAATCCGCTCACCAGGGCGACGGCCGAGGCCACGATCGCGCCGGCGAGCAGGCGCCGGTCTCCCCTCCAGCGCTCGATGCGGTCGCGCCGGGCCTGGGCCGGGTCCACTGTGTTCATCACGCTCACCTCCGTTCGGGCTGCGCCCAGCTTCCGTCAGGGCGGCCGCTACCGAACCCAGGTTTTGCCTTCCTAAACACATTAGGCAAATCCCGAATGGACTATGGTAGGCTGGCGAACATGGTGCGAGCAGGGCTGACCACGGAACGCGTGGTCACGGTGGGAGCGGAGATGGCCGACGAGGTCGGCTTCGAGCAGGTGACCCCGACGGAAGTCGCCAAGCGATGCGGCGTCAAGACGGCGAGCCTGTATTCGCACGTGAAGAGCGCCCACGAGCTGAAGACCGGGATCGCCCTGCTGGCCCTGGCCGAACTCGCCGACCTGGCCGCGACAGCGGTGGCAGGCTTGGCAGGCCGGGACGCGCTGATCGCGTTGGCGAACGTCCACCGCGATTACGCCCTCGCACACCCGGGCCGGTTCACCGCCGCGAGGTTCCGGCTCGCACCGGAACAGGCCGTCACCAGCGCGGGCGTCCGGCACGCCGAGTTGATGCGCGCGATCCTGCGCGGTTACGACCTGGCCGAACCGCACCAGACACACGCCGTACGGCTGCTGGGCAGTGTCTTCAGCGGCTTCGTCGGACTGGAGTCCGTCGGCGGCTTCAGTCACAGCACCCCCGGCTCACAGGAAAGCTGGATCGAAATCCTCGACGCGCTCGACGTCCTGCTGCGCGCTTGGCCCCGAAGGAAATGAACAAGGAAATGCTCACTACCCCGATCACCTCCGACCTCGTCCGCGGCGCCGTCGACCTGGAGCGCACGGAACGCGGCGTACTCCCCCACCGGTTGCCCGCGCGGGCCCGGCAGCAGATCCCCGACGGCCAGCTGGCCATGGCGGAATCGCAGCCGTCCGGTGTCCGGCTGGCCTTCCGCACCACGGCCACGCTCGTCGAACTGGACGTCATCGCCACCAAGCGGGTCTACGTCGGCGTGCCGCCCCGGCCCGACGGCGTCTACGAACTGCTCGTCGACGGGAGCCTCGCCGGACGAGCCAGCGTGGCCGAAGGCGACACGCTCACCATCGACATGACCGACGGCAGCATGCGAACCCAGCCCGGTCCCGTGCGCACCCTGCGCTTCGCCGGCCTGCCCGGTGACGAGAAGGACGTCGAGATCTGGTTGCCGCACGACGAAACCACTCAGCTGGTCGCCTTGCGCACCGACACGACCGTCCACAGTGCACAGAACGGCGGTCGCAAGACCTGGCTGCACCACGGCAGCTCCATCAGTCACGGCTCCAACGCGGCGACCCCGACCGGAACGTGGCCCGCCGTGGCCTCGGCCCTCGCCGGGGTGGAGCTGGTCAACCTGGGTTTCGGTGGCAGCGCGCTGCTCGACCCGTTCACCGCCCGCGCCATGCGGGACACGCCCGCCGACCTGATCAGCGTCAAGATCGGCATCAACCTCGTCAACTCCGACGCGATGCGCCTGCGCGCGTTCGTCCCGGCCGTGCACGGTTTCCTCGACACCATCCGGGAAGGGCACCCCACCACGCCGCTGCTGGTCGTCTCGCCGATCCACTGCGCGATTCACGAGCACACGCCGGGCCCCTGCGCCGTCGCGATGAGCGACGGAAAGCTGCGGTTCAAGGCCACCGGCGACCCCGCCGAGACCGCCGCGGGAAAGCTGACGCTCACCACGATCCGCGGCGAGCTCGCCCGCATCGTCAAGGAGCGAAGCGCGACCGATCCGAACCTGCGTTACCTCGATGGCCTCACCCTGTACGGCGAAGCGGACCAGGCCGCCATGCCACTGCCCGACGAACTCCATCCGGACGCGGCCACGCACCGGCTCATCGGGGAACGCTTCGCCCGGCTCGCCTTCGACGACTGATCCTGGACAAGGGAAACGCTCACGACCCCGTAGAGAACCCCGTATCCCCACACGGATCTGTGGTACGGAGAACGATCTCTAGGCCGGGCGTGTGATCACATCGGTGTTACGGCGCCGTTTGCTGTGCGCGAATAGGTCGGTAGGCCGATCGGTGCGATACCTATCTTTCTTCCTGTCCAACGAAAGTCGGTACCCCGCGCCGGTCGGCACGATCACCATGATCGAGACCGGATCACCGGTGCCGGGCCATCTTGGCCGTGCCCGGCCACCCACCGCGTCCAGCGCGGCCACCCTTCGCGCTGGATCCTCCCTCGCGAAAGTGAGTTCCCGGTATGCGCACAAACCCCTTAGCCCGTACCGCCACCACCATGGTGGCCGCAGCCGCGGTCATCGGCTTCCTGGCGCCATCAACGGCCACCGCCACCACCATCGAGGGCTACTCCCCCACCGTGCAGAGTGAAGCGGTGACGTCCCTCGCTTCGGACGCCGGGGTCAGCCAGGCCGCCGCCACGAACTTCCTGCGGGCGCAGACAGCAGCTGCCGAAACGGTGCAGAAGGTCACCGCCTCCCTCGGTTCCCGTGCCGCCGACGGCTACCTCGACGACTCCGCCCGGCCCGTGGTGAACGTGCTCGACCAGGCCGCCGCGGACCAGGTGACCGCGACCGGCGCGCAGGCCCGCGTGGTCAAGCACTCCAGCGCGGCGCTTTCGAGCGCGCAGAACGCCTTGCAGGCGCTGCCCACGGTCACGCACACGTCGATCGGCCTCGACCCGAAGACCAACCAGGTAGTACTGACCGTGTCCGACGCCGCCAAGGGCTCCGAGGCCCTCGTGAAGGCCGCCGAAGCGCTCGGCGACCGGGTCCGCGTGGAGCGGACCACCGGCGAGATGCACACCGCGATCTACAACGGTGAGGCCATCACCGGCGGCGGCACCCGCTGCTCGGTCGGGTTCAACACCAACAAGGGCGGCCAGAACTACATCCTCGACGCCGGCCACTGCACCCGCGCGGTCTCGCAGTGGAACGTCGGGCCGTCGCAGGGCGCCAGCTTCCCGACCAACGACTACGGCCTGATCCGCAACACCTCCGGCAGCGGCCCCGGCGCGGTCACCCTGTGGAACGGTTCGACCCAGAAGATCTCCTCCGCCGGTTCCGCGACCGTCGGGCAGCGGATCAGCAAGAGCGGCAGCACCACCCGCCTCACCTCGGGTTCGGTCCAGCGGCTCAACGTCACCGTGAACTACGCCGAAGGCTCGGTGTACCAGCTGATCCAGACCAACGCGCTGGTCAACCCCGGCGACTCGGGCGGCTGCCTGTTCTCCGGGAGCATCGGCCTGGGCATCACCTCCGGCAAGGGCGGCGGAAGCTCGTACTTCCAGCCGATCGGCGAGGCCCTGAGCGCCTACAGCGTCACGCTCAACCCGTAACACCTCCCGAAGCCGGGCCCTGGTCAGCGACCGGGCCCGGCTTCGGCCTGTGCGCGGAAGTGTTCGACGGTGTGCTCCCGAAAGCGCCGGGCGGCCGCGGAAAGGTACGTGTCCTCGCGCCACGCGACGCTGAGCACGCGACGGCATTCGGGGTCGTCGACCTCGAGCCACACCACCGTCGGGCTGGTGTCGGCCCGCAGGCCGAGGGAAGGCACGAGCGCGACGCCGAGACCCGCGTCGATGAGCTGGAAGAGCACGGCGGCTTCGTCGCCCTCGCAGACGATGTGGAGTTCGAGGCCGGCCTTCGCGAAGAGGTGATCCACGAGTGCGCGCTGCCAGTAACCGGGCCGCGTGGTGAGGAACGGCTCTCCTTCGAGGTCCGCGAGACCGACGCGGCCACGTCCGGCCAGCCGGTGACCGGACGGCACGCAGAGCATCACGACTTCGTCGAGCAACACCCGGCTTCGGATGTCGTCGCCGGACAACGGTTGCGACGTGATGCACAGATCGACGTCACCGGATCGGAGTCTTTCCGCCATCCCCTCCGCCGACGACTGGGACAGCCGCACGTCCACCAGCGGATGACCGGGAATGAAGGTGCGCAGCGGTTCGGTGAGGACGAGCAGGCTTTCGGCCGCGACGGTGACCGTGCCGCGTTCCAGCCCGGCGGCGTCGTCGAGTTCCTGCCGGGCGTCGTCGAGTTCGGCCAGCACCCGGTCGACGCGGCGGAGGAACGCGGCACCGAACCGGTTGAGCCGGATCCGGCGGCCGTGCCGGTCGAACAGGGGAACGCCGAGGTCGTTTTCCAGCCGGGCCAACGTCCGGCTGAGCGAGGGCTGCGCGATACGCAGCTTCTCGGCGGCACGGCCGACGTGTTCGAGCCGGGCGACCGTCTGGAAGTACCGGAGCGCCAGAAGATCCACTGCTGATGCCTCACCTGTTATGAACAGATAACCGATCTTGTCTTGGACAGCATAAGGCTTCGGCTCTTACGTTCGTTCGCGTGAGTGGAACCGTGACTACGCGAAGCCGGACGCTGGTGGTGAACAGGGTGCTCGTGAGCGCCCACGCCGTCGCGATCATCGGCCAGCCGGTGTTCGCCGGCGGCTATCTCGGCGGCGACTACGACATGCTCTGGCTGCACAAATGGGGCGCCGACGCCGTGTCGTACCTGGCCTACGCCCAGATTCTGGCGGCACTGGTGCTGTGGCTGGTCCGCGGTCCGCGCTGGCTGTTCTGGGTCAGCCTGCTGCTCGCGGCGGGCGAGACCGCGCAGTACCTCGCCGGGAAGGCGGGCGCGCTCGACCTGCACATCCCGCTCGGCGTCGCCCTCGTCACCGGAGTGGTGCTGACGACCATCGGGATCTGGCGGGTGGACCGATGAGCCGCGGGCTCCCCCGCCGGACGTTCCTCGGGCTCGCCGGCGGAGCGGGTGTCCTCCTCGCCGCGGGGCTCACCGCTCCCCGGCTGCTCGCGCAGGGTTCGCCGGGCACCGGCGAGTTGCTGCGCAGCGGGCTCCCCTTGCCGGAGCCGTTCCGGGTACCGCTGCCGATCCCGCCGGTCTTGCGTCCACAAAGGACAGCGGACGCCGATCACCACACGATCACCCAGCGCGCGGCGACGGCCGAGATCCTCCCGGGCGTCCGGACACCGATCTGGGGCTATGACGGGATCTTCCCCGGCCCGACGATCGAATCACGGCGGGACCGGACCGCCGTGGTCCACCATCGCAACGAACTTCCCGTCCCGACCGTCGTCCATCTGCACGGCGGGCACACGCCCGCCGACTCCGACGGCTACCCGACCGACCTCGTCCTGCCGCTGTCCGGCTGGAACGCCGGTCATGCCGGGCACGGCATGACCGATGCCCGCGCCCGGCTCTCGAACGGCTCGCGTGACTACGTTTTCCCGTTGCGGCAACGGGCCGCGACCCTCTGGTACCACGACCATCGCATGGACTTCACCGGTCCCGCCGTGTACCGGGGGCTCGCCGGTTTCCATCTGGTCCGCGACGACGAGGAAGAGTCACTGGGGCTGCCGTCCGGGGAGCGCGAACTGCCGCTGATGATCGCCGACCGCTCCTTCGACGAGCACGGCGCCTTCGCGTATCCGTCTCTCGATCGGACGCTGCGGACCACGCCGGGAGTGGAAAGTGCTTACGTGGAGGGCGTTTTCGGTGACGTCATCCTCGTCAACGGCGCGCCGTGGCCGGTGCACGAGGTGGCGGCCGTGCGATACCGGCTCCGGATCCTCAACGCCTCCAACGCCCGCCGCTACGACCTGGCGCTGGATCCGCCACCGCCCGGCGGGGGCGGTTTCGTCCAGATCGGCGCCGACCAAGGCCTCCTCGACACACCTCGCGAGCACGACCATCTGCCCATTGCGCCCGCGGAACGGTACGACCTCGTCGTCGACTTCGGCCGGTATCCGGTGGGGACCGAAGTCACCCTGGTGAACCGGCTCGGCACCGGCCCGACCGCTCGGGTCATGCGGTTCGTCGTCGCCCGCCGCGCGCCGGACGAAAGCCGGGTCCCGGCGAAACTCAGCGAAATCCCGCCGCTCACTCGCGAGCAGGCGACGACCACTCGCGAGTTCTCGTTCCGTGCCGGGACCGTCCACGGGCGAGAGGGCTGGGTGATCGGTGGGGAGCCGTTCTCACCGGATCTGATGTCGGCGAGCCCGCGCCTCGGCGAGGCGGAGATCTGGCGGTTCGTCGCCGACATCCATCACCCCGTGCATCTGCACCTGGTGGGGTTCCGGATCCTTTCGCGCGGCGGACGCCCGCCGGGACCGTTCGACGGTGGCATCAAGGACACCGTCGATCTGAGTCCCGGCGAGTCGGTCGAGGTCATCGCCCGCTTCGACGGCTACCGCGGCCGCTACGTCTTCCACTGCCACAACGCCGAACACGAGGACATGGCGATGATGGCGAACTTCGAAGTGGTCTGACGGAGGTCAGGAAAGGGGCTTTCAAGACGTTTTTCGTCCTGAAAGCCCCTTTCCTGACACGTCCGAGGGTCAGCCCACGCCGAGCAGCGTCGCGAGCGCCTGGACCAAGGACGCCGAGAGACCGGCGATGGTGCTGTCGAGGTACTCGGCGATCGGCGTCAGCTCCGCCGCGGAGGCCGAGCCACCGAAGACGGCGAGCATCGGCACCGCCAGCAGGCCGGCGGCCAGACCGCGCTTCGTCCACCGGCGGGTGGTGCTCCGGGTGTCGCTCATGGTGTTCATCCTCTCGGCTGGGGATGTGCGGACAGGGGACCGCACGCCGAGGAGGATGTCCTGATCATCGAAGGCCGGACAAGGCATGTCACCGCCATTTGATGATCATGAAACAGCTGTCGCTCGTTCGAGTGAAGTCCGTTAACCTCAACGACTACCCGCGAGTAACACGCAGTTCACGACACCCTCAGCGGAGCCTCGGCGAGTCGGTCGAAGACACTGCACGGAGGTCAAGGGCCGTGACCACCCGGACCGAGGTCTGGCCGGGTGGTCGCCAGAAGGTGCTGTTGAGAAAGAGGCTTTCGTAACAGCACCCTCCCGCGTGTCGCGAAAGCCACTTTCGCGACGTCTGATGTCCCGAAAGTGGCTTTCGCGACACGGCACCCGGAAGGTACCGAGACACCCGTGACCCTGATCGTCCTCACGACACCCTCAGCGGACCGGGTTGGTCAGCTCACCGATTCCCTCGATGGCCACGGTGACCTCGTCCCCCGGCTTCATCGGCCCAACGCCCGCGGGGCTGCCGGTGAGCACGACGTCGCCGGGGCGCAGGGTGAACCAGCGGGTCACCCACGCGAGGATCTCGGGCACGCCGAAGATCATCTCCCTGGTACTGGACCGCTGGACGATCCGGTCGTTGATCCGAGTGGTCACTTCGAGGTCTCCCTTCTCGATGTCGGTGGTGATCCAGGGCCCGAGCGGTAGGAACGTGTCGGCGCTCTTGGCCCGTGCCCACTGGCCGTCGGCCCGCCAGTCGTGCGCGGTCACGTCGTTGGCGCAGGTGTAGCCCAGGATGTGCGCACCGGCGTCGTCGGCGGTCAGGTTCTGCGCGGTCCTGCCGATGACGACGGCGAGTTCGCCCTCGTACTCCAGGCGTTCGACCTCGGGCGGGTGCAGGATCGGCTGCCCCGGGCCGGTGACGGCGTTGGGAGCCTTGAGGAACAGCGCCGGCTGTTCCGGCCGGGGACGGCCCTTTTCCTTCAGCTGGCAGGCGTAGTTGCTGCCGACGCAGACGATCGTGCGCGGATCGCACGGCGCGAGCAGCCGGACACCGGACAGCGGGCCGACGATCTCGCCGGGACCGGTGACCGGGTCGTAGGCGCGGACGACGTCGCCTTCGACGCACCCTGTCCGGGCGGTTCCCTCGGTATCGAAGCGAATCAGGCGCATCACGAACCACCTAGCGCTTCGCGGACGAGTTCGAGCGGGTGCCACGCCGTCCGGCCCGCTCCGTGGAAGATCTGCTGGCGGCACGAAACCCCGGTGGCCGCGACCAGCGTCTCCTCCGGTTCCTTGTCCAGCGCCGGGAAAAGCCGGTCACGGCCGACGGCCATCGACGTCTCGTAATGCTCGGCCTCGAAGCCGAACGAGCCCGCCATCCCGCAGCATCCGGAGTCGATCTCGGCGACCTCCAGCCCCGGGATACGGCGCAGGAGCGCCATCGTGGCGACAGTGCCGACCTCCGCCTTCTGATGGCAGTGGCCGTGGAAGACCACGCGTCGCCCGCTGAGCCACGATCGCTCCGGCAGCTTCAGCCTGCCGTCGTCGATGGCCTCGACGAGTAATTCCTCGACCTGGCGGACTCGCTCCTTGACCTGCCGCGCTTCGGGAAGTTCCGGCAGCAGCGCCAAAGTCTCGTCCCGCAGGGTGAACACGCACGACGGCTCGCATCCGACGATCGGCGATCCGGGTTCGGTGTCGCGGGCCAGCGACGTGACCAAGCCGGTGGCCTTCTTCTTGGCGTCGTCGAGCAGGCCCTTGGACAGGCTCGACCGCCCACAGCAGCCGCCGGAAGCGAGTTCCACCGCCCAGCCGGCGCTTTCGAGCAACTCGATGGCCGCCTTGCCGATCTGCGGTTCGGTGAAGGTGGTGAACGAGTCGGCCAGCCAGTTCACCGTGCCCGCCGTCCCCGCGGCAGTGGTACGACGGCGGTTCCAGCGCACGAGGTTGTCCCGGACGAACTTCGGCAGCGGACGCTCGGCCTTGATCCCGACGGTCCGCTCCATCACCTTGCGCAGCAAGCCGATCCGGCCGGGCACATTGGACAGTGGCGCGGTGGCCGAGCCCATCCGGTTGAGGAACCGGATCGAGCCGAAGATCCGCGACCGCAGCGGGGTGCCGTGCTCCTCGTGATGCTGGTACAGCGTCTCGGCCTTGAGCGACGCCATGTCGACACTCATCGGGCATTCGCTCTTGCATGCCTTGCACATCAGGCACAGATCGAGGATCTCATTGAGCCGCTCCCCGCCGAGCGCGGCCTTCGGGTCCGGCTCCGAGAGCGCCTTGACCAAGGCGTTGGCACGACCGCGCGTGGAATGCTCCTCCTGCAAGGTGACCTGGTAGGACGGGCACATCACGCCGGCGGTGGTCTTGCGGCACAGCCCGATGTTCATGCAACGGTCGGCGGCGCCCCGCATCCCGCCTCCGCCGATGACCTCGAACGACAGCATGGTCCGCAACGGCGGCGCGGGCGGCAGGGCGTCGCGGTCACGGAGGTTCTCGGTCATCGGGGGCGCATCGACGATCTTGCCGGGGTTCATCGTGCCCGCGGGGTCGAACAGCTTCTTGACCTGGCGCATGGCTTCGTAGAGTTCGTCACCGAAGATCTCGCGGTTGAACTCCGAGCGGGCCAGGCCGTCGCCGTGTTCGGACGAGTTCACACCGCCGAATTCGGCGACGAGGTCCTTGATCTTCTCCGCTACCACGCGCATCGTGTCGACCTGAGCGGGATCGGTGAGGTCGACGAACGGCCGGATGTGCAGGCAGCCGACCGAACAATGCCCGTAGAACCCGGCTTCGAGGCGGTGTTCGTCGAGGATCCCCTTGAACCGCGTGGTGTACTCCGCCAGGTGCTCGGGGTCGACGGCGGTGTCTTCGATGAACGCCAGCGGCCGTTTCGTGCCCTCGCCCGCCGCCATCAGCAAGCCGAGACTGGACTTGCGCACCTTGAGCAGCGCCGCCTGCTCGGCGGCCGTGACCAGCTTGAGCGTGTGATAGCCGTGCCCGTCGCGCTCCCAGAGTTCGGCGACCTCGTCGAGTTTCGCCGCCAGGACGGTCTCGTCGTCGCCGGAGAAGGACACGAACAGCAGCGCCGCCGGGTCGCCGACGAGATGGTTGCCGAGATCGGCGTACTCGATCTTCTCCCGCGACAGATCGAGGATGGTCTTGTCCATCAGCTCGACCTGATGCGGCTCGCAGCTGAGCGCGTCGAGCGTGGCCGAGATCGCGCCATGTGTGGTGTCGAAATGCCCGACCGCGTAGACGGTCTTCTTCGGCTTGGGCACCAGATCGACTTCGATCCGGGTGGCCAGCACGAGGGTGCCTTCGGCGCCGACCACGAATTTGGCCAGGTCGAAGGGATTGCCGTCGCCGTACCCGGAGAGGCGGTCGAGCCGGTAGCCGCAGGCGCGCCGCCAGAACACCGGCATGCCCTTGGCGATGGCGTCCTCGTTCGCGGTGACGAGTTCGGGCAGTTCGCGGTAGATACGGCCTTCGAGGGTGTCCGCCTCGGCACGACGCACGCGTTCGGTCTCGCTCACCGGTTCCAGGCGGGCGGTGGAACCGTCGGCGAGGACGACGTCCAGCGCGCGGATGTGGTCGATGGTCATGCCGAAGGTCAATGATCCGGAACCCGCCGAGTTGTTGCCGACCATCCCGCCGATGGTGGCGCGGTTGCTGGTGGAGGTGTCCGGCCCGAACATCAGCCCGTGGGCGGCCGCGGCCTTGTTCAGCTGGTCTTGGACGACACCGGGTTCGACGACGGCCGTGCGCGCCACGGGATCGAGATCGAGGATCCGGTTCATGTACCGGGAGAGGTCCAGCACCAGCCCGGGCCCGACGGTCTGCCCGGCGAGGCTGGTGCCCGCCCCGCGCGGGACGACGGGCACGCCGAACTCCGCCGCGGTGGCGACGGCCGCGGCGACGTCCTCGTGATCGAGGGGGAACACGACGCCGCGCGGCATGATCGAGTACATGCTCGCGTCGCGGGAGAACAGGTGGCGCGTGTAGTCGTCGAAGGCGACTTCCCCCTTGATCCGCGCGGACAGCGCGTCTTCGAGCGGGCCGGTACGGGTCAGTTCGGCTGTCATCGGCGGGTCCTCAGTCGTTCTGCAGCAGTTCGAGGGCGTCCTGCAGCCCGCGTGGGTCGGCGGGGACACCGGCGAGCGTGAGTCCCATTTGGACTCCCGCGAGGGTTCCGGCGAGTGTGAGGTCGTTGAACGCGCCGAGATGCCCGATCCGGAAGATCTTCCCGGCGAGTTTGCCCAGCCCCGCGCCCAAGGACATGTCGAACCGGTCGAGGATGATCGCGCGGACCTTGTCGGCGTCGACGTCTTCGGGGACCAGGACCGCGGTCAGTGATCCGGAATGTTCGCGCTCGTCCTGGCAGAGGACCTCCAGCCCCCAGCCGCGCACGGCGGCTCGCGTGGCGGCGGCGTGCCGGGCGTGGCGCGCGAAGACGTTCTCGAGACCCTCGTCGTAGAGCAGGCGCAAGGCCTCCCGCAGCCCGTACATGAGGTTGGTGTTGGGCGTGTAGGGGAAGAAGCCACGCTCGTTCGCGGTGAGCATCGGCCCCCAGTCCCAGAAGATCTTCGGCAGGCACGCGGTTTTGGCGGCGTTGAGGGCCTTGTCGCTGATCGCGTTGAAACTCATGCCCGGCGGGAGCATGAGGCCCTTCTGCGAGCCCGCGACGGTGACGTCGACCCCCCATTCGTCGTGCCGGTAGTCGATCGAGCCCAGCGAGGAGATGGTGTCGACCAGCAGCAACGCGGGGTGCCCGGCGGCGTCGATCGCGGCGCGGATCTCCGGGATCCGGCTGGCGACACCGGTGGAGGTCTCGTTGTGGACCACGCAGACGGCCTTGATCCGGTGCGCGGTGTCGGCGGCGAGCCGCTCGGCGACCACCTCGGGATCGGCGCCGTGCCGCCAGTCCCCCGGCACGAAGTCGACGTGCAGCCCGAGGCCCCGCGCCATTTCCTGCCACAGCGTGGCGAAGTGGCCGGTCTCGAAGGCGAGGACGGTGTCGCCGGGGCTGAGCGTGTTGGTCAGGGCCGCCTCCCACGCGCCGGTCCCGGTGGCGGGGTAGATGACCACCGGGTTCGTGGTGCCGAAGACGGGCTTGATGTCGTGCAGCAGCTGCTTGGCCAGCTCTTGGAACTCGGGTCCGCGGTGGTCGATGGTGGCCGCCGACATCGCCCGGAGCACCACGTCCGGGACGTTCGTCGGGCCCGGGATCTGCAGGAAGTGACGTCCGGCTGCGTATGTCATGTGCGCCTCCACGCTCGGCATCGAGATGTTCCACAAAGCGAAACCTTGGTCTCGCTGCTTGAAAGGTATACCGTGTACCGAACTCCGTCGAGGGGGTACCGGCACCAACTTCAAGTCCCTGGATGTGTCAGCGCCGACCGCAGAGGATTCAGATGTCCATACAACTCGTCACAGTCGTGGCGCTCGCCCTGGTGTTCCTGATCGCGACCGTGCTCCCCGTCCACATGGGAGCGCTGGCGTTCGTCGCGGCGTTCGTGATCGGCACGGCGTTCGTCGGGGAAAGCACCGACGACATCGTTTCGGGGTTCCCCGGCGATCTCTTCGTCATCCTGGTCGGGGTGACACTGCTGTTCGCGATAGCCAAAGGCAACGGCACCGTCGACCGGCTGGTGCACCTGGTGGTGCGCGCCGTCGGCGGGCGGATCGCCCTGATCCCCTGGGTGATGTTCGTGGTCACCGCGACCTTGACCGCGGTCGGCGCGGTGGTGCCCGCCGCGGTGGCGATCATCGCCCCGATCGGCATGGGTTTCGCCCGCCGCTACTCGATCAACCCGATGCTGATGGGCCTGCTGATCATCAACGGCGCCAGCGCGGGCGGCTTCTCCCCCATCAGCATCTTCGGCAGCATCGTCAACGGCGTCGTCGCGCGCGACAACCTGCCGAGCAATCCGGGACTGTTGTTCGCGTCTTCCTTCGTCTTCAACCTGCTGCTGAGTGTCATCGTGTTCTTCCTCTTCGGTGGCCGCGAACTGATCCGCCGGTCTTCGGCCGCCAAGACCGAGGTAGTCGCTCAGCCCGCCGCGGCGCTCGCGCTCAGCGGTGCTTCGGCCGGCGCGACCATGACCGAAGTCCCGGCGCCGTCGCCCACCAGCGGTGGAACCGACGAGCCCGAGGAGCGCCTTCCGCTCACTCGCGACCATGTGTTCACCCTGATCGGACTGGCGGCACTCGCGGTCGGCGCGCTGGTGTTCAAACTCGACGTCGGGTTCACCGCGCTGACCGTGGCGACGGTGCTGTCGCTGGTCTCGCCGGGTTCGGCGAAGGCGGCCGTCAGCGAGGTGGCGTGGCCGACGGTGCTGTTGATCTGCGGGATCGTCACGTTCGTCTCGCTGATGGAACGGGTCGGCACGATCGACTGGCTGGGCAACCTGGTGACGCGGATCGGTTCACCCCTGCTGGCCGCGATCCTCATCTGTGCGATCGGCGCGGTGGTTTCGGCGTTCGCGTCGACGACGGGGATCCTCGGCGCGCTCATCCCGCTCGCGGTGCCGTTCCTGCTGGCGGGCGAGGTCGGCGCGGTGAGCATGATCATCGCGCTGGCCATCTCGTCTTCGGTCGTCGACTCGTCGCCGTTCTCGACCAGCGGCGCCCTCGTCGTGGCCAACGCGCCGGCCGGTCAGAACGACAAGACGTTCCGGGGACTGATGATCTGGGGATTCAGTATGTGCGCGATCGCGCCCATCACGACCTGGCTGCTGTTCATCCTGCCCGGCTGGGGCTGAGGTCACTCCACATCGGACGGTCTGCCCAGACCGTCCGATGTGGACTCACTAGCGGGATCGGCGCTCGGCCAGCCACTGCTCGGATTCGGGACTGCCGCCGTCGAGCTGATCGACCACCGCGTCGAGGAAGCTGCCGTGCCCGTGGTCGGCCAGCGCCTTCAAGACCGCCTCGGGATCGCCCTCCTCGATGACGGCGAGCAGTTCGCGATGCCTTTCGACGTTCTGCATCAGCGATTCGCCGTCGCGGCGGGCACTGCGGTTGAGCGCCATGCACAGCTGCATCTGCAGGGAAAGGGCGCGATACGCCTCGGTGACACGCTCATGGCCTGCCAGCGCCACGATCGACTGATGGAAGTCGTACTTGCGCTGCGTGAAGACACCCTCGTCACCGTCGAGGCCGGCTTGCTCGAAGGCGGCCAAGGCGTTCCGGCAGGCTTGCAGCCGCTCCGGCGAACGGACCGGGATCCCGATCCGGACGGCGAAGGCTTCGAGTTCTTCGCGCAGGGTGATGATTTCGTACACGTCGTGCCGGGTCAGGGGGCGGACGATGACACCGCGCCGCGGATGGGGCACGACGAGCCCCTCGAAAGCCAAGACCTGCAACGCTTCGCGCAGCGGCGGGCGGGAAACGCCGAGCCGCTCGGTGAGCTTGGCCTCGACCAGCCGCGTGCCGGGTGGGAGTTCGCCGGAAAGGATCATCGCGCGCAGCGCCTGGGTGGCCAGATCGGCCATACTCGGTGGTGCGACGATCCGGCCGTCTTCGTGCCGCACCACGTCAGCCGAAGCCGCGGTCGTCGAACTCGTGGTCATCGAGACCCCTCCCTTTCCGTATACGGTATATCAATCACTTCCGACCTGCGTGAGCGGTACGTCACTTTTCGCTCGCTTGGACTTTTAGTCCAACACTTATACAGTCAGTCTCGTGACCAACGAGCATCCGTATCCCCCGGCCTTCCGCAGCGGTGACCTGGTTTCCGTGTCCGGACGGCTCGGCGTGACCGAGACCGGTGACCTGGTGCCCGGCGGATTCGACGCCGAATGCCCGCAGGCCTTCGCGAATCTCGACGCCGCGCTGCGTTCGGTGGGCGCGAGCCGGGCCGACGTGGTGAAGGTCGTCGTCTATCTGATCGACATCGTCGACCGCGACGGCCTCAACCGCGTCTACGAAGAGTTCTTCGCCGAGCCGCGGCCCGCCCGCACATGCGTCGGCGTCGCGTCGCTGCCCTACGGTGGCGCCGTCGAAGTCGAGGCCCTCGCCCGAGTACGCGATGTCTGAGCAGGACGCGATCCTCGACGCGCTCGCCCCGGTCGCCGACGGCATCGCGGCGACGCTGGGCTCGTTCTGCGAGGTCGTCGTCCACGACTTCCGGCGGCCGGAGAAGTCCGTGGTGGCGATCGCCGGCTCGGTCACCGATCGCAGCGTCGGCGGGTCGATGAGCGAGATCGGCATGGGCCTGCTCGCCCGCGGTGACGAGGCCGAAGACCAGCTGAACTACGTCACCCGGACGGCGTCCGGGAAGCTGGTGAAGTCTTCGACCATGCTGCTGCGCGACAGCGGCGGCTCCGTGTTCGGCGCGCTGTGCGTGAACCTCGACGTCACCGTGCTGGGCCAGCTGCGGACGCTGGTCGGCGAACTCGCCGACGTCGGCACCGCCACCGAAACACCGACGACCACCTTCGGCGACGACGTCGACGCGGTGGTGGCCGCGATCGTCGACGAGCATCAGCTGCGGCTGAACAAACCCTGGGCCGCGCTCAGCCGCGAAGAACGCCTCGACCTGTTCCGCAGCCTGCACGCGCGCGGCGCCTTCGCCGTGCGGCGGGCGGTGCCGCAGGTCGCGGCCCGGATCGGCATATCACGCGCGTCCGCTTACAACTACCTCTCCGAAATCCGTGATCAAGGAGCATCATGACCGCCCCCGTGACCATCGACGACATCCGTGACGCCGCCGCCCGCCTGGCAGGCGTCGCGCACCGGACCCCGGTCGTGCGTTCCCGTACCCTCGACGACCTCGTCGGCGCCGAGGTCTTCATCAAATGCGAGAACCTCCAGCGTGTCGGGGCCTTCAAGTTCCGCGGCGCGTACAACGCCGCCTCCCGGCTCTCGCCGGAACAGCTGGCCAAGGGCATCGCCGCCTACTCCTCGGGCAACCACGCCCAGGCCGTCGCGCTCGCCGCGCGGGAACTCGGGAGCAGCGCGGTCATCCTGATCCCGGAGGACACCCCGCAGTCCAAAAAGGACGCCACCGCGGGCTACGGCGCCGAGATCGTCACCTACGACCGCTACACCGGCGACCGCGTCGCGATCGGTGAAGCGCTGGCGGCCGAACGCGGCCTGGCGCTCATCCCGCCGTACGAGCACCCGCACGTGATCGCCGGACAGGGCACGGCGGCGCTGGAACTGCTGGAGGAGACCGGTTCGCTGGAGACCCTGGTCGTCCCGGTCGGCGGCGGTGGCCTGATCGCGGGCAGCTCGACCGCCGCGAAGGCCGTGCAGCCCGGTATCCGGGTCGTCGGTGTGGAACCCGAGGCGGGCGACGACACCAAACGCTCACTGGAAGCGGGCGAACGCGTCTCGATCCCGGTCCCCCGGACGATCGCCGACGGCCAGGCCGCCGAGATCCCCGGCGAGCTGACCTTCTCGATCAACCGGAAGCTCGTCGACGACATCGCGCTGGTCACCGACGACCAGGTCCGGGACGCGATGCGGTTCGCGTTCGAGCGGCTGAAGCTCGTCATGGAGCCGAGCGGGGCGACCGGTCTCGCCGCGCTGCTCAGCGGTCAGGTGCCCGTCTCGGGCCGGGTCGGGGTGATCATCAGCGGCGGGAACGTCAGCCCGGAACGCTTCGCGGAACTGATCGCGCGCTGAAACCCTCGTGAGCGGTAAGGACCGTTCTTGAGGGGTAAGTCAAAGGTGGCGGGCTCGGTGGCGGGGCAGGCTCCCCCGGAAGACCTGAGGAGCCTTGACTGTCCTTAAAGGACACATTTTATGATGCAGTTGCCCGGTTTGGGTGCTTTGCGTGCTTCGTGACAGGGGTCGTGAGTGACAAAGAGGGTTATTGAGGAGAAGGGCAAATGTGTCGTGTTCGCGGTCGGGTCGCGCCGAGCCCTCAGCGTCGAGAATCTGGCCGGCCGACGAGAGCCTCCCAGACCCCGACTGTACATAGTGGACACCTTCAAGCGGGCAAGTGTCCGATTGATGCCCATCTGAACGCTTTGCAACAGAGGTCGTGAGTGGTAATGCGCGTTCTAACGCTCTTTATCACTCACGACCCCCTCGAAAATCGCACATCCAGCCATCAACCGGACATGCGGCCGTCAGAAAGTGGTTCCTGTGGAACCTCGGGGAACGACTGGCGCCCGCCGACCGGTCCAGAACCACGCCGCGAAGGCCACCCTCGGCCTTGACACCAGCGAAGGGACCCCATCATCGCAGAGGCTCGATCACGCCACATTTGACTTACCCCCACTAGAACCGCCTTTACCACTCACGAGGCCCGGTCAGAGGCCGAGTCCGCCGGCCAGTACCGGCCAGGAGTTGCGCAACGCCCGTTGCCAGTAGGGCCAGCTGTGGGTCCCGTCGCCGTAGTAGTCGACGGTCACCGGAATCCCCTTGGCCTTCAGCCGATCCGTGAAGCTCACGGAAGACGTCAGCGCCGCCGGTTCGAAGAAGTCGGACTGCCCTGGCGGGTCGAGCGGGCCGGTCTTCCCGGTTCCGCACGAGACGTAGAGTGCCGTGCCGCGCAGGTCGTCGACGTGATCGAAGGGGTTGTTCGCCGTCCACAGCGGCCGCATCCCCCAGCTGTCACCCCAGAGTTCGAGGTAGTTGAAGATCCCCGCGCGGGCCAGGATTCCCTGGATGAACAGCGGTGCCCCTTGATTCAACGTGTTCGGCACACCGCTGTACGACGCCGCCGCGGCGAACATCCCCTTGTGCTTGAACGAATACGCGAGCGCGCCGTACCCGCCGATCGACAGTCCGGCGATCGCCCGGCGGGTGCCTGCCCGGTAACCGCGTTCGACGATCTGCCGTACTTCCAAGGTGTGGAAGGTGTCCCAATCCGGAGTGCTCTTGAGCCCGAAGTTCCACCACTTGGTGTACATCCCGGCGGGACCGCCGGTCGGCATGACGACGAGGGCGTCCTTGTCCGCGGTGAACGCCTTGGCGTCGGTGAACTGGTCCCACGACCGGTAGTCGACCGGTTCGCAGCAGCCGTGCAGCAGGTACAGCGTGGGCCAGGTCCGCGTGGGTTGCGCGGCCCAGCCCGTCGGGACGAACAGGCGGACCATGCCGGTGGTGCCGAGCGCGGGCGAGCTGATCTTGAGGTCGACCGTGCGCGCGTCCAGCCAGGTCTCCTCGACGACCTTCGCGCCGTTGTCCGCAGTGGCCCGCGTCGGGGCCGCGCTCGCGGGGATCGAGCTTCCCAGCACGGCGACCATGGACAACACCAGCAGCCCCCACCGCCACGTTCGGTTCATCGCTTCTCCTTGCTCACAAAGGGATGTTTCCGTGCTTCTTGGCCGGGAGGGTCTGCCGTTTGGTCCGCAGCGCGCGCAGCGCCCTGGACACTTGCAGGCGGGTCTCCGACGGCGCGATGACCTGGTCGACGTAGCCACGTTCCGCGGCGAGGTACGGGTTCGAATGCCGTTTGCGGTACGCCTCGGTGAGCCGCCGTTGTTCGACGGACCGCTGTTCCGGAGGCAGCGCGGCCAGTTCACGCCGGTGCAGGACCCGCACCGCGCCCTCGGCGCCCATCACCGCGATCTCCGCGGTGGGCCAGGCCAGGTTGACGTCCGCGCCGAGATGCTTCGAGCCCATCACCGCGTAGCCGCCGCCGTATGCCTTGCGGATCACCACGGTCACCTTCGGCACAGTCGCTTCCGCGTAGGCGTAGATCAGTTTCGCGCCGCGGCGGATGATGCCGTGCCGTTCCTGGTCCGCGCCGGGCAGATAGCCGGGGACGTCGGCGAGGGTCAGGATCGGGATGTTGAAAGCGTCGCAGAACCGCACGAACCGCGCGGCCTTCTCCGAGGCGTCGATGTCGATCACGCCCGCCTGATGTCGCGGCTGGTTGGCGACGACGCCGACCGTGCGGCCCTGCACCCGGCCGAACGCGCAGATCATGTTGGGCGCGAAGGCACTGTGCACCTCGGTGTACTCGCCGTCGTCGACGAGGCGCAGGATCACCTCGGCCATGTCGTAGGCCTGGTTCAGCGAATCGGGAATCAGCCTGTCGAGCTCGAGATCGGCGGCGGTGAGGTCGGGAGCGGTCTCGTCGGCGTAGTCCGGGACGGGGTCGAGGTTGTTGGACGGCAAATAGCCGAGCAAGGTCTGCACCCAGTCGATCGCGTCCTGCTCGCCGACCGCCCGGTGGTGAGCGTTCCCGGAGATCTCGCTGTTCACCGCGGCCCCGCCGAGCTGCTGGGCGGTGACCCGCTCGCCGCTGACGGCGTGCACGACGTCCGGCCCGGTGACGAACATGTGCGCGGTCTCGTCGACCATCACCGTGAAGTCGGTGATCGCCGGCGAGTAGACCGCGCCACCGGCGCAGGGGCCCATGATCAGCGAGATCTGCGGGATGACGCCGGAGGCCAGCGCGTTGCGCCTGCCGAGTTCGGCGTAGTAGGCCAGTGAGACGACGCCTTCCTGAATCCGGGCGCCGCCGGAATCGTTGATCCCGACCACCGGGCAGCCCAGCGTCATCGCCAGGTCCATCACCTTGAGGACCTTCTCGCCGAAGACCTCGCCCATGCTGCCGCCGAACACGGTGAAGTCCTGCGAGAACACACAGATCTGCCTGCCGTCGACGGTGCCGTGCCCGGTCACCACGCCGTCGCCGTAGGGCCGGTTGGCGTCCATCCCGAATTCGGTGCACCGGTGCCGGGCGAACTGGTCGAGTTCGACGAAGGAACCCGGGTCCAGCAACAGGTCGATGCGTTCGCGCGCGGTCAGCTTGCCCTTGGCGTGCTGCCGGTCGACGGCTCGCTTCTCGGCGATCCGGACGGCCTCTTCCTGGCGGGCGGCGAGATCGGCGATCCGGAACGCCGTCGTCGGAGCGAACGGGACGTCGGTCATGGCCGCGCCGCCCTCGGTGCCGCGAGCCGGGCCGCGAGCGCCGCGGCGACCACCTCGACGTGCGGCGGGTCGATCATCGACAGGTGGTCGCCCGGGACCCGCACGACCTCGAGGTCGGCGCAGAAAGCGTCCCAGCCGAGGGTGTCGTCGGTGCGCAGGTAGCGCGGGTCGAGGGTGGTGGTCAGCGGATGCGGCTCCTGCGCGCGCATCAGCAGCACCGGCCCGGCGTACGGTTCCGGGTCGTAGCGTTCGGCCACCCGTGCGTCCACATAGGACTCGTACTGGTGCCGCAGCACTCCCTGCCCCATCCCGGGCACCCGCGTGGCCAGCCTGTTGATCACCAGCCGGATCTGGTCGTCGTCGCCGAGCTGGACGAGCTCTTCGCGCGGGATGTCCAACGGGACGCCGTAGGTTTTCTCGACGTGCTCGGCGAACCGGTCGAATCGCTCCAGCAGGATCTCGTGCGCCGGTTTCCCCGGCGCGGGCAGCGGCAGGATGCTGTCGATCATGAACACGACGTCGACCCGCTCCCCCGCCGCGGTCAGCCGCCGGGCCGTCTCGTAGGCCAGGCAACCGCCGAACGACCAGCCGCCCAGCCGGTACGGGCCCCGTGGCTGGATTTCGCGGATCAACTCGAGATAGCACTCCGCCTTGCCCTCGATGGTGTCCTCGTCGTCGATCCGTTCGAGGCCGTAGACGGGCCTGCCCTCCGGCAGCAGCCGGACGAGCCCGTCGTAGACGCTGGTCGGTCCCCCGGCCGGATGGAACAGGAACACCGGATCGGTACCGCCTTCGCGCAGCGGACGGACCGGGCAGCCTCCGCGTCCCTCGATCCGGTCACGCAGCAGGTCCGCCATCGCGGCGATGGTGGGCGTGGCGAAAAGCCGGTCGGGGACGGCTCCGAGCTGCCCGGCGAACACCGCGCGCAGCCGCTCGGCGGCGTCGGTGTCGCCACCCGCGTCGAAGAAGTCTTCGTGGACACCGGGTTCCGCGCCGCCCAGCTCGGCCTGCCAGTGCCGGGCGACCCAGCGTTCGGCCGGATCACGGGGCCCGATCGCCACGTTCGGGGCGGCGGACCGCGGAGCCGCCCCGAACCCGGCCTCTTCGGCGAGATGGTCGGCGAGTTCGGCGAGGCTGGCGCCGCGCAACAGCAGCGGAATCGGCAGCGGCAGGCCGAAATCGCGTTCCACGACGCCCCTCGCGCGCATGGCGGTGAGGGAATCCAAACCGAGCCGGGTGAGCGAGACGTGCCTGTCGATCTCGTCCGCGGCGAGGCCGAGCATTCCGGCGACGAGCCCGGCCAGGTAGTCGGCGAGCATCTCGCGGGCGGCTTCCGGCAGGACCGCCCGCAACGCGTCCAATCCGTCCCAAGTGGACGGTCCGGCGGCCGGTTCCTCGCCGGGTACCAGGATTTCGAAGAACGGCCGTCCGGCCAGCCGCGGGAACAAGGCCAGTACGGTTCCAGCGTCCACGCGGGCGATCCCGGTCACCCCGCGATCACGCGCCAGCACGGCGTCCATCGCCGCCAGCGCCTCCTCCGTACCGAGCGGTTCGAGCACCGGGTTGCGGCTGCCGACGGCCGCTCCCGCCTCACCCCAGGCTCCCCAGCCGATGGTCGCCGCCGGGAGCCCGGCGGCCCGTCTCCACTCGACGAGCGCGTCGACCCAGGCGTTCGCGGTGGCGTAGGCGGCCTGACCCGGCGACCCGAACAGCGCGGCCGCCGACGAGTACGCCAGCCACCAGTCGAGTTCGTGTCCGGCGGTCGCCTCGTGCAACCGCCACGCTCCCAGCGCTTTCGCCCGCCAGACCGCTTCGACGGCCTCGGTCCCGAGGGTGATGGCGGCGCCGTCGGACAGCACGCCGGCCGCGTGCAGCACACCGCGCAGGGGCAGACCGCCTTCCGTGGCCGCCTCGACCAGCGCCTCGGCCGTCCCCGGTTCGGCGATGTCGCCCGCGACGACGCGGATGTCGGCGCCCAGGTCACGCAGGTCCGCCAGCATCGGTTCGACGTCGGCGCTCGCGCCGCGGCGTCCGGAGAGGACCAGCCTGCTCGCGCCGTGTTTTGCCAGCCACTCCGCCGCGACCAGGCCGAGGCCTCCCAGACCGCCGGTGATCACGTAGGCACCGTCACGCACCACGGTTTCGCGACCGGGTTCGCCGAGTTCCGGGCGGGCCAGCTGCCGCGTGTAGCGGACGCCTTCGCGCCAGGAGATCTCGTCGTCCGGCGCGTCCGCGCGGATCTCCGCCACCAGCCTGCCGATCCACAGCCGGGCGGGATCGGGCTCGGCGTCGAAGTCGACCTGGCTCGCGCGCAGCTCGGGATGTTCGAAGGCGAGGACCCGGACGAGGCCGCGCAGGCATGCCTGGCCGGGGTCACCGCGCTCGCCGGGTTCGACGGCCGACGCGCCCGCGCCGACCAGCCACAAACGCGGGGCGGACGCCACTTCGGCCAGTTCGGCGAGGACACCGGAGAGCGTGGCGACCGCACGCGCGGCGCTCATCGGATCAGGGCCGTCCGTGGTGGGGACGCACGCGAGGACGCCCGTCACCTCGTGGGATCGCAGGAGTCCCGCCAGCGCGGCGCGGTCTCCGAGCGGGGCTGTCACCAGCTCGTCCCCGAACTCGGCGAGCTTGTCGCGCAGCGCCGTCAGCCAGGGAACGTCGTCGTGCAGGACGAGCCAGCTGCGCGTGCCCGGTTCCGCCGCCAGCAGCTCGGCCTGTCTCCAGACCGTCTCGAACAGCAGGTCCGCCATCGGTACCGGCAGCGCCGAACGCTGGAACCGGCGGCAATAGACCTCGCGGAACTCGACCAGCACGACGTCGTCGGCGTCGACCAGCTGGACGCTGCCGACCAGGCCGTCACCGGCCGGATCGAGCGAGTCGAGGACGGCGTCGACGCGGACACCGCGGCGTGGGTCACCGGCGAGGACGACCTCGCCCAAGGTCAGCGGCAGGAAGACGCCGTCGGCTTCGCGCAGCGTGTCCCCTCCGGCCGCGGCCAGCGCGTGCAGGCAGGCGTCGGCGATCACCGGGTGCAGGACGTAGGCCGGGTGGTCGGCGGGCATGGCGATCGACGCCGAAGCCCGGCCTGGCGCCGCCAGAACCCCGCGCAGCCCTCGGAAGGCGGGACCGTAGCTCTGCCCCATCCCGGCGAGCACCTGGTAGAGGTCGACAGGACGGGCATCGTCCGCGACAGCCCCGAACGGCACCACCGCGGTCTCCCCGTCACGGACGCGGGCGGTGGCGTGCCGGATCCAGCCGCCGTGCGCGGATCGGGCATAGATGTCCACTTCGGACTGTCCGGAGCCGGTGCCGAGGCTGGTCGTCACCTCGGTGTGCGCGGCGAGCGGGAGCACCCGGTGCAGTTCGAGGCCGCCGACGCGAAGCTGCCCGCCGGGCCTCAGGACCGCCTTGGCCGCCGCGAGCGCCAGCTCCAGGAAACCGGCGGCGGGGAACAACGGGACCCCCATCGCCGCGTGGTCGGCCAGCCACGGCAGCGCCGCGGTCCCGAGGTCGGCGTGCCACAGGTGCCCGCCGCCGGTCGGCTGTTCGATGTGGACGCCCAGCAACGGATGCGCGCCACCGGATCCGGACCGGGAGGCCGGGCGCCGGGGCCAGAACCGCTGGTGACGCCAGCGCGGGCCGGGCAGCGCCACCGGTACCGGACGGGGGCCGCGGGCGTCGAGCACGCCGGGCAGTCCGAGTGTGTGGAGGCGGGCGAGCGTGGTCAGGAACGCCTTCCGCTCGTCGACTTTGCGGCTCGCCGAAGGCAGTGCCAGCGCCCCGGTGCTCTGCTCGATCGCGGCCAGTGCCACCGGATGCGGCGAGATCTCGACGAACACGCCGTAGCCGTCGGCGGTCGCGGCCGCGAGTGCCTGGCTGAACCGCACCGGACGGCGCAGGTTCGCCGTCCAGTACTCGACGTCGAACACCGGTGTCCGCTGCGGATCGTCGAGAACGCTGCTGTAGCAAGGGATTTCAGCAGGCCGTGGCGAGAGCCCGCCGAGATCGGCACGGAACCGGCCGAGGACGGCGTCGACGGCTTCCGAATGGCCCGCGCCCCCGACCGGCAGCCGCTTCGCCAGCCTGCCGAGGCTCTCGACGTGCGAGACCAGCGCCTCGACCTGCTCCGCGCCGCCGCTGACGGTGCACTGGACCGGCGAGGCGTAGACCGCGACGGTGATCCCGGGGAACTCCGCTTCCAGGTCGGCCAGTTCGGCCGGGGACAGCTCGACCACGGCCATCGCCCCGTCGCCGGTCGCGTCGACCTCCGCGAGCAACCGGGCCCGCGTGGTCATCACGCGCAGGCCGTCGGCGACGTCCAGGGCACCCGCGACGACGGCGGCCGCGACCTCGCCCATCGAATGCCCGAGCACCGCGGCCGGGGTGACGCCGTGCGCACGCCAGAGTCCGGCCAGGGCGAGTTGCATGCCGAACAACGCGAGTTGTGTCGCGCAGAGATCCGGGAGGTCGCGCTCGCCGGAGAGCACCTCGCGCAGGGAGAACCCGGCCTCGACCTGGAAGACGGGATCGAGTGCCTCCACCTCCGCGCGGAAAGCGGGTTCGGTGCTCAGCAGGCGGCGGCCCATCCCCGGCCACTGGGAGCCGTAGCCGGAGAAGACGAACACGACGCCGGGCACGGGCCCGGTCTCCACGGCGGTCATGTCCCGCAGCGCGGCGGCGACCTGGCCGCGTTCCCCGGCGACCACCGCGCCGCGCACCGGCAGATGGTCCCGGCTCCGTGCCAGCGTCGCGGCGACCGTGTCCAGCGGCACCGCGACGTTGGCCGGGTCCTCGAGCCAGTCCGCCAGGTCGGCGGCCCGGGCACGGAGCGTTTCGGGCGACCCTGCCGACAGCGCGAACACCCTCGGGCCTGCGGTTTCGGTCCCGCGGGCGGCGAACGACGCGGCCGGCCACTCTTCGAGGACGACATGCGCGTTGGTGCCGCCGAAGCCGAAAGCGGAGATCCCGGCGCGCGCGACACCGGAGTATCGCGGCCAGTCCGTGCCGGTGCCGACCACTCGCAGGCCGAGACCGGCGAAGTCGATGTGCGGGCTGGGTTCGCGATGGTGCGGGGTCGGCGGCAGCCGCCGGTGGACCATGGCGAGGACGACCTTGATCAGCCCGGCGATCCCCGCCGCGCCTTCGAGATGCCCCAGGTTGCCCTTCACCGAACCGATCAGGAGCGGGCGGCCGGGTTCGCGGCCGGCTCCGAGCACCTCGCCGAGCGCGACGGCTTCGATCGGATCCCCCAGCTCGGTGCCGGTCCCGTGCGCCTCCACATAGTCCACAGAGGACGGTTCGACGCCCGCCGCGGCGTAGGCGTCCCGCAACAACGCGGCCTGCGCGCCGGGGCTGGGCGCGACGAGACCATTGGACCGGCCGTCGGAGTTCACCGCGCTGCCGCGGATCACCGCGAGCACCCGGTCCCCCGCGCGGCGCGCGGCCTTCAGCGGTTTGAGCACGACGACGCCGCAGCCCTCGCCGCGGGCGATGCCGTCGGCGGCGGCGTCGAACGGTTTGCAATGACCGTCGGGCGCGAGGACCCCGGCGCGCTGGAAAGTCGCGGTGACGGCGGGTGAGAGCAACAGGTTCACCCCGGCGGCGAGCGCAGTCCCGCATTCGCCGCGACGCAGGCTCTGCACCGCCTGATGCACCGCCACCAGCGAAGACGAGCAGGCGGTGTCGAGCGTGAGACTGGGCCCGCGCAGGTCGAACAGGTACGAAAGCCGGTTGGCGGCGATGCTCGTCGCGGCTCCGGTGGCGGACCAGACGTCGACGGCGGTGGCGTCGGCCATCGTCAGGTGGCCGTACTCACCGGCCGAGAGCCCGACGAACACCCCGGTCCGGGTCCCGCGCAGGCTCGACGGCGGGATCCCGGCGTGTTCCAGCGCCGCCCAGGCGACCTCTAGCAGCATCCGCTGCTGGGGGTCCATCGCTTCGGCCTCACCCGGCGTGATGCCGAAGAACCCGGCGTCGAAACCGGCGATGTCGTCGAGGAATCCCCCTCGGCCGGGCACCCAGTCGAAGTCGTCGCCGAACGCCTCCCACCGGTCTTCGGGGACGTCGCGGATGCCGTCGCGCCCGGCGTCGAGGAAGTGCCAGTACCGCTCCGGGGATCCGGCCCCGCCGGGCAGACGGCAGCCGACCCCGACGATGGCGATCGGCTCCTCTTCCCGGCCTTCCGCGGTCGTCACGGCATCACCGTCCGCTGTGGACAGACGCTCGGCGAGAGCGGCGATCGTCGGGTACTGCCACACCAGGGTCGGCGCCAGCGGACGGCCGAGGTACCGGCCCAGATCCGCGGCCAGCTCCATCGACTCCCGTGAGGAAAGCCCGCTTTCGTGCAGCGGCCGGTCCGGGTCGACCTGGTGCGCGGCCAGGCCGGTCCGCTCCGCCACCCGCGCGACGAGCCAGGCGCGGATCTCCGCGGTCACCCGAGCCGCCGTGCGGTGAGCGCACCGTCCAGATAGGACTTCCGGCACAACGCCCGGCTGATCTTGCCGCTGGAGGTGCGCGGGACTTCGCCCGGGGAGAGGAAGACGACGTCGTGCGGACGCAGCCCGTGCGCGGCCGCGACCGCCCTCCGGATCTCCCCTGCCGCCACCGCGACGTCGGCGTCGATCGCCTTGGCCCGTTCCACCACCACGACCGCCGCCTCGCCGTCTCCGTGCTCGATCGCGAAGACCGCGGCGGAATGCGGCCGGACCGCGGGATGCGTCTCGACGGTCTGTTCGAGGTCCTGCGGGTAGTGGTTGCGGCCGTCGACGATGACGAGGTCCTTCAACCTGCCGGTCATGAACAGCTCACCGCCGTGGCGCACGCCGAGATCCCCGGTCGCCAGCCAGCCCGCGCCGGACTCGGGATCGATCGGCGGCAGGCCGAAGACGACGGCGGACTCGCCGGGCCGTCCCCAGTAGCCCGCGCCGATGTTCGGGCCGTTGACCTGGATCTCCCCCACCCTGCCCGGTTCGACGAGCGCGCCGGTGACCGGATCGGCGATGCGGACCCGCTGGCCCGCCGGGAATCCGCAGGAGACGAGCGTGGTGGACGCCGCGCCGGGGGCGGCGGGGATCGCGATCCCGGCGGCGAGCCGCTCGCGGTCGAAGGTGACCTGCCGCGGTGCCTTGCCCGCCTCGGTGACGGCGACGAGCACGGTGGCCTCGGCCAGCCCGTAGGAGGAACGGTGCACTTCGGGACGCAGCCCGCAGTCCTCGAAGGCGTCGTGGAATTTCGCGATGGTCGCGGGCAGCACCGGCTCGCTTCCGTTGATCAGCGAGACGACCCGGCTCAGTTCGAGGTAGCTCTTCTCGTCCTCGGTCACGCGGGAAGCGCTGTAGGCGTAGGCGAAGTTGGGCGCCGCGCTGATCGCGCCGGGGCTGGCGGTGAGCGCGCGCAGCCACCGTGACGGGCGTTCGAGGAACGCGAGCGGATCCATCAGCACCGAAGCGGCGCCCGCGGCCATCGGCGCGCCGATGCCGAGGATCAGGCCCATGTCGTGGAAGAGCGGCAGCCAGCTGACGGTGGACGTCGTCCCGGTTTCGATCGCGTAGGCGTCGCAGGCCTGGCGGGCGTTCGTGAGCGCGTTGCGGTGGGTCAGCATCACGCCCGCCGGGGTGCGCGTCGAACCGGACGTGTACTGCAGGTACGCCAGTCCGTCCGGTTCCGGTCGCGGCCAGGAACGTTCACCGGCCGCGACCGGAGATGGGGTGTCGACGGCGAGCACCGCGGGGCGCTCGATGTCCGTCGAGGAGAGGAAACCGGAGACGTCGTCGATGCCGTCGGCGGTCGTGAGCACGATCCGGGGCGCGCAGTCGGCGAGCACGGCGGCCAGCCTGCCCGCGTGCCCCGGGAGGTCCGGGGCGAACAACGGGACCGCGACCAGCCCGGCCCGGATCGCGCCGAGGAACGCGACGACGTAGTCCGCGGACTGCCGCGCCAGGATCGCCGCCCGCTCACCCGGGGCGGCGAAGACGGCCAGCCGGGTGGCGAGGACGTCCACCCGGTCGTCGAGTTCGCGCCACGAGAGACTGATCGCGCGGCCGTCCGCGCCGGCACGGTGGTCGAGATAGGTCACGGCGATCTCGTCGCCGAGCCGCCGCGCCCAGTACTCCAGCAGGGTCGCGAACGACTCCCCGCCGGGAGCGTGGTCCCGCCCGTGGGCGGCGACGACCGTTTCCGAAATGGTTTCCATAGCCCCTCGTTTGACGACGTGAGCAGGAGCAGGTGAATTCTGAACGGCACCGTTGCCGAAAGCGGATTCCATTCCGGAGACCGTTCTTGAACTGCCCGGAACTGTATGGATCACCCGGGAAGGGTGTCAATGAAAGGAGCGGGAAACGCCGACGGCGCCGCGGCCATGCTCACCGGGAAGAGAGAAACGTGGCACCCCGCTTGTCACTTCGGGACGGACTTTGGCCGGCCCGGTCGTTCAGCAGCCGGAGCGCGAGCAGCGCGCCGAGGAGTTCCAGCCCCGCCGCGGTCAGCAGGCCCGCCGTGTAGCCACTCGCCAGCGCGGACGCCGTGCCGTCGCCGAGATTCGCCGTGCGCACCACCGCCAAAACCGTCCCGATCAGCGCGACACCCAGTGCGCTCGACAGTTCCCGGGACGCGGTGAGCAGGCCGGAGGCGGTGCCCGCGTGCCGCTCGGCCACGATTTCCAGGGCGTACGAGGTCAGCGGCGTCGTCAGGGCCGATCCGGCTCCGATCAGCACCAGCCCGGGGATCCTCGGCGGCACTTCCGGCAGATGGTTGACCGCGGCGAGGACCAGCAGTCCGGCGGCCACCGTGGCCAGCCCCGCCGCGACAGTCCGATGTGGACCGAATCGCGGTACCGCCCAGGGCACCAGCGGTGTCGCCGCGACGACCGCGACCGCCACCACGACCAGCGGCAATCCGGCGAGCACCGGCCCGAGTCCGAGGGATTCCTGGTGCAGCAACGGCGTGAAGAAGAAGACGCCCGAAACCCCCAAACCCCACAGCAGTTGCACGGTGAGCGCGCCGACGAAGACCCGCTGACCGGTCAGTTCCGCCGGTACCAGGCGCTCGCGCGCGCGTCTTTCCCTGAGCACGAACCAGATCGCGAAGCCCGTTCCCGCCGCGCCGAGCACCGCGGGCAGCAGCGCACCACCCTCGCCCAGTTCCACCACGGCGGCGGTGACCAGGACCATCCCGGTCGTCACCACCAGCATCGAGAGCACGGCAGGTTTGCCTGTCGCCGGATCGCGACCGGCGGCGGCGACCCGGCGCAGCAGGAACAGCATCGCCGCCACGAAAGGGAGATTGACGAAGAAGATCCAGCCCCAGCCCAGGTATTCGCTCAGCACGCCGCCGAGTGTCGGGCCGAGCGCCAGCGCGGCCGCGAGACAGGCCGTCCACACCGTCGCTCCGACAGCCCGTCTTCGCGCGTCGAGATTGGTGCGCAGCAGGCTGAGCAGGGCAGGTACGAGGAACGCGGCGGCGGCGCCCTGCAGTACCCGGGCGGAGATCACGAGCCACGCCGTCGTGGCCAGCCCGCCCGCGATCGCGCCGGCGCCGAACGCGAGCAGCCCGGCCCTCAGGGTCGCGGCCTGTCCCCAGCGGTCCACCAGGGTGCCCGCCACCGGCAGCAATCCGGCGAACGGGAGCATGTAGCCGATACTCACCCATTGCAGGGCGGGCAGATCCAGGCCGAGGTCACGGGCGATCGAAGGCGCGCCCGCCGCGACGATCGTGTTGTCGAGGGTGGTGACGAACGCCCCGAGCGCGATCATGACCAGCGTCGGAATCATTTCTCACCTCGTGAGTGGTAATGACGGTTAGAACCGTCTTTACCACTCACGAAACGCGACCCCTGTCCCAAGTGACAATTTCCGCCGTCCTTCTTGGTACCGGCGACATAAACCCCCTACGGCGGTTGCCAACTTCCTCACCCGTGTGAGTACATGTCGTGCGCGTACGTCGTCGTGCGGCAAGGAGTAGCCATGACCCGAACGGCCACGAATCCCGGACGGGATCTCGTCCCGCGGCCCCGAGGAGCGGGGCAGGCACAACTGCTCTGGTGCTCACTGCCCGCCGAGGTGGCCCGGCGTTTCCGGCCGCACGCCGATCCGCTCGCGCGGCGGATCCTGGAAGAGATCCAAGAGGCCGTCCCCGAGTACGGGAAACCACTGGACGGTGAGTTCGGCAAGATCATCGTGCGGGCGATCGAGCAGGCGGTGGTCAGCTGCATCGACAGCATCGGAGGGCTCGGTTCGCCCCCGGACGACTGGGTGCGGCTGTTCGTCGAAGTCGGCAAGCGCGTGCATCGCGACGGCGGAAGCCTGAACACGCTGCAGGCCGCTTATCGCGCCGGAGGTCGCGCCGCGCTTCGCTACGTGGCGAAGTTCGGCCAGGCACATCGTCTTCCCCCGGCCGTCCTCTGTATCGGCGCGGAGGCGATTTTCGCTTACGTGGACGAGATCTCGTCCCATTCGGTGGAGGGCTACACCCTCGCGCAGGCGACCGCGACAGGCACACTCGAACGGCGGCGGAGACGGCTGCTCGAACTGCTCCTCGCCACTCCTCCGTCCTCCCCCTCGACCATCGCGACGATGGCGAAGGCCGCGCAGTGGGAGATGCCGGAATGGATCTGCGTCGTCGCGCTCGACCCGCGCGCCGAACAACACCAGATCCCCGCTCCGCGCGTCCCCGACGACGTCCTGCTCGATCTGGAGGGCAACGAACCCTGTTTGCTCACCCCGAATCCGGGTCGCGATCTGCGCGGCCTCGACGGCAGGCTGCCGGGCTGGCGTGCCGCCGTCGGCCCGCGGGTCCACCCCGCCGACGCCGCGAACTCACTGCGCTGGGCCAGAAGCACCCTCGACCTGGTGAGCCAAGGTGTGCTCGAAGACCGGCCGGTGACCCGCACTTCGGACCACCTCGCCACCCATTGGCTCCTGCTCGACCGCTTCCTGCTCGACGAGGTGTCGAACAAGGTGCTCGCGCCGTTCTCCGGTTTGACGGTGAAACAGCAGATCCGGCTCGCGGAGACGTTGCTGGCCTGGCTGGAGCACAACGGGAGCACGCCGGACATCGCGCAGGCGCTCGGCATCCACCCGCAGACGGTGCGCTACCGGGTCAGCCAGCTGAGCGACCTGTTCGGCGACCGCCTCGCGGATCCCGCGCAGCGCCTGGAGATCCAGATGACCCTGCGGGCACACCAGCTCTTGGGCACGCGCCCACCGGAAGAGTCCACTTCGGACGATCAGAGCCAGCGCTGACGCGACGCCTGCGCGCCGAGCTGGAACCGGGTCTGCGCGCCCAGTAGTTGCTGCAGCCGGCTGATCCGCCGGAGCACCGTGCGTTCGCTGATGCCGAGCTCGCGGGCGATCGCCTCGTCGGTCATGCCCCCGCTCAGCAAGGCGAGCAGACGGCGGGTGGCGAGCGTCGGTTCCTGTGCCGCCTCCGCGTCGTCCGGACCGCCCGCCCGGACCGGTACGGCCATCCGCCAGAAGGATTCGAACAGTTCGATCAACGCGCTCAGCAGCATCGACGGGTGGATCAGCAGCGCCAGCACGTCACCGGCGTCGGAGTTCGGGACGGCGATCAGCGCGCGGTTGCTGTCGGCGATGACCAGCTTCAGGGGCAGTCTGGGGAAGACCCTCGCCTGCTCCCCCAGGGCGATACTCGACTGCACCTGGGCGAAGCCGTCGTCGTCTTGGAGCACGGACGAGTCGTAGACGACGCGGTAGCCGATGCCGCGCGCCATCGATCCCGGCTGCACCGTGCTCACCTCGGGTTTCGGGCTCATGTACGACCCGGGGTCCAGCGCGACGATGTCCACGCCCGACTGCGTCTGCATGGCCTCGAAGGTGGCGATCACCTCGTCCCGGCTGCGGAGCACCTCGACGAAGTCCGCGTCCCTGCCCGTCCTCAACGAGTACGCGGCACCGAGTACCTCGGCCGCTTCCCGTGCGCGGATGGCCGCGGCCTCGTGCTGTGCGGCGAACGCCGACAGCGCCGCCCTCGGCGGGCACACCTCGACCCCGGCCGCACCGGCTCGAACCAGGCCGAACCGCTCGAGCTCGGCCAGCTCGGCGCCGGGCGTGATCGGGCGCCCGTCCAGCATGGCCCGATACAGCTGCTCGGCCTCCATCGACAGGCCCCGCGACTCGGCGAGCATGACGCTTCTCCTCCCCCACCCCAGGACTCAACCGCTTGACATCGATGTCAAGCCTCGCGGAACCACTGTTTCCGCTCACTGTTCTTGAGGGGGAAAGCGCCGGGTTCGTGCGCCTGAACCGGTAACGAAAGGATCACAGATCCACGCCGAAGAGACTCCCGCGAACCAGTACGGCTCGCGGGAGCCTCGTTCAGCGCCTTCGGGGACTAGCTGTTGGCGGGCATCCCCTTCTCGTCGGCCTCCGGTGTGGCGGTGCCTTCGAGCAGTTCACGGACGATCTCGTTCGCCTTGCGCACCTGGGGCGTGATCATCTTGATCTTGATCTTCCCGTCGTGCCCGAGGTTGCCGCCGACCTCGACCGTCTTGTCCTCACCCGGCAGGGGCAGGCCCTGGCAGCCGGTGAACTTCTTCTTCGGCGTGAGGCCGGTCTGGAAGTAGGCGACGATCGGGTCGTCGACGCAGTCGGTGTTGTACGGGAAGATCCCGTGGCTGCCTTCGTTGTCGACGCTGATCATCTTGGCGCCCGGCAGGCCGTTCGCGGTGGCGAGCGCACCCTCGTACGGCGTGGCCGCGTCCAGTTCGGTCTGCGCGATCAGCAGCTTCGGGAACGTCTTCGCGTCCGGGGCAGGCTTGGCGTTGGTGGTCTGCCAGAACGCGCAGAGCGGGGCGCCCGACTGAGCCATGATCGGCGCGATGAAGGGCGCGTTCACGGTCAGGTCGGCCTGCCAGAAATTCCAGTAGTGCAGGTTCTGGTTCCACTGGCCGTCCTGGCAGCGGATCGCCTCGAACGCGGCGTCCCAGGTCTCGACTTCGGCGCCGCCCTGGTAGGAGGCCTTGCGCTCGACCGAGTCCTTCTTCGCGATGGCCTCCAGCGCGTTGCCCTTGGCCTTGTTCAGGAACGCCTTGTTCGCGTCGGTCAGGCCGGGCGTGGTCAGCGCCTCGGCGACGACCCGCTCGAGCTTCTCCGCGTCGGTTCCGGTGGTCGCGGGCTTCTTGGCCAGCGCGGCGACCATCGAAGCGGCCGACGGGTACTGCGTGGTGTCGTACATCGCCGGGATGATGAACCAGGCGGCGTAGAGCATGCCCGCGAACTCCCGGGTGCCACCGGCCTTCTCCCAGTTTCGGCGGATCTCGAGCGGGTCGGTGCCCGTCTTGTACTTGGCGTCGTTGCGCGCCATGTACGGCAGCAGGGCCTCCTGGAACTGGCGGTCACGGCTGCGCGGCTGCAGGTCCCAGGTCTTCTCGAGCGTCGAGCGGCTCGCGTCGGTCGACGAGTCGAGCAGGAACCGGTGCGCCTTGCTCGGGAACGTGGTGGCGTACCAGGTGCCGAGCCACGTGCCGTACGAGTAACCGATGTAGCTGGTCTTCTTCTCGTTGAGCAGCACACGGATGAAGTCCATGTCGTACGCGGTCTGCTCGGTGGTGATGAACTTCGTCAGCGGGTTCTTCAGGCAGCCGTCGACCTTCGCCCGGCTGATCACGTTCTGATCCGTACTGTCCGGGACGGTGTAGGTACAGGTCAGCGGGGTGCTCTGACCGACGCCGCGCGGGTCGAAGCCGACGAAGTCGTACTGCGAGGCCAGCACCGGGCTGCGCATCGCCATCGCGGCACCCCACGGCAGGCCCTCGCCGCCGGGTCCACCCGGGTTGACCAGCGCGATGCCCTGGCGGCCCGTGCCGGGGTACGCGGTCGCGGTCTTCGAGACACGGACGCCGATGGTGTTGCCGTCCTGCGGGTTGTGCCAGTCACGCGGCACCTGGACGGTGGCGCAGGCCAGCCCCTTGACCTTCTTCAGCGCGGCTTCCGTCGCCGGGGCGACCGAGGGGAACGAGCACTCGCCCCAGGCCACGGCCTGCTTGGTCAGCGCGCCCGCGAGCGCCGCGGTGTCCGGGTCGGCGGGAGCCGCACCCGCCGCGGGAGCCAGCACCAGGCCCGAAGCCAGGAAGGCGCCGGCGATCACCGCCACCGTGCCTCTCCGCGTCTTTCTCGTACTACTGATCACCATGATCCCTTTCCACAGGAGCCCCCGACGTCCGTACGTGAAGTAAAGACCGGTGATCAGCTTTCCTACACGGCCCGGAGATGGCGGATACCCGACATGGCAGGATCTCGACACCTCCGGTTCACCCGGGATTGGACCAGCCGTGTCGCCAATATCCGGCGAAGGAGATGTCCGCTTTAGCCGCGCCGCGCTCGGACACCAGGTGGCGGCGCACCGCTGTCGCGAGGCGGGACTCCCCCGCGACCCACGTGTAGAACCGGCCGGGCGGCAGCGACGCCTGCTGGACCGCCTCGAGCGCGAGACTTCCCGGACGCCGTCCCGGATCGTCCCGGCCGAGCCAATGGATCCGGACGCCGTCGGTGCTCTCGTACCGGCGGATGTCGGCGGCGGTGGGCACTTCCAGGAAGACTTCCGCGGCAAGGGATTCCGGGGCGTCGTCGAGAATCGCCAACGCGGCGGGAAGAGCACTCTCGTCGGCGACGATCAGCTGCCTGCCGACGTCGTCCGGCGGCCGGTAGGTCGTGCCCATGTCGAAGATGCCGGCCGGATCCCCTGGCCTCACCCGCCGTACCCAGTCGCTCATCGGCGAACTGCCGTGGAGGGCGAACTCGATGTCGACCTCGTCGTCGGCGGGCCTCGCCCGGCGGATGGTGAGGGTGCGCACCCAGGGCCGGACCGACTTGGGCAGCAGCAACAGCTGCGGCATCCAGGCCTCGTTCGAGAAGGTGGGCATCCGCAGGCGGTGCTGACCTTCGCGAGGGAAGAACAGCCGCACCGTCTGATCCGCGCCGGTCACGACGAGGTCCTTCAAGGCCGGGCCGCCGAGGGTGACCGACGCGAAGTTCGGGCTCAGGCTGACGCGCTTCTTCACTTCGAGCGTGATCATCTTGCGCGAGGTCGGGGCCTGGAGGCGCGGGATCACTTCGTGCCCCAGATGTTTTCGCAGGTCATGACACTATTATGAGCATTTCCTCAGTTCTTGGGTACTCGCTTTCACCGGCGCGCGGGAGGTGTCCGGACCAGGGCTTGCGCGGCTGGCGGGGGCGGGTTGCTCACGTTTGCCGGGCGACCGGGGTGGCGGTGAGGCGTGGGTCGGGACCGTGGTCCGTAGACAGCAGCGCGGCGCCGGAGGGCACTGGGTCGGGGTGGTCGTGAGTGGCGATTCGGGTTGGAGCGGGCCGGTGTTTGCCTACCTACGCGTGCCCAGGGCGAAGGTGTGGTGCGGTAGTCGAGGGGGTCGCTCCGGTCTCGGAGTTCGACGACACCGGAATCTCATCGCGGCAGGTTCGAGTGTGGAGCTCACGCGTGTGCCGGGCGTTGACGATGAAGGAATTGAGACGTTGAACGTCCCAATTCCTTCATCGTCGAGGGGTCGCTCTGGTCTTGGTACTTGATCAACGGAGGATCGGGGACACTCAACGTCCCCGATCCTCCGTCGATCAAGACCGTGCCACCCCCGCAACCTCGCGGACGGCAGCCGAGTGGGGAGGATTTGGGACGTTGAACGTCTCAAATCCTCCCCACTCGCCCACATCGGCATCCAGAACAAGGTTTACAAGCTCACCGAGATGACATCAGGATCCAGTGGGTAGGCAATGCAGGTCCACCAGAACCCGAATCGCCACTCACGACCACCTGGACCCACGCCTCACCGGACGCACAGCGCGGCCTACGGAGACTCGTCCGATTCCGGATGCAGGCCCGGCCCGTGATCGGGGCCCTCCAGCCGCGCGATCGGAGTCGGACTGAGCGACGCTTCGTCCTCCCCCTCCTCCAGGAGGGTCGCCGCGGCGCCGACCACCTTCAGATCCGGCTCGCCGACGGTGTCCTTGTCCTTGTCGGCGTAGTCGACGCGCGCGAGCACGCTGCGCATCGCCTCGACGCGCGCGCGTTTCTTGTCGTTGCTCTTGACCACCGTCCACGGCGCGATCTCCGTGTCGGTGGAACGGAACATCGCGACCTTCGCCTCGGTGTAGGCGTCCCAGTGGTCCAGCGATTCGACGTCGTTGGCACTCAGCTTCCACTGGCGCACCGGGTCGACCTGCCGGATCAGGAACCGGGTGCGCTGCTCGGATTTCGACACCGAGAACCACAGTTTCACCAGGATGATCCCGTCGTCGACGAGCATCCGCTCGAAGGTCGGCGCCTGCCGCATGAACCGTTCGTACTGGTCGTCCGCGCAGTACCCCATCACCCGTTCGACGCCGGCGCGGTTGTACCAGGACCGGTCGAACAGCACGATCTCGCCCTCGGTGGGCAGATGGTTCGCGTACCGCTGGAAATACCACTCACCCTGTTCGCGCTCGGAGGGTTTGCTCAGCGCCACCACCCTCGCGCCGCGCGGGTTGAGATGTTCGGTGAACCGCTTGATGGTGCCGCCCTTGCCCGCCGCGTCCCGTCCTTCGAACAGGATCACCATGCGGCCGCCGGTGGCCTTGATCCAGTACTGCAGCTTCAGCAGTTCGATCTGCAAAGACCGTTTCACCACGTCGTATTCCTCGCGCGACATCCGCGCCGGGTGCGGATAGTTCTCCCGCCACGTGTCGATCGGGGAACCGTCCGGGCGGCGCAGCACCGGGTCGTCGGCGTCCTCGTAATCGACGACGAGGTGTTGGTCCCTCAGTTCCGGGAAGTGCGCGGCGAGATCAGGCGATGGGTCGAGCACATGCCGCTGATACCCGTGTCCGGCGGCGCGCAAACGTGGCGATCAACCGCCGAGGCTCTCGGCAAAGCGCCGCGCCGCTTCGAGATCGTCCGAGCCAGGGCGGTTCTTGCTGATCCCGCCGACGAGTTCGAACGGGAGCCAGGTGTCGAAACCCCGGCACGAAAAGGTGCCCACCACGTCGAACCCCTTCCGGCCGAGGAGCCGCGACAGACGCCCGGTGTAGCGCCGGAACCGCGGCTCCGGAAGACCGCTCGTGCTGAACACGAACGCCTTATGTCCCAGCTTCTCCGGCATCTCCCGCACGAACCGGCTCAGCCGCGGATGGAAGTCCATGCCGAAGATCCCCGAGCCGAAACCCACGAGGTCGCAAGAATCGAGGTCGGCGAGGTCGACCTCCTCGGGACTGACGACGCGGGCGCCGAGTACCTCCGCCATGACCTCGGCGACCCTCTCCGTATTGCCGTGGGACACCGAAACACACACGATGACGACCTTCATCCGATCCTCCACTTCGCGGTCCTTTCCTTGTGGACCGGACAGAGGCCGAGACCGTGACACCCAGTGCCGTGTCGTGCGTCACCTCACCCCGCGCGCAGGTGGTCGCGCAGAGCCCGCGCCACGCGGGCCATCAGCACCTCGGCCTCCGGCTGGATCGCCGCGGGCACCCGGGATTCGGTCAGCGCGGCGATCGCGTAGATGCCGCCGTCGGCGTGTTCGACCACCCCGACCTCGTGCCGCAGGTTCAGCAGCGTGCCCGTCTTCGACGACCATTTCGTGGCGTCGGAGACGAAGTCGGGACTCAGCCGTTGACGCAACAGGTTGAGCCCCATCAGTTCACGCACCCTCGACGCCACCTCGTCGTCCACTTTGGACGGTGTCCACAGCGCTTCGAGCAGGCCCGTGAACGCGCGGGCCGAGCCGGAACTCGCGCGCGTGACGTCGAGCTGCGGAACGGGATGTCCTTGCCCCGCGGTGCCCGCGTTGATCGCGAGGGCGTGCGCGAGGTGGACGTCCGTGGGGTCGAAGCGTTCCGCGGGCGTGTCGCTGAGGTCCGCGACCGAATGCCGCGCGGTGATCCCGGGAACTCCCCAGTCGCGCGTCATCCTGGTGACTTCGGCGGGCGACGTCAGCGCGAAGAGGGTGTCGGCCGCGGTTTCGTCGCTGATGGCCATGCTGAGGTAGAGCAGGTCATCGATCGCCACCCTGGCCGGATGCCGGAACCGGGTCAGCCCGGTCGGCCCGGGCGCGGTGGCGCGGCCCGGCTGGACGTCGATCGGCGCCGAACCGTCGAGTTCGCCCCGGCGGATCCGCTCCAGGGTCGCCGCGGCGAGTGGGATCTTCACCAGCGAGGCGCTCGGGAACTCCAGGTCGGGGTCGATGCCGATCTCGTACCCGGTCCGCAGGTCTCGTACCAGGAAAGAGCCCCGCAGCCCGCCGTCGTCCAGTTCGGCGCGCAACCGCGAAAGCAGCGTTTCCGCGTTCATGTCGTCTCCTCGGTTTCGTCCGCGCCGAGACACCGGGCGATGTCGGACCACAATCGTGCACGGAGCCGCTGCGCGTCCTCGCCGAGCCCCGCCGTGATCTCGAAACCGCGGGCGAGCCGGATCTCCCCGATGGGCTGCCAGGCCAGGCCGAGTTCGACGGCCTGGGCCGTCGAACACAGCAGCAGATCGTCCGAGCCGTACACGGCCGCCGCGGCAGCGGTGAGCGAATCGGCGACGGCGACCTGCGCCGGCCGCAACCCCACCGAGTCGCGAATCCGGAACAAGCGGTCGCGGAGATGCGGGACGTCGTCCTCCGGCTGGATCCAGACCCGCCGGGGCGTCCGGCCGGACCGGCCGACACGCAGTGTTTCCAGGTGGAACGAACCCGTTCGCGGCCTGCCTCCACCGGCGACACCGAGAGGGACGCGCCACACGCCCTCTTCGGCGGGAACGGCGGTGAGAGCCGCGCGGACCTCTTGGGTGCGCACGAGTTCGGCCCGTTCCCGCGGCGGGGCCTGCCGGAATTCCAGGAAGACGTCCAGCGCCCGCGCCGCCGCGTCGAGTTCCGCGAGTTCGCGGGTGGGGCAGGTTTCCGGCATCGCGAGCCGCAGCGGGCGCAGTTTGGCGCGTTGCGCGTCGTGCTCCATGGCGTCGGCCAAAGTCACCAGCCGTTTCGCCGACGGCAGCATGTCCCTGCCGAACGGGGTGAGCCGGGCGCGCCGGGTGGAGCGGTCGAACAGCCGCTCGCCGAAATGCCGTTCCAGCGCGGCGATCCGACGGCTCGCCACCGGTTGGGGGATGCGGGCGATCGCGGCTCCCGCGGTGAAGGTCCCGGCCTCACTCACGCTCACGAACGCCCGGCAGCTGCCGATCAAGTCCACGACCACATACTATGCGGCTTTCGCATGGAACAGGTCATTCATGTCTTGGACAGCATGAACGGTGATGGCCAGACTGCGGACATCGAACGATCTTGAAAGGAATCACCGTGTCCGTCACTTCTCGCCGGTGGACAGGCCGAGCCGCGCTCCTGGTGCTCTCGGTCGTGTCACTCGCCGCGTGTTCCACTCCCGCTCCCGCGCAGCCGCCTGCCGCCCCCGCCGCCACCCCGGTCGCCGCGGACGGGCGAGCCGACTTCGAGCAGCTGGAACGCGCCTTCACCGCCAGGCTCGGGGTGTACGCGGTGGACACGGCGACCGGCCGCGAGGTCGCCTTCCGCTCCGAGGAGCGGTTCGCCTACGCCTCGACGCACAAGGTGTTCACCGCGGGCGGTGTCCTGCAGCGGACGCCACTCGCCGATCTGGACCGGACGGTCACCTACAGCCAAAAGGACCTGGTTTCCAACTCGCCGGTGACCGAGAAGCACGTCGCGACCGGTATGCCGCTGCGCGCCGTCATCGACGCCACCCTTCGCTACAGCGACAACACCGGTGGCAACCTGCTCTTCCGCGAACTCGGCGGCCCCGAGGGCCTCAACGCGGTGCTGCGCGGGATCGGCGACACCACGAGCCACGCCGACCGGATCGAACCCTTGCTCAACGACACCGCTCCGGGTGATCTCCGGGACACGAGCACTCCTCGCGCCCTCGCCGTGAGCTTGCGCGCCTTCGCCCTCGGCGACGCGCTTCCCGAGGACAAACGCAAGGTTCTCGTCGACATCATGCGCGCCAACACCACCGGCGACACGAACATCCGCGCCGGGGTCCCCGGCTGGCCGGTCGCCGACAAGACCGGCACGGCGGGCTACGGAACACGCAACGACATCGGTGTCGTGTGGCCGCCGGACCGGGCCCCGATCGTCATCTCGGTCCTGACCGACCGGGCCACCGCGGACGCCAAGATCGACAACAAGCTCCTCGCGGAGGCCACGGCGGCGGCGGTCAAGGCGCTTTCCTGACGCACCGGCCGGGGCGGACAGAATTCCTGTCCGCCCCGGCCGGCTTCACCGGATCAGCGGCGGCAAGGGTTGCCCGCCGGATGCGCGGCGGTGCCGTGCACGTCGGCCTGGGATTCCGCGAGCACGATCTTCGTGAGCACGGTTTCCAGCGCGACGGCCTGCTGCTTCACGACGCCGTTCGCCACGGTCTGGCCGTTGAGCTTCAACGAACCGATGACCAGAGGGATGGTCAACGGGGCCGAGCCCACCGTGATCGCCTGACCGTTGATCTTCAGCGAGGCGACGTTCGAACTGCCCGCCAGGACCGGGGCGAGACCGCCCGGCGCCGGCTGACAGGTCGCCGTGGCCTGCGACTGGATCACGCCGAGTTCGACGGTCAGCCCGAGCGTGCTGATCACCGTCTTGTCGATCTTGGCCGACGCCAGCGCGCGATCGCCCACGGCCGGGGCCACCGACTGGTTGTCCGGCGTGAGATCGGTCGACGCGGTCAGCACCTGGGTGTCCACCTTGATCAGACCCGCGTTGAGCGTCGCGGCCGCGACGGTGCGGGAGTCGTCGGCACAAGGCAGGTTCGCCGGGTTCGCCTGGGCCACGATCACGCCGAGCACGTTCGCCGCCGTTCCCGTGCAGGAGAAGACGCCGTCACGATCGTCGTCGAGGATCGTGCCCACACCGATCGGATCGACGAGGCCCGCACCCGACGGGGCCGAAAGGTTCACCGTGAACGTCTCGTTCGGCTCGTCGACGGTGTCCGGGACGACCTGGACGGTCACCGGTTTGGTCGTCTCGCCGGGTGCGAAGGTCACCGTGCCACTCGCCGTCGAGTAGTCGGCGGGCGCGGTCGCGGTGCCGTTGGCCGTCGAGTACTGGACCGTCACCGGGTTCGGGCTCGGGCCACCGAGCAGCGAGACCGTGAAGGTCGCCGGGACCGGCGCTCCACCCGAGCCTTCGTTGACCGTCACGTCGTTGATGCTCAAGCCGAACACGCGCACGGTCGTGGTCTCGATGTACCCGCGCGAAATGCCGTCGACCTGGTAGTCGACCACACAGTGGTAGGTGCCGGGAGCGGCGCTCGCCGACGCCGCGATCGTCTCGGTGAACGTGGCGACGTCGCCGCTGGTCACCTTGACGCTGCTGGGGACGTTCGTGACGGTGAGCTCCGGATCGCAGCTGGTCACCGTCGGGGTCACCGTGACCTCGATGGACTTGATGCCGTCCAGGATGGCCTGGGAAACCTGGCCCGCGGGGACGTTGTTCAGCAGCACGCCACCCGTGGCCGAGGTGATGGCGCTGGCCTGCCCGGTGGCGTCGAGGCCGCCGACGTTGACGGCGACCACGCGGATCTTCGCCGCCTGCAGTGCCGCGATGGTCTGCGCCAGGGTGTGCCCGCCGCTCGGATCGTGCGACGGCGCGTCGCCGAACCACGCGATGATGCGGGTGCCGTCCGGCCGGAAGGTGACCGCGCCGGTGGCCAGCTGGAACAGGGCGTTCAGGTTTGCTTCCGGCGTGTCGCCGCCGCCCGACGCCGCCCACTGGTTGATGCCGGTTTGGACCGCAGCGGTGTTCCCGGTGATGCCCTGATTGACCTTGAACGGCACCGAGTCGGTGAAGTCCTTGTACTCGGCGACGCCGAATTGCGCGGTCGGCTGCGCGGCGAGCACGTCACCGGTGATGGCGTTGGCGTTCGCCCGCACGTTGCCGATCGGGCCGCCCATGCTGCCCGTGGTGTCCGCGAGCAGGACCAGGTCGGGGTTCGGCGGCACCGCCGAGGTCGTCACGTTCTTGGTCACGGTCGTGCTCTGCCCCGCGTTGAGGGTGAGATCGACCGTGGCCGGGTCCACCCCCGGTGGGGCCGCGGTGGCGACCGCGGTGGAGGCGAGCATCGCCGTCACGGCGGTCAAAACGACGAGCAGTGGTCTTCGCGTCATGGACTTCCCTTTCGAGAACCGGCGGCGGCCGGATTTCCTGTGGGTTGCCTGAGAAAGACGGAATACCCGGCTTTTCGTTAGCGCCTGACCCGGATGTCACCCGGAGCGCCGTATGTCAAGGCGCTCAACGAGTCATCGGCGTGAACGCGGGCTACGCAGACCATGTCCGCACTGCGCCGTCCTGTTGAAGGACTTTCGGCGCCTCTCACTCTTTGGTGTGAGAGGCGCCGGATACTTCTGCGTTTTCCGTGATCACCTCGCCGGACGAAAATCGCGTTCGTCCGGAGTTCACCGGCGAGTATTCACCGAATGTCGCAACGCCGTCCGCCCGCCGATATCTCAGCGAGACACGATTTCGACGCGGTCACTGTCCTTATCGGAGAGAAACGACGCCAGTTCCTGTCCCTGATCCGCGATCGCGGCGCGGTCGGCGCGGGCGAGCTCCCGCAACGGGGTGACGACCACAGTGCCGTCCACGACCGTCCACTTCGCGGCGACCCGGCCGTCGACCAGGACGACGCGTTCACCGGCGACCGACAGCCCGCGGTGGACGTCGTCGATGATCCGGCCGCGGTCGTGGTAGCCGAGGATCGCGTTGTCGAACGCGGGCAGGAACCGCACCGGGGCGGGGATATCGGCGCCGGGACGTGGCGCGCCGGGCAGATCCAGCAGCTCCCGGCCGCGCTCGTCGCGGAAGGACACCAGCTCTTCCCGCATCGCCGCCACGGCGGCGGGCAACCCGGCCACGCCGCACCAGGCACGCAGATCGGCCGAGGCGGCGGGACCGAACGCGGCCAGATAACGCCGGACCAACGCCTGGCCCACCGGATCGGAACCGTCCGAAAAGGCCTGGTCGACGTCGCGCCCCAACCAGGAGGACACCATGGCGTTGCGGACTCCCGCCTTCGTCCGCCACAGTCCGCGCGGCGGCAGCTGCACCATCGGGACGAGCGCGGCGACCAGTACCTCCCCCAGTGCCCGCGTCCCCGGCTCCGGCCAGCGTTCGGCCACCGCCCGCGCGAGTTCGCTCATCGACCGGGGCTCGCCGTCGGCCAGCACCACGCGGCCCGCTTCCGCGAGCTCGTCGAGGTCCACCCCGTCGAGCTCGCGGCGATAGACCCCGAGAACCCGCTGAAGGAGCATGGGATCGTGGCGAGCACGCCAGGCGAGGACGTCCTCCGCGGTCAGGAGGTGAACGGTGCGGCGCATGAGATGGGTCCGCACCACCCGCCGACCGGTCAGCAGGTCCGAGAGCGCCGCCGGGTCGAACGCGCGCAGCCGCGACCAGAGCCCGACGAACGGTTCCTGCGGCTCCTGCGCTTGCAGACCGCACAGGTGCGCGACGGCGTCGAGGACCGGCATGTCGGCGCGATCGAGCAGCAGCTGCCGGGCCAGCGTCGCCCGGTTGAGCGCCCGGGTGTCCAATACGGTCATCGGGTCACGAATTCCTCACCGTCGAAGGGGTTGCGACAAACTATCGCAGGAGAAGCGGTCAGTTCGTGTCCGCTTCTCCGGGCCATACGCGGTCAGCACGCCGACGCCCGCCGAAACCACCGCCAGCACCGCGAATCCCCAGGGCGGCAGCAGCGTCGCCCCGTCGGGGTGGGTGCTCACGACGAGCCACGTCGAGACGGCGGCCGCGACCGCGATACGCGGGACCGTCCACGCGGCCGCCGCCCCGAGCACCAACGGCCAGGCGAAGTACCAGGGAAAGACCACCGGCGCCAGCACTACCGTCGCCAGCAGCGCCAGCGCGGCTCCTCGGACCGCCGCCGCACCGCCCGCCCGTGAACGCCACCACAGCCACGTCACCAAAACGGTGAGGGCGACCCAGCCCGCGATCCGGCACGCCGCGACGGCGTCCACGGAGCCGGGCAGCACCGCCCTGCCGAGCTTGCCGAACGCGGTCGGGATCGACAGCCAGGGTTCCAGCCGCGAATTCCCGCTCAGCGCCCGGATCCAGCCGAGATCGACCCCGGCGACGACGGTGCACAACCCGAACGTGGCGACCACAATGGACACCGCAGCCGCGCACACGACGAAGAAACCGCGCGGCGAAACCGGTCCGCCTGATCGCCTTGCCGCCCATACCCACACCAGGAACGGCAACGCCACAGCCGCGGGAACCTTCACCGCCGCGGCCAGCGCGGCCGCCGCGAACCCGGCCACCGGCGCATGAGAAAGCACGAACGCCGTGCCTGCCGCGAGCAGTCCGGCCATCAGCAAGTCGTTGTGCCCGCCCGAAACCACGCAAAGCACCAGCAGCGGATTCGCCACCGTCAGCCACAGCGCATTTTCCGGCCGGGCACCGAGATGCCGGCACAGGACAGGCACCGCGAAACAGAGCAAGGCCAACCCTGCCGCCATCGCCAGCCGGGTCAGGAAAGCACCGAGGACCAGGTTCTCCCCGGTCACGGCGAGCACGCTCTTCACGATCAGGAGGTGCAGCGGCCCGTACGGCGACGAAATGTACGACCAATCGCCGGTGGCGTTGGCGGTGATCGGACCGGGCACCTCGGCGGGAACGTGCGTGTACGGATCGAGGCCGGCGTGTGCCACCGCACCCTGCGCGAGATAGGTGTACAGATCGGTGCTGAACAACGGCGGCGCGCACAACAGCGGGACGCACCACAGCCAGGCCGTCCGCACGACCTCACGAGCGCTCGTCCGGCCCGCGCGTGTCGAGTGTCCTAACCGGACCCATGTCACCAGCAGCACGACGAGACCGAGGTACAGCACGGCGGTGGCGAGAGTCCGGACGTGCCCGGACAGCACGGGACCGTGCCGCAAGGTCGCACCAGCCCCGAACGCACCGAGCGAGATCAGCACGGACCCGGCCGTCCCCACGCTCTTTCCGTCGAAGATCATGCGGCAGGTCTAGCCAGCCGGTGATCCCGGGCCGTTAAGATCGGCTTTTATCGGGCCTTTATCCGTCCGGCCTTCTACTGAGGCACGTGGGGCATGGTTGATGCGCGTACTCGTGGCCGAAGACGAACGGATGCTGGCGGACTCGATCACCGAAGGTCTGCGGCACCTGGGCATGGCGGTGGACGTCTGCTACGACGGCGATGCCGCGCTCGAACGCGTCGCGGTCCACCGGTACGACGTCGTGCTGCTCGACCGCGACCTCCCGCTGGTGCACGGCGACGAGGTCTGCCGGAAGATCGCCGGAGGCGACGGGGAGACACGCGTGCTGATGCTCACGGCCGCGGCGGGCATCCGTGACCGCGTCGACGGGCTCGGCCTCGGCGCGGACGACTACCTCACCAAGCCGTTCGCCTTCGCCGAACTCGTCGCCCGGGTGCACGCGCTGGCCCGGCGAGCCCGTCCGGCGCTGCCGCCGGTGCTGGACCGGGCCGGCGTCGAACTGGACCCGGCGAAACGGTTCGCGTCCCGGGACGGGCGGCCCTTGCCGTTGTCTCCCAAGGAGTTCGCCGTCCTGGAAGTGTTGCTGCGGGCCGAGGGACGGGCTGTCAGCGCGGAAGAGCTGCTGGAGAAGGCATGGGACGAACACGCCGACCCGTTCACGAACACGGTGCGGGTCACGGTGATGACGTTGCGGAAGAAACTCGGCGCACCACAGGTGATCCACACGGTGCCCGGCGCGGGCTACCGGCTGGGTACCTGAGGCGGGCACGGGCGTCGATACGAGGCCGAGTCGAACTGGTTTTCCTCGGTGCCCTGCTCGCGCTCCTGCTGCTGGGCTACCCGCTCGCCAAGTCGGCGGGCATGGTGCTCGGGACCTTTGCGGACCACGACTTCTGCCCGCGGGACACCGGCTGCGCCGATGTGGCGGGCGGGCTCTTGTGGAGCCTGCCGCTCGTCGCGACGGCCGTGCTCCTGATCTGGCTACGGCGTCCGGTGGCGTCGTGGGTGCTGCGGCCGTTACCCGAGCTCACCGCCACCGTCGAGCTGCTGGGGCCGCAGAACCTCGGCCAGCGCATGCGGCTGGAGCAGACCGACGGCGAAGTACGGGCGCTGGCGGACGCGGTGAACAGGATGCTCGACCGGGTGGCGGCCGGTTTCGAAGGACAGCGCCGATTCGCGGCGAACGCGTCGCACGAGCTGCGTACACCGCTCGCGGTGCAGAGGACGCTCGCCGAGGTCGCGATGGTCACCGGCGGGGGCGACGACGTCCAGCGGCTGGCGGCGCAACTTCTGGTGGTCAACGAACGCAACGAGCGGCTGATCGAAGGACTGCTCGTGCTGGCCGAGGCGGACCGCGGGCTGCCCGGCAGCGTGCCGGTGCGGCTGGACGAACTGGTGGACTCGGTACTCACGCAGTTCGACGAGCGGCTGGCCGAGCACGAGCTCACCCTGCGCCGCGAGATCGCCGAGCGCATCGTGTCCGGTGAGGCCGTCCTGCTGGAACGGCTGATCGCCAACCTGGTGCACAACGCGATCAAGTACAACCGGCCGGGCGGCCGGGTCGAGGTGGTCGTCGGGGACGAGCCCGCGCTGAGCGTGCGCAACTCCGGCGAGCGCGTGCCCGCCGAAGCGGTCGGCTCGCTCTTCCAGCCCTTCCGCCGCCTCACCGCCGATCGCACGAACCACCGCGACGGAGCAGGCCTCGGACTGTCCATCGTGCGCTCGATCGCCACCGCGCACCACGGCCGGGTGACCGCTGTCCCCGGCGAGGACGGCGGCCTGCGGGTCGACGTGGTTCTGCCCTGATTCCCCGTCAGGCGGCGAAAACGGTACGGACGACGGACTCGAGGTCGCGGAGCCGATCTGCGAGCAGATTGGTCGCGATGCCGGGGAGTCCGTCGATCAGGTCCCGGTACCGCGCGTGCACCGGGCGTGCGTGACAAGCTCGAATTTACCGGAAGGCCGAGCCAAGAGGGGGCCCGTCATGGCCGATAGCGCGCGACCCTCCTGGGTCGACGACAGCCTGTTCCCGTTCAAGAGCCGCTTCGTTGATATCGACGGGCACACCGTGCATTACGTCGACGAGGGTTCGGGTCCGACTTTGCTGCTCCTGCACGGCAATCCGACCTGGTCGTTCCTCTGGCGCGACGTGATCAGTGCGCTGCGCGACGACTTTCGTTGCGTCGCTCTCGACTATCCGGGCTTCGGGTTGTCGACGCCGAAACCCGGCTACCGATATCTGCCCGAGGAGCACGCCGACGTGGTCACCGGGTTCGTCGACGCGCTCGGCGTCGACGGGGTCACCCTGGTCGGGCAGGACTGGGGCGGCCCGATCGGCCTGGCCGCAGCGCGGCGACGGCCGGATGCCTTCGACCGGCTGGTGCTCGCCAACAGCTGGGCCTGGCCGGTCAACGGGATCCTCCATTTCGAATCCTTCTCCCGCATCGCCGGCGGACCTCCGATCCGTTTCCTGGCCCGGCGGTTCAACCTCGTGGTCAAAGCGTTCGTCCCCCTGGGCCACCGAAGGCGCAAGGTGACCGCGGCCGAGATGGCCCACTACCGCCGGGCGATGGACACCCCCGGGCGGCGTCAGGCCTCGGCCGTACTTCCCGGCCGGATGATCGGCAGCCGGGCCTTCTTCACCGAGGTCGAGGCCGGTCTCGCCGACCTCGCCCACCTGCCGACCCTCATCGTGTGGAGTGCCGCCCAAGTCGGGTTCCGCACCCAGGAACGTGAGCGCCTGGAAGCGTCCTTCCCTGAGCACAAGACCGTGATCGTCGAAGGTGCCGGCCTCTACGTGGAGTCCGACGCACCCGAGGAGTTCGTCGCCGCGATCCGCGACTGGACGGCGGCACTGCCCGGGTCGTGACTACCCGTGTGGGCGGAGACCGTCGACGAGGATCGACAGCAACCGCGGCCCTCGCGCGTCGAGCTCGGCGTCGTCCAACCGCGACAACCAGCTGATGAGCACGATGACATCGCGGGCTTCGGCGTCGTCGCGGACACTGCCCGCCGAGCGCCCGGCGGCCAGCAGCAGTTCGATCGCCTCACCGATCGGGCCGAGGCTGTGGGCGGCGAGGTCACGCCACGTCGCCGCCTCGACGGCGGCGAACACGTCACGCTTGACCCTGGCGTAAGCGGCTACCCGGTCGAACCATGCCGCCAACGCGTCCACCGGCTTGTGAGCGGCCAGCAGACGCGGAGCCGCGGCGACCAGGTCGTCCACTTCGCGGCGGTACACCTCGACGAGAAGGTCCTCGCGGGTCGGGAAATGCCGGTACAGCGTGCCCTGTCCGATGCCGCAGGCCTTCGCGACCGCGTTGAGCTTCAGCTCCCCTGGTTCCCGCACGAGTTCGTGCGCCGCTCGCAGGATCCGTTCTCGGTTGCGCTGCGCGTCCGCACGCAGCGGACCGCCGCCCTTGACTGAAGCGGACACGTGTCCGCTAGGCTCGCCGGGGTAATCGGACATGTGTCCATTCTAAGCGGAGGATCCCTCGTGACCATTCACGGCAAGGTCGTGGCCATCACCGGCGCCAGCAGCGGGATCGGTGAAGCGACGGCTCGCCACCTCGCCTCACTCGGCGCGGCCGTCGTCGTCGGCGCCCGCCGCACCGACCGGCTGGACCGGCTGGTCGCCGAAATCGAAGCCGCCGGTGGCAAGGCGGCCGCCATCCGCGTGGACGTCACCGATCCCGGCGATCTCAAGGCGCTGGTCGACGTCGCCGTCGAGCGCTTCGGCCGCCTGGACGTCTTGGTGGGCAACGCGGGGATCAGCAAGATCAGCACGATCGCCGACCTGGACGTCGAAGGCTGGTCGGCGATGGTCGACGTGAACGTCAAAGGGATCTTGCACGGCATCGCCGCGGCCCTGCCGGTGTTCCGACGTCAAGGCAGTGGCCACCTCGTCACCGTCGTCTCGACCTCCGGGCTGAAGATCGTCCCCACCCAAGCGGTGTACGCCGGGACGAAGAACGCCGTGCGCACTCTCTTGGAGGGCCTGCGCCAGGAGAGCACCGACGGCGTTCTCCGGACGACGTCGATCTCCCCTGGCTACGTCCGCACCGAGCTCGTCGACAACGCCGTCGAGGATCCGGCCGTGCGCGAACAGGTCCGGCAGAGCATGGCCGATCTCGGGATCGACCCCACGGCGGTGGCGCGGGCGATCGCCTTCGCGATCGACCAGCCCGAGGACGTCGAAATCGGGGACCTGACCATTCGACCGGCTCGCCAAGGCTGAGCATTCCGCTTGTCGGCATACGAGGACGTGCGATGCTCGGATCATGTCCGGCCGCGGCGATGACCTTCCTGTGCTCATTATCGACGGAGCCCGCTTCTCCGACTTCGACGGATTCACCCGCGAGTTCTCCCGGCTGCTGAGTCACCACTCCTGGCGCGGGAACCTGGACGCCTTCAACGACCTGCTCCGAGGTGGCTTCGGAACGCCGGAGAACGGATGGGTCCTGCGCTGGGTCAACTCCGAGTCGTCCCGGTCCGCACTCGGTCACGCCGAGACGGCCCGACAGCTGGAACGACTCGTTCTCACCTGTCACCCGTCGAACCGTCCTGGCATCGAGGCCAGAATCGACAACGCGCGGCGCGGGGAAGGACCGACGCTGTTCGACGAAATCGTCGATATCGTCCGTGAACACGGCCCCAGTGGTGACGAGGCGGAGGACGGCGTCGTCCTGGAGTTGTCCTAGGTGACCATGACGCGGCACCGGGGAGGCTGCATGGTGACTGCCGAATTGCGCGACCTGACCGTCCACATCGACACCAGCCGGTGGAGTGAGACTGTTCTCGACGCGGTCGACCTTGCCTTGCCAGAAGGCCGGATCACCGCTCTCCTGGGCAAATCCGGGTCCGGCAAATCCATGATCGCCGACGAACCCGCCGCCTCTCTGGACACAGGCCTCGCGTACGAGGTGTGGCGCGCCCTGCGCGAGTACGCGAACTCCGGTCCCGCGGTACTCGCCATCACGCAGAAGGTGCCCTTGCTGACCGCCACCGATGTCGCCGACAGCATGGTGTTCCTGCGCAACGCGCCGGATTACCGTCGCCGGGCCCACGACAAAGATCCGCTGTCTCACCGATCCGTACGTACAAGGCTTCTTCCGCGAGTTCGGGCGATAACCCCATCGGCATGAACTGCAGATGGATGACTCTAACTTTCCGATTCTCTCGCCCAGTCGAACGGAGGAGGTGTGCCCGGTGTTATCACGAAGTTCCCGGGGTAGGTGGCACCGCAGACTCCGCACTGCGCACGAAGATCGTTCATCCGGGTCCACGGGCTGCCGTGCTCGTCCGGAATCGCGGGCATCGAATAGCCGTTTTGCACTGTGACCAGCGACGGCCACCGCGGATCGCAACGACATCCTTTTCGCTTCAGCCGCCTGATGGCCATCCCCGCCCCCTTGCCGACAGTCGCCGCCACGGCGCGTTCCTGGAGCGTATTGCGGGATAAGGCAAAGGGGTCGTTGGGGTGCCCGGGAACTCGCCGCCGAAGCTGACCCCAGGACGCGGGGTGCAGTCAAGGACGCGACCTCAGCGGCATGACCGGACAGCCACTCGGTGGACCGGGCGAGTGCGGGGTGAGTGTCTCGGTCCTCGCGACGTTTTTCGCTTGGCGTCCTGTTATCCGGCCGCGCGTCCATAGGCTGCGGGTACGGCTGAACACGGCAACGCTTGATCGAACGTGACGAGCCCGGACGCCTGGTCTCGTCCCGGGAATGGCCGGGCTTCTCCGCGTCTTCTGTGTGGACGGCGTGAGGCTGCCTGGTTGTCGTGGCTCATCTCGGTCGCGTCTGTTCGGTCCGTTCCGCGGCGAGCACGGCGTCCACCAAGCCTGGGTAGAGCTCGTCGAGGTCCTCGCGGCGTAGCGACAGGTACCGTTCCCGGCCACGCACCCGGGTGTATGTCCAGCCGGCCTGGCGCAGGATCCGGCAGTGGTAGCTGCCGGTGGCCCGGGTCACCGGCAGGTTCATCTCCGCGGCCGTCACTTCACCGCGTTCGGCCAGTACCGCGAGCATGTGCCTGCGGATCGGGTCGGCCGTGGCCTGCAGTACGGCGTCGAGCCTGATCTCGTCGATGTCCGGCTGATCCGCGTCCGCTGCGGCCGCGCGGTGCGCCCCTGTGTCCCGCATCATTTAGAGAACCTTCTAACTATTTGATACTGTCGCGACAGTTCGATAATCCTCTACCAATGCCTGCGTGGCAAGCGAAGGGAGCGGCATGTCCACATCCGGTCAGCTGCGTGTCCTGTTCCGTCTCTGGGTGACCCGCGAGTTCTACGCCGCCCCGGCTGACGAGCAGACCCGGGTCATCGAGGCGCTCCCGCCGGCGTTCGACCGGCTCGGCGAACGCTTCGGCATCACCGTGCTCGGAACCCTCGACGAGGACCTCCTCCAGGTCGGCACCGGCGCGCGTGAGCCCGTCTCCTATGTCCTCGCCGACGCACCCGACCTGACCGCCGTGCAGGCCGTCTGCGGGATCGTGCGCACCGAGCGGGTCGACGGGTTCCCGCTGTGGCGCTACCTCGAGATCGACGCGCGCATCGGCCACGACCTGTTCTTCGCCACCCACTAGCACCGGGAACACCACATGAACATCCTCGACCTCTCCGGCAGGACGGCCATGGTCACCGGGGCCGCCCACGGCCTCGGTGCCGCCATCGCCGACGCCCTGCACACCCACGGCGCGCAGGTGGCACTGCTCGACCACGACGCACCGGCCAACCGCGACACCGCCGCACATCTCGGCTCCCGCGCGGTCGCGATCACTGCGGACCTGGCCGACCTCGACCGGCTCGACAACGCCTGCGCCGAGGCCGTACAGCAGCTCGGACCGGTCGACATCCTCGTCAACAACGCCGCCATGGCGCCCATGCGCGGACTATGGGACATCGACCCCACCGAATGGGACGCCGTATTCGCGGTCAACGTCCGCGCCGCCTTCTTCCTCACCCGCACCATCGCCGCAGGCATGCGAGCACGCGGGTTCGGCCGCATCGTCAACATCGCCTCACTGTCCGGCCAGCAAGCCCGCCCCACCGGCGCACACTACGGCGTGTCCAAAGCCGCGCTGATCGCCATGACCCGCAGCTTCGCCACTGAACTCGCGCCCGATGGCGTCACCGTGAACGCCGTCGCACCCGGCATGATCGAAACCCCCATGGTGCACACCATCGGCACGGACAAGAAGGCGGAACTCACCGCCCAGGTCCCGGTCGGACGCATCGCAGCGCCCGCCGAGATCGCCGGGCTCGTCACCTACCTGGCCTCCGACGCCGCGGGCTTCATCACCGGCGCCACCTACGACATCAACGGCGGCGTCCTCATGCGCTGACCCGCCACGCGAGGTGAAGCAGGACCACGAGGCACTCGCGTCTCACCGAAAGAGACTCACCGCCGACCGTCGGGATGTGGTCCGTACCGAGGGCCGTGGCACCTGCGCGCAGGGTCCCGGTCAGAGGTCGATGATGAGCTTCAGGACCAGCTCTGAGGCGTTGCGCATGAAGTTGTGCGTGGTGTCCCAGGCATGCACGGTGACTTGTTCGTCGGCGCGTGCTTTCGCCGTCACCGTCGCGAGCGGGGATTCGCCAGGCCACGCTGTTGCTTCGACATAGTGCTTGACAGGTACGCGGCGCCACGCCCCCGTGAGTTTCGAGGCTTGCATCAGTGTGGCCAGCGGGTGCGGGCGTGCACGCTTATCGAAAAACGGCAAGGGATCAACGAAAGCTCCGGTACGGGCCGACCCGTCGACGTACCAGGAATGTTCCTCGTCGTTGGTCATCGACCAGCTGGAATCCCCATTTTCGGGCATCAGAGCGTCCAAATAGACCAGTGCTCGGATTCGGTCGCATTCGGCGTCCGCGACACCGCTGATGATGCTTCCGCCGTAGCTATGGCCGACGAGGACTGCATCGCGCTCGCCGTCCGCCTCCGCCGGAACTGCCCGCAGTGCCTGGATGGCCTGGTGCACATGGTCGTCCAGGGTGATCACCCGTGATGGCGGGTTCGCGTCCGGATCCAGGCCCAAGGGAGTGAGCGCGATGACCGTGTGCCCGGCCTCCCTGAGAGCAGGGACCACGGGGTCGTACCACCAGCCGCCGTGCCAGGCGCCGGGTACAAGCAGATAAGTGGTCACGGGTGGATCTCCTTCCGGCGCGGGCCAGCGATCATGATAGACACGCTGCCAGTACGCGCGTCCGTACCGGACACTCAGCCAAGCGAATTCTCGGATAACCGCGGGGCCGGCCCACGCGCCTTCGGACGGCATGACACCCAGCATCCCTTGCCGCCGAGAACCTCAAATTCCGTAACACTCGCTCAGCGGCAGAAGAGTGCGTTGGTTCTAGTCGGCGAGCCTCTGGATGATCGTCGGGGCGCCGCACTCATCCCGCACCACCAACCAACAGCCGGTATGAGCCCAGGTGGCGATGCGACTGGCCATGGGTCTCCAGTCCACTATGGACGGTGCAGGTGTCGAGCAGGAGGCGGCCAGCCCGTCGGAGACCACCAGCTCAGGGACAGTCCCGCATCCACCGAGGACCAGGCGCCCGACCATCGGTCGTGACCTGACGGCGAACCGTCTCCAGGTGACGAAGCAACGCCCACCGCTATATATCGGCTTGTGATATATATGGACTCATGGCGGATCGAAGTATGTCCGAGCAGACGTTCCTGGTGCTGATCGCGCTGGCGGACGAGCCGCGGCATGGCTATGGAGTCGTCCAGCGGGTGCAGGAGCTGTCCGAGGAGCGGGTGCGCCTGCGGGTCGGCACGCTCTACGGCGTGCTGGACAGGCTGGTCGCCGACGGCTGGGCCGAGCACGACCGGGAGGAGATCCACCAGGGCAGGCTCCGGCGCTACTACCGGTTGACCGGAGCGGGTGACGCGGCGCTGGCCGATCAGACCCGCAGGCTGGCCGCGAACGTCGAGGCCGCCAGCACGGTGTTGCGGGCCCGCGGCCAGTGGCCGCAGGCGGCGGAGCTGCGGGCATGATCGGCGCCGAGGCCCAGTACCGCACGCTGGTGCGGGTACTCCCGGTCTGGTATCGCGCCGAACGCGGCGACGAGATGGTCGGCACCCTGCTCGACCTGCACGGAGAGCGGGCGCGCGCGGCACTGTGGAGCGAGCTTTGGGCCCTGCTGGCCTTGGGTGTGCGGACACGGCTCGCGGGCCGGGCGGCACCCGCCCGCACGGTCGCGCTGGGTGACCTGACGCGGGTGGGTGTGCTCCTCGGCCTGCTCTGGGGCGTGCTCAGATCCGCGGGCTACGCGGGCGACCGGCTCTGGCTCGTGCTCGCGCATCCCGGCGGGGACCTGTCCCCGTTCATGCACTCCGCACTGAGGTCCGACCTGATCAGGCATCTCGTCCTGCTGGCGGCCGCCCTGGTCCCGCTCGCCCTGCTGGTGGACGGGTGGCGCCGCGCGGCACGGATCGCCGCCGTCGCGATTCTGGCGGCCGGGGCGCTCTGGGGCCTGACCAGGTACTCACTCAGCCTCGGCCCGGATCTGGTCGTGAACTACGCCCCGCAGTGGCTTCCGCTGGTGCTGTTGCTGCTGGCCTTCCATGCCGACGCCCCGCTGCCGCCGGCGCGCCCGTGGTGGTGGGCCATCGGCGGAAGCCTGGTCGCCGCCGTGACAGCCGGGTACCTCTTCGCGGACGACCTCAGCGGGCTCGCCGGGCTGTCCCCGCTCGTCTGGCTGTGCGCGCTCTCGGGTACCGGATACCTGCTTCTCCGGCGCCGCATCGACCAGCGCGCGGCGGCGTGGACGCTGGCGCTGGCCGTGTGTCTCGCGCTGGTGGTGGCGCAGACCCTGGTGCTGAAGCGCGGGATCATCACTTTCGACCTGCTTACGATCGCCCAAGTCAGCCTGGCCGGGCTGGTCGTGGCGGCTCTGACCGTCACCGGAATCCGTGACTACCGCCGGACCGTCGTGAATCGCTGAGCTTTCTCGGTATCTTTTTCTTCTCACGCAAGGATTTTGTTCTTATGAGCACCATTCCTGTGGCGCCCTCTCACGCCCGATTGCAGTCACTCGATCTACCACGATCGCGGGCGCTCCCGCTCGCGAACGGGCCACGACGAGTGGCCACGGCGGTGTTCGTGGTCGTGTTGCTGCTCGCGGGCTACACCGGCTTCCGATCGCCTTCGGACTGGGCCGTCACGCTCGAATCCGTTTCGCTGACCGACGGGTTTCACCGCCGGTTTCTCGTCGGCACCGTGCTGCGGCCGTTCGCGGCACTGTTCGGGTACCACTACGTGGTGTACGCCGTCGCGGGCTTCGCCGTGCTGCTGATGGTGCTGGCGGCACTGGTGGTCGCGTTCTTCCGCGCTTCTTCGGTGAGCAGGCGATTCCTCGTGATCGGCTGGCTGCTGCTGCCGACCGGCGGCTACCTGTTCCACGAGGTCGGTTACCTCGACCAGGTGGTGTACCTGTTGCTGTTCGCCGCTTTGTGGGCGCTGCACCGCAAGCGGCCGCTATCCGCCGGTGCCTTGCTGGTGGCTTCCGTGCTGACGCACGAAATCGCGTTGCTCACGGTGGTTCCGGTCTTCGGCTTCGTGGCACTGCGGAAGCTCCCCTTCCGGAAAGCCTGCGCGGTTCTCGCGCCGTCCGTGGCCGCCGGGCTGGTGGTGCTGGCGGTGCCGCCTGCCGAGGCGGGTGCGGTGCAGAAGTTCCAGCAGGTACTGGCGAACGCGGGTTTCCCTTACCGCGCCGACGCGCTCGAACTGTTCGACCGCACCCAGGCGCAGAGCTGGCAGCTCTACTCGATCACCGGCGTCCTGCTCTACCTGCTGCCGATCCTGCTGGTGGTGGTGGCCGGTTTCCTGATGCTGCACCGGCCTTCGGCGGCGACCCTGCTGTCGCTCGCCGCGGTGGTGGCGCCGGTGCTGCTCGCCTTCGGCGGATGGGACGAGGCCCGCTGGGGATTCCTGCTCATCACGAACTTCGTCCTCGTGCTGTGGCTCCGGTTGGGCAGCCGGGAACTCGACCTGCCGCGGTTCGGTGCGCTGGCCGTGATCCTGCTGATCCTCACCCACCCGCCGATGCCCTACTTCGACGGCTACCGGCCCCGCGACGTCACGCTGGTGGGCCCTCCGCACGCCGGTGGGAACGTCAGCTGATGAAACCCGCCGACTTGAGCCAGTCGCGGGCGACCGTGGCGGCCTTCTGGCCGTCGACGCTGACCTTCTTGTTCAGGTCCGTGAGCGTCGCGGTGTCGAGCTTCGCGGCGATCGGCGTGAAGACCTGTTCCAGCTGCGGGTATTTCTGAGCGATCGGCGTGGCGATCGTGATCGCGGGGTTGTACGTCGGGAAGAAGTGCTTGTCGTCTTCGAGAACGGTGAGGTTCTGCGCGGCCACGCGTCCGTCGGTGGAGGCGACCGAGCCGAAGCCGCAGGGGTCCCCCTTGCCGATGCTCGGGTAGACGACGGCGTCGTTGAGCAGGTGCACCTGCGGGTCGGGCAGGGTGAACCCGTAGGTCTTCGCCAGGCCGGGGAACCCGTCGTCCCGGCTCTTGAACTCCGGGCCCATACAGGTCGCGGCCGCGGCCGGGTCCCGCTTCACCAGGGCCGCGTAGTCGGACAGCGTCTTGACGCCGGTCCGGGCCACTGTCGCCGGGTTCCCGGCGAGGGCGTAGGTGTCGTTGGCCGGCGAGCGTGCCCACCAGGTGACGCCGTTGGCGGTGTCGGCCTGTTTGACCGCGTCGTACTGCGCCTGCGGATCACTGATCGGCTTGGTCTGGTTGAGGTAGCTGATCCAGGCGGTGCCGGTGTATTCCCAGTACAGGTCGACAGCGCCGCTGGTGAGTGCCTGTCGGACGTTGCTCGAGCCGGTGATGTTGGTCTTGTCCTCCGGGCTCGCCCCGGCCGCCTGCAGTGCGACGAGGGCGATCTGGCCGAGCAGCAACTGCTCGTCGAACTCCTTGGAGCTGACGCGGATCTTGGCGCCGTTCAGCGCGTCGATCTTCTGGATGGATCCCGCGCCCACCTGGGCGCCGGTCTCGTCCTTGCCGATCGTGCAGCCTGCCGTGAGCGCCGTTGTCACGACGAGCGCGAGCACGGCGGCGGTCGTGCGCTGGAGCATCCGCATGGGTTGGTCCTCCTTGAAGTCGGTCGAGCTACATGCCGCGCGGGTGCAGGACCTCCTCGGCGACCAGCCCCAGCCAGTCGACGAAGAGCGCCAGTGCGGCGACGATGATGCCGAAGGTCAGGCTCAGGATCGGGCGGTACAGCCCGATCCCGGCGACGAGCCCGCCGCCGAGACCGCCGGCGCCGATGAACGTCGCCAGCGTCGCGCTCGCGACGGTGAGCACCAGCGCGGTCCGGACACCGGCGAGAATCACCGGGACGGCCAGCGGCAGTTCGATCCGCCACAGGATGGCCGCCTTGCCCATGCCCATGCCGCGCGCGGCGTCGACGAGGGTCGGGTCGACACCGTCGAGCCCGACGATCGTGTTGCGCAGCACCGGCAAGGTCGCGTAGACGACGAGCGCCGCCACCGCCGTCGCGGTGCCCGTGCCGATCCAGAGCGCGAGCAGCACGACGAGCCCGATCGACGGGATCGCCTGGCCGAGGTTGCCCAGCCCCAGGCCGATGGGCCGGGCCCAGCGGGCGCCGGCGCGGGTGAGCAGGATGCCGAGCGGGAGGGCGATGGCGATGGTGCACACCGTCGAGATCAAGGTGAGCTGCAGGTGCGCGCTCAGTTCGGTGAAGATCTCGCCGGGGTTGAGAAAGCGCTGTTCGATCGAGTCGAGCGGTTGCGCACGCACGATCAGGAAGAGCGCCAGTAAGGCGAGGGCCAGCAGGACCGGGCGCACCAGCAGGCCGAGCCGTCGTCGGCGAGGCCGCGCGGGCACCGTCGTGTCCGGCCCGGGCGCCTCCACCGCGTCAGGGATCGCGGGCGCGGGCGCCTCTTCGGTGGGTCTGAGCGCCGCGACGAGACGCGGCACATCGCACACCCCCTGCGCGGTGCCGTCCTCGGTGACCACGACCGCGGTGCTGCCGGTCCGCACCATCACGTCCAGCACGTCCCGCAGGGTGTCATCGGGGCGGACAGAAGGCAGGCCGTCCGGCTCGGCCGACGGCTGGAGGTCCAGATCACCCACCCGGATCAGCGCGAGCCGTTTCAGGTTCCGCTTCGAGCCGACGAAGCTCGCGACGTAGTCGTCCGCCGGCGCGGCGAGGATCGCCTGGGGCGTGTCGTACTGAGCGATCACCGACCGCGGCCGCAGCACGGCGATCCGGTCGCCGACCTTCAGCGCCTCGTCGAAGTCGTGCGTGACGAACACGATCGTCTTGCGTACTTCCCTTTGCAGGCGAAGGAATTCGTCCTGCAACCGGGCACGCGTGATCGGGTCGGTGGAGCCGAACGGCTCGTCCATCAGCATGACCGGCGGGTCCGCGGCCATTGCCCGCGCCACCCCGACGCGCTGCTGCTGACCGCCGGAAAGCTCACGCGGGTACCGGACGCCGTGCTCGCGGGTCAGGCCGACGACGTCGAGCAACTCGCGCACACGGTCGGAGACGCGGCGTCGAGTCCAGCCGAGCAGCCGTGGCACCACGCCGATGTTGGCGTCCACTCGCAGGTGCGGGAAGAGCCCGATCTGCTGGATGACGTAGCCGGTGTTGCGCCGGTGTTCGTCGAGGTCGAGCGCCGACACGTCGGTGCCGCCGATCGTGACGACGCCCGCGGTGGGCTCGACGAGCCGGTTGATCATCCGCATGGTCGTCGTCTTCCCGCACCCCGACGGCCCGGTCAGCACGACGATTTCGCCCGCGGGGATGCGCATCGTCAGGCTTTCGACCGCCGGTACCGCTCGTCCGGGGTAGAGCTTGCCGACGTCCCGCAGCTCGATCGTCTCACCGCCCTTTCCGGCCACTCCCCCCGGCGCAGCCGAAGCCGGCGCTCTCAGGGCACGGGGACGTCGCCGGGTGGTCAGCTTGCCGACCATCACGAAGGCCAGGTCGAACAGCAGCGCCAGCACCATGATCCCGAGCGTTCCGGTGAGTACCTGGTTCAGCGAGTTGACCGAGCCGAACCGGCCGAGCCCGTCGAAGATCTCGTTGCCGAGGCCGGGGCCTTTGACATAGGCGCCGATGGCCGCGATCCCGATCGTGATCTGCGTCGAGACCCGGATACCGGACAGAATCACCGGCCAGGCGAGCGGCAGCCGCACGCGGAACAGCAGCCGCGTGCGGCCGAACCCCATCCCGCGTGCCGCGTCCACCACGGCCGGGTCGACGCCACGCAGCCCGACGATCGTGTTGCGCGTGATCGGCAGAAGCGCGTAGAGCACCAGTGCGAACAGGACATTCGTCAGCCCCAGCCCGAACGGGCCGATCAGGATGCCCAGCAGCGCGATCGACGGGATGGTCAGGAACGCCGCCGTCGTCGTGGTCGCCATCGCGCCGAGCCACTGCCGCCGGTAGGTGAGCAGGCCGATCGTCATGCCGACCAGCACGGCCAGCGCCATCGCCGCCAGGGTGAGATCCACGTGCAGGATCGCGTCGTTCACGACGTCGATCCAGTTCTCTCGGAGGTACTCCCACAGGCTCAGGGCGCCGCTCCTCGACATCGCAGGGCAGAAAACAACCGATCAGGCCGGGTTCGGCCGGGTCTCAGCCCAACACGTCCGCGGGGCTCCTGTCCACAGCCCGGCGTAAACCGCACGTGAGCGGCCGGTCACCTTCGGCCGAATCACGCCGTGATCGCCAGGGTGACTTTCAGGACGTCGATGCCGACCGGGGTGCGGTGGGTGTCCAGGTCGGCGATCCGCCAAGTGCGGGCCAGCAGGGCTTCGAGGGCGATGCGGACTTCCATCCGGGAGAGATGGGCGCCCAAGCAGAAGTGGATGCCGTGACCGAAGGACAGGTGAGGGTTGGGTGTCCGGCCGGGATCGAAGGTGTGCGGGTCGGTGAAGACCCCGGGGTCACGGTTGGCCGCCGTGATCATCGCGACGACTCTCTGGCCCGGTTGGAGTTCCCGACCGCCGAGGGTGGTGGGCCGGGTGACGAACCGGTCCGTCCCGCCCGTGGGCGGCGAGTAGCGGAGGACCTCCTCGACGGCCGAGCGGACGTCGGCCGGTTTCGGTTGGGCGGCAAGGCAAAGGACGGCGTTCACGAGCAGGGTCTTGGTCGTCTCGTGGCCGTTGATCAGCAGCAACGCGCAGAAGTCGATCAGCTCGCGCTCGGTGAGATCCGACGCCATCAGGGTCGCGATGATGCCGGCCGGGCGTTCGAACTCTTCTCGGAAGTAGTCGCCCATTTCCGTCAGTGCCTCGTGGAAGGCGGTCCGGCGGGCCTCGTCTTCGGTGAACCTGCCGAAGTACGACGTGATGGCTTCGGTCCACCGGACGAAATCGGGCCATCGCGACGGCCGCACGCCGAGCAGACCCGCGATCGTGTGCACCGACAACGGGTTGGCCAGCTCTCCGATCAGGTCGAAACTCGGCCCGGCCGCAGCGAGCAGGGCGTCGACCCTCGCCGTGATCGACGGCTCCAGCGACGACACGGCCCGGGGAGTGAAGACCCGGCTCACGATCCGGCGCAACACATGGTGCCGGGGCGGATCGATCGCCTGCAGTCCTCGCGACAACGGGTTCGAGCCGTGCGGGACCGGCCGGGCGCTGTAGCGCAGCTCGTCGGACGAGAACACCTCGTGCTCGGTGAGCACTCTGTCCACGTCCGCGTACCGGGTGACCACCCAGCCGCTGAAGGGCTCGGCGAACCGCACCGGACCCACCTCTTGTGTGTGGAAAGCGAAGATCTCCTCAAGGGACATCCGCACAGAGTGCTATCCGCCCGCGGCCGCGGCTTGGAAGAAACGAACACACGACGCCCAGTCCGGGACCGAAGACGACCGGGCCAGCGCCATCGCCCGATGCAACCGGACGACTCGCGCGTAGGCCTTGGGGCTCAACCCGACGGCCACCAGGAATCGCCGCCGCAACTGCCGCTCGGACAACCCGGCCGCGACCGCACCTCCGTCAACGGCTCGGTCAGGCTCCCGGTTCTGGCTTCCGTCTCCGGCCCGGCCAACCACAGCGACCCGTCCGCGAACACGAGCAGGTCCACGGACGGCTGCGGCAACGCGGGCGGCAGTTCCCCGCTGCGCCGCCACATTCGGCTGACGCGGTCAGCCAGGTCGGCGGGTACGAGGTAGGTGTGGACGGGAGAGACGCTCATAGGCCATCACCACCACTCCGGCATGCGGCCAAGGGCGCCTGATCGGCGAAGCGGTCACATCCTATTTCCGTGGCCGAAGCGCTCACTCCACCAGTTCGGTCCGCACGGACCGCCACTGCTCCCAGCATCGCTCAGGGTCGAGGTCGGTGTAGCCGCGCTGTTCAGCCATCGCCTCGGACAGAGACTTCGGCGAGCGGATACATGTTGCCCCGTCACGGATTTCGATGACCTCCTCCTCCGTGAGGGGTCCTCCCTTCGAGCGCTCCGCGGCCAGCAGCAGCGCGATCAAAGGCGGCACGAATTCGATGACGAGGTCGTCTTCCCCAGCCCTGTCCATGTCCGGATGCTAGACGTCCCGGGGTGGTTGCCGGGTCTCGGGCGCCCAGCCTCTCGGGATGATCCGCGCCAGTTCGTCCAAGTGGGATCTGGCTTCCTGCGCGCGTGCGGTGTCGGCGGTGTCGAACAGCCTCTCGAGTTCGAGGAGTGCGGCTTCCGCGAGTTGCGTGGGCGACGGTGGCGTCCCCGACTCGTCGGAGCTCGCCCATTGCTCTCCCCAGAGTGCCGACCCTTCCTGGCTGATCGCCGACCGGAAGATCATTTGCTCCACCGTGTCCACGGTCAGGTCGAGCTTCTCCGACCACGACCCCAGCAACGCGACATACTTTTCGTAGACGGCCGGCCGCCATGCGTCGATGTCCAGGCGCAGGCCTGCGTGAGTGGCGAGCCAGCGACGGACGACGGCGTCCAGGATCGGGGCGCCGGCGTCGGCGGGAGCCAGCGCGGTGGTGACGAACCGGAGATACTTGGTACCGAAGGCGACACCGAGATACCGCAGCGGCCGGGCCGCCAGATCGTGGAACGCGGCGACACCGCCGCGATCTCGAGCGACGAGGGCCACCTCCGCCAGCCGATCGACCGCGTGCGGGTTCTCGGCCAGCACGCGCGCGGTGCGCCAGGCGCCGTAGCCGACCGATCCGTATCCCCAGATCATCGCGACCAGGAAGGCCCCTTCGGCGCCCTCCGGTGTGGTGGCGCGCTCGGCGTACCGCGTCGCTTCGGCCCGATCGATGTGCTCCGGCAGGGCGTCGAGGAACGAATGATGCTCCGGGAACCGCTTGAGCCAGGAACCGCGGGACCAGCGGGAAGCCGGCTGCGACGGTTCGCCGTGGTCCCGCCATCGCCGGACGGCATGGGTCAACGCGGACGGTATCGGCGTCTCACACGGTTCGGCTGTCACACGTTCCTCCTGGCAAAGAGGGTCGGCCTAGGCGAGGTCGGCCGGCCTCGTCCGCAGCTTGGCGGCGATCCGGGCCAGCGCCTGCTGATCCTCGGCGGTCAAGGGGTCGAGCACGAGGTCCCGCACGGACCGGACGTGCGTGGGTGCCGCGGCCACCACCACGTCGTAACCGTCGTCGGTGAGCGCGGCGAGAGTGTACCGGCCGTCGTCGGGGTCGGGCGAGCGCTCCACCCACCCCCGCTGCTCGAAGCGTTTGACCACATTGGACAGACGCGAGAGCGAACCGTTGGCGAGATAGGCCAGCTCGCTCATCCGCAGACGCCGTTCCGGAGCCTCCGAAATATGACTGAGGGTCAGGTATTCGAACAGTGTCAGCCCCGCGTCGTGCTGCAGTGGCGACTCCAGCTTCCCCGGCAGCAGGAGGACCAGCGAGACCAGCCCGGTCCAAGCCTCCTTTTCGGCAGGGTTCAGCCACAACGCGTCGTCCTGGTCGGAGGTGGCCATGGCGGAACCTTACCCAGGATCGCGCAACTTCACACGTGAAGTCATTCCGTGCTACGTTGACTTCAAGGATGAAGTCAACGAAAGGATCCACCATGACCGAGCCGGAGTTCTTCGCCACCCCCGGATACGGCGACCGGCAGCTGGCCGAGATGCGCTACAGCCAAGCGGTGCGCGTCGGCGATCGCGTCGAGATCTCGGGACAGGGCGGCTGGGACGACGACCTCACCTTCCCGGAATCACTGGAGGACGAGATCGTCCGGGCCTTCGAGAACGTCGAACGGACCCTCGCCACCGCGGGCGCCACCTGGCGCGACGTCATCGCCGTGAACTCGTACCACGTCCCGGAATCCCCCGGTTTCATCGGCGAGACCCACAACCGAGTCATGGTCGAACAGTTCCGCGAGCACCTGGGCGACCGGGCGCCGATCTGGACCGAGATCGGCGTTCCCGCCCTCGGCGCCCCGAAGATGCGAGTGGAGATCCGGGTCACCGCGATCGCCGATCCCGCCCGCGTGTGAACCCCGTCCTCCTTGGGTACTCCCCCACTGCGCCCATGCTCTTGGCCCAGCTGGGAAACCCGCTAAGGAGACACGCGTGGGTACAACCGGAACAAGGCAAGCTTACGAATTCCCCAGTGGTGTCGCCCCGCCGCTGGGAAAGGTCCGGGCCTGGCTGCGAGATCAGCTGAACGGCGTCGGGCGAATCACCATGGCGGACACCGAACTCCTGACCACGGAACTGCTCACCAACGCGCACGAACACGCGGACGGCGTCGCCGAGCTGAGGGTGTCCGTCCCCTCCGGCCGCGACGTGGTCCGCGTCGAAGTCGACGACCGTCGCCCGCGGCTGAAGCCACGCCGCGTGACGAAACAGGATCCGGCGAGCCCCCACGGGCGAGGGCTCGCGCTGGTCGAGGCGATCAGCACCACCTGGGGTGTGGACACCGGCGCCGGGTACAAAACGGTGTGGGCGGAGATCCCGGTGCTCTGACACGATCATCGGGTGACAGGCTCGCGAAGCACCGAACGCCGCGTCCTGGTGGCACCGATGCTGCGGCCGGGTGATCGCGTTCGCCTCGTGTCCCCCGCCAGCTTTCCGAGCCGTGAGCTGCTCGCCGAGTCCGCGGCGGTCCTGGAGGGCTGGGGCCTGGTGGCCGAAGTCGGCGCGCACGCGCTCGACCAGTGGGGGTACCTGGCGGGCCGGGACCAAGACCGCCTGTCCGATCTCGACGACGCGTTCCGCGATCCCGGTGTCCGCGCGGTGATCGCCACCCGCGGCGGCGCGGGCGCGTACCGCATCGCCGACGAGATCGACTTCGCCGCGGTCCGGGCCGACCCCAAGCCGATGGTCGGTTTCAGTGACATCACCGCCTTGCACCTCGCGCTCTGGCGGCAGTGCGGACTGGCCGGAATCCATGGCTTCCTGGCAGGCTCCCGGTCCGCGAACGCGACCCGGCGGTTGCTGATGAGCAGCGAACCCACCACCTTGCACCGCGACCCGCGCGCCATGACCGTCGCCGCCGAAGTACCCGGCATCGCCGCCGGCAACCTTGTCGGCGGCAACCTCGGCACCCTCGCCCACGCCGTCGGCGTCGGATTGCCTTCCCTGGCGGGAACCATCCTGTTCCTCGAAGCCGAGCGCGCCATCGGCCTCGGACACGTCGACCGGCAGCTCACCCAGTTGATCCGATCCGGCTCACTCCAAGGCGTGCGGGGTGTCGCCCTCGGCCGGTTTCCCGGTTTCGAGGGCTATGTCGATCGCGAGTGGACTCTCGTCGACGTCTTCAAGGACCGGCTGGGCTCACTGGGGGTGCCGGTGCTCGGCGGGCTCGACGTCGGACACGGCCCGGACCCGCTTTCCCTCCCCCTGGGACCGGCCGCCGTCCTGGACACGAAGTCGGGAACGCTCACCGTTGAACCGGCGGTGCGCTGAGATCTATTGAGGGGTAAGCCAAAGGTGACTTGTGGGTCCGGTTGGTCGTGAGTGGCGTTTCGGGTTAGAACCCGAAACGCCACTCACGACCAACCCGACCCACCCGGTACCGGTGCCCTGGTCGCTTGAAGTACGTGGCTGGCGATGCCACTGGGGCTAAAGGTGCTGCTCGAGACAGCCGCCGAAAATCGGTAGGACGGCTTCTTACGCTAGTGGCATGGAGATCATCGGGCCGGACGACGCCCTTCCCGTGCGGCGGATCCGGCGGGCCGCGGTGGCGGGTCCCGCCGGATCCGGGAAGTCGACACTGGCGCGGACCCTGTGCGAGCGCATGGGATTGCCGTATGTCGAGTTCGAGTCCTTTTTCCACGGACCGAATTGGACAGTGCGGGAGACCTGGCAGGCAGACGTCCTGAAGTTCCTCGACGGCGATGAGTGGGCCATCGAGTGGCAGGGCGAGGAGGTCCGGGAGCGGATGACCGAACGGCTGGACGTACTGGTCTGGCTCGATCATCCGCGGGTGATGACCATCGTCCGGACACTGAAGCGCAAGGTCGGGCGCGGCTCGAAGATCGCGGGCGGCAACGTCGAGGGGCCGCTGCACACGTTCTTCACCGACCCGGACCACATCGTCAAGCTCGCCTGGCGCTACCACCCGATGATCCGGGCCCGCGTGCACAAGGTCATCGAGGAGAACCGGTATCCGGGCCTCGTCATCGTCCGCCTGCGCGGCCAGCGCCAGGTCGACCGCTGGCTCGACGGGGCCTTCGCCCGGAACCTCCGCTAGCGAAGACTCCGGACGCGCCACACCACACCGAGCCCGGGGTCCCCTGTGGAACTCGGCTCGATCCCATCCACGGTGAAACCCTCGCGCTCGTAGAAGGCGCCCGCGCGCTCGTTGGCCACGAAATGCTCGATGTACAGCCGCTCGGCGTCCGAGGGCAACTGTCCGATGAGGACGTCGAGCAGCCGGACACCCAGCCCGCCGCCGCGATGAGACGGGTGCACGTAGAGCTTGTAGATCACGTGGTCGTCGCCGTCGAGACCGCGCTGCCCGACACCGGCCAGGTTCCCGCCGTCGTCCGCGACCACCACCGACCCGCGAGCCACTGCCCCGGCGATATTCGTCTCGTGCCACCACATCCGGACTTGCCGGGCTGCGGCTTCCTCACCGATCAACGGCGCGTAGTGGGCTCGGACGTGCTCCTCGCCGAAGTGGCAGATGGCCATCACGTCGTCCCTGCGGGCAGGCCGCACGACCGGTCCGCTTCCCATCAGGTCCCCCTTTACGTACCAGAGCCCCGCACCTCGATCGGTACGGGGCTCCGGTGGCCGTCATTCCTCCGGTTCGTCCTTCGGCGGTTTTTCGTTCGCCGCGGGCGGGATGCCCTTCGTCAACTCGACGATGGTCTTCCCCGCCATGCCCGAGGCACCGTAGGTCGGGTCGCTCAGGATCTTGGTGACCTTTTCGATGTTTTCCGCCGTGGTCTTGCCGAGCCTCTTGGTCAACTCGGGCATCGGCATGCTGGACCAGTAGTCGAACCGATCCATCAGCTTCTTCGTCGCGGCCTCGGACAGCTCGCCCTTGGCCCGCAGTTCCTTCAACAGCTTTTCGCGCACGATCCAGCCTGCCTGGTCGCCGAGCTTGTCCGGTTTGGGCTTGGCCAGCGGGTCGGGTTTCACGTCCTCGATCCGCGGAGCCCCGGGCGGGGCGGCTTCTGGTGGCGGCTTCTTGCCGCCGCCCACCGGGACCTTGATCTTGTCGATGTTGCCGCTGAGCTTCATCTTGACGACGTCGTCGGCCGCCCCGCGCGTCTTGGCCAGGATCTTGAGCATCTCGGCGAGCCGCTTGGCGATGTCGGCGATCTGCTTGGCGATCTTCGCGATCGCCACGCCGACCGTGGCCATGATTGATGTGATCGCCGCGATGATCGAGGCGCCGAAGGTGACGGGCGCCAACGCGACAGCCACGATCGCGGCCTTGAGGATGCCTGCCAGGGTCATGGCGATGATGTCGCGGACGATGCCGCGGACGGCGCCGATGATCGCGCCCGCGATGCCCATCTGCTTGCCGGCGAGGTTGATGTAGCCGGCGAGCGCGTCGAGCTGCTCGGCGACACCCTCCATGTCGGACCGGAACGCTTCGGCGGCGTCGCCTTTCCAGGTCTCCAAGAGCTTGCTGGCGGACTGCTTGTGGTCTTCCGACCACTGCTTGACCGTCTTGCCCTCTTCGTAGATCGCCTCTTTGGCCGCCTCGATGCCCTTCGGGTCCCCCAATAGGAAGTCCAGCGGCCAGCGGAAGATGACGACGTGCTCCATCAGCCAGCCGATCCCGGCGGTGAGCAACGACCCGATCGGGTCGAGGACCATGCCGAGGATCTCGATCCCCATCCCGATCGAGGCCATCGTGATGGAGAGGGCGTCACCTTCGTTGGTCGCCCGTTTCAGCGCGAACGCCGAATCGAAGAAGCCCGCGCCCGCGGTGTCACCACTGCCCGCGAGGAAGTTGTTCTTCTCGTCCTTGAAGTCTTCGGCGCTGACGCCGCTGTTGCTCCCGAAATCGTTCCGGTGGTACTCGCTCACTTGACCTTCACCTCGTCGATCCCGTCGCCGGCGGCGGTGATCAGCTTCTCCGAGTCCTGCTCGTTGGACTCGTACAGCTTCGCGGCCTCGTGCATCTTGTCGGAGAACTTCTGCATGTTCTCCGCGTACTTGTTCAGCTGGTCGCGTGCCTCGCCACAGTGCATGCTCGCGCCCGCGCCGTAGGCCTGGCCGCCGAAGATGCCGAAGAGGCCCGGGTCGGCGACACAACTGCCCACCATGTCGGCGCTCTTCTGCAGCGATTCCTCGAGCCGGTCGAGGTGCTTGGCGAATTCCCTCAGCGCCGCTGTCGTTACCTCGCGTCCAGCACTCACCACGGGCTCATTTCGTCGTCGTCGGGAGTGGACGGCCGCCGGGTGCGCGGCGGCGGCGCCGGCGGGTTCGGGGGCCGCACGGGGCGGCCCGGCTGCGGCGGCATCGGGGGACCGGCCTGCGGCCTGGCGCCACCCGGCTGCTGCGGCGGCGTCCACCGGCCCGGCTGCGGCGGCCGGTCCTCGTGGTGCGCCTCCGGCGCCCACTTCTCCTGTTCGGGGCCGTCCTGCGCGCCGCCCTCTTCGTCCTCGACCTTCGGCATGAAGGTGCGGACCAGTTCCGCGGCCTCGTCGTTGCCGTTGATCTCGGTGTAGGACTCCGTGACCTTCTCGACGGTCCTGCGCTGGGCCTCGCGCACGGTCTGCATGACGAGTGAGGAGAGTCTGGCCGGTCCCAGCGTGAGCGCCCGGTTGCTGAACTCGATGGAACTCAGCGAGCCGTTGGCCTCGACCTTCACCGTCACCGAGCCGTCCGCCGACTGCGCGGTGGAGGCGGACGCGGCGAACGCGGCGGTCAGCGCGCTGGCTTTTTCTTCGAGTTTCTTGGCTTCCCGCTCCAGGAGGAGGGCGAAATCCTCACCGGCGTCGAAGTTGGGTTGCATGGGCCGCCTTGCTCGCTCTGGACAGGGTCACCACCGGGGGCACGGCTCGACGACGCGGACAGCCGTCAGGCCGTTCACCACGCCTCAAGCCGAAAAAGAGCATAAAACACCGTTCCTGCAAAGGCATCCTAGGCAGCACCGCGGATCCCCCGGAGCACCGGGCGCAAGGCTTGCCCGTACGAACAAGCCTCACTGCCCGAGAACGCAAACCGGCCGCTCAGCGGCGGACCCGGCGGCGCGCGTACCGCAGCATCCAGGCGCCTGCCAGCAGCGCGGCGAAGGCCAGCGCCAGCAGGTCGGCGGTGTGCGATCCGGTGGAGGCCAGCGGCCCCGTACCGGGTGGCCGGACCGGATCGCCGGGCGCCGCCGGATCGGGCTTGACCGGATCAGGATGGGCCGGATCGGGCGGTGTCGGCGGCTCGCCGGGGGTGACCGGTGTTTCGGTCGAGCAGCCGGGTTCGGCCGGGGTGAGGCAGTTCGCGCCGGGGGTGGTGGAGGTGACCGCGTTGCGCAGCTTTCCTTCCCCGGATCCGGCGGTGACCGAGTACGTCACGACGACTTTCTGTCCGACTGCGAGTTTGCCCTGCCAGCGGAGCAGTTTTCCGATCAGCGCGACCGATCCGCTCGTCGCCTTCGCGTCACCGTTGTACGTCGCTCCACTGAGGACTCCGGCCAGGTCGTCGGTCACGGCGGCGTCGTCATAGATGCCGGTGCCGGTGTTGGTGATCGAGAGCGTGTACGTGACCTTGCCGCCCGGCGCGACGTCGGAAACCGGCGACGCCGTCTTGGCGATGACCATCGACAGCACCGGGGTACGGGTGGAACAGACAGGGTCCGCCTGTCCTGACGGCGGGCAGTTGGTCCCCTCGTCGCCCGTGACGGCGTTGTCCAGAAAGTGGTCCCCTCGAACGGGTTTCGCCACGGTGACCGAGTAGGTGATGGTCGCCGCGGCGCCGGGCGCGACCGTGCCCGTCCAGGTCAGCTTCGGCGCCTTGTACGCCACGGTGCCCGCGGTGGCCCGCGCGTCGTCGTTGTAGGTCGCGTCGTCGAGGACCTTGGTCAGGTCGTCGGCGAAAGCGGCGCCGGGATACGGAGCTTGACTGGTGTTGCGCACCATCACCGTGTAGGTCACCTTGCCGCCCGGTGCGGCCACCGCCGGGGCGGCCGACTTCGTGATGCGCAACGCGGGGGTGGGCAGTTCGTTGCGGCAGTCGGGGTCTTCGGAGCCCTCTTCGCAGTTGGAGCCCGTGCCGGTGACCACGTTGACCAGGCGTTTGTCGCCCTTGTTGGTCACGACGACGGAATAGGTGACGGTGGCCTTGTCGCCGGGGGCGAGAGAACCGCTCCAGGTCAGGGACGGCTTCACGACGGCGACGGTCACCGTGCCCTTGTCCGCCTTCGCGTCACCGTTGTAGGTGGCGTCGTCCAGCACACCGGTGAGGTCGTCGGTGAACGACGCGGCGGGATCCGTTGCCGCGCCGACGTTTTCGACGGTGACGGTGTAGGTGATCGTGTCGCCGGTCTTGACCTCCTGCGGGGTGGCCGTCTTGCGGATCTCCAGCGACGGCACCGGCGTGACCGTCCCGCAGTCCGGATCCGCCGAACCCGGCGGGCAGTTGCCGTCCGGGGTGCCGGTGACGGCGTTGGAGAGCTTCTTGTCGCCGCCGGGCGGGCTGTTCACGGTGACCGAATAGGTGATGGTCACGGTGGCACCGGAGGCGACATCGCCGGTCCAGGTCACCACCGGGGCCTCGTAGCCGGTGGTGCCGCCGGTCGCCGCGGCGTCGTCGTTGTAGGTCGCGTCGTCGAGGACCCCGGTCAGGTCGTCGGTGATCCGGGCTCCCGGGTAGGCCGCGGTGCCGGTGTTCTGGACGCGCACCGTGTAGGTGACCCGCTCGCCGGGCCGGGGCGTGGCGGGGGCGGCGGTCTTGACGACCCGCAGGGCCGCGACCGGGGTGACGGTGGAGCAGTCCGGGTCCGTCGAGCCGGGCGGGCAGGTCGAGTCTTCGGTGCCGGTCACGGAGTTGCGCAGCGTCCGGTCCCCGGCGGGCGGTTTGTTCACGGTCACCGAATAGGTGATAGTCACCGTGGTGCCCGCCGGAAGGTCCGCCGTCCAGGTCAGCTTCGGCTCCGCGTACGTCACGGTGCCCGCGGTGGCCCGCGCGTCCTGGTTGTAGGTCGCGTCGTCCAGGGCCCCGCTCAGATCGTCGGTGAACCGGGCGCCGCGATAGACGCCGGTTCCGGGATTGCTCGCGGTCACGGTGTAGGTGACGACCTGACCCGGCTTCGCGGTCGCCGGTGCCGCGGTCTTCGCCAGCACCAGGACCCCGATCGGGGTTTCGGTCGCGCAGTCGGGATCCCCTCCGCCGTCCGGGCAGGTGGAGCCGTCCGGTCCGACGACGACGTTGGTCAGCCTGCGGTCCCCGGCGGGCGGTTTGCCGACGGTGACCGAGTAGGTGACCGTGACCGTGCTCCCCGCGGCGACGTCACCGGTCCAGGTGAGTTTCCGGCCCGGCTCGTCGAACGTGGCCGCACCCGAGGTGGCGGAGGCGTCACCGTTGTAGGCGGCGTCGTCGAGGACGCCGGTCAAGTCGTCGGTGAACGAGGCACCCGGGTACGCCGCCGTACCGACGTTGCTGACCTTCACGGTGTAGGTGACCTTGTCGCCGGGCATGGCCGAGGCCGGGCTCGCCGTCTTCTTGATCTCCAGTGCGCCGATCGGGGTCACCGTGCCGCAGGCCGGGTCCGTGCTTCCCGGCGGGCACGACGAGCCGTCCGGACCGGTGACCGCGTTGCGCAACACCTTGTCCCCGCCCGGTGGCGTGCCGACCTTCACCGAATAGGTGATGGTGACGGTCTTCCCGGCGGGGACGTCGCCGGTCCACGTCAACGTCGTGGTCGCGCTGTCGTAGCCGGGTTGCGCCGGGGTGGGCACGCCATCGGCGGTGGCGGCGGCATCACCGTTGTAGGCGGCGTCGTCGACGACGCCCGACAGATCGTCGGTGAGCGTGACACCGGCTGCGGCCGAACCGTCGAGGGTCCGCGCGGTCAAGGTGTAGGTCACGACGTCGCCGGGTTTGGCCGTGGCCGGAGCGGCCGATTTCGTGATCACGAGTCCGCTGATCGGCTCGTCGGTGCCGCAATCCGGGTCCTTGCCGCCTTCGGGGCAGGTGGAGCCGTCCGGGCCGACGACCGCGTTGGTCAGCCGCTTGTTCCCGCCCGGTGGGTTCGCCACCGTCACCGAATAGGTGATCGTGACGGTGCCGCCCTTCCCGACGGTGCCGGCCCAGCGCAGGGTGCTGTCACCCTCCAGATAGGTCACGATGCCGCCGGTCGCGGTGGCGTCGCCGTTGTACGCCGCGTCGTCGAGCACATCGGACAGATCGTCGACGGCGGTGGCGTCCGTCCAGTCGGCCGTGCCGTCATTGGTGAGCTTGACCGTGTAGGTGACCTTCTGGCCCGGCATGGGCTTCTTCGGCGCGCTGGTCTTGACGATCTTCAACGTCGCCACGGTGACGAGCGCGGCGCAGTCCGGGTCCTTCCCGCCCTCGGCGCAGTTGCTGCCCGGCACGGTCACGACGTTCTCGAGCTTCTTGTCGCCGCCCGGCGGGCTGTTCACGGTGACGGAATAGGTGATCGTCACGGTCGCGCCGGCCGGGATCTCACCGGTCCAGGTCAGGCGCTTTCCCGCGGCGTCGTACTGGGGTTTCGCCAGCTCGGAGCCGCCCGAAAGGGCTTTCGCGTCGTCGTTGTACGCGGCGTCGTCCACCACGCCCGACAGGTCGTCGGTGACGACCGTCCCGGGTGCCGCCGCCGTTCCCTCGTTGGCGACGGTGACGGTGTAGGTGACCTTTTCGCCCGGTTTCGCGTCGGCCTTGTCCGCCTTCTTGGCGACCACGATCCGTTTCGTCAGATCCGGGGCGATCGAGCAGCTGGCCAGGTCGGTGATGGGCCAGGTCCCGCCGGATTCGGAGGTGATCCGGCCGACCTGGTTGGAGTGCGCGTTGCCGCCGGGGACCTGCTGGGACACGCCGGTGCGCGGATCGACCTTGTACAGCGCGCCGCCGTAGTAGCCGAGATAGATCGAGCCGTTCAGGAAGGCCATGCCGTAGTTGTTGAAGCCGTTGGACGAGCCGGGTCCGGTGACCTTCACCGCCTGGGTGGTCTCGCCGGTGTCGGGATCGAACCGGTAGACGTAGCTCTGCCCGCCGTAGACGATCCCGTAGTACACGCCGCCGGAGGAATCGACGAACAGGTCGGGCACGAGCGATCCCCCGGCGAACACGGGGTCGTTCGCCGGAACGGGCTTCAGCGTGGATCCCCGGGAGAAGGTCTTCGTCTCGCCACCGGCGAGATCCATCGCGAACAGCACCGGCGCCCCGCCGTTCTGCGCGCCGTAAAGCATCCCGGTGGCGGGATCGGCGCCGAGCCCGCCCCAGTTGACCCCGGCGGGAAGCTTGCGGGGCGCTCCCCCGGCGATCTCGTCGGTGACCGTGTTCGTTCCCGACACATGCTTGTAGAGCGTGAGATTCCCGGTGGTGTAGCTGGAGTAGAACGCCGCCACCCGGCCGGTGTCCGGATCCTTGCCCAGCGCCATGTTCGTCGACCAGTAGTCCGGCGGGGCCGCGCCCGCCCGCTTGCTGATCACCGTGTTCTGGATCTCCGCGTCACCCGAGGCGCCGGTGCGGAACTGCATACCGGACCGGAAGTTGCTGTAGTACAGGTGATCGCAGTCGAACGTCGACGGATCGTTCTCGCCCTGCACCGGCCACGTCGCCGCCTGCGCCGCCCCCGTCGGGACCAGGGCGCCGAAGAGGAGGGCCGCCACTGCGCCGAACGACAAAACCCGTCGTGACAACGGTTTCAGTACACGGCGCCGGCACTGTGCGACGACCACGAAGAGCCTCCCGGTGACGAGCGAACTCAGCCCGACGCTACAAGCCGCGCCACCACACTCAACTCGAAAGTCCGGGCATCACCTGAACGTGTTCGATCATGGGTGAGACGAAGTCGGTTCCGCTCCGGCCGTCACTGTGCTTTCGTTCGGATCATGACTGAGCGGGTGAACATCTCCTCCGGTGGGGACTTCGAGCAGATTTTCGGCTACAGCCGGGCGGTGCGCGTCGGCGAGCACATCCACGTTTCCGGTACGACGGCGCGTGAGCCGTTCCGGTCGGGCGACGCGTACGAGCAGGCGTCGGCCGTGCTTTCGATCATCGAGACCGCGCTGCGGGAGGCCGGTTCGAGTCTCGCCGCGGTGGTGCGCACGGTCACCTACGTGACCGACATCAAGGACGCCGACCTGGTGGCGCGGGCCCACCGCGAGGCCTTCGGCGACGTACTGCCCGCGGCCACCATGGTCGAGGTCTCGGCGTTGCTCGACCCGAAGATGAAGGTCGAGATCGAGGCCTACGCCATCGAGAAGTAACCGAGCCCAGGTCAGGCCTCGTGAGTGGTAAGGACGGCTAGATGGTCGCAGGTCCGTGAAGGCCTTTCCCCAAGTACATGAAGGCCCCCTTCCTTGCGCCTGGCGCAAGGAAGGGGGCCTTCATGTACTGCAGGGACGAGGTCACCTCCCGAACGACCCGACCAGTGCTTCGGGAGCCTCACGCGTCGCGTAGAGCTTCCAGAAAGCGTCGGCGAAGACATCCGGGTGGATCACCTCGGGTTCGAAGTCCAGCGGGCTCGAGGTGAGCACCCGATGCGGGACGCTGCCCTCGATCAGCGCCCCGATGTTGACGGCTCCGGCGTAGACGCCCTTCTCGGCGAGCACCGCGTTCAGGTTGTGGAAGTAGTTCCGCAACGCCGCCTGCGCCATGCCCGCGTTGCCGAGGAACGGCGCCGGGTGCAGGCCGGATTGGCCCGCGGTGAACAGGATCGCGCCGTCGCCGCGCTCGGTCATGGCGGGCAGGACCGCCCGCACCAGCGCCACCGCCGACACCAGGAACCGGTCCAGGATCAGCCGCAGGTTCTCCGGGTCGACGTCGAGCACCGGCGCGATGCCCTCGCCCATGCCCCCGCCGCCGGGGTTGAACGCGACCGCGTCGATCCGGCCGATGGCGGTGACAGCGGCCTCGATCTGGGCCGGTTCGTAGACGTCGGCGACGTGTCCGCTCGCTTCGATGCCGTCGCCGTCCAGTTCGGCGACGAGCGCGTCGAGGTTCTCGGTGGTGCGCGCGACGAGGGCGATCCGGAAGCCTTCGCGGCCGAAGCGCCGGGCGAGCGACAGTCCCAGCACCGGTCCGGCGCCGAAGATCGCGAGCGTCTTGGTCATATGTCCTCCCAGAAGCTTAAGTTGAGGATGCCCTCAACTTATTCGAAGGTACACACAACTTGAGGCCACCTTCAACTTGACTACCATGTCGTCATGAGAAAGGACGCCCAGCGCAACCGCGACCTGCTGATCGAGGCCGCCAGGGGGCTCTACGCGGCGCGCGGCCTCGACGTCGCGCTCGAAGAGATCGCCAAGACCGCCGGCGTCAGCATCGGCACCCTGTACAACCACTTCCCCCAGCGCGCGGATCTGGTGAACGCCGTGTTCGCCGACCGGACCGAAACCGTCGCGAAACTGGCCGAGCACGCGCTGTCCCTCGACGACGCCTGGGCCGGGTTGACCTCCTTCTTCGAACGGATCTGCGAACTGCAGGCCGCCGATCGCGGCTACAACGAACTGGCCTCGACGCGGCCGCCCTTGGCCGAGGATCTCGAACGCGGATACGAACTCATGACCCGCGTCGTCGAGCGCGCAAAGGAGAGCGGAGCCCTGCGCGCCGATCTCACCCTCGAGGACATGGCCTTCGTGACGTGGGGGATCGCGCGCACCGTGGAGGCGACCGCGGCCGTCCGGCCGGAGGTCTGGCGACGCCATCTCGCCCTGCTGTTCGACGGGATGCGAGCGCCCGCCGCGACCCCGTTGCCGGAACCGCCGATGCTGCCCACGGAGCTGGCGCGGATCATGGGCGACTGCGGCTGAAGCCCTCAGGCAACCCCCGGCCCCTCCGGAACGTGTTCACCCCGGAGGGGAGATCCGATGAAGACGAAAATTCTGCTCGTTTCCCTGGTGGGGGCCCTGTTCGCGACGGCGGCGTGTTCCGGGGAGCCGCCACCGGCGCCCGTGACGGTCACCGCCACCCCGTCGTCCACGGTGCCCGCGCCGCCCGCCGGGCCGGATGCCAAGACCGTCGCGTGGCTCGACGGGGTCTGCGGCGCGGTGTACGGCTTCATGAAGGCCCACGACGAATACTCGCGCAAGCAACAGTCCGGGGTCGAAGTGACCCGCAACGCGCTGAAGGAAGAACTCGGGATCCGAGCGGGATTCGCGGGCAAGACGGTCGACGACCTGAACGCGCTGCCCGCATCGCCGATCCCCGGCGGTGACGCGGTAAGGAAGTCCCTTGTGGACCAGTACACCGCGGCACGGGACGCGGCGGCCGCCGGGAAGCAGCGTTTGGAGAAGTCCGGGAACGAAGCCGCCATGGACGCGGCGATCAAGGCGATGGACGCCGTCCAGAAACCGGTCACGGACACTCCCGATCTCATGCCCGCACTCAAGATCGAGACGCAGGAGCTGATGGCCGCGGCGGCCGCGGCCAAGAACTGCGCGTCTCCCCACTAGCCGGAGCGTCACCCGCGAACGGAGTCCCATGAAGCCGAAAACCCTGCTTGTTCCACTGGTAGGGGCCCTGTTCGCGGTGACAGCCTGTTCGGGAGAGGCACCGTCCGCTCCGCCGAAGGTCACCGTCACGCCGACGTCCACCGCGTCCGAACCGGACGTCCGGACGGTGGCCTGGCTGGACGGGATGTGCGGCGCGATCTACGGCTTCGTGAAGGCCAGCAACGAGCACGCGAGCAGGCAGAGTTCCGGCGTCGAGGTGACGCGGCCCTGGCTCAGCGACAACCTCGGGGTCCGCGCTCAGCTGGCGGGCAAGGTCGTCGAGGAACTGAACGCGCTGCCCGCGTCACCGATACCCGGCGGGGACACGGCGAAGAAGTCCCTTGTGGACAGTTACACGACGGCGCGGGACGCGGCGGCGGAAGGGAAACGGAAGCTGGACTCCTCCCAGAGCCAGACCGCGCTGGACGCCGCGCTCAAGGCCCTGGAGTCGGCGCAGAAGCCGCTCTTGGAGACCACCGACCCGTTCGCGTCGGTCAAGATGGAGACACCGGATCTGCTGGCCGCCGTGGCCGCCGCCAAGAAGTGCGTGCCCGGCGCCTCGTGAGCTGCTCCGCCTCCGCTCGATTGTCGCGCGACCGCGAGGTTCCCCATGTCGCATTTGAGTCGCTGAGCGTCTCGAATGCGACATCGGGAACCTCAGCCGGGCGAACCTCAGCTGGGCGGGGTGGCTCCGGGCGGCGTGACCATCGGCCGTCCGGTGTTCAGGCCGCCGTCGACGAGGACGGAAGTCCCGGTCAGGTAGGCGAAATCCGGTGACGCCAGGGCGAGAACGGCCGAAGCGATCTCCGCGGCCTCACCCATCCGCGGCAGACCGTGGACGTTCAGCGGACCCCAGGCCTGTTTGAACTGCGCCCACAGGTCGTCCGGGATGCCCGGCGGGCGTACCAGCCGGGTGTCGGTCGTGCCCGGGTCGATCGAAAGCACCCTGATCCCCTTCGCGCCGTAGTCCAGCGCGGCCGCGCGCACCAGACCCTGCACGGCGCGTTTGCTCGAGGTGTAGGCGGCGTGCCCCGGACGGGTCTGCTCGGCCTGCGCCGACGCGGTGCAGACGATCACCCCGCCGCCCGCTTTCAGCAGGTGCGGAACCTCGTACTTGATCGAGAGGAAAACGCCGCGCGCGTTGGTGCGCTGCACGTCCTCCCACTCGTCGACGGAGATCTCGTGCAACGGTTTGCCGAGGTGGATTCCGGCGTTGTTGAACGCGATGTCGAGCCTGCCGTACCGGCGGACGACACCGTCCACGAACGCCTGGACCTGTTCGGGGACCCGGACGTCCGCCCGGAGATAGGCCGCCTCCCCGCCCGCGCGCCGGATCTCCCGTTCGACCTCGCGGCCGAGTTCTTCCCGCCTGCCACAGAAACCGACCTTGGCACCGGCCGCGGCGAAGGCGATGGCCGCCGCCCTGCCGATGCCCGACGTCGCCCCCGTGACGATCACGACTTTGCCCGAGAACCGCCGGCGGTTCTCCTGTGCCGTGGCGGTGTTCCCGGCCAGCATCGCGACACCGGCCGCCGCCGCGCCCCCGAGCACGGCGCGTCTGCCCACTGCTTCGCCCATAGTCCCTCCAGATGGATAGCTCTACTTCCCAAAACAGAAAGTAGAGCTATCCATCTGAGAGGATTCTCAAGAAGTGATCTCCGGCGTGACCCCACCCGCCGCCGCGAGCGCGCGATGCAGCGCGAGCTCCGCCGTCGGCCCTTCGGCCAGCACGATCCCCGTACACGACCGCTGATCCGCGAGGTGCCGGATCTCGTCACCGGGGCTCGCCGTCGGGTACCACTCCGGCGCGCCGGGCAGGCCGGACAGGCGGTCGAGCCCGGACCAGCCGGTCAGCACGCCTTCCACGGCCGGGTACGCCAGGACGAACGCGACGCCCGGTCCCCCACCGATCTCCCGCGTGAGCAAGGCGGGTTCCTCGCCCAGCGCCATCGAGATCATCGCGGAATAGACGTTGGTGTCCAGCGACCGGCACAAGGCCTCGCCGAGCATCGCCCCGCCGATCCGGATGTTGATCTCGACGACCTCCGGCCCCTCGGCGGTGAGGACGAACTCGGTGTGCGCGAAGCCCTGCTCGTGTCCGGCGGCCTTGAGCACTTGGCCGATCCAGTCGGCCAGTCCGGCGTACTCGGTCTCGGGGAAGGCCACCGGGAACGCGGCGGCTTCCTCGCGCCGCACGGGTTCGGGCGAAAGCTGACGGGAGAGGATCCCGAGCAGCCGCGTCCTTCCTTGCCAGGTGACGGTTTCCGCGCTGTAGAGCGGACCGGCGAAATACGGTTCGGCGATCAGGTGCCCCTTGAGCGGCGTGTCCTTCGCCTCCCGCCTGGCCTGCTCGAGTTCGGCCGCGTCACGGACGAGCCACACCCCGCGCGACGACGTCCCCGATGAATCCTTGACCACCAAAGGGAATCCGAGCTCCTCGGCGATCATGACGGGTACCGGGCGGCCGCGGGTGAGCCCGTGGTCGTACAGCAGATCGCGCACCGCACCCTTGTCCCGCAGCACACGGACGGCCGCAGCGTCCGGACCGGGCAGGCCGAGCCTGGCGGTGAGTTCCGCGCCCGGCAATGCCCAGGTGTCGGTCGAGTTGATGATCCCGGCGAGGTCCGGGATGGCACGCAACGCCGCTTCGCAGGCCGCGATGTCGGTGGTGTCGATGTCGACGACCTCGACCCTGTCCGGCCCGAGGGTGCCGAGTTCGTAGCGGTAGATGTCGCGGTTTCCGGTGAACAGCACCAGTTTCCGCCCGGCTTCCGCCGCCGCGTCGGCCAGCCTGCCGAGGCCGAAGGTGAGTGCTTCCAACAGGACGACGGTCATGACACCCGCTCCTTCCGGTACGACAGCTGCGAAGGTATCCCGAATTTGCGGCGGCGCCACTCCATCGCCGCCCACGGCAGGGCGAGGTCGTCGAGTGAGGCGATCTCCCGTGGCGCGAGCCCCGCCGGGTCGACGGCTTCCCGGTGCCGGGCGAAAACCCTTGCCGTGTAACGGTGCCCGGTGTCGGCGCCGATGACGACATGCGTCCGGTCCGGATTCCGCGCCGCCTCCCAGCCCGCGACGAGGTACGCGGCGCCGGTGGAAAGCCCGGCGAAGACGGCGTGGTCGCGCATCAGGCCGACGGTCGCGGCCATGGCGTGCACGAAGTCCAGCCAGTGGATCCGGTCGTACAGTTCGTGATCGACGTTGCCGAACGGGATGGCGGAGCCGATGCCCGCGATGATCGCGTCCGGATCGGTGAACCGTTCACTGCCGAAGGTGACGCTCCCGAACGGCTGGACCCCGGTCAGGCGGACGTCCGGATCGCGTTCGCGCAGCGACCGGGCGATCCCGCCGGTCGACGCGCCGGTGCCCACGCTGCCGACGACGGTCAGCGGCCCGGACGGCAGCGCGCGGGCGACGAGATCGGCGACCTCGCCGTAGCCGAGGTAGTGCACGGGATCGTGATACTGGCGCATCCAGTGCATGTCCGGATGGCGCTCCAGCAGCTCGTGCACGCGCGCGACCCGGCGCCGCTGGTCGAGCCGGAGGTCTTCGGACGGCGGCATCTGGTCCACCGTCGCGCCCAGGATCTCCAGTTGCGAACGCATGGTGAGGTCGACGGTGGTGGACGCGACGATATGGCAGCGCAGACCGTAGCGGTGACAGGCCATCGCCAGCGCGAGCGCGTAGATCCCGCTGGAACTGTCGATCAACGTCTGTCCTTTTCGGACGGTGCCGTCGGCGAGCAGCGACCGGACGGCGCCGAGCGCCGCGTAGACCTTCAGGGTTTCGAAGCGGATCAGCACGACGTTCGGCGTGAGCCGGATCAGCGCCGGTGTCTTGATCGCGTCGGTGACGTGCTCGTGGACCAGAGGGGCGGTCTCGACGGGCATCGCGTTCACCGGCCGATCGATCGGAGGTACGCGGCCAGGGACTCGGCGCCCGCGGCGTTACGCGGTCCGCTCACGAGGTCCCCGTAGGAAACGACGTGGAACCGGTTGTCGCGCACGGCGGGCGTGTTCTTCAGCTGTGGCGCGGATTTGATGAACGCGATCTTGTCCTGCGCGGGCTGGTCGGCGTAGTCCACCACGACGATCACCTCGGGTTCGGTCTTCACCACCGCCTCCCAGCCGACGCTGCCCCAGCCTTCCTGGAGGTCGCGGAAGACGTTGGTCCCGCCCGCGGCGTCGATGATGTCGTTGGGAGCGGCGTGTTTCCCGGAAGTGAAGGGTTGGTCGGTGCCGGAATCGTAGACGAACACCTTGGCGGGCGGGGTCTTCGGCGCTCCGGCGCGGACCTTGTCGAAGCGTCCTTTGAGTTCCGTGACCAGTTCGTCGGCCCGCTGGCGGACGCCGAAGATGTCGCCGAGGTTGCGCAGGTCGGTGTAGAGCGCCTCCAGTGGTGTCACCTCGGCCTTCGCGGTGGGATACTCCCAGCAGGTCTCGGTGTGCAGATAGCTGCGGATGCCGACCTGGTCGAGCAGCTTCGGGGTGATCCCGCGCTCCTCGCTGAAGCCGGAGTTCCAGCCGGCGATCACCCAGTCCGCCTTGGCGTTGACCAGGATCTCGCGGGTGACCCGGGAAGTGCCGAGCCGTTCGACCTTGGCGTAGTCGTCCTTCCACGGCGAACCGGCGATCGACGGGTCGCCGAGCGAGTTCATGACGTAGCCGCGCATCCGGCCGGCGAGCCCGAGCGCGAACATCTTCTCCGCGCCGGAAACGTCGTAGGCCACCGGACGCTGCGGCGCCGGGAAGGTGACCTGCGCGCCGCAGTTGGTCACTGTGGCCTGTGCCGGTGCGGCCGGTCCGGCCTCGACCTGGGCGCCACAGGCGCTCAGGAGCAGCGCCGCGGTGAAGAGCGCGATCACCCTGGACGGCTTCATCGTGAGATCCCCTCGGTTTCTTCGGCGGGAAGGTCGTAGAGCAGCTGGAGGGCGCCGGTCACGGGATGGGTCACCTGGGTGACCTCCACGCCGAACACCGCGCGGACCGTTTCGGGCGTGAGCACTTCGGCGGGGGTGCCGCAGGCGGCGAGCGATCCGCCGCGCAGCAAGGCGATCCGGTGGCAGACGGCGGCGGCGAGGTTGAGATCGTGCAGGGCGACGAGCACGGTGAGCCCGCAGTCGCGCAGGAACTTCAGCAGTTCCACCTGGTGACGGACGTCGAGGTGGTTGGTCGGCTCGTCGAGGACCAGCACCTCGGGTTCCTGCACGAGCGCCCTCGCCACCAGGACCCGCTGCCGTTCGCCGCCCGAAAGCGTCAGCACACTGCGCTGGGCGAGATGAGTGATGTCCAAGCGCCGCAACGCTTCCCGGCACAACGCGCGTTCGCGGGCCGACAACCGGAGGTTGCCGCGCTGATGCGGCGACCGGCCGAGCGCGACGACCTCCTCGACGGTGAAGTCCAGATCCGCTCGGCTGTCCTGGGTGAGCGCGGCGATCCGGCGGGCGGTGTCGCGCAGGCTCTGCTCCGCGAGATCGGTGCCGTCGAGCAGGACGGCGCCGCCGGACGGCGTCAGCGCCCGGTAGACACAGCGCAACGCCGTCGACTTACCGCTTCCGTTGGGACCGAGGAGGCCGACGACCTCGCCCGCGCCGACGTCCAGCCGCAGCTCGCGGATCAGCGTCGATCCGGCGACCTCGACGGAAAGGTCCTTCAGGGACAACATCAGCGGCCCCCGAACGCGTAACCGCGGCGCCGCATCACCACGAGGAAGACCGGGACGCCGATCAGCGCGGTGATCACGCCGAGCGGCAGCTCCTCGGGCGCGACGAGGGTGCGGGCGAGCAGGTCGACCCACACCAGGAAGACCGCGCCCACCAGCGGCGCGAGCGCCAGCACACGGCGATGTCCCGAACCGGCGACCATCCGCACCACGTGCGGCAGGACGAGCCCGACGAACCCGATCGAGCCGCTCACCGCCACCAGCAGGCCGGTGACGACCGCGGTGAGCAGGAAGAGCCAGCGGCGCAACACGGCCGCGTCGGTGCCGAGGCTCATCGCGGTTTCGTCGCCCATGGACAGGACGTCGAGCGCGGTGCCGTAGCGCAGCAGGACCACGATCGCGACGGCCACCCCGAGCGCGGCCAGCGGCAGTGATGCCCAGGTCGCCGCGCCGAGGCTGCCGAGCAGCCAGAACAGCACGGTCTGCGCGGCCTGGCCGTTCGGCGAGAGGTAGACGAGCACGCTCATCACGGCCTGGAAGGCGTAGGTGAGCGCGACCCCGGTGAGCACCAGGCGCAACGGCGTCAGGCCGAATTTGCTGCGGGCGGCCAGATAGACGAGCGCCGTCGCGCCCAGCGCCCCGAGGAAGGCGGCGGTCGACAACGCCAGCACGCCGAGCCCGGCGAACAGGCCGAACACCACGACGGCGGCGGCGCCGACCGAGGCGCCCGAGGAGATCCCGAGGACGAACGGATCGGCGAGGGCGTTGCGGACCAGGGCCTGTACCGCGACCCCGACCACCGCGAGTCCCGCGCCGACCACGGCCGCGAGCAGCACGCGCGGGGTGCGGACCTGCCAGACGATCGAGTACCCGGTGACCTCGTCGCCGGTGATGGTCCCGCCGGTGATCGCCTTTCCCAGGTAACGCAGGACATCCGGGAGGGCGACCGTGGTCGGGCCGAGCGCGATGCCCGCGATCAGCGAGATCAGGAGTGCCGCCGACAGCAGGATCACCGGTCCGGTGAGCCGCAGCGGGCGGGCGGTTCCTTCGTCGGGCTCCGCGAACAGGCGGAGTGTTTCAGCCGGCACGTTCACCACGCACGATCAGGCGGCGCGCGTGGTTGTCGTAAGGCGAGCCGTCGAAATCGCCGAAGCACTCGACGTCCGTGAACCCCACCGTCTCGAACAGCGCCTTCAGTTCCGCCGCGCTGTACAGGAAGGACAGGATCGACGCCTGCTTCGCTTCACCACCGCGGACCAGGGTCCAGTCGGTCTTGAGCCGGGACCAGTCGTCGAGGATGGTGTCGCGCATGAACACCGTGCCGCCGTCGATGTCGACCGCCTTCGGGCGGCCGACCCACCCGGCCAGCACCTCCTTGCCGAGCACGTCGATCAGCAGCCTGCCACCGGGCGCGAGGCTGGCGTGGGCGTTGCGCAGCACGGTGAGGTTGTCGCCGGGCTCGGTGAAGTAGCCGAACGACGTGTACATGTTGACGATCAGGTCGTACGCGCCGGGCTCGACGTACTCGAGCATGTCGGCCTGGATCAGTTTCGCGGCGACACCCGCGTTTTCGCAGGCCTCGCGCGCGCGTTCGAGCATGGCCGGGCTGAGGTCGACGCCGGTCACGTCGGCGCCTTTCCTGGCCAGCGGCACGACGTGGATCGCCGGGCCGCAGGCCAGGTCCAGCACCTTCGTCTCTTCGGTGACCGCGAGCAGCGGCGACGTGGCCGTCAAGCGTTCGGCCTCTTCGGACCGGCTGGGCGGGAACATCACGTCCGCGAAGCCGACCCACAGGTCGTCGTCCTCGTACCAGTGCATCTCTCTCCGCTCGCCGGGCCGCACGATTCAGCCCCACAAGTCGTCGGGAAGCCGTCCCTGGTTCCCGGCTTTCCCAGCTTTCTCGTGGAGTGATCACGGAGGTACGGATCGGCACGCTTGGTTAAGATGCGAGTGGTCTGGACCGGTCAAGGGGGCGGGATCAGGTCGATGAGGAACAACTGGTCGGGCGCGCCGGAGCAGCGTTCCCGGACGACTTCGGTCCCCGCGGCGGTGTCCTGGTCACGCAGGCCGAGACACTGGCTGGTCCCGACGGGGCTGATGACGTATTGGGCCGCCTCGGGCGGGCCTGCCGGTCCGATGGTGAACAACTGGTCCGCACTGTCGTCGCCACAGTCGTCGCGGGGTTCGATCAGGTCGTGTCCCATTCCCTCGTTGACGACCGTGAGGCAGCCGACCCCGGTGTCCGGATGGTGCCACTGGATCTGCACGGCGTTCACGTCCCCGACGGGGTCGATGAACACGCGGGGCGAGGTGGCCTCCCCACAGGGTTGCTGGGCGACGACGGTTCCCGAGTAGAGCTGGGTCCGGTCCTTTCCCTCGGCGAGACAGAACTCGGGCGAGCGGGCGGGCCGGATCTGCGCCCAGCTGCCTATCTCGCGGAGGGCGAGCCCCGGCACCGTGGCCTCGGCGACCTTGTTCTTCGAGGACGTGTTGAAGGGCCAGGTCAGATATCCCAGCGCGCCGACGAGGACGATGCCCACGATCGCGACCACGATCAACGGCGCGCGCCAGCGCTGCCAGCGCCGCGGTTCCGGCCGCGCGACGGCGCTCACCACCTCGTCGCCGGCGATCCGTTCCTCGACACGCGGCGGGCTTCCCAGCGCGATGCGTGTCCTGGCGTCGAGCCACCGCCGCACCTGCTCGTCACTGAGTCCGCACGCGCGCGTGAACGCTTCGACGAAGGATTCGCGAGGCAATGTGGTGCGGCCGAGAGTGGTCGCGATCGTGCTCGCCGGAAGCGCTCCCCCGAGTTCTGTCGCCTTTCCGGACAACTGCCGATAAGTCAGTCCGGACCATGTTCTCAATACGCGCAGTGCCGCTGTGAACTCAGCCGGTGAAGTGGCCGGGTCCGGTGGCGGAACTTCTGTCGGCGACTCCCCGTCGTCGCCCCCCTCTTCAACGATCATCGCTCTAGATTGACTGAGGCCGTCTCGGCCGCGATACCGCCAATCAGCGGCGCCGGAATCTGCTGTTCGGGCGCGCTCGAACGGTTTCGAACAAGCCCGAACTGGCCGAAGGTTGCCCACGCGCTGGTCAGGAAGTCAGGCTGACCTCTGTTGGTCCCACATCGACCGCACCGGGGGAGGCGCGGAAATGGCTGGGCTCCGAAAGTGAGCAATCGAAAAGAACCGGCGGGATCATCGTCAGTGCCGACGGGAAACTCGACGGAAACACCAGGGTTACCTCGGAAGGCATCCACGGGAATTCCCGCTTTGAAGACCGGGTGACGCTCGTCGCCACCCGCATGGGGGAAGCGATCAGGCCTGCTCGGAGGGTGAACGAGCGCTCGTCCGCTCGATCCCGGCGGCGGATCGACAGTTCGCAGACATCGGTGTCCCGAATAACTACGCCGAATCGGTGACAGTGAGCCGATAACGGTGAGTGCGGACACCGTCACTCAGCATGCCTGCCGGCGGCCCGGCTCGAAATCGGTCGATCAAAAATGGCGAACACCGGATTACCTGGAGCGTTGTTGATGCACAGCGGGCAAAGTGATGTGACCGAGAGGCAGGTCGTCATTGTCGGAGCGGGTAATGCCGGTCTCTGTGCGGGTATAGCCGCACTACAGGCGGGCGCCACCTCCGTCACCGTCCTCGAAGCCGCACCGAAGGAACTGCGCGGCGGGAACAGTTCCTTGACCAGGACCATGCGTTTCTCTTGGCAAGGAAGATCATTCATCTCCGGCCTGCTCCGGGAGGCCGACAAAGACCGGGCCGAAGAGATACTGGCCGGCCGATCGGAATACACGGACGAGCAGTATCTCGGCGACTGGTTGCGGGTATCCGGAAGTCAGGTGGACGTCGCGCTGATCGAATCGATCATTCGCCGTTCGACGGAAACGATCACCTGGATGCGCGATTTCGGCCAGCGCTGGGCACCGAGGCCGACTCCCCTTCCCGGCGATGTGCCGATCGTTCTCGACGGCGGCGGCCAGAGCCTCCAGGACCGGAACTTCGCCCGGTTCGACCAGCTCGGCGGAACGGTCTTGTACGACAGCGCCGTCACCGGCTTCGAGAAGACCGACGGCGACCGGTATCTGCTCCACGGATCGGGGCCCGCTTTCCCGATACTCGCCGACGCGCTGATCCTGGCGTCGGCCGGCTTCGAGGCGAACACGCGGTTGCGTGAACTCCACCTCGGAGAGGACTGGCGGGACGTCAAGCTGCGGGGTGTCCCGTTCAACGAAGGCGCTCCGCTGGCGGCGGCCGTCGAACTCGGCGCAGACACCGCGGGCAACTGGGAAAAGTGCCACACCACGCCGCAGGGCGTGAAACTGCCCGACTACATGCTGCCGGGGCAGATGCACAAATCCCACGGCCTGGCCAGGTACGCCTTCCCGCTGGGCGTCGTGGTCAACCGGGAAGGGCATCGGTTCTTCGACGAGTCCGGCTACAGCAACCTCACCTACGTCACGCTGGGACAGAAGATCCAGGAGCAGCCGGGGAAGATCGCGTTCCAGATCTTCGACGACCAGGTCGTCGCGGCGGGCGCGCTCCCGGACGGCTACCTCGGTGACCCGGCGGCGGTGAGTGTCTCCTCGATCGAGGAAGGCGCCCGGCGGCTCGGTATCGACGCCGCGACCCTGACCGCCGAAATCCGGCGCCTGAACTCCGATCGAACGCCGAAACGCCTCGACACGCCTCCGTTCCTGTTCGTTCCGGTGGTCTGCGGCCTGACTTTCACCTACGGCGGGCTGTCCGTGACCGCCGACGCCGAAGTCCGTGGCGGCGGCGAACCGATCAGCGGCCTCTACGCGGCGGGCGTGATCGCCGGTGGCCTTTACGACCAGGGATATCCGGGCGGCACCGGGTTGATGGCGGGAGCCGTGCTGGGCCGGGCGGCCGGTACGTCCGCCGCGGGCCACGCCCTTCGGTCGAGGGGAGGCAAAGCCCATGCGGTCACCGTCGCCGACTGAACGGGAGATCGTGATCGTCGGACTCGGCAAGATCGGGTCGCTGTATGCCGCGTGGTACGGCGAAGCGGGTCACCGGATCCGCACCGTCGATACCGGGAACAGCGCCGACTGGGACCGGGTGGCCCGCGTGCCCGATCCCTCGGGCGTCGATGCCTGGGTGGTCGCCACACCGACCGCCACCCATCTTTCCGTCGTCGGAGAAATCCTGCGGATACAGCCGGATGCCCGCATCCTGCTCGAGAAACCCGCCTGCTACCCGGAAGACCTCGCCGGTCTCCAGCTCGTGATCCGGCGGAATCCCCGTGCCCGGATCATCGTCAACGACGTCTACTCCCACAGCGAGGCCGTGCGGCACTTCGCGGAGTCGGTACGGAACCTCGGCGAAGCCGATCCAATCAAGAAGATCACCGTGGAGTTCACCAAGAACCGGGAGCTCGACGTCGCGAACGGCAGGTTCGTCGACACCCAGTACGGCGAAGCCGGCTACGAGGGTTTCCACATGTTGAGCATTCTGCGCGCGATCCTTCCGGCCGAGCAGTATCGGACGTATCTGCGCACGGTGCCGATGTCGGTGACCGCCGAAATGCGGGTACGGACCTTGGCCGCGGGCCTGCCGGAAATCGAGCTCTACACGTCATCGACCGGCACCATCGCCTTCGCCGGTCTGGCTGGATTCGCGTTCTCCGAGGGCGTTTCGAGGAGTTACCTCACCCCCGCCGTCATTCCGTACGGGTCCGAGTTCCGATATCGCTTCGCCGACGTGGAACTCGCTTCCGGCGAACACGTCACCCTGGTTTTCGAGCCGTTCTTCGACTCGGAGCCCGACTACAAGAACCTGCACGTCGTCCACGTCCGGAACGCCACGCGGCGTTCCGTGATCGCCGTCAACCATTTCAAGGAGGCATTGCTGGCCCAGCTGGAACTCTTGCACCGCATCGACGAGGGCACCACGGCGATACGGCCTGCCGAGCACCGGTTCCTCGCGGCGCTGGGTTCGGCCATGTTCACCGGAACCTTTCCCCGCACCACGGAAACCGATCACCAGGAAAACGAAGAGAAGTTCGCACGAATTGGGAGCGAAGCATGACGCAGATCATCGAAGACCTTTCGACGCTGTTGCGACCGGCCAAGGACATGCTGGCCGAAGTATCGGACAGGGAAGCGGCAGTGGCCCAGGTGACGAGCCAGATCAAGAACGACGACGCGGCCCGCGCGTTGTTCGCGCAGGTGTGCCGTTTCGAAGCTCCCTTCACCGCGAGCTGGGTCCACGGACCCGGTGACGATTCCCCTTACCTGTCCTTGGAGCTGGCCGCGGCGTCGCTGGACGACGACCGGTATCGCGCCCAGCTCGCCGACATCGTGCTGTCGACGTCGACCTCCATTCCTTTCGACTACCGGGCTCTGGCGGCGGAGAAGCTCGTCCAGGTCGGAGCGGGCGAGTTCACCGGCGCCCTCAAGGAGGTCGTGGACTCGTACGAGCCGCTGCCCGTCCGCGGCCTGCAGGCGAAGATCGCCGTCCCCACCGACGGCATCGACCACCTTTTCGACATCCCGGACACGGTGACCGGCAGGCTCAACATCCTGATCGCGGCCAGCAGGGCGAAAACGCTGGAGAGCCGGTACCTGCTCGCCGGGCGGGTCCTCGGGAACGGGGTCGCGGAGACGGCGCCGGCGGGTGAGCCGGAACGGCTGATCCTCGAGGACGTCGGGACGACCATGGTGTCCCCTTTGGACTACCTGGTGCCGTGGGACCAGGAGTTCCCCGGTGAGAACGGCAGCAACCTCACGCTCGCGGAGTTGATGCGCATCACGCTGATGTGCGGGGAATTCCAGCTTCCGGACACGACCGTGCGGCCGATCCTGGTCGACTTCTACCGCTCGGTGCTGCGGACCGGCGGCCGCTCGATCATCGGCCTCGCGGCCGGTGTGTTCCATGTGGAGCACGGCACTCTCGCCACGCCCTCCTACTACTACCAAGGCCGCGACGCGATCCTCGGCAAGGGCTGCGTGATCGACTGCGTCGGCGGGGCGGTCCTGCAGGCCGGTTCGTTCCTCGGCGGGGGCTACATGCCCATCCTGATCCACACCCACAAGCACATCCGCAAGAGCAACCAGGCCGCCGCCTCGGAGCGGAAGCAGATCCTTCCGTGCATCTTCGCGGCCGAGGCGGGCGCTCGCTATCCGATGGACGCGATCGGGCTGTTCGAAACGGTGGACTACCTCGGCAGGGAAACCCCCTACGAAGGCATCCGCGCGATCCCGCACGCGAAGTAACGCGTCCGAACACGAAGTCCGCATCTCTCGATGCCACCGGGCAGGACGGCTCCGTCCTGCCCGGTGGCATCGAAAACAGGAGGGTCAAAGGGAATGAGTGCAATGTTCGGGACCAAGGTCGCCGTGATCGGCGCCGGTTATGTCGGGTTGACCACAGCCGCCTGCCTTTCGTCACTGGGACATCAGGTCGTGTGCGCGGATGTCGACCGGGAAAAGGTCGACGCCTTGAGCCGCGGTGAGGCGACCATCCGGGAGCCGGGTATCTGCGAGCTGGTGGTGGACGGGCTGGCGTCCGGCAGGCTGGGATTCGTCCTCGGCGCGAGCGCGGCGGTGTCCGAGGCGAGCATCGTGATCCTGTGCGTGCCGACACCGATGAGCGCCACCGGTGCGGCGGATCTGACGACGCTGGAGTTCGTCGTGGCCGAGGTGCGGGAGCTGCTGGCGCCCGGATGCGTCGTGGTGAACAAGTCGACGGTTCCCGTCGGCACGGCGGCCCGTGTCGCGGAACTGATCGATCGGGCGGACGTGGCCGTCGTGTCCAATCCCGAGTTCCTCCGCGAAGGGTCCGCGGTCCACGACTTCCTGAACCCCGACCGGATCGTGGTCGGTTCGGCCGATCGTGACCCGGTCTCCGCCCAGCGTGTCGCCGACCTGTACGGGAAGCTCGACACTTCCGTGCTGGTGACCGATTCCGCGAGCGCCGAGATGATCAAATACGCGTCCAACTGCTACCTGGCGACCCGTCTGTCCTTTGTGAACACCGTCGCCGAGTTGTGCGAGTACCTCGACGCGAATATCGACGACGTGACACTGGGAATGGGGTACGACGAACGGATCGGCAAGTCCTTCCTGCGGCCGGGTCCGGGCTGGGGTGGTTCCTGCCTGCCGAAGGACACTTTCGCGCTCCTGCACACCGCGGAGTCGGCCGGCAGCGATTTCGCCCTGCTGCGGGCGGCGATCGAAACCAACCTGAAGCAGCAGGAACTGGTGGTCGACAAGGTGCGCAAGGCCGTCGGCGGCGATCTGGCCGGCGCCCGGATCGGCCTGCTGGGCTTGACGTTCAAGGCCGGGACGGACGATTTGCGGGACTCCCCGGCGCTGGCGGTCGCCGGGCGGCTGGCCGCCGAAGGCGCGGAACTGTTCGGCTACGACCCCAGCGTCCACGCCCCGGTGCCGGGGGTGACGGACGGTGTGCGGATCACGGGAACCGCCTATCACGCGGCGAACGGCGCGGCGGCGATCGTGCTGCTGACCGAGTGGCCGGAGTTTCGCGCTCTCGACTGGGCGCGGATCGCCGACCGGCTGGACGGCCGGGCCGTCATCGACACCCGGAACCTCCTCGACCCGCTCATCGTGGCCGGGACGGGCCTTTCCTATCAGGGCATCGGCCGCCCGGCGGTCGTGCCACGCGCCGGTGACATCGTCCGGCAGGCAGGCTGACCGGGGGTGGACGGCGAGCGACCCGCCCCCGGGCCTCACTCGTCGTCCCCTCGCCGTCGAGGACGGGACGACCGATGACGAAGCGAGTCAAGCCCTGGTCCGCGCTTTTCGCGCTGTGCCTGGGTTTCTTCATGGTCATGCTGGACATGACCATCGTGAACACCGCGGTGCCGTCGATGGTGCGCGAACTCGGTACCGAACTGACCGCGGTGATCTGGGTGACCAGCGTGTACCTGCTCGCCTACGCCGTTCCGATCCTGCCCGCCAGCAGGCTGGGTGACCGGCTCGGTCCGAAACGCGTCTTCGTCGCCGGGCTCGTGGTGTTCACCGGGGCGTCCTTGTGGTGCGGGCTTTCCGGTGACGTGGAAACCCTGATCGCCGCCCGCGCGGTACAGGGTCTCGGCGCCGCGCTGATGACGCCGCAGACGACGGCCTTCATCACGCATCTGTTCCCGCCGGACGAACGCGGCCCGGCACTGGGAGCCTGGGGCAGTGTCGCGGGCGTCGCCATGATCACCGGTCCGGTGCTCGGCGGTGTGCTCGTCGACCGGTTCGGCTGGGAATGGATCTTCTTCGCGAACGTTCCGATCGGGCTGCTCGCCCTGGCGCTCACCGCCGTCCACGTGCCCGACTGGAGACCGGGGAACTCGCACCGCTTCGACGTTCCCGGCATCCTGCTCTTCGGCGCGGGTCTCGTCTGCCTCGTCTTCGGAATCCAAAATGGACGGACTCACGGATGGGGGTACGCCGGGGCGGGAGTGCTCCTGCTGGGCGCTTTCGTCCTGTGGCAACGGGTCAACCGCCGCGAACCGCTGCTGCCGTTGCGGATCTTCCGCAACCGCGACTTTTCCCTGGGGGCCGCGACAGCGGTGCTGGTCGGGTTCGCGATGACCAGCACGCTCCTGGTGCTGGCCATCTACCTGCAGTCGGTGCTCGGCATGTCCCCGACCGGCGCGGGCCTGCTCACCGCGCCGCTGGCCCTGATGTCCGGCGCCGTCGCGCCGTTCGCGGGACGGTTGTCGGACCGGACGCACCCCAAGTACCCGCTGATGTTCGGCCTGTTCTCGCTGTGCGGCGGCCTGTGCGTCCTCTCGCTGGTGATCATCCCGGCGAGTTCGCCCGCGGCGCTGATCCCCGGGCTGCTGTGGTGCGGTCTCGGTGTCGGCTTCATCTTCTCCCCGATGAGCAACGTGACCATCAACTCGGTCGAGCGGTCGCTGGTCGGCAGCGCGTCGGGCATCTTCAACACGGCGCGGCAGATCGGCGGGGTCCTCGGCGGCGCGGCCGTCGGTTTGGTGCTGCAGGCACGGACCAGTGCCCCGATGGCGGGCAGGGCGAACGAGGCCGCGGACGCGGTCAAGACCGCCTTCCTGCTCCCGATGGGCGTGCTGATCCTCGGGCTGCTGTGCTCGGCCGCCCTGCGCCGTTCCCGGCGGGAACCGCGGCCGATCGGGCAGGACGGATCGCCCGATCGGATGACCGCGGCCCCGTGATCACCGGCTCCGTCCTGGCTACCGTCGTCTCATGACCCTCGTACCGACGATCGACCTGAGCGGCTGGGACGACGGAGACCGCGCGGAGCTCGCGCACACCGTCGACGAGGCTTTGACGCGTGTCGGGTTCCTGCAGCTCGTCGGGCACGGCATCCCGCGGGCGACGATCGACGGGATGCGCGAAGCGACAGCCGCTTTCTTCGCTCTCCCTGTCGAGGAGAAGCTCCGCTCCGCGCCTGCCGACCGCGCCTCGGATCGCGGGTACGCGGCCGAAGGCACCGAAGGGCTGGCGTACAGCCTCGGCGAGACGACGCCGCCCGACCTGTCGGAGTCGTTCGTGATCGGCGCGGAAGACATCGACGGTGAGGACCCGTACGGCTTCTTCGTGCCCAACATCTGGCCCGGTCTGCCGGAACGCCTGCGGCCGGCGCTCACCGCCTACGAGGCGGAAGCGCACCGCGTCGCGAAGGTCCTGCTGGAGATCTTCGAGCAGGCGCTCGGGCTCCCCGGCGGCTACCTGGGGGCGTACACCCGGCATCCGACGCGCACCTTGCGGGTGAATCACTTCGAACGCCGCGCCGGGGCGCCCGAACCGCTTCCCGGGCAGATGCGGCTCGGCGCGCACACCGACTACGGCATCGTCACCGTCCTGTACGCCGATCCCGTCCCCGGCCTGCAGATCCACGGTCCCGACGGCGCCTGGCACGACGTCGTCCCCGCCGAAGACGCGCTGGTGGTGAACCTCGGCGACCTCACCGCGCAGTGGACCAACGACCGCTGGCGCTCCACGCTGCACCGGGTCGTGCCGCCGTCCGGGCCCGGGCCCTCGCGGCGCCGAAGCGTGGCGTTCTTCTTCGACGGTGATCACGACGCGCTGTTCGAATGCCTCCCGACCTGCCACTCTCCCGGGAATCCGCCGAAATATCCGCCGGTCCTCGGCGGGGCGCACCTCTACGCCAAGATCACCGGCGGGCGGACCCTCGAACCGGCCGACGCGATGAACACCGCCGCCGACCGCGGCTGAGGGAGAATTCCCGGCGAACGATGTCCGGTCCTGTCCGGCGGCTCCGACGTCTCCGGCAGAAGGCACCGAAACGGTGCCCGCCGAGAGGAGACAACCGTGAAGTACATGATCATGATGTTCGGGTCGCAGCAGGATCTCGACGGCATCGGCGGCAAGTGGAGCGCGGACGAGGTCACCGCCCTGCACGAGTTCATGGCCAAGTGGAACAACGACCTGGTCGAGTCCGGGGAGTTCGTCGACGCGCAGGGCCTTTCCCAGCCGGCGCACGCCCGCCGCGTCTCCCTGCGTGACGGCGCGCCCGTGGTGACCGACGGGCCGTACGCCGAGACGCAGGAGGTCCTGGTCGGCTACACGACCGTCGACTGCGCGAGCTACGACCGCGCGACCGAGATCGCGGCCAAACTGGCGGCCACCCCGCATCCGGAAGGCACCGACTTCGGCCGCGAGTGGTACGTCGACATCCGGCCGTGCGCCGACAGCTTCGAAGAACTGGAGCTCTAGGTGCCGGACAGCGGCGTCGAGGACCTGCTGCGCACGCTTTCGCCGCAGGTCCTCGGCGCCGTCGTCCGCCGCTATGGTCACTTCGACCTGGCGGAGGACGCGACACAGGAGGCGCTTCTCGCGGCCGCGGCGCAATGGCCCGCGGAAGGGCGGCCCGATGATCCGCGCGCGTGGCTCATCACGGTCGCCTCGCGGCGGCTGACCGATCTGCTCCGAGCCGAGCAGGCGCGGCGCCGTCGCGAGGACACCGTCGTCCAGCGGACGTTGCCCGAGGAACACCTCGCGCCCGCGGCGGACCGGCGGGCGGCCGACTCCGACGACACGCTCATCCTGCTTTTCCTGTGCTGCCACCCGTCCCTGTCACCGGCGTCGCAGATCGCGCTGACGCTCCGGGCCGTCGGCGGCCTCACCACGGCGGAGATCGCCCGCGCGTTCCTGGTCCCCGAAGCGACGATGACCCGGCGGATCAGCCGCGCGAAAACGGGAGTCAAGACCAGCGGAGTCCCGTTCGGCATGCCACCGGAAGCCGCGCGGGCGGCACGGCTGGACGCGGTCCTCCACGTGCTGTACCTGATCTTCAACGAGGGTTACGCCAGCACGTCCGGCCCCGACCTGACGCGGAGTGAGCTGTCCACCGAAGCCATCCGGCTGACCAGGATCGTCCACCGGCTCCTGCCGGAGGACAGCGAGGTCACCGGACTGCTGGCGCTGATGCTGCTCACCGACGCCCGCCGCCCGGCGAGGACGGCGCCGGACGGTGCGCCGATCCCGATGTCCGAACAGGACCGGAGCCGCTGGAATTCCGGGTACGTCACCGAAGGGATCGCGCTGCTGTCCGAGGCGTTGCCGCACGGGCCGACCGGGCAGTTCCAGATCCAGGCCGCGATCGCCGCGCTGCACGACGAGGCGCCGACTGCCGAAGAGACCGATTGGCCGCAGATCGAGGCCCTCTATGACCTTCTGCTGCGGCTCTCCGACAATCCCGTGGTGGCGCTGAACCACGCCGTCGCGGTCGGGATGGCCCGAGGTCCGCGAGAAGGGTTGACGGCCTTGGAAAAGCTCGGCGACCGGGTCTCCGGTGACCATCGGTTCCACGCCGCCCGCGCGCATCTGCTCGAACTGGCCGGGGACCCCGCGGGCGCCGTCGAGTCCTATGTGGAGGCCGCCCGGCGTGCGACGAACCTGCCGCATCAGCGCTATCTCCACGCTCGCGCCGCCCGCCTGCGCTGAGGAGGGGTCGCTCTCAGGGCGGGTGTTGCGAAAGCCACCTTCGCAACGCTGAAGGTTGGGAACAAGGCTTTCGCAACACCGTCGCCCTCCGTAAAACGTCACCCCATCACACGAGATCCGGCTCCAATCACACGCGATCGCTACCCGATCACGCGTGAACGCCCATCCCGCCCGGACACGCCACCTCTCGACAAGTACGTGAAGGCCCCCTTCCTTGCGCTAGACGCAAGGAAGGGGGCCTTCACGTACTTGCCTAGCAGCTGAGCAGGAGCCCGGTGATCGCGGTGCAGGTCGACGACGCGGTGTTGTTGGCCGCGTTCGGGTCGGCGACGGAACTCTGCGTGATCTTCGCGGTCGTCTTGACCGGTCCGATGGTCAGCAGTCCGGCGGCCACCGTGAACTTGGCCGTGCCGCTGGTGCCGGTCGCGAGCGACGAGAAGTCGCAGTTGACGACCTTCGAGCCGCTCGGGTTCGAGCAGGTGGACGAGCCGGTGAAGCGCAGCCCGTTGCCCAGTGTCGACGCCACCCGGATACCGGACGCCGCGCCCGGACCCGCGTTGGTGACCTTGACCGTGTACTCGATCGACGACGTCAGGATCCCGCGCGGGGACGCGGTCAGCGTGACACCGAGGTCCGCGGCGCTCTGCGCGCCGGTGACGGTCAGCACGGGGCCGTCGAGGATCTCGAAGCTGTAGTTGTCACCGACGAACTGGTGCTGCAGGGTGACGCTGCCCAGCGGGGCGTCGTCCTTGACCCGGAAGGTGAACAGCACGGTCTTGCTCTGGCCGGGGGTCACAGTGCCGACCCCGCCGCGGATGCTGCCGCCGAGCATGTCGCAGGCGAACGCGCCGGGACAGGACACCAGGTCGACGATCCCCGGAAGCGAGGATTCCTTGCCGTAGAGCGTCGCCTTGCCGCCCTCGATGGTCGAGGTCGCGTCGGCGTTGTAGACGGTTTGCGAGACGGTGAACGTCTGTCCACGTTGGACAGTGGTCGGCGAAACCTCCACCGCGCTGGTCGGCGGTGCCGCGAGGGCGGAGGCGGGCGCCACGAGCATGATCGTGGCCACCGCGGCCACCAAAGACAGAACTGAGGCTCTTCGAAGCTTCATCGGTTCTCACAATTCCGGTCGGGGGCGTCGCGCCGATCGGTGCGGACAACGATCAGTCGCCCAGGAACGGACATTCGTTACCGGTGTCTCCCGCCGGGTGGCCCGGAGTTCTCACCCGCTCGGAGTAACCCCGCCGCGTGTTCCCAGGTCCGGAAGACGCGGGTTCGATCAACACCGGCATCGCCTCGTTTCCAAGCTGTGACAGAACGGGCCGTTCACGGGGACGGCGTTCCCGCTCCGCGGAGCGCCGGGAGCAGATTCGCCTCTTCGTAGGCGAAGTGTTCCTCGAGTCCATTCGCGACCCGCTCGAACTCCTCACGCAGTGCGGCGGTTTCGAGTTCCCCCTTACCCTGCAGCAACCCGTCAAGATCGAGCAACGCGCGGGACACGGTTTCGTGCTCTTGGCGCAGCCGGGTCAGGGCCGGCGCGAGTCCGGAATACGCCTTTTCGATCGCCGTGAACGCCCCGTCCTCGCGAAGATGGTGCATCCGCAGGCCGTTGCAGAAAGTGACACAATGACCGAGCAGCTCGCGCCGCACTCCCGGCCGCCCCCGCACCGGCTCGCCGTCGAGTTCGGCCCGCGCTTCCGCCAGCGCCTTCCGGAGCTCGTCGTGGTGGACGAGCAACTGATCGGCGATCGCCCGCCCGCGGGCGGCATCGACTTCCAGCAGATGCAGCACGAAACCCTGCTCCCCGCCTTCGAGCGGCACGGCATACGCGGCATGCGGAACCCCGCCGATCCCGAGTGTCGCTTGTGGACTGACGAGAAGGTCGCGATACCAAGGAGAATCGGCGTCCGGCGCGTACGCCAGATACCGGCTCCCGTGACTGCGACAGGCGACGGAGGTCGTGCGGGGACGCCCCGTCCCGGCGTCCATGGTGGTCATCGACAGCGATTCCACGGTACTCCCCAGGTAGCATCGTCCTGAAAGCCATTTTGCTTTGCAAGCAAAGCCTCTTTGCTTGCAAAGCTATCCAGGAGGGTGCCCGGTGTCAACCGAGGACATGGAAGCCGACGATGCCGTGCGCGCCTTGCTGCTGCTCATGCCGCGGATGGTCGGCCGCGCGAAGCGGATCAAGATCCCCGACGAACTCCAGTCGCTGTCGCTGGCTCCGCGTCACTTGTCGCTGCTGTCGTACCTGCTCTTCGACGGTCCGATGACGGTGAACGAGCTGGCCGAACGGCTCGAGGTCGCCCCGACCACGGTGAGCCTGATGGTCGGCGAACTGAGCAAGAAGGACGTTCTGGACCGGCGTGAGGACGAGGCCGACCGGCGTCGGCGGATCGTCGCCATCACCGAGCGCATGCGTCCCGCGATCGACGGCTGGCTCGCGCAGGGCGCCCGCGCCTGGCAGAAGGCGCTCGCCCCGCTGACACCGGCGCAGCGCCGCCTGTTCATCGACACGCTTCGGGCCTACGAGGACGGGCTCACGGACTAGGCCGCGTCCTGCAAGTCTTGTTCGCGGTCTCCGCGCCCAGGCGGTCCCTGACGGCACGGGCGGACGCGGCCGAGTACGACCCGGTACGAGGCCGATCCGCCCGCACCGTCAGGAACCACCTGGATCACGAAGCCCATCGAACAGACTCACAGGACACGACCTAGGAGAACCGGTGCGATACCTGCTCATGCTCTGCGGGGACGTCGGCGACGAAACGCCCGGCACGGACATCACCGAGCCCTGCCGCGCCTGGCGCGAAGAGCTGACGCGGCGCGGGATGCGCGTCGACGGGATGGGCCTGCACGCGCCGGAGTCGGCGACGACCGTTCGCGTCCGCGACGGCAAGGCGCTGCTCACGGACGGCCCGTTCGCCGAGACGAAGGAACAGATCGGCGGCATCACCGTCCTCGACTGCGAAAGCCGGGAACAGGCCGTCGAGGCGGCGAAAAGTCATCCCTGGGCCGCGATCGGGACGATCGAAGTCCGCGAAATGCTCTAGCCGGTGATCCGGACGGTGACCTGGTTGTCGGCGTAGGTGTAGGCCACGTATTCGAATTCGGTGCCGGTGCGTTCGACGTATTCCAGCCACGCCCGGTGTTCGTGCCGCTGCCAGCCGGGGTAATTGAAGAACTCGTCGAAGTGCACGATGCTGCCCGGCCGCAGACGCGGGCCCGCCAGGTCGAGTACGGTTTTCGCCGAGCTGTACAGATCACCGTCCACGTGAAGGAAATCGACGGCACCTTCGTGCCGCTCGAGAAAACCGGGAAGCGTGTCGGCGAAAAGACCGACGACGAGTTCGGCGCCGGGGACGTCCGGCAGATCTTCGCGCGCGAACGAACCGGCGGGCATCCCGTTGAGCCAGTTCTCCGGCAGACCCTGGAACCAATCGAATCCGTAGGTTTCGGCACCGCCGCGCGCCTTGGCGATCACGCGCAGCGTGTTCCCGCTCGCGACACCGAATTCGAGGGCCATTCCCCCTGACGGGGCAAGGGAAAGTGCGTACGCGAGCGTCTCTTGTGGACGGGCGAAGTGGCGGGTCCCGGTCAGGTGCTCACGGGCGAAGCGGTTGCTGTCCCGCGCCGCGTCCTGATCACCGGCGTAGATGATGTCGCGACGGCTCCGGATTTCGAACTCGATGACGCGATCGAAACAGCGATCTCCTTGCCGGACGATCTCCGCGCGCAGTTCCCCGGCGACCCGGTTCAGCTCCTCGGTATAAGGATCATGGAATCGCCGGGCGAGCCGGTGCAGGCCCCGGCCGAGAGTGCCGCGGGCCGATCGGCCCAACGTGTACAGGGCTGAATGGGGTACCAGGTGACGCATTCCGGGACGATACACCAGCACCATTCGGGTGAACGGACTCAGAACATCGAGGGGCCGGTTTCGTTGCGGTAACCGAGGGGCCCGCTCCTACCATCGCGTTCGCCGCCGGTGATCAGGTACCGGCACGGGAAAAGGAGCGCGATGAGCAAGCTCGTCATCTTCGGGGCAGGCGGACGTGGAGGACGCCGGGCCGTCGCCGAAGCCGTGAATCGCGGGCACCGGGTGACCGCCGCCGTCCGGGATCCCCGCCGTCACGCGGATCTCGCCGGTGACGCCGTCACCTTGATCGCCGCCGACGTCACGGTGTCCGACGACGTCGCGAAGGCGGCCGCCGGGCACGACGCCGCGATCAGTTCCATCTACCGCGCGGATCTCCCCGCGCGGGAGTACTACCCGGCCGCCGCGCACGCGCTGATCGACGGCCTCGGCCAGGCAGGTGTCACGAGGCTGGTCGTCGTCGGCGTCGGGTCGGCGTTGGAGATCGCGCCGGGCGTCGCGTTCCACGACCAGCCGGGCTGGCCGCCGGAACACCGCGAATTCTCACTCGGGCACACGGCGGAGCTGGAGGTCCTCCGTGCGTCCGGCGGCGCGCTGGACTGGGTGGTCGTCGCGCCACCGCCCGCGATCATCGACGAACACGCCGAGCGGACGGGCGAGTACCGCAGCGGGGACCACCGCGTATTGCCGCGCGCGGAAGACGCGGGGCCGTTCTCGTACGCGGATCTCGCGGTCGCGCTGGTCGACGAGATCGAACGGCCAGGGCATTCGAGGGAAATGGTCGCCATCGACCACTGACCGGGCAACCTTCCGCACGGGTGGTTCGTAAGGAGTTCACAGCACTCCCTGCGACAACTGGAAGGGTCCCAGATGCAAGGCGTAGCAAGACGATCCACGCTGACCGTGTCCGGTCTGGTCCTCGGCCTGTCCGGCCTGCTCACGAGTACGGCGTCGGCGAGCGAGGGCTGGCGGCTGGAACAACCGCTGGACAGCACGGTGAACCGGATCTACTACGGCGTCACGGCCACCGGCGTGAACGACGCCTGGACCGTCGGGAGCACCTGGACCGGCAGCGCCGAAGTCCCGGTCGCGGTCCGCTGGGACGGCACGAAGTGGGCCGACACCACCCCGGCCCCGATCACCGGCACCAGCGCCCGGTTCACCCAGGTCTCCGCCTCGGCACCGGACAACGTCTGGGCCGCCGGTGACCGCACGGTCGAGGTCGGCACCCGGCAGGTCGCGGATCCACGACGGCCGCGTCCCGCCCGCGTGGCGGCGACCGGCTCGTCGACGCTGGTCCAGCGATGGGACGGCAAGACCTGGACCGACATCGAACGCCCGAAGCCGCCGGCGGGCATGGAGGGCTTCACCAGCGACATCGCCGCTTTCTCGCCGAAATCGGTGTGGCTGGTCTCCTACGACTACGACTTCAAGACGAACAAGTCCGTGGACCATCTCGAACACTGGACCGGGAAGACGTGGGAGCAGGTCGAGATCCCGCAGACCGGCGCCCGCCCGCTCCGGCCGTCCCGGGTCGGCGGCACCGGTGACGACGACCTGTGGGTCTCCGCGTCGTCGGTGGCGGCCGACGGGAAGGAGACCCCGTTCCTGCTGCACTGGAACGGCGCGGGCTGGCGGCAGATCGAGGTTCCCGTGCCGTCGGACTACCGCACCGGGTGGCTGGTCAACCACGTCGTCCCCGACGGCCGCGGCTCGGCCTACGTCGTCGGCAGGGTGAACGAATGGAACGCGACCGGCATCCCCGCGTTCGTCACCCGCTGGGACGGGCAGAAGTGGAGCTCCCTGCCGTCCGGCCCGTTCGACGAGATCAACGCGGCCGCGCTCGACGGCTCCGGGAAGCTGTGGACCGCGGGCTGGGTGCCCGGTGACGCCCACGTCCTGATGTCCGTGTGGAACGGGACCGAATGGCGGAAGGACGCGCTTCCGCCGGAGGTGGCCAAGACGGCCGACGGCAGTTCGATCCTCGGGTTCGCCGCCGTCCCCGGGACGCCGGGCGTGCTGACCTCCGGGGTCGGCAGCTCGGGCGGGCTGGAGAGCACTTGGGGCGTGCTCGCTTCACTCGACCTGCCCTGATCCGCCTCGTGAGTGGTAAGGACGGTTAGAACCGTCCTTACCACTCACGACCAGGGCGAAGGTGAGGCACGGTAGTCGAGGGGGTCGCTCCGGTCTCGGAGCGCCAGAAGTCCGTGAAGGCCTCCTTGCCTACTTTGAGGGTAGGGAAGGAGGCCTTCACGGCGATTCGGGACAACCGAACCGCTCAGCGCTCCGGGGTGTCGCCACCGTTCTGCTCGGCGAGGAACCGCTCGAACTGGCTACCCAGCTCCTCCGCGGTCGGCATGTGCTCCACCGACTCCGCGAGCAGGCTTTCCTTGCTGGACGCCTCCATGAAGGTGTCGTACTGCTGCTCCAGCGCGCGCACGACGTCGGCGACCTTCTCCGACCCGGCGACCTGGCGCGCGATCTCGGCCTCCGCCTCCTGCGAGGCCTCCCGCAGATCGCCGTCCGGCAGGTTCAGCCCGGTCGACTCGGCGACGGCCTCCAGCAGGTGCAGCGCGGCGCTCGGGTACGTCGAGTCCGCCAGGTAGTGCGGCACGTGCGCGGCGAATCCGGACGCGTCGTGCCCCCACTCGCCGAAGCGGAACTCCAGCAGCCCGGCGACGCTGCCCGGCACCTGCATCCGGTTGGGCAGCGGCCGGTGTTCGCCGACCAGCTCGTCCCGCGTCGCGTGCGCTGTCACACCCAGCGGGCGGGTGTGCGGCGCGCCCATCGGGATGCCGTGGAAACCGGTGGTGAGCCGGACGTCCCAGCGTTCGACCAGCGCCCGCACGGCCGCGCAGAACCGCTCCCAGTCGTGGTCCGGTTCCGGGCCCGTGAGCAGCAGGAACGGCACGCCGTCGGCGTCGTGCAGCAGGTGGACGACCAGTTCGGGGGCGTCGTAGGCCTCCCAGTGGTCGATGGAGTAGGTCATCGTCGGGCGGCGCGAGCGGTAGTCGATGAGGCGGTCGACGTCGAACCGCGCGATCACGCGGCGTTCGGGCGAGTTCAGGAGGTGCTCGGCGACGAGTTTGCCGGCCGACCCCGCGTCCATGAACCCGTCGAAGTAGTGCAGGAGCACGGCCCCGCCGAGGTCAGGGACGTCCGAGTCCACCTCGTACAGGTCTTCCGGGTCCAGCGCCACCAGATCCTCCAGGTTTCGTGCGTACAACCGTCTACGGGTGGCAACGCCCCGATAGGGGGCATCCATTCCGCCGATGGTGGCCGAGATCCTATCGGTCCGTGACAGGTGTCGTGGGCGGTCCGTGCCGGGGTGGTGCACGCTGAAGAGGTGACAGAAGAGACAGCACCGCCCGAGCGGCTCACCCTGCGCCCACCCGCCAACCGGGTCAGCCGTCGTGCCATCGGGTACTGGACGGTGTGGGCCGCGGTCGGCTGGGCGGTGCTCATCGGCGTGCAGGCGGTGTTCGTGCTCACGAGCGACGACCCGCCGACGTGGCTCACGGTCACGCTGACGATCTCGTGCGTGCTCGGCCCCCTGCATCTCCTGGTCATGCCGCAGTGGCGCTACCGGATCCACCGCTGGGAGGTCACCGGCGAGGCCGTGTACACCCAGGAAGGCTGGCTCAAACAGGACTGGCGGATCGCGCCGATCTCGCGGATCCAGACCGTCGACATCGAACGCGACCCGGTCGAGCAGTTGTTCAAACTGGCGAAGATCACCGTGACGACGGCGTCGGCCGCGGGCCCGGTCAAGATCGCCGGTCTCGACCACGCCGACGCGCTGGCACTCGCCGCGGAACTCACGAAGACCACGCAGGCCACCCCCGGTGACGCGACATGAGCACCGAGGCACCACCCGGCGCCGCCATCGATCAGTGGCACCGCCTCGACCGCCGGATGCTGCTGATCCGGCCGGTGCTCGACGTCGTCAAATCGCTGCCGGTGCTGATCGGGACGGTGCTCCTCGGCCAGGGCAACGGCTGGGAGTGGATCGGGCTGGGCGTCACCGCGCTGACCGTGCTCGTCGGCATCTCGCACGTGCTCACGTCGCGCTATCGCATCGCCGACGGACAGGTGGAATGGACCACCGGACTGTTGTTGCGCAAACATCGCGCGATCCCGCTCGACCGCGTCCGCACGGTCGACGTCACCTCGGAGCCGAAGCACCGCTTGTTCTCCCTCAGCGCCGTGCGCATCGGCACCGGACGGCATTCGGCCGTCCAGGGCGCGGGCAGCGACCAGCTCGTCCTCGACGCCGTCAGCGCGACCGAGGCACATCGGCTGCGCACGGTTCTCTTGCACCGCAAGGAAGTCGCCGCCGAAGCCGAGTCCGCGCCGCCGCCGGAGCAGATCGTGGCGGAGGTCGACCGGAAGTGGGTGCGGTACGCGCCGTTCACGCTGTCCGGGCTCGCCGTGGTGGGCGCGGTGTTCGCCGCGGTCTGGCATTTCGCGCACCAGCTGAACATCGACCCGGAGAACGTCGGTCCGCTGCGGGACCTGATGGACGATCTGGCGAACACCGCGGTGTGGCTGATCGTCGTCGTCGCGGCGGTCGCCCTGCTGGTGCTCGTCTCGCTGCTTTCCGTCGGCGGCTACGTGCTGTCGTTCTGGAACTTCAAGCTCACCCGGGAGACGGAAGGCACCCTGCACGTCCGGCGCGGGCTGATCACCACACGTTCGGTGTCCATCGAAGAGGACAGGCTTCGCGGCGTCGAGGTGAAGGAACCATTGCCGCTGCGGATCGCGGGCGGGGCGCGGCTCACCGCGATCGCGGGCGGGCTGCGCGAGGGCAAAGGCGGGGACAAGGGCGGCGGGCTCCTGCTGCCGCCCGCGCCCGTCGGCCGGGTCCACGAGGTCGCGGCCGAGGTACTGCGGGAGAACTTCGACCCGGCCACCGTGCCGCTGAACCGGCATCCGCGGCGCGCGCTCACCAGGCGGCTCACCCGGGCCGTCGTCGGCGTGCTGTTCCTGGCGGCGGCGCTGTTCGGCCTGGCGTGGATCGATTTCCTGCCGGACTGGATGTGGCAGGTCGCGCTCGGGCTGCTGCCGTTCGCCGTGCTCGTCGGCTGGGACGGCTACCGCAACCTCGGCCACGCGATCGTCGGGCGGTATCTGGTCAGCCGCTCCGGTTCACTGGCGCGGGCGACGGTGGCGATCCGGCGCGAGGGGCTCACCGGGATCGTCATCAGCCGCTCGTTCTTCCAGCGCCGCGGCGGGTTGATCACCGTGACCGCCCCGATCGCGGCGGGCCGGGGCGGCTATCAGGTGGTCGACGTCGGCGAATCGGCCGGGCTGGCGATGGCGGAGCAGGCCGCGCCCGGCCTGCTCACGCCGTTCCTGCGGCGGGAGGCTCAGCGGTAGCCGGTGACGTCCGCCGGTTTGCCCGGATCCTGGACCTCGACGAGATAACGCCAGCAGTCGGGGCGGCTGCCGTCGAGGTCGGTGAATCCGTAATCCTTCGCCAATTCGCCGCTGGACACCGATTTCCCGTTCCAGCGGGCGACTTCCGCGTCACCGGCCAGCGCCGCGATCGCCCTGCCGACGAACGCCGGGCTTTCAGAAATGGCGAAATGCGGCTGCACCTTCGTCGCGTCCCGCCAATTCTCTTCGGTGACCTGATAAGCGTCGAGCATCGCTTCCGAACGAAGCCAGCCCGGCGTGACCGCCACCGCGGTACCGCCATGCGGTTCCAATTCGTGGGCGAGGGCGAACGCCATCCGGTTCACCGCGGTCTTGGCGAGGTCGTAGAAGAACGAAACGCGGTAGTTCCCCGAGTTGTACGCGGTGGTCCCGTCGTTGACCTCGATGACCAGCGACCCCGGTTTCCTGATCATGAGCGGGAGCGCGAAATGGCTGGTGATGGCATGGGTGTCGATGGCGAGGCGCAGCGTCCGCAGTCCGGTGTCCAAAGTGGACTCCCAGACCGTTTTGCCCCATTCGATGGGTGCGCCGTAGATGTCGTTGACCAGGACGTCCAGCGCTCCCTGCTCGGCGTCGATCCGTTCCACCAGCTCGCGGACCTCGTCGGCCTCCAAATGGTCTACGCCGATCGCGATGCCGCGCCCGCCCGCCTCGTCGACGAGTGCCGCGGTCTCCTCGATCGTCTCCGGGCGGTTCATTTCGGATCTCCGGGAACCGGTGCTGCGACCGGTCACGTAAACGGTCGCGCCCGCGGCCCCCAGCTGGACCGCTATTCCCCGCCCGGCTCCGCGGGTCGCCCCCGCGACCAACGCGATCTTGCCCGCCAATGGCTTTTCCATGGTCCGAACCTAGCAAGAAGTCCGTTTGTTCGTGGACCAAAGTCCCTGGTCCGCAATTCACACAATGTGCTACTTTCTTGACTCTTTGTGATTGCCCCGGCGAGAGGTCGAGATGACGCCTGCCGCACGATCCCTGGACACCACCGCTCCCCCGAAACGCACCCCCGGCGCCAGCAGCTCACGCAAAGTCCTGCAGCTGCTGCTCTCCTTTTCCGAACGCCGCTGGGACGCGAGCGTCGCCGAACTCGCCGCGAGGATCGGCACCCCGGTCGCCACGACGTATCGCTATGTCGCACTGCTGAAGGAACTCCAGCTGCTGGAGGAGGGCAAGACCGGGCGCTATCACGTGACGAGCCAGGTGATGCCGCTCGCGCGGGCCGCGCAACTCGCCAACGACCTCGCCCGGCTGGCGCGCCCGGCGATGGAAGAGGCCGCTCGCGACCTCGGTGAGACGGTCCTGCTGTTCCAGCATTTCGGCGATTCCGCGGTCTGCGCGGACCGCGTCGAATGCGAACGCGCGATGCGCTTCACCTTCCAGCCGGGCCATTCCGTCCCGCTCGGCGCCGGCGCGTCGGGCAAGATGCTGCTCGCCATGCTGCCGGAAGGCGAACGGGAACGGCGGCTTTCGTCGATCGTCCAGCGTCGCGGGCCGACCGTGCGGGAAGAGGTCAAACGCGCGGGCATCAACCGGTATTCGGTCAGCTGGGGCGAACTGGACGACGGCGTCTGGTCGTGTTCGGTGCCGATCCCGAGCACCGGGCACCGGCCCGCGGTGCTGAGCCTCGCCGCCCCCGCGACCCGGATCAGCGACGACGCGAAACGGGCCGCCATCGTCGCGCTCCAGTCGTACGCGAGCAGGATCCACCGGGCCGTTTCGTCGTTTTCCCTCTGACGCGGCGGTAATTCGCGCGCGCCCGCCCCGGCGCCGGGGTAGAACTCGACCCGTGATCCGACCAGCCGTACCCGAAGACCTGCCCAGGCTCCAGGACATCGAGCGCGCCGCGGGCGAGCCGTTCCGCGCCCTCGACATGGCCGCGATCGCCGACGACGATCCGCCGTCGCTCGAGGACCTCGCGGCCTATCAGCGCGCGGGCCGCGCCTGGGTCTGCGACACCGGCGACGGCCCGATGGCGTACCTGCTCGCCGAGGTCGTCGACGGCTACGGCCACATCGAGCAGGTGTCCGTCCATCCGGACCACGCGCGACAGGGTCTCGGACGGCGGCTGATCGAGCACGCCGCGGAGTGGGCCTCGCGCGAGGGGCTCGCGGGACTCACGCTGACGACGTACGCCGAGGTGCCGTGGAACGCGCCGTACTACGCCCGGCTCGGCTTCGCGACGCTCGGCGAGGAAGACCTCACCGATGGCCTGCGAGCGATCCGGGAGCACGAAATCGCCCGTGGACTGGACGTGTGGCCGAGGGTGACCATGCGGCGATGACCCGCGCGGGGGGTTCGGTTGGCCACGTCTATCGAACGTGTGTTCTACTGTCCGCGCCGGCCCCGGAGGGGGAAGCTCCGCGGGCCGGCACCGGAGCAGAGGAGACACGGATGGCGGTCAAGATCACCCATCTCACCAACGGCCAGCAGGTGCGCTTCGCCAACGCGGACGGCGCCCGCCGCTACGCCGAGATCATCGGCGGCGGGGTCGACAAATGGCGGTTCACCGTGGTCAGTGGGTATGAGCTCCCGGAAATGTCGGGACGGGTGGTCCATGTGCCGGTATGGCGGATGACCTCCAGGTGACACCCGGACCGTTCGCCTGGATCACCACCGCGGACAACGGGGGCGACGAACTCCGCCTCTGCTGAGGCGGGCCCTTCATGACCGAGCGCGAGCCCTCGTGCACGTCGCGAGGCGTGACATGAAGGGGACTTTCATAGCGAATTTTGCTATGAAAGTCCCCTTCATTGCGCTAGACGCAGTGAAGGGGCCTTCACGCGGCATCGTCGTGGCGGGTGAGCCTCCGGATCTGGTGAGGGGACCTTGAGGGACCCTGGGTCCCTCAAGGAGTCCTTCACGGACTTGCGCGGCCCCACCTCAGGCCTCCGGCAGGATCCCCCGCCGGAAGGGCTCGACCCCGACGACGTGCCGAACCCGGTCCGGCTCGACCAGGATCTTGACCCGCCGTTCCCCCGGAATCCGCCATTCGTAGTGATCGGTTCCGACGTACTTCTTCGCCAGCCGGTCCATGCAGCGGTCCGCCTCGTCACCCTCGACGAACTCGACGGCCCGGCCGTGGATCACGACCCGGTCGTAGGGATTCTCCGCGTCCACGCACGACAGCGACACGCGCGGATCGCGGCGCAGGTTCTCTTCCTTCACCCGGCCGACGGCGGTGTTGAACACGATGTGGTCGCCTTCGACGTCGATCCACATGGGCGACACCTGGGGCGAACCGTCCCGGTTCACCGTGGCCAGATGCCAGAAGTTCGGCGCCGCGACCCGGTCACGGACCTGCTCGCTCAACTCGGCCATACGGCCCTCCCGGTGAAGTCGCGTGCCTAGACGAGCCGGTCCAGCGCGCGTGGCAGAGCCGTGGTGAGCAGGTCCAGTTCGGCTTCCCCGGCGATCAGCGGCGGCGAGACCGCGATCCCCTTGGCCAGGTTCCGCACGAGGACGCCCTCGTCTCGCGCAGTCCTCTGCAACCGGTTCGGCGCGCCGGCGTCGGACGCGAGGAAGTCGGCCTTGAGCTCCACCGCGCCGAGGAACCCCAGCCCGGCCCGGACCTCCGCGACCAGCGGATGCGAAGCCAGCCCGGAAAGCGCGTCCGCCAGCGGCTTCTCCAGCTCCCGCCCGCGCGGGATGAGCCCGTCGCGCTCGTAGATGTCCAGTGTCGCGTTTCCCGCGGCGCAGGCGACCGGATGCCCCGCGTAGGTCGCACCGTGCCGCAGCACCGGCGCGCCCGGTTTCCCGGTGAAGAACGGCTCGGCCACCCGCGGCGCGACGATCAGCGCGCCCAGCGGGATCGTCCCGCCGGTGATGCCCTTCGCGGTGGTGATCATGTCGGGCTTCACGTCCCACCGGTCGATCCCGAACCAGGTCCCCAGCCGCCCGAACGCGGCGATCACACAGTCGGCGACGAACAGCACGCCGTGCTTGCGGCAGATCCCGGCGACCGCCTCGATGTACCCGTCCGGCGGCAGCAGAACCCCGCCCGCGCCGATCACCGGTTCGCAGAAGAACGCCGCGACCCGCTCCGGCCCGACGCGCTGGATCTCCGCTTCGAGTGCTTCCGCGCTGTCGTAGGGCACGTGCGAGATGTCGCCCGGCAACGGCCCGAAGTTCGTGGCGTTGGCCGCGATGCCGCCGACGGCCGTACCGAAGCCGTGCGTGCCGTGATATCCCTGCACCCGCCCGATGACGTGCACCTTCTCCGGGCGGCCGGTATGCGCGAAATGCGCCCGGGCGATCTTGACCGCGGTGTCGATGACATCGCCGCCGCCCGAACCGAAGAACACCTTCGAGCCCGGTTCCGGCGCCAGTGCGGAGACGCGCTCGGCGAGCCTCAGCGCGGGCTCGTTGGCGTTGTAGCCGAACAGGTTGTACGAATCGAGCGTCCGCAGCTGGTCCGCGACGGCCACCGCGATCTCCTCGCGTCCGTGGCCGAAGTTCGCGTACCAGAGCGACGCTGTCGCGTCGAAGTAGCGCTTCCCCTCGTCGTCCCAGACATAGGAACCCTCACCGCGGGCGATGACCAGCCGGTCGCCGTCGACCGCTCCCATGTCCGCGAAGGGATGCCACAGCGGATTGTGCGCGGATGCCGACGACACCATGATCTTCCTCCTCGAGTCCGTGCCCCCATCCTCACCCGGATCCGGCCGCGACGCGAACACTCCATCGTGCACAGTTCGCGCCGCGGACCTGTCCGGTCTGTCGCCGCAACCTCCGGTGAATTTCCGACACCATCCCAACGGCTCTTGACCAGCGCTGGCCGATCCTGTTGTTTGATGAGTGAGTTTGTTCAAAGTTGAGCATTCTGGGAGGAACTTATGGGTCGTCTCGCTGGCGCGCTCGTCGCCGCCTGCACGCTCACCGCCCTCTGCGCCGTTCCGGTGGCGGCCGTCGAAAGCCCGCCACCGGTCACGACACCGCCGATGGGCTGGAACAGCTGGAACAAGTTCGGCTGCGACATCACCGAACAGCTGATCCGGGAAACCGCCGACGCGATGGTGACGTCGGGGATGAAGGCCGCCGGCTACCAGTACGTCAACCTCGACGACTGCTGGGCCGAGAAGAACCGCACCCCCGACGGGAAGTACGAACCGCATCGGACCCGGTTTCCCAGCGGCATCAAGGCGCTGGCCGACTACGTGCACGGCAAGGGCCTGAAGCTCGGCATCTACACCAGCGCGGGCACGGAAACCTGCGCGCGGACCATGCCAGGCTCGCTCGATCACGAAGAGGTCGACGCGCGGACGTTCGCGGACTGGGGAGTCGACTACCTCAAATACGACAACTGCCACAACCAGGGCCGTCCCGCGCTGGAGCGGTACACGAAAATGGGCGAGGCACTGAAGAAGACCGGCCGCCCGATCGTCTACGCCCTCTGCGAATGGGGCGAGAACAAGCCCTGGGAATGGGGCAAGGACGCGGGGGCGCAACTGTGGCGCACCACCGGCGACATCAGTGACACCTGGTCGAGCATGACGAACCTCCTCGACCAGCAGGTCGGCCTGGAAGGCTATGCCGGGCCCGGTGGCTGGAACGACCCGGACATGCTCGAAGTCGGCAACGGCGGCATGACCGACACGGAATATCGCTCCCACTTCGCACTCTGGTCGCTGCTCAACGCCCCGCTGCTGGCGGGCAACGACCTGCGTTCGATGTCCGGCGCGACCAAGAAGATCCTGCTGAACAAGGACCTACTCGCGGTCAACCAGGATTGGGGCGGCAAGCAGGGACGCAAGGTCCGCGACGACGGCGACACCGAGGTCTGGGCCAAACCGATGTCCGACGGCTCGAACGTCGTCGTCCTGTTCAATCGCGGCGGCGCGCCGTCGACCCTGTCCGCCACCGCCAAGGAGATCGGCGCCCCGGCCTCGTCCGGCTACCGGGTCCGGGACCTGTGGACCGGCGACGAGACCGAGTCCGCCGGAATTCTGCGGGCGGGGCTGCCCAGTCACGGTTCCGCGGTCTTCCGGGTCTGGCCGTCGAGCCGTCCGAAGGCCGCTCCGCATACGACACTTTCCTTGCGGTCGCCCGAATACGCCGCCACCGACAAGCCGTTCACCACGACACTGCAGGTGTTCAACGACGGCAGGACGCCGCTGAGCGAGGGCAGGGTGAAGCTCACCGTCGGCGCGGGCTGGAAGCCGGACGGCGGCACCGAAGTTCGGATTCCCGCTGTCGCACCGGGAAAGTCGTGGGAGCGCACCTGGACCGTGCGCCCGTCGTCTCCCGCCGGTGACCACGTCGAGGTCTCCGGGCGGATCGACTATCGGACGTCATCAGGGGCGCGATCGTTGTCCACGACCGGCAGCGCTCCCCTTGTGAAACCCCCTGCCGCCGGGACGAACGCGCTCTCGAAGGCGGCGTTCATGACGGCGGACAACGGCTACGGACCGGTGGAGCGCGGGACCAGCAACGGCGAATCGAGTGCCGGTGACGGCCACAAGATGAGCATCGGCGGGGTGACCTACGACGACGGACTGGGCGTCCACGCGCCGTCCAAGGTCCGGCTCTACCTCGGCGGCGGCTGCGCGTCGTTCGCTTCGTCCGTCGGCGTCGACGACGAGAAGGCCGGGGGCAGTGTGGCGTTCGAGGTCCTCGGTGACAGCAAGCGGCTGGCGAACACCGGCGTGCTCAAGCGCGGCCAGGCGGCGCAGACGCTTTCCGTACCCTTGAGCGGGGTGCAGGTGCTCGATCTGGTCGTCACCGATGGCGGCGACGGGGTCGATTCCGATCACGCCGACTGGGCCGGTGCCGCTCTGAACTGCTGACGCGCGTGCAATGAAAGTCCCCTTCATTGCAAATTTTGCAATGAAGGGGACTTTCATTGCACCCCCCGAGGCTCAACCCCGCCGGTCATAAGCGGCCAGAAGCTGCTTCTCCGCATCCCGCAGGTACTTCTCCAGCGCCGTCTCCGCGGGCCCGAACCGCCCTCGCTCCAGATCCCGCAGGATCCGCTCGTGCCGCTCCAGGAACGGCTCGAAGAACGCGCGCGTGTTCTCGGCCAGCACGAAGAAGAGCCGCGTCTCCGCCAGCACTTGCCGCATCGTCGTACTGACCCGCTCGCTGCCGGCCAGATCACCGAGCGCCTGATGGAACGCGATGCTCGCGGTCCCGACGGCCTGCCAGTCGCCTTCGCCGGCCGCGGCACGGCCTTCGCGCACCGCGAGGGCGACGGCGGAGAGATCCACAGTGGACAGTTCGGACGCGCGCCGCAGCGAGCCGCATTCGGTGACCCGCCGCATGACGTAGAGATCCGAGATGTCCTGCGCGGTCAGTTCCCGCACGAACACGCCGCGGTTGAGTTCGTGCACCGCCAGCCGTTCGTGCGCCAGCAGCTGGAACGACTCCCGCAGGGTGTTGCGCGAAACGCCCAGCGCGGCGCTGATCGACGGTTCGGAAAGCCTCGACCCCGGCGGGAAGACGCCTTCGGTGATGCGCTGGCGGAGGATCTCGGCGACCCGTTCCGCTGTCCCGCTTCGTTCGAGCAGTGGCCTGTCGCGGGCAAGTGTCTCCTCGGCATCCACGGTGGACACGGCGTTACCTGACGCCGAGTTCGAAGTCGAGACTGTACCGGTTGCCCGGCATGGCACCGGCGGCCTTGGCGCCGTCGATCGGGAGCGCGACCCCGTTGATGAACCTCGATTCGTCGCTCGCCAGGAAGACGACCGCCTTCGCGACCTCCCACGCCTCGCCGACCCGCCCGGCGGGCGTGCTCGCGGTCAACTGGTGTTGTTTCGCCTCGAAATCTTCCGGTGACGCGAGCGTGCCGCGCAGCATGTCGGTGTCGATCGCGCCCGGGTTGACCGTGTTCGCACGGATCCCCTGGTGCGCGTGCGCGACGGCGATCGACTTCGTCAGACCGACCAGCGCGTGCTTGGTCGCGTTGTACACCGGGTCGCCGGGGCGGCCCATCACGCCGCCGTTGGACGACGTCGTGATGATGCTGCCCGCCTTGCCCGCGATCATGTGCGGCAGCACCGCCCGGATGCCGAGGAAGGCGGCCCGCACGTTCAGCGCGAAGATGTTGTCGAATTCCGCCAGCGTGGTGTCGGACAGGGGCTTCCCGAGGTGGATGCCGACGTTGTTGAACAGCACGTCGATCCGGCCGGTTTCGGCCAGCACCCCGCGCACGAACTCGTCGACCTGTCCCTCGTCGGTGGCGTCCACAAGGGAGTGCCCGGCGCCTTCGACGGCCTCGGCGGGCTCGCGGATGTCACTGGAGAACACGGTCGCCCCCTCGGCGACGAACTCCTTCACGGTGGCGAGACCGATGCCCCTCGCGCCGCCGAAGACCACCGCGACCTTGCCGGCCAGCCGACCCATGCTCATCTCTTCCCTCTCGACGAAACCGCTGTGTAGTCCTCCGGAAGCCGCACCAAAGCCCCCGGTTCCCCGTGATACGTCACCTCGACGCCGTACAGTTCGCGCGCCGCTTCCACCGAGACGTAACCATCGACGACGTCGGCGAGTACCGCCTCCGGCTCCCGTTCGCACGGGTCGCCGTATCCGCCGCCGCCGGGCAGGATCACGTCCACGACGTCGTCCGGCCGCAGGTTCACCCGGCTCTTCGACGGCAGGTCCGCGCCACCGGAAAGGGTGAACCGGCCGACGGCCCCCTCGTGTCCCGAGTCCACACCGGACGCCGGTCGGCGCACCCGGTCGATGTTCCCGTTGACACTCCAGGAAATCTCGCCGCGCGCCGCCATCGACGTGCGCTGGCCGAGGCCGCCGCGCCGCCGTCCGGCGCCTCCGGAGTCCACTCGCAGCACTCGTTCGCGCTGGACCAGCGGCGCCATCGTCTCGATGACCTCCGTCGGCGTGGACCGCAGCCCGCTCGGGAATCCCGTCGTGCTGAGGCCGTCCTTTGTGGACCTCGCGCCGATCCCGCCGGTCTGGAAGACGTTGAGCATGAACTCGCCGCCCCCGGCTTCGGTCCCGCGCCAGATCGTCATCCACAGCGCGTCCGCGCTGTGCGCCAAAGTGTTGCCCGGCAACGCCTCGTGCAGCGCGGTGATCAGCAGTGACGGCAGGAAGTGCCCGATCAGATGCCGGGACGCGACCGGCGCGGGCGGCGCGCAGTTGAGCACCGAACCCTCGGGAGCGGTGACGTGCACCGGACGGAACGAGCCCGCGTTGTGCGGCACCTCGGGGGAAATGGCCGCCTTGACCGCGAACGAGGCGTACGCACGGGTGTAGTTGAGGACGACGTTGATCCCGCGACGACTCTGCGGCGAGGATCCTCCGAAGTCGAGGTGGATCTCGTCGCCGTCGATGGTCACGGTGACCTTGAGGACGACCTCTTCGTCGTCGAATCCGTCGGTCACCAGTTCGCTGGTGTACCTGCCGTCCGGCAGTTTCGCCAGCGCGTCCCGCAACGCCCGCTCGGAGCGGTTCATGATCTCGGCGGCGACGTCGTCGAGCGAGTCCAGCTCGAATTCTTCCAGCAGCCGCACCAGACTGGCGGCGCCGACCTCGTTCCCGGTGACCTGGGCGTACAGATCGCCGAGGGTCTCCTCCGGGGTGCGGACGTTCGCGCGGATCAGCAGTTCGAGATCCGCGTTGACCTCGCCCGCGCGGAGGAACTTCATGATCGGCAGCCGGAGGCCCTCTTCGAAGACCTCGTTGGCCTCGGCCGAAACCAGCCGTCCGCCGATGTCCGGGGCATGGCAGCAGGAAGCGAACCACGCGACCAGCCGTCCCCGCAGGAACACCGGTGTGGCGACGGTGATGTCGTTGATCTGCCCCGCCGTCTGCCACGGGTCGTTGGTGAGCAGGACGTCGCCTGGCGCGAGGGTCTCCGGCGGGTACGCGGCGACGAAATGGTGCATCCCGGTCGCCATCGCGTTGATGTGGCCGGGGGTCCCGCCGACGGACTGGCCGATCATCTCGCCGCGCGAGTCGAACACCGCGCAGGCGAGATCGAGCGATTCCCGCACCACGGAGGAGAACGCGGTGTTGACGAGCGCGTTCTGCTGCTCCGCGAGGATCGAATGCAGCCGGTTTCCCAGCACTCCCACGAGGATCGGGTCGACGCTCATACCGTCACCACCAGGCTGGCGTCTTCGCCGACCACGCAGTGAGCGCCGGGCGGAACGACCACGGTGGACTCGCGCTCCTCGACGATGGCCGGGCCCTCGACACGGTCACCCGGCTTGAGCCGGTACCGGTCGAACACCGCCGTGTCGACAAATCCACCTTCGGCGGGAAAGTACGCCGGACGACTCCCCTTGCGCGCGTCGCCTTCGGCCACCGCACCCGCGAGTTTCAAGGCGACCTCGGGTACCGGACCGCTGGAAACGACCCGCCAGTTGAGCACCTCGATCGCGACGTCCGGCCCGGTCCGCCGGTACAGCGTCCGATAGGTCCCGGTGAACGCGTCGACCAGCGACTCCGGCCAGTTCCCCGGTTCGACCGGCACGCGGATCTCGTAGCCCTGCCCGGAATACCGCATCTCGGCGATCCTGCGATGCGTCACCTTCGCACCGTCCACACCGGACTTCTCCAGCAGTTCCCCGCCCTCGGTCTCCATCTCGGCGAACAGCTCGTCGACCTGTTCCCATGAGAGATCGAGGACCGCCGAGCGCGCCGAGCGCACGAAGTCGAAGGCCAGCGGCGCGGTCAGGAATCCCGCCGCGCTCAGCACTCCGGCGGCGGGCGGGGCGACCACCTCGGGCGCGCCGAGCGCCCGCGCCACGCCGACGCCGTGCACCGGCCCGGCGCCACCGAAAGTGAACATCGGCAGCTTCGCCGGATCCTTGCCACGCTCGACGGCGTGGACGCGGGCGGCGTTGGCCATGTCCTCGTTGACGCTCGTGTGAATACCCCAGGCGGCCTCTTCGACACTGACGCCGAGCGGTCCGGCGATCTTCGAACGGATCGCCTCGCGCGCGCCCTCGGCGTCCAAAGTCATTCCGCCACCGAGGAAGTAGCCGGGATCCAGATAGCCGAGCACGAGGTCGGCGTCGGTCACGGTCGGTTCGGTGCCGCCTCGCCCGTAGCAGACCGGGCCGGGTTCGGACCCCGCCGAATCCGGGCCGACGGTCAGCAGGCCGAGTGCGTCGATGCGGGCGATCGAGCCGCCGCCGACCCCGATTTCGATCATGTCGGTGACCGGGACCCTGACCGGCAGCCCCGACCCCGGCAGCAGCCGGTACTTCCGGTCGACCTCGAACTCGTGCGTCACCAACGGCGAGCCGCCGGAGATCATGCACAGTTTCGCCGTCGTGCCGCCCATGTCGAAGGCCAGCAGATCCTCGACACCGGCCGCGGAACCGATCGCGGACGCGGCCAGCGCCCCACCGGCCGGGCCGGATTCGAGGATGCGGATCGGATAGCGCGCGGCCGTGTCGACGGTCGCGATCCCGCCGTTGGACAGCATGATGTGCGGCGACGGCCGGACCCCGGCCGCGTGCAGGCGCCGTTCCAGATCACGCAGATAGCGTTCGGTGAGGTCCTGGACGTACACGTTCGCGACCGTGGTGGACGCGCGTTCGAACTCGCGGATCTCCGGGACGACCTCGCTGGACAACGCGACCCGCAGCCTCGGCGCGACGTCCTGGAGTATCTCGGCGGCCCGCCGTTCGTGCGCGGGATTCGTGAAGGCGTGCAGGAAACAGATCGCGACCGCGTCGATCCCGCGGGCGTCGAGCTCGCGGCCGAGGCGGGCGACGTACTCCTCGTCCAGTCCTGTGTGGACGGTTCCGTCGGCGAGGATCCGCTCGGGGACGTCGAACCGCAGGTGTCGCGGGACCAGCGGGTCGGGGAGCTCGATGAGCAGGTCGTACAGTTCGTACCGATGTTCGCGCCGCATCTCCAGCACGTCACGGAAACCGGCGGTCGCCAGCAGCGCGGTCCGCGATCCCTTGCGTTCGATCAGCGCGTTCGTGACCAGCGTGGTGCCGTGCACGAACTGCTCGACGTCGGCCGCCTCCAGCCCCGCGTCGGCGAGTGTCCTCCTCAGACCTTCCTCGACGGCACGAGCGGGCTCGTCGTGCGTCGTCAGGACCTTGCCGACGGCGACGACACCGGTTTCGTCGAGCACGCAGAGATCGGTGAACGTGCCGCCGATGTCCACGCCGACGCGAAGCCCGGTCACGAAGAACCCTTGCGATACCAACGCGGAGACGTGTTGAGCGGCGGCGCCATCTTCGCGCGGACGACCAGCACGTTCGGCTCGTCGGACTCGACGAACTCGCCGAGCAACCGGCGGAACGCGCGCCCGAACCCGGAGACGCGGTCCGCGTGCACCCCGAAGGACCGGGCGAGACCGACGAAATCGGGGCTGTCCCAGTCGACGCCCCGGCGCGGCAGGCCCGCGCGATCCTGGTCGTAGCGGAGCATTCCGTACCCGCCGTCGTCGACGATGATCACCGTGACCGGCAACTGTTCCTGCGCCAGCGTGGCGAGGTCACCGCAGCCGAACAGGAATCCGCCGTCACCGCTGACGCAGATCGCGCGGCCGGTGCCCGCGGCACCGGCGCCGAGCGCGGCGGGGAAGCCGTAGCCGAGGGTGCCCCAGCCCATCGGATACGCGAGCTTGCGCGGGGCGCGGACGCGGTGGAATCCGCCGATCCAGTACCCGGCGACGCACATGTCCGCGACCACGACGGCGTCCTGCGGCAGCACTTCGTCCAAAGTGGACAGAAGGTCCGCGGCCTGCGGCTCTTCTTCCTTGATCCGCCGCCGGACCCGGGCGGAGACCTTGGCTAGCCTGCCGACGAGCGCCGCGATACCCGGCCGTTCCTCGACTTTCAGCGCCTCGGTGAGCACCCGGGCGTCGCCGACCAGCGTGATGTCCGGCTGGTAGTTCTTGGCCGCGTCGTCCGGGTCGACGTTGATCGCGATGAGCTTCTTCGGCTGCGGCATCAGCCAGTTCTGCGTCATCAGCCCGTCGAAGTCGGTGCCGATGGCGAGGACGACGTCGGCCTCGTCCCACAGCGCGCCGACCTCGGGCGCGTGCACCGGGTTCGGGGCGAGACAGGGGTGGTCGACCGACAGGAGCCCGCGAGCGCCGAAGGTGGTGAGCACCGGAGCGGCCAGCCTCTCGGCGAGTTTGCCGATCGCCTCACCGGCCCCGGCGCGCAGCGCGCCGCCTCCCGCCCAGATCAGCGGCCGGGCGGCGGTGGCCAACAGGGCCTCGGCCTCGGAGAGATCCGGGATCTCGGACGGCCGGGCGTGCGACCTCGGCGGACGGCGGGCGGGCGTCCGCTCGGACAGGAAGTCGGTGGGGATGCCGAGGTAGACCGGACCGCTCTGCGGCTGGAGCGCGAGGCGGGCCGCGCGGTGCAGGGTGGCGGCGACCTGGTCGGCGCTCGTGACGGTGAACCCGGCCTTGGTGACCGGCGCGAACATCGCCTGCTGATCCGACGTCTCGTGCAACACGCCGCGGACCACGCCGGGCCGCCGCAGCGTGGACGGGATGTCGGTCGCGATGACGAGCATCGGCGCGGCCGACGCCATGGCCTCGCCGACGGCGGCGAGCGTGTTCGCCGCGCCGGGTCCCGTGGTCACCATGGCGACGCCCAGTTTCCCGGTCGCGCGGGCGTACCCGTCGGCCGCGTACCCGGCCGTCTGCTCGTGCCGGACCCCGATGAGCCGGATGTCCGAATCGGCCAGCGCCTCCCATAACGGCAGGTTGTGCACCCCGGGGAGACCGAAGACGACTTCGGTCCCCAGAGCGGTCAGCGCGTCGGCGAGATGCTGGGCTCCGGTGGGTGCAGGCACCCCGCCGATAGTGCCAGATCGTTCAACGATCCAGCAACCGTGACCTCCTGCCTCGTGAGCGGCACGGACGGTTAGAACCATCCTTACCACTCACGAGGTCAGTACAGACCGGCCGAGTACTTGCTCGGCTCGTAGTACGCCTCGAGCTCGGCGATGCTGTCCTCCGGCCGCTCGAAGGTCTTCGAGATGACCGCCCTCGACGGCATCGCGCCGGGTGTCCAGCTCTCGGGCGACCAGAGCTTCGACCGCATGAACGCCTTCTGGCAGTGGTGGAAGATCTCGTCGATGTCGACCACCAGCGCGAGCCGCGGCCGGTTGCCCCGCACGATCATGTCGTCGAAGAACGGCGCCTCCCGCACCAGGCGCGCCCGGCCATTGATCCGCAGCGTGTCGCCGCGGCCGGGGATCAGGTAGATCAGCCCGACGTGCGGGTTCGACAGCACGTTGCGGAACCCGTCCGCGCGGCGGTTGCCGGGACGCTCCGGGATCGCGATCCGCGTGTCGTCCAGTACCAGTGTGAACCCGGCGGGGTCGCCCTTCGGCGAGACGTCGCAGGTGCCGTCCGCCGCCGACGTCGCGATCAGCACGAACGGCGACTCCGCCAGCCATCGCCGGTCCATCTCGTGGAGCGCGGGCCGCGCCTTGTTCGCCGTCCGCTCCAGCGGCGGCGGCAGGATCTCCCGCAGCTCCGCCTCGCTGGTGACCTCGATGAACCCGTCAGACAATGTTGTGCTCCCTCGTCGCGGCCCGGTCGCCGGCGAACCGGCGGACGTCGAGCCCGGTGATGTCGATGGCCGGGACCCGCCCCAGGTAGAGGTCCCGCACGAGCTCCCCCACGGCCGGGCCCATCTGGAACCCGTGTCCCGAAAATCCGGTCGCGTAGAAGAACCGCGATACCTGGACGCTTTCCCCCACGATCTGGTTGCGGTCGGGGGTGACCTCGTACAGGCCGGCCCAGCCGCTGCGGATCCCCGCTTCGAGCACGGCCGGCACCCGCCTCGCGGCGATCTCGGCGAGCTTCGGCAACCAGTCGCCCGGCTGATACCGGGTGTCGAAACCGGGGTCGCCGTCACCGTCGCAGAAGGACATCGCCAGCCCGAGCCCCTCGCGGTGGAAGTAGAAGGCCGACGGCATCTCGATGGTCAGCGGCACGGATTCGGGCAGGCCCGCGACCGGGCCGGTGAACACCACCTGCCGCCGGAACGGCCGCACCGGGAGCTCGACACCGGCGAACTCGCCGATCCGTCCCGACCACGCGCCCGCCGCGCAGACCACCGCGTCCGTCCGGACGAGACCGTCGCCGGTCCGGACACCGGTGATCTCGTCCCCGTCGCGTTCGATCCCGACGACCTCGACACCGGTCTTCAGCACCGCGCCGTGCCCGCGGGCCGCCCGCGCGTAGCCCTGGACCGCGGAGTCCGGCGTGGCCTTGGCGTCGTCCGGCGACCACAGCGCCGCGATCACGCCTTCGGTGTCGATCATCGGGGAGAACCGTCGCGCTTCGGCCGGCTCGACGAGACGGCTTCGGACGCCGTAGGAGTTCTGCAGTTCGGCGCAGCGTTCGAACTCGGGCAGATCCGCGGGATCGGTGACCAGGTACAGGTAGCCGTCGCGGCGGAAGTCGATCTCGGCGCCGTACGTCTCGGCGAACGAGGCGTACTCGGCCAGCCCGCGCAGCCCGATCTCGATGTTGACGTGCGTGGTGAACGACGACCGGATCCCGCCCGCCGCCTTCCCCGTCGAGCCCGCGCCCAGGCTGTCGCGTTCGAGGAGCAGCACCGAGACCCCGGCCGCGGCGAGCCGGTACGCGCAGCTGACCCCGATGATGCCGCCGCCGATCACGACGACGTCGGTACGTTCAGGAAGTGACTCCATCCGTGGCCTCGATCCGTTCGTCCTCGGGCGGCGGTCCCGGCGGCGTGCCGTCGCCGAACGGGCGCCCGCCCAGCTGCTCCCGGTGATGCGGGGTCGTCCAGCCGGACAGGTCCGGTCCCATCGGGACGATCCGCGTCGGGTTCACCTGCTCGTGCACCCCGTAGTAGTGCCGCTTGATGTGGTCGAAATCGACGGTGTCACCGAAGCCCGGTGTTTGGAAGAGGTCGCGGGCATAGGCCCACAGCACCGGCAGTTCGGTCAGTTTGTCCCGGTTGCACTTGAAATGCCCGTGATAGACCGGATCGAAGCGGACGAGCGTGGTGAACAACCGGATGTCCGCTTCGGTGATCGTGTCGCCGACGAGGTAACGCTGGTTTTCGAGCCGCTCGGAAAGCGCGTCCAGCATGGCGAAGAGCCGGGTGTACGCGTCCTCGTACGCACGCTGCCTGGTCGCGAAACCGGCCTGGTAGACGGCGGCGTTGACGTCGGCGAAGACCCCTACGTTGACGTCGTCGATCTCGTCGCGCAGCCGCTCGGGATAGAGGTCGGGCGCGCCGGGCCGGTGGAGACTGGTCCATTCGGTGGAAAGATCGAGCGTGATCCGCGGATAGTCGTTGCTCACCAGCCGCCTGCTCGGAATGTCCACAATGGCCGGAACGCTGATCCCGCCCATGTAGTGCGGATCGGCCGCGTGATAGGCCTCGGCCAGGTACTCGATGCCCAGCACCGGGTCCCGGTCATCGGGATCGAGGGTGAACCGCCAGCTCTTGTCGTCCTGGATCGGATCGGCGACGGCGACGCTCAGCGCGGACTCGAGGCCGAGCAGCCGCCGGACGACCAGTCCCCGGCTCGCCCAGGGACAGGCCCGGCTGACCACCAGCCGGTACCTCCCCGCCTCCACCGGCCAGCCGTCGCGGCCGTCCGCGGTGACTCGCGCGTCGAAATGGTTGGCGGACCGACGGAACTCACCCGTCTTCGGATCGGTCGGGATCGTCATGTGAGCCACCCTAAAGCGTGAGAGGGTGGTTTCGGTGTGCGTAGACTCTGGCACCCGGCGTGCTCGCACGCCGCCGCGCGGAAGGTGGTCCCGACGATGCCGTTCATGCCCGTGACCGACTCGATGTTCCTTCTCGTGGAAACGCGCGAACATCCGATGCACGTCGGCGGACTTCAGCTGTTCAAGAAACCCGAGGACGCCGGACCCGACTACCTGCGTGACATCCGCCGGAAACTGCTCGATTCCGACAACATGCGCTCGGTGTTCCGGCGGCGTCCCGCCCGGCCGGTCAACACCGCCGGGCACATCGCCTGGGCGACGGACGTCGACCTCGAACTCGATTACCACTTCCGGCATTCGGCGCTGCCCCAGCCCGGCCGGATCCGCGAGCTGCTGGAACTGACCGGGCGCTGGCACAGCACCCTGCTCGACCGGCACCGGCCGCTGTGGGAGATCCACCTGGTCGAGGGCCTGCAGGACGGCCGGTTCGCGATCTACAGCAAGATCCACCACGCGCTGATGGACGGCGTTTCGGCGCTGAGGCATCTGCAGGGCACGCTGTCGGACGACCCGAACGACCTCGACTGCCCGCCGCCGTGGGGCCGCCGGGCCAAACCGGACGACGGGCGCAACGGCAAGGCGTCACCCTCGGTGCTCCAGACCATGGGGAAGACGTTCAACCAGCTCGCCGGCATCGCGCCCGCCGCGATGAAGGTGGCGCGGGAGGCGTTCCAGGAGCACACGCTCACGCTGCCGGCGCAGGCGCCGAAGACGATGCTGAACGTCCCGATCGGCGGGGCACGGCGATTCGCCGCGCAGTCGTGGTCGCTGGACCGCGTGCGCAAGGTCGCGACCGCCGCCGGGGTGTCACGCAACGACGTCGTCCTCGCGATGTGCTCGGGCGCGCTGCGGGACTACCTGATGGAACAGAACGCATTGCCCGACGCCCCGCTGACCGCGATGGTCCCGGTTTCCTTGCGGCGCAAGGACAGTGGGGACGCGGCGGGGAACAACATCGGCGCGCTGCTGTGCAACCTCGCCACCGACCTGGCCGACCCCGCCGCGCGGCTCACGGCGATCAACGCGTCCATGCGCAACGGGAAGAAGCTGTTCTCGGAGCTGACCCCGCTGCAGACGCTCCTGCTGTCCGGGATCAACGTCGCCCAGCTCGGCGTGTCCCCGATCCCCGGCATCGTGAACAACACGAAACCGCCGTTCAACCTGGTGATCTCCAATGTGCCGGGGCCGCGCAAGCAGATGTACTGGAACGGCGCGTCGCTCGACGGCATCTACCCGGCGTCGGTGCTGCTCGACGGGCAGGCGCTGAACATCACGCTGACCAGCAACGGGGACAACCTGGACTTCGGCATCACCGGTTGCCGTCGCAGCGTCCCGCATCTGCAGCGCATCCTGACGCACCTGGACACCGCGCTCGCGGAACTAGAGCACGCGGCGTCCGTCGGGCGCAGCTGACTCCCGCGTTTAGTCCTCTGGTTGCGGTTGTCCACCGCAACCAGAGGACTAAACGCGCCGGCGCTAGCTGCCGTCGGAGACGTAGATGGCGCCCGGTGTGATCGTGTAGAGCTGGCCGTCGGGTCCGGCGGTGGCGTCACGGGTGCGGCCGAGGTTGGTCCAGAGCTTGCCGCCGTTGCCGTTCAGGTCGAGCTTGTACGTGCCGCCCTTGAGGGAGGCCATGTACAGCGAGCCCTTGTAGGCCGCCAGCCCGCTCGGCGTCGCCGAAGCCGTCGGCCAGGCCTTGACCGGGTTGGTCATCCCCGCCGTGTTGCACGGGCCCTCGCAGGTCGGCCAGCCGTAGTTCTTCCCGGGGTCGATCTTGTTCAGCTCGTCGAGCTTGTTGTTGCCGATGTCGGAGATGTACAGCTGCCCGTTCGCCCAGGTCAGGCCCTGGACGTTGCGGTGGCCGTAGGAGTAGACGCGGCTGTTGAACGGGTTACCGGGTGCGGCGGCGCCGTCGGTGGTGACGCGAAGGACCTTGCCGCCGAGCGAGTTCTTGTTCTGCGCGTTGGCGCCGTTCTGGCCGTCGCCGGTACCCGCGTAGAGGTAACCGTCGGGGCCGAACCTGATCCGCCCGCCGTGGTGATACTGCGAGCCACGCGGGATACCGGTGACGATCGGTGTCGGCGCCTGGCCCAGCTTCAGCTTGGCGATGCGGTTGTCGGAACTGGTCGTGTAGTAGATGAAGACCGTCTCGTCCGTGGCGTACTTCGGCGAGACCGCGATGCCGAGCAGGCCTGCCTCCGCGGTGACGCTCACCCCGGGGATGGTCTGGACCGTGGTGACCTTGCCCGCCTTGTCGATCCGGCTGATCGTCTTGGCGTCCTTCTGCGTGAAAAGACCCGTGCCGTCGGGCAGGAAGTCGATCGACCAGGCCTGGTTGAGACCACCGGCGAGCTGTCTGATCGCCTGGATGGACGGCACTTCGGCGGCGGCCGCCGGGACTGCCGCGATCGACACGGCCGTCGCGGCCGCGAACGTGGCGGCGAGAGTACGACGTAAGGACATGGGACGCCTCCTTCAGCTACACCCCTGGAGCTCGGATGGCGGCGGTCGGCGGGTGGCCGGGGTTCACCCGTCGAGTTGGATACAAACACACCACGGGACGAAACGGACACCACTGGACGGGGTATCGGAAGCCCTTCCCGTTAACCGTTGTGTGCGCCGAGCGTGACGATCGGGGCGGCTCGATCGGCCATAGGTAGGAAACTTTACAAAACGGCTTCGGAACTTGGTCCTTACGTCTGGTCAGAATCGGCGGCCCGCTTCTAGGGTGGCGGGGCTCGGCCCGGTTCGTTCCCATGTGGACGTTCCGGGGATCAAGGTCAGCGATCCGAGGAGTGAGAAAATGATCGAAGCCATCGAGGTATGGACCACACCCGACTTCGTCGAGTACGAAACTCCCATGGAGGTCACCGCTTACGCGGCCCGCATGGAGGACTGATTTCCCACCCGGTGGTGGGGGCCGTCCCCCACCACCGTGCCGCCGTCCCGATCAGCGAGCCGTTGGAGGCAGCATCGTGTCTCTTCCTCTTTCCGCCGAGCCGATGTCGTCGGCGGAATTCATCGCGGCCTTGCGCGGGCTTTCCCACCGCTACTGGGGCACGCATCCGTTCCACCACCGGATGCACGGCGGCGAACTGTCCGAGCACGAACTGAAGATCTGGGCCGCGAACCGCTGGTACTACCAATGCGTGCTCCCGCAGAAGGACGCGGCGATCATCAGCAATTGCCCCTTGCCCGAGATCCGCCGTGAATGGCTCGATCGCATCGTCTACCACGACGGGACGAAAGCCGGGGACGGCGGAACCGAGCGGTGGCTCCGTTTGTGCACCGCGGTCGGGCTCGACCGCGAAGAGGTTCTCGATCAGCGGCACGTCGCCCCCGGCGTCCGGTTCGCCGTCGACGCCTACGTGAATTTCGCCCGAACGAAACCTTGGCTGGAAGCGGTCGCTTCGGGGCTGACCGAAATGTTCGCGGGGCACCTCATGCAGCGACGCGTCGCCGACATGCTGGCGAACTACTCGTGGATCGCGCGGGAGGACCTCGCCTACTTCACCAATCGCATCGACAAGGTCTCGGGCGAGGGCAAAGGAACACTCGACATCGTCGTGCGGCACGCCGTCACCCGCGAACAGCAGGAGAAGGCGATCGCCGCGCTGTCGTTCAAGACCGACGTGCTCTGGTCCGTGCTCGACGCCATCGAGCGCGCCGCGGCCAAGGAGTAGCGATGACCACCATCACCACCGGTTCCGTGCCGCGGCTGCGGCGCGGCGTCCGGCTGAGTTATGACCGGACAAGGGAAACTCACGTCCTCCTGTTCCCCGAAGGCGTGCTCGTCCCGAATCCGACCGCCGCCGCCGTGCTCGGGCTCTGCGACGGCGCGGCGGACGTCGCCGCGATCGCGGCCGCGCTGCGCGAGCGCTATACCGGTGTGCGCGAGCAAGAGATCCTGGACGTCCTGACCAGGCTGGGAGATCGGCGGATCGTCGAATGGACCTGAACACCTCCACCGCGGCGCCGCCCTTGGGCATGCTCGCCGAGCTGACCCATCGCTGCCCGCTGCACTGCCCGTACTGCTCGAACCCGGTCGAAATGATCGCCCGCGACGGCGAACTGTCCACAGAGGAATGGCTTTCCGTGCTCTCACAGGCCCGGGAACTCGGCGTGCTCCAGGTGCACATGTCCGGCGGCGAACCGCTCGCCAGGCCGGACCTGCCCATCCTGGTCGAGCACGCCACGAAACTCGGCTGCTACGTCAACCTGGTGACGTCCGGACTCGGGCTGACCGAGCCCAGATTGGACGATCTCGTCGAACGCGGCATCGCGCACATCCAGTTGTCCGTCCAGGGCGCGACCGCCGAACGCGCGGACCGGCTCGCGGGTGCCCGGGCCCACGACCGGAAACTGGTCGTCGCCGGGCTGATCAAGACAGCCGGTCTGCCGCTTTCGGTGAACGTCGTCCTGCACCGGCAGAACCACGACCAGCTCGCCGGGATCATCGACCTGGCCGAGCAGATGGGCGCGGACCGGCTCGAACTGGCCAACACGCAGTACTACGGCTGGGCGTTGCGGAACCGCGACGCCCTGATGCCGACCAGGCGCCAACTCGACGAAGCGGAGCCGATCGTGCGCGCGGCGACCGAACGGTTGCGCGGCAGCATGGAAATCATCTACGTCGTCGCCGACTACTACGAGCAGTACCCGAAGCCGTGCATGTACGGCTGGGGCGCGCGGCAGCTGACCGTGGCGCCCGACGGGAACGTGCTGCCGTGCCCTGCGTCGACCGCGATCGAGACCCTGACGTTCGACAACGTGCGGGACAAGCCGCTGGCGTGGATCTGGTACGAATCCGGTTCCTTCAACGCCTATCGCGGCGAGGACTGGATGCCGGACACCTGCGGCACCTGCGACAGGCGCTCGATCGACTTCGGCGGCTGCCGGTGTCAAGCGTTCCAGTTGACCGGCGACGCGGCGGCGACGGATCCGGTGTGCTCGCGTTCGCCGCGTCGCGACGTCGTCGATCTCATCCTCGCCACACCCCCGAAAACGGACGAGCTCGTGATGAGGGCGCCGCGATGAGGGTGATCCTGCTCGGCACCGCGGCGGGAGGCGGCTTCCCGCAGTGGAACTGCGCCTGCGCACTGTGCACTTCGGACGCACCGCCCCGGACCCAGGACTGTGTCGCGGTGAGCGCGGACGGTGAAAGTTGGTATCTGCTCAACGCGTCTCCGGACATCCGCGCGCAGATTCTCGCCACGCCGCCGCTCCGCGCCGGTCCAGGGCCGAGGGAGATCCCGCTGCGCGGCGTGCTGCTCACCGATGCCGAGCTCGATCATTCGCTCGGCCTGCTCCTGCTGCGGGAAGCCGGCGGGCTGCCGGTGTGGGCACCGGAAGCGGTACTCGGCGCGCTGTCGGAGCAGTTCCCCGCGAGGTCGATCATCGACGGCTACGGCGGCGGTGACTGGCTGCCGAACTCGGAGATCGCCATCGACGGACTCCGCGTGAGCGCGCTTCCCGTCAGTGACAAGAGGCCGAAGTACGCGCGTTCGTCCACTGAGGACGGTCCGTGGGTGGTGGCGTACCGGATCGAAGACGTCCAGACCGGCGGGGTGTTCGTGTACGCGCCTTGCCTGAAGAGCTGGCCGGACGGGTTCGACGCCTTCACCGAGGGCGCGAGCCTGGTTCTCCTGGACGGGACCTTTTACGCGCCGGACGAGATGTCGGGCGCCACGGCGGCCGAGGTCGGCGACGGTGCCCAGCTGGCGATGGGGCATCTGCCGATCACCGGCAGTCTCGCGAAGCTCCGGCCCGGTCCCCGGTGGGCGTACACCCATCTGAACAACACGAACCCCGTCGTCGACCCGTCTTCGCCGGAGCACGCCGCCGTCCTGGACGGCGGCGCCTCGCTTCCCTTGGACGGTACTGAGTTCGAGCTCTAGGCGACGCCCTCGGGACTGGCGCCCGAAACGGGAACGGCGTCGGCGGTGAGGCGGTCGATCTCCGCGAGCTCGTCCGCGGTCAGGTCGATGTCGGCCGCGGCGAGACTGGCTTCGATGTTGGCCGCCTTGCGCGCGCCGACGATCGCGACGTGCACGCCCGGTTGGGCGAGCGTCCACGCGATCGCGAGCTGGCTGACCGAGATCCCCTTGTCCGCGGCGAATTCCTCGAGCTTGTCGACGATGGCGAGGTTGCGCCGGAAGGTCTCCCCGGTGAACGCCGACGAGCGCGAGCGCCAGTCGGTCTTCTCGAACGTCGTCTCCGGCGTGAAGGATCCGGTCAGCAGGCCGCTGCCCAGCGGGCTGTACACGAGCACGCCGATGTCGTTCTCTCGCGCGTACGGCAGAGGATCGGTCTCGATGTCGCGGCGGAACAGGTGGTACGGAGGCTGGAGGGTTTCGATCGGACGGGTCTTGTCGAAGTCGGCCAGACCGGCGGCGTCGTAGTTCGAGACACCGATGTGCCGGATCTTCCCCGCGTCGACGAACTCCTGCAGGATCCCCGCGGTCTCCTCGGCGGGCGCGTCGGAATCGGGCCAGTGGATCTGGTAGAGATCGATGTGGTCGACGTCGAGGAAGCGGAGACTGTCCTCGATTCCTTGCGTCAGCCACTCGCGCCGGGAGTCGCGCGGACGGTCGGATCGCGGCTTGATGCCGCCTTTCGTGGCGATGACGAGGCTGTCGCGGTCGCGCTTGAGTTCCTCGCGCAACGCCTTCCCGAGCATGGCCTCGGACTTCCCGAAACCGTAGGCCTGAGCGGTGTCGAAGAAATCGACCCCGAGTTCGCGGGCGTGGTGGATCGCGGCGATCGCCGCGTCCTCGTCGAACGATCCCCAGTCCCCGCCGAGCTGCCAGGTGCCGAAGGCGATCCTCGAAACCTCGAGGCCGCTCCTGCCCAATGTCGTCGTACGCATACCTCCAGCAGAGCACAGACATCGGACCATCGCACCGGATCTCCCGGCCAACGAAACCCCCAAATAACTGTTTGACGGTTGGCGTCCCGGCAGTCGATACTCACCCTCATGTCCGAGTCCCCCAGCCTCGACGGGCTGCGCGTGCTGGCCCATCCCGTGCGGCTGCGCATTCTGTCGCTTTTGACCGGTGTCGCGATGAGTGCGGCCGAAGCCGCGCGCGAACTCGGTGAGACACAAGCAAATATCAGCTATCACCTGCGGCGGCTGCACGAGGCCGGACTGCTCGACGTCGCCGAGGAGGTCCGGATCCGGGGCGGGCTGGCGAAACGCTACCGGCACGATCCGGAGTCCGGCGGTCGGTTCGCGTCGACGAATCCGCAGGAGGACCAGATCCTCATCGCGGCGATGGCCGAAGAACTCAAGCGGCGCGGCGAATTCCGCGTCGCCGGACAACGGGGTTCGACGACCGACGCGGAGATCTGGGTCGACCGCGAGACCTGGGAAAAGGCGGTCGAACACGCTCACGAGCTGAGCAAGCTCCTCCACTCGGCCGCGCGACCGCCTCGTACCCGGGGCACGATCCCGGTCAGCGCGACGGTTTCGCTGTTCGAAATGACGCGATCGTGACGTCACTGCGCGAGCCCTTGCGCCATCACAACTTCCGCTGGCTGATCGGCGGCCGCACGTTCGGGGAGTTCGGCAACGCCGTCGCCCCGCTCGCGCTGGCGTTCGCGGTGATCGACCTGACCGGTTCGGCCGTCGACATCGGCATCGTCGTGGGCGCGCGGTCGGTGGCCAGCGTCGTGTTGCTGCTGTTCGGCGGGGTATTGGCCGACAGGTTGCCGCGATCGGTGATCCTGCAGGGCACCGAACTCGCGGCCACGCTGACCCAGGCGACCATCGCCGCGAGTGTCCTTTGTGGATTCGCGTCGATCCCGCTGCTGGTCGGACTGAGCGTGGTCAACGGCGCGGTGACCGCGATCTCCGCGCCGGCCTCGGCGTCGCTCACCCCGCTGACCGTGCCCGCCACCCTGCTGGCACAGGCCAACGCGCTGGGCAGGCTGCTTTCGAACTCCGGCCGGATCGCCGGTGCCGGGCTCGGCGGCGTCCTGGTCACCGCCGTCGGCCCCGGCTGGGCGCTCGGCGGGAACGCGCTGCTGTTCCTGGGCTCCGCCCTGTCCTATCGGCGGATCCGCCTCAGCCGCCGGGAACGGGTCCCCGGCAGCCGTCCGCTGGCGGAACTCGCCGAAGGCTGGCGAGAGTTCCGGTCACGGACCTGGGTGTGGGTCGTGGTCGTGCAGTTCATGGTGGTGAACGCCGTCATCGCCGGCGGGATCGCGGTGCTCGGCCCCCTGGTCGCCGACGGCACCTTCGGGCGCTCCGGCTGGGGATTCGCCATCGCGGCGCAGACGATCGGCTCGCTCGTCGGCGGGATCCTCGTGGCCCGATGGCAGCCGCGGCGCGCGCTGTTCGTCGGTGTCGCGGTGATCCTTTTCGAAGCGCCGCCGTTGATCCTTCTCGGTCAGGCACCGTGGTTGCCGCTGTTGCTGGCGGCCATGTTCGTCTCCGGCATGGCGATCGAGCAGTTCGTGGTGGCCTGGGACGTCTCGCTGCAGGAGAACGTGCCCGAGGACAAACTCGCGCGCGTCTACTCCTACGACATGCTCGGTTCCTTCATCGCCTTGCCACTCGGCCAGATGGCGGCGGGACCGGCGGCGCTGCACTTCGGGGTCAGCACGACCCTGATCGCCTGCGCCGCGCTGGTCGTGGCCGCCACCTGCCTCGCGCTGTGCAGTGGCCAGGTGCGCGGCCTGGTGCGGAAGACCCACGCCGCGCAACCCTGAACCTCACCGGCGATAGCAAAGGTCCCTTGCTCTCTTTCCGCTGGTCACGGCCAGGGACGGACCTCTTCGAGGAGTTTCGCGACCGCGAGCACCAGGTCGTCGGAGTGCCGCGGGCCGATGATCTGCAGGCCGACCGGGAGACCACGAGAGGTGCGACCGGCCGGCACGCTGATGGCGGGCTGCTGGGTCATGTTGAACGGGTAGGTGAACGGCGTCCAGTCCGGCCAGCCGCTCAGTCCGCTGCCCGGCGGCACCTCGTGCCCGGCCTCGAAGGCGGCGATCGGGAGGGTCGGCGTGATGAGCACGTCGTACCGCGTGTGGAACTCGCCCATCAGGATGCCCAGCGCGGCCCGCTCGGCGTTGGCGCCGAGGTAGTCGCTCGCCGAGAAGGTCTTGCCGAGTTCCCACACCTTCCGCAGCCCCGGATCGACCATCGTGTCCGAACCGGCGGGGAAGGTGTCCAGCCACTTGGCCGCGCCCGTCGACCACAGGATGTCGAAGGCGGGCTTGGGGTCGCTGAAGCCGGGATCGGTCTCCTCGATGTGCAGGCCCGCGTCGCTCAGCGACTGAACCGCCGACTTGACGATCGCCGCGACCTCCGGGTCGACGTCGACATAGCCGAGCGTCGGCGAGTAGGCGGCGTTCAGCCCGCGCACGTCCCGGCGCACCGCTTCGCGGAAGGTCGAGACGGGCGGGGCGAGCGCGGCCGGATCGCGGTGATCGGGCAAGGCGAGGACGTCGAGGAGCAGCGCGGTGTCGTCCACCGACCGCGCCATCGGACCCGCGTGCGACAGCGGGCCGAACGGGCTCGCCGGGAACAGCGGGATCCGGCCGTGTGTCGGCTTGAGGCCGACGATTCCGCAGAACGAAGCCGGAATCCGGATCGAGCCACCGCCGTCGGTACCGACGGAGAGTTCGCCCATCCCGGCCGCGACGGCCGCGGCACTCCCGCCGCTGGACCCACCCGCCGTCGTCGACGGATCGTGCGGGTTGCGGGTGATCCCGGTCAGCGTGTTGTCGGTGACACCCTTCCAAGCGAGTTCCGGCGTCGTGGTCTTTCCCAGCAGCACCAAGCCGTTTTCCCGCAGTCGCGCGGTGACCGGGCTGTCGACGTCCCACGGCTGGTCCGGATCGATGCACCGCGAACCGCGCAACGTCGGCCAGCCCTGCGTCAGGAACATGTCCTTGATCGAGGCCGGGACACCGTCGAGCCAGCCGATCGGGTTACCGTCCCGCCAGCGGATCTCGGAGGCTTTCGCCTGTTCGAGCGCGCCATCGGCGTCGACGAGGCAGTAGGCGTTGGTCTCACCGTCGCGTTCTTCGATGACGCGCAACGCGTTCTGGGTGGCCTCGACCGGTGAAAGCTCTCCGGTGGCATAAGCGGCGACGAGCTCGCTCGCGGTCAACTTGGTGTCGTTCATCCGGCCCCTAACCCTTGACGAAGCGTCTCCGACGGCACGTATCCGAGCTGCTTGTCCACGACATTGCGCAGTGGCTCCCCCGTGCGCCAGCGACGGAAGTTGTCCGCGAACACCTCTACCAGAGTAGTGCGCCAGCCGACGAAGTCGCCCGACATATGCGGCGAGATCAGCACGTTCTCCATACTCCACAAAGGACTTTCAGCGGGCAGCGGCTCGGTGTCGAAGACGTCGAGAGCCGCACCGCCGAGCGGGCCGTCCCGCAGCGCGCCGACCAGGTCGGAGGTGACGACCAGCTCCCCGCGGCCGACGTTGACGAACCGCGCGCCGGGCTTCATCGCGGCGAAGGCCTCGGCGTCGAACATGCCCTTCGTCTGCTCGGTCAGCGGGGCGACCGCGACGACGTAGTCCGCCTCGGGGAGATGACGGGCCAGGCCCGAGGAGGAGAACACGTCCCCGAAATCGGGATCGTCTTCACGGGGGCGACGGCCGACGCCGGCCACCGACATCCCGGCCGCCCGCAGCGACCGCGCGATCGACCGGCCGATCGGCCCGGTGCCGACCACCAGGACACGGCGTCCGGAGATCCGCTCACTCTCACGGTGCTTCCACTGCTTCCGCCGCTGCAGGTCCCACGACCGGACGAAGTCCTTGGCGAACGCGAGGACGACCCCGAGGACGTACTCGGCTATCGCCCCGTCGAACACCCCGCGCGAGTTGGTGAGCACGACGTCGCTCGCCTGCAGCCCAGGGAAGAGCACCGGGTCGACACCCGCGCTGGCGATGTGCAGCCAGCGCAGCCCGTCGGCCGCATGCCAGGCACCGGGCACGGCGGTCGAAAGGAAGTCGTAGACGAAGAGGGCGTCGGCTCCGGATAACGCATCGGCCAGCCCGGCCTCGTCGGTGTAACGAACCACCGCTTCGGCTTCGATAGCGCGCATGTCCGGTGGGCGTGCGTCTCCGCAGAGCACCGCCAGCACAGGGGTCTCCGAGGGTTTCACGTTGACACCGTAAAAGTGGCTCGTATGATTGTCAACAATCCGAGGAACGACCCCCGGAGCACCGGACCTGTGGCAGCAGAAGTTCTCCGGAGGCTGAAACTTGGATTTCGACTTGTTGGAGTTCGAAGGCCCGTTGGCGCAGCGCGGCATCGGCGTGATCGCTCCCTTCGACCTCGCCCTTGAACGCGAGCTGTGGCGCTGGGTGCCCATGGAGGTCTCCCTCCATCTGGCGCGGACGCCGTACGAACCCGTGCCCGTCAGCATGGAGATGGCCCAGCTCGTCAGCGACAGCAGGCATCTCGCCGCCGCCACGAGAGACGTGCTCCACGTGGAGCCCGAAGTCGTCGCCTATCTGTGCACCTCCGGAAGTTTCGTCAACGGTGTGGACTACGAACGCTCCTTGACCAAGGCCATCTGCGACGCGGGCGCGCCGGACGCCGTCACCACCTCCGGGGCGCTGGCCGAGGTCCTGCACCAGCTCGACCTCCACCGGGTCTCGGTGCTGACGCCCTACGACGGCGACCTGACCGGGAAGCTGCACGACTTCCTGGCCGAACTCCACGTGCGCACCGTCTCGAGCGACCACCTCGGCCTGGGCGGCGGCATCTGGAAGGTCAGTTACCGGACCATCGCCGAGCGCATCCTCGCCGCCGACCACGCCGACGCGGACGCCATCTTCGTCAGTTGCACCAACCTCCCCACCTACGATCTGATCGAGCCGCTCGAAAGCGCGCTCGGCAAACCCGTCCTCACCGCGAACCAGCTCACGATGTGGGCCTGCCTCCGGCGGATGAACCTGCCGATCGTCGGCCCCGGCAAGTGGCTCCGCGAGGTCGATTGACCTCTTCCCCTACGATTGTCGACAATCTGCCTCCGGAGGTCCCGTGTCCATCTCGCCGCTCACCCCACCTGAGCCGCCGTCCGAGACGACCACGATCGGATTCATCTACCCCGATCACGCGGCCGAGGACGACTACCCACTCGCGGAACAGCTCCTCGGCGGGGACATGGCCGGGATCAAGTTGCCGGTCGAGCACATCTACGGGACCGATCTGCACGCCGTACCCGAGCTGCTGGACCTCGGCAGCGAGAGCCGGCTCGCCGACGGTGCCGCGCTGCTGGCCAAACACGAACCGGACGCGGTGGTGTGGGCATGCACCAGCGGCAGCTTCGTCTACGGCTGGGAAGGCGCCCGCGACCAGGCCGACCGGCTGGCCGCCGTCGCCGGCGTCCCGGCGTCGAGCACCTCCTTCGCCTTCGTCCACGCCGCCCAGGCCCTCGGCGTCCGGCGGGTCGCCGTCGCCGCCAGCTATCCGGACGACGTCGCCCAGCTGTTCGTCGAGTTCCTCGGCGCCGGCGGGATCGAAGTGGTCTCGATGGGCAGCGCCGACATCGACACCGCCGCCGAGGTCGGGGAACTCAGCCCGGAAGCCGTCGTCGAACTCGCGGTGAGCCGCGACCATCCGGCCGCTGACGCACTGCTGGTCCCCGACACCGCCATGCGGACGCTCGGCGAGATCAACACACTCGAGATCAGGCTCCGCAAGCCGGTGCTGACCGCCAACCAGGTCACCGTCTGGGAGGGCCTGCGGCTCACCGGGAAGTCCCCGCTCGTCCGCACACTGGGCGCGCTGTTCGGCAAGAGAGGCAACTGAACCATGTCCTTGCCGGATATCGAGCCGGTCAGCCGGGAATCGACCGCCGGGATCATCGCGCGCCAGCTGCGGGACGCGATCATGACCGGCGCCCTCCCTCCCGGCACCCAGCTCGGTGAAACCGACCTGGCCTCCCGGTTCCAAGTCTCGCGGGGGCCGCTGCGAGAGGCGATGCAGCATCTCGTCTCCGAGGGGCTCCTGCGCAGCGAGCGCCACCGCGGCCTGTTCGTGATCGACCTCGAACCCGGCGACGTCTACGACATCTACTCGGCACGCTCGGCCATCGAGCGCGCCGCGATGCTGCGAGCCCTGCGCGGTGACCGGGAGAAGGTCGCCACCGAACTCGAACAGGCCGTGGGCGCCATGGCCGTCGCCGCCGACGACGACGATCCGACCGCGCTCTCCTGGGCTGACCTCCGTTTCCACGAGGCGCTGATCGCCGCTTCCGGCAGCAAGCGGCTCGTCCGTATGGCCCGGACACTGCTGATCGAGACCCGGATGTGCCTCACCGCACTGCAGGGGACCTATCAGCGAGTCGAAGAGCGGGTCACCGAGCACACGCGGATCATCGAGGCTCTGCGCGCGGGCGACGAAGAGACCGCGCTTTCGCTGCTGGAAGCCCACATGGAGGACGCGGTGCAACGGCTGGCCCCGGGGACAAGCCTGCGAGAGGGCGAAGCTCCCGCGGTGCCTTAGGAATTCAGCCACGACCCCGCGCCCCCAGCACCGGCTGCCCGCCCGTCCCGCCGCGAAAATCCCTGTCCCACGGCCAATTGCCGTGCTCGTCCTCGTAAACCAGTTGTAGGGCACGGAAGTCGGCTCCGTACAAGAGGACGGCGGTGAGCAGGTGCGCCGACGGCGAGCTCAGCGGAACGACCTCGAGCGCGGGCCATCCCAGCGCCGCGGGCAGCACCTCACCGGAATCCGGCGGCCCCGACCGGACCACCTGCTGGGCGAAATAGTTCAGCAGCTGCCCCGATCTTCGCTCCCGCAAGCCGGTGACGACGAGCTCCGGCAGCCCGGCGTCGGTGAGCCCGACCGTATACGCGAAGCCCGGTTGAGCGGCTCCCCGCTCGACGGTCTGCACCATCCAGCCGTACTTCCGGATCAGCGGGCGGACCTCCTCGGTGAGGTAGTCGTCGCGAGTCTTCCCGGGGTTGTCGCAATGCCAGCACATCGGCGCTCCTCCAGTCGTCGAATCCGATGATCGACACCGTGCACCGGGGCACCGACAAAAACTCGCGACTCGGGTGAGTGCCCGTGCGACGCGGAGGCCTTTCCGTCTTGGTTTTCCGTTGCGAGGCAGAGAACTTCGCGAATTTTGGCGTTCTGGCCGACTTGAATCTCCCAGGCAAAGGTGTCGCGTTCGAGCGCGGTGCCCGTCACCGGCCCCACCCCCGCCCGACGGCCACTGCTCCCAATGTCACATTGGAGACGCTGAGCGTCTCCAATGTGACATTGGGGGCATCGGTCCCGCAGCGTGGAGCAACGTCTCGACCGACCTGAGCCCCGGGCTGCCATCACGACACCTTTGCCTTACCTCCCGATAAGTACGTGAAGGCCCCCTTCACTGCGCCTAGCGCAAGGAAGGGGGCCTTCACGTACTTCACATCGCGTCGCTCAGGCGAGCGAATCACCCCGTGATGTCATGAACGGACCGTTCATGACATCACGGACTTGACACGCCTCTATGCGGATGGTTCAAGATAGAGCGGCGACCACCGCGGACCCGAGTTCGGCGGTGGTGGACTTACCGCCGAGGTCAGGGGTTTGCACGGTCCCCTCCTCGAGAACCTTCTCCACCGCAGCGTGAACGTCTTGTGCCGCAGCGGTTTCCCCGAGATGGTCGAGCAGCATCGCACCCGCCAGGATCTGCGCCACCGGATTCGCGATGCCCTGTCCGGCGATGTCGGGAGCGCTGCCGTGCACCGCTTCGAACATGGAAGGGAACTCGCCGGTTGGATTGATGTTGCCCGAAGGCGCCATTCCGAGCCCGCCCGTCACGGCCGCCGCCAGGTCGCTCAGAATGTCGCCGAAGAGATTGGAAGCGACCACGACGTCGAGCCGGTCCGGTGCTTGGACCATCCGCGCGGCGAGCGCGTCGACATGGCACTGTTCGGCTCGCACGTCCGGATAGTCCGAAGCGATTTCGAAGAAGATCTCGTCCCAGAACGGCATCGAGTGAATGAGCCCGTTGGATTTCGTGGCCGAGCAAACCCGGCCCGTCCGCGTCTTCGCCAGCTCGAAGGCGTAGCGGATGATCCGCTCCACCCCGACCCGCGTGAACACGGATTCCTGCAAGACGAACTCGTTCGGCAGACCACGGTTGTGTCTGCCGCCGATCTCCGAGTATTCACCCTCGGAGTTCTCCCGGACGATCACCATCTCCAGCTCTTCTGCGCTCCGGCCCGCCAGCGCCGACGTCGTCCCCGGCAGCAACCGGACCGGCCGGAGGTTGACGTACTGGGTGAACGCGCGCCGCACCGGAATGAGGAGGCCCCACAACGACACATGATCCGGGACACCCGGGAAACCGACAGCGCCGAGGAAGATCCCGTCGAACCGGGAAAGCTGCTCGATGCCGTCGTCCGGCATCATCGCGCCGGTTTTGGTGTACCGCTCACAACTCCAGTCGAATTCCTTCCAGGACAAGGAGAAACCGTGTGACTCCGCCGCACGGTCGAGCACCTTGCGGGCCTCGATCGTGACATCGACGCCGATCCCGTCGCCGGGGATGCTGGCGATCCGATAGGAGTTCCCCGCTTGAGAGGTCACCGCTCGAGAAATCACAGAGCCACCGCGATGTACTTGGTCTCGAGGAACTCGTCGATGCCGACGGTGCCGCCTTCACGGCCGAGTCCGGACTGCTTGATCCCGCCGAACGGCGCCGCCGGGTTCGAGACCAAGCCCTGGTTGAGGCCGATCATGCCGGCTTCCAACCGTTCCGAAACCCGCAACGCCCGTTTGAGATCGGAGGTGTACACATAGGAAACCAGACCGAATTCGGTGTCGTTCGCCGCCGCGATGGCCTCGTCCTCGCTGTCGAACGCGGTGATCGGGGCGACCGGCCCGAAGATCTCTTCCGAGGCGAGCCTGGCGTCCTTGGGCACGTCGGTGAGCACCGTGGCCTGATAGAAGTTACCTGGACCGTCCACAGTAGACCCGCCGGTGAGGACGCGTGCTCCTCGCCCGGTGGCGTCGGAGACCAGGCTGCTCACCTTCTCGACGGCGGCTTTGTCGATGAGCGGGCCGACGACGACACCTTCCTCGGTGCCTCGCCCCATGGGCAGGGCCTCCATGCGCTCGGTGAGGCGCCGGGAGAACTCGTCGACGATGCCTCGCTGGACGTAGAAGCGGTTGGCGGCCGTGCAGGCCTCACCGATGTTGCGCATCTTCGCGGTCATCGCGCCGTCGATCGCCGCGTCGAGGTCGGCGTCTTCGAAGACCAGGAAGGGGGCGTTGCCGCCGAGTTCCATCGAGGTGCGGAGCACCTTGTCCGCGCACTGTTCCAGCAGCTTCCGCCCGACACCGGTCGAGCCGGTGAAGGACAGCTTCCGGGCACGGCCGTCCCGGATCAGCGGCTCCATCACGCCGCCGGAGTCCGACGTCGTGAGCACGTTCAGCACGCCTTCCGGCAATCCCGCTTCGGCGAGGATCGCCGCGAGGGCCAGCATCGAAAGGGGGGTCTGAGCAGCGGGCTTGATGATCATCGTGCAGCCTGCCGCGACCGCGGGCCCGATCTTGCGGGTGCCCATCGCCATGGGGAAGTTCCACGGCGTGATCAGCAGGCACGGTCCGACGGGCTGCTTCGTCACCAGGAACCGGCCCGCCCCGTTGGGCGCGACGGCGTAGCCACCGTCGATCCGGACGGCCTCCTCCGCGAACCAGCGGAAGAACTCGGCCGCGTAGGTGATCTCGCCCTTGGACTCCGCGAGCGGCTTGCCCATCTCGAGGGTCATCAGCAGCGCGAGTTCGTCGGCGCGCTTGATGAGCAGGTCGTACGCGCGGCGCAGGATCTCGCCGCGTTCGCGCGGGGCGACGGTCGCCCAGTCGGCCTGCGCGGCGACGGCGGCGTCGAGGGCGCTGACGCCGTCCGCCGGTGACGCGTCGGCCACCTCGCACAGGGCTTCGCCTGTCGAGGGGTCGAGAACGGGGAAGGTCTTCCCGCCCGCGGCGGGCACCCACTTGCCGCCGATGAACAGTTCCTTGTCGACCGCCTTGACTACGCCGGCCTCACTGATCGAGCTCATCCCAACGCTCCTCCATGTTGTCCCGAACGCCATGCTATGGATATTGTCAACAATCGACAACAGCTCAGCCGACCTAGGAGCGCAGCCCATGGCCCAGCTATCACCGCTGCTCAAGCAGGCAACGCCGGTCGTGGTCGACCACGGTGAAGGGGTGTACCTCTACGACACCGATGGCAAACGTCACCTGGACTTCACCGCCGGTATCGGCGTGACCAGCACCGGCCACTGTCACCCGCACGTGGTGAGCGCCGCGCGGGAGCAGATCGGCAAACTCATCCACGGGCAGTACACGACGGTCATGCACAAGCCGATGCTGGAACTGACCGAGAAGCTGGGCGGCGTCCTCCCGGAAGGACTGAATTCCCTCTTCTACTCGAACTCGGGCAGCGAGGCGGTCGAAGCGGCGCTCCGGCTGTCGAGGCAGGCGACCAAGCGGCCCAACGTCATCGTCTTCCAGGGCGGCTTCCACGGCCGGACCGTCGCGGCGGCGACCATGACGACGTCGGGGACCCGGTTCAGCGCCGGGATCTCGCCGCTCATGTCCGGTGTGCACGTCGCACCCTTCCCCTACGCGTTCCACTACGGCTGGGACGAGGAGACCGCGACGAAGTTCGCCCTCCGCGAGCTCGACTACCTGTTCGCGACGGTCTGCGCGCCGAACGAGACGGCCGCGTTCTTCATCGAGCCGGTGCTCGGCGAAGGCGGCTACGTCCCGGCGAACCCCGAGTTCCTGGCCGGGCTGCGGGAGCGCGCCGACAGGCACGGGATCCTGCTGGTGATGGACGAGATCCAGACCGGCTTCGGCCGGACGGGCAAGTTCTGGGGGCACGACCACTTCGGGGTGAGCCCGGACATCGTGCTCATCGCGAAGGGACTCGCCAGCGGGTTCCCGATCTCGGGCATCGCCGCGTCGGAAGAGTTGATGGCGAAGGCGCTCCCCGGTTCGCAGGGCGGGACTTACGGCGGAAACGCGGTGGCCTGTGCGGCGGCGGTGGCCACGCTCGAAGTGATCGAGCGGGAGGGCCTGGTCGAGAACGCCGCCGAACGCGGACGCCAGCTGCTCGAAGGCGTGCGGGTGATCGCGGACAAGTCGCCGTCGATCGGCGACGTCCGCGGGCTGGGGCTGCTGGTCGGTTCCGAGTTCACCACGCCGGACGGCGAGCCGGACACCGCGAAGGCACAGGCGGCCCAGAAAGCCGCTTCCGCCAACGGGTTGCTGTTGTTGACCTGTGGGGCGTACATGAACGTCGTCCGGATGGTTCCGCCGCTGGTCGTCGACACCGAACAGGTCGACGAAGCGCTGCGGATCTGGGGTGACGTCGTGGCGGGGGTCGAGTGATGGCCCGCTACATCACGATCACCCTCGACAAGCGCGGGGTGTCCTGCCGCGCCCGGCTGCTCGACGCCGAAGCCCCTCGGACCTGCCGCGCGGTGTGGGACGCGTTGCCGCAGAGCGGTTCGGCCTACCACGCGAAGTACGCGCGCAACGAGGTCTACACCCTCGTTCCGCCGTTCGCCGAACCGAAGCCGGGCCGCGAAAACCCCACGGTGACCCCGATTCCGGGGGATGTCGTGTACTTCGGGTTCGAGGCGTGGGAGATCGGCAACCCGGCGTACGGCTACGACGAAGACAGTGAGGCCCACAGCGACCAGGGCGCGACGGATCTCGCGATCTTCTACGGCCGCAACAACCTGCTGATCAACGGCGACGCGGGCTGGGTGCCCGGCAACGTGTTCGCGACGATCGAAGAGGGGCTGGCCGAGATGGCCGAAGCGGCGCAAGACCTTTGGCTGCGAGGTGTCGAGGGCGAGACGCTTTCGTTCGCACGCGCGTGAAAAACCCGTGGGCGACGAGGGTTCCCCACCCTCGCCGCCCACGGGCCGGCACCCCTCCCTGGCTTACTGCCGTTCGGCCGCGAGCCGGTATTCGACGCCACCGACCTCTTCGCCGCGCTGGTCGACCTGGGTCACGTGGACGGTGTACTGCCCACCGGCCGCCTCGGCACCGGCGGTGAAGCTCAGCCGTGCGTCGATCTGTTCTCCCGCCTTGAACGCCAGCCCGCTGATCCGGGCCCGCTGCGGGTTCACGATGGCCAGTTCGGTCTCGCCGACCCGTTCGATGCCCTCACCCTTCGCGCCGCCTGCCCGCCACCGCGCGGCGAGGTCGGGGCCGAGGTCGATGGTGATCCGTCCGGGGCCGGTGAACGGCTTGCCGGGCTGGGTGAAGACGATGTCACCGACCGCCGTGGGGTCGGGACCGTGCCAGCCGAACACGATCGGCCGGATCACCGGCACCTTGATCTTGAACGGGACCGCGTTCACGTTGTGCCAGGCGATGTTGTTGTTCTTCCGTGTGTTGAGGGAAGTGCTGACACCTTCCGTCGGCAGGTCGGTCGGCGAGAGCCACCGGGCCAGCAGGCAGAAGTGCGAGCCGATCGGGACCTTCCACGGGATGACGACCGTCTTGGTGCCGTAGGGCACGTCCACGTCGAGCTTCGAGCCGATGTAGTTCCACTGGTTCGGCCACTGGGCCACGGTGCCCTGCTTGGTGTACCAGACCTGCAGGTTTCCCTTCTCGTATGCGTCACCGTACGGGCCGGGGCGGTTCAGCGTGACGTGGATGAAGGCGTTGCCACCCTGGACGATCGGGTCATCGGTGGCGCAGAGGACCGTCGCCGAGAAACACACCCGGATGTCGGGGCTGGAGTAGAGCGAGCCGGACGAGTCCTCGTAACCGTAATCGGATCCGTTGTCCCGGATGAAGACGTCACTGCGTGCCTCCGGTGCGGCCTGCACCGCCGGTGCCACACCTGCGAACAAGGTCGCGACGGCCACTGCGGCCGCGGCGATCAAGGTTCGACGGCGTCGCGGGTTCCTGCTGATCATGTTTCCCTCCTTGGGCGAAACATTCGACCCGTTGACCGTCGGTCAGGCCGGTTGTGGAGGGGTTGTAGAGATCGTGTGCCCTAATTGGCCGATTTCGGTGAGTCTCCGCCCGGATACGCTCACCGAGATCACATGCCGGAGGGAGCAGCGTGCCCGGGCCAGGGGAATTACGGGTGCTGGGCGCGGTCGAAGCGATCGGCCCCACCGGGCGGGCGGAGTTGCACGGCGCCCGCCAGCGAGCCGTACTCGGCGTGCTCGCGCTGCACGCGGGCTCGGTGGTCCCGATCCCCCGGCTGGTCGACGTGCTCTGGGGTGAGGATCCGCCCCGCACCGCGGTGAAGACCCTGCACAGCCACGTCGCCAGGATCCGGCAGGCGCTGGAGGACTGTGGCTTCCCGCCGGTCCTGCTGACCCGCAAACCCGGGTACGTCCTGACGGTCGCACCGTCCTCAGTCGACGCTCTCCGCTTCGAAGAAGAGCTTCGTGCCGCCAAACGGAGCAACCCCGGCCAGGCGGTGGCGGCCTTGCGCGAGGCGTTGCGGCTCTGGCGCGGCGAAGCCTTCGCGGACGCCGAACTAGACGGCTGGGGGCCGCGCGAGGTCGAGCGGCTCCAGGAATTGCGGCTGTCCGCCTGGGAAGAACTCTGGGACGCCGAGCTCGAACTCGGGGAACACGAGGAGGTCCTCCGGGAACTTCCGCGGCTGCGGGCCGGGCAGCCGTACCGCGAACGGCTCGCCGCGCTGCACATGCTCGCCTTGCACCGCTGCGGAAGGCACGCCGAAGCCTTGGAGACGTTCCAGGCCGTACGCCGGGGACTGGCCGACGAGTTCGGTGTCGACCCCGGCCCGGAACTGGTCGAACTGCATACCGCGATCCTGCGCCGCGCGCCCGAACTCGACGCGCCCGCGCGGGGTACGGCACCCGCGCAACTCCCCGCCCGTGTCGGGCACTTCACCGGACGGCAGCAGGAACTCGCCTCTTTGGACCTGCTCCTCGAAGAACCCGAGCCGCCGGTCGTGGTCATCTCCGGTGCGGCCGGGATGGGCAAGTCCGCGCTCGCCGTGCAGTGGGCGCACCGCATCGCGGACCGCTTCCCCGACGGCCAGCTCTTCCTCGACCTCGCCGGGCACGACCCGCACGAAGCGGTGTCACCGGGCGACGCGCTCGCCCATCTGTCGCGCGGGCTCGGCCTCCCCGACGACCGGCTGCCCGACGCGACGGCCGAACGCGCGGCGCTCTACCGCTCGCTGCTGCACGGCAGGCGTTGCCTGATCGTCGCCGACAACGCGGGCAGCGTCGACCAGATCCTTCCGCTCGTTCCGGGGACGACGAAAGCGATGCTGATCGTGACCAGCAGGCAGACCCTGGCCGCGCTCGGCAGCAGGCACGCCGTCCGCGTGTTCGCTCTCGACGCGCTGGCCGACCCGGAATCGATGGCCCTGCTCACCCGGGTGCTGGGCGCCGATCGGGTCAGCCGCGAACCCGGGCAGGCGGCGCGGCTGGCGCGGCTCTGCGACGGGATGCCGCTGGCACTGCGGATCGCCGCCGCGCGCCTGACCGGTGAACCGAACCGTCCGATCGCGGAGCTCACCCGCGAGCTCACCGGCGTCGGACGACTGGAAACCCTTGCGGTGCAAGGTGATTCCCGGACCGTCAAAACCGTCCTCGCGAGCGCCTACCTGCCGTTGGACCACGCCGCGGCACAACTGTTCCGGCTGTCGGGAACGACTCCGGGGACGTCGTTCAGCTCGGCGCTCGGGAGCGCGCTGTGCGGGGTGCCCGCCGAAGCGGGCCGGACCGCGGTCGCCGCGCTGTCCGCCGCGCATCTGATCACCCCGGCGGGCCCGGATCGCTATCGCCTCCACGATCTGATCCGCGAATTCGCCGTCGCGTGCGCCCGCGCCGACGAGACGACGGCGAGCCGCGCCGAGGCGGCGGACCGGCTGATCGACTGGTACCTGCACGTCGCCGCGGAGGCGAACCGGATCATCGACCCGAACCGCGATCTGGTCACCCCGGCACTGCGTCACCCTCCCCCGGAGCGGCCGTTCCCGGCCGAAAGACGTGCGGCGCTCGCCTTCCTGGGCGCAGAACGAGCGAATCTGCTGCCGGTGGTGCGGTTCGCGCGTGAACACGGCCGCAACACCGCCGCCTGGCAGCTCACCTACCTGCTCACCAGCTTCTACGACACCACCGGTGGCTGGAACGAGCGGATCGGGCTCTGCCGTGAGGGGGCGGCCGCGGCCGCCGAACTCGACGATCCCTTGGCCGAGGCGGAAATGCTGCGCGCGCTGGGCGCGGCCTACTTCATGACCCGCAGGCTCACCGACGCGCTCGAAACCAACGCCCGCGCGTTGAAGGCCGCCCGTGCGGCGGGTGATCTCGAAGGCGAAGGCCATATCTACAACAACACCGCCAATGCCTACGCCGCCTTGCGCCGGTTCGACGAGGCGATCACCGCGTATCAGCTGGCGGTGGAGCGGTGCACGTCGGTGGGCAACCGGCTCGGGCGAGCGCTGTCGCAGCGCAACCTCGGTCACGCCTACATCCGCCGCGGCCAGCCGATGGACGGTCTCAGCCCGCTGACGGCCGCGCTGGAAACGTTCCGTGAACTGGGCAACGCCCGGCTGGAGGCCGCCACGCTGGACACGCTCGGCGAGGCCTACGAGGAACTCGGCGATCACGAAGTCGCGCTGGAGCATCTCGGCAAGGCGCTGGCGGCGTCGCGGGCGATCGGCGACCGGTGGCAGGAGTGGGAATCGCTGCTGCACGCCGGCCAGGTCCATCTCGCCCGCCGCGACTACCCGGCCGCCCGCGACGATTTCGACCAGGCGCTGCTGATCAGCCGGGACGTCGGGAACCGGCACAGTGAGGCGGCGGCGCTCGACCGGCTCGGCCGCGCCCACCTGGGGCTCGGCGACCTGGTCGCGGCGCGGGAGAACCTCGAGCGCGGCCTCGCGGTCCGGGCGGGGGTCCCGGATCCGTACGAGGAGGCTCACCTGCACCGCGACCTCGGTGACCTCGAAGCGAGGTGCGGCGACACGGCCGCCGCGGCCGCCCACTGGGCTCGAGCGATCGAGCTGTACCGGCGGGCGAACGCGACGGCCGACGCCGACCTCGTCACCGGGCGGGGGTGATCACCACGGTCGAGGTCGCGTACACGAGCCTGCCCTGCGACGGCTCGAAGAACTCGACCCGCGCCTTCCCCGGTTGACCGGGCAGGAGCGTGAATTCGGCGTATCCCCTCGTCTCACCGCGCTGGAAGGTGACGACACCGTCCTTCACCGGGACGTGGCCGGAGCCCTCGGTGCGATAGCGGACCGTGAGCGGCCCGGCCCACGGCCGGGAGAGCACGAGCGGGACCTTGCAGGTGGTTCCCTGCGAGAAGTTGGGCGGGATCGACCAGCAGATCTCACCCTCCTGGGTCGTCCCCACCGGCGACGTCTTGGCCGCGTCGTCGTCGGCCACCCAGGCGACGCCGACGCTGTGCCCGATCCGCAGGCCCTTCTCGCCGTAGAGCCGGAGGGAGAACATTTCGTCGTTCTCGACGAGTGAATCGGCGCGGACCTTGACCGCGACGGTCTGCGGATCCGTCCTCCCGGACCAGGTCAGCGTGCCGGTGACCGGCTGGTAGTCGACGCCCTCCTTGGCGGTGAACGCCGGATCGACCGGCGAGCCGTTGCCCTCGATCGTCCGGTAGTCGACCGAGCCTTGCGGCGCGCAGCCGCCGTCGTCGAGGGAAACGGTGAAGAGAAGGGTGGTGTACCCGGCGCTCGTTCCCTCGGCCTGGCTGACGCCGCTGACGTTCACCACGGGTGCCGTACAGCCCGCTTCCCCGCCTTCGGCCACCGGTGCCGCGAACCCGAACGTGATCGCGAACGCCGCCCCCAGCGTCGCGATCCGTTTCATCCTTGGTCCCATCGAGCGTCCACCCCTTCCGGCGGGCCGCCGCGGCCCGTTGCGACATGGGTAACGGAGTGAGGTTGTCGTGAGGTTGTGGCGACCGGACGGCAAACATGAAAATGATTCATGGCCATCGCCGCCCGCGACGTACTACGCTTCGGTAACCAGGCAAAGACGCGTGAGGAAGGGCAGTCGATGGGCGATGTTGCGGCACGGTTCGCCGAGATCGTCGGGGACACGAATTTGCTGGCAGGCGAAGCGATCCCCGAGGACTACGCACACGACGAGGCATTGACCACCTCTCCGCGGCAGCCCGCCTTCCTGGCGAAACCGGGGACCGCCGAGGAGGTCGCGGAGCTGCTCAAGGCTGCGGGTGAACACGGTGTGCCGGTCACCGCGAGAGGATCGGGCACCGGGCTTTCGGGCGGTGCCACACCGCGCGAAGACAGTCTGGTGATCTCTTTCGAACGCATGAACGCGGTACTGGAGATCGACACGGAGAACCACGTCGCCGTCGTCCAGCCGGGTGTCACGTTGTCCGATTTGGACGAAAAGACCACGGCGGCCGGACTCGGCTACACCGTTTACCCCGGCGAACTGAGCGCGAGCGTCGGCGGCAACGTCGGCACGAACGCGGGCGGGATGCGCGCGGTCAAGTACGGCGTCACGCGGCACAACGTCGTGGGCCTGCAGGCCGTGCTGCCGACCGGCGAGATCATCCGGACCGGCGGCAAGACCTCGAAGGTGTCGACCGGGTACGACCTGACCCAGCTGATCATCGGCTCGGAAGGCACCCTCGCGATCGCGACCGAGGTCATCGTGAAGCTGTACCCGCGCCTGCCGCACGGTGCCACGGTGTTCGCCCCGTTCGAGACCTTCGACGAGGTGATGACCGTCGTCCCGAAGATCATCTCCAGCGGGCTCGCGCCGCACATCCTCGAATACATCGACAACCTGACGCTCGCCGCGATCAGCTACAACGAGAAGCTCAGCCTCGGCGTTCCGGACGCCATCCGTGACTCCGCGCAGGCGTATCTCGTGGTGGCGCTGGAAAACCGCGACAACGACCGGCTGCACGCCGACATCGAAGAGCTCGGCGGGCTGCTGGCCGACGTCGGGGCGATGGACGTCTACGTGCTCGAGGGCAATTCGGCGCGCAAGCTCATCGAGGCCCGCGAGAAGGCGTTCTGGACAGCCAAGGCGGCCGGGGCCGACGACGTCATCGACGTGGTGGTCCCGAGGTCCGCGATGCCCGAGTTCCTGCGCAGGGCCAGGGAAATGGCGCTGTCGCGCGAGGCGGGCGCACTCGGCTGCGGGCACGCCGGCGACGGCAACGTCCACCTCGCCATCTTCTGCAAGGACCCCGAGAAGCGGAAGCAACTGCTGACCGACATCTTCGCGCTCGGCATGGAACTCGGCGGCGCGATCTCCGGCGAGCACGGCCTCGGGCAGGCCAAGTCCGGCTACTTCCTCGACCTGGAGGACCCGGCGAAGATCGCGCTGATGCGCCGGATCAAGGAAAGCTTCGACCCGGCCGGGATCCTCAACCCCGGTGTTCTTTTCGCTGAGAGGGCTTGAAAGTGAGTGAAATGAACGGCGCCCAGTCCCTGATCCGCACGCTCGTCGACAGTGGCGTCGATGTGTGCTTTTCGAATCCGGGCACCTCGGAGATGCACTTCGTGGCCGCGCTCGACACCGTGCCCGAGATGCGCGGCGTGCTCGGCCTGTTCGAAGGCGTCGTCACCGGCGCCGCGGACGGGTACGCGCGCATCGCCGACAAACCGGCCGCGACGCTGCTGCACCTCGGCCCCGGCCTCGGCAACGGGCTGGCGAACCTGCACAACGCGCGCCGCGCGCACACCCCGATCGTCAACGTGATCGGCGATCACGCGACCTACCACAAGCAGTACGACGCCCCGCTCGAATCGGACATCGAAGCCGTCGCCGGTTCCCTCGAAGGCTGGGTCCGCCGCTCCGAGCACACGAAGGACGTCGGCGCCGACGCCGCCGCGGCCGTCGCGGCCTCGCAGGACGCCCCCGGGCAGATCGCGACCCTGATCCTCCCGGCCGACGCGTCGTGGGGTGAGGGCGGCGAACCGGTCGCACCCATCCCTCCGCGGATCCCGCAGGCCGTCGACGCGACGACGGTGAAGAACATCGCCGAGATCCTGGCGAGCGGTGAACCGGTCGCGCTGCTCGTCGGCGGCAGCGGCTGCCGCGAGGCCGGACTGCTCGCGACCAGCAGGATCGCCACCGCGACCGGGGTGAAGGCGTTCGTCGAGACGTTCCCCTCCCGGCTCGAGCGCGGCGAAGGCCTGCCGACGATCGAGCGGCTGGGCTACCTCGCCGAGCAGGTCGCGTACCAGCTCGACGGGATCAAGCACGTGATCGTCGCCGGGACGAAGGCGCCGGTGTCGTTCTTCGCCTATCCCGGCAAGGCGAGCAACCTGGTGCCCGAAGGCGCGCAGGTCCATGTGCTCGCCGAAGTCGGGCAGGACGTCCCGCGCGCGTTGAACGACGTCGCGGCCTTGGTCGCCGCCGAGACGGAGCCGGTGCTGCAGGAAGCCGCCCGGCCCGCACTGCCGTCCGGACCGCTGACGCCGCAGAACTGGGTCGAGGTGATCGGCGCGCTGCTGCCGGAGCGCGCGATCATCGCGGACGAGGCGAACACCTCCGGCCTGCTGCTGCCCGCCGCCACCGCCGGTGCGCCGCGGCACGACGTGCTGACCCTGACCGGTGGAGCGATCGGCTACGGCATGCCCGTCGCGACCGGGGCGGCCGTCGCCGCGCCGGACCGTCCGGTGATCAACCTGCAGTCCGACGGCAGCGCGCTGTACACGATTTCGGCGTTGTGGACGCAGGCGCGGGAGAACCTCAACGTCACCACGGTCCTGCTGAACAACCGCGCGTACGCGATCCTGCGGCTGGAGTTGCAGCGCGTCGGCGCTGACGCCAGCGGTCCCAAGGCGAACGAACTGCTCGACCTTTCGCGGCCGGACATGGACTTCGTCAAGATCGCCGAGGGCCTGGGTGTCCCGGCGACCCGGGCGACGACCGCGGAGGAGCTGGCCGAGCAGTTCCAGCGCGCGCTCGCCGAGCCGGGGCCGCACCTGATCGACGCGATCGTTCCGACCCTGTTCTGAGGGTGTGCAAGGAAAGTCCCCTTCATGGCGAAATTCGCCATGAAGGGGACTTTCCTTGCAAATTGGGGCTAGTGGACCGAGGCGACCAGCGGTTCGGGTTGGCGTTGCTTCGGGACGAAGGCGGTCAAGGCGAGACCCAGGAGCGCGGCACCGGCGGCGACCGCGAAGCTCAGCCGGAACCCGGTCGCGGACGGAACGGAAACCCCGCCGACGGTGATCGCCAGCGACGCGAGCATGGTCGCCATCACCGCGCTGGACGTCGACGTGCCGACGGATCGCATCAGCGAGTTCAAGCCGTTCGCGGACGCGGTTTCGGTGACCGGGACCGAGCCCATGATCAGCGCGGGCATGGCCGCGTAGGCGATGCCGACGCCGCCACCGATGATGATCGACGCCGTGATCAGCTCGAAAGCGTTGTCCATCAACACGGTCGCGAAGATGTACCCGATCGCGATGGTGACGGCGCCGGTCATCAGCGTCGTCCGCGGGCCGTAGCGCTCGATGAGCCGGGCCGAAACCGGCGAAAGCATGAACATGACCAGCCCGTTCGGCGCCAGGCAGAGCCCTGCCTGCACCATCGTCAAGCCGAGGCCGTAGCCGGTCGAGGCGGGCGCCTGCAGCAACTGCGGGAACGACAACGCCATCGAGTACAGCGCGAACCCGATCATGATCGACGCGAGGTTGGTGAACAGCACCGGACGCCGCGCGGAGACCCGCAGGTCCACCAGCGGATCGCGGCGCCGCAGCTGATAGGCGCCCCAGACCAGCAGGATCGCGACCGCGGTTCCGGCGAAGCCGAGCGTGCGGCCGCTGCCCCAGCCCCATTCGCCGCCCTTGACGATCGGCAGTAGCAGGCAGACCAGCCCGGCTGTCAGCCCCAGAGCGCCGAGGTAGTCGAACGGCGCGGGTGTCTTCACCGGCGACTCCGGCACCACGAACAGGATCAGCAGGCCACAGACGAGCCCGAGCCCCGCCGACGCCCAGAAGAGGACGTGCCAGTCCGCGTTCTGCGCGACCAGCGCCGATACGGGAAGCCCGATGGCGCCGCCGACGCCCAGCGTCGAACTCATCACCGAGATCGCCGCGCCGACGCGTTCGGGGGCGAGTTCGTCGCGCATGATGCTGATCCCCAGCGGGATCGCGCCCATCGCGCAGCCCTGCAGCCCACGGCCGACGACCATCAGCGCGAGCGAGCTGGTCAGCGCGGAGACCACCGAACCGGCGACCAGGAAGCCCAGGCTGATCAGCAGCAACCGGCGTTTGCCGTAGAGATCGCCGAGCCTTCCGCTCACCGGCATCACCACGGCACCGGCGACCAGGGTCACCGTCACCACCCACGACGCGTCGGACGGGGTCGCGTTGAGCAGCCGGGGAAACGACGGGATCAGCGGGACGACGAGCGTCTGCATGAACGAGGCCACCAGCCCGCAGGTGGCGAGCACGACGACGAAGACCCGGGGCGAAGGTGCCCGGCCGGCCGGTTTCACCATTCGCATCCCATGATCCGACCTTACACAGCACCTCCCTCTGTCGTGAATGGTTGACCGACGGGATCACAACCAGGTGCGGACCCCACCGTGCCCGGAACAGGTTCCGCGGCGATTCTGGCTGTAGCTATAGGAACCGTCCTTGCACAGGGCCGTCGCGCCGTCGGCCGCTCCCGGTCCGGTCGCCGGCCGGTGGACGCAGACGCCGTCGGTGTTGCGGTAGTAGTCGCTTCCGCACGCCGCCAGGTTCGGCGCTTTCGCCGTGGGTGTCGTCTTCGGGCGCGCCTTCGACGGCGGCGGTTCGACCTGCTTCGGGACCTCGACCGCGGCCGTCGTCGGCGGGACGAACTGCTGGGGCGTCGGTGTCGGTGTCGGTGTCGGCACAGCCGTGCTCGTGGTCGTGGGCGGCGCCCAGCTGCTGGTCGGCGTCGGCGGCATCGAGAACGTCGAGGATGTCGACACCGAGCCGGTCTTCGGCGTGACCCGCCCGGCGGGCACGGTCTCCACCCCACAGCCCCCGGCGACCAGAAGCCCGATCGCCAGTGCCATGCCCAGTTTCGTCGTTCTCTTCGGCATAACGGCCTCCCTGGCACGTGGTGGTGCCGCGTAGTCGGGAGATCGTTCGCCGGTGTTACCGCCGAAGAGAGGTCAGTCGACCATCGTGCCGCAACTGATGTTCAGTGCCGTCGCCGTCATGCCGCGCGCGTGGTCCGAAGCGGCGAAGGCGGCGACCCGGGCGACATCCTCCAAGGACGCCGTCCGGACCGGGCTTTCGAAGTCCGCCAACGACATCTCGACCAGTGGCGTGTTCGTCGATGGCCGCTTCGTCGAGCGCGTCGAACTGCGCGGTCCCGGCTTTCCCGCCCGCCGACCGGATTCCGCCGGCCACCCCGTAGACGATCGCGTTCCGGCCTTCGAGCAACATCGGATCCTCCTACTTCCCGTCCAGCGCGATGAGTCCTTCGGGCATTCCGTCCAGGTGGACGTCGACCCAGATCGGGAGCCACATGTCGACCTCGTGGAACCGGCGCAGCTCGGCCAAGCCGCTGAGCCAGCCCATCCAAGAGCCATACGGCGGCTTCTCGCCAGAGAATCCACTTTGGACGAACGTCAGCCTGGTACCACCGCCGGAGTCCTCGAGTTCCCAGGACGTCACGATGCCTTCCTCGTACGCGAGCGTCATCCTCTCGTCGGGTACCAGATCAACGATCTTCGCCGGGTCCGGATCCAGTTCCAGCGAGCCCATCGCCCAGCGTCCGCCGACGTGCATCTCGGCTTCGATCCGCGCGCCGAACCAGCGCGTGAACGCGGCGGGGTCGGTGATCGAGCGGTAGACCTCCGGTCGCGCCGCACCGATGCGCACTTCTTCCCGCATCACCGGGGAAGTGAGATCGCAGCGGGCGGTGATCGGACGTCCCTCGACGTGATCGACCAGGTTCGCGACCGCCAGCGCCCAGAACGTGTGCATCATGCCGAGCGGCGAGTCCGAGTCCGCCATCAGCTCGGCGAAGTCCGGCAGGCCGGTCTGGCTGTACGACAAAGAGGTCCCGTCTCCGTCTTCGGCCAGCTCGAGTTCGACGATCGTCTCCGTACCGTCGACGGTCCACGCGAACCGCAGGACGTTGTCCTCGGCCAGTAACAGCCGCTGACGCGGGACTTCGCCGTCCGGCGTGTACCGGCCCCAGAACTCGTAGCGGGACGGCAGGTCGACTTCCGCGTGTTCGGAAAACCACGTTCGCAACGCTCCGGGGTCGATCAGCGCGTGCCAGACGTCGTCGATCGGCGCGCGCACGCGCACCTGGAAGCTCGCCGGTTCAGTCACGAGCCTCTCCTTTCGGGTAACAGGCCACGGCGAGTTTGAAGGCGTCGCCTTCCGCTCCGCCGTAGCGGGTGAACAGATCCTGCAAAGTCGTCTTCAGTTCGTCGAGGAACTCCTGGCGGCGCTCCGGTTCCACCCGGATCTCGCCGGAGACGCCGATCGACGGCAGTTCCGGCGCGGCCCGGTCGAGCACGGCGACGTCCGCCTGGACCTCCTCCATGAGGTCCACCAGATAGCCGAGGCTCAGTTCGTCCCGCACCGCTCGCGGGCCGATCCGGCCGACCAGGCCCGGTGACAACCAGTACGAACGCGCGCTCGCCTGATACACGCCCTCGCTGATGCCTCGCACCCTGCGTTCCGACACCTGCGTCACGAGATCGGCTTCCACCAGCTTTTTCACGTGGTAGTAGACCCGTTGCGGAGTCTGGCCAAGCACCGCCGCCACCTCGGTGCAGGATCGCGGCTCCGCCAGTTGCCGCAGGACGTCCACACGCTGGGGCTTCAGCAACGCCTCCGCCTGATCCAGCCGCTCCAGGTACGCCACATCCTTCATCACGAAAATCATCTTGAACGTAAAAATCTATTTTGTCAATCGAACCGCATCGCGCTACTCTCGTGGTGTGGCGATCCTGCGGCGGTACACGGCGGAACTCGCGATCACCGTGGCGGTGCTCGCGAGTTCCGTCGCGGTCTCCCTCGGCGCGAGCGCGGAACAGCCACGCAACGCCGTGATCGGCTGGATATGCGTGGTACTCGCCTGCGCCGCGCTGTTCCTGCGCCGCCGCCACCCGCTCCCCGTCGCGATCTTCACCGCGGTGTGCTGCGCGATCTACTACCCGTACACCGATCCCGACGGGTTCGTGCTGCTCGCGTTCGCCTTCGCGCTGTACAACAACGCCTCGACCGGGCGGATCCGCAGCGCGGCGGTCGTCGCGGCGGCCTCGATGGGCGGCGTCGCGTTCGGCGAGGCGAGGGCCGGCGCCTCGCGACAGGTGGACAACTTCGCGTTCCTGCTGATGGCGGGCTGGTTCATCGCGCTGGTCGCGGTCGGAGCGGTGACGTACTACCGCCGCGAAGCCGAGCGCACCAAGGAGTCCGAAGCACAGCGAAGGGCCACCGGCGAACGTCTCCGGATCGCGCGTGAACTGCACGACGTCCTCGGGCACAACCTCGCGCTCATCAACGTCCAGGCCGGTGCCGCGCTGCACGGCAAGGATCCGGCGAAATCCGAGGAAGCGCTGGTCACGATCAAACAGACCAGCAAGGACGCGTTGCGCGAGCTCCGCTCCACCCTCGGCATGCTGAGGCAGGTGGATACGCCGAGTCTGGCGAGGGTCGCCGAACTGGCCGAGTCGGCGGGCGCGCACGGGCTGACCGTCCGCACCGAGATCGACGGCACGGCAAGGGATCTGCCGCCCGACGTCGAGCACGCCGCCTTCCGCGTCGTCCAGGAGGCGCTGACCAACGTCGCGCGGCACGCCGCGGCGGACACCGTCGTGGTCCGGATCGGCTACACCGACCATGATGTGTCCGTGCAGATCGACGATGACGGCCGGGGTGGTGCCGCGAAACCCGGCAACGGGATCCGCGGGATGGCCGAACGAGCCGAAGCGCTCGGCGGCGAATTCGCCGCGGCCGCGCGCGAGGACGGCGGCTTCCGCGTCCGCGCCCGGCTCCCCCTGCGGGCGGCGCGATGATCCGGGTCCTGCTCGTCGACGACCAGCGGCTGGTCCGCGCCGGGTTCAAGTCCATTTTGGACGGCGAGGCCGACATCACGGTCGTCGCGGAAGCCGCCGACGGACGGGAGTCCCTCGAAGCCGCGCGCGAGCACAAGCCGGACGTGGTCCTGATGGACATCCGCATGCCGGTGATGGACGGGCTCACCGCGACCCGGCATCTGCTCGAAGATCCGGCGCTGGCCGGGGTCAAGGTCGTCATCCTCACCACCTTCGACCTCGACGAGGACGTGTACGGCGCCCTGCGCGCCGGCGCCAGCGGATTCCTGGTCAAGGACACCGAACCGGAGGAACTGATCCACGGCGTCCGGGTGGTCGCGAGGGGCGACGCACTGCTCGCGCCGTCGATCACCCGCCGCCTGATCTCCGAGTTCGCGGGCCGGGTGGCGCGGCCAGGGCCGTCGCCGGTGCTGAACCGGCTCACCGAACGCGAACGCGAGGTGATGAGCCTGGTCGCGGCCGGTCTGTCCAACGACGAGATCGCGAAGGAACTCGTGCTCAGCCCCGCCACGGCGAAAACGCATGTCAGCCGGATCATGACCAAGGTGGACGTCCGCGATCGCGCGCAACTCGTCGTGCTCGCCTACGAATCGGGCATGATCACCCCTCGCTGGTTGACCCCGTGAACACAACTCCGGTAGTACGGGAAGCGCCTTAGGGGTACCCAGAAGTTGTGGCCGGAGTGCCCGCCGGAGCCCGACGCCCTGCGGCGCGGAAAAGCCGATGCTTTCCGCCATGGACACCATTACGCTTTCCGAAAGGCGGCCTGGGGGCGGCCTTTCGAGGCTGGCGGGCTGGTCACAGCGCCATCGCTGGCTCGCCGTTTCGCTCTGGCTGCTCACCCTTCTCGGCGTCACCCTGGGCTCACAGGTGGCGGGCAGCGCCTACCACGACGACCATTCCCTGCCGGGCACCGAATCCCAGCAGATCATGGACCTGTTCGAGGCACAGGCTCCCGCCCGGACCGGCGCGACGGCCGAAATCGTCTTCAAGACCGGCGCCGGACTGGCCACCGCACGCGGCCCGATCGACTCGATGCTCGCCGAGGTGCGGAACCAGCCCCACGTCAAAGCCGTGACGAGTCCGTTCGACGACCCGTCCGCGATCTCGCGCGAGGGAACGATCGGTTACGCCGCCATCGCTTTCGACCTGGAGTCGAACGACCTGCCGTACGACGACATCGTGCGCGTCACCGACACCGCGAAGAAAGCGGAATCGGCCGGACTCCAGGTCGAACTCGGCGGTGAGCCGATCGAACGGACCAATGAGAGCGGCGGGCCGTCCGAGGGCGTCGGCTTGCTGGCCGCGCTGGTGGTCCTCGTCTTCCTGTTCCGCTCGATCCTCGCCGCCGGGCTCCCGGTGATCACGGCGATCTTCGCCGTCGGCAGCACGCTCGGCGTGATCGTGCTGGTCAGCCGGTTCGTCGACATCGCCGGCTACACGGCGCCGCTGATGATGCTGGTCGGGTTCGGTGTCGGCGTCGACTACGCGCTGCTGATCTTTTCCCGCTACCGCAGCGAAATACTCGGCGGTCTCGACCGCGAACAAGCGGCGCGGCGCGCACTCGACACCGCCGGCCGGTCGGTGCTGTTCGCCGGCGGAACGGTGATCATCGCCCTGCTCGGCCTGCTCGCGCTCGGTCTCGGTTCCCTGCGGGGAGTCGCTCTCGCGGTGGCGCTGACCGTCCTGGTGACGATGCTCGCGTCGGTCACCCTGTTGCCCGCGTTGCTCTCACTTTTCGGCCGGCGACTGGAAAAGGGCATTCGCAAGCACGCCGCGAAACGGGAACACGGCAAGACCTGGGGCAAACTCGGTGACGCGGTCCAGCGGCGGCCGATGGTCCCGCTCGCGATCGGGCTGCTCGTCCTCATCGGACTTTCGCTGCCGGCACTCGGCATGCGCCTCGGATTCGCCGACGCGGGCACGAATCCCGAGACTTCGACCACCCGCAAGGCTTACGACCTGATGTCGGAAGGCTTCGGCCCGGGCTTCAGCGAACCGCTGATCATCGTCACGGAGAACGGCGACGGCGTCGCGCTGCGACGGAAACTCGAGGCCACCCCCGGTATCGCCAAGGCGACGCCGCCGATGGGGCAGGGTGTCATGACGGTCCTCGCGTTCCCCACGTCCTCGCCGCAGGACGAGGCGACCGGTGAACTGGTCGAGCGGCTGCGGACCGAGGTGCTGCCGAGCCTGCCCGGCAAGTACCTCGTCGGCGGCTCGGTCGCGGCGGCGGTGGACTTCGCGGACGCCGTCGGCGACCGGTTGCCGCTGTTCGTGCTGGTGGTCGTGGGGTTGTCGGCACTGCTGCTGATGGTGGTCTTCCGGTCGATCCTGATCCCGCTCAAGGCGGCCGTACTGAACCTGCTGAGCATCGGCGCCGCGCTCGGCGTGATGACGGCGGTGTTCGGCGACGGCCTGTTCGGAGCGCAGCCGGGGCCGATCGAGGCGTTCGTGCCGGTGCTGATCTTCGCGATCGTGTTCGGGCTTTCCATGGACTACGAGGTGTTCCTGGTGTCCCGGATGCACGAGGAATGGCGGCGCACCGGCGACGCGCGGCACGCCGTCCGCGAAGGGCTCGCTTCCACCGGAGGGGTGATCACGGCGGCGGCGGTGATCATGATCCTGGTGTTCGGCGCGTTCCTGCTCAACCCCGACCGGATGCTGGCGCAGTTCGGCCTCGGGCTGGCGGTGGCGGTGCTGGTGGACGCGTTCGTGATCCGCTGTCTCGTGGTGCCCGCGGTGATGCGGCTGCTCGGGGAGCGCGCCTGGTGGCTGCCGCGGTGGCTGGACCGGCGGCTGCCCCACGTGGCGCTCGAACCTTCGTCGCGCTGACCCCGGACGCTAGGAAAGGCCCGTTCCTTGCAAAATTTGCAAGGAACGGGCCTTTCATTGCACTCAGCCGAGACGGCGAAGCGCCCTGCCGAAGACCCGGTCCACGGGAAAGTACCCGTGGTGCCGCGAATCCGCGCTGAGCGCCCGGTTGTCGCCCAGCACCACCAGATGCCGCGGCGGCACGACCGCACCGGCCTCGACCCGGCCCGCCGCTTCCTCGGGGACCGTGTCCCCGCCGACCGCGACCACTCGTTTGACGGTCCATCGCACCGGCAGCGGACCCGATCCGGGATTCTCGAGCACGACGACGTCCCCCACCGCGATGGCCTTGGGGCGCTGCCGCGCCAGTACCCGGTCACCCTCGTGGAACGTCGGCGTCATGCTGGAACCCGTCACGGCGATCACCGCCCAACGGCGCTTCACCCAGCGCAGCACCAGCAGACCGGAAGCCGCCGAAGCCAGCAGGGCCAGGATCTTCACGAGACTTCCTGAACGTATCCGTTGGCCTGCAACCGGAAGAGCCGCGAATAGGTGCCGTCCAACGACACCAGTTCGTCGTGGGTGCCCAGCTCCGCGACCCGGCCGTCGACGAGCACGGCGATCCGGTCGGCCGCCCGGACGGACCCGAGCCGATGGGAGATGAGCACACTCGTGCGGCCGGCCCGATGCTCGGCGAGCGAAGTGTGGATTTCGTGTTCGGCTTCGGCGTCGAGCCCCGACGTGGGCTCGTCCAGGATGAGCAGATCCCGCTGGTCCCGCAGGAACGCCCGCGCGAGCGCGACCCGCTGCCATTGCCCGCCCGAAAGCAGGACACCGGTTTCCGGATCGTCTTTGTCCTCCTCGCTGACAAAACTCCGGGAAAGAAGTGTCCGGTAACCGCGAGGCAGATTCGCGAGCGTGTCGTGGATTCCCGCCCGCTCGGCCGCGGCCGTGAGCCGCTCGTCGACGGGGCCCAGTTCGTCCGCACCGTCGACGTCGCCGAGCGCGATGTTCTCCGCCGCGCTCATCTCGTAGGTCATGAAATCCTGGAACACCGCGCCGAGTCTGCGTCGCAGTTCGTCGACCGGCAGGTCGCGCAGGTCGGCACCGTCCCAGAGGACGGCTCCACGGGTCGGATCGTAGAACCGGCACAACAGCTTCACCATCGTGCTCTTCCCCGTCCCGTTGTGCCCGACCAGCGCCATCGACTCTCCACGGGGGATGAACAGGTTCACCCCGCGCAGCACCCACGGATGCCCCGGCCCATAGCGGAACCAGACATCGCGGAACTCGATCCCCTGCCGCAGCGGCGAAACCGTTCCCGGCTCCGGCGGCACGGGGAGATCGGAGCCTTCCGTCGTCACGGTGCGGTAGTGCTCGAACAACAGCAGGGCGTTGTGCGCCGCACCGATCCGGCCGATCAGGTTGGCGAGTGAACCCTGCACGCCGGCGACGGCCGCGGTGAAGACCGCGATGTCGCCGACGGTCAGCTGACCCCGGCCTGCGGCCAGCACCGCCCAGACCAGCCCGGCACCGGCGACGACGGCGCTGAGCGCGCCCAGTATCCCCTGGACGCGCAACTCACGAAGATCGGCAAGGCGTCGTTGCGTGTTGGCCTTGCCGAGCTCGGCCAGCATCCGGCCCCGGAACAGCCTGCCGAGCCCGAGCAACCGGATCTCCTTGGCGGCGTCGAGGCCGGTCATCAACTGCATGTAAAAGAACTCACGCCGCTCGGTGGGGCTGAGACCGGTCAGCACCTGCGCACGGCGCTTGCTCAGTTTCAGTTCCGCGATGAGCGTCGGGACCGCGGCGACCATCACGACCGCGGTGACCGGGAGGCTGACCGCCGCCAGCGACACCAGGAACCCGACCGTGGTCAGCACGGCCTGGACGCCGCCCACGACCGAATCCAGGATCACGCCGGGACCGGAGTAGCTGTGCTGCTGGGCCAGGTGCAACCGGTCACGGTAGGCGGGCTGTTCGAGGCGGGCGAGGCCGGCCAGCCGTCCCGTCGCGAGATACAGCCGGTCCCTGGTGAGCAGGGTGACCCGGCGGGTGAGCTCACCCGAGAGGTACCGCCCGGCCTCGCCGAGCAACGCGACCGACACTCCCGCGACCGCGAGACCCACGGCGAGCAAGGTCAGCTCGTCCAGCCGGACCTCGGCGGCGACCACCCGGTCGAGAACCAGCTTGGTCAACCACGCGACGATCACCGGCAGCACACCCGTCAGCACGCTGATCGCGAGACTGCCCAGCAGGATCAGCGGCGCGGCGGTCCAGGCGACACCCAGTGCGACGACGGCCGACCGCGGGCCCGGAGAGTTCACCTGACCGCCAGGCGCGGCAGCACTTCCGGCTGGAAGCCGGCGGCCACGACCCGTCCACCGGGGCCGAGCATCGCCACCACGGGCGTTCCGCGTACCTCGAAGGCCTTGCTGACCACGCCCCCGACCGGCTCGACGACGACACGGGCCACCGGTGCCAGCCTGGCGACGAACTCGGCCGCGCCGTCGGCGTCTCCCTGGACCACGGCGAGAACGTGATCCCGGGGATGGTCTTTCGCGTGCTCGACGAAGTCAGGAAGCTTCTCGATACACGTATCGCACTCGACGGCGAAGAACCCCGCGAGCGTCTGCTCGGTGAAGCTGGACCGCGACACTTCGACACCATCGACAGTCCGCGCGGTGAAGTCCGCGACCAGATTCCCTTCGGCCACCATGACCGGCCCTGCGGGAACGCGGTTCTCGAGCGCCTTGCCGATCAGCTCGGAGTGGGTGCGCAGCCTCTTGATCACCCCGAACGTCAGCACCAGATCGAGCACGAGCAGAGCGCCGACCAGGACGAGAACGGCGATCAGGATCCCCATACCTACTCCTTGACGAGTTCCGGGACGTCCCGGAAAAGTTCCACGATGTCGTCGAAGCGCACGGCGACGAAGCCGACGACGAGACCGGCGCAAATCGCGACAGCCGTTCCCGGCAGGGCTCCGTGCGGTGCTTCGACGAGGGAAGCCACCGAGCCGGTCAGCGCGATGCCCAGCAACAAACCGTTGCGCACCACCTGGGGTACGCCGAGTGGCGCCGCGCTCCTGCCGAAGCAGTGACACGGCGCGCGTTCTCCGCGCGACAGCGACAGCGTGATCGCCGCGGTGAACACCGCGAGAAGCGCCGCCGCACCGGTGAATACCGGGAAGAGGGCACTCCACGACCGGACGGCCGAACCGGTGATCAACGCCGCCACGATGAAGAATTCAACCGCGACGACCATTCTCGCGACAATGGCGCGTCGCGCGCGCGGAATCAGCCTCAGTGGCCCCGCGGACGCCACAAAGGAACGAAATCCTTCGCCGCCGAATTTACCGGCGGCAGAGATACCGAATACGAGAGCAAGCGCGGCGGCGCAGGCGATCGACAAGTACATGCGTTCTCCCCATGCCGGGAAAGGGAAGACGGCGGCCGGAGCCGCCGTCTTCCGGCACTTCTCAGCAGCGGGTGCTGACCTGGTAACAGAGGCAGCTCACGCAGTCCTTGTAGAAATGCCACCTGCGCCCGGCCTCGTCGGGCCAGCACCCACAGAATTCGTGCGCCGCCGCCGGAACTTCGGGCACCACTTTGCCCAGTAGCCGATCACCGAGTTTCTGAACCAATTCGAGCATGACAAATACCACCTTCCCCAGTTCCAGTGAATTTGACGTGCATCAGCGGGAGAATAGACAGACAAAGGAGTTCGCGAAGACAGACCCTAAGCCAAGGAAATCATTACTCCAACCCCCAGTCGGCCGGCCCCCACCGATTCGGTCACGATAGCGGGAGAAATACGGCAAGGCAACAGGCTGCGGGCGCGCCACCCCTTTGCCGTACAGAAGGGGCCGTTCAGGACGATGTCTGTCCTGAACGGCCCCTTCGTGTCACGCCTGGCCGGGAAGTGGCCTACTCGTAGATCTCGCCCTTCGCGGCCTTCTCGACCAGCGAAGCGGGCGGGGTGAAGTGGTCGCCGTAGCGCTCGGCCAGCTGGCGCGAGCGGTCGACGAAGCCCTGCAGGCCACCCTCGTACTGGTTGATGTACTGGATGACACCGCCGGTCCACGCCGGGAAACCGATGCCGAAGATCGAACCGATGTTGGCGTCGGCGATGGTGGTCAGCACACCCTCGTCGAAGCACTTCACGGTCTCGAGCGCCTCGGCGAACAGCATGCGCTCCTTGAGGTCCTCGAAGGGAACCTCGGCGCTGCCCGACTTGAACGCGTCGCGCAGGCCCGGCCAGAGACCGGTCCGCTTGCCCGCCTCGTCGTAGTCGTAGAAGCCCGAGCCGGTGGAGCGGCCCTTGCGGTCGAATTCCTCCACCATCCGGTCGATGACACCCTCGGACGCGTGCCCGTTCCAGGTGCCGCCGGCTGCCTCGATCGCTTCGCGCGTCTCCTTGCGGATCTTGCGCGGCAGCGTCAGGGTCAGTTCGTCCATCAGCTGCAGCGGCGGCGCCGGGTACCCGGCCTGCGCACCGGCCTGCTCGATCGACGCGGGCTCAACACCCTCGCCCAGCGCGGCGACGGCCTCGTTGATGAACGTGCCGATGACGCGCGAGGTGAAGAAGCCGCGGCTGTCGTTGACGACGATCGGGGTCTTCTTGATCTGCAGCGTGTAGTCGAAGACCTTCGCCAGCGTGGCGGGCGAGGTCTTCTCACCGCAGATGATCTCGACCAGCGGCATCTTGTCCACCGGCGAGAAGAAGTGGATCCCGATGAAGTCCTCGGTCCGCTGGACGCCCTCGGCGAGCGAGGTGATCGGCAGCGTGGAGGTGTTCGAGCCCAGCACGGCGTCCGGGTTGACGAAGCCCTCGATCTCCTTGAAGACCTTGTGCTTCAGCTCGACGCTCTCGAAGACGGCCTCGATCACGAAGTCGACGCCGGCGAAGTCCTCCGCCTTGTCGGTCGGCTTGATCTTGGCCAGCAGCGCGTCGGACTTCTCCTGCGTGGTCTTGCCGCGGGAGAGAGCCTTCTCCTCGAGCTTGACCGCGTAGCCCTTGCCCTTTTCGGCGCCTTCGAGGGTGACGTCCTTGAGCACGACGTCGATACCGGCCTTCGCCGAGACGTACGCGATCGCGGCGCCCATCATGCCCGCGCCGACGACGCCGACCTTCTTGGCCGTGTACTTCTCGAAGCCGTCCGGCCGCGAACCGCCGGAGTTGATGCTCTGGAGGTCGAAGAAGAACGCCTTCGTCATGTTCTTCGAGACCTGGCCGGTGGCGAGGCTGATGAAGTAGCGGGTCTCGACGGTGATCGCGGTGTCGAAGTCGACCGTCGAACCCTCGATGGCCGCGGCCAGGATCGCCCGCGGGGCGGGCATGTTCGCGCCCTTGATCTGCTTGCGCAGGTTCGCCGGGAACGCGGGCAGGTTCGCCGCGAAGCCCGGGTTCGACGGGGTGCCGCCCGGGATCTTGTAGCCCTTGACGTCCCACGGCTGCACGCCGCCCTCGGGGTTGGCCTTGATCCACGCCTTCGCGGCCGGGACCAGTTCCTCGACGGTGCCGACGAGCTCGTGCACGAGGCCGAGTTCCTTGGCCTTGGCCGGGCGGTGCCGCTGGCCCTGCAGCAGGACGTTCAGCAGCGCGCTCTGGATGCCCAGCAGGCGCACGGTGCGGACCACGCCACCGCCGCCGGGGAGCAGGCCGAGGGTGACCTCGGGGAGACCGATCTGGCTGCCCTTGACGTCGGCTGCGATGCGGTGGTGCGTCGCGAGCGCGATTTCGAGGCCACCGCCGAGCGCGGCGCCGTTGATGGCGGCCACGACCGGCTTGCCCAGCTGTTCGAGCCGTCGCATCTGGCCCTTCATCAGGGCGCTGCTCTCGGTGATCTCGGCCGCGTTCTCCGGCTTGGCCTTGATCAGGTCGTTGAGGTCACCACCGGCGAAGAAGGTCTTCTTGGCCGAGGTGAGGACGACACCGGTGATGCCGTCCTTCTCCGCCTCAAGGCGGTCCACGACTACGCCGAGCGACTCGCGGAAGTCGGCGTTCATCGTGTTGGCGGACTGCTTCGGGTCGTCCAGGGTGAGCACGACGATGCCGTCGGCGTCCTGCTCCCAGCGGATGGTCTTCGCTTCAGTCATTGTCTCTTCCTCAGACCCGCTCGATGATGGTCGCGACGCCCATGCCGCCGCCGATGCACAGGGTGACCAGGGCGCGGCGCGCCTGACGACGCTCCAGCTCGTCCACGACGGTGCCGACCAGCATCGCGCCGGTGGCGCCCAGCGGGTGCCCCATCGCGATGGCGCCGCCGTTGACGTTGACCTTCTCCTCGTCGAGGTGCAGATCCTTGATCCACTTGAGGACGACCGAGGCGAAGGCCTCGTTCAGCTCCCACAGGTCGATGTCGTCCGGGGTGAGACCGGCGATCTTGAGGACCTTCTCGGTGGCCGGGGTCGGGCCGGTGAGCATGATCGTGGGCTCGGAGCCGACGGTCGCGGTCGCCACGATGCGGGCGCGCGGGGTCAGGCCGAAGTCCTTGCCGATCTGCTCGTTGCCGACCAGCACCACCGCGGCACCGTCCACGATGCCGGACGAGTTTCCGCCGGTGTGGACGTGGTCGATGCGCTCGACCGAGTGGTACTTCTGCAGCGCGACAGCGTCGAAGCCGCCCAGCTCACCGATTCCGGCGAAGGCGGGCTTGAGCTTGCCGAGGCCCTCGACGGTGGTGCCCGGGCGACGGTGCTCGTCGTGGTCGAGGATCGTGACGCCGTTGATGTCCTTCACCGGGACGACGGACTTCGCGAAGTAGCCGCCGGACCAGGCCGCTTCGGCCTTCTCCTGCGAACGCACGGCCCACGCGTCGACGTCCTCGCGGGAGAAGCCCTCGATGGTCGCGATCAGGTCGGCGCCGGTGCCCTGCGGGACGATGTAGTTGTCGTACGCGGTGGCGGGGTCCATGAACAGCGCGCCGCCGTCGGAGCCCATCGGCACGCGCGACATCGACTCGACGCCACCGGCGATGATCAGCTGGTCCCAGCCGGAGCGCACCTTCTGCGCGGCGGTGTTGGTGGCTTCGAGGCCGGAGGCGCAGAAGCGGTTCAGCTGTACGCCCGCGACCGTTTCGGGAAGGCCCGCGTTCAGCGCGGCGGTGCGCGCGATCACGGCGCCCTGCTCGCCGACCGGGGACACCACGCCGAGGACGATGTCGTCGATCACGGCGGGGTCGAGGTTCGGGTGCCGGACCTTCAGTTCCTCGATGAGGCCGACCACGAGATCGACCGGCTTGGTGCCGTGGAGGGCACCGCCCTTGTTCTTGCCGCGAGGCGTACGGATCGCCTCGTAGATGTAGGCCTCACTCACAGAAAAACTCCTCCGCGTACGGCGCTGTATCAAGGATGAACACAGCCGGATCGTACCGGCCAGTAGCCATGCTAATGGTCATTAACATAAACCGCGATAACCCCATGGTGTCAATGGGTTGCGATGCACGCAACCCACGCTATCGTGGGTTCACCTATGGATCACCCGACCGAGCGTTCAGCCCGACCGCGCGACCGCAAGGCCCAGCTGGCCGGCCTCGCCGCGGAGCTGTTTCGCGCCCGCGGGTTCCACGGCGTCGGCATCAACGACATCGCCGCCGCGGCCGGGATCACCGGGCCCGCGCTGTACCGCCATTTCGCGGACAAGCAGGCGGTGCTGTCCTACGTCGTGTTGTCCGGCATCGACGACATGGAGGCGGCCACCCTCGAGACACTCGCCGACCTCGACACACCGGTCCCCGCCCAGGTCAACGCCCTTTTGGGCACCCTCGCCGCGCAGGCCGTGGAGCGGCGTGAGGTCGCCGCGCTGTGGCGTTGGGAGGGCAGGCATCTGCCGAAAGAAGGCCGCCGGGAGATCCGCCGCCGGTCGGGCGCGGTGCTCGCGGCGTGGTCCAAGGCGCTGCTCGCGCTGCGGCCCGAACTGACCGAGGACGACGCCGAACTGTTGTGCTGGGCGGGGCTGAGCGTCTTCGGCAGTGTGTCCGTCCATCACACGTCCGTGGCGAAGAAACGCTTCGCGCAGATCCTGGTGCAGCTGGCGGAATCGGTGCTGCATGTCACACTGCCCGAGCCCGCCGAGCCGTCCCCCGAGACGCCGTCGATCGCGCTCGGCGAGCCGTCCCGCCGCGAGCAGATCCTCGCGGCCGCGACCGAGCTGTTCGGGCAACGCGGCTTCCGCGCGGTCAGCATGGAGGAGATCGGCGCGGCCGCCGGTATCGCCGGGCCCAGCGTGTACCGGCACTTCCCCAGCAAGGCCGCGCTGATGGTGGCGATCGGGCATCGCGCGGCCGACAGGCTGGCGCTCGCCGCGGAACGCGCGCTGCGGACCGACGACGAACGCGACGCGCTGCGCAGGCTGGCGGCGTCCTATGTGCACACCCTGCTGCACACCCCCGAGCTGCTGGTGTCGTTCTCCGGCAGCCCCATGGAGTTGCCGGAACGCGACAAGGCGGACCTGCTCCGGGTCCAGCGGGACTATGTCGCGCGCTGGATCGCGCTGGCTTCGGAAGTCCGTCCGGAACTGAGCCTGCGCGAAGTGAAGATCACCGTTCACGCCGCGCTGACCATCGCGAACGACCTCGCGCGCACCCGCCGGGTCAACGGCCGCCCGAACATCGAGGCCGAGCTGACGACGCTGATGCACGCGGTTCTCGGCGTCTGAAAGTCAGCTCTGAGCAAACTCGCGTGTACTGCAAAGGAGTGAAGGGCACGATGTGCGCGTGCCCTTGCATCTGGTGACCCGGGACGAAGACCACAAGGTCTCCCCGCTGGAGCTCTTCTTCGATCTGGTCTTCGTCTACGCCATCACCCAGACCACGCAGCTGATGGCCGATCACCTCAGCCCGCTCGGCATCGGGCAGGGGGTGGCCATGATCGCCGTCCTGTGGTGGTGCTGGTGCGCCTACGCCTGGCTGGCCAACACCCTGCACGTCGACCGGGGCATCGCCCAGCTGGCGATGTTCGCCGCGATGGGGACGATGTTCCTCGTCTCGCTGACCATCCCGGAGGCGTTCACCGATCTGCCCGGCGGCCTGTACGCGCCGCTGATGTTCGTCGGCTGCTACTTCGTCGTGCGGCTGCTGCACCTGGTCGCGTACTTCGGCGCCGCCCGGACGGATCCGGGCCTGCGCAAGGTGGTCCTGAAGATGTTCGTCGGCCTGCTGCCGAGCGTGGCGTTGCTGGCCGTCGCGGCGTTCTTCTCCGGCTGGGTCCAGCTCGGCATCTGGGCCGTCGCGATGCTGGCCGACTACGTCAATGTCTTCCGGACGCGCTCCTCGGACTGGCGGCTGCACCAGCCGGGCCACTTCGCCGAGCGGTTCGGGCTGATCGTGATCATCGCGCTCGGCGAGTCGATCGTGGCGATCGGCATCGGGATCAGCTCGTACCCGATGTCCTGGCCGATCACGCTCGCCGCCGTTTTCGGGCTGACGCTGGCATCGGCGATGTGGTGGATGTACTTCGCCGTCGTCGCGCACGTTTCCGAGCACAACCTCAAACGCGCGGAAGGCGTGGAACGGGTGCGGATCGGAACGGACACCTACACGTTCCTGCACCTCCCGCTCATCGCCGGGATCGTGCTCGTGGCGCTGGGACTGAAGAAGTCGCTGCTGTACGTGTCCGACACGGAGCACCACAGCCTTTCCGACGGCCTGCACGGGACGCCGATCTGGGCGCTCACCGGCGGGCTCGCGCTGTACCTGATCGCGCTGAGCGGGCTGCGGCGGCGGAACCTCGGTTCCTGGAACGTGCGGCGGCTGGTGCTCGCGGTCGTCCTGCTGGCGGCGACGCCGTTGCTGGAACTGGTGCCGGCGATCGCGCTCGTGGGTGTCGTGGCCGCGGCGGCGGTGGGGCTGGTCCTGTTCGAGCGGGCGGGCGCGGCTCGGGTGCGGCTGATGGCTGAGGCGCCGAACCTGGGCTGAAGGGGCCCTTCGCCGAGTGCGACGCGACGAAGGCGCCCTTCACCGAGCGGGATGCGGGGAAAGTCCCCTTCACGTACTTCAGGGCGACCACGGCGCTGGGTGGGCCGGGTGGGTCGTGAGTGGCGATTCGGGTTGGGCCGAGGGTGTCTTGGTCACCTGCCGGCCTCTGGCTGCGGTCGTTCACGGGGGGCGGGCCGTGAAGGGCCCCTTGCCTACCTTGACCGTAGTGATGGAGGCCTTCACTACCTTCGTGATCGCCACAGCCGCCCCACCCGCACCAGTGGGCGAGCGAAGGCCCCCTTCCTTGCGTCTAGCGCAAGGAAGGGGGCCATCACGTACTTCCGGGTGACCACGGCGCCGGGTGGTTCGTGAGGGGCACTCACGTCCACACCCCTTCCCCTCGTGAGCAATCCGGGCGCCCTCACCACCCAAATCACTCACGAGCGTGACGTTCGACTCCCCCCTAGTAGCGCATCGGCCCCAAGGGAGTTAACCTACTCGCGAGTAGGTAAGCGAGGCAGGGAGACTCACCGTGGGTGCGCCTAGGAAACGAGACGCGATGGGCTTCGGCCTGTCCGCGCTCACCCGGCTGGCCGGGAGCAAGGTCATTGAACGGGCCGGACTTCGGAAGCCCGTGCAGAACCTGGTCAGTGCCGGGACGCGCAACGGCTTCCGGGTCGCGGGCGCGGCGGGACGGACGTTCAAGTCCGCCCAGAAGCTCGGCAAGCCCGCGCGGCTCGCGCCGGCCGAGGACACGGGACTGTTCGACCTCACCCCGAGTGAGGACCAGCAGCTCATCGTCGAGACCGTGACGGAGTTCGCGGCCGAACAGCTGCGGCCCGCCGCGGCCGACGCCGACGCGAAGCTCCAGGCCCCCGAAGGCCTGCTGAGCCGCGCCGCCGAACTCGGGATTTCGCTCGTCGGCATCCCCGAGGAGCTGGGCGGCATCGGCACCGAACGGTCGGTCGTCACGAACGCGCTGGTCGCCGAGGCCCTCGCGCACGGCGACCTCGGACTGGCGGTCGCGGTACTCGCGCCGTCCGCGGTCAGCACCGCGCTGGTGTCCTACGGCGACGAGCAGCAGCAGGCGGACTACCTGCCCGCGTTCGTCGGCGAGAACGTCCCGGCCGCGGCGCTCGCGCTGCAGGAGCGGACGGCCTTGTTCGACCCGTTCAAGCCCGCCACCAAGGCCCGCCGCACTCCGAAGGGCTACCAGCTCGACGGCGTGAAGTCGCTGGTCCCGCGTGCCGCGGACGCCGAGCTGTTCATCGTCTCGGCCGACCTCGAAGGCCGCGGTCCGGCGCTGTTCCTCGTGGAGTCGTCCAATGCGGGCGTGACCATCGAGACCGAACCGGCGATGGGCCTGCGCGGCGCGGCGACCGGGAAGCTGCACCTGGAGAAGGTCGCCCTGCCCGCCGGAGCACTGCTCGGCGGCGGTAAGGCCGAGGTCTTCACCGAGGTCGTCCGGCTCTCGCGGCTCGGCTGGGCCGCGCTGGCCGCCGGTACCGCGAAGGCCGTCCTCGACTACGTGGTGCCTTACGTCAACGAGCGCAAGGCGTTCGGCGAACCGGTGAGTCACCGGCAGGCCGTCGCGTTCTCGGTGGCCGACATCGCCATCGAGCTGGAAGGACTGCGGCTGGTCGCGCTCCGCGCCGCCGCTCGCGCCGAACAGGGCAAGCCGTACGCCCGCGAGGTCGCGCTGGCCCGGAAACTGGCCGCCGACAAGGGAATGCAGATCGGCAGCGCCGGAGTACAGCTGCTCGGCGGGCACGGCTTCGTCAAGGAGCACCCCGTCGAACGCTGGTACCGCGACCTCCGCGCGATCGGCGTGATGGAAGGCGCCGTCCTCCTCTAGGACTTTCGAAAGGCAATCATGATCAACCTTGAGGTTCCGAAGAAGGCCGGCACCCTGATCAACCAGGCGTACCAGGCCGCGGCCGAGGTGTTCCGGCCGATCTCGCGCAAGTACGACCGCGCCGAGCACACCTATCCCGCCGAGCTCGACATGTTCGCCGCGCTGCTGGACGGGCTGAACTCCTCCGGCGAGGGCGGCGCGGGCGCGGCGGGTGTCCGCCGGTCCGAAAAGAACGAGAAGCCGGGCAACCGCAACGGGTCCAACCTGAACATCGTGCTCGGCACGATCGAGATGTGCTGGGGCGACGTCGGTCTGCTCCTGTCGATGCCGCGTCAGGGCCTCGGGAACGCCGCGATCGGCTCGGTCGCCACGGACGAACAGCTCAAGAAGTTCTCCGGGCTGTGGGCCGCGATGGCGATCACCGAACCGGACTGCGGCTCGGACTCGGCCGCGATCACCGCCACCGCGCGCCTCGACGGCGACGAGTACGTGATCAACGGAGAGAAGATCTTCGTGACCGCGGGCGAGCGCGCCGACGCCGTCGTCGTCTGGGCCACTCTGGACAAGACGAAGGGCCGCGCGGCGATCAAGTCGTTCGTCGTCGAGAAGGGAACGCCCGGTTTCGAGGTGGTGCGCGTCGAGCACAAACTCGGCATCCGCGCCTCCGACACCGCCGTGCTGCGCTTCGAGAACGTCCGCGTGCCCGTGGAAAACCTCCTCGGCACGCCGGAGATCGACACCGCCAAGGGTTTCGCCGGGGTCATGCAGACCTTCGACAACACCCGCCCGCTGGTCGCCGCCATGGCCATCGGCGTCGCCCGCGCGGCGCTGGAGGAGACCCGGAAGATCCTCACGGACGCCGGGGTGACCATCGACTACGACAAGCCCGTCCACAGCCAGCACGCGGCCGCGGCCACGTTCCTGCAACTGGAAGCCGACTACGAAGCGGCGTACCTGCTGACCATGGAATCGGCGTGGATGGCCGACAACCGCAAGCCGAACTCGCTGCAGGCCTCGATGGCCAAGGCGAAGGCGGGCCGCTCGGTCGTCGAGATCACGCTGAAGTGTGTCGAGCTCGCCGGAACCTTGGGCTACACCGAGGAATCGTTGCTGGAGAAGTGGAGCCGGGACGCGAAGATCCTGGACATCTTCGAGGGTACGCAGCAGATCCAGCAGCTGATCGTGGCTCGCCGGATCTTGGGCAAGACGAGCTCCGAGCTCAAGTAGCGCCCGAAGTGCCGTGAAGGGGCCCGTGCAGCTGCACGGGCCCCTTTCCTGTTTATTCCCAACAAACTCCATCATCACGACAACACCATCAAGTGAACCGCCCCGACGTCCGGGCGGAGGTACTCTCGTACCTTCCCCGCCCGCCAAGGCCGGAGTCGCGATGAGACTCGCCGCTCGACAGTTCCCCCCTGCCGCACAGTGGTGCCTCATCGTCCTCGGCGTCACGATCTGCTACTTCGCGACCGGCCAGATCGGCATCCAGTGGGCGATCGTGCGGGAGCAGATCTCACCGCTGTGGCCGGCGGCCGGGGTCGCGCTGGCGGTGCCGATGTTGCTGGGGCCGCGGTTCTGGCCGGGGATCTTCCTCGGCGCCCTCCTGACGAACATCGCCATCGGGCCTTCACTCGCCACCGTCATCGCGATCTCGGCGGGCAACACGATCGGCCCGATGCTGGCCTACGCGGTGATGCGGCGGCTGGGTTTCCGCACCCAGCTCGACCGGCTTCCCGATGCCGTCCTCCTGGTGACGATCGGGGCGATCGGAGGCACGGCCGTCAGCGCCGTGCTGGGCACCGGCGTGCTGGTCCTCGACGGCGCGCTGGTCTCCGGGGACTTCTGGTCCACGGCGCTCGTGTGGTGGACCGGCGACGCGATGGGCGTCCTGACGGTCACTCCCCTGTTGCTCCTGGTGCCGAGGTTCCGGCTGCCGACACGAGTCTCCCCGGCGCGCTGGGGCGAAGCGATCGCGTTGGCGATCGTGGGCACCGGCACGGCGCTCCTCTCGTCCACCACCCCGGCCAAGCTGTTCCTGGTCTTCCCGGTGCTCGTCTGGGCCGCGCTGCGTTTCCGGCAGGCAGGGGCGATGCTGTGCTCCTTGTGCGTCTGCACTCTCACGATCTTCGCCGCCGTGCGCGGGCTCGGCCCCTACGGTTCGTACGCGCTCGTCCCCCGCATGCTGCACGTACAGGCCTTCGACGCCACTGTCGGGATGACGGCGCTGGTGCTGTCCACGATCGTCCTGCAACGCGACCGCGCGACCGCCGAGATCACCGAAGCCTGGCTCCAGATCACCGAGATGGTCGATATGATCGCGCCACGCCAGTCGTTGCGCAGCGCCATGAACCAGCGCAGGAGCGAAGACCTCGCCGACTGAGGTTCAGCCGGCCTGTTCGTCGAGGAAGCGGTCGAGATAGCGCCACGTGGTCCCGCGGGCCTTCCGGCCGGTGAGGACGCCCAGGTGCCCGCCTGGCGCGGTCTTGAAGGTCACCGAAGGCGAGTTGTCCAGGAGGCCGGTGAGCCGTTCGACGGCCGCGCGAGGGGCGATCGTGTCGTTCTGCCCGGCGATGACCAGGGTCGGCACCTTGACGCCGGACAGCGCGATGATGCGGCCGTTGAGGTCGACGGTGCCCTCGGCGAGGTCGTTGGCGCGGAAGAACCGGTGGTAGATCTGGCCGAACGTGCGCCCGGGGTAGGCGATCATGTTGTCCATGAAGTGGTCGACGGCCTCGATCTGCGCCAGGTAGTCCCGGTCATCGAGATTCTTCAGGATGGCCAGCGGCTTGGTGATCTCCTTGCTGATCCCGGTCGCGCGGAAGACCCGGCTGACCAAATAGGACGGTGCGCCGCCGAGCACGCGGTAGATCGGGGTCAGCAGGTGGCCGCCGGTGAGGTCCACCAGCGGGCGGAACGGGGCGATCAGCGGGATCGCGGTGAAGTCGAACGGCGACGCGATGGTCGCGATCGACTCGATCGGCAGGTCGGGCTGGTCGGCCGCGGTCAGCAAGGAGAAGATCCCGCCGAGGCACCAGGCGATGACGTGGACGGGCTGGCCGCCGGCGTCCTCGCTGACCTTGCGGATCGCGCGCGGGAGGACCTCGTCGATCCAGTGCTCGATGCCCAGGCGCCGGTCGGAGAACGCGACGTTGCCGTAATCGACCAGGTAGGTGTTGCGGCCTTCGTCGACCAAGTGCTCGGCGAGGCTGCAGCCGCGCCGCAGGTCGAAGCACAGCGCGGGCGCGGCGAGCGGCGGCACCAGCAACACGGGCGGGCCGGACGCCGGGGCCTTGCCGTTCGTCAGCCGGTACACCGAACGGTTGGGGCCCTGGTCGATCAGGACCCGCGGCACCGGGCGGAGATCGGCGACACCACCGTTCAGCACCTTCCCGACGACGTTCGACGCGGCGGCGGCGAGCCGTGCCGGGGGTGTTGCCATGAGGTGCCTCCTGGAGGGATGAACGCGGTAATGGGCAATCTTGCCGCGTACGGGCGCACGACTCAACACCGTCGCCGCCCCAAGCCGTCCACTTCGGACGGTTGTTAGGCCGTCCGAGCTAAGAACCGGCACCCTTTTCGGCCGCCGGGGCACTCCTCGCGGCACGCGATTCGTACTCCGCGCGAGCACTGGAATGCGTTGCGGAGGACAAAATCTTGTCGCCACCCAGGGCACGGAGCAGCCCTTCGCCGAAGCGGCGCGGGAGCAGTCGTGTGATCCTGCCCATGGCGTCCAGCGATGCGGGAACGAAGACGTCGAATTTGGGACGTCGCAAGGCATCGACAATGGCGTACGCCACATCTTCCGGCTGGACCGATTTGAAGAACTTCGCCTCGCCGAGCCCGCTGGCCAGCTCCGTGCGCACCACGGCGGGCATCACGCACGAGACCAGCACACCCGTTCCGTGCAGTTCCAGATGCACCGATTCCGACAAACCGACGACGGCGTGTTTCGTGGCGCAGTAGGTGGCGGCGCCGGGGAATCCGGCCTTACCGGCCATCGAAGCGATGTTGACGATGTGGCCGGTGCCACGCGGGCGCATGCGCTTGACCGCTTCCCGGGTGCCGTGGATGACGGCGTGCAGGTTGATCTCGAGCAGCCGCCGGGTGGCCGCGTCGTCCTCTTCGTCGAGCGGCGCGAGCGGCATGATGCCCGCGTTGTTGATCAGCACGTCGATCGGGCCGACGCGCCGCTCGACCTCGTCGAGGAACTCGGTGAAGCCCTTCGTGTCGGTGACGTCGAGCGGCAGCGCCTCCGCGCCCAGCCCGGCCGCGGTCTTCTCCGCGAGGACCTGGTCCAGGTCACCGATGACCACCTTGGCGCCGAGCCCGGCCAGCGCCTTCGCGGTACTCGCCCCGATGCCCTGCGCCGCTCCGGTGATCACGACGACCTTGCCTGCGAGGGAACGTTCACGCTTGGCCATGGGGGCTCCTCTGCGACTCCGCTGTCCGGGGCACTGTTGGCAATGTGTCAACTATGGTGCACCCGAAGCCGCGAAGAAGCCAGACCTAGGGACGCTGCTCGAAGACCTGGCCGATCCAGCCGTTGACGTCGAAGCGCTCGGTCGGCTTGAAACCTTGGCTCTCGTAGTAACGCTGCAGGTCACCGTCGCCACCGGCCCAGCAGTCGACCCGCACCAGGCCGGTCCCGCGCTCCCGCGCCTCGGCCAGCGCGAACTCGACGAGCCGCGAGCCGACCCGGTGACCGGCGAACCGGCGCGAGGTCAGCAGCAGGCCGACGTAGATCTCGGGTTCGTCGACCGGCGGGACGTGCGGGAACCGGTCACCGAGGACGATCGCCCCGGCCGCTTCGCCGCCGACCTCGGCGATGTGCAGGCCTGGCCCGTCGGCGATCCCGCGCACCCGTTCGATCCGCTTCGGGATCGTGGACCACGGCTCGGTCCCCCACTGGCCCTCACTGCCCCGTCCGACCAGCCACGCGACGGCCTCGTCGAACATGTCCAGCAACGCTGGGAAGTCCCCAGAACCACCCTGCCGGATGATGAAATCGTTCATCCTTCCGTTCTACAACATCGTGAGGACGCGCGTGGCTGGTGTCAGGGATCGTCAGGCGACGCCGAGGTGCCGCGCGATCAGCATCCGCTGCACCTCCGAGGTCCCTTCACCGATCTCCAGGATCTTCGCGTCCCGGTAGAACCTGCTCACCGGGAACTCGTTCATGAAGCCGTACCCGCCGAAGATCTGCGTCGCCTCGCGCGCGTTGTCCATGGCGGCGTTCGACGCGACGAGCTTCGCGATCGACGCCTCCTTCTTGAACGGCTCACCGCGCAGCATCTTCGACGCCGCCGCGTAGTACGCCAGCCGCGCGGTGTGCGTGCGCACCTCCATGTCGGCGACCTTGAACTGGATCGCCTGGTACTCGCCGATCTTGTGCCCGAACGCCTCGCGCTCCTTGACGTACCGCAGGCATTCGTCGACACAGCCCTGCGCGAGCCCGACGCTCAGCGCGGCGATCGCGACCCGGCCTTCGTCCAAAATGGACAGGAACTGGGCGTACCCGCGGCCGCGTTCGCCGACGAGGTTCTCGGCCGGGACGCGGACGTCGTCGAACGAGAGCTCGTGGGTGTCCGAGCAGTTCCAGCCGACCTTGGAGTACTTCGGCGCCACCGCGAAGCCCGGGGTGCCGGACGGGACGATGATCGCCGAGATCTCCTTGCGCCCGTTCTCCTTCACGTCGGTGACGGCGGTGACCGTGACCAGTTTCGTGATGTCGGTGCCGGAGTTGGTGATGAACGACTTGCTGCCGTTGATCACCCAGGTGTCGCCGTCGAGTTTCGCGCGCGTGCGGGTGGCGCCCGCGTCCGAGCCGCCACCGGGTTCGGTGAGCCCGAAAGCGCCGAGCGCGGTGCCGGCGCACAGCTCCGGGAGCCACTTTTCCTTCTGTTCCCGGGTGCCGAACCGGTAGATCGGCATGGCGCCCAGCGAGACCCCGGCCTCGACGGTGATCGCGACCGACGAGTCGACGCGCGCCAGTTCTTCCAGCGTCAGGCACAGCGCGAAGTAGTCGCCGCCCATGCCGCCGTACTCCTCGGGGAAGGGCAGCCCGAACAGGCCCATCTCGGCCATCTTCGCGACGATCTCGTACGGGAACTCCTCCCGTTCGTACAGGTCGCCGATGACCGGGGCGACCTCGGAGCGCGCGAATTCCTCGACCGTCTTGCGCAGCGCCTCGTACTCGTCATCCAGCCGAAAGTCGATCATTGGCCATCCTTTTGGGGTGTCACAACGGCTACCGTTTCGTCCAGCGCGACCTGTTGGCCTGCCCGGACGGGGAGTTCGCTGACCACGCCGTCGATCGGCGCGGTGATCGTGTGCTCCATCTTCATCGCCTCGACGACCACGAGCGGCGTTCCCGCGCTCACGACGTCGCCCGCGGCGACCTTGACCACGAGCACGGTGCCGGGCATCGGGCTGGTGACCGGTCCGGCGCCGCCCGCGGCACCGGCGGCCGCCCGCAGCCTTTCCCGCTCACCGATCGCGAAGCTGTGGCCGTCCCGCGCGAGCCAGACGGTCTTCCCGCGGCCGGCGGCGTGCCGGTAGCGGTGGAAACCGGTGGGGTGCCGGACTTCCAGCAGGTCGCCCTCGCGCCGCGCGGAGACCCGCACGGCCTCGGCGCCGTCGACGCTGACGAGCGCGTTCGCCGGGGTGCCCTGCACCCGGACGACGGCTTCGGAACTTCCCGACTTCAAAGTGAAGTCGATCCCGCCGGACGCGCCGAGCCGCCAGCCGTCGGGAACGTCCCAGGGATCGATGACCGATCCCTGCGGCTGCAAGGAAAGCAGCCTGTCGAGCGCGGCGGCCACGAAGAACTCCGGCGGCACCTCTTCGGAGACCAAAGTGGACAGTTGCCGGTCGACGAGGCCGGTGTCGAGCTTGCCGTCGCGGACGTCGCCGTCGGCGAGGAGCCCGCGCAGGAACGCGACGTTCGTGCCGAGGCCGAGCAGTGCGGTGTCGGCGAGCGCCAGATCGAGCCGGTGCAGCGCGGCCGCGCGGTCCGGTCCCCAGGCGATGACCTTGGCCAGCATCGGGTCGTAGTTCGAGCCGATGACCGCGCCCTCGCTCATCCACGAGTCGACGCGCACGCCCTCACCGGACGGTTCGTGGACCGCGAGCACGGTCCCGCCGGTGGGAATGAAACCTCGAGCGGGATCCTCTGCGTAGACGCGGGCTTCGATGGCGTGGCCGTCCAGCCGGACGTCGTCCTGCGACACGGTGAGCACGTCGCCCGCGGCGATCTTGACCTGCCATTCGACGAGATCGAGCCCGGTCACCAGCTCGGTCACCGGATGCTCGACCTGCAGCCGCGTGTTCATCTCCATGAAGAAGAACTCGTCGGGTGCCTTGGCCGACACGATGAACTCGACCGTTCCCGCGCCGACGTAGCCGACAGACCGGGCGGCCTCGACAGCGGACGCGCCCATCTTCGCGCGCGTCGCCTCGTCCAGCAGGACCGACGGGGCTTCTTCGATGATCTTCTGGTGCCGCCGCTGCAGGCTGCACTCGCGCTCGCCGAGGTGGATCACGTTGCCGTGGGTGTCGGCGAGCACCTGGATCTCGATGTGGCGCGGCGTGGTGACGAACCGCTCGATCAGCAGGGTGTCGTCACCGAAGGAACCCTTGGCCTCACGGCGAGCGGACTCCACGGCGGCGTCCAGTTCGGACGTCGCGTTCACCAGCCGCATGCCCTTGCCGCCACCACCGGCGGACGGCTTGATCAGCAGGGGGTAGCCGACCTTCTCCGCGGCGGCGGTGAAACCGCCCTCGGGAATGTCCACATCGGACGCACCCGGCACGACCGGGACGCCCGCCTTGGACACCGTCGCCTTGGCGCGGATCTTGTCGCCCATGGCGTCGATGGCCTCGACCGGCGGGCCGATGAAGACCAGCCCGGCTTTCGCGCAAGCACGGGCGAACTCCGCGTTTTCCGCGAGGAAACCGTAGCCGGGGTGCACCGCCTGCGCGCCCGTGTCGAGCGCCGCCTGGACGATCGCCGGGATGGACAGATAGCTTTTCGCCGCTTCGCCCGCGCCGATGCGGACCGCGGTGTGTGCCTCGCGGACGTGCTTGGCATCGGCGTCGGCGTCGCTGTACACCGCGACCGAACGGATGCCGAGACCCCGCAGTGAACGGATCACGCGGACGGCGATCTCCCCGCGGTTGGCGACCAGAACCGTGTCGAACATGCTCACATCCGGAAAACGCCGTAGTTGACATCGGACAAGGGCGCGTTGGCCGTCGCGGACAGCGCGAGGCCGAGCACCGTGCGGGTGTCCGCCGGGTCGATCACGCCGTCGTCCCACAGCCGCGCCGTCGAGTAGTAGGGGCTGCCCTGCGCCTCGTACTGCTCGCGGATCGGGTCCTTGAAGGCCTCTTCGTCCTCCGTGGACCATTCGCCGCCGCGGGACTCGATGGCGTCACGGCGGACGGTCGAAAGCACCGACGCCGCCTGCTCACCGCCCATCACCGAGATCCGCGCGTTCGGCCACATCCACAGGAACCGGGGCGAGTACGCGCGGCCGCACATCGAATAGTTGCCCGCGCCGAACGAGCCGCCGATGACGACGGTCAGCTTCGGCACCCGCGCGCAGGCCACCGCGGTGACCATCTTCGCGCCGTGCTTGGCGATGCCGCCCGCCTCGTAGGCCTTGCCGACCATGAAACCGGTGATGTTCTGCAGGAACAGCAGCGGGATCGAGCGTTTGTCGCACAGCTCGATGAAGTGCGCGCCCTTCATCGCGGACTCGGCGAACAGCACGCCGTTGTTCGCGATGATGCCGACGGGGTGGCCGTGGATCCGGGCGAACCCGGTGACCAGCGTCGAGCCGTACTCCTTCTTGAACTCGCCGAACCGGCTGCCGTCGACGATCCGCGCGATGACCTCGCGGACGTCGTAGGGCACGCGCGGATCGGTCGGGACGACGCCGTACAGCTCGTTCGGGTCGGCGACCGGGGCCTCGGTCGGGAGGACGTCCCACGGGCGCGGCGCGCGCGGCCCCAAAGTAGACACGATCGAGCGAACGATGCGCAGGGCGTCCGCGTCGTCCTCGGCCAGATGGTCGGTGACGCCGGACTGACGCGAGTGGACGTCGCCGCCGCCGAGTTCCTCGGCCGTGACGACCTCGCCGGTCGCGGCCTTCACCAGCGGCGGGCCGCCGAGGAAGATCGTGCCCTGGTTCCGCACGATGACCGCTTCGTCGCTCATCGCCGGGACGTACGCGCCACCCGCGGTGCACGAGCCGAGCACCGCCGCGATCTGCGGGATCCCGCGCGCGGACATGGTCGCCTGGTTGAAGAAGATCCGGCCGAAGTGTTCACGATCCGGGAAGACCTCGTCCTGCCTCGGCAGGAACGCGCCGCCGGAGTCCACCAGGTAGACGCACGGCAGGTTGTTGTGCAGCGCGACCTCTTGGGCGCGCAGGTGCTTCTTGACGGTCATCGGGTAGTAGGTGCCGCCCTTGACCGTGGCGTCGTTGGCGACGATCACGCATTCGCGGCCCGAGACCCGCCCGATCCCGGTGATGATCCCGGCCGACGGCGCCTCGTCGTCGTACAGTCCGGTGGCGGCCAGCGGGGACAGTTCCAGGAACGGCGACCCCGGGTCGAGGAGGGTGTCGACCCGGTCGCGCGGCAGGAGTTTCCCCCGTTCGACGTGCCGGGTGCGGGACTTCTCCGGGCCTCCGAGCCGGGCCGCGTCGAGACGCTTGTGCAGATCCTCGACCAGTTCGGCGTGGGAGGTGACGCTGCGGGCGTATTCGTCGCTGCCGGGGTCGGCGGAAGTGCTCAGTACGGGTGTGTCCATGGCTCCTCGTCGCCAAGTTAGCCGTCGTTAACTCGCCCTCGTAGGTTAACGGCCACTAACCTCACTTGTCCACCGCACCCGGTATGCGCGTGAAGGCCCCCTTCCCGCGGCCCTGGTTTTAGATGACCAGCCGAGGGAAGGGGGCCTTCACGCGCAAAACGTCAGCCGATCGCGGAGACCAGCGGGTTGTAGTAGCCACCGCGCTGACCGGTGGCCGTCGGGTGGTACGAGTTCACGATCGGCCAGGTGAGGCTGTGCAGGTAGTCGTTGGCCGACGAGCAGATGTTGTGCCCGGTGAAGGCACCCCGCACGTCGACGAACTTCGCACCGTGCGCGGAGGCACGGGCCGAGAGCACCGACGCCAGCGCGTCGGAGCCCGAGTTGATCGCGGAGCGCTTGGTGTCGCTCAGCCCCACCGAGCACGAACCCGGCACCGTGTAGAAGCGCGGGTACCCGAGGACGACCAGCTTCGCGCCGGGCGCCTTCGACTTGATCGTGCTGTAGACGTTGTTCAACAGCCCCGGCAGCGTGTTGTTGACGTAGTTCTTCGCGGTGTTGACCCGGTTGATGCAGGTCTGGTCGCTGCCGGTGGTGCAGGTGGTCATGACGTCGGCGAACCCGGCGTCGTTGCCGCCGACCGACACCGTGACCAGCGTGGTGCTGGAGGTGACGTTCGCGGCCTGGCTCAGCACGTCGCCGGTGCGCGCCCCCGAGCACGCGACGAACTTGAACGAGGTCCCGGCATGGGCGTTGGCCCACAGCTGGGGGTAGGAGTTGGCACTGCGCATGCAGTCGCCCGAGTTCCCGTAACTGCCGGCACCGACGCCGGACGAGTACGAGTCACCGAGCGCCACGTAGTTGGTCGCCGCTTGAGCGGTACCGGCGAGCCCGAACGTGGCAAGGACAGCGACCCCCAGGGCCGCAACCGATCGAGTGAAGGAAAGCGCTTTGATCCGAGCAGGGACGGCCATGGTCACTCCTTCGTGACAAGTTAACGAGACACAGCATTACCAGGTGGTAGCTCGACACAAAAGGGTCATTTCCCCAGGTAACCCGCTTGGCCCAGGCTGGAAGTACGGCCGCGTGTTAGCGCTCGCTAACACGCGGCCTTAATATGGCCAGATGCCGGCGAACCCCACCCCACTCGTGAACGGCGAGAAGGCGAACAGGCGCGAACAGATCATGGCCGCCGCCGCCGAGCTCTTCGCCCACCACGGTTTCCACGGTGTCGGCATCGATGACATCGGCGCCGCGGTCGGCATCTCCGGCCCGGCCCTGTACCGGCATTTCCGCAGCAAGGACGCCATTCTCGGCGAGATGCTGAACTCGATCAGCCGCTACCTCCTCGACGGTGGGACGGCCAGGGCGAGCCAGCGGGACGAGCCGGGTGAGGTTCTCGAAGCACTGGTGAATTTTCACGTGGACTTCGCGCTCGCGCATCCCGCGTTGATCACCGTCCAGGAGCGGAATCTCGCCAATCTCACCGACAGTGACCGCAAACAGGTCCGCGCCATGCAGCGTCAGTACGTCGAGGTCTGGGTGCGCGCGATCAGCGACGCCGTCCCCGGGATCGGCGAGCGCCAGGCGCGCTCCGCGGCGCACGCGGTCTTCGGGTTGATCAACTCGACGCCGTACAACCGCCATCTCGGTGACAGCGAACTGGCCGAAATGCTCTGTCGTCTCGCGCTGGGTGCACTGCACGCCGCGAAGTGACCACGTCCGGGTTTCGGTCTATCCCCACTTTTCCGTCCTCTGGTGTTTGATAGGCACGTGGAGCCGGACAGGAGCGAGTACGAGCGGAGGCTCGTCGAAAAGGCGCAGCGTGCGCTCGTGGCGATCAGCCTCGGGGAGGACGCCGAGGCGCTCGACGAGCTCGCGCCGACTGCCGTCGAGCCGCAAGCCCGGTCCGAAGAGACCAAAGAGCTCGTGATGATGCTCTTCGGCGAATGCAGCGCCATGGTGTCGACACTGGGTGATGGAGGAAGTGCGCCGGTCAAGGTGCAGGTGTTCGACGAGGACGGTGAAGAGGTCTCGATCGATCAGGCGGATCCTCCCGTGCGGACCGCCGTGCGCACCCTGCTGGCCGAGGTGCACGGCAACAGCGAGGCCGCGCAGGAACAGGTCGAGATCGCGCTCGCCAACGCCGCGCCGGACGAGGTCGACAGCCTGGTGCTGCAGGCGCTGCGCTGGACGATCCGGCTGTCGGCGGAATGCCTGGACCGGGATCTGCCGGTAGCGCCCTGGATCTCCGACGCCGTGGCGGACTAGACGTCGGCCAGGTCGGTTGACTGTCCACTCGGGACACTTTGAAGCGACCAAATATCTGATTGATGCCTATATGCGCGCTTTGCGACGGGGTCGTGAGTGGCGATGTGGGTTCTATTGAGGAGAAGGGCAAACGTGGCGTGCTCGTGCCGTTTTCGGCGTCGGGCGTGGGGCAGGTGTTGTGCTGGGTGGCCCTGTTCCTGGCCGGGGCTGAAGGTTCAGGCCGTGTGGGTCGGGTTGGTCGTGAGCGCCACATCAGCCTCCCGGGACGTCGCGAAAGCCACTTTCGCGACGTCTGATGTCCCGAAAGTGGCTTTCGCGACACGGCCACTCGGCACCGGACGAGGCAAAGGACACCTTCATCCCACCGCCAGCCTCGCCCACGAACACGCCACCGTTGACTCACCCCTCAATAGATGAGCTTCGTGACCCAGGTGCCTAGCCGAGAAGCAGCTTCACCAGCCGGGCGATCTGCTCGGTTTCGATCAGGAACGAGTCGTGCCCGTAGGGCGAGCCGATGACGGCGAACTCCGCCCCGGCGACACCGTCCGCGATCGCCTGCGACTGGTACAGCGGGTAAAGCCGGTCGCTGTCCACCCCCGCGGCGACCGTGCGCGCGGTGATCCGGCCGAGCGCGTTCTCGACGCCGCCCCGCCCGCGGCCGACGTCGTGGGTGTTCATCGATTCGGTGAGCACGACGTAGCTGCCGGCGTCGAACCGGCGGGACAGTTTCCCCGCGTGATGGTCCAAATAGGACTCGACGGCGAACCGGCCGCCGCGCAACGGGTCCTCGTCGTCCTGATGGCGGCGGCCGAACCGTTGCGACAGCTCGCCTTCGCTGCGATAGGTGACGTGCGCGATCCGGCGGGCGATGCCGAGGCCTGCGTGGGGGCCGCCACCAGGGACGTCGTGGTAGTCGCCGCCGCGCCAGCCCGGATCGGACCGGATGGCGTGCAGTTGCGGCGCGGCCCAGGCGATCTGGTCCGCCGAAGCCCGCGCCGTCGACGCGAGGACGAGCAGCGACGCGACCCTGTCCGGCTCGCTCACCGCCCATTCCAGCGCGCGCATCCCGCCCATGGAACCACCGAGCACCGCGGCCCACCGGCCGATGCCCAGCGCGTCGGCGAGGACGGCCTCGGCGGCCACCTGGTCCCGGACGGTCACGGCGGGAAACCTGCTGCCCCAAGGACTTCCGTCCGGATGCGGCGAAGACGGGCCGGTCGAGCCCTGGCAGCCGCCGAGCACGTTCGGGACCACGACGAAGAAGGCGTCCGTGTCGACGGCCTTGCCGGGACCGATCAAGCCGTCCCACCAGCCCGGGCTGACGTGGCCGTCCTCCGCCGGGCCGACGGCGTGGCTGTCCCCGGTGAGCGCGTGCTCGACCAGGATCGCGTTGGAGGCGCCGGAATTCAGCGTCCCCCAAGTCTCGTAGGCGAGGGTGAACGGGATCTCCGGCCCGGTTTCGAGCGGCTGGACACCGGTGACGAACCGGCGGCGGCCGGGTGGATCCCCCTCCCGCCACGCACCGGTGGCGGGAGGGAGATCCGGAGCCTGGGTCACAGAGCCGCCTTGGCCGCCCGGAATCCGGCCTCGAGGTCGGCCTTGAGGTCCTCGATCCCTTCCAGGCCGACGGCGAGCCGCACGAGGCCCGGCGTCACCCCGCTGGAGACCTGCTCCTCGGGCGTGAGCTGGCTGTGCGTCGTCGAAGCGGGATGCACGATCAGGCTGCGCACGTCGCCGATGTTGACCAGCTGGCTGTGCAGTTCCGTACCGTCCACAAAGGCCCGCCCGGCGTCGACACCGCCCCGCAGGTCGAACGAAAGCACCGCGCCGGCGCCCTTCGGCAGGTACTTCTTCGCGGCCTCGTGGAACGGGCTCGACGGCAGGCCCGCGTAGTACACCTTTTCGACCTCGTCGCGCTGTTCCAGCCATTCGGCCAGCGCCTGCGCGTTGGAGACGTGCCGCTCCAGCCGCAGCGACAGCGTCTCGATCCCTTGCAGGATCAGGAAACTGTTCAGCGGCGCGATCGCGGCACCGGTGTCGCGCAGGATCTGGACGCGGGCCTTGGCGGCGTACGCGCCGGGGCCGAGCGCCTCCCAGTACTTGAGACCGTGGTAGCTCGGGTCGGCCTCGTTGAAACCGGGGAACCGCGCCGGGTCCTTGCCGAAGTCGAAGGTGCCGCCGTCGACCAGCACACCGGCGACCGTGGTGCCGTGACCGCCGAGGTACTTGGTCGCCGAGTGGACCACGATGTCGGCGCCGTGTTCGATCGGGCGGACGAGGTACGGGGTCGGCACGGTGTTGTCCACGACCAGCGGGACACCGGCGTCGTGCGCGGCGTCGGCGACCTTCCGGATGTCGAGGACGTTGCTGCCGGGGTTGGCCAGCGTCTCGGCGAAGAACAGCTTGGTGTTGGGCCGGACCGCCGCCTTCCACTGCTCGATGTCGTCCTGGTCCTCGACGAACGAAACCTCGATGCCCAGCTTCGGCAGCGTGTAGTGGAAGAGGTTGTAGGTACCGCCGTAGAGCGACGGGCTGGAGACGAAGTGGTCGCCCGCGTTCGCGAGGTTGAGGATGGCCGCCGTCGTCGCCGCGGTCCCGGAGGCGAACGCCAGCGCCGCGACACCGCCTTCGAGCGCGGCGAGCCGCTGCTCCAGGACGTCCTGCGTGGGGTTGTTGATCCGCGTGTAGATGTTGCCGGGCTCGGCGAGACTGAAGAGATCGGCGCCGTGCTGGCTGTCACGGAACACGTACGAGGTGGTCTGGTAGATCGGGGTCGCCCGCGCGCCGGTGGCGGTGTCCGGCGCCGCACCCGCGTGGATCTGCTTGGTCTCGAACGACCATCCGTCCGCGCTCATCGCGATTCTCCTAGCGGTTCAAGGGTTTCGGCTGTGGTCACCGAAGCTAGCTCCGCCGAACGGAGCACCCAACCATTCTCAGGAGGTGGGATTCCGCTCCTGAAGAGCGAACCTGTTGCCCTCCGAATCGGTGAACATCGCCCACCAGCCCCAGGGCTGCTTCTCCGGACGCGCCGGGAACTCGACGCCCTTCGCCGTGAGCTCCTCGCAGGTCTTTTCGATGTCGTCGGCGTAAAAGAAGAAGTTGGCCGTCGGGAGTTCGTCCCGCACCGCGAAGCGTTCGAGGTCCTCCGGGGCGGTGCTCAGGACCAGTGCCGTCACACGATCGGGGGAAGTGACCTCGACCCACCTGTTCCCCTTGTCGTCGTACGGCACGTCAGTGGTGATCTCGAAGCCGACGACCTCGGACCAGAACTTCTTCGCCCGTTCCTGATCCCGTACCCCGACGACGATCTTGTGGACACCTTGAATCGGCATGCCCGGCTCCCTTTGTATCCATCATGGATATAACGATATCGGAGTGTATGCTTCCCGGATGGCCGACGGCAACCCGCAGCTCACCCCCGCGGCGTTCCAGACCCTGCTGGCACTCGCGAACGGCAAAGGCGGCCGCGCGCACGGCTACGCGATCATGGGTTTCGTCGACGAGTTGAGCGGCGGGACCGCTCAACTCGGGCCCGGCACGCTGTACCGGACACTGGCCCGGCTCGTCGCCGACGGCCTGGTCGAAGAGGCTCCGGACGCGAGCGAGGACCAGCCGCACGACTCGCGCCGCCGCTACTACCGGCTGACTCGCGACGGCCGGGAAGTCGCCGCCCGGGAGGCGGAGTTTCTGAGCAGGCTCGTCGCGGTGGCGGGCCAGGCTGGACTACTGAAGCGCGCGGAGTCGGCGTGAGCCGGGCGCTCGGCCTGGTGCCGCATCTGTTCGTCAAGCACGTCGACACGTCGATCTCTTTCTACGGCAAGGTGTTCGGCGCCGTGGAACTGTTCCGCAACGTACTGCCGGACGGGGTCGTGCTGTTCGTGGAACTCGCCGTCGGTGACGCGCGGCTGCTGGTGAGCCAGGAGATCCCGGCGCTGGACGCCCTCGCGCCGTCGACCCTCGGCGGCACGCCGATGCTGCTGACCTTGGAGACCGACGATCCCGACGACCTCGTCCGGCGCGCGGTGTTCGCGGGTGCCCGGGTGGAGGCGCCGGTCGAGGAAATGTTCTTCGGCGAACGCTACGGCCGGATCGTCGATCCCGACGGGCATCGCTGGGCGCTGACGACCAAACGGGAGCGGTTCACTCCCGAGGACATCGACGCCAGGACCCCACCCGAGGTCTGAGTAGGTGCGACAGGTGACCGGCGGACGTCTCCTCGGGCAGCGCGTCAGCGCGATGAAGGGGCACCCTCGGCGCTCGGCGTGAGTGATCTTCGAGACGGCCCCTTCGGCGTGTTTTCGTCAGCGGGCGCAAAATAGGGCATGGTTTCCGTACGCAGTGTCGTCGACCGGGTCGGGCCGACACTGCTGCACGCTCTTCAGGTCCCCGACGAGTCCCCCGCCGTCGGCGACGTCGTCATCGCCGAACCCGGCAACACCCTCGCCGCAGGGGACCTCGTCCTCGGCGTCGCGATCACCGAAACGTCCGAAGCCGCGGAACTCGTCAAGCACAGCGCGGCCAAAGGCGCCGCCGCCGTCCTGCTGAAACCGCCGCTCGCGGCGAAACCCTCGGTCAAGCGGGCGGCGAAAACGGCGGACATCGCGTTGATCGAAGTGCGCCCGGCGACATCGTGGGCCCAGCTCGTCTGGCTGCTCAGGACCGTCCTCGACGCGCTGGCCGACGAGTCCGACGCCCTGGAGGACGGTGGCGGACCCGGGTCCGGTGACCTGTTCCGGCTCGCGGACGCCGTCGCTTCGGTGGTCGACGCGCCCGTGACCATCGAGGACACCAACTCGCGGGTGCTCGCCTACTCGGCGAGGCAGGATCTGACCGACTCGGCGCGCGTGTCCACGATCATGGGCCGCCGCATCCCCGACGACGTGCTCGCGCGATTCCGGTCACGAGGGGTGTTCCGCGAGCTTTCCCGTGGGCGGCAAACGATCTTCGTGCCCGCGCAGCGCGACGGCACGCTGCCCCGGCTCATCGTGCCGATCCGGATGGGCGGTGAACTGCTGGGGTCGATGTGGGCGGTCGTCGCGGGCCCGGTCTCCGACGAACGCGCGGCCGCCTTCGCCGACGCGGCGCCCGTCGTCGCCCTGCACCTGCTGCGCCGTCGCGCGCACACCGATTCCCAGCGCCGGGTCTCGGCCGAGCTCCTGCGCGCCGTGCTCGAAGGGAAGGCCAGCCCGCGCAAGGCGATCGCGGAACTCGACCTGTCCGAGGAGCCGCATCGCGTCGTCGTCATCGAGGTTTCCGGCGGCGACGGCCGCGACGACGAGGGGCTGCGGCTCGCCCTCCTCGAACGGATCTCGCAGGGCGTCGGCAGGCGGCCGGTGGCCACCGAACTCGGCGGCGTGCTCTACGCCGTCGTCCCGGACGGCGACGGCTGGGGCGAACTCCGGGCCGCGCTGGAAGCCCTGCCCGCGTCGAGGAAGGGCGGGACACCGCGGGCGGCCGCGGGGTCCGCCTGCGAAATCGGCGAACTCGCGACGTCCCGCGTCCAAGCCGACGAGGCGTTGGGCCTGCTGCGCGCGAAGCTCGTACCCGGTCGCGTCGTGGTCTTCGACGAGGCGTGGAAGGAGCTTTCGCTGCACCGGGGAGCGACCGCGGCCAGCACGGCGAAGGTCGCCGAACTGGGCCCGCTCGGCTTGTTGCGCGCGCACGACGAAGCCCACGAGAGCGGCTACGTCGACACGCTCTACCAGTGGCTCAGGCATCCCGGCGACCCGCGCGCGGCCGCGAAGGAACTTCGAATTCATCCGAACACCCTGCGGTATCGCCTGCGGCGGCTGCTCGATCTCGTCCCGCTGGATCTCGACGACCCCGACGTCCGGCTGGCGTTGATCACGCAGCTCGTTTCCCTGCGCTGGAGCTGATCGGCATTCGACTAAAGAACGTTCACTAACGAACACTTTGTAGTGCGACAAAATCTTGAGCAGACGTCATGAAAGGGTCTTTCAGGACGCGCTTTGATCAGCGCTGTCGTCTTGAAAGACCCTTTCCTGACATCCGGACGGCTAGTGCGCGCTGGCGCGATATCCGTCCTCAATGGTCTGCCGCACCGCGGCGAGCAGATCCGCACCGGGGTAAAGCGGCAGAAGCACACCGGGGCCACCGTCGACCCGCAGGGCGGCTTCGTAGCCATGCCCGGGAGTTTCGACCAGACCCACGATGACATCAGCCGGATTGCCTTCGGTGTCGACGGTGCGGACACGCCGCTCCCGCCGCCAGTCCTGATTTGTCATGCGCAACAGAATGGCAGCTTACCGGCCAGTAAGATCAACATCTTGACTCGATCGTGCTGCATTTACCGTTTCGCAGGTTGCACGGCCGCGCCCACCCCCAGCGAACGCGGCCGTACGTCATACCCGATAACCGAGGTCGTCGGCGGCGAATCGCTTCGGCACCATCCGGACCCAGACGGTCCCTTTCACCTCGGGATCATCGTGCAGGTAAGAACGAAATCGCGCATCCCATTTGCACTCGTCGGCCCCGAGATACCGGCTCAGCAGCCGCCGTCCACGTGGGACGTCGAACGGCAGCACCTCCGCTTCGCCGCGCGCGAGAACTTGCCGTACCGGCCGGTGCCGACATCGCAGACGTCGACGGTCAACGCGATCGACGGTGACTCGCGCACGAGTCCGGCCAGCCGCGCCCACGGTCCGGTGAGGATCCAGAAGGCCCGGTTCTCCCAGAGATACCAGGTCGGGCGCACGGTCGGCCCCGCCGTGGCGACCCTGGCGGTCAGCGGACCGGCGAGGAATGCGTCGACGTCGAACATCAGACCTCGAGCAACGTCTTGCCGAGAGCGCCACGCGACTGCATCACCGCGTGCGCGTCCACCGCCCGTTCGAGGGGGAACCGTTGACCGATCAGGGGTTCCAGCCGCCCGGCGGCGGCCTCGGCGAGCGCGGACCCGGTGAACGCCCGCATCTCCGCCTGGCCGCCGATGTCCCGGATCACCGTGACCCCGCGCGCGGCCGCGTCCTCTTCGGACACCTCGGTCCACGAACCACTCGAGAGCCCGTAGATCAGCATCCGGCCGCCGGGCTTCAGCAGTCCGAACGACGTCTTCCCGACCTCTCCGCCGACACCGTCGAACACGACGTCGACCTCGCCGGCCTTCGCCGCCCAGTCCGGCTCGCGGTAGTCGACCGCCAGATCGGCGCCGCGTTCCCGGACGTGCTCGGTCTTCGCCGGGCCACCGGCCGCGCCGACGACCTCCGCCCCCGCGGCCTTCGCGAGCTGGACGACCAGTCCACCGACCCCGCCCGCCGCGGCTTCGACCAGCACGCGCTCCCCCGGCCGGACGCGCGCGGCGGTCACCAGCGCCGTCGCCGTGCGGCCGTCGGCGAGGATCGCCACCGCGGCGTCGAGGGCCAGCCCGTCCGGCACCTCGAAGACGGAATCGGCGGCGACCGCGACCCGCTGCGCGTACGCCCCGGAGCCCCCGGTCGAGGTCACGACCCGCTTCCCGACCAGACCGAGGTCGACTCCTTCACCGACGGCGCTGATCACACCGCCGACGCCGTTGCCCGGGATCATCGGCAACTCGGCGCGGAACGGCCCGCCTCCGCCGGCGCGGAACTGGGTCTCGACGAACGTGATGTTGGCGAACGCCACCTCGACCAGGGCCTGGCCCGCTGCGGGCACCGGATCCGGGGCGTCACCCGCGACGAGCACTTCGGGCCCGCCGAACTCTCTCAACCACACGGCTCTCATGTGACCCAAGGTGCAAGCTCCAGTTCACTGGAGGTCAAGTGGTTGTTCCCGGAAAACCATGATCGGTGCTCAACCTTGTCCCGCGCGCACGATGACACCGCCGTCCGGGTGGCTCACCGTGAGTGGCAGCACCTTTGTTCTCGAACCCGCCGCAGGAGGCAGTCCCGTGCGTATCGCCGTCCCCCGTGAAATCAAGAGGCATGAGTACCGCGTGGCGCTCACCCCGGCGGGCGTGCACGAACTGACCGGGCGCGGCCACGACGTCTTCGTCGAAACCGGCGCCGGCCTCGGCTCGTCCATCACCGACGAGGAGTACCTCGCCGCGGGCGCGAAGATCCTCGCGACGGCGGAAGAGACCTGGTCCGAGGGCGAACTCGTGCTCAAGGTCAAGGAGCCGATCGCCGAGGAGTACCCGCGGCTGCGCGCCGACCAGGTGCTGTTCACCTACCTGCACATCGCCGCGGACCGGCCGCTGACCGACGCGCTGCTGGCCGCAGGCACCACCGCGATCGCGTACGAGACGGTGCAGACCCCGAACCGCGCGCTGCCGCTGCTCGCGCCGATGTCCGAGGTCGCCGGACGACTGGCGCCGCAGGTGGGCGCGTTCTCGCTGATGAAGCCGAGCGGTGGCCGCGGCGTGCTGCCCGGCGGCATCCCCGGTGTCCACCCGGCGCGCGTGGTCGTGATCGGCGGCGGTGTCGCCGGGATCAACGCGGCGCGGGTCGCGCTCGGCCTCGGCTCGGACGTCGAGATCCTCGACACCAACGTCGACCGTCTCCGCCAGATCGACAACGACTTCGGCGGCCGCATCCGCACGGTGACCTCGAACGCGCTGTCGGTCGAGCAGTCCGTGCTCGAGGCCGACATGGTCATCGGCGCGGTGCTCGTGCCCGGCGCGAAGGCGCCGAAGCTGGTCTCGAACGACCTCGTTTCGCGGATGCGCCCGGGCAGTGTGCTGGTGGACATCGCGATCGACCAGGGCGGCTGCTTCGCCGACTCGCGGCCGACCACGCACGACGAGCCGACCTACAAGGTCCACGAGTCGGTGTTCTACTGCGTCGCGAACATGCCGGGAGCCGTCCCGCGCACGTCGACCTATGGGCTGACCAACGTGACGCTGCCGTACGCCGTCCAGCTGGCGGAGTTCGGCTGGCAGAAGGCGCTGCAGGCGGACGCTTCGCTCGCGAAGGGCCTCAACACGCACGCGGGCGCCCTGACGAACGCCCCGGTCGCGGCCGCGCACGGCCTGCCCGCCACGGATCTGGCCGCCGTCCTGGCCTGACCCCCAAGCCACACTCCCACGCGAGGGACCTTTGTCACCCCAGTGCAAAGGTCCCTCGCTCCTTTTCGAAGTACATGAAGGCCCCCTTCCTTGCGCCTAGCGACAGGAAGGGGGCCTTCATGTACTTCGGAGAACCTCGGGACCCAGACATAACGGCGGCCCGCTCAACCAACCTGGGGGTCATTGGGAGCGGGCCGCCTCCTACATCGTAGGTAATAAGTCGCCGTCGCGCTGCATGGGGTTGCCAAGTCTTCGGAAATATTTCTTCACGAACCGCCCCAACGGTCGGTGAATTTCCGCGCCCTGGACCGCATAACCGGTAGTCAGCGGCCATTCGGCCCAGCGGCGGGTGCGCTGGGGGACGGAGTCGTCACCGCACCGAACGTGACGAAGGTCGCTTTCGGCGGATTGACCCCTTCCGCGGGTGCGGACTCACCGGGTGAGGCAGGATGTCGCGTGATCGGCCTTCGTCAACAAAAGGGGACGGTATGCACGACGGCAGTGGCCGCATCGCGGTGCAGAATTTGAGCAAGCAGTTCGGTGCGGTCAACGCGGTCCAGAATCTGAGCTTCACGGTGGAGCCGGGTTCGGTGACCGGGTTCCTGGGACCCAACGGGGCCGGGAAGACCACGACGCTCCGGATGCTGCTCGGGCTGGTGACGCCCACGAACGGCACGGCGACCATCAACGGGCGCCCGCACGACCAGCTGGGCAATCCGGCACGGGTCGTCGGTTCGGTGCTGGAGAACGAGGGCTTCCACCCGGGACGCACGGCGCGGAATCACCTGCGCGTGTACTCGGCGGCGATCGGGATGCCGGATCAGCGGGTGGACGAGGTGCTGGGCCTGGTCGGCCTGTCGTCGGCGGCGGACCGCAAGGCGGGCGGGTTCTCGCTCGGCATGCGGCAGCGGCTGGCGCTGGCGACGGCGCTGCTGGGGAACCCGCAGGTGCTGGTGCTGGACGAGCCGACGAACGGTCTCGACCCCGAAGGCATCCTCTGGCTCCGGAACTTCCTGCGCGCGTACGCGCGTGAGGGGCGCACGGTGCTGGTCTCGAGCCACCTCCTGAACGAGGTGGAGCAGACGATCGACCAGGTCGTGATCATCAGCCAGGGCATGACGCGCTACAACGGCTCGCTGGACCAGTTGCGCAAGAGCAACCAGTCCCGCGTGCTGGTGCAGTCCGCCGACGCGAACGGCCTCGTCGCCGCGCTGCAGGAAGCGGGCATCACGCAGGTCTCGCCGATGCCGGACGGCCGGGTCGCGGTCTCCGGTGCGACGGTGCAGCAGATCGGTGACATCTCCGCCAAGGCGAGCATCGCGGTCTACGGCATGCAGGAGGAGACCGCGGATCTCGAGCGGATGTTCTTCCAGCTGACCCAGGGCCAGTACGCGGCGCCGCAGCCCGGTTTCCAGCAGGGCCCGCCGCCGGGCTACCAGGGTCCGCCTCCGGGTTACCAGGGCCCGCCGCCCGGGTATCAGGGGCCGCCGCCCGGCTACGCGCCGCAGAACACGCCGCCGCCCGGTTTCGCGCCGCCGAACACCCCGGCTCCCGGATTCGCACCGCCGCAGCAGCAGTTCCAGCAGCAGGGTCAGCCGCCGCAGCAACAGCAGTACCAGCAGGCGCCGCCTCAGCAGCAGGCGCAGCAGCAGGGCCAGAACGAGGGCTGGGGAGGCCAGGGCTGATGGGCAACCTGATCAAGGCGGAGTTCCGCAAGACGCTCACGCTCAAGGCGTGGTGGGCGCTGATGATCCCCGCGGTGGTCTTCGCTTTCGCGTTCGCCCTGTTCTGGGGCATGGTCACGAACGACTTCAGCGACTTCCTCGGTCGCTCGGACACTCGTGAACTGACCGAAGCGCTCGGCATCTCGACCGGCGAACTGCCCGTCGGCCTGCTCGCCCTCGGGCACGGCATCAACATCGGCACGATGATCCCGATCATCTTCGGTGTCTTCGCCCTCGCCGGCGAGTACACGAAGAAGACGATCACCACGACGTTCCTCACCGCCCCGAACCGGGTTTCGGCGTTGAGCGCGAAGATGATCACCTACGTCGCCTGGGGCGCGATCTACGGCGTGATCATCGTGGGCGCGGCGAGCCTCGGCACCGTGATCACGGTCGACAGCGCGCGCCTGCCGACGGCGGGCCAGTGGCTGGGCGTGCTCGGCGCCGGTGTCCTCGCGACGATCCTGGCGACCCTGTTCGGCATCGGGGTCGGCGCGGTCTGGCGCAGCGTGATCGGCAGCATCATCACGCTGACCATCTGGATGCTCGTGGTCGAGAACGTCCTGGTGTTCGTGTCCTTCGGTGCCTGGGACATCACGTGGCTCGGCGGGGTCCTGCCGAACGGCACGGTCAACGGCATCGTGGGCGCCATCGGCGCGGAGGCCTTCGGCGCCGCCGGCGTGAAGGTGCCCGGCCTGCAGGACGAGACGGCGTGGGCGCTGCAGTACGCGGCCGGCGCCCCCGGCGCCTTCTCGTGGTGGGCCTCGGCGCTCATCTTCTTCGGCTGGACGATGGTCTTCTTCCTCGCCGGCTGGGCCGTGAACCAGAAGAAGGACATCACGTAGGTCTTCACCAAAGCGCGACATGAAAGGCCCGTTACTTGCAAATTTTGCAAGTAACGGGCCTTTCATGTCACCAGGCTCTCCCCAGAACCGGCCGATCCTGTCGGTCGCGCCGCATAGGCTGGCGGGGTGACTACTGCTCCACCTCGCCCGCGTCAAGCCAGTCCGGTACGTGAGACGGCCCCGGTGTCCACCGGAGGCTGGATCCGACGCCTGGCCGCTTCGTGCTGGAAACACCCTTGGCTCGTCGTCCTGTCGCTGGGCGCGGCGATCATCGGCGTCGGGCTGCAGGCCGCCGGTCCGCTGCTGATCCGGGAGGCGCTCGACGGCGCCGTCGCGGGCGACACCTCCCGTCTCGGCGTGCTCGCCGCCGTCATGGCGGTGCTGCAGGTGCTGACCTTCGGCAACGCCTTCGCCCGCCGGTACGTCGGCGGGCGGCTGGCGCTCGACGTCCAGCACGATCTGCGCCGCCAGGTGTTCAACGCGGTCTCCCGGCTCGACGGCGGCAAGCAGGACGCGTTGCGCACCGGGCAGGTCGCCTCGCGCGCGATCTCGGATCTGCAGCTGGTCACGTCGGTCCTGATGCAGGTGCCGCTCTCGGCGGGTTCGGTGATCTTCGCGCTGTTGTCCCTCGGCGCGATGCTGTGGATGTCGCCGACGCTGACCCTCATCGCGATGGTGGTCGCCCCGGCGATCGCGATCATCATGGCGGTGAGCCGGAAGCGGCTCTTCCCCGCGACCTGGGCGGCCCAGCAGCGCGCGGCCGACGTCGCGCAGCAGGTCGAGGAGACCGTCACCGGCGTGCGCGTCGTGAAGGGCTTCGGCCAGGAGGCGCGCGAAGTCGCGAAGCTGGAGAAGACGGCGAAGAAGCTCTTCGCCGAACGCATGCGCGCCGCGCGGCTTTCCGCATTGCCGACGGCCACGACGGCGGCGCTGCCCGCGGCGGGTCAGGTCGCGGTGCTGGCGGTCGGTGGCGTCCTCGCGTTGAAGGGCGAGGTCAGCCTGGGCACGTTCCTGGCGTTCGCGACCTACCTCTCCATCCTGATCGGGCCGGCGAGGATGATCTCGAGCCTCGTCGTCCAGGCCCAGCTGACCAGGGCGGGCGCGGAACGGGTCAACGAACTGATCGACGCGCAGCCGGACGTCGTCGACAGCCCGGACGCGCGGCCGCTCCCCGAAGGTCCCGTCGGCGTGCGGCTGGACGACGTCTCGTTCGGCTACACGCGGTCGGATCCCGTGCTCGACGGCCTCACTCTGGAAGCCCTTCCCGGCGAAACACTCGCGCTGGTCGGCACCGCCGGTTCGGGCAAGTCGACGATCTCCCTGCTGCTGCCCCGGTTCTACGACGTGCACAGCGGTTCGGTCCAGGTCGGCGGCCTCGACGTCCGCGACGTCCGGCAGCACGACCTGCGCAGCACGATCGGCGTGGTCTTCGAGGAGGCGTTCCTCTTCTCCTCGTCGGTGCGCGACAACATCGCCTACGGCAGGCCGGACGCGAGCGACGAGGAGATCCGCGCGGCCGCTCGGGCGGCGGAAGCGGACGAGTTCATCCAGCGCCTCCCCGAGGGCTACGAAACGCTCGTCGGCGAGCGCGGCCTCACGTTGTCGGGCGGGCAGCGGCAACGGCTCGGTCTCGCCAGGGCGCTGATGACCGATCCGCGCGTACTGGTCCTCGACGACGCGACCTCCGCCATCGACACGGTCACCGAAGCGGCGATCCACGACACCCTGCGCTCGGTCACCGCGAGCCGCACGACCCTGCTGATCGCGCACCGCCGCTCCACCCTCGCCCTCGCCGACCGGATCGCCGTCCTGGACAAGGGCCGCGTCGTCGACATCGGCACCGAGGAAGAACTGCTGGCGCGCTGCCCGCTGTTCCGCGAGCTCGTCGCGGGGCCTGGTGACGACGTCGAGGAACCGCATCGCTGCGAGGGCCTCGACTGCGGCCCCGCGGGAATCACCCCCGCCCTGTGGCCGGAGCAGGACAAGTCCGACGAACTGGCGGGCGAGCGCAAGGCCACCGGCGGCGAGTGGGACGTCGACCTGCCGCCGACCGGCGAGCTCCTCGAAGGCGTCCGGAAACTGCCGCCCGCCACGGACGTCCCCCGGCTGCCTGGCACCGACGTCACCGCGCCCGAGCCGAGGTTCCGCCTCGGCCGCCTGCTGAAACCGGTGCGCGGTCCGCTCGCCGTGGTGATCGGGCTGGTCGCGGCGGACGCGCTGGCCACCATCGCGATGCCCGCGCTGTACCAGCAAGGCATCGACAACGGGGTGCGCGCCGGAGCGGAGGCGGTGATCTGGCTGACCGCCGGGATCGGCGCGCTGGTGATCCTCGCGGACTGGCTGGTGATCTACCTCCAGACCAAGATGACCGCGCGGGTCGGCGAAACGGTGCTGTACTCGCTGCGCGTGCGCAGTTACGCCCATCTCCAACGACTCGGACTCGACTTCTACGAACGCGAACTGTCCGGGAAGATCATGACCCGGATGACGACCGACGTCGACGCGCTCTCGACATTCCTGCAAACCGGTGTCGCACAGGCCGTGGTGAGCGCGCTGACGCTGGTCGGGATCGCAGCGGCGCTGATGATCACCGACATCGGGCTGGCGGCGTACGCGCTCGCGGTGCTGCCGATCCTCGTCGTGGCGACGGTGTTCTTCCGCCGCGCCTCGTCCAAGGCGTACACCGAAGCGCGGGAACGCGTCAGCGTCGTCAACGCGGACATGCAGGAGAACGTGAACGGGCTGCGGGTCGCGCAGGCGTACACGCGCGAAGAGCGCACGGCGGAGAAGTTCGCTTCCCGCAGCGACGAGTACCGGCGTTCGCGGCTGCGCGCCCAGCGCCTCGTCGCGACCTACTTCCCTTTCGCCGCGATGCTTTCCGGGCTGGCGGAGGTGGTCGTGCTGATCGTCGGCGCGAACCGGGTCGCGGCGGGCACGCTGTCGGCCGGTGTACTGGTGGCGTTCCTCTTGTACCTGGGCCAGTTCTTCTCGCCGATCCAGCAACTTTCTTCGGTGTTCGACGGCTACCAGCAGGCGCGGGTCGGGCTGTCACGCATCGGCGATCTGCTGCGCACGCCGACTTCCGTTCCGGAGGCGGAGAAACCGGTCGCGGTCCCGGAGCGGCTGCGGGGCGAGGTCTCTTTCAAGGACGTCGATTTCGCTTACACGGCAACGGATGAGCCCGCCCTGACGCAGCTTTCGCTGGAGGTCTCGCCCGGCGAGACCGTCGCACTGGTCGGGGCGACGGGTGCCGGGAAATCGACGGCCGTGAAGCTCGTCGCGCGGTTCTACGACGCGACGGGCGGCGTGGTCCGGATCGACGGCACCGACATCCGCGAGTACGACCTGGCCGCGCTGCGCACGCGAATGGGCGTGGTACCCCAGGAAGCGCATCTGTTCTCGGGAACCGTCGCGGACAATGTGCGCTACGGCAGGCCTTCCGCGACGGACGCGGAGGTCGAGGAAGCGGTCCGGTCCGTCGGCGCGCTCGACGGTGTCGCCGCGCTCCCCGCCGGTTTCCATCAGCCCGTCGGTGAACGCGGTCGGTCGCTTTCGGCCGGACAACGGCAACTCGTCGCCCTCGCCCGCGCCGAACTCGTGGACCCGGACGTCCTCCTGCTCGACGAGGCGACCGCGGCTCTCGACCCGTCCACCGAAGCCGCCGTCCTGCGCGCGACCGAACAACTCGCGCGCCGCCGTACGACGTTCGTGGTCGCGCACCGCCTCGCCACCGCCGCCAAGGCGGACCGGATCGTCGTCCTGGACCACGGCCGGATCGTCGAGCAGGGCACGCATCCGGAGCTGGTCGCGGCGGGCGGCCACTACGCGCGCCTGTGGGCCCTGGGCTGAGTTCTCGTGAGTGGTAAGGACGGTTCTAACCGTCCTTACCACTCACGAGCTACCCGACCGAACGGATGAGTGGCCAGTGCTCCCAATCGTGGAGTGGCCGCGTGAGCATCGGAGCGCGTCGGTTGCGGAGTGGCCCCGTTGTCTTGAAGGCCACCTTGAGACGGTGACCGTCTCAAAGGTGGCCTTCAAGACAACTGAGTGGAGTTGCGACCGGCCCGGTGGATCGAGCGCACCGCGCCACCTTCGTCCTTACCACTCACGAGCCTTACGCGGCAGCCAGATCCAGCTGGAACTGCGCCCCGGGAGCCCCCGGTTCCCACCCACGCTCCAGCGCCAGCCGAATGGCCCGTTCGACATCCGAAGGCAGCACCGCTTTCGACGGCACTCCCAGGTAGTTCGACGGGTGCCCGTGATCCGTCCGGACCAGCAGCACCGCACCCCGGGCGTCTTCGAGTTCCACCGCGTACGACAGGAAACAACCGTCTTCTTGCGAAAAAGTCGGCTTCCGCCGGATGTTCCACCGATAGGCGGTCTCGTCGACCACGATCCGTCGCGACCCCTTGCGCAGCAATGCCGCACGCATCCCCGACGGCAAGGGAATTTCGGTCGCGCGCGAACAACGACGTCTGTCACCATCACGGCAAATGAACGAAGAAATCCCGGCGCGGCAGATCCGCGCCGTCCACACCGAAACCACGATCCGCGTCTATCAGGCGTATTCACCGGCCATCGCGGACGCCGCCCTCGAGGCGGGCACCTTCGTGCCGCCGTTCAAACGCGAACGGATGACCTGGATCAAGCCGTCCTTCCTGTGGATGGCGTACCGCTGCGGCTGGGCGGCCAAGCCCGGCCAGGAACGCGTGCTCGCCCTCGACCTCACTCGCGAGGGCTTCGCCTGGGCGCTCGGGCACGCGGCGCTCAGCCACTACGACCGGGACGTCCATCCCGATCGGGAGACCTGGCAGCGCGAGGTCAAGGCCAGCCCGGTCCGCGTCCAGTGGGACCCGGAACGCGGCATCCGCCTCGGCCCGCTGAAGCACCGTTCGCTCCAGATGGGGTTGAGCGGCGAGGCCGTCGATCGCTATGTCGACAAATGGATCACCGCGGTCACCGACGTCACCTCGACCATGCGCGAGATCGGCGCCCTCGTCGCGGCGAATCGCATCGACGACGCCGAAGCGCTGCTACCGGCGGAGCGCCCGTACCCCGCCTAGGCGTGCCAGGCGAGGCCGCTCATCCCGGCGACCTCCAGGTCCCGTTCCGAGGCCCACCGGAAGGTCCCGGGCCGGACGTGCACCCCGGCCGTCACCGCCCAGTCCGGCTCGTCGGGTTCGACGTGCTCCATCTCCTTGAAGTCGGAGAGCGTCGGCCACACCGCGGAGCACGAGTCGCACATCAGCACGACCTTGCCGGACTCGGTGACCAACGGGCGCACACGTCCCTCGTCCCAGAACGACGGACACTCGTCCAGCCACATCGCCTGCCACCACCCTCGTGGGCGATCGGCGGCCGGCACGACACCGGCCGCATCCTCCGCCCAGCAAAACCCGCCGACGTGAACTCCAGGCTGTCCCGGCACGACTACCTCACCAACCTTTACCGACCAAACAGTGACCTGACCTGCACAGACGGTGAAGCGACACCAAAGGTCCCCCGCTCCCCCGAACGGCCGCGACCCGGTCGGCCGAGTGCTTCGGTTTCGATCTCTTGATCGAGACAGTGACCCATCGCCTAGTGCGCCACGCCTCACACAGGCCAGTTCCATCACACGACCGCCACCGAGGGGGTTAGCCTGGTAGGCGCATCAGCGGTGTTCAAGATCTCGAGACGGATAGAGGCGAGTCCAAGCCGTGTCCAGCAGCAGCCCTGCGTCACAATTCGGCCCCAACGAGTGGGTTGTCGAGGAAATGTACGACCAGTTCCTCGCCGACCCCACCTCAGTCGATGCCGCCTGGCACGACTTCTTCGCGGACTTCAAGCCAACGCAGGCCGCGCAGACGAAGGCTGACGACGTCCGTCAGACCTCCGCGGAGACCGCCAAGGACGGCTCGGGCACCAACGGCCAGGCCTCCGCGCCGTCGCCGCAGACGGTCCGCAACGCCGAGTCCACCGCGAAGCAGACCGCCCCGGCGAAGACGGCTCCGAAGACCGAGGCGAAGCCGGCCGCGAAGCCCGCTCCGAAGGCCGCGGCTCCCAAGGCCGCCGCGAAGGCGCCCGCCAAGCCCGCCGAGAAGGACGCCGAGCCGGAGTCGAAGCAGCTCCGCGGCGCCGCGGCGGCCATCGCGAAGAACATGGACGCCTCGCTGTCCGTGCCGACGGCGACGAGTGTGCGCGCCGTCCCGGCGAAGCTGATGGCGGACAACCGCATCGTCATCAACAACCACCTCAAGCGCACGCGCGGCGGCAAGATCTCCTTCACGCACCTCATCGGTTACGCGATGGTCCGTGCGCTGAAGAACTTCCCGAACCTGAACCGGCACTACCAGCTGATCGACGGGAAGCCGTTCGCGATCACGCCGGAGCACGTGAACTTCGGTCTCGCGATCGACATGAAGGGCAAGGAAGGCTCCCGCACGCTCGTCGTGGCCTCCATCAAGGCCACCGAGAACATGACCTTCATGCAGTTCTGGCAGGCCTACGAGGAGATCGTCAAGAAGGCCCGCAACGGCAAGCTGACGGCCGACGACTTCGCCGGCACCACGATCTCGCTGACCAACCCCGGCGGCATCGGCACCAACCACTCGGTGCCGCGGCTGCAGGCGGGCCAGGGCGCGATCATCGGCGTCGGCGCCATGCAGTACCCGGCGCACTTCGAGGGCACCAGCGAGAAGGCCCTGGTCGACCTCGGCGTGTCCAAGATCATGACGCTGACCTCGACCTACGACCACCGCATCATCCAGGGCGCGGAGTCCGGCGAGTTCCTCAAGCGCATCCACGAGCTGCTGCTCGGCGAAGACGGCTTCTACGACGACGTCTTCACCAGCCTGCGCCTGCCGTACGAGCCGATCCGCTGGGTCGCCGACATCCCGGACGGCCCGGTCGACAAGACCGCGCGCGTGATCGAGCTGATCGACGCCTTCCGCATGCGCGGTCACCTGATGGCCGACACCGACCCGCTGAACTACCGGCAGCGCAGCCACGCCGACCTCGACGTCCTCTCCCACGGCCTGACCCTGTGGGACCTGGACCGCGAGTTCCCGGTCGGCGGTTTCGCCGGCCAGGAGCGGATGAAGCTGCGCGACATCCTCGGCGTCCTGCGCAACTCCTACTGCCGCACCGTCGGCATCGAGTACACGCACATCCTCGACCCCGAGGAGCGCCGCTGGATCCAGGACCGCGTCGAGGTCCCGCACGAGAAGCCGGACCCCGCGGTCCAGAAGTACGTGCTCTCGAAGCTCAACGCCGCCGAGGCGTTCGAGACCTTCCTGCAGACCAAGTACGTCGGCCAGAAGCGCTTCTCCCTCGAAGGCGGCGAGACGGCGATCCCGCTGCTCGACACGCTGCTGGACAAGGCCGCCGAGCACGAGCTCGACGAGGTCGTCATCGGCATGCCGCACCGCGGCCGCCTGAACGTGCTCGCCAACATCGTCGGCAAGCCGATCGCGCAGATCTTCCAGGAGTTCGAGGGCAACCTCGACCCGGGCCAGGCGCACGGCTCCGGTGACGTGAAGTACCACCTCGGCGCCGAGGGCAAGTACTTCCGCATGTTCGGCGACGGCGAGACCAGGGTGTCGCTGACCGCGAACCCGTCGCACCTGGAGACCGTCGACCCGGTCCTCGAGGGCATCGTCCGCGCGAAGCAGGACATCCTCGACAAGGGTGGCGAGGGCTTCACCGTCCTCCCGGTCCTCATGCACGGCGACGCGGCCTTCGCGGGCCAGGGTGTCGTGGCCGAGACGCTGAACCTGGCGCTGCTGCGCGGCTACCGCACCGGCGGCACCGTGCACGTCATCGTCAACAACCAGGTCGGCTTCACCACCGCGCCCGAGCACTCGCGTTCGAGCGAGTACGCCACCGACGTCGCGAAGATGATCGGTTCGCCGATCTTCCACGTGAACGGTGACGACCCCGAAGCCGCGCACTGGGTGGCCAAGCTGGCCGTCGAATACCGCCAGGCGTTCCACAAGGACGTCGTGATCGACCTGATCTGCTACCGCCGCCGCGGGCACAACGAGGGCGACGACCCTTCGATGACCCAGCCGGCGATGTACGACATCATCGACACGAAGCGTTCGGTCCGGAAGACCTACACCGAATCGCTGATCGGCCGCGGCGACATCTCCGTCGAAGAGGCCGAGGCCGCGTTGCGCGACTTCTCCAGCCAGCTGGAGCACGTGTTCAACGAGGTCCGCGAGCTCGAGAAGCACGTGGCGAAGGCCAGCCCCTCGGTCGAGGAGGAGCAGCAGGTCCCGGCCAAGGTGCCCACCGCGACCACCAGCGAGGTCATCGAGCACATCGGCGACGCGTTCCTCAACGTCCCCGAGGGCTTCACCCCGCACCCGCGGGTCAAGCCGGTCATGGAGCGCCGTCACAAGATGTCCCGCGAAGGCGGCATCGACTGGGCCTTCGGTGAGCTGCTCGCCTTCGGTTCGCTGGCCATGGAAGGCCGCCTGGTGCGGCTGTCCGGCCAGGACTCCCGCCGCGGCACCTTCACCCAGCGCCACTCGGTGCTGATCGACCGCAAGAACGGCCAGGAGTACTCGCCGCTGGCCAGCCTGGCCGACGGCCAGGGCCGCGTCATGATCTACGACTCGGCGCTGTCCGAGTACGCGGCGGTCGGCTTCGAATACGGCTACTCCGTGGCCAACTCCGAAGCGCTGGTCATGTGGGAAGCGCAGTTCGGTGACTTCGTCAACGGCGCGCAGACCGTCATCGACGAGTACATCTCCTCCGGCGAGGCCAAGTGGGGCCAGCTCTCCGACGTCGTGCTGCTGCTGCCGCACGGCCACGAGGGCCAGGGACCGGACCACACCTCCGGCCGCATCGAGCGTTTCCTCTCGCTGTGCGCCGAAGGCTCGATGACCGTCTCGGTCCCGTCCACCCCGGCGAACTACTTCCACCTCCTCCGCCGTCACGCCCTCGACGGAGTCAACCGGCCGCTGGTGGTCTTCACCCCCAAGTCGATGCTGCGCAACAAGGCCGCGACCTCGCAGGTCGAGGACTTCACCGGCCAGACGAAGTTCATGTCGGTCATCGACGACGCCGTCGTCGACCCGGCGAAGGTGCGCAAGGTCCTGCTGACCTCGGGCAAGCTGTACTGGGAGCTGGTGGCGGAGCGGACCAAGCGCGAGGCGAACGACATCGCGATCGTGCGCGTCGAGCAGTACTACCCGCTGCCGAAGAAGAAGCTGCTGGCGGCGCTCGAGCGCTACAACGGCGCTCCCGCGGTCTGGGTCCAGGAGGAGCCGGAGAACCAGGGTGCGTGGCCGTTCTTCGGCCTGAACCTGCCGCGGAAGCTCCCGGAGGTGTTCTCCAGCCTGGACGTCGTGTCGCGCCGTCCGATGGCCGCGCCGTCGGCCGGTTCGTCCAAGGTGCACGAGGTCGAGCAGAAGGCGCTCATCGCGCGGGCCTTCGACTGATTCGAGTGAAGGGGCCCTTCACCGCATCTCATGCGGTGAAGGGCCCCTTCGCTGCGTCTTACGCGGGGAAAGCGTCCTTCAGCTGCCGATCGCCTCGGAGGTCGCCTTCGCGACCTTCAGCGCGTTCTCCTTGCACAGCTTCTGGTCGATCGGTTTGCTGGGCTCGGCGCCACTCACGATGATCTGTGCTTCGACGTTCCCTTGATAGAACTTGATCGAGCACTGCCCGTCGGACCGGATCTCGTTGTAACCGGCCTTGGTCGCGTTCGCCATGCTGGGGATCACTTCCCCGCCGTCGTCCATGGCGTTGTCGTACCCCGCCTTGGCCCATGCCTCACCGGCGCCCGTGCCCGGCTCCTTCGACTTCGACAGGTACATCGTCACTAAAGCCGACGGAGCACCGTATTCACGCCAGGAACACGAAGACGCCGTGTAGACGATGTCCTGGGCCGACGTGCTCGCCGGTTCCTCGCCCTTCGGCGGTTCGAGCGGGGGCAGGTTCCTCACCCTGTCGCCGATCTTCTGGCATCCGGGCATCGAGGTGTACTTGTCCGGCGGCCCGGTCTTCTTGGACGAAGTCGGCGCCGCGGACGAAGACGAACCGGAGTCGCCGGAGAGCAGCAGGAAGGCCGCGACCCCGCCACCGCCGAGCAGCACCACCGCGCCGACGGCGATCCCGACGATGAGGCCGGTGTTGGACTTCTTGGGCGGGGGCGGTCCGTACCCGGGCTGCGGGTATCCGGGATATCCCTGCTGCGGGTAACCCTGCTGATACGGCTGCTGTGGCCCCTGCTGATAGGGCGGTCCGGGCTGCATGCGCAGAGATTAAAGCCTCATGAAGGTCCTTAGTGGACGAACGCCGCAACTGGGCGCCGAATCACCCTCCGGAGACGGGAAGGCCCCCTTCCCAGCAGGAGGAAGGGGGCCTTCACGTACTCCAGGGGTGGATCAGAGGGTCAGCGACCAGCTATTGAGCGTGCCGGTGTCGACCCGGTACACGTCCTGCACCTTCAGCTTCCAGGCGCCGTTCGCGGCCTCGGCCGCGGCGTTGACGGTGTACGTGGTGTTGATGTTGTCGGACGAGTCGTTGCTCGAACCCTTCAGGCGGTACGAGGTGCCGTCCGGCGCGACCAGGTCGATGACCAGGTCACCGACGTAGGTGTGCGTGATGTTCACCGCGACCTTGGTGGTGGCCGAGGCGTTGCGGGCGCAGTTCGCGACGGTGACCGTGCTGGTCACCGCGGCACCGGCGTCGGGGATGGCGACGGCGCCGCTGCTGGTCTGCGTGCCACAGGGCGTGGGCTCGGGGCCGGGGCCACCGCCGGTACCGGTGTAGAGCAGCACGTTCGGCGAACCGGTGCCCGGGCTGGTCACCTTGCCCTTGGTGCCGGCGTTGACGAGCGCGTCACGGACCTGGGCGGGCGTGGCGGTCGGGTTGGCCGAGGCGTACAGCGCGGCCGCGCCGACGACGTGCGGGGTCGCCATCGAGGTGCCGCTGATGGTGTTGGTGCCGTTGTTCAGCCACGTCGACGTGATGCCGCTGCCCGGCGCGAAGATGTCGAGGCAGGTGCCGATGTTGGAGAAGTCGGACTTGGCGTCGGTGTTCGTGGTCGAGCCGACGGTGATCGCCTCGGGCGTGCGGGCCGGGGAGGTGTTGCACGCGTTGGCGCCGTAGTCGTTACCGGCCGCGACACCGTAGGTGACGCCCGCCGCGATCGACCGCTGGACGGCCTGGTCGAGGGTCGCCGAAGCGCCACCGCCGAGGCTCATGTTCGCGACGGCGGGCTTGACGGCGTTCGCGGTGACCCAGTCGACACCGGCGATGACACCGGCGGTCGTCCCGGAACCGGAGCAGTTCAGCACGCGGACGGCGACGAGCTTGACGCCCTTGGCCAGACCGTGTGCGGTGCCGCCGATGGTGCCCGCGACGTGGGTGCCGTGGCCCTGGCAGTCCGTGGCGTCGTTGTCGTTGTCGACGGTGTCACGACCGTGGGTCGCGCGTCCGCCGAAGTCGGGGTGCGTGGTGAGGATGCCGGTGTCGACGACGTACGCGGTGACGTTCGACGCGGTGGTGCTGTAGCTGTACTTCTGGTCCAGCGGAAGGCTTTGCTGGTCGACCCGGTCCAGGCCCCACGAGGGCGGGTTCAGCTGGTCCGCCGAGATCGAGACGGTCTGGTTCTGCTCCACGTAGGCCACCGCGGGGTCGGCGGCGACACGCTTCGCCTGCTTTTCGGTCAGCGCGCCGGAAAAACCGCGGACCGACGACGCGAAGGTCTTCTCGACCGTTCCGCCGTGACGGTTCGTCAGGTTCTTGGCCGCGGCTTCGACCGAGGAGCCGTCCTTCAGCACGACGATGTAGCTGTCCTTGATCGCCTTGGCGCTACCCGCGTTGACGATCGAACCCTCGGCCGCCGACGCGGCGGTGGTACCGCCGAGCGCCGTGAGCACGGCGACGGCCGCAGTGACACCGAAGACAGGCAGGCGTCTTTTCAAGGTTCCCAGGGAATTGTTCAAGATATTCCTCCCAGGCAGGGTCGACCCACGGGCATGAAAATCCCGCCGGATCGTTGGGGGTGAATCAGAGGTGAAGCGCGTTCCACTAGGAGCGCAGGCTGAGACTAAATCGCGGATTCACCCCAAGGAAGACCTTGCATTACGGACATCTCGGTAGTAATGGGCGGACTTCCGGCGCAGGTCGGGCACCGTTCAGCCCCCGCCTTTAGTCGCGTTTTGCGCCCGTACGGCCCACGAAGAATGGGGAATCCGCACACCTTGTGGTCGCTTTCCCGCCCACCGGACGTTTCAGCGGAGTGAAAGTACACACGGATGGCCGCCTACTAAAGTCGCGACCTCGCCGGGCGGAAATCGATTTCCATCCTACCTTCGGATGGAGCACACTCGGGCCCATGCAGCTCCGACAGGAAATCCCGGCCGACAGCGAGGCGATCCACGCCGTCCACCTGGCCGCGTTCGCGAAACACAGTGTCCCGGTGGTCGAGGCGAAACTCGTCGACGAACTCAGGGAGGACGGCGATCTGATCGGCGCACTGTCCATCGTGGCCGAACGCGACGGGAAGGTCGTCGGACACGTCTGCTGCAGCCCGTCCCGCCTCGGCTCCGACGAGAAGTCGACGGTCGGCCTCGGCCCGCTCGGCGTCCTGCCCGAGTACCACGCCTCCGGCATCGGCTCCGCGCTCGTGCACGCGGTGCTCGGCGCGGCGGACGCGCTCGGCTACGGCGCGGTGGTCCTGCTCGGCGACCCGAACTATTACTCCCGCTTCGGCTTCGTCCTCGCCGGACAGCACGGGATCACGCCACCGGTCGCGGAATGGGCGCCGCACTTCCAGGTCCGCACCCTTCGCGCGTACACCCCCGGGCTCCGGGGCGAGTTCCGCTACTCGCCCGCGTTCGACCGCCTCTAGCCCTTCCCGCGTTTCGTCCTCTAGTTGCGGTACTTGCACGCGCGACTACCGCAACTAGAGGACGAAACGCGGCAGTCAGGAGGGCGCGAGGAGGTTGTTCCGGCGCAGGAACTCCTCGGCGACGTCGAGCGGGTTGCGCTTCTCCTCGCTGAACTGGACGTTCAATTCGGTCAGCTGATCGGTCGTGAGCACCGCCGAAACCCGGTTCAGCGCTTCGACCTCCTTCGGCGACAGCGTCCCCTTCGCGACAAGAGGGACGATGTTCTGCGCGGGGAACATGTTCTTGTCGTCCACCAGCGGGACGAACCCGTTCGCGGCGATCGTCGACGACGTGCTGAACAGGTCCGCGACCTGGATGTCGCCGGACTTCAGCGCGGCGACCGTGACCGGGCCGCCGGTGTCGGTCGTGCGGATCTCGGCGAACTCGCAGCCGTAGAGCGCCTTGATCTTGTCCTTCCACCGGCTGCTCCACTGGCCGGGACCACCGAAGACGAGTTCCTTGCACCGCTTGCCGAGATCGGAGAAGGTCTTGATCCCGGAATCGGCGAGTTCCTTGCGCACCACCAGAAGGTCCTTGTCCTCGGCGGGCGCCTGGTCGAGCACCTCGAACCCGGACGGCACCTTCTGCTTCAACTGCGCGTAGACCTCCTGCGGGGTGGTCGCCTGCGTCTCCTTGTCGAAGTAGCGCAACAGGTTCCCGCTGTAGTCCGGCACCACCGAAAGCGACTTGTCCTGCAGTGCCTTGACGACGACCTCGCGGCTGCCGACCGGCGGGCGCACGGTCACGTTCTCCGCACCCGCGTTGCGCAGCGCGCCCGCGTAGATCTGGGCCAGCAGAAGACTTTCCCCGACGTCGGACGCGCCGATGATGATGTCACCGGTCGTACCGCCTTCGGCGCCGCCGGCGAGCGGATTGCCACAGCCCGCCGCCAGCAGCGCGATCCCGGCGAACAGCGCCGTCACCGTCCGCTTCATACCTTCGCCTTCTTCCCGCTCGCGGCCTGCGCCAGCCGGACTCCCTTGGGCACCAGCGCTCGCTGGACACCCGCCAGGACGAGATCCAGCAGCACGGCGAGCAAGGTCGTCAGGATCGCGCCCGCGACCACCTGGGGATAGTCCAAAATGGCCAGTCCGTCGAGGAGGAACCGGCCGAGTCCGCCGAGCCCGACGTAGGCCGCGACGGCGGCCGTCGCCACCAGTTGCAGCACCGAGTTCCGCACCCCGCCGAGCACCAGCGGCAGCGAGATGGGCACCTCGACCTTCCACAACCGTTGCCAGCCGGTCATTCCGATGCCCTGCGCCGCGTCGACGACGCCGTGATCGGTCGCCTGCAGGCCCGCGTAGGTCCCGGCGAGGATCGGCGGGATGGCGAGCACCACGAGCCCGATGATCGTCGAGATCTCGCTTTCGGTGAAGAGCAGGAACAGGAAGGTCACCAGCCCCAGCGTCGGCAGTGCGCGGATCGCGTTGCCGCCGCTCACCAGCAGCACCGCGCCGCGGCCGGTGTGCCCGACGTAGAGCCCGAGCGGGATCGCGATGATCAGCGCGAAGACCAGTGCCAGCAAGGTGTAGCCGAGATGCTGCAACAGCCGGTTGAGAATGCCCTCCGCGCCCTGCCAGTGGGCAGGGTCGCCGAACCAGTTCAGAACGTCGCCGATCATTTCGCCCCCGCCGTGGTCGCCACCCGGTCCCAGGGTGTGAGGAGATTGCGGAGCTGGACCAGCACCAGATCGACGATCAGCGCGAGCAGCAGTGTCGCGACGATCCCGACGACGATCGGCGAGAAGTACTCACGCTGGAAGCCGTCGGTGAACAGCACGCCGAGCCCGCCGGTGCCGATCAGCGCGCCGACGCTGACCAGGCTGATGTTGCTGACCGAGGCCACCCGGACGCCCGCCGCGAGCACCGGCACCGAAAGCGGCAGTTCCACGCTGAGGAACCGGCGCGCGGGTTTGTAGCCGATCGCCGTGGCCGCGGCGACCACATGCGGTGGGACGGCGTCGAGCGCGTCGAGCACCGGGCGCACCAGCAGGGCGGCGGTGTAGACGGTGAGCGCGACGATGACGTTGACGCTGTCGAGGATCTTCGAGCCGATGATGCCCGGGATCACCACGAACAACGCGAGCGAAGGGATCGTGTACAGCAGGTTCGACACGACCAGCAGCACGGAACGCGCGGCGGCGAACCGATGGCCGAGCCAGCCGGCCAGTACCGCGATCACCAGCCCCAGCACCAGCGGGATCAGCGACAGGTAGACGTGGTCGAGCAGGTCGCCGAAGAACTGCGAGCGGTTGTTGGCGCTCGCGAGGTAGCGGCCGAGTTCCGCGAAGAAGTCCCCCATCAGGAACCCAGTGGCAGCGCTTCGATCACGTCGAGGACTTGCTTGGCTCTGACCACGCCGAGGACCTTGTTTTCGGCGTCGACCACGACACCGAGGCTCGCGGGCGACGAAAGCGCCGCGTCGAGCGCGCCGCGGATCGGCGAACCCTGCACGTACAGCGAACCGCCCGCGGCGAGATCGGTCTCGGCGAGCTCTCCGTCCACAGTGGACCCGGGGCGCAGCCAGCCGCGCGGCTGCCCGTCGGCGTTGACCGCGACCAGCCACTCGTCGGACGGCCCGGAGACCGGCTTGCCGACCTCGACCCGCTTGACCTCTTCGACGACGATGCCTTCCGCGGAAAGGAAGGAAAGGCCGCGATAGCCGCGGTCCTTGCCCACGAACGACGCGACGAAGTCGTCGACGGGATGCCGCAGCACGTCCGACGGCGTGCCGTACTGCGCGAGCACACCACCGACCCGGAGCACGGCGATCTTGTCGCCGAGCCGCACGGCCTCGTCGATGTCGTGGGTGACGAACACGATCGTCTTGCCCAGCTGCGACTGCAGGCGCAGCAGCTCGTCCTGCAGTTCCTCGCGGACGATCGGGTCGACGGCGGAGAACGGCTCGTCCATCAGCAGCACCGGCGAATCCGCCGCGAGCGCCCTGGCGACGCCGACCCGCTGCTGCTGGCCGCCGGAAAGCTGGGCGGGGTACCGCTTGCCGAGTTCCGCGGGCAGGCCGACGGTTTCGAGCAGCTCGGCCGCCCGCTTGCGCGCCTTGGCCTTGTCCCAGCCGGTCAGCAGCGGCACGGTGGCGACGTTGTCCAGGACTGTCCTGTGTGGAAAGAGGCCGGCGTGCTGGATGACGTAGCCGATGCCGCGGCGCAGCAGCGCCGGGTCGCCGTCGCTGACGTCCTTGCCGTCGAGCAGCACGGCGCCGGAGGTCGGCTCGACCATGCGGTTGATCATCCGGAGCGACGTGGTCTTGCCGCAACCGGACGGCCCGACGAAGACGGTGATGGTGCCGTCCTCCACGGTGAGGTTCAGGTCGTCGACAGCGACCGTCCCGTCCGGATACCGCTTGGTCACGCCACGGAACTCGATAGTCACGTGTCTCTCCCCATGTCTGGTCGAAAAACCGTAGCCCAGATCGGCCCTGTTGGCACGGTGTCCCAGGAGCCGGTTCACAGGACACGGCCTAGGCTGCAGGCCGTGAGTCCTTCCGTCGATGACGTCCTCGCGGCGCACGGTGTCCACGTGCGACCGCTCCATCAGGTGATTTCCCTGCTCCGGACGGATTGGCGTGACCTAGGCGAGCTGATCCGGATCAGCACCGCGCCGCGCCGGAGTGTCGAAGACGTCCTGAACGCGCTCGGCGACGACCTCGAGCGGAACGAGTCCCGCCTCCGGCTCGCCCCCGCCGCCCGCGAGAAGTACGCGCGCTTCGGGGCACAGGACCGGAAAACCGATCCCGACCTGCTGAAGACCATCACCAGCTACGTCGAGAACGTCCCGGCTCCGCTGGCCGCGCTCGACCACGTGCAGGCGACTCCGGAGACCGTGCTGAACCGCGCGCTGTGGCTGGACGAGCGCTACGACCTCGACACCGCGAAGCTGCTGTTCCTCGGCGACCACGACCTCACTTCACTGGCCGTCCGCGCGCTGCGGCCCGACGCGGACCTCACCGTCGTCGATCTCGACGATCGTGTGCTGGCCTACATCGACGAGCTCAGCGAGCGATCCATCCGCACCCTGCACACGGATCTGCGCGTCGGCCTGCCACCGTCGGTGACCGGGCGGATGGATCTCGTGTTCAGTGATCCGCCTTACACCCCCGAAGGAATGGGCCTTTTCGCGGCGCGTGGGGTCCAGGCGCTCAGCGAACCCTCGGACGGGCGTTTGCTGCTCGCTTACGGCTACAGTCCCCGCCACCCCGCCCTGGGCGCACAGGTGCAGCGGGCGCTCGCGACGCTCGGGCTGACCTTCGAAGCGATCCTGCCGGGCTTCAACCGGTACTTCGGCGCGCAGGCGATCGGGAGCGCGGCGGACCTCTACGTCTGCCAGCCGACCGCGAAGTCGAAGAAGAACCGCGGCGGCAAGGGGAAGGCCGCGATCTACACGCACGGACCGCAGTCGGTGGAGTCCGCGGGCGCGGCCAAGCCGTCGCTGCTGGACAAGCTGCACGAAATCGCCACCGAAGGCGGGCTGGCGCTGGAGTCGCGGCCGGTCGACTGGTCCGTTTCCGGACCGGAAGGCGACGCGGTCGCGATGGACCTCTCGGCCGACCCCGGCCCGTGGCTGCTGCGGACCCTGCTCGGCACCAACGCGCGGCGGCTGGCGCTGCTGGTCCCGAACTCGCATCCCGACCTGACGAACGCGGAGGCGCAGGGCGCGCTCAACCGGCTGGTCGGGGCGAAGTACAAGCTGCGGCTGCTGCGGAGCACCCCGGACAACCGGCACGCCATCGTCGTCGCGGACGCCGTCGAGCACCAGGAAGACCTGCTGACCCGGGCGCACGCGCGGCTGGCGAACGTGTCGCTGGACCTGCCGCCGGAGCTGACGGACGCGCGGCTGATCGACCTGCCACGGCACCGCCTGGCGGAACTGCTCGCCTGACGCTCCCGGCTGTCATCGGAACTTCATCGAGCCGTACCTAGGTTCGGCCCCATGAACGAACCGCGCGGCCTGCCGCTGACTGGTGTCGTGCCCGCCCCGCCGTACGGGTCCCCCTACCCTCCGCCGCGACCCACGACCAGCGGCCTGGCGATAGCCGCGCTCGTGCTGGGACTGACCGGCTGCCTGCCGCTGACGTTGCTGCCCGCGATCATCCTGGGCATCGTCGCGCTCGCCCAGACCGGTCCGGGGAAGCGGCCGGGCCGCGGTCTGGCGATCGGTGGCCTCGCGGCCGCCGGGGTCTGGACCGTCGGCTGGGTCGCCCTGCTCGGGAACACCATGGCGGACCCGGACCGCTACACCGCGAACCCACCGAGCGCGGGCTGCGCGACCCCTTCGCCCGGCTACGCCACTGTGTGCACCTTGAAGCCGGGCGAATGCTTCGAGCAGCCCGAGGTCAACGCCACCTACACCAGTGTCGAACTCACCACGTGCGGTGGCGCGCACAGCACCGAGACGATCGGGGCCTTCATCGCGCCGGACGGTCCGTGGCCCGGTAACGAGAAACTGAAAGCGGAGGCCTTGCCCCGGTGCGACCGGATCATGGCCAAGAACGTGGACCGCCCGCGGCTCGACGCGGCCGGAGTCGACGCCTACCTGAGCTACGCGGGACCCGATCGCGTCGGCTGGGAGCACGGCGTGCGCACCGTGCACTGCACGATCTACTCGCCCGGCTCACTGCTGACCGGCTCCGTACTCGCCTCCGGCGCCGATCTGGCCCTGCCGACCGGCTGAGACGCGCAACCCCCGGACGCTATGAAAGGCCCGTTACTTGCAAAATTTGCAAGTAACGGGCCTTTCATAGCACTTGAGAAAGCGTGAAAGGGACCGTCACACCACGCCGTCGGCCTCGGCGGCCTTCGCGACCGCGGCGGCCACCTCGGGCGCGACGCGCGGGTCCAGCGGGCTCGGGACGATGCGGTCCGGCCCGAGGTCGTCCTGCGCGACGGAGAAGATCGCGTCGGCCGCGGCCAGCTTCATGTTCTCGGTGATCGCCCGCGCGCCGGAGTCCAGCGCGCCGCGGAAGACGCCGGGGAACGCCAGCACGTTGTTGATCTGGTTCGGGAAGTCGCTGCGCCCGGTCGCCACGATCTTGGCGTACCGCGACGCCGCCACCGGGTGGACCTCCGGGTCCGGGTTCGACAGCGCGAACACGATCGCGTCGTCGGACATGCCGGCCAGCAGGGTCTCGTCGATGGTCGCCCCGGACAGGCCCAGGAAGACGTCGGCGCCCTTCAGCGCCTCACCGAGGCCGCCGCGCAGGCCGCTCGTGTTCGTCGTTTCGGCCAGCTTCTGCTTGATCGGGTTCAGGCCCTCACGGCCTTCGTGGATGATGCCGCGCGAGTCGAGCACGGTGACGTCCGCGACGCCGGCGTTCTGCAGGATCCTGGCGCAGGCCACACCCGCCGCACCCGCTCCCGAGACGACCACGCGCTGGCCGGAGATGTCCTTGCCGAGGACCTGGTTCGCCCCGCGCAGCGCGGCCAGCGTGACGATCGCCGTGCCGTGCTGGTCGTCGTGCATGACCGGGCAGTCGAGGGCCTCCTTGAGGCGGTCCTCCAGTTCGAAGCAGCGCGGCGCCGAGATGTCTTCCAGGTTCACCGCGCCGAACGACGGGCGCAGCCGGACCAGGGTCTCGATGATCTCGTCGACGTCGGTGGTGTCGAGCACCAGCGGGATGGAGTCGAGGCCGCCGAAGGTCTTGAACAGGACCGACTTGCCCTCCATGACCGGCAGCGACGCGCTCGCGCCGATGTCACCGAGGCCGAGCACCGCCGTACCGTCGCTGACCACCACGACCAGCCTGTCCGCCCACGTGTACCGCTTCGCCTTGGCCGCGTCCTCGGCGATGGCCAGGCTCACCTTCGCCACACCGGGCGTGTACGCGACCGAAAGGTCGCGGGGCGAGGAGATCGGGCGCGTCGCGGCCACGGAGAGCTTGCCGCCCTCGTGTCCTTCGAAGATCTCGGCGTCGGTCACTGGCGTGGTCATCGTGGTTCCCGTCATTGCTTCCGCCGTGTCTAAGGACGGCGAAGTCTCGATTCGAGCGAAGGTCATCGGGTTTCTCCTGGGACTGCGAGCGGGGGAACTGGCCGGTGAGCAGGCCGAACAGGGCATGGCCCAGCCACCTGGGGTAACTCGTCCTCCGACACGGCAGCCCAGCGCGGTAGCGCCGGCCTGTCGGCGAAGCGTCCATTCGGCCATCGGTGCCGTGGGTGTGGCGACGGCCGCGGACGCAGCGGTCAGATCATTGTGACAGGCATACGGACCAGTGTGCCCCTCTGGTGCGGTTGATGTCACAAAGAGGCCCGGCTTTCCGCAGCTCAGGAGAGGTTTCCCAAGACGTCCGTCCGGCTTGGGAATGGCTCGTTAGCATTGAGGCCATGCAAGCCAGGCGCCTCAGCATCCCCGACTGTTTCGAATTCACCCCTCGCGTATTCCCCGATCACCGCGGTCTGTTCGTGGCGCCGTTCCAGGAGGAGGCGTTCGCCGAAGCGGTCGGACATCGGCTTCGCCTGGCACAGACCAACACCAGCGTTTCCCGGCGCGGCGCCGTCCGCGGCCTGCACTTCGCGGACACCCCGCCCGGGCAGGCGAAATACGTGTACTGCCCGAGCGGTTCGCTGCTGGACATCATCGTCGACCTCCGCGTCGGCTCGCCCACCTTCGGCGAATGGACGTCCGTGCTGCTCGACAGCGCCGAGTACAAAGCGGTCTACATCGCCGAAGGCCTCGGTCACGCTTTCATGGCGCTCGAAGACAAAACGGTGATGGCCTACCTCTGTTCCGAGCCGTACAACCCGGCCGGCGAACACGGTGTCAACCCGATGGACGCCGATCTCGCGCTGCCGTGGCCGCAGGATGTCGAGCCGGTGGTGTCCGAAAAGGACACCTCGGCGCCCTATCTGAAGGAAGCCTTGGAGCAGGGGTTGCTGCCGAAGTACGACGAATGCGTCGCGTACTACGAAAAGCTGCGGGCCGAGGGCTGAGTCAGCGCGACAGGTCCTCCCGCAGCACCCGATCCACGTTCCGCTCCGCCAGCGCGGTGATCGTCACGAAGGGGTTCACCCCGGTGCTGCCCGGGATCAGCGACCCGTCGGTCACGTAGAGGTTCCGATAGCCCTTCACCCGGCCGTACAGGTCGGTGGCCTTGCCCAGCACCAGCCCGCCCAGCGGGTGATAGGTGAACCGGTTCTCGAACGACCGCGTGTCCCCGAACAGATCGCTCCGGTAGACCGTGCGGTTCGCCCGGTTGATCTTGTCGAACAAGGACTTCGCCGCGTCGATCGACGGCTGCCCCTGCGCGGCGTTCCACCGGAGTCGCGCGGAGTCGCTGGCGGCGTCGTAGGTGAAGTGGCCGCGTTCGGGGTTCTTCGTGATCGCCAGGTACAGGCTCAGCCACGTCTCGATCCCGGCGGGGACCGGCGCGACCTCGGCGAAGACCGGGTTCACCGGGTCGTCCCACGCGTCGATGCCGAGCGCGGGCATCCCCGACTGCAGCGAGCCGCCGAGGTCCCACGCGTGGTTGGCGCGGCCCAGCATCACGTTGCCGTTGGTGCCCCAGCCGCGGCCGACCTCGTCGTTCAGGTCGGGCAGCGTCCCGGTTTCCCTTGCCCGCACGAGCAATTCCGTCGAACCGAGGCTGCCGGCGCCGAGGAAGAGGTACTTCGCGCCGAGTTGTTTCCTCGCCACGACCGCGCCGTCCTCGGACGTTTCGTGCACGGTGAGGACGTACGTGCCGTCGGTCTGCCGGGTGATCCCGCGGACCTGGTGCAGCGTCTTGATGGTCACCTTCCCGGTGCCCAGCGCGGCCGCGAGGTAGGTCTTGTCGAGGGAACGCTTGCCGTGGTTGTTGCCGTAGATGACTTCCGAGGCGAGCGCCGACCGTGGCACCGTGCCCGCTTCCTCCCGCTTCATGTACTCGAAGTCGTAGACGCTGGGCACGAACACCGTCTTGAGCCCCGCCCGCGCCGCCGCTTTCCGGGAAACCCGCGCGTAGCGGTAGGAACGACAGGTTTCGAACCAGTCCTGGTCGATGTGGTTCACCCCGAGCTCCTGGTTGGCCCGGGGGAAGTAGGTCCCGTACATCTCGTCCGCGTCGACGGCGGGCAGGATCTCCTCGAAGTACGACCGCTTCGGCGTCACGGCCATCGCGCCGTTGACCAGCGAACCGCCGCCGACGCCTCGTCCGACGTACACGGACATGTCACCGTGATTCACCCTGTCGAGGACACCGGGGTACCGCTTGATGTCCCGGTTGGCCAGGTCCAGCCAAAGGAACGACGCGAGCGGCGCCTGCGTGCGGTCCTTGAACCACATGGCCCGCCTGTCCGGCTTGAGCATGTCGCAGAAGACGTTGCCGCCGGGACCGGGCTCGTTCCACAGTTTGCCCATCTCGAGCATGACGGTGGGAATCCCGGCTTCGCCGAGGCGCAGCGCGGTGACCGCGGCGCCGTAGCCGGTGCCGACGACCACGGCCGTCGAGAAGCCCGGGGCCGTTTCTTCGGCCCGCGCGGTGGAAATCGTGGTGAGCCCGAGAGCGGCGGCGGAGTTGAGTGCGGTGAACCCGAGGAACCTGCGGCGCGACAATGGGGACATGGGCCGATGATCACCCGCTGCTCGCGGCGCCTTCAAGACCGAATCCGAAATGGATTCGCGTCAGCTGGGTAAACACCGTTAAGTTTCACTCGAACGTGGTGATTTCCGGGATCCCCTGGGGGTCTTCCCCGATGTGACCCAGACCGCGACGGACCACTCTTTCGAGTCATGAGACGCCTTCTCGCCGCGGCCGCGGCCGCACTCTCCGCCGCCGCCCTCGTCGTCCTGCCCGGCCACGCCTCCGCGGCGTCGTCCCCCTTGCCCGAGTTCGACTTCTCCGCCTGCCCCGCCCCGCCCGCCAACGCCGACCCCGGCACCTGGCGCTGCGAAGCCTTTGTCTCCCAAGGAGTCCTGACCATCGGCGACCGGGAGATCCCGCTCGGGGAGATGCGGCTGACGTTCTCCGAAGGCAAGGTGGGCGGGAAGTTCGCGCAGGTGTTCGGCGAACTGCGTCACGCTCCCGCACGGATCAGCGGCGCTTTCGGGGCGAGTATGCAGCTGAAGTACGGCGGCTACTCGGACTTCCTCTCGAACGACGAACGCCGCGGCGAACTGGACCTGTCCGCGGCCCTGCGGCATCCGTTGCTGCCCAAGGGATGCACGATCGGCACGCTCGACGCGCCGCTCCACTCGGTGGTCAAGGACGATCCCGCGGTGCCCTTCGAGGTGATCTCGAAGAACCCGCAGACGGTGAAGTTCGGCGTCGTAGACACCCAGCTCGCCCTTCCGCGCACGACCGGCTGCGGACCCTTGACGCAAGTAGCCGACCACTTGCTCGGCCTGCCGTCGCCGAGCGGGTCGAACACCTTCAAGCAGGTGACCTACGTCCAGTTCAAGCCCCTCTGATCTCCCGCGATCAGTCCTCTGGTCCCGGTAATTGCACGCGCAAGGACCGCAACCAGAGGACGAAACGCGGAGCGAGGTGGGCGCCTACTTCTTCTTGGTCACCCAGATGGTGATGGTCGCGGTCACGACGGGCTTGCCGTTCGTGTCCGTGATCGTCACCGGCACCGGGAGCTCGAATCCCTCGTCGCCGAATTCCGGCAGCTCGGGCAGTTCGGCGACGGCCCGCAGGCCGGTCTCGGCCTTCGCCACGTAGGAGACCGTCATCCCCTTGGGCAGCCAGCGATGCGTCGTCGGGACGGTCGCCTCGGCGAGCATGCCCATGGCGATCTCGGCGAGGTTGCACGCCGCGATCGCGTGAAAGGTCTTGATGTGGTTGTAAACACCCCACCACTTCGGGGACGTCACCTCGCACCGGCCGGGCCGCAGTTCGCGCACCGACGGGAGCACCGTCCGGAAGTACGGCACACGCAGGCACATCGCCGCCGAGAACAGCTGTTTGCCGACCGGCTTCCCGGCCAGCCGGTTCCACATCGCGTAGGTCGGATTCTGCGCCATCACGGTCTCCTCATCATGTTACTCACCAGTAGCATAACCGGACCGCAGGCTATATTCGCAACCGTGGCTAATCGGCTCTTCCTTCTCCGGCACGGTCAGACCGAGTGGTCCGTCAACGGACGGCACACCGGGCGCACCGACATCCCGCTCACGGCCGCGGGCGAAGGGCAGGCCCGCGCGGCGGGCAGCACCCTGCGCGCGGTGCTCGGCGGCAGCCCCGCCCTCGTCCTTTCCAGTCCCCGCACCCGCGCGCTGCGGACGGCCGAGCTGGCAGGCCTGCGCGTCGACGAGGTCACCGAAGAGCTGTCGGAATGGGATTACGGCGACTACGAGGGCATCACCACCCCGGCGATCCGCGAAACCGTTCCCGGCTGGACGGTCTGGTCGCATCCGATCCCCGGCGGCGAAAGCGCGGAAGACGTCAACGCCCGCGCGGACAAGCTGATCGACCGTGTCCGCGAGCCGCTCGGCAAGGGTGACGTGATCCTGGTCGGCCACGGGCACTTCAGCCGTGTCCTGGTCGCGCGCTGGGTCGGGCTGCCTTCGACGGCGGGCGTCCACTTCGGACTCGACCCGGCCGGCGTCGCGGTGCTCGGCGACGAACGCGGCGAGCCCCAGATCGAACACCTCAACCTGCTCCCCACCACCGAGGACTGAAATGGGCGACGACCGCATCCGACGGATCCGCGAAGAAGACATCGACGCCGTGGTCCGGCTGGTCTACGACCTCGCCGAGTTCGAACGAGCGCCGGACGAATGCCACCTCACGCCCGAGCAGCTGCGCGTCGCGCTGTTCGGCGAGGCTCCGGGCCTGTTCGGGCACGTCGCCGAGGTCGACGGCGAGATCGTCGGCTACGCGCTGTGGTTCCTGAACTTCTCCACGTGGCGCGGCGTGCACGGTATCTACCTCGAGGACCTCTACGTCCGCCCCGAGCAGCGCGGCTCCGGCCTCGGCAAGGCACTGCTGGCCACGCTCGCGGCGGTCTGTGTCGAGCGCGGTTACGCCCGCCTCGAATGGTCGGTGCTGAACTGGAACCCGGCTCAGGGGTTCTACAAGTCACTCGGCGCGGTGCCGATGGACGAGTGGACCGTGGACCGGCTCACCGACGAGCCGCTGAAGGCGCTCGCCGCCCAGGCCTAGTTCCTGGCCAGGGCCAGGCTACGACCACGCCACCTTCGACTCACCCCTCGATCAGGAGTCCCGCTCCTCGCGTTCGCGACGCGCCGCACGTCCCGCGGCGCCGTCGCGTTCGGCGGCTTCTTCCTCGGTCTCGCCCTCCCGCAGCCCGAGCGCCCACGCCCGCGACGGGCGGCGGAACAGCAGCACGATGACGGCGACGCCGATCAGGCCCAGCGGCACACCCCACAGCGGCTGCCCGGACGGCCCCGCGCCGTACCAGCCGACGCCGACCAGGATCAGCGCGACGACCACCCCGGGCGACCTCGCCCAGGTCTTCCCCAGCACCAGTCCGGCCGCGCAGGCCAGTGTTCCGGCGGCGAGGACGAGGTAATAGGCGACCTCGGCAAGCAGGTTCTCCGGTCCGGCCTGGCCGTTGACCAGGAGCAGGACCGCGAACACGATCAGGGCGAGCCCCGGCAGCGCGGTGACGACGCCGGCGAGGCGGACTTCACGGGGCGCGGGCGAGAACTTGTCGGCGATGGACACGGCGAAACAGCCTTCCAGGCTTTCGGACACGGCGCTCCACCAGGGCGGGTCACCGTACGTGAGCACTTTCGATCGTATGCCACCCGGTCGGCCGTTTTCGTCCGGCCGCCGACCGGAAAAAATGAAGGCGTCGTCGATGAGCGGGCGGTCGGCCCGGGTGCACTTGTCACGACGAGCAGGGGCCTGCTCCGGGTGTTTCGTGATGCCCGGAGCACTGAGCTTCGCGTCACCTGACGCTCCCCTCTTCGGGCGGACGTCACCTACCCTGCGGAAGTGCGTGCCATCCTCGTCGTGAATCCCCAGGCCACCTCGACCACCGCCGGTGGCCGTGACGTGCTGGCGCACGCACTGGCCAGCCAGGTCAAACTCGACGTGGTGGAAACCGGCTACCGCGGCCACGCGATGGCCGTGGCGCGGTCCGCCGCCCGTGACGGGATCGACCTGGTGGTCGCCCACGGAGGCGACGGCACGGTCAATGAAGTGGTCAATGGTCTGCTCGCGGATTCCGACGGCGCTCCGGGCGACATCGGCGACGTCCCCATGCTCGGGGTCGTGCCGGGTGGTTCGGCGAACGTCTTCGCCCGCGCGCTGGGGATCGCGCACGATCCGGTGGAGGCGACGCACCAGCTCCTCAACGCCATCGAGAACGACCGAAGCCGCAAAGTCGGACTGGGACTCGCGGACGGCCACTGGTTCACCTTCAACGCCGGAATGGGCTGGGACGCCGACGTCGTCGGCCGTGTGGCCAAGCGACGGGGCAAACAGACCACGGCGGGGCTCTACCTGAGGGCCGCGGTGGCGTCCCATCTGCGGCCTCCGCTCGGCCGTCCGGCCCTCACGGTCCGGATCCCGGGTGAAGAGCCCACCGAAGTGCTGACCGCTTTCGTGTCGAACACCGATCCATGGAGTTACCTGGGGGACCGTCCCGTCCACCTGAACCCGGGCAGCTCATTCGACACCGGATTGGGCCTTTTCGCGTTGAGCGGTCTGCGATTGCCCACCGTGTTCAAGCATGTACGGCAGGCATTGCTCACGAAGAGCGACCAACGTGGACGACGTCTCCTTCGTCACGATGACCTGCCGATGATCCGCATCGACGCTGCTGAACCGGTAAACTTCCAGGTGGACGGCGACCTCGTCGGCCAGCGGAAGCGAGTGGAGTTCTTCAGCGTTCCGGGTGCACTGACAGTAACCGTCTGAGCACCGGACCACTGATCGCCTGCGGCAAAGTGCAACCTGCCGCTCATCGACGCAGAACCTCCGCTCACCGCATCGGCCTTCCCTTCGGAGGGCCGTTTCGGAACGAAACCGCAGGTCAGAAGCGTCGCTCGGCCGGGTGAGCTGACTCACCGATCTTCAGAAAACCCTTGTCGAAACGGGTGCTTCGTGAAAGCATTCACAAGCACCCAAAAAAACGACCGCCATGACGACTATGGCGCGGAGTACCGCGCCGTTATGAAGGAGCTCAGAAACATGGACTGGCGCCATGACGCGGCCTGCCGAGACGAGGACCCCGAGCTGTTCTTCCCGGTGGGAACCAGCGGTCCTGCTCTGTCGCAGGTAACTCAGGCGAAATCCGTGTGCCACCGCTGCACCGTCGCTTCCGACTGCCTGGCCTGGGCTTTGGCCAGCGGGCAGGACGCAGGCGTCTGGGGCGGGATGAGCGAGGACGAGCGACGGGCCCTGAAGCGCCGTCGTACGCACATCGGCACGCGTACCTCTGCCTGAGTTTTAAGAAGACTCAGCACGCTTCATCGAAGTAACCAAAATCGAGTAGCACCCCAAGCTTCGGGAATCCCGCGGCGCAGTGGCTGTATGGCCCTGCGTTGCGAGGTGACACCTACCCGACTTGAGCTTAACAAGCGAGGCCAACACGCCCCCACGGGGGTCCGGCTTCACCGGACTTTCTCCAAGTCCTCCCGCGGAACCGTTACAGGGCCGGCGCCATCTTTCTCTTCGGGCGCCGGCCCTAAAACGTGTCCGGGTAAGACAGTCCACAAAGGACGATCAAAGAGGACTGTCCACTACGGCCACTCAGAGCCGGCGGGAAAGCGGGATCCGCAAAGCCGCTTCGGTGCCGGCCCGGCGACCGCCGGGTTCCTCTGCCTCCCCGCGAAGTCCGCGAAGGGACAGCGATCCGCGCAGTTCCGATTCCACCAGCGTCCGCACGATCTGCAGGCCGAGGCCGTCGCTGCGTTCCAGTGAAAAACCCGACGGCAATCCGCGCCCGTTGTCGCGGATGACGACGTCGAGCCAGCGGGCCGACCGCTCCACCTCGAGTTCGACCTTGCCCGGCCGTCCGCCGGGGAACGCGTGCTCGATGGCGTTCTGGACCAGTTCGGCCAGCACCATCACCAACGGCGTCGCGATCTCGGCGACGACGACGCCGAACGAGCCCTTGCGCGAAAGCCCGACCTGGGACTCGGCCGTCGCGACCTCGCCGACCATCGGGAGCACGTTGTCGAGCAGCTTGTCGAGATCGACCCGCTCGTCCACCGAGATGGACAGCGCCTCGTGCACCATCGCGATCGACGAGACCCGGCGCACGGACTCGCCGAGCGCGAGCCGCGCCTCCTCGCTGGAGGTCCGGCGCGACTGGAGCCGCAGCAGTGCGGCCACGGTCTGCAGGTTGTTCTTCACCCGGTGGTGGATCTCGCGGATGGTCGCGTCCTTCGAAAGGAGGGCGCGGTCACGGCGCTTCACCTCGGTGACGTCGCGCACCAGCACGAGCGCGCCGGCGGGCTGCCCCGCCGGGCGCAGCGGAAGCGCACGGAACAGCACGACGGCACCGCGGCGGGAGTCCGCCTCGGTCCGGCTGCTGGGCTTGCCGTCGAGCGCCTCGATGATCCGGTGCGACACCTCGGTCGCGTCGAACGGGTCACGGATGAGCGACCTGGTCAGCGGCGCGAGACGCTGACCGACGAGGTCGGATTCGTGCCCCATCCGGTGGTAGGCCGACAGCCCGTTCGGGCTGGCGAAGACCACGGTGCCGGTCGGGTCGAGGCGGATCAGGCCGTCGCCGACGCGGGGGCTGGTGTGTGTGTCCGTCTGGTTCCCCGGGCTGGGGAAGGTGCCGTCGACGATCATCTGGCACAGGTCGCCGGCGCTGCCGAGATAGGCGATCTCGAGCGGGCTCGGCACCCGCGAGGCCGCCAGGTTGGTCTCGCGGCTGAGGACGGCGATCACCGTGCCGCCGAACACCACCGGGATGGCCTCGCGGCGCATCGGCAGGTCGCGGTACCAGTGCGGGTCCTCTTCTCGGCAGATCCGCACCTCGCGGCTCGCCTTGGCGAGCTGTGGATGCTCGTCCACGGTGAACCGGGAGCCGACGACGTCCTCGGGATGGGCCGTCGGCGCGGTCGTCGGGCGCGCGTGCGCGACGCAGACGTAGTCGCCGCCGTCGGGCTGGAGCTCCTCCGAGACGGCGACCCAGAGCAGGAAGTCGGCGAAGGACAGGTCGGCCAGCAGCTGCCATTCGGCGACCACGGTCTGGAGATGGTCCGCGGCTTCACCGGACATGCCGGTGTTCTCCGCGAGCAGATCGGAAAGGGTGGACACGTCCCCATCCAAGCAGGGTGAGGGCCGCATGACACACTGAACAGGTTGACCCTGGCCCAGCGGTGTCGTACCACCCCGCGAGGGCCACTCGGACGAGGAGTGAAACATGTCGAAGCGCGCCCGCAAGCGTCGCGACCGTAAGAAGAACGGCGCGAACCACGGCAAGAAGCCCAACTCCTGATCATCGATCAGACAGCGAAGGCCCCCGCACCGATCCGGTACGGGGGCCTTCGTGTGTCTTGAGCCGGGTTATTCGAAGGTCTGCTCGATCCGGACCTCGGTGCGCTCGATGGTGATCGCGCCCTTGGTCTGCACGGTCTGGCGGATCGAGGCCCGCAGCCGGGACTTCAGGTCGTCCGGCGCGTGGTCACCCCCGCACTTGCGGGCGAGCAGCTGCTTGATGTGCTCGTCGATGCCGTATTCCTCGAGGCACGGCGGGCAGTCTTCGATGTGCTTGCGCAGTGCCTCGTCGCGCTCGGCGCTGCACTCCTTGTCCAGCAGCAGGTAGATGTCGGCGAGGGCTTCCTCGCACTTGACCTTGTCGTCCGCGCCGGAGCAGTAGTCGTCGTTCATCGCCCCGCCACCTCCTGCCGGTTGCCCGCGCGGATGAAGCCCCGTTCGCGGGCGACGTCGGCGAGCAGGTCACGGAGCTGGGCGCGGCCGCGGTGCAGCCGGGACATCACGGTGCCGATGGGCGTGTCCATGATCTCGGCGATCTCCTTGTACGCGAAGCCTTCGACGTCGGCGAGGTAGACCGCGAGGCGGAACTCCTCGGGCAGCTTCTGCAGCGCTTCCTTGACGTCGGCGTCGGGCAGGTTGTCCATCGCCTCGACCTCGGCCGAGCGCAGCCCGCTGGAGGTGTGGCTCTCCGCCTTGGCGATCTGCCAGTCGGTGATCTCCTCGGTGGGCTGCTGCACCGGCTGGCGCTGACGCTTGCGATAGCCGTTGATGTAGGTGTTCGTGAGGATGCGGTACATCCACGCCTTGAGGTTCGTACCCGCCTTGAAGGACGCGAAGGCCGCGTACGCCTTCAAGTACGTCTCCTGGACGAGGTCCTCGGCATCGGCGGGATTCCGGGTCATCCGCATGGCGGCCGAGTACAGCTGGTCGAGCAGGGGCATCGCGTCCCGCTCGAAGCGCTCGGCCCGCGCGGCCGCCTCTTCGGCGTCCGTGCCCGTGTCCGGCGCGGGATTCTGCGTGCTCGGCAAACCGTTCCCTTCTCGATCGGCGTCGATGCGCTTGTGCGCATGAGACGACATCGAGTTTACGCGCGGACGGATCACCTGGCCGCCCGGCGTGCGCGGGATCAGGATTCGGGGAGCTTCCAGTGTGGTGGGCACGTGCGTTCCAACAGTGTTGCCCGGTCGGGCATTCCCGGCGCCCTCGTAGACTCCGGCCATGGCAGGCAAGGGAACCCCGGCGACGGCGCTGCTGGCGAAGCAGAAAGTGCCGCATGTCCTGCACGCCTACGACCACGATCCGAGGGCCGAGTCGTACGGCCTCGAGGCCGTCGAGGCGCTGGGGCTCGAACCCGCGCGGGTGTTCAAGACACTGGTCGCCGACGTCGACGGGAAGCTGACCGTCGGCGTGGTCCCGGTCACCGGCCAGCTGGATCTGAAGGCCCTCGCCGCCGCCTCGGGCGGGAAGAAGGCGAAGATGGCCGACCCCGCAGCCGCGCAGCGCGCGACGGGGTACGTGCTCGGCGGGATCTCGCCGCTCGGGCACCGGAGCCGGCTCCCGGTGGTGATCGACGCTTCGGCGGAGAAGTTCGAGACCGTGCACTGCTCGGCGGGGCGTCGCGGTCTGGAGGTCGAGCTCGCTCCGGGCGATCTGGTGCGCCTCACCGGGGCCACCGTCGCCCCCATCGCAGGCTGACCGCGGCGGCACTGGCCCAGATCGTCACCCAAGCCCCTGATCCCACACCCTCCCAGCCCCTCGCAAGTAGGTGACCGGTTGCGGTCCTTGCACACGCAAGGACCGCAACCAGAGGACGAAACGCGGGGTGGAGATTCACCCTCGCGGGGGAAGCACCTCGGTCCCTGGCGGGAAGATCACCGGCTCCGCCTGCGGAATCGTCGTCGGCAAGCGAACGACGATCCCTGGGGAGCGACTCCATGACCAAGACCGTGCCCGACGTGCCGAGGTGGGCGAACCTCGCCGCCCACGCCACGCTGCTGGCGACCCTGCCGTCCGGGCTGTGGCGGATCGCGATGGGTCTCGGCGTGCCGGTCGGGTTCACCGCGCAAGGGCTGACGGAATTCGGCATCCCCGGCTGGGGCACGGCCTACGTCTTCGGGCTGAGCCTCCTCGCCGAGGCACTCGCCTTCCTCACCCTCGGGCTCGTCCGGCCGTGGGGTGAGGTGTGGCCGCGCTGGATACCGGGGCTGCGGGGCAGGCGGATCCCGCCGCTCGCCGCGATCGTCCCGGCCGCCGCGGGCGCGATCGCCCTGACCCTGCTGAGCCTCCAGGCGTTGTCCGGCTGGAACGAGGCCGGGTCGTCGATGGCGCGGGGCAGCTGGGAGGACTCGCCGGTCTACGGCGTCGTCATGGCCGTCTGTTACGCGCCGCTGCTGCTCTGGGGTCCGCTGCTGGCCGCGGTCACCGTGCACTACGCCCGGCGGCGGTTCTCAGGCGAGCGGCCTCAGCACACGCTCGAGCCACTCGGAAGCCGCGCGTGACACGCCGTCGAGGTCGGCGCTGAGGTTGTGGTCACCCTTGAGCACCACGATCTCGTGATGCGGGCCCGCCTTGGGCAAGCCGAACGGGTCCCGCTCGCCCTGGACGACCAGGGTCGGGACCTCGACGGCGTCCAATTCACCCTGGCGGGTCTTCTCCGGCTTCCCCGGCGGATGTTCGGGGAAGGCCAGGCAGAGCACCGCCACCGCCTGCCCCACGGCGGCGGTCCGGCAGGCGACGCGGGCCCCGGAGGACCGGCCGCCGAACACGAGCGGGAGATCGTCGAACCGCTCGGAGATCTCGTCGGCCACGGTGAGCCAGGCGGTGTCGAGCTGGGTGGCGGGCGCGGGAGCCCGGCGGCCCGCCACCCGGTACGGCTGCTCGACGAGCGCGACGTGGACGCCGGCCGCCTGCGCCGCCCGCGTGACCGCGACCAGGTCCTTCGCCCCGATCCCGCCGCCCGCGCCGTGGCCGAGCATCAGCACCGCGACACCCTCCTCGGCGCAGTGCAACTCGGCCCGCGCGGGGCCGTAGGCGGTGTCGATCTCCAGTTTCGTCATGAGCTCGGCAGGTCGAAGAGCGCGCTGTCGGCGGCGGGTTCGACCCGGTCCAGCAGCTCCGGGCCGTTGTTGCGGACGTTGTTGACCAGGCTGGACACCGGCCGCAGCTCGATCGTGTCGACCAGCTCCGCCGAGGGCGGGACGAGCAGGTCGGTGACGTCGGGCAGGTCGGGGTCGAGCCAGGTGTCCCACTTCTCGCGCGGCATCAGCAGCGGCATGCGGTGGTGGATGTCGGCGAGCCTGCCGACCGAGTCCGTGGTGATCACGGAGAAGGTGATCAGCGGGTCGGCGTCCCGGTCGTCCTTCGGCCGCCAGGTCTCCCAGATCCCGGCGAACGCCAGCGATCCGTCACCGGGGCCGGTCATGAAGAAGGGCTGCTTCTCCTTGCCGTCGCGCCGCCACTCGTACCAGCCGTCGGCGGGGACGAGGCAGCGCCGCGCGGAGACCGCCTTCTTGAAGGACGGCTTCTCCTTGGCCGTCTCGGCACGCGTGTTGATCATCTTCGAGCCCACTCCGGGGTCCTTCGCCCAGAACGGGACCAGGCCCCAGCGCATCATCCGCAGCGACCGGACGGGCGGCTCGTCTTCGAGCACCGCGCCGTCGGCGTCACGCGGATGCCGCTGCACCACCGTCGGGACGTCCTTGGTCGGCGCCACGTTGTGATCGGTCCGGATCCGGCCCTCGGTCAGGTCCACCGCGGCGAATTCGTCGATCAGCGCCGCGGGGTCCTTGGTGGCGGCATAACGCCCGCACATGCGAAAACCTCCCTAATCGACAGTCATCGTTACACGCCGGGCAGACGATGGCGAGCAGCATGGGATCATTGTTCCGCGGTGTTCGAAGAGCAGGAGGCGGTTTGGCTGGCAAGGACTGGCGCAAGCTGGACGAATCCGATGTGCGGATCCGTCCCGGCAAGGGCACCAGGCCGCGCAGCAAACGTCGTCCCGAGCACGCCGACGCCTCCACGGCGATGGTCATCGGGAAGGACCGCGGGCGCTGGACCTGCGCGATCGACTCGGATCCGGAGCGCGTCGTCACCGCGATGCGCGCCAGGGAGATGGGCCGGGTCTCGGTGGTCGTCGGCGACACCGTCGGCATCGTCGGCGACGTGAGCGGCAAGCCCGACACCCTCGCCCGGATCATCCGGGTGGATGAACGCTCCAGCGTGCTCCGCCGGACCGCGGACGACACCGATCCGTTCGAACGGGTGGTCGTCGCCAACGCCGAGCAACTGCTGATCGTGACCGCGCTGGCCGATCCCCAGCCGCGCACGGGCTTCATCGACCGATGTCTCGTCGCCTGCTACGCGGGCGGCCTCGAGCCGGTCCTCTGCCTGACGAAGGCCGACCTCGCGAGCCCGGACGAGCTCCTCGCCGGTTACGCGGGCCTCGACATCCCCGCCGTGGTCACGCGGCACGACGAGTTCCCGGACGAACTGGTCGGACGGCTCAAGGACCGGGTCACCGCGCTGGTCGGGCATTCGGGGGTCGGGAAGTCCACCCTGGTCAACCGGCTGGTGCCGGACGCCGGGCTGGCGACCGGCGTGGTCAGCGCGGTCGGCAAGGGCAGGCACACGTCCGTCGCGGCCGTCGCGCTCTCGCTGCCCGGCGGCGGCTGGGTGGTCGACACCCCGGGCATCCGCTCGTTCGGTCTCGCGCACGTGACCGCCGACGACATCGTGCTCGCGTTCGAGGAGTTCGCCGCGGCGGCCGAGGAGTGTCCCTCCGGCTGCGGTCACCTCGGGCCGCCCTCGGATCCGGACTGCGCGCTCGACGACGTGGTCACCGAGGGTCACGCAAGTATGGACCGTTTGGAGTCTTTGCGCCGCCTTTTGGGCTCCCGAGCTGGACATGACGACGATCGGTAACTAATTTCGCCCGCGCGCGATAACCCGTTCGGATTAGATCAACTTTTCTGAGGGGTCCACTTGAAGCGCGTAACCATGCTCGCCGCCGTCACCACGGCCGCCGTCCTGGCGCTGTCCGCCTGCGGTGGCGAGAAGCAGTCCGGCGCGACTGCTCCCGTTCCTTCCGAAGCGAAGAGCTCGCTTTCGTCGCCGCTCGGCGACCCGATCCAGCTCGCGGCGCTGACCCGCGAGAGCACCAAGAAGGCCAAGTCGTCGAAGATGACGATGGAGGCCGTCTCGGGCACCGAGAAGAACACGGCGTCCGGCCAGGGGCTGTACGACGGCGAGAACAGCAAGCTCTCGATGATCATGGACGCCGACGGCAAGAAGCTCGACATGCTGTTCATCGACAACGCGCTGTTCTTCAAGCTCGACGCGGAAGACAAGGCCGAGCTGAAGACCGACAAGGCGTACGCGAAGATCGCGGCCGACGGCCAGGACCCGATCTCGCAGCTGCTCGGAAAGATGATGTCGAAGGCCGTCAAGGACAGCGACCCGTCCCGCATCCTCGAGCAGGTCTCGAAGGCGGGCAAGATCACGAAGTCGGACCAGGTCGAGCTGAACGGCGAGCAGACCAACCACTACGTCATCGAGATCGAGGCCGAGAAGGCCATCGCCCTCATCATGGGCGACATCGGCATCCCGCTGCCCGCAGAGGCGTTGAAGCAGCTCGACGCGAAGCTCAAGGGCAAGAACGTCACCATTCCCACCGAGCTGTGGCTCAACGCCGACCAACTGCCGGTGCAGGTCGTCTCGGACCAGACCGCGTTCGTGAAGGCCATGGGCGCCCCCGGCGACGGCGTCGCCAAGACCACGGTCAAGTACACCGACTGGGGCGTCCCGGTGAACATCACCGCGCCGCCCGCCGACCAGGTCGGCGACATGGCGGAGATCATGAAGAAGGCCGGCCAGTAAGCATGCGCCCGACTTTCAAGCTCGTCGCGGCGGCCGCGGCCCTGACCCTCGTGGTCACGGGCTGCGGCACCCGCCCGAGCGCGCCGGCCGAGAACAAAGGTGGCGAGCTCGCGCTGGCCACCCCGTTCACCGACGCGCTCGGCCTCGTCGAGGCCGCGAAGCAGGGGACGCGGAAAACCAAGTCCTCCAAAGCGACCATCGACTCCGCACGCGGAGACTCCAAGATCACGGGCACTTTGCTGGCCTACTACGACGGTCCCGCCTCGAAGATCGAGGCGAACCTGACCATCGACGGCGAACCCGGCATCCTGCGCCTGGTCGACCAGACCCTGTTCGTCAAACTCCCCCCGTCCGAGAAGGCACAGCTCAAGACGGACAAGAACTGGGGGAAGATCGATCTGAACAGCGAGGACCCCCAGACGAAGGCCATGGGGAAGGCGCTGCAGAAGTCGTTCGAGATGGGCGACCCGGCGAAGCTGCTGGAGATGGTCGAAAAGACCGGCCGCGTCCTCAAGTCGGAGCAGACCCAGCTCGACGGTGTCCCGGTGAACCACTACTTCGTCGAATTCGACGCCAAGAAGCAGTTCGACCTGTTCTTCGGTGACGACATCCCCGCCGACCAGCGGGCGAAGGTCGAGGAACGGCTCGCGGGCAAGGATCTGCGGATCCCGTCCGAACTGTGGCTCAACGCCGAACAGCTTCCGCTGAAGATGACCATGGACATGACCTCGCTGATGAAGTCGGTGGGAGGTCGCGAGACCGGCGAGATCAAGTCGACGTACACCTACAGCGACTGGGGAACGCCGGTGAACGTCGTTCCGCCTCCGGCCGCCGAGGTGGGCGACTACGCCGAAATGGCGAAGCAGGGAATCTAGGTCCCGCTCGCGCGCGAAGGCCCCCTTCCCTCGGTTCAGCCGCGGGAAGGGGGCCTTCACGCGCTCCCCGACAATCGGACGGTGGAAATTCACGCGCCAGGCACTACGGTGGTGGTACAGACCATTCACCCGAGGGAGTCCTATGCGTGCCACCGGATTCGCCGCCGTCTGTACCGCTCTCCTGCTGCTGGGAGGCTGTTCCGGCGAAGAGAAACCGGCGGCGCCACCGGTCAAGGACGCGGCGCAGCTGGCTTCGGCCGCCGCCGAGGGCACGCAGAAGGCCCGCTCGTCGAAGATCGCGCTGGAGACCACCGCCGAGGACGGCCGCAAGGTCGTGGTGACCAGTTCCGGGCTCTACGAGGGCCCGAACAGCAAGTTCTCCATGGTCGCCGAGGTCGCGGGCGAGAAACGGGACCTGATCTTCGCCGACGGTGTCCTCTACTACCACCTGTCCGACGCGCAGGTCCAGGAGCTCAAGACCGACAAGGAATGGGTCAAGATCACCGCCGACGGCAAGGACGCGCTGTCCGCGGCCAACGGCGAGCTGATGACGAACGTCGTCGAGACGCTGGATCCGACGCGCACGATCGACCGGATCTCGAAGTCCGGCAAGATCACCAAGTCCGAGCAGGCCGACCTGAACGGCACGGCCACCACGCACTACGTCCTCGACCTTGGCGGTTCCCCCGCCGAGGTGTGGCTGGACGCCGAGCAGCGTCCGGTGCAGGTCAACCTCGGCAAGACCACGGTCAAGTACGACAGCTGGGCGTCCGACGTGGTGATCATCGCGCCGCCGCCCGAGGCGATCGGCGACAGCCGCTGAGCCGTTCCCCCGTTCGGGGCGAGGTCCCCGGCTGTGTTTCGCTTGAGTGCCCGACTTTGAAAGCAGGTCCTCATGCGGAGAACGGCCCTGCCCGCCGTCGTCCTCGTCCTCGGTGCGCTGCTCGGTGCGTGTGACGGCGAAACCGTCTCCTTCACCGACGCCCGCGCGCTCGCCGACGGTGCCACCGCCGCCATCGACGGCAAGGCCGCGAAGTTCGCCACCGACGTCACCGCGGGCACGATGCGCTCGAAGAGCCAGGGGCAGGCCCGGGTCGCCGCGCTGGCCATGACCACGGACTTCCTCGGCGAACCGCTCGAACTCCGGCTGATCGACAAGACCGTCTTCGCCAAGGTCCCCGAGAGCGCCCGCGAGGACGTTCCCGGCGGGAAGCCCTGGGTCAAGGTCTCTAAGGACGGCACAGTCGGCGCCGACCCATTCTCCCAGGTCCTCGGCGGAAACATCGACCAGCTGGCGAAGCAGAACGATCCCGGCCGCGCGCTCGATCAGGCGCGGCGGGCCGGCACGCTCACCGAGTCCGGGCGTACCGAACTCGACGGTGTGTCCACCGAGCACTACCGGCTGGACATCGACATGGCCGCGCTGGGCGGTGATCTGCCCGCCGGGCTGTCGGCCGAGGCTCTCGGGGAACTGAACGGCAAGCTCGGGAAGATCCCGATGGAGATCTGGCTCGACGACGCGCGTCAGCCGGTGCAGGTCGTGCTCGACCTCGCCCCCGTCCTCGCCGCTTCGGGTGTCCCGGACGCCGCGATGGCCCGGATCGTCACGCGCTACAGCGAGTGGGGCACGCAGGCGGACATCCAGGCGCCGCCGCCGGAGGAGATCGGCGAAATCCCGGCGGGCTGACCCTGTCACGTTCCTCGCGCCCGTCTCGTCCAGAGGGGAAGGCGAACAGGAGGACGGACATGCGCGTGATGGTGATCGGGGCGACCGGGGTGCTGGGGCGGCCGCTGGTGCGGCGCCTGCTGGCCGAAGGCCACGAGGTGAGCGGGCTCGCCCGCGGTGAAGGCCGCGTCGCGGCCGTGAGCGCGACCGGCGCGAAGCCGGTGACGGGTTCGCTGTTCGACGTCGATTCCCTGGCCGGGGCGCTGCGCGGGCACGACGCGGTGGTGAACGTCGCGACCCGGATCCCGGGCGGGCGGAGCGCGATGACGTCGGCGGGCTGGGCGGAGAACGACCGGCTGCGGACCGACGGCACCCGGACGCTCGCGGCCGCCGCGCGCCGGGTCGGCGAACTGGGAATCGTGGTGCAGGAAGGGATTTCGTTCGTCTACGCCGACGGCGGCGACGGCGAACTGGACGAGGACGCGCCTCTCGCGCCCACGGGGCACATCGCGTCTTCGACGGTGGCGCACGCGAACATCGCGGAACTGGCGGACGAGGGACGCACCGCGATCAGGCTGCGGATCGGGCTGCTCGTCTCGGACGACCCGATGACCACCATGATGCTGACGGCCGCGCGGCGCGGTTCACCGCTGATCATCGGCCGCCGGACCGACTGGACCGCGGCGATCCACCCGGACGACGCGGCGGCGGGCGCGATCGCGGCGCTGCGGGCACCGGGCGGCGTCTACAACCTGGCCGCGGATCCGGTGCGGAAGCGGGAACTCGGCGAGGCGATGGCGGCCGCGGCCGGGGTCCGCCGGGCCCGCGCGCTGCCGAAGTGGCTGGCGAACCGGGTGGGTCCGATGGCGGTGCTGGCGCGTTCGCAGCGTGTCGTCTCGACGCGGCTCACCGAGGCAACCGGCTGGCGTCCCGAACGCCCGGTCCCCGGCCCGTCCTGGTTCTGACCACCCCGCGTTCAGTCCTCTGGTTGCGGTAGTTGCACGTGCAAGGACCGCAACCAGAGGACGAAACGCGTGGGTTACAGGAGTTCCAGCAGGAAAGGGAGTTCTTGGGGCGCGTACCAGGCGAGTTCGTGGTCTTCGGCGTCGCCGAGGGTGAACTCCGCGTCCGGGTCGCCGAGGTCGGCCTGGTCGATCACGGCGGCGGCGGCCTGCACGGACTCGGCCGCCTCGGCCGCGTCGACGTGGATCGCGGCGACGTCGGCGAGCTTCACCGGCCCGGCCAGCCGGACGACGGCGGCGTCGAGATCCGGGCGCAGGGTGACCTCGTCGAGGTCTGCCGAGATCACCACCCGCCGCGGCTCGGGCTTCTCCTCGGCCGCGATCAGCCGGAGCGACGCCCTGGCGGCGTCGAGCAGCGCGGCGTACTCGAGTTCTTCGTCGGATCCGCTGGCGTAGGACTCCCGCAACGCCGGGGTCAGCGCGAACCCCGTGCCGCTCCGCGCCCGGAACTCACCGGCGGTTTCGAGATCGCGCAGCATCGCGATCGTCCCGGGTAGATAGACCCTCACCAGTGCGCACCCTTCAGCTCTTCCAACGATTCCTCGATCATCCCGGCGAGCAGGTCCACATCGGACACGGCCTTGCGGTCGCCGTTCAGTCCGAAGTAGACACCGCCGTGATACGAGGTGACCCCGATCGCCAGCGCCTGATTGCGCACCAGCGGCATGACCGGGAACATCTCCACCATCTTCGCCTGTCCCGCGTAGAGCGGCACCTGCGGGCCCGGCGAATTCGTGATCAGCACATTGAAAATGCGCCCCGACATCGACCCGGCGGCCCGCGCGCCCAGCGAATGCAGGGTCGCCGGCGCGAAGCCGCCGACCGTCAGCAGCCCGCGCGCGGCGACCGAGCGGCCCGAATCGAGGTGATCCGCCATCGCGTGACCGATGTGCTGCAACCGCAGGACCGCGTTCGGCTCACCGACCGGGAGATCGACGAGATAGGCGTCGACCTGGTTCCCGACCAGCGCGGGCGTCGAAAACTCCGCCGTCTCGGCGTCGCGGACGGCCATCGGCACCAGCGCGCGCACGGTGGTCGTCGCGGTCAGGTTCGAGCCGCGGGAGAGCAGCCATTCCCGCAGCGCGCCGGAGATCGCCGCCAGCACGACGTCGTTCACCGTGCCGCCGTGCGCGGCGCGGACCTTGCGGAAGTCTTCCAGCCGCGTGCGGACCACGGCGAACATGCGGCCGCCGGAGGTGCGGACGTTGAGCGGCCCGGACGGCGCCGGATTCACCATGGTCTTCAACGCCGACGCGACATCCCCGACCGTTTCGGTGACCTTGCCCGCCATCGCGGTGGCGTCGTGGGCGATGGAGCGGACGTTCTCCACCAGTTCCGTCGGCCGCTGCACCGTCTCGGCGACCGCGTCGAGGATCAGCTGGGTGCGGCTCGGTTCCCGGCGCGGATGCCAGTTGTCGTCGAACGGTTCCGGCTCCTGCGGGGTGGCGTCGAGGATCAGCTGCCCGAGCTCGATCGTGCCGATCCCGTCCACAACGGACTGATGCGTCTTGGTCACCAGCGCGACGCGGTCCCCCGCGAGCCCCTCGACGAAGTACGCCTCCCAGAGCGGCCTTCCCGGATCGAGCCGCCGCGACATCAGCCGCGCCACGAGATCGAACAGCTGGCCGTCGGAACCCGGCTGCGGCAGTGCGGACCGGCGGACGTGGTAGTTGAGGTCGAAGTCGACGTCGTCGACCCACACCGGGCGGGCGAGATGACCCGGTACCTCCAGCACCCGCTGCCGGTAGCGCGGCAGGAACGCCAGGCGCTGCCCGATCAGGTCGAGCAGCTGCTCGTAGGTGAAGCCGTCGCGCGGTCGTTCGAAGATCGCCACGCCGCCGACGTGCATCGGGGTCGAGTGGTCTTCCACGTACAGGAACGAGGCGTCCAGCGCGGAGAGGCGGTCGGGCATGAGCCGATCCTTACATAGTGGGACACTCGCCGGTGTGGGTGATGACTCGGTGATCTCGCCGAAGGACCGGTTCCTGACGGTGTACGGCCGGAAACCGGTGCTCGAGGCATTGGACGACGCGGCGCTCGAGGTGGACAAGGTGATTCTCGCCGACACCGTGCGGGGACAGAACGCCGCCGAGATCGAGCGCGCCGCCAAGGCCGCCGGGGTGCCGGTGCAGCGGGCGAGCGCGCACCGCGTGAAGGTGCTGGCCGGGAACGGCAAGCAGGACCAGGGCGTCCTGGCCGACGTCGTCGCGCCGCGCATGCGGTCGCTGCACGCGGCGCTGTCCGGCGGCAGGCCGCCGTCACGGGTGCTGCTGCTCGACGGGATCACCACTCCGGCGAACGTCGGGATGATCCTGCGCACGGCGACCGCCGCCGGGCTGGAGGGTGTCGTGGTGCCGCGGCGCGGGGTCGCCGCCCTCGATCCGTTGGTGGTCAAGGCCTCGGCCGGGGTCGCGTTCCGCGCGCCGGTGCTGCGGTGCGGCAGCGCGCGCGAGGCGGCCGAGATGCTCACCGAAGCCGGGTACGGCATCTACGCGCTGGGCGCTTCGGCCCGCTCCTCGGTGTTCGACGTCGAACTGCCGCAGCGCGCGGCGTTCGTGCTGGGCGGGGAGACGAACGGCGTGGGCGCCGAGGTCGGCGAGCTGGTGACGGAGTGGGTTTCGATCCCGATGCCCGGCGAAGTCGAATCGCTCAACGTCTCGGCGGCCGCCGCGGTGCTCTCGTTCGAGCTGGTGCGCCGCGCTAAGGCGTCGGGAACAAGGCGCTGAGCTCGGTCAACGTCTCCTCGACCGACGTGTGGTGCACACCCGCCATCCCGGCCGCCACCGCGGCTCGGACGTTGTGGGCGGCGTCGTCGACGAACACGCACCTTTCGGCGGGCAGGTCGAGCAGCCCCGCGGTGAGAAGGTAGACCTCGCGCTCGGGTTTGGCCACGCCGACCTCGCCGGAGAAGACGAGCGCGTCGAAGAACGGATCCAGCGTCCGTTTGGCCTCGTCCGACGCGCCGGGGGCGTTCGAGAGCAAGGCCGTTTTGATGCCGCGCTCCCTGGCGGCCCGCAGGAAGGCGTACAGCTCGTCCGCACCGGCGTCCGTGAGCACTCCGACGTAGTCGATGACCAGCCCTTTCAGCACCGGCCCACCGTACACAAGCGATCACCGCCCGGTTCATCCTCTCGGGCGGTTCGTGTCGCGCCTCGGTCCACCGCCGGTCCCTTAGTTGCTGGGCGCGGCCGAGGGGGCCGCGGAGGGGGACGATCACATGACTTCGTACGTACTGAGACGACTGAAACCGTATGAACCACCCTGCCGTCCCGACGGCCGTCCGGAGCGGCGGCTGCACCGGGTACCGCAGCCGGACAACCAGCTCACGCTGGACCTGCCGCTGTCCGGCGAACGGTTCGAGGAAACGCCGCCGCCGGGACAGGGACCCGACACGCTGGACGGACGGCAGGTGGGCAGGCTGCTGACCACCATCCTGGAAGCCTGCGACGGGCGCCGTCCGGCGGTCCAGGTACGGCCGATCCTCGACCCGGCGCTCCACAGCGCGCTGCTCGACCGCGGCCGTCGCCGTCCGCCGGGCGGCTACCGGCCGAAGTCGATCCATCTGTGCCACCCGGCGGACGGCGTCATCGAGGCCTGCGCGACCGTCGAACAGAACGAGCGCTTCCTCGCCTTGGCCGCGCGCTTCGAGCGGACACCGGCAGGCTGGGTGTGCACCCGCTTCCACCTGTTGAAGCCCCCGCGACGCGTTTCCGCGCTACGGCTCGCCGCATGACGAAGGGGCCTTCGCCGCGTCTGTCTCGTGCGGCGAAGGCCCCCTTCTCGTTCACTGTCTCAGCGGCGCGGGCCCTTCTTGCCCTTCTTCTGGGAGGCGCGCTGCGCGGCACGACGCTCCCGGCGGGTTCCGCTCTGGTCACCGTCGTCGCCGGCACTGTCCGAATGCGACTCGACGCCGCCGTCCTCGGACGGGCCCGACATGGTCAGCCCGGACTGCGAACCGCCCCCGAGACCCTTGCCCCGCAAGGCGGACGGCACGGATTCGGTGTCGGTCGCCGGACCCTGCGGCGGCGTCGGACGGGCGTGCCGTCCGTCGCCGTTGGCGGCCTGGCCGTTCCCGGAGCCGACACCGGCGGGCAGCGCGGACGCGGACTCCGGCGACGGGGCGGCGGGCTCGGCCTGCTCGACCTGGAGGTTGAACAGGAAGCCGACGGCCTCCTCCTTCAACGACTCCAGCATCGCGCGGAACATGTCGTAGCCCTCGCGCTGGTACTCGATGACCGGGTCGCGCTGGGCCAGGGCCCGCATGCCGATGCCCTCCTTGAGATAGTCCATCTCGTAGAGGTGCTCACGCCACTTGCGGTCGAGCACGGTGAGCATGACCTGACGCTCCAGGCTGCGCATCGCGCCTTCGCCGACCTTGCCGTCGATCTCGACCTCGCGCTCGTCGTACGCGCGGTGGGCGTCTTCGAGCAGCGCCTCGCGCAGCCTTTCGGCGTCGAGGTCGTCATCCGCGGTGAGGTCGTCCCAGGTGACCTTGACCGGGTACAGCGTCTTGAGCGCCGTCCACAGCTTCTCGTGGTCCCAGTCCTCGGAGTAGCCCGAGGAGGTCTCCTCGGTGACGTACGCGTTGATGACGTCGACCAGCATGTGCTCGATCTGCTCGCGAAGATCTTCGCCCTCGAGGACGCGCAGGCGCTCGGCGTAGATCACCTTGCGCTGCTCGTTCATCACCTCGTCGTACTTGAGGACGTTCTTGCGGATCTCCATGTTCTGCTGCTCGACCTGCGTCTGCGCGCTCTTGATCGCCTTGGAGACCATCTTGTGCTCGATCGGCACGTCGTCCGGCAGCCGCATGGTGGTCATGACCCGCTCGACCATCGTCGCATTGAAGCGGCGCATGAGCTCGTCACCGAGCGACAGGTAGAACCGGGACTCGCCCGGGTCGCCCTGACGGCCGGAACGACCGCGGAGCTGGTTGTCGATCCGGCGGGACTCGTGCCGCTCGGTGCCGAGCACGTACAGCCCGCCCGCCTCGCGGACCTCGTCGGCCTCGGCCTTGGTCTCCGCCTGGATGTCTTCGAGCACCTTCGGCCACGCGGCCTCGTACTCCTCGGAGTGCTCCACCGGGTCGAGGCCGCGCTCGCGCAGCACCTCGTCGGCGATCAGGTCCGGGTTGCCGCCGAGCACGATGTCGGTACCGCGGCCCGCCATGTTGGTGGCGACCGTGACCGCGCCCTTGCGCCCCGCGCGGGCGACGATCAGCGCCTCCCGGTCGTGGTGCTTGGCGTTGAGGACCTCGTGCGGGACACCCAGCTTGAGCAGCAGCTTCGACAGGTGCTCGGACTTCTCGACACTCGTGGTGCCGACCAGCACCGGCTGACCGTTCTCGTGCCGCTCGGCGATGTCCTCGGCGACGGCCTCGAACTTGGCCTGCTCGGTCTTGTAGATGAGGTCGGCCTGGTCGGCGCGGACCATCGGCTTGTTGGTCGGGATCGGCACCACACCCAGCTTGTAGGTCTGGTGGAACTCGGCCGCCTCGGTCTCGGCGGTACCGGTCATGCCCGCCAGCTTGTCGTAGAGCCGGAAGTAGTTCTGCAGCGTGATCGTGGCGAGAGTCTGGTTCTCGGCCTTGATCTCGACGCCTTCCTTGGCCTCGATCGCCTGGTGCATGCCCTCGTTGTAGCGGCGGCCGTGCAGGATGCGGCCGGTGAACTCGTCGACGATGAGGACTTCGCCGTCACGGACGATGTAGTCCTTGTCGCGCTTGTAGAGCTCCTTGACCTTCAGCGCGTTGTTCAGGTAGCCGACCAGCGGCGTGTTCGCGGCCTCGTAGAGGTTGTCGATGCCGAGCTGGTCCTCGACGAACGCGACGCCCTTCTCGCTGACACCGACGGTGCGCTTGCGGATGTCCACTTCGTAGTGGATGTCCACCTTCATCAGCGGGGTCAGCCGCGCGAACTCGACGTACCAGCGCGAGGACTGGTCGGCCGGGCCGGAGATGATCAGCGGCGTCCGGGCCTCGTCGATGAGGATGGAGTCCACCTCGTCGACGATCGCGAAGTTGTGGCCGCGCTGCACGCAGTCCTCGAGGCTCCACGCCATGTTGTCGCGGAGGTAGTCGAAGCCGAACTCGTTGTTCGTGCCGTGCGTGATGTCGGCGGCGTACTGCTGGCGGCGGACCTCGGGGGCCTGGTCGGCCAGGATGATGCCGACCTCGAGGCCGAGGAAGCGGTGGATGCGGCCCATCCACTCGGCGTCACGTTTGGCGAGGTAGTCGTTCACCGTGATGACGTGCACGCCCTTGCCGGACAGCGCGTTCAGATAGGCGGGGAGCACCTGGGTCAGGGTCTTGCCCTCACCGGTCTTCATTTCGGAGACCTGGCCGAGGTGCAGCGCGGCGCCGCCCATCACCTGGACGTCGTAGGGCCGCTGGCCGAGCACACGCCAGGCCGCCTCCCTCGCCACCGCGAACGCCTCCGGCAGGAGGTCGTCGAGTGACTCGCCGTCCGCGTTCCGCTTACGGAACTCGTCGGTCTTGGCCCGCAGAGCGGTGTCCGAAAGTTCCTTGACGTCGTCTTCGAGAGTGTTGATGTGATCGGCGATGTTGCGCAGCCGCTTCACCATCTTGCCCTCGCCCGCGCGGAGCAGGCGGTTCAGCACCATCCGGTCGACCTCACTAGCTGATTGTGATCGCACCCGAGCCGATCCCGGGCAGTCTCGTATGCGGCGGCGCCGGGTTTCGCACCGCCGTCCGACCCCCATCGTAGGGAACACCTCGGTGTTCGCGCACGCACCGTCGGTCGGTACCTGACGAGACCGGGGCGGGCCCCGCCGGATCCGGACGAGACGGCGGCCCGCACGCCGAACGCGTGCGGGCCGCCGTCGTAGGCGTTTATGGGTGTCGGAGGGCCGGCTAACTCAGCCGGATGACGCCGTAGTCGAAGCCTCGCCTCCGGTAGACGACGCTCGGGCACCCGGCGTCGGAGTCGTTGAACAGGTAGAAGTCGTGACCGACCAGTTCCATCTCGTAGAGAGCCTGGTCGACCGTCATCGGAACCGCGTCATGCTTCTTCTCGCGGACGACGCGACCGGGCTGGTGTTCGGTCACCCCGTCATCCCAGCGCTGCTGCTGGGGCATCTCGAAGTCGTCACCGCTCTCGACAGCGAAACCGTTGGCCATGGGTTCGGCCTCGGGCGCTTCGAGTACAGCGGTACCCGCGAGATGTCGGGTGTCGGTGGTCATGCCACCGGCGGCCGCCATCGAAGTCGCCTCGGCGACGGATTCCGGGCGGCTGCGGCCATAGTGCACGCGCCGGCGGTCGTGTGTCTTCCGCAACCGGTTCTCGAGCTTGTTCAGTGCGGAATCCAGCGCTGCGTAGAAGTCGCCCGCACACGCTTCGGCGCGTACGGCGGGGCCCCTGCCCTTCCCGGTGATTTCGACGCGCTGGCAGTTCTTCGACTGCCGGCGATTGGGCTCATGGAAGAGCTCCACGTCGTATCGGATGACCTTCTTGTCGTAGCGCTCTAGCCGGGCCAGCTTTTCGCTGACGAGTGCCCGATAGTGGTCGGGCACCTCCACGTTGCGGCCCTTAACGACGATGTCCATACACGACCTCCCTCGCTGAAATGACTGCGAGCTGTAGATGTGTTCACTAGGGCGCCGGTAAAGCGGGGACGAAGCCCGGATCGCGGGCGATGAGAGAACTCGGCATGCGGCCACGACGTCTCGTGTCGGATGTCCGAGCGCGGACTCAGCGCGGCTCCGGCGCCAGGGACATGGGCTGGTCACCTCCCTGCCTGCCGGGATTGCTGATAGCGCTGCACGTTAGCTGCAACACGCCCCGAGCAACAGCCCCCGAGCCGGGGGATATCAGGACGTGAGACCCCGTCACCGCACGCGACGAAGGGACCGTGCCCAGCGGGACAATCCGGCCTGTCGGGCGTCGTCCCGGTGATTTGTTTTCACGCGGACGGCGCAAGCCTCCGGACAGGAAAAAGCCGAGGGTGACGCCACCAAGGGAATCCGCCGCCACCCCGGTGGAGTGGCGAGCCGTTGGAGTGTTCCCCGGAAGCTGCCTCATATCCCGTCAACGTCCTTGTACCCATTCCCGTTCCCGATCATTCATCACTCTTGTAGGTGACCCCGTGATCACCCGGCGGCGGCCAGCGCGACCACCGCGGAAACGTGAATTCCGCTTATGTCCAATAGGCGCGTACAAGCGGCGGCCGTCGCTCCGGTTGTGATCACGTCGTCAAGCAGAATGACCTCCGACGGGTGAACACCTTGGACGAGGCGGATGCGGCCGTCGAGGTTCACCGCCCGCTCGGCACGGGTGAGCCGCGCGGCGTCTCGAACCCCGGCCCCGAGTTCGAGCACCGGCGCGACCGTCGCCGGTTTTCCCTTGCTTGACAGCACTTTTACGCACTCCTCGGCCATCCGCCGGACGTGCGGGCCGCCTCGGACCCGCGAGGCGTGCCGTCTCGACGGGACCGGGACGAGGCAGCGTTCCGGCTCCGGCCCTGGCAGGTGGACCAGGGCTTCGGCGAGGGCCCGGCCCAAGGACGGGGCGAGGTCGCGGCGGCCGCGTTCCTTGTAGGCGAGGATCAGGCGGCGGGCCTCGTCGGCGTAGCGGGCCAAGGCGTAGACGGGCACGAGACCGGCCGTCGGGGCGCGGGTGATCTCGCTGAGCGAACCCCAAGCGGACTGACAGGTGGCGCAGCAAGGGGCGCCGGGAGCGCCGCAGGACGCGCAGCGGGCGGGGATGAGGAGATCCAGGAGTTTGGACATGGCATCGAGGGTGGCGGCGGGGACCGACAGTTCCGGGGGCCGATGTGTCGCGAGAGGTCCCTTTTGGACGCTTTCCGTCCTAAGGGGACCTGTCATGAGGGCAATCGAGGAGAAGGCCGCGGGGTTGGGACTCTCGGGCGGGTAGGCAGTCGAAGAGAAGGTCCGAAGATCCGTGAAGGCCTCCTTCCCTACCTTGAGCGTAGGGAAGGAGGCCTTCACGGACCTTCAGACCAGGATCGGTCGATTAGCGTCGCTAGGAAAGCTAGCGATACTAAAGGTCCCTTGCTCCCCCTCCGGAGAGGGCAAGGGCGCGCGGAGTACGACCAAAGGTGCCGGCCCGTGGCGGGTCTCGTGAGTGGTAAGGACGGTTAGAACCGTCCTTACCACTCACGAGGCCTGACCAGGATGCTCAGCCCGGGTAGAACGGATCCGCGTCGGTCACCGTGTGCGCCTGCGGCCGCCAGACCTCGCCCAGTTCGGACGCGACCCACAGCCCGCCCGCGTCCGCGACCAGGTTCTGCCTGCTCGGCGCCGCGGTGACGCCGTGGACCGGCGGGGTCAGGTTCGAGCTGTTGAAGGCGTCCATCCGCTGCCCGTCCAGCGGCACCTTGACCACCGGCAGCGTGCTCGACGACGTCGCGGCGATCAGGTGGTCCTGGGTCGCCCAGTCGACGTCGACGACGTCCTTGAGGTCGCGTTCCTGCAGCTTCCGCGGCGAGCGCAGCGCCACCGAGTCCGCCGTCCGCACGATCGAGGCGACCACCAGCTGCCCGTTGACCACGGCGGCCAGCCGGGATCCGTCACGCGAAAGGCGCAGTTCGGTGATCTGGCCGAGCCCGGTGAGCTGGGTCGCGTCGACGCCGGCCTTCACCCAGCGGCCGTCCGCGGCCAGGGTGACCCTGGCGACGGTGTTGTGGTCGACGACCGTCCAGACCTCGCCGGAAGCCCCGCCGCCCCGCGCGACCGGCCGCCAGGTGGGACGGCTCAGGCTGCCGCCGAACAGATCCACCGAAGCGAGATCCCGGTCCAGTTCACCGACCCGGAGCCACTGCCTGCCGTCGCGCTCTTCGACCACCGCGAGCCGTTTCCCGTCGACGGATTGCGCGGCGCTGACGACCTTGTACCCGCCGTTGCCCGCCGGCCCGCCGACCGGTGCCCCGTCGCCGAGCGACCGGACCCGCCCGTTCACGGTCATCAGCCCCTTCAGCTCCGAGTTGGGGGCGATCTCCGTGTTGTAGGGCAGCAGTTCGCTGGCCCGCCAGTATTCGTTGCCCGGCACCAGCGCGCTGCCGTCGGCGAGCAGCCGGATCCGGCTCAGCGTCACCGTCTGCAGGGAGAGGACGATCTGCGCGGCGATCAGGTTCCGGTCCGCGAGGCTGGCCCCGCCGATCCCGGTCAGGTTGATGTCCAGTGTCCCGTCGTCCGTGCTGCGCACGTTGGTCTCGGTGGCGACCTGGTCACCGAGCAGGTCCTGGACAGCGCCCTTCAGCCCTTCCGACGGGCCTTGCAGCACCAGGTCCATCACCCGGCCCGGCAGCCCGGCCTGCGGTTTCGCCGCGACGTACCGGAGATCGGGGACGAAGGTGCCGGAGTCGGCCGAGTAGAAGCTGATCGGCACCCGGAAGTAGTTGGTCGCGAAATCCTTGTCGGTGACGGCGAGCTCCTGCGGCGGGTCCACGATCCGCCACTGGCCGTTCTGCTGCTTCCGCAGCTTGAACTGCTGCGAGTACTCGGTCTTGAGCGGGATGAACGCGCTGTCGGGGCTCAGGTTGCCGAGTTTGAACCCGCGGACGTTCACCACCTGCTCGTCCGGGTCCCCCGTCGGCGACGAGGTGTCGTAAACGGTGCCGAAGGTGTTGTCGATGATCGTCAGCCCCGGCGACGGCTTCCAGTTGCGCCGGGCTTCGTCGTCCAGGTAGACCCGCGCGTCGGCGTTCGCCGTGCCCGGCGTCGCGGAGTTGCGGATGAACTGGCGGGTGACGGTCAGCGAGTCGATCCCGGCCGCGGGCTCGGGGACGTCCACCGGCGCCTGTCCGGGTTTGTCCCCGGGAACGACGACGGGCTGGGATTCGAGCGGGATGTTCGCGCAGCCGGCGATCAGCAGGAACACCGCGAGCAGGGTCAACAGCCGCTTCATCGGCCGACCTCCTCGGGTTCGGCGAGGATCGCGTCGGGTGCCGGGCGGACTTCGAGCAGTCCGGAGGACAAACCGTGCGTATCGGTCGGTTTGTGATCGGGCGGCGGCAGGACCAGCGGACTCTCCCCCATCGGCGTGTCCTGCTGGCGCGGCAGCACGAGCCGGAAACAGGCGCCGTGACCGGTCTCGCCCCACGCGTCGAGCACGCCGCCGTGCAGCCGGGCGTCTTCCTGGCTGATCGCCAGGCCGAGGCCGGTGCCGCCGGTGCGGCGGTTGCGGGACGGGTCGGCCCGCCAGAACCGGTTGAACACCAGTTCCGCTTCGCCGGGCCGGAGCCCGACGCCGCGGTCGCGCACGGTGATGGCGACCGCGGTCTCGTTGACCGCCAGTGTCAGCACCACCGGGTTCCCTTCGCTGTGATCGACCGCGTTGGCCAGCAGGTTGCGCAGGATCCGCTCGACGCGGCGCGCGTCGACCTCGGCGGCCGCCTCCTCGTCCGGAAGGATCAGCTCGACCGAACTGCCCGCGTTGCCCGCGATCACCCTGACCTGTTCGACGGCCCTGGTCGCGATCGGCCGGACGTCGATCAGCTCGGCCGAGAGCTCCTCGACACCCGCGTCGAGCCTGCTGATCTCCAGCAGGTCGCCGAGCAGTGCCTCGAAGCGGTCGAGCTCGTCGACCAGCAGTTCGGTGGAGCGGGCGAGCCCGGCCGGGAACTGCTCGCGCGACGCGTGCAGCACGTCGGCGGCCATCCGGACGGTGGTCAGCGGGGTGCGCAGTTCGTGCGAGACGTCGGAGGTGAACCGGCGCTGCAGCCCGCCGAAGTCCTCCAGCTGGCGGATCTGCCGCTGGATGCTCGCGGCCATCTCGTTGTAGGACACGGCGAGTTTGGCCAGATCGTCCTCGCCGAGCACGGCGAGCCGTTGATCGAGGTCACCGCCCGCGAATCCTTCGGCCGCCGCGGCGGCCTGCCGGACCGGCCGGACCACCTGCCTGGTGACCAGGTTCGTGATCCCGGCCAGCAGGAGCAGCAGGACGAGACCGCCGACGAGCAGCGTGTTCTGCACGGTCGAGACGGTGTTCTGCTCGCTGGTGAGCGGGTACAGCAGGTAGAGCTGGAGCGGGTTGATCATCGTGGTCACCGGGGCGCCGACGATCAGATACGTCGTCTTGCCGCCGTCCGGTTCGGTGACCGTGTGCATCAGGTAGCTGACCTGCTCGGTCTCCACGAACTGGCGCAGCCGGACGGGCACCCGGTCGTAGGGACCCGCGGAAGCCGGCGTGTTCGACTGGTCGCGGCCGCCCGCGACCAGCACCGGTTCGAAGGTGCCCGCGGCCGATCCGGCGCCGTCCTGCGACGTCGTCGTGCTGGAGATCTTCTTCAGCGCGTTCTTCAGCCGCGCCGTCATCGCTTCGGGCGACTCGGTGCCGACACCGACCAGCTCGCTGGCCGCGGTCTCGACGACCGCCCTGGTCTGCGCGATCGCCGCGTTCTGCTTGGTCTCGAGCAGCCTGTCGGTGATCTGGTTCTGCAGCACCATGCCCAGCACGAACACCACGGCCGACGACAGCGCCAGCGTGGACACCGTGACCCGGAACTGCAGCGAATGCCGCCACAGGTCGTTGAACAGGACGACCTTGCGGCGCACGAAAACCACGATGCGCCGGAGGTGGCGCATCGTGGTTTGGGCAAGCCTCGGCAAGCGTCCGCTCATGGGGTCGTCACGGCGGGCCGGCCTTGTACCCGACGCCGCGAACGGTCAACACCACCTCGGGGTGTTCCGGGTCCTTCTCGACCTTCGAGCGCAGACGCTGGACGTGCACGTTCACCAGGCGGGTGTCGGCGGCGTGGCGATAACCCCACACCTGCTCGAGGAGCACCTCGCGGGTGAACACCTGACGGGGCTTCCTGGCCAGCGCGACCAGGAGGTCGAACTCGAGCGGGGTCAGCGGGATGGCCTTGCCCTCCCGCGTCACCTCGTGGCCGGGGACGTCGATCGCGAGGTCGCCGATCGTCAGCGACTCGGCGGGCTCGGCCTCGGTGCGGCGCATCCGGGCGCGGACGCGGGCCACGAGCTCCTTCGGCTTGAAGGGCTTGACCACGTAGTCGTCGGCGCCCGACTCGAGCCCGAGGACGATGTCCACGGTGTCGCTCTTGGCGGTGAGCATGACGATCGGCACACCGGACTCGGCCCGGATCGCCTTGCAGACGTCGATGCCGTTCATCCCGGGCAGCATGAGGTCGAGGAGGACCAAGTCCGGTTTCAGCTCACGAAGCGCGGGCAGCGCCCGTGAGCCGTCGGCCACGACGGCTGTGTCGAACCCCTCCCCACGCAGCACGATGGTGAGCATCTCCGCGAGAGCAGGGTCGTCGTCGACGACCAGAACGCGTGCCTTCATAAACCTATGTTCGCACTAGTTTCCCCGCGCGAGCGCGCGACCCGGCGATGTGACCACCAGAAAGATCATCGAATCGGGCAAATTGCTCCATCCGAGTAGGGTCTTCTGCCCCTAGAGGGCCCGCCGGAGCTTGGTGAACGGGCGCGGGGAGTCGATCGCGAAGACGCCGGTCAGCGCGTCGCCGCGGTGATAGGTCGCGACAAAACGCTTCGAAGCGACGTCTCCTTCGGCGATCCGCACGTCTTCCGTGGCCACTCCGGCGAATTGGAGCCGCCGTCCGTACTGATCGGACCAAAAGTAACCGTGTCGTGCGAAATGCGTGACGGTCGAGCCGGCGAGCAGGTTCGCGACCGCGACGCCCGCCTGCTCGCAGGCGGCGGTCCAGTGTTCGGCGCGGACCCGCCCGCCGCGCAGCAGGCAGTGGTACCGCGCGACGTCACCCACCGCGATCACTCGGGGATTCGCTGTGACACAGCCGGAATCGACCAGCACCCCGTCGTCGACGGCGAGCCCGGAGCCGGTGAGCCATTCGGTGACCGGTCGCGCCCCCACTCCGGCGACGACGAGATCGGCGGGGATCTCCCGGCCGTCGGCGAGCCGCACGCCGGTGACGCGATCGGTCCCGGCGAATCCGGCGACGGGTACGCCCGCGATCAGGCGGACGTCGCTCGCCGCGTGCAATCCGGCGCACACCGTGCCCATTTCCGGGCCGACGACCGACGCGAGCGGAGCGGGCGTCGCCTCGATCACGGTGACGTCGTGCCCGAGCAGGCGGCAGGCGGACGCGACCTCCGCGCCGATGAAGCCCGCGCCGATGACGACCACCGGACCCGGCCCCGCCGCGAGTTCCCGTTTGAGCGACACGGCGTCATCGAGCGTCCGCAGCGTGTGAACGCCTTTCAGACACCTGACCGCACCAAGGGTTCTGGCGACAGCGCCGGTCGCGATGACGTAACCGTCCGCGACGATCGTGGTGCCGTCTTCGAGCGTCACTCCGTCGCGACCGAGTTTCTCGGCACGGACACCGAGACGCCATTCCGCGTCGAGATCGTCTTGCCCGGCGAGCGCGAGGTCGTCGGCGGAAACCTTGCCCAGCAAGAAGTCCTTCGACAGTGGTGGCCTGTCGTACGGCGGTTCGGCGCCGATCATCACCAGCCGTCCGTCGAAACCCTGCGCGCGCAACTCCTGCGCCGAACGGAGTCCCGCCAGAGAGGTCCCGACGACGGCGACGGTTCTCAAGCGACGTCCCGCTGAGCGCGGGTGTCCACGTAGATCACCCCGTCGGCGACGACGACCGGGTACGTGCGCACGGCGTTCTTGGCAGGCAGGCAATCCGGGACGCCGGTCCGCAGGTCGAACCGCGCGGCGTGCAGCGGGCATTCGACGAAACAGTCCTCGATCCAGCCGTCGGCGAGCGACGCGTCCTGGTGAGTGCAGGTGTCGTCCAGGGCGTAATAGCCGCCCTCGGCGTGGAAGACCGAGACGGGGACGGGGCCTTCGAGGCGAAGAGCTTCGCCCTCGGGCAGTTCGGAGACGGAGCAGGCACGGATCATCGGGGCCTCCGGGGAAAGGACCGACGGTTTGTTGATGTTGCGTATTACGAGACAGAACGTGCTCTGCGCAACAATCACCCCCGAGGGGCCGGTGCGTCAAGGGATTCGCCCACTCAGCCGAGCGGATCGGGGCGAAACGGCTACTGTTGCGTCATGCGGAACCAGGACGCGGGGAACGCAACGCCCAGTCAGGTACAGTCCGTCGATCGCGCGATCAGCGTGCTGGAACTGCTGGCGCGCAACGGGGAAACCGGGATCACCGAGATCGCGGGCGAACTCGGCGTGCACAAGTCGACCGCCTCCCGCCTGCTGAGCGTCCTGGAGAACCGCGGCCTCGTCGAGCAGCTCGGCGAACGCGGCAAATACGCGATCGGCTTCGGCGTCGTCCGGCTGGCAGGCGCGGCCACCGGCCGGATGGACCTGGCGAAACTGGGCAGGCAGACCTGCCAGGGCCTGGCGGAGACGCTCGGCGAGACGGTCAACATCGCGATCGCCGACGACGGCGTCGCGATCAACGTCAGCCAGGCCCGCGGGTCGGCCGCGATCAGCACGCAGAACTGGACCGGTCAGCGCACTCCCCTGCACGCGACCTCCAGCGGGAAGGTGCTGCTCGCGTACCTGGGGGACGTCGAGCGCAAACGTTTGCTCCGGCGGAAACTCGAACGGTTCACGCCGCGGACCACGGTCGATCCCGACGAGCTGACCGCGGAACTGGAGCGGGTCGCCGAGGACGGGTACGCGGCCTGTTTCGAGGAACTGGAGCTGGGGATGCACGCGGTCGCGGTGCCGGTGCTCGGCCCCGGCGGCGACGTCGTCGCGGCGATGAGCGCTTCCGGCCCGTCGTACCGGCTCTCGAAGCAGCGGGTGCGGCAGATCGTGCGGCCACTGGCGGAGGCTTCGGCGGATCTTTCGGCACAGCTGGGGTACTTCGCCGAGTGAGGTGACCGGCCCTTTCACGCCCTTCACCCGTGCAATGAAAGTCCCCTTCATTGCAAATTTTGCAATGAAGGGGACTTTCATTGCACGCGCGAGTTGAAGAGGGCGACCGCTTCGGGCTCTTGACAGCGCGGCGGCACGTGCCGCACTTTGTTGCTGAAGACGGAACAACGTGCCTCATCCGCAACAGCGCCTGTCACCCCGATGCCCGCGTGTCCTTTGTAGACTCACCGGGCAGGCAGGAGGTTCCCTCACCATGGCCCTCAGACCCCGTGTGGTCGTGATCGGCGCCGGCATCGTCGGCTGCGCGATCGCCGACGAACTGACCGAACGCGGCTGGACCGACCTCACCGTGCTGGAACAGGGCGACCTGTTCACCACCGGCGGGTCCAGTTCGCACGCGCCCGGCCTGGTCTTCCAGACCAACGCCTGCCGCACGATGACCGGATTCGCCCAGTACACCGTCGGCAAGTACGGCGCGCTCGACCTCGACGGGCAGCCGTGTTTCCGGCCGGTCGGCGGGCTGGAGGTGGCCACGACGCCGGAGCGGCTCGCCGATCTCAAGCGGCGGCACGGCTGGGCGACCGCGTCGGGCATCGAGAGCAGGCTGATCGACCCGGCCGAATGCGCCGCGCTGCATTCGCTGCTCGATCCGGCCAAGGTGCTCGGCGGGTTCCACATCCCCTCCGACGGGCTGGCCGCCCCACTGCCCGCGGCCGAGGCGCAGGCCCGCCGCGCGATCGGGCGTGGCGCGAAGTTCCTCGCGCGCCAGAAGGTCGTCGGCGTCGAAAGCGCGGGCGGGCGGGTCACCGGCGTCACCACCGAGACCGGGAGCTTCCGCGCGGACATCGTGCTCTCGTGCGCCGGCATGTGGGGCCCGGTGGTCGGTGAACTGGTGGGCCTCACGATCCCGCTGGTCCCGATGGCTCACCAGTACGCCCGCACCAGTCCTCTGCCGGGGCTCACCGGCACGACCCGGCCGATCCTGCGGCATCAGGACGCCGACCTCTACTTCCGTGAACACGGCGACCGGATCGGCATCGGCGCGTACGGGCACCGGCCGATGCCGTTGCCCGCCAAGGAGATCGGTGCCGGTGACGGCATGCCGTCCGAACTCGCGTTCACCCCGGCGGACTTCGAGGAGTCCTGGGCCGCCGCCGTCGGCCTGCTGCCGTCGCTGAGCGAGACCAAGGTCGAAGAGGGCATCAACGGCCTGTTCTCCTTCACCCCGGACGGGATGCCGCTGCTGGGCGAGCACCCGGACCTCGACGGATTCTGGGTGGCCGAAGCCGTCTGGATCACGCATTCGGCCGGTGTCGCGCGGGCGATGGCGCAGTGGCTGGTCGACGGGCAGGCCGAAGCGGATCTGCACGGTTGCGACCTCGCCCGGTTCGAGCGAGTCCAGCTGGCCCCGGACCACGTCATGGCGCGCAGTTGCCAGAGCTTCGCCGAGGTGTACGACATCGTCCATCCCTTACAGCCCATGGAAGAACCGCGGCCGCTGCGGACGAGCCCGTTCTACGAGCGGCAAGCCGGACTCGGCGCGTTCTTCCTCGAAGCGGGCGGCTGGGAGCGGCCGCACTGGTACGAGGCGAACGCGGACCTCCCCGAGGTGGAGAGCATCCCGGCGCGCAACGACTGGGCCGCGCGGTACTGGTCCCCGATCGGCGGCGCCGAAGCGCTGGTCGCGCGGCGGCGGGTCGCGATGTTCGACATGACGCCGCTGAAACGCGTCGAGGTCACCGGCCCGGGCGCGTTGCCGTTCCTGCAGACGATGACCACGAACCAGCTCGACAAGAAACCCGGCTCGGTCACCTACACGCTGCTGCTCGGCGAGGACGGCGGCGTGCGCAGCGACCTGACGGTGGCGAGACTCGGCACCGAGCGGTTCCAGGTGGGCGTCAACGGCAACATCGACCTCGACTGGCTGCGACGGCATCTGCCCGGCGACGGCGCCGCGCAGATCCACGAGACCACCCCGGGGACCTGTTGCATCGGCCTGTGGGGGCCGCTCGCCAGGGCGGTGCTGCAACCACTGTCCACAACGGACTTCTCACACCGGGCGATGGGCTACTTCAAGACGAAACAGGCGTACGTCGGCCTGGTGCCGGTGACCGCGATGCGACTGTCCTATGTGGGCGAACTCGGCTGGGAGCTGTACACCAGCGCCGATCTCGGCCGCGAACTGTGGGACACGCTCTCCGACGCCGGGCGGCGGCACGGGATCATCGCCGCCGGACGCGACGCGTTCTCCAGCATGCGGCTGGAGAAGGGGTACCGCCTGTGGGGCACGGACGTCACCGCCGAGCACGACCCGTACGAGGCGGGCCTCGGGTTCGCCGTCCGGATGGACAAGGGCTACTTCATCGGACGGGACGCGCTGGCGGGCCGCTCGGAGGAGACGGCCACCAGGAAACTGACCTGTCTCACCGTCGACGACCCGTATTCCGTCGTCCTCGGCAAGGAGCCGGTGTACGCCGACGGCCGTCCGGCCGGGTACGTCACCAGCGCCGCGTACGGCTACACCGTCGGCAAGAACATCGCGTACGCCTGGCTTCCCGCCGGACTGTCCGTACCGGGCAGACCGCTCGAGATCGAGTACTTCGGCGAGCGGATCCCCGCCGTCGTGGCCGGTGAACCGCTGTTCGACGCCGGGATGAGCCGGATCAGGAGCGCCGCATGAGTCCTTACGACGTCATCGTCATCGGCCTCGGCGGGATGGGCAGCGCGGCCGCGTACCGGCTCGCCCGGCGGGGGCAGCGGGTGCTGGGCATCGACCAGTTCGCGCCGGTGCACAACCTCGGGTCCAGCCACGGTGGCTCGCGGGTCACGCGGCAGGCGTACTTCGAGGATCCCGCGTACGTCCCGCTGCTGTTGCGGGCGCACGAACTGTGGGACGGGATCGAACGCGACTCCGGCCGGAAGATCTTCACCCGCTGCGGCGGGATCATGCTCGGCGGGCCTGACTCGCGGACGGTGTCGGGAAGCCTGGCCAGCGCACGGAAATGGGAGCTGCCGCACGAGATCCTGGACGCGCCCGAGATCCGGCGCCGGTTCCCGACGATGCGCCCGGCCGACCACGAGATCGCGCTGTACGAGGAGAACGCCGGTTTCGTGGTGCCGGAAGGCAGTGTGGCGGCACATCTCCAGCTCGCCGCGCGGGCCGGGGCGGATCTGCACCACGAGGAGAAGGTCCTTTCGTGGCACCAGACCTCCACCGGCGTCCGGGTCGGGACGGCGCAGAACTTCTACACGGCGGACCAGCTGGTGATCTGCCCCGGTGCCTGGGCTCCGCGGCTGCTCACCGAACTCGGCGTCGAGTTCACCGTCGAACGCCAGGTCCAGTACTGGTTCGCGCCGTCGGGCGGGGCGGAGCCGTTCCGTGCGGAACGGCATCCGATCTATGTCTGGGAAGGCGAGAACGGTCGCCAGTTCTACGGTTTCCCCTCGCACGACGACACCGGGAGCGTGAAGGTCGCGTTCTTCCGCGGCGGCGAGACCTGCACGCCGGAGACCATCGACCGGACGGTGCACGCCGAAGAGATCGACACGATCTCGGAGTTCGTCGGCCGGAAGCTGCCGTCGCTGCCCGGCGGGTTCCTGCGCGCGGCGACCTGTATGTACACGAACACCCCCGACGAGCACTTCGTCATCGCGCGCCATCCCACCCGCGATCGCGTCGTGGTCGCCTGCGGGTTCTCCGGGCACGGCTTCAAATTCGTCCCGGTGGTCGGCGAGGTGCTCGCCGACCTGGTGGTGGACGGCACCACCGCGCATCCGATCGCCCTGTTCGACCCCGCCCGGCTGACCGGGGTGGCCCGATGACCCGCGCCGAACCACTGATCCCGACCCTGGGCGGCCGGTACTACACCGATCCCGGGATCTTCGCGGCGGAGCAGGAAAAGATCTTCGAACTCGGATGGTTCTGCGCGGTGCGGGCGGCGGACCTGCCGTCTCCCGGGGACTTCCGGACCGTCCAGGTCGGACGGGAGAGCGTGATCGTCACCCGGGCGCGTGACGGCGGGCTGCGCGCGTTCCTCAACGTCTGCCGCCATCGTGGCGCCCGGCTGTGCACCGAGGAGAAGGGCACGGTGAGACGCGCGTTCCAGTGCCTGTACCACGCCTGGACCTACGGACTCGACGGGAAGCTGATCGCGGCGCCGAACCTGGCGAGCCTCCCGGACATCTCCCGCGCCGAGTACGGGCTGCACACCGTGCACCTGCGGGAATGGCTGGGCTACGCGTGGGTCTGCCTCGCCGCGGATCCGCCGTCGTTCGAGGCCGACGTCGAAGGCGCGGTGCGGGACAGGCTCGGCGAGCTGGAAGCGATCGAGCGGTACGGCCTCGACGGGCTCTCGGTCGGGCGGCGGATCACCTACGACGTCAAGGCGAACTGGAAACTGATCGTCGAGAACTTCATGGAGTGCTACCACTGCGCGACGATCCATCCCGAACTGACCGAGGTGCTGCCGGAGTTCGCCGGCGGGTACGCGGCGCAGTACTACGTCGGGCACGGCGCGGAGTTCGGCGAGGACGTCGACGGGTTCACCATCGACGGCGGTTCGGGCTTCGGGCGGCTCGACGGTGTCGCGAGCGAACAGGACAGGCGGTACTACGCGATCACCATCCGGCCGCAGGTGTTCGTGAACCTGGTGCCGGACCACGTGATCTTCCACCGGATGTACCCGCTCGCGCCGGACCGGACGGTCGTCGAATGCGATTGGCTCTATTCGCCGGAGGTCGTGGCGTCGGGCCGGGACGTGTCACGGTCGGTGGAGCTGTTCCACCGCGTCAACGAGCAGGACTTCGACGCGTGCGAACGCTGCCAGCCCGCGATGGCGTCCCGTGCCTACCGCGGCGGCGGGGTGCTGATGCCGTCCGAACACCACATCGGCGAGTTCCACGACTGGCTGCTCTCGCGACTAGAGGACTAATCGCGGAGCAGGCCGGTGGCCAGCGCGGGGGTGTCCACACCGGCGACGCCGTCGAGAACGTGCCAGGGCGCGAGCCAGCCCGTCGCGGCGAGTTCGTCGTAGACCACCGAGCATCGCTTCTGGAGCGCGTCGTCGGTCTCGAAGGAATCCCGCGCGCGGTCGGCGTCGCTCTCCGCGCGGCGCTGCGCGCGGTCGGCGGCGACGTCGGCGGTGACCCGCAGCAGCAGATGCGCGACGGGCACCGGAAGGCCGAAACGGTCGATCTCCAGTTCACGGAGCCATCGCACGAACTCGCCGTCCGCGCCCTGGTGGAGCCGGGCGGCGCCGTACGCGGCGTTCGACGCGACGTACCTGTCGAGCAGCACGACGTCGTGATCGCCGAGCCGGTCGCGGATCTCGTCGCCCGCGCCCCGCCGGTCGAGCGCGTAGAGCATCGCCATTCCGTAGACGGAGTCGGCGAGGTCGCCGTGCCCGCGGTGCAGCGCTTCCTTCACCAGGTCGGCGTGCACGCTTTCGCCGTAGCGCGGAAACGCGATGGACGTGACGCTCGCGCCGGCCGCGTTCAGCGCACCGGTCAGCGCGTCGGCGAGCGTGCGCTTGCCCGCGCCGTCCAGACCTTCGATCACCACGAGTCGTCCCACACGCACAGAATATGACCAGCACCGCGAAGCGGTTCGGTTGAGGGCGGCGGCGGGGGCATGGATGGACTAGGGCGCCGTGGTCGACCGGCGGGCCAGACGGGGTCAGCACACGTCCGGCCCACCGGTCCGCTAGGGGATGCGCCTCTTCGAGTGCAGGAAGAAGCCGGCGACACCGATGAGGAGCAGGCCGCCGAAGATCAGCAGCGGGACGAAGCCGGTGTCCTGCGCGTCGGGCGCGGGGCCGCCGTCGCCGCGGGGCATCACTTGGGCGTTGTAGCCGCCGGCCTTGCCTTCTTGGGCGTACGGCGAGTTCGCGAGCATCGCGCCGTACCGGCCGGAGACCGTCTTCTGGTACTCCGCGAGGGTCGCCGAAGCACCGGCCGCGTAACCGCTGGCGCCCGAGTCGAGCAGCGTCACCCGGCCGTCGCGCAGCGCGTACCAGGCGTCGACCTGGGGTTCGTGAAGCAGCGTGGCGCCTTCGGGCAACCGCCGGGCCAGTGCGCTTTCCCGGTCGCCCGACGCGATGTTGCCGACGCGCCAGGCACCGTCGTCGCCGCGGACCGACCAGACTGTCGCGGTCTGCCCGTCGGACGCCGTCACCGGGACGGCGACGTAAGCGAGCTGTCCGGCGACCGCGCCGTCACCGGCGACAAAATCCCTCGAAAGCTCGTAAACCGGGAAGGTTTTGTCGGCGACGTGGACAGCGCTGACCGACGGCGTGCGGCTCGAACCACCCGTCTGTGTGAAGAAGCGGCCGATTTCAGCACGCAGAGTGGGGTCGTCGGCCGCCGCCTTCGCTGCCGCGAGATCTTCACTCGACAGTTGGTCCGCGCGCGCTCCGGGCGCCGAGATCAGCAGGGTGACCGCGACCAGCCCGGCGAGCCCGAGGAACCGCCGCGCGCTCATCGCCGGATCCCGGTGAGAGTGTGCGTCCAGGTGAAGGACTTGTTGCCGGCGTAGAAGTCGTAGGTCGACCAGTTGTAGCGGTTACCGGTGGGCAGTGGATCCCCCCACGAGACCCACTTCCGGCCGGCGTCGGCGCCGTAGAGCACGTGCATGTGGCCGCCGCCCGAAGCCCAGCCGACCCGGGTCTGCACCGGCCGGTCCGCACCGGTCTGCGCCTGGACGTCGGCGTAGGAGATGCGGCTCTTGAGGTAGTTCCCCGGGGCCGAGAAGCCCAGCTTGCCGAAGGCGCGCCGGACGTCGCCCAGCGTTCCGGGGCGGTCGGCGCACTCCGGGCGGCGCTCGTCGTGAGCGATCCGGCAGAATTCGTTCTGGGCGACGGTCACACCGTGGTGTGCCGCGATGGTGTTGCCGGAAGCCACCCAGCACCACTGGGACTTCTGCTGCACCTGCATGGCGATGGGGTTCCGGTGGGCAGGCGGCTGGGGCAGGGCGCTCGCCGGGGACTGGACCGCGAGCCACGCCACGAGACTCGCGGCGCCCGCGGCGCAAACCCTCCTCGAGAACACAGGCACAACGGGCCTCCTGGTCACCATGGCGAACCAATGTGGTCACAACGGTGAACAGCAGGCTCACACAGAGCAAGATGGGCACTCGGTGGAACGGACCGTTCCGGGGCGTTTCCACACCCCGGAACGGTCACTCTTCCGGGGTCAACCACCCCGAACGGGGGACGTAGTGTTCACAGTGCGCTGCTAACGTGAACGTTCCGCGGTGTTCACGCTCAGCGCACACACTGGTCTGGTGAAGGGACGAGCGGTGACACGAGACGGGGACACCCCGACGATCATCGACGGCACGCGTCGTCAACCGCTCGAAACCCTGCCCAAGGAGCTCGTCGAGGCCTTGCGCAGCGGCGAATTCCACCACGCGCTGCGGCAGGCGATCGCCTATCGCGGCCTCTCGCTCGCCCGGCTCCGCGCCCATCTCGGACTCCGCGGCGTCCAAATCGGACAGTCGACCCTGAGCTACTGGCAACGCGGATTGCGCCAGCCGGAGGTACCCAAGGCGCTCCCGGCGGTCCGCGCGCTCGAATCGGTGCTGCAACTGCCCGCGGACGCGCTCGTCGTGCTGATCGGCCCGCGGACGGCGCGGGCGCGCGGGCACCAGATGGCCGCGTCGTTCCACGACATCCGGTCCGGCGACATGGGATCGATCGTCGATCAGCTGCTGGCGGAGCTGGGCGCGTACCCGTCGTCCAATCGGTACAACGCCGACCTCGAGATGCTTTCGGTGCACGACACGATCACCTTCGACGCCGCGCACCGGCAGATCGCCCTCCACACCCGGCTGGTGTGCCGCGCGCGGCGTCACGGCCCGGACCGGTACGTCACCGTCTACAACGGCGACCCCGGCTGCCACATCGGCGACGTCGACCTGATCACCGCCGAGGGCTGCCGCGTCGGCCGGATCCGGCGCAACGCCGAGGCCGAGACGATGGCGACCGAACTGCTCTTCGACCGGAAGCTCGCCGAGGGCGAGATCCACGTGTTCTGCTTCGAGGTCCGTGACGACTCCGGCACCGCGTCGCCCGGGTACTTCCGGATGCTGCGGGATCAGTGCGCGAGCTATCTGGTGCAGCTGAAGTTCGCGCTCGGCGCGCTGCCCGCCCGCTGCACACGGCAGTTCCGGACCCGCGACGACGCCGTCCCCGTCGAGTCGGAAGAACTGCCGCTCGACATGGGCGGGGTGACCAGCGGGTTCTTCAGCGACGCCGGGCCGGGGCTGGCCGGCATCGAGGTCGAGTGGCGCTAGCGAGTGCAATGAAGGGGACTTTCATTGCGAAATTTGCAATGAAAGTCCCCTTCATTGCAGCTCAGTACCGGTAGTGATCCGTCTTGAAGGGACCTTCGACGTCCACGTCGATGTACTCGGCCTGGTCCTTGGTCAGCTTCGTGAGCTCGCCGCCGAGAGCGTCGAGGTGGATCTTCGCGACCTTCTCGTCGAGCTTCTTCGGGAGGCGGAAGACCTCCTTGTCGTACTCCTCGTGCTTGGTGAACAGCTCGATCTGCGCGATCACCTGGTTGGAGAAGCTGTTCGACATCACGAACGACGGGTGCCCGGTCGCGTTGCCCAGGTTCAGCAGACGACCCTCGGACAGCACGATGATGCTCTTGCCGTCGGGGAACACCCACTCGTCGACCTGCGGCTTGATGTTGATGCGCCGGATGCCCGGGTAGCGCTGCAGGCCCGCCATGTCGAGCTCGTTGTCGAAGTGGCCGATGTTGCCGAGGATCGCCTGGTGCTTCATCCGGGCCATGTGCTCGATGAGCACGACGTCCTTGTTGCCGGTGGTCGTGATGATGAGGTCGGCCTCGCCGAGGACGTTCTCCAGCTTCTTGACCTGGTAGCCGTCCATCGCCGCCTGCAGCGCGCAGATCGGGTCGATCTCGGTGACGATCACCCGCGCGCCCTGGCCGCGCAGCGATTCCGCGGCGCCCTTGCCGACGTCGCCGTAACCGCAGACGACCGCGACCTTGCCGCCGATGAGGACGTCGGTGCCGCGGTTGATGCCGTCGATCAGCGAGTGCCGGATGCCGTAGCGGTTGTCGAACTTCGACTTGGTGACGGCGTCGTTCACGTTGATCGCCGGGAACAGCAGCTCACCGGCTGCGGCGAGCTGGTAGAGCCGCAGCACGCCGGTCGTGGTCTCCTCGGTGACACCGCGGATGCCTTCGCCGATCTTGGTCCATTTGCCGGTGTCGGCCGCGACGGAGGCGCTCAGCAGCTGAAGGAACACGCGGAACTCGTCCGAGGTGTTCTCGTCCGGGGAGGGGACGACGCCCGCCTTCTCGAACTCGGTTCCCTTGTGCACCAGCATGGTGGCGTCGCCGCCGTCGTCGAGGATCATATTGGGACCCTCACCGTCCCAGGTGAGCATCCGCTCGGTGCACCACCAGTACTCCTCCAGCGACTCGCCCTTCCAGGCGAACACCGGGACGCCCTTGGGCTCCTCGGCGGTGCCGTGCGGGCCGACGACGATCGCCGCGGCGGCGTGATCCTGCGTGGAAAAGATGTTGCAGGAGGCCCAGCGCACCTCGGCACCCAGTGCGACGAGGGTTTCGATCAGGACCGCGGTCTGTACCGTCATGTGCAGCGAGCCCGAAACCCGGGCTCCCCGCAGGGGATACACCTCGGCGTACTCGCGGCGCAGCGCCATCAGGCCCGGCATCTCGTGCTCGGCGAGGCGGATCTCCTTGCGGCCGAACTCGGCGGCCTCGAGATCGGCGACGGCGAACTCGATGCCGTTGCGGGTGTCGTGCCGCTTGGCAACGCTTTCGGGGGTCATATGCGCGCTTCCTCCAAGGTTGGATGACAACAGAACAGTACCGTTGTCGGCTCAAAGCCCACTGCACTGTTTGGAGGCCTTCACCGTGGTCATGCCGGGTCCCGATACCCGCGTCGTCGAAATACGCGTACCCGGGCTAGTGGGCACGAGCGGTGAAAGTCTGCTGGATTCGACGTCGGTGGTCGACGTCGCGGGCGACGGGATCGGCAGGCTGATCCGGCCGTCGGACCGGCTGCGCCGCCCCGCTCCCGGACCGGTGCTGCCCGCGCTCGGCCGTTCGATCCCGCGCATCCTCGAAGGCTACCTGTGGAGCGGGATGACCTCGGGGGGCGCGGCGAAGGCGACTTGGGCGCTGCTGTTCCCGTTCTCGCTGGCGAACGTCGCGCACTGGATGCTCCCGCCGGTCCCGGAGGGCAAACGCTTCGCGGCCGCGCTCGGCACGGCGTGCCGGGCGGTGCTGCGGGTGGCCTCGCTGCTGCTGACGATGCTGTTGATCAGCCAGCTCGCGGTGGTCTCGCTCGACCTGTTCGCCGCGCAATGCCTCGCCCCCGGCTCGACGTGCCTGGCGGGCGCGCCGTCGTTCCTGCGGGATTTCGCGCCGCTGCGGACGGCCATCGGGGTGGTGCCGCTGCTGGTGCTGATCTTCGTGCTCGACCGGATCCCGTCGTCGGACTGGCGGTCACGGAATCGGCTGCACCGCGCGCACAGTCCGGCCCCGTTGCAGCCACAGGACATGCCGCGGACGCCGGGCCTGCGCACGCTGCACACCGTCGCCGCGCTGACCTGCCTCGCGCTTCCGTTGCTCGGCGGGCCGTTCCGGCTGCCGACGGTGACGTTCGACCTCGTCGTGTGGATCTGCGCGATGGCGCTCGTCCTCGCCGCGCTGGTGGCCTCGACCGTCGGCTTCTCCGCCGGGCCGGTGGTCCGCGGCGGGATGATCGCGTTCGCCGTCGCGCTGGTCGGGATCGCCGTCGTCCGCCGGACGCCGCTGCCCGCCGGACTGCCGGGCGGCGGGCTGGGCGGGGCGGAAGGGACGGTCGAAGCGCTGGGCGCGGCGATGGTCGCGGTGACCGTGCTGTTCGCGCTGATGCTCATCCCGGCGGCCTTGTTCGGCCGTTCGACCTGGAAGCACCTGCCGCGCCGGTTGCGGCCCTGGCTCGGCGGCTGGGCCGCGGCGCCGGTCGTCGCGCTGGCGGGCCTGCTCGGCGGCGGCTTCGGCGCGGGGCTCGCGGTCGCGCTGCGGCAACTGGTCGGCGCGAGCGACCTCCGGCTCCCCGACACCTACGTCCTGGTGACCGTGCTGTGGGGCGCCGGGCTCGCGCTCGCCGTCGTACTCGGCTTGCTGGGCTTCGCGGTGGCCGTCCCGCTGCGGCGGCTGCGGCGAGGCGTCCCGAAGATCGTCGGGCTGATGGAGATCGGCAAGGCGCAGGAAGAGGAGGCCGCCCACGTCTGGGCGCGCGCCTCGTGGGAACGCAAGCATCTGCACCATCTCGCGCTCGCGGTGGCACTGGCGATGGCGGCGGGCGGCGGCGCGCTCCTGGTGCTGCGCTTCGGTTTCGGCCCGCTGGGCGAGTGGTCGAAACCGATTTCGGGGATCGGAGTGTTCGCGCTGGGCGCTCTGGCGGCAGGACTGCTGCGCGTCGTTTTCGCCGCGGCGACGACGCCCAAGCGCAGCCGTCACCTCGGCGCGCTGGCGGACCTCGTGTGCTTCTGGCCGCGGGCCGCCCATCCGATCGTTCCGCCGAGCTACGCGCTCAAGGTCGTCCCGGAACTCGCGGACCGGGTCAAGGAACATCTGGCCGATCCGGGCACGCGGGTCGTGCTCTCCGGCTACAACCTCGGCAGCCTGCTGACCGTGCTCGCCGCGGCGCGCGTGCTCGCCGACCTCCCGCCCGAGGACCGTGAGCGCGTCGGGCTGCTGACGGCGGGCTCACCGCTGCAATGGGGTTACCAGCGAGCCTTCCCCGCGATGCTGCCGCAGGCGCAGCTGGCAGGGCTGTACGAGGATCTCGACGGCCGCTGGCGGGCGCTGTGCCGCGGCACGGACATCTTCGGCGGCGGCGTCACGACGTGGCGGCACCGGGTGGTGTCCGGGAAACTGCTCGGCGACGGCTACCTGGCCACCGGCGGAACGGGTCCGCTCGCCGCCGAAGCCGACGAGCAGGGTGTCCTGGTGCTCGGCGGCGATCACTGGCTGCCGGACCCGATGCGCGGGCCGACCGGGCGGCACCGCTGGGCGCCCGGCGTCCTCAAGCACACGGATTACGTCGTCGACGCCGAATGGGACAACGCCGTCGCGATGGCCGCCGGGCTCGGCCGCCCCCGCCCGTCGAACCCTTGGGGCGAGCAGGGATCGCTGTTCGGGGACTTCCCGCAAATGCGCTGAAGGCCCCCTTCACGAGGAAGAGGGCCTTCAGGCATCAGCTAGTTTCAGTCGGCCTTGCGACGCACGCGCAGCAGGACCAGGACGCCGGCACCGGCCAGCACCAGCAGGCCACCGGCCCACAGCAGCCAGGCGTTGTCGAAACCGGTGTCCGCGAGACCGCCGCCGTTGCCACCGTTACCGCCCACGTTCGGGGCCGGGGCGGAGGTGCTGGTCGGGGTGTCGGACGGCTTCTCCGTGGTGGTCGGAGCGGTCGTCGGAGGCTTGGCCGTCGAGGTCTTCGTCGGCTCGGACGGCTTCGGCTGCTCGGTCGGCTTGGTCTTCTCGCCGCACGCGTACCACTTGTCGATGTTCGCCTTGCTGCCGTCGCGGTTGAACGGCGCGCGCAGCTCGGTCCACGGCGGGGTGTCGGAGAGCTTGCGCTTGCCGGGCTCGTAGACGTTGTAGCCGTCGTCGCCACCGAGGACGACGATCGCGGTCACCTTGACGCCCTCGCCGAGGCCGGTGATGTTGAGCCGCTTCTCACCGGCGCCACCGGTGAACTTGAAGTCCGCGTCGGACAGGGCCTTGCCGCCGGCCTTGACCTGCTCGCACTTGCTGATGTTGCCGGGGATCGGCTTGGCGCGGTCGTCATCGGAGTGACAGGCCAGCGCCGAACCGGCGGTACCGAGCAGGGCGGCGGTCGCCAGTGCGACGACGGTGACGGCGGAACGGACACGCCGTCCGGACATGATCTGCATTCAGAGCTCTCCTGTACCGATCGGGGGACAAACGAGCAAAGCGCGGTGCCTCATTCGAGGGATGAAGGTCAACTCGCGGTGCTTCTACACGAGTTCCGTTCACCCGACAGGGTGAGGCGAGAGACCGGACGCTATCGCACACCGATTTCACACCGAAACCGGGGCCCCCGACAAAGCGGCCCACCATCCACAGAGGAATGGTGGGCCGCCGAAACGAGAATGATCAGTCCGAAACGGACTCCGTCTTCTCGGCCTTGTTCTGCTTGCCGAGCACTGAATGGCGACGGCTGTAGACGAAGTAGACGACGACGCCCAGCACCATCCACGCGATGAACCGCAACCAGGTCAAAACGGTCAGGTTGAGCATCAGCCAGAGGCAGGCGGCGATCGCCAGGATCGGGATCAACGGCACCCACGGCACGCGGAAGGCGCGAGGGAGATCCGGTCGCTTCTTGCGCAGCACCATCACACCCGCCGAAACGAGAATGAAGGCGAACAGCGTGCCGACGTTGACCATTTCCTCGAGCTTGTCCGCCGGGAAGAACGTGGCGGCGACGGCGACCAGTGCGCCGACGACGATGGTCGCCCGCTTCGGCGTCCCGTTCGGGCCGGTCTTCGCCAGGCTGCGCGGCATGAGGCCGTCGCGCGACATCGCGAAGATGATCCGGATCTGGCCCAGCATCAGCACCATGACGACGGTCGTCAGACCGGCGAGGGCACCGACGGAGATGATGTTGGCCGCCCAGTCGACGCCGTTGACCGCGAACGCGGAAGCGAGGGTCTTCTTGCCGCCGTCACCCGCCGAGGTGGCGAGGTCCTTGTAGTTCACCATGCCGACGACCACGAGCGACACCGCGACGTACAGCACCGTGACGATGGCGAGCGAGCCGAAGATGCCGCGGGGCACGGCCTTCTGCGGGTTGCGGGTCTCCTCCGCGGTGGTCGCGACGATGTCGAAACCGATGAACGCGAAGAACACCAGCGACGCCGCGGCCAGCAGGCCGAAGACGCCGAACGAGCTACTGCTGCTGCCCGCGAACACCGAGAAGAGCGACTGGTCGACCCCGGTGGCCGACGACTCGGCGCCGGACTGGGCCTCCGGGATGAACGGCGTGTAGTTGGCGGCCTTGATGTAGAAGATGCCGAGCACGATCACGAACAGCACCACCGCGACCTTGATCCCGGTGATCACCATCGAGAACCGCGAAGACAGCTTCGTGCCGACAGCGAGCAGCGTCGCCAGCACCAGCACCACGATCAGGGCGCCCCAGTCGACGGGGACGCCGCCGATCTCGAACGTCGTTTTCGTGCCCTTGCCGAAGATGTAGGAGAGCACGGTTTCGAGATAGGCCGACCAGCCCTTCGACACCGCGGCCGCGCCGACCGCCAGCTCCAGGATCAGGTCCCAGCCGATGATCCACGCCATGAACTCGCCGAACGTGGCGTACGAGAACGTGTACGCGCTCCCGGCCACCGGGACGGTCGACGCGAATTCCGCGTAACAGAGAGCCGCCAGCGCACAGGCGATGGCAGCGAAGACGAACGAGAGCGAGACCGACGGCCCGGCGTAGTCGCCTGCCGTGCGCGCGGTGAGCGTGAAGATCCCGGCGCCGATGACGACGGCGACACCGAAGACGGTCAGGTCCCAAGCGCTCAGGTTCCGCCTGAGTTTGGTCCCCGGTTCGTCGGTGTCCGCGATGGATTGCTCAATGGATTTCGTACGCCACAGACCGTTTCCGGGCACCCTTGACCTCCTACACCTGACTGCGGTTCAAGGGACCCTATCGCCCGATCGTGGCGGCAGCGCGGTGGGAGAGCAACGAAGTACCCGAAGGTCGCGGCGGTGACCGGCGGAATACGGACAGTTGCCCCGCACGGTGATCACGGATCCCTCGCTTTCGCGCCCCCGGACGCCAGGAAAGGCCCGTTCCTTGCAAAATTTGCAAGGAACGGGCCTTTCCTGGCGCACTGGAGCCGGTTCGAGACCGGCTCACGCCAGCGAGCGGTCCAAGTCCGGCTCGAGGTAGATCAGCTTCGCCGTCGGCACCTTCGCGCGAACCCGCGCTTCGGCGTCGTCGATGGCCTGCGCGACTTCGGCGGTCTCCAGCCCGGGCACCAGCGCGAGCTTCGCGGCCACCAGCATCTCGTCCGGGCCGATGTACAGCGTCCGGATGTGGATGACCCGCTCGACCTTGCCCGCGGCGAGTTCGTCGACGATCGTGTCGAGGTCGGGCTCGGAGGCGCCCTCGCCGATCAGCAGGCTCTTCATCTCGATGATCAGGATGACCGCGATGACGCCGAGCAGCAGGCCGATCGTGACGGTGCCGATGCCGTCCCACACCGGGTCGCCGGTGGCGACCGAGAGCCCGACGCCCGCGAGCGCGAACACCAGGCCGAGCAGCGCGCCCGCGTCCTCCAGGAGGACCACCGGCAGTTCGGGGGTCTTGGCCTGGCGGATGAACGCCCACCAGCCCGCGTCGCCCTTGATCTTCTTCGACTCCTGGATCGCGGTGTAGAAGGAGTAGGACTCCAGTCCGATCGCGACCACGAGGATGCCGACGGCCACCCACGGCGAGGTCAGCGCCTCCGGCTCGCTGATCTTGTGGATGCCCTCGTACAGCGCGAACACCGAGCCGAGGCTGAACAGCATCAACGCGACGATGAACGAGTAGAAGTACCGGTCCCGTCCGAAGCCGAACGGGTGCGTGCGGGTCGCCGCGCGCTGCGAGGTCTTCTGGCCCAGCAGCAGGAGGCCCTGGTTCGAGGTGTCCGCGAGCGAGTGCACGGACTCCGCGAGCATCGAAGACGACCCCGTGATGAGGAAGCCGGTGAATTTGGCGGCCGCGATTCCGGCGTTCGCCACGAGCGCGGCGATGATCGCCTTGGTTCCGCCACCTGCAGACACGTGCAACTCCCCTGGTGTCCTGAAAAATGGTGTCCCGATATGCCGGGTTCGAAGGCTAGCAGTGCAGATGAGGCCCGTGGCGCCGGGCGGGACAGGTCACAGAATTGTCGGATCCCCTCGCTAGTCTCGCCCCTCTCATGACCTGGGAGGTGCCCGTGCCGCGATTCGGCGTGCTCGGACCGTTGACGATCGAGAGCCCACCCGGGCGGCGCACCGCGCCGCGCGGCGATCATCAGCGTGCCCTGCTGGCCGTCCTGCTGCTGAACGCGAACTCGTCCGTCCCGGTCGACGCCCTGGTCGAGACCCTCTGGCCGGAGACACCGCCGAAGTCGTACTCCTCGAATCTGCACACCTACGTCTCCCGTCTGCGGGCGCGGTTCGAGGGGCTGGCGATCGAGCGTGACCCGCTCGGGTACCGGCTGATCGTCGAGCCCGGCGACCTCGATCTGCTGTCCTTCCGCGAAGCCGCGGCGGCGGGAAAGGCGGCGGCGCGGGCGGGCGATCCGGCGTCGGCAGCCGGGCACTATCGCCGGGCGCTGGCGGAATGGCGCGGGCCGGTCCTGTCGGGACTGCATCTCCCCCGGCTCGACGCGGACGTCGCCCGGCTCGAGTCGGAACGCCTCGCCGCTTTCGAGGACTGTGTGGACGCCGAACTGTCCGACGGCAGGCACGGCGAGCTCACCGGCGAACTCCAGGCGATGATCACCGAGCATCCCCTGCGCGAGAGGCTGGCCGCGCAGCTGATGACCGCGCTGCACCGCGCCGGGCGGCAGGCCGATTCGCTGGCCGTCCACCGCGAGCTGCGCACCACCCTCGTCGAGGAACTCGGCGTGGAGCCCGGCGCCGAGGTCCGCCGCGTGCACGCCGCCGTGTTGCGCGGAGAGGATCCGGTGCCGCCCGCCAAGGCCGCGCCGGTCTTCCCGATCTGCCAGCTGCCCCCGGACATCGCGGATTTCGCGGGGCGCGAGGGCGAGGTCTCGAAGCTCTCCGGGCTGCTCGGCGCGAGCACGGGCGTCCCGGTCGTGGTGATCACCGGCGAACCCGGCGCGGGCAAGTCCACCCTCGCGGTCAGCACCGCGCACCGGCTCCGCCGGTCCTTTCCGGACGGGCAGCTGTTCATCCCGCTCGCGGGCGCCTCCAGCCCGCGAGACCTCGCCGACGTCCTCGGCGACCTATTGCGCGCGCTCGGTGTCACCGGCCCCGCCATCTCGGACGACGTCGAGGCCAGGGCGGCGGTCTATCGCGGCCGTCTCGCCGATCGGCGGGTCCTCGTGGTGCTCGACGACGCCGCGGGTCCCGATCAGGTCCGCGCGCTGCTGCCGGGAACACCGGGCAGCGCCGTCTTGATCACCAGCAGGCAGCGGCTTTCCGGGCTCGCCGGGGCGGATCGCCTCCCTCTCGCACCGCTGTCCGGCGCCGAGGCGATGACCCTGCTGGCACGGCTGGCCGGGCCGGATCGGGTGGGCGCCGAACGAGCGGACGCGGAGCGCATCGCCAAGGCCTGCGGCAATCTCCCGCTCGCGCTGCGGATCGCGGGCAGCAGGCTCGCCATGCGGCCGGGCCTGCCGCTCGGGAAACTCGCCGGGAAGCTGGAGGACGAGGTCTCGCGCCTCGACGAACTCCAGGTCAGCGATCTCCAGGTGCGCGGCAGCATCGCCTTGAGCCATCAGGCCTTGAGCCCGGCCGCGCGGCGCGCGTTCCGGTTGATCGGCCGCTCCCGCACGCTCGATCTGCCCGCGTGGGCGGTGTCGACCCTCATCGACTGCGCTGACAGCGCTGACAGCGAGGACGCCGACGAGGCCATCGACGAACTCGTCGAGGCGAGCCTGCTCGAGGCCACCGGTGTCGATCCGACCGGTGAGCAGCGGTTCCGCCTGCACGATCTCGTGCGCGTGTTCGCCACGGAACTCGGCCGGGAACTGGAGACCCACGACGAGCGGGTGGCCACCGTCGCGAAGGTGTCGGACGCGGCGCTGTGCCTCGCCGACACGGCGGCCCGCCGCCTGCCGAGGACGGTGCCGATGCCGTTGTCGGATCAGGACTTACCCGCGCAGCCGTTGCCGGCCGAACTGGTCGAGCGGCTGCTGCGCGATCCCGGGACGTGGTTCTCCGTGGAGCGGGCCAACCTGGTCACCGCCGTCTCGTCGCTGTGCGCCGTCGGCTGGCTGCGAAAAGCGTTGCGGATACTGGAAAGGCTGAGCACGTACCTGTACCTGCACAGCCACTACACCGACATGAGGACGGCGTACGAGACCTTGCGCGACGCCGCCCGAAAGGCGGGCGACAGGCACATCGTGGTCATCGCCGAGGCGAACCTGACGGTGTTGCTGCACGCTCGCGGCGAGTACGAACGCGCCGTCGAGGGGTATCGAGAATGTTCGAAGGAACTGGCGGAGCTGGGTGATCTGGCCACGCGAGCGTGGGTGGAGACCAATCTGGCGCACTGCCTCGTCGGGCTCGGCCGGGCCGGGGAATCGCTGCACGCCGCGACCCAGGCCCGCGAACTGTCCACTGTGGAGGATTCGGGAACCCATGCGCGGCGGGCGGAATCCGCCGCGCTGCACAGGCTGGGCAAGATCTCCGAAGCGCTGGAGATCGATCGCCGGATCCTCGCCGAGGCGAGGGAATCGGCCGACGACCGCCGGCTCGGCATCGCCCTGCAAGGGCTTTCGTGGTCGCTGATGCTCGACGGCCGCCCGGAAGAGGCGCTGGAGACGGTCGAGGAATCCGTCCTGGTCCTGCGCCGGACGACGGCGAAGTCGGCACTGGCGAAGTCCCTGCGCACGCAGGGCGCGATCCTCGCCGGCGCCGGACGGCGCGCCGACGCGGTGAAGGCGTACGAGAACGCGCGGCGCCTGGCAGGCGCGCTCGAAGAACGGCCGCGGGAGCTTTCCTGCACCCGCGCGATCGCGGCGAGCTGGATCGGCGACGGCCGCGCCGATCGCGCGATTCCCGTGCTGCGCCACTGCCTCGGCGAATTCCGTGCCATGGGCGGGAAACCCGCGACCGGCCTCACCCTGCACGTCCTGCGCAGGGCGTACGAGGCCGTCGGGGAAACGGAGGCGGCCGAGGCGGCGGGTGAAGAGGCGAAACGATTGGATGTCCCCCACGACGCCAACGCTTCGGCCCTTGTCCGGTTGCTGTTGTCGCTCACCGAACCCGCCCCGGCCTGACCGGGTGGTGCCCGACCCCTCAGACGAGCACCACCCGGAAGTCAGCCCACGGAGAGCCGCCGGCCCGTATCGGGACGAGCCGACGACAACCGCAGGGTCACCCCTTCGGATGATGATCGCGGAACCCGCCACACGGAACGCACACAGTTCGGGCCAAGGACGCATTCATCGAGGAGAAGGTCAAGCGTGTCGTGTTCGGGTGGGAAGGGCGTTCACGCGAGTCACGCCTTCGCTCACTCAACAGTCCTCTGGTTGCGGTCCTTGCACGTGCAAGGACCGCAACCAGAGGACGAAACGCGGAGAGGTCAGCAGGTGCCGGCGGTGGCGCGGAAGACCTGGGTGCGCTCACCGGAGAGCGGCCGGACGCGGACGGCGGGGTCGGCGGCCGGGAGCCACACCGACTGGCCGCGGCGGAGTTCGACCTGTTCGCCGTCGTCGGCGGTCACCAGGAGGCTGCCCGCGGTGCACAGCAGGATCTGCGGGCCGACGTCGTGGACGGCGACCTCGCCGTCGTCCCCGGCCTCCCACTCGATCCGCGACAACTCGAACTCGGGCGCGTCGGTGCGGTACACCGACAGGCGCTCCTCGCGCTCGCCGCTCTGGACCGGCATCTCGCCGCACGCGAAGTCGACGACGCGCAGCAGCTCCGGCACGTCGACGTGCTTGGGGGTCAGCCCGCAGCGCAGGATGTTGTCCGAGTTCGCCAGGATTTCGACGGCGGTGCCGTGCAGGTACAGGTGCAGGTTGCCGGCGGGCAGGTAGATCGCCTCGCCCGCGCTGAGGGTGAGGCGGTTGAGCAGCAGCGCCGCGAGCACGCCCGCGTCACGCGGATGCGACTCGCCGAGTTCCAGGATGGTCCGGCATTCGACGTCGAACTCGCCGCGTTCCTGGATGTGCTTCACGCACGAATCGAGGACCTCGGGCAGCAGTTCGTCGAGCGCGGCCTGCGGCAGGGTGATCCAGGTGGTGAACAGCGCGCGCAGCCCGGCCGGATCCGGCTGGGCGTCCAGCAGCACCGCGTACTTCGCCAGCCCCGGCGTCTCGATCGCCTTCAGCAGCGCGATCGTGCGTTCCGGGTCGCGGAAGCCCGCCAGCGCGTGGAACTCCGTCAGCGCGCAGACGAGTTCCGGTTTCGCCGTCGGATCCGGGTAGTTGCGGTTCGAGGCGTCGCGCGGGATGCCTGACGACTCCTCGCGCGCGTAGCCCTCCGCCGCCTGTGCGGCCGAGGGGTGCGCCTGCATCGAAAGCGGCTCTTCGGCGGCGAGGATCTTCAGCAGGAACGGCAGCCTGCCGCCCCAGCGCCCGGCACAGCCCTCGCCGAGCTGGCCGATCGGATCGGCTTCGACGAGCTCCAGCAGGCTCCGCTCGGTGCCGTCCGGGCCGATGACGTGGGACGGGTCGCCGGGGTGGGCGCCCATCCACAGTTCCGCCTCCGGATGCGGCGCCGGCACCGGACGCCCCAGCAGCTCGGGGATCGTCGTTCTCGACCCCCACGCGTAGGGCCGCACGGCATTGCGCAGCAGCTCCACTGTCACCTCAACTCCTCGCCGGGCACGGGTGGTGCCGGCCCTCATTTCCTACGTCGCACCCGGGGCTCACGCCGTTGCAGGCGTGTACCTCCCAGCGCCGCCGATGCTGCCGACGGCCAGCCCCAGATAGACCGCGGCCAGCTCGAAACGCAGCGCGAGAACGGCCGCACGCACGATCTCGTCCGTTTCGATCTCTTCGGCGGGGGCGATCACATCCGCACCGGGCAGCAGGTCTTCCGCCTGGTAGCGGGCCGCCTCCGTGGCCGGCCCCGTCCGAACCGAGAGGAGCAACACCCTCGGCACGACGCCGACCCCCTCCTCCGGGTCCGCGAAGATATCGCGCTCCACGCCCCCGGACAATGCCGCACGCCGCAAAGCGGGCCTTGCCAAGGCCTGGCGATAGTCCTCGACATCACAGACGAGGGCCGCGTGGGCGGCGAAAGCGTGGGCCGCGTGTTCGCCGACGGCGACCGCGACCGGGTCCAGCCCCCACAGGAGCGGCTGGCGGTCGGCCAGCTTCAGCGCCATCGCCTTGGCCGGGTTCGCGAACGAGTCCCTCGCCAGGTAGTCCTTCTCGGCTTCCGCGTCGAGGTGGTCGGCGAGCTGCTCCAGATCGGCCACCAGGAGGCCGAGCGCGTTCGCGGTCAGCAGCGCGGCGGCGAGCCCGCGCGGGAAGGCCATTTCCGGCGGGACCGGGAGCCTCGGCGCGAGGATCAGTCCCTTGCCCGCGACGGCGGCCGCGACCGGGCCCTCGCCGGGAGCGGACAGCACGACCGTCGCACCGAACCTGGCGGCACGCTCCAGCGAAGCGGCCAGCTCACGATCACCGGCGTCGTCGGTGTGCGCGAAGACGACGTCGAGGGCACCGATCCAGCTCGGCACGACCTCGGCGACGACCACCGGCACCGGGCAGGCCGGGGTCAGCAGCGCGGCGACCAGCCTGGTCAGCGTCCGGCTGACGCCGGGCCTGTCGATCAGCACGAGTGAGCGCGGGCGCCCGACGTCCAGGCGATCGCTCAGTTCGAGCTCGGCCGCGGCTTCGGCGGTCGCCCGGACCTGGGCGCCCGCCATCGCGGCGGCACGGAGCAGCCCCGCGGTGTCGGCCTCGGCCAATCGCGCGGGATCGTCGAGCAGGGAATCGTCAGGGACCGTCGGCATGGGCGCCATCCGGGGTCGTCGGCTCGGTGGCTTCGTCCAGCAACAGTACCGGGATTCCATCACGGACCGGATACACGCGACCGCACTCCGTGCAGGTCAGCGCGTCCGCCTCCGGGTCGGCCGTCGTCCCCGGCCGCAGCGGCGCGTGATCGGGGGACGGGCAGGCCAGGATCTCCAGCAACTGTGCGTCAAGCGTGACGGCCATGGTCTCTCCCTACCTGTGGGACATCTCTATGTGTGTTTTCACGACACATTCGTTACCCACGGACGATCGCCAATACGTCTTCGGTCAGCGCCCGGACGGCCTCGGCGTCGGCGGCCTCGACGTTCAGGCGGAGCAGCGGCTCGGTGTTGGACGGGCGCAGGTTGAACCAGCCACCGCCGGGAAGCTGCACGGTGAGCCCGTCCAGTTCGTCGATCTCGACGCCGTCGCGCGCGGCGAAGGTGTCCTTGACCGCCATCATGCGCGCGACCTGGTCGTCCACGGTGGAGTTGATCTCGCCGGAGGCCGCGTAGCGCGAGTACTCCGCCGTCAGCTCGGACAGCGGGCCCGTCTGCTCGCCGAGGGCGGCGAGGACGTGCAGCGCGGCCAGCATGCCGGTGTCGGCGCGCCAGAAGTCGCGGAAGTAGTAGTGCGCGGAGTGCTCGCCGCCGAAGATCGCGCCGGTCTTGGCCATTTCGGCCTTGATGAACGAGTGCCCGACCCGGGTGCGCACCGGCTTGCCGCCGTGCTCGGCGACGATCTCCGGTACCCCCTTCGACGTGATCAGGTTGTGGATGATGGTGCCGCCCGGCTCCTTCTCCAGCTCACGGATCGCGACCAGCGCGGTGATGGCGCTCGGCGACACGGGCTCGCCGCGCTCGTCGACGACGAAGCAGCGGTCGGCGTCGCCGTCGAACGCGAGACCCGCGTCGGCGCCTTCCTCTCGCACCTTCGCCTGGAGGTCGACGATGTTCTTCGGGTCGAGCGGGTTGGCCTCGTGGTTGGGGAAGTTGCCGTCGAGTTCGAAGTACATCGGCACGACGTCGAGGGGCAGGCCCGCGAAGACCGTCGGGACGGTGTGGCCGCCCATGCCGTTGCCTGCGTCGACGACGACCTTCAGCGGACGGCTTCCGGACAGGTCGACGAGCTTGCGCAGGTATGCCGCGTAGTCCGCGAGGACGTCCTTCTCGGTCACCGAGCCGCGCTGACCCGCGAAGGTGGGGACACCCTGCTCGACGGTGTCGCGGATCTCCGCGAGACCGGAGTCCTGGCCGACCGGGGCGGCGCCCGAACGGCACAGCTTGATGCCGTTGTACTGCGCCGGGTTGTGGCTGGCGGTGAACATGGCGCCCGGCAGGTTCAGCGACCCGGAGGCGAAGTACAGCTGGTCGGTGCTGGCGAGACCGATCGTCACGACGTCGAGACCCTGCGAGGTCACGCCGTCGGCGAACGCGGCGGACAGCTCGGGCGAGGAGTCGCGCATGTCGTGGCCGATGACGATCGCGTCCGACTCGGCTTTGATCAACAGGGCGAACGCCGAGCCGAGGTCACGGACGAGCGCCGCGTTCAGCTGTTCACCGACCACGCCGCGAATGTCGTAGGCCTTCACGATGCCCGAAAGGTCTGGCACGCCTGCTCCCCGCCAATAGTCTCGTTACAACGCCCTCTGGCGCCTCGAAAGCCTACCGGCGGGCCTTGGTGTCAGGCTCGGCCGGGCAGGACGCGCAGGTGGCCGCGCCTGCCGGAGGGACCCTCGGGTTCGGGGCCGGGCGCGGGCTTGTCGGAACGGCCCGCTTCGCGCACGGCCTCGGCCAGCGCGGTCAGCTCGTCGGCGGAGGGATCGGGAGCGGCGAAGGCCCCCTCGTGCCGGACGACTTCCCAGCCCTTGGGCACGGTGAGCCGGAGGGCGTGGGCCTCGCAGAGGTCATAGGAGTGCGGCTCGCTCGCGGTGGCCAGTGGCCCCACTACGGCTGTCGAGTCGCTGTAGGCATACGTGAGCGTGGCGACAGCGGGTTCGAGACAACCCGTTCGCGAACACTTTCGTACGCTCCGCACGATCGAGAACGATAGCGCGTCCCCGGCCAGGTGTACCGGCGACACGCGCTTTGATTCGCCGAGCGCGTACCCTTCGGATCGTGGCGACGGCTCGTGATTCCCGACAGCGACGGCGGATGCGCCGGGACCGGCACGGCCGGGGCCTGCGCGGAGCGCTGTATCCGTCGACCCTTCCCGCCGCCGCTAGCAGGGCAGAAAGGTTCGACGCGCTGGTTTTGGACGCGCTCGAACCGATCGAAGCGCGGTGGCGGCACGAGCTGACGAAGCTCGACGTGGCCGTCGACGACGTTCCCGAAGTTCGCTCGGATGGCGCACCGGCCGGAGTGGACGGCGTACTGCACGACGGCGCCGTCCCGCTCTCACGGCTCGTGCCCGCCGGCGTCGACCGGGCCGGACTGCCGACGCGCGCCCGCATCGTCCTCTACCGCCGCCCCCTCGAAGCACGCGCGAAGGACCCCGGCGAACTCGCCGAACTCGTCCACGACGTCCTCGTGGAACAAGTCGCGGGCTACCTGGGCGTCGAACCCGACGTCATCGAAGGCGACTGACTCTCCCACACCGCCCCGACCCCAGCCCCCGCCCTTCCCCGGGGGGCGTCCCCAGCCCAGCGTATCGCGAGGGACCGACGGGACCTGCGGAAACGATGCTGGAGCCCCGAGTTGTCCACAAGGGGACTGGCCTGTGGACAACTTGCTGTCGTGCAATGAACGGGCCTTTCCTTGCAAAATTTGCAAGGAAAGGCCCGTTCATTGCACGGGTCGCCGGGGTGGATGCCCCCAATGTGGCATTGGGGACGTTGAGTGTCCCCAATGCCACATTGGGGGCGTCCGCGTCAGGAGCCCAACGCCCCCGCACCTAACGAGAAGGCAAGCCCCGCCGCGTGGGCACGGCCGTCAGCAGCGTGAACAGCACCGCGGCGATCTGCGCCAGCAGCAGCAGGTTCCGCGTGGTGCCCTGGTGCTCCACCACCACCTCCGAAGGAGTGGGAGGCACCGAGACCGCCACCTGATGCCCCCAGGCCCGCACGATCGGCACGGCCTTGCCGTCCACGGTCGCCTGCCAGCCCGCCTCGAATTCCGCGGCCAGCACGAGCAGTCGTCCGGTCGGCCCTTCCGAGACGCGCACCCGCACGTCCGGCAGTCCGGCCTGCACCGGCGCCACCCCTGGCGACGCCCCCGGCGCGCCCTTCCCGGTCACGGCCGCCTGCGCCAGTTCCGGCGAGATGAGCGCCACCTGACCGCCCGCGGGCAGCAGCCGCAGCACCGGACGCCCGTCCGAGGTCGGCGCCGCCGAAACCACCAGATCCCGCGCGAGTTCGACGAAAGCCGAACCGTCCGCACCGGCGGGCAGCACGACGTACAGCACTCCCGAAGCCGCAGCGGCCGCGAAGGCCTGCTTGACCGCGTCCGGCGAACCGGTCAGCAGGTCGCGGCGCCACGAGGCCAGTCTGTCTGCGCTGCCGGGTGTCGGCGCGAGTTCGTCGTCGCCGTAGAGCGGCAACCGGCCCCCGGTCTGCCGAACGGGCTCACCCACGACCAGGACCGAGCGTCCGCTGGAGGCCAGGTCGTCGACGGCGAGCGAGGGACGCGCACCCGACTTCAGCGGGCCTTCCCGGCCGGCGGCGACCGCGCCGGTCACCAGCGTCAGCAGCACGAGCACCCCGGCCACGGCCGTGACCTTCGTCAGCCACGGCGCGGGCTCGACGGTCGTCCCGCCGCGCTGCCAGGTGGCCAGCACCGTCCACAGCAGCCCCGCGCCGATCACCAGCAGCGGCACCCCGGCGTACCCGGTCGCGTGCGCGCCGCCCGTCATCGGCGTCACCGCCACGAACCGCACCGCCACGAGCCCGAGCACACCCAGCACGACGACGGCGACACCGGCGCCCGCGCCCTTCGACGGCCGGACCACCAGCGCGACGATCGCGGCCGCGACCAGCGCCACCCCGATCGGCCAAGCGCCGGGACCGCCCGGATCCAGTCCGGCGAGGTCGGCACCGGACGCGGCCGTGGCGGCACCGCCGAGCCCGTGCAGCAGCAGTTCCGGATGCCGTAGCAGCACACTCGGCCACGGCAGCAGCAACGCCAGCGGCAGGAAGACCACGATGCCGACCGACGCGATCCGCCGCGCGAGCCCGGTCGGCGAGGGCAGCACCACGAACCCGACCACCAGCCCGACCAGCGCCAGCGCGTGCGCCAGCGGCGAGAAGGCGCCGATGAGCGCCAGCCCGATCGCGCTCAGCGCGGAAACGTGCAGCCATCGCGAGTCCGCGCGGACCAGCAGCCCGACGATGCCCGCGATCACCAACGGCAACAGCAGGTGCACGACGACGACGTCGAGCCGCCCCTGCGCGACCGAAGCCGTGGCGGCGGGCAGCACGCCGTACGCCGCCGCGACGACGGCACGAACCCAGCGACGCACGCGAAGGTGCCGAGTGGCCACGTAGGCGCTCAGGGCGGCGAGCGGGATGTCCCCGATCAGCAGGATCGCGACCAGCGCCGCGGGTCCGCCGATCGGTGTGAAGATCGCTCCGAGGGTGCCCAGCACCGGCAGTGTCGCGGGCGCGGGGCTCGCCGTACCGCCCGCGATCGCGTGCCACGGCGCGAGATACGACGACCAGATCTCGCCGAGTCCGCCGACAGGCAGCAGTTTTCCGCCGAAGAGGTCCAGTCCGAGCCGGGAACCGTTGACCACGAAAGCGAGCGCCGTCAGCACGACCAGCATGAGGACCGGCGGGGCGAACACGGTCGCGCCGAGCACCCGCTTGCGGTCGACCTCGACGAACACGAGTTCCGGCTCCGGCCGCCGCCCGCCGTCACGCGGCACCGGCGACGGTTTCGGCCTGCCCGCGGCGGGTTTCTCGGATACGTCTTCGGGGACCGCGACCGCGACGACCGCGCTGGGCCGCCGGAGTCCCGTCCCCCGCGAGCCGACCCCGCGCATCGCCCCGGCGGGCAGCGCCCCGGGGCCGACGGGGCGATCTTGCCCGGCCCGCAACGCCTCCGGCGGGATCCAGGCGCCTTCCTGGTCCGCGCTCTCAGGCACGGTCCCGAGGGCGAAGTCCCGTTCGACACCTCGCCGGACGAGGCCGACGACACCGGCGCGGACCGCGTTGCGCATCCGCGTCGCCCGTCCGGTGAACAGGCCGCGGACGTCACCGGGCCGGTCGGTCTTCCGGCGTTCGGCGCGGGCCGCGCGCAGTCCGCCGCGGCCGCGCAGCAGGTACCAGGTCGCCGCGAGTTCCGCGCCCGCCTCGCCGGTGCGGCGCAGCAGCAGGAACGCGAGCGCCCGGAAGAGCGCGAAGAACGGAATTCGAATCAGGCCGAACCAAAAGGACAACGGGGAGCAATTGACGAGGAACACCCGGAGCCCGTGCGCGCGGTTCGCCGTCGCGAGGGAAAGGCCGAGCGCGTCCGGTTCCCGTTGCCCGGTACTGAGCGCGCGGGCGTGCCGGAGCCTGGCGTCCGCCACCGAGAGCACGCGGCCGCCCGCGGCGTTGGCGCGCCAGCCGAAGTCGAGATCCTCGCGCAGCAAGGGAAACCCGGGGTCGTAGCCGCCGAGGTCGTGCCAGACTTCCCGCCGCACCAGTGATCCCGCGCTCGGCACGGCGAGCACCGCGGTGTCGGCCTCTTCGGGCGAGATCTGCTGCCGGTGGCCGATGGCGTCGGTCGACAGTCCGGCTTCGACGATCAGCCGCGGGTCGCTCCAGTCCACCGCGAGCGGACCGAGCACCGTCGCCTCGGGCTCGTTTTCGGCCGCTGCCAACAGATTTTCGAGACAGTCCGGTTCCGGCGCGCAGTCGTCGTGCAGCAGCCAGAGCCAGCCACCGGGATCTCCCCAGCGTTCGATCGCGTGCTCGACGGCCTCGCCGACCGCGGCACCGAAGCCGACATCATCCGAAAGTGTGAGAATCCCGTCCAGAACCGGAGTGGTGTCGGTACCGCCGACGACGCCTTCGGGCGCGGCCGCGTCGGCGAGGATCTTGGCCGTCCGGTCGGTGGAGCCGGTGTCCACGGCGAGCACGTGCCGGGGCCGGACACCGCTGCGCCGGAGCGCGGAAAGCGCCAGTGGCAACCAGTTCTCGCCGTTGTGACAGACCACAATGGCCAGTACGGGGACCGTGCGCAGCACAGGTGACGCGGCAGTGCGAGACAACGGGCACTCCAGATGTGGCGGCGAAGTCGAGTGCCGCCACCCTACGACGCGACCCTGTCACCCGTTGGTGGCCCCACTATGTGGATGCGGGGCAGGAAGCGATCTCCGGCGCACTGGAGGTGCCGGAGATCGCCGTCACACAGCTCGCTTTTTCAGTTTCCTACGCTCGCGTTCGGAGAGCCCGCCCCAAATACCGAACCGCTCGTCATGCGCGAGGGCGTACTCGAGGCACTCGTCCTTGACCTCGCAACCGAGGCAGATCCGCTTGGCTTCGCGGGTGGAGCCGCCCTTCTCGGGGAAGAACGCCTCCGGGTCCGTCTGCGCGCAGAGGGCCCGTTCCTGCCAGTCCTGCTCTTCCGCGGAGGCATCGTCGAAAAGCTCGGTGAGATCGCCCAGTTGCTGCTCCGGGACCTCACCCCAACCCACGACTTGCCCCCATTCCCTTCCATCTGCTTCCAACCGCACGTCCGCCTCCTCGCTGTCCACGCACTCCCCAGGCTGGCGGTGTTGAAACACCATCCGCCGCCCCCTTCCAGCGACGAATGACATCACTGTGATTACACCCGTGTAGTGCGGTCAGGTCAAGCGGAGTAGCGAGTTCGGGGGATACCCGCGCCCCATCGCGCAAGGGGACACGCCGGTAACTTCACATCGGGCATACGGAAGACTGGTGGAGTGCAGAGATCAGCAGTGCGGCCCAGCCCGATCTTCCTCGGCATCCTCGCGGTCACCGTCCTGGGCGGTGTACTGGCGGCTTTCGGTGATGCGACCACGATTTCCAGCCAGAAGTACGACCCGCTGATCATTGCCGGGGTGGTCCTTCTCGTCGCCGGCGGCTGGGTCGCGTCACTGACGCTGCACGAGTTCGGGCACGCCGTCGTGGCGTTCCGCGGCGGTGACCACAGCGTCGCCCACAAGGGTTATCTGACCATGGACGTCCGGAAATACACGGATCCGGTGCTGTCCATCATCCTGCCGTTGGTGTTCCTCATCATCGGCGGCATCCCGCTGCCGGGTGGCGCGGTGTGGATCGAACACGGGCGCCTGCGGTCGCGATCCGTCCAGTCGTGGGTGTCGCTCGCCGGGCCGCTGAGCAACCTCGCCGTCGGCGTGGTGCTGGCGCTCCTCGTCGCGCTGGTGCCGATGGCGAACGGGCTCGTGATCGGGCTCTCGTTCCTGGCGCTGCTTCAGATCGTCACGTTCCTGCTGAACATCCTGCCGATCCCCGGCCTCGACGGCTGGGGCGCGATCGAGCCGTACCTTTCGCCCGGTGCGCGCGAGTTCGGCGCGAAGGTCCGGCCGTGGGCGCCGATCGCGCTGTTCGCCGTGCTGTTCCTTCTGCCGGGAGCCAGCCCGCTGCTGTGGAAGGTGTCCTACGCGATCTTCGACACCGTCGGGGGTTTCAAACTCGCCGCCATGTACGGCCAGGACGCGTTCACGTTCTGGAACTGAGTTCGCCGTCGGGGTGTTCGACGAACCACTCGTGCGCCCGTTTCCAGACTCGTTTGAGGCCGGACCGCTCGCCGAGGTAGTCGCCCGCCATGCCGACGACCGGCAACTTCCCGAGCGCACGGTGGAAAAGGCGGCCACGAGGCCGCTTCTCCAGTTCTTCGACGATGCCCAGTAGTCCCCGGCCGAGTCGCCACAGCGTGCCCGCGGCCGCCTTCAGGGTGACCTTGCCGTGCTTCTTCTTCGCTTCGTCGAGTTCTTCGGTGAGCTTCGCCGCTTCGTCGTCTTCGGCGGCCTTGTCGTGTTCGGCGTGCTTGCCCGCCGCGACCACCGGATCGATGTCGCGTTCGAAGAGCACCCACGCGATCAGCCGGACGCGGGCGCCGACGTCGGTCACGCCGTACTCCCCCGCGATCGCGCACAGCAACACTCCTTGCGACGCCGAGCCGAGCGCGTCCTGCACGGGCAGCCTGTCGGCGAGCGCGCCGCCGAGGCCGGGGATCGCGGTGATCAACGCGGTGAACCGGCCGACCCGGTTAACCCACCAGTCGGTCCGCTGGTAGTTCGTCATCTCCGCCCAGGCCGCGGTGCCGGGCACCTTGACCGAGGTGATCCCGTCGAGCAGCTTGTCCTTCAGTTTCGGCTCGACGCCTTCCAGCGCGTCCTCACGCCGCCCCCTGGCCTGCAGGCCGAACGGATCCGCGTCGCGCAACGCGTCGACCATCGGACCGCAGGCGCGGACGAACGGCCGCAGCACCGCCACGACCTGGCGATCCGAAATCGCTTCACCCATCTTCGCCTCCCTTGGCGGCTTTCGCCGCCGTGCCCAGACCGCTGCCCAGCGCCAGCGCTCCCGGAAGGGCGCCGCCGCCGATCAGCAGCAGTGCCCGCCAGTCCTGTACCAGCACCAGATCACCACCGGGCCCGGTCACACCCATCCCGAGTACGACAAGTACCCAGACGAGCAGCGGAATCACCGAAAAGGAGGGCCGGACCACTTTCGCGGTCGTCCTCACCAACAGCGGCGTGGTGATCACCGCGAGGACCACGGTCACCGGGAACGGGGCGTCACCCAGCTTCGGCAGCACGATGCCGTCGAGCCGGAGCGGCAGGAAGAACAGTTCGAGCAGACCGAGCAGAAGCGCGGCGAAGGACAGCACCACCAGCATCAGGCGCCGTCCGGTCGAAAGCGGCTGTGACGGGACGGTCACTTCGCGAGTCCCCCGAACAGGTCGGCCGCGGCACCTTCGGCCGGTCCGTGGGCGAGGACGAAGTACTCGTCCGGGGTGATCGGCTGCGCGACGTCGTTGCTCAGCGCGAAATGGTCCGCGAGATGCGGCGCGGCGGGCACGCTGACCTGGGTCTCGTGCGCCCGCAACGCGGCGGCCTTCGAGGGGAGGTGCGCGCCGACATCGAGGACGGTCGTGATCGTCTCGTCCGGTGTCACCGGCAGTTCGCCGTCTTCGGGGACACGGAACGCCGAGCGCCCGCGCAGCGCGGCGAGCCCGGCGGTGACGGCGTCGCGGGAAGAAACGGTATGGAAAACCCGCTCGACCGAAGAGGCCTTCGGCGCGGCGGCCATCGTGATCTCGTGCGCGCGGATGTGGTCGGGATGCCCGTAACCCCCGAAAGCGTCATAAGTGACGACGACCTCGGGCCGGACCTCCTCGAGGATCTTCGCGAGCTGGGCCGCCTGCTCGTCGAGGTCGCCGCCGGAGAACGCGCGTGGATGCGCCGCGGACGGCGTCCCGGCCATCCCCGAGTCACGCCAGCGCCCGATGCCGCCGAGATACCGGTGCCGGGTGACGCCCAGCGCGGCACAGGCCGACGCCAGTTCGCCCGCGCGGTAGCCGCCGAGCTGATCGGAAGCCCACGAACCGAGCCCGGCGAGGGGTGGCGGGATGATCTCGCCTTCCTCACCGAGAGTGCACGTGACGACGGTCACGTCGGCGCCTTCGGCCGCGTAGCGCGCGATGGTGCCACCGGTGGTGATGCTCTCGTCGTCCGGATGGGCGTGCACGAGGAGCAATTTGGGCCGCGCGGAGATCACGGCTTGAAGACTAATTCGAACACGGCGCGCTTTCCTTTATAGGGTGTCGGGAACGGAAGCCCCGAGCACCGACCTTAGTCGGGCCACTCTCGGTTATCCTCGCGCGAGTCACGGGCTTTGCGCCGTGACCATATGTACCCCCACGAAGGGCATCTTGGTGAGCACTGAAGCAGCATCGTCGGACCTCGGCGGCGTGTCGGGTTCGGTTCTGTCCATCTCCGACCTGAGCGTCTCGTTCCCGACCGACGACGGCGTGGTCAACGCCGTCAAGGGCATCGGATTCGACGTCAAGCCTGGTGAAATCGTCGCGGTGGTCGGCGAGTCCGGTTCCGGCAAGTCGGTGACCTCGATGTCGGTGCTCGGGCTGCTCCCGAAGACGAGCCGGATCGCGGGCGAACTCCGCCTCGGCGACCGCAACCTCGCCGACCTCAAGGAGAAGGACCTCCAGAAGATCCGCGGCAACCAGGTCGCGATGATCTTCCAGGAACCGATGACCGCGCTGAACCCGGTCTACACCGTCGGCTGGCAGCTGCGCGAGGCGCTCCGCTCCCACCAGGACATCTCGAAGGAAGCCGCCGACAAGCGCGCCATCGAGCTGCTGGAGATGGTCGGCATCCCGAACCCGCCGCTGCGCTTCAAGCAGTACCCGCACCAGCTCTCGGGCGGTCTGCGCCAGCGTGTCGTCATCGCGATGGCGATCTCGTGCGACCCGAAGGTGATCATCGCCGACGAGCCGACCACGGCACTCGACGTCACCGTGCAGGCGGAGATCCTCGGCCTGCTGCGCAAGCTGCGCGACACCCTCAACACCGCCATCGTGCTGATCACGCACGACATGGGCGTCGTCGCCGACCTCGCCGACCGCGTGGTCGTGATGTACCAGGGCAACATCGTCGAAGAGGCGCCGGTGCGCGACCTGTTCGCGTCGCCGCGGGAGGAGTACACCCGCAAGCTGCTCGCCGCGGTGCCCGTGCTCGGCCAGCGCCCCGAAGGACGCCGCCTGCTCGACGACGCCGGCATCTCCGCCGACAGCGACGAGGCTTCGAAGATCGCCGAGGAGATCCGGCTCGAGGACAGCGAACTCGCGGCCGTGATCGAGGAGAACGCGCCCGCGCTCGAGATCAAGAACCTCGTGCTGGAGTACCCCGGCCGCCGCGGCCAGGCGAAGAACCGCGCGGTGGACGACGTCTCGCTGAGCATCGCCAAGGGCGAGATCGTGGGCCTGGTCGGCGAATCCGGTTCCGGCAAGTCGACCGTCGGCCGCTGCGCGATCCGCCTGCTGACCCCGACCGAGGGCACCGTCTCGATCGCGGGCAAGGACATCACGAACATGTCCAACAAGGATCTGCGCCCGCTGCGCCGCTACTTCTCGATCGTGTTCCAGGACCCGGCCTCCACGCTGGACCCGAAGATGACCATCGGCGAGTCGATCGCCGAGCCGATGGTGCTGCACAAGTTCCTGGCGGGCAAGGCGCTGAACGAGCGCGTGGCGTCCCTTTTGGACAAGGTCGAGCTCGGCGGCCACTACCGCAACCGGTACCCGCACGAGCTGTCCGGCGGCCAGCGCCAGCGCGTCGCCATCGCGCGGGCGCTCTCGCTCGACCCGGCGCTGCTGATCGCGGACGAGCCGACCTCGGCGCTGGACGTCTCGGTGCAGGCCCGGGTGCTGGACCTGTTCCTCGACCTGCAGCGCTCGCTGCAGTTCGCGTGCCTGTTCATCAGCCACGACCTCGCCGTCGTCGACCTGCTGGCCGACCGCGTCGCGGTGATGCAGCACGGCAAGCTCGTCGAGGTCGGCACCCGTGACCAGGTGCTGCACTCGCCGCGCGAGGAGTACACGCGCCGTCTGCTTTCGGCCGCTCCGGTGGCGGACCCGGTGCTGCAGGCCAAGCGGCGTGCGGCCTGGGAGGCGGGCAAGCTCGCTCCGGTCGCTGACTGACGCTTCGGAAGTACGTGAAGGCCCCCTTCATTGCGCTAGACGCAGTGAAGGGGGCCTTCGGCCATGGTCGGCACGGCGTCGTGAGTGGCGATTCGGGTAGGGCCGAGGGTGTCTTGGTCACCTACCGGCCTCTGGCTGCGGTCGTTCACAGGGGCGGGCCGTGAAGGGCCCCTTGCCTACCTTGAGCGTAGTGATGGAGGCCTTCACTACCTTCGTGATCGCCACAGCCGCCCCACCCGCACCAGTGGGCGAGCGAAGGCCCCCTTCCTTGCGTCTAGCGCAAGGAAGGGGGCCATCACGTACTTGGGTGCTGGAGCGGGGTGGGTCGCCTGAAGGCTCCCCTCCCCACATCCGGTACACGAAGAAGGCCCCCTTCCCGAGGGAAGAGGGCCTTCACGCGTTAAAGCAGGTGTTACGCCTTCATCCGGCGCTGCCGCGGGTCGAAAGCGTCCCGCAGGCCGTCACCGATGAAGTTGATCGTCAGCGAGATCAGCACCAGCACGACGAACGGGCCGAAGAACAGCGCCGGCCGGTTCTGCAGCTGCGAGTAGTTCTCGAGGATGACGCGGCCGAGCGAGGTGTCCGGCAGCTGCACCCCCAGCCCGATGAAGGACAGCGCCGCCTCGATCAGCACGGCCTGCGCGACCGCGAGGGTCGCGTTGACCGTGATGAGACCGACCATGTTCGGCACCAGGTGCTTGAACACGATGTGCATCGTCCCGGCGCCGGACGCGCGAGCGGCGTCCACGAACTCGCGCTGGGACAGGGACATCGACTCGGCCCTGGCGATACGGGCGATCGACATCCAGCCGAAGGCCGCCAGCACCATCGCGACGATGTACCAGGCACCACCGCCGAACACCTTCGCCAGGATCGCCGCCGCGGCGATCTGCGGGACGATCAGGAACAGGTCCGTCACCCGCGAGATCGCCGAATCGGTGAACCCGCGCAGATACCCCGCCATGGCCCCGAAAACGGTGCCGATGGTGGTGGCGACGATCGACACGATGAGCGCGATCAGGAGCGAGTACTGGGTACCGCGCAGGATCTGCGACACCATCTCCTTGCCGACCTGCGTCGTCCCGAGCGGGTAGTCCCCGCTGGGCTTCGCGAAGGACGGGAAGGAACTGTCCTCGTAGTCGTACGGCCAGAAGATCGGCATGATGATCACGGTCAGCACGAGGATCAGCAGGATCGCCGTACAGACCATGGCCAGCTTGTGCCGCAGGAACTTGCGCAGGACCAGCTTGCCCTGACTCCGGGGCTCGGGCAGCGCTTCCGGGGAAAGCTTGCCGTCGGCGGTGTCCGCCGTGATTAGGGAATTCAAGTCAGCCAACGCGAATCCTCGGGTCCAGGATGCCGTACATCAGGTCGGCGATCAGGTTGGCGATGATGATGCTCGTGGCGATGACCACCAGCCAGCCCATCATCACCTGGGGATCGCTCTTGGTCACGGCTTCTACGAGCAACTTACCCATGCCGTTCCAGTTGAACACCGACTCGGTGATGATCGCGCCCGAGAGCACGGCACCGAAGTTGACGGAGAACAACGTGGTCACCGGGATCAGGGCGTTCCGGAACGCGTGGCGGAAGATGACCCGCCCGTTGGCGAGGCCCTTGGCCCGCGCGGTCCGGACGTAGTCGGCGTTCAGCGTCTCCAGCATCGAGGCCCGCTGGAACCGGCTGTACGCGGCGAAGCTGATCGCCATGATGGACAGCGTCGGCAACAGGTAGGCGCCCACGTAACTGGCCAGGAACCCGCCCGGACCGTCGAAGTTCAACGATTCAGGGCTCGTGGTGCGAATCCAGGGATTACCGAGCACATCGGACAGTCCCAGGTCCCGGACCCAGCCGTTGAACTGGATCGCGTATCCCTTGAGGACGATCGCGACACAGAAGATCGGCATCGAGAACAGCAGGAACGCCAGCGTCGTCGCGATGTAGTCGATGATCGAGTACTGCTTGACAGCGGCGACGACACCGACGAGGACGCCGAGGACCAGCGCGAGCAGTTCCGCGCCGACGACGAGCTTGGCGGTGACCTCGAACGCGGCCATGACCTTCGGGAACACCGGGGCCAGCGCGTTGCCCTGGGCGATCGAAATGCCCCAGTCCCCGCTCACGAAGCTGCCGAGCCAGTCGAAGTACCGGAGAACGATGTTCTTGTCCAGACCGAGCTGACTCGCGATCTGGTTCAGGGTCTCCGGACTCATGGCGGGATTGCTTCTCAGCTCACCCAGCGGGTCGCCCGTGCCGGCGACCATGATGAAACACAGAAAAGTCCCGACCAGCAGGACGGGGATCGAGATCGCCAGACGGCGAAGGATGTAGATCACCAGGTTCAACGAACTGCTCCTCATCCGGGCCTGGCCGCCGAAGTACTGGACCGCTGCCCGGTTGTCCACCGTAGTGGCGGTAACCCTACGGTCAACAGCTACTTCCGGCGGGTACGGGGCCCGGCTTTTGACCGGGCCCCGTACCACCAGGATCGCGTAGGCGAATGGTGAGAAAAAGCGGGCCTAGACCCTACTTCTTCTGCTCCCACTCACCGACGTTCCACAGGACACCGTTGTACGACTGCATGTAAGTGCGGTCGATGCCCTTGAACGCCCACATGGACGGGGTCTGGAACAGCGGCAGAGTCGCGTACTCGTCCGCGATCGCCTGGTCCGCCTTCTGGTAGTTCTCCAGCTGCACGGCCTCGTCGGTGGCCTTCACGGCCGCCTCGAAGGAGGAGTCGATCGTCGGGTTGGACAGGCCCTGGTAGTTCTGGCTGCTGTCGTCGACCCGGGTGATGTAGATCGACTTCTGCTCGGCCTTGAACGGAGCGGCCGACCAGCCGAAGAGCGCGACGTCGTAGTCGCCGGCCGCGAGACGGCCACCCTTCAGGAAGTTGGCGTCGGTTTCGTCGGTGATCTCGATACCGGCGAGCTTGGCCTGCGAGATCACGATCTCGACGGTCTGCGTCCGGCGGGCGTTCTGGTTGTGCGAGATCTTGAACGAAGCGCGCTTGCCGTCCTTGGCGAAGATGCCGTCAGCGCCCTTGGCCCAGCCGGCCTCGGTCAGCGTCTTGGCGGCGGCCTCGGCGCCGAGACCGGCCTTGCTGCCGTACAGGTCCTTGAAGCCCTGCTCGCCCGGCATGAACACGATGCTGTTCAGCGGGGTCGCGTCGGCCTGGACTTCCTTGAGCAGCTTGTCGGTGATCTCCTGGCGGTTGACCACCTCGAAGAACGCCTTGCGCAGCGACTTGTCCGCGAAGATCTTCTTGTAGTTCAAGTCGAAGTGCTCGAAGGTCAGCTGCGAGCCCGAACCGTAGGTCACGCCCTGAGCCGAAAGGCTCTTGAGGGTGTTCGCCGCGGTGGCGTCCGGCTGGGTCGACGCCGCGACGTCGATCTCACCGTTCTGCAGCGCGGTCGCCATGGCCTTGGTGTCCTCCATCGCCCTCACGACGATCTTGGAGGGGCCACCCTTGCCACCGATCCACTTCGGGTTCTTCTCGAGCGTGACGGCCTTCTGGTTGGCGTCGAACGCGGTGATCTTGTACGGACCGGACGCCGGCATGTTCTCGGCCTTGAAGCCCTTGAAGTCGTTCGACCAGAACTTGCCGGCGGCGGTCAGCTGCGCCGCGTCGCCGGTCGGGGCCAGCTTGGTGATGTCGGGGATGTTCGTGTTCTTCTCGATGATGTGCGCGGGCATGATCGCGGTCGAGTTGAACAGGCCCTTGTAGTCCAGGTACGGCTCGGTGTACTTGGTCTCGAAGGTGAGGTCGTCCTTGCAGGTCGCCTCGTTGATCAGCGAGTAGCCGGTGGTCGAGGCCGCGAGGAAGGCCTGCTTGCCGTCCGCGGTCTTCGCCTTGCCGCTGTGCGCCAGCCACGACAGGTACATGTCGTCACAGTCGAACGCCGCGTCGTCGGACCACTTGACGTTCGGCTTGATCTTGTAAACGACGGTCTGCGGCTCCTTGGTGGTGACCTCCCAGGAGTCGAACACGTCGTTGTTCAGCAGCACCTTGTTGTTGCCGTCGAGCACGTCGGCACCGGCGAGCACGGCAGTCAAGATGTAGGTGTTGTACGACGAGTTGGTGTCAGGCGTGTCGTTGTTGTAGCCCGAGTACCCGTCATCGATGCCCACCGTGACGGTGCCTTCGTACCCCGGGGTGTCCGCGAGTTTGAAGTTTTCGCCGTTCTGCGCCTTGCCGACCGCCATGCTCTTGATGTCGGTCGACGACCCGTTCTGGTCGGTACTGCCGCTGTCGCCACCGCTGCATGCGCTCAGCACAAGCGCGGAGGCCGCGACGAGCGACCAGGCGGAGACTGCCTTGGACTTCCTCATGAAGTGTGCCCTCCTAGCACTGGGCTCCTGAGATCGGAACAGGACCCCACACCGCTCCGGTGAGATGGCCCGGAGCCTATGACACGCCAAGCAACACTCATTTGGCGCACTGCGGGTGCACGCTAGAAAGGAAATGCACGAACAGTCACCAGTTACGGGGGGATCGTGACCAAAGGGTAACTTGCGGCTGACATCGAGAAATACAGTGGTTACCTGGAGGAATCAGTCGGCCACTCGAACGTGCCGGGAAAGGTCACCCTCCAGGGGCGAACTTCGACTCGAATCGGCTACTTCGGACCGCGCGTCCAGTTCACGGCCGACCCGAAAGGGCCCACCATAGGAGGACCTGCGGTTACTCCGGAAATACCAGAGCCGATGGCCAGGGTATCGGCCAGCTGGAACAACGGAATGGCAACATTCCGACGCCACAATTCCGGTTCCAGGGTCGAAAGCGTGTCGGCGACCGGCGTGGTGCCGGTCAGCGCGGCGTCGATCGACGGCTGCAGGGCCGGGTCGCAGAAGCCCAGCGGGTTCCCCGGGACGACGGCCTTGGTCTTCTCGGTGAGCTGATCGGGGCGGCAGCCGAAGGTGGACGCCAGCGCCGACGCGACGTCCGCACCGCCGGTGACCTGGCCGATCACCGCGATGTCGATGCCGACGTTGCCCGCGCCCTCCGGCGTCGTCTGCTGGATCCCGTTGAGCACCGGCATGGCCAGCAGCGTCGAGAACAGCTCCCTCGGCTGTGGGGCGATCGCGTTGACTTCGATCCCCGCGGCCACCAGTTGCGCCGTCAGCTCCTTGGCGATCGTCGCGTACGGCTCCTGCTTGGCGGGTGAGGCGACGACCAGCGAAAGGTTCTTCCCGTTCTTGCGCCAGGTCCCGGCTTCCTTGGTGTACCCGGCGGATTTGAGCAGTTCCTCACCCCTGGCCGGATCGGCCGTCGACGGCGGGCCGGGCGCGGGGATGGTCGGCTGGAAGCCGGTGGCCGACGGGACGCGGACCTGGGCGTCGGCGCGGAGCTTGTCCGACGGGCCGCCCTCCGCCGCCTCGGTGATCAGCTTGCCCCGGTCGATCAGCGCGGTGACGCCTTCGCGCACCTTCGGATCCGACAGCGTCGGGCTCACCGGCCGCAGGAGGATCTGCGCGACCGTGGGGCGGGCGACCGTGTGCAGCTGGACCGCGGAACCGAGCTCGCCGAGCCGTTTGAGACCGGTGCCGTCGGTCCTGGTCATCACGAACTGGTCGTTGCCGCTGCGCAGAGCGGCCAGTGTGCCGTCCTGATCGGCCGCACGGAGCACGATCCGGTCCAGTGCGGAGGGTTTCTCCCAGTAGCGCTCGTTGCGCTCCAGGACGACCTCTCCGCGCGCCGTGTCGAGGCCCTTGATCGAGTACGGCCCGGCGACGGCCGGGAACGTGCTCGCCAGCGCGCCCTGCCAGCCGTTCGGGGCGTCCTTGAGCAGGTGCGCGGGCAGGAGGTTGTTGAAGAGCGTCTGCCAGCCCGGGTACGGCTTGCCGAAGGTGACCTCGACGCGCTTGCCGCCTTCACGCGACTGGATGTCGGAGATCAGCCGGTAGCCCGCGGCGCCGATGACGCCGGGCTGATCGCGCATCGCCTCGCGGAGGTAGGCGAAGTCCTCGGCGGCGATCGGCGCGCTGTCGGACCAGGAGGCGTCCGGCCGGATCGTGTAGGCGACCGTGAACGGCTGCTGCGAGACGACCTCGGCGGACTTCATCAGGTTCTTGTCCAGCTCGAAGCTGCCGTCGTCCTTCGGGCGGAACACCGACGGGAGCAGCAGCTGCGACAGCGCGGACGTCACCTGGGAGGCGTCGGCGAGGTTGTGCGGGTTGTAGCCGCCGAGAACGTCGTCGACACCCACGACGACCTGCGAAGGCGCCTTCGTGGTCGAGGTGCTCACAGGGGAGGCCGAGGAGCTGACCACGGGTGGGGGCGGGGTGTTGCTGCAGGCAGCGAGGAGCACGGCCGCGCACGCCAGTATGGGCGCCGCTGTGTTCACTACCCGCACGCCTGAATCCTCCTGGTTTGTCCCTCGCCCCGCCGCCATAGAGCTACCACGCCCGGCACGGCCCTGACAGCGAGATTCCCATATCGGCCCGGCCGTCGCCCGACCGGATGCCGCCCCTCCGGTGGACGTCCGGGACCCCCGGGAGGTTCCTGCCCGGACCGAAGGAAACTTTTCGGCCGGGGCGAACGGCCGCCGGAACGCGCCGGAAATCGGTTCCGCGAGCCCGGAACATTCCGGAACGCCCGCCGGAATGTTCGCCACCGGACGATTCATGGCAAAACGATCGTGATCACTTCCCCGGTGCCGTTCTCACGTCGTTTAGCGAAGGGAAGCTCTCCGACGAGTCCTCATCGGACGCATTTAGGATCCCCCGTTTTCACGGCGGCGTTCTCGGGACCGCACTCTCGCGGCCGGGGGAAGACCGTTCCGGCGTTGTGAACACCGTCCAAAAAGGAGAACGACTTCGCCCTCGGAATTGTCGGGAAAGGACTCCTTTTCACAAGAAACACCCGATCGAATACGGTGCGTGACCGCCGGAACCCCGGAATGACGAAGGGGCGCTTGCTCACGATGAGTGAGCAAGCGCCCCTTCGGCGCGTTTACGTCAGCGCGCGGAGATCAACCGCGGTTCTTGTTGCGGTTCCGCTCCTTGGCGCGCTGGTTGACGTCCAGCGTGACCTTGCGGATCCGGACGACGTCGGGGGCGACCTCGACGCATTCGTCGACGGAGCAGAACTCCAGGGCCTCTTCCAGGCCCATCTTGCGCGGGCGGGCCAGCGTCTCCATCACGTCGGCGGAGGACTGACGCATGTTCGTCAGCTTCTTCTCCTTGGTGATGTTGATGTCGAGGTCCTCGGCGCGCGGGTTCTCGCCCACGACCATGCCCTCGTACACCTCGGCGCCCGGCTCGACGAAGAAGGTGCCGCGGTCGGCCAGCTGGATCATCGCGTACGCGGTGATCGGGCCGGAGCGGTCGGCGACCAAGGAGCCGGAGTGGCGGGTGCGGATCTCGCCCGCCCACGGGAAGTAGCCCTCGAAGACGTGGTTCGCGATACCGGTGCCGCGGGTCTCGGTGAGGAAGTCGGTGCGGAAGCCGATCAGGCCGCGCGCCGGGAGGACGTAGTCGAGCTTGATCCGGCCCGAGCCGTGCCCGCCCATGTGCTCCATGCGGCCCTTGCGTGCGGCCAGCAGCTGCGTGATGCCGCCGAGGTGCTCCTCCGGGGAGTCGATCGACAGGCGCTCGAACGGCTCGTGCAGCTTGCCGTCGATCATCCGGGTGACCACCTGCGGCTTGCCGACGGTCAGCTCGAAGCCCTCGCGGCGCATCTGCTCGACGAGGATCGCCAGCGCCAGCTCGCCACGGCCCTGGACCTCCCAGGTGTCGGGACGCTCGGTCGGCAGCACCTTGATGCTGACGTTACCGATCAGCTCCTGGTCGAGGCGGGCCTTGACCAGACGGGCGGTGACCTTGTCGCCGCCGCTGCGGCCGGCCAGCGGCGAGGTGTTGACACCGATGGTCATCGAGATGGCGGGCTCGTCGACGGCGATCCGGGGCAGCGCCTCGGGGTTCTCGACGTCGGCCAGCGTGTCACCGATGGTGATCTCGGGGATGCCCGCGATGGCGACCAGTTCGCCCGCGCTGGCCTCGGTCGCCGGGACGCGGGTGAGCGCCTCGGTGACGAGCAGTTCGGAGATCCGGACGTTCTGGATGGTGCCGTCCTCGCGCATCCAGGCCACGGTCTGGCCCTTGCGCAGGTTGCCGGAGTGGATGCGGATCAGCGCGATCCGGCCGAGGAAGTTCGACGCGTCGAGGTTGGTGACCAGCGCGCGCAGCGGGCCTTCCCGGTCCGCGAAGGGCGGCGGCACGTGACGCAGCAGGGTCTCGAACAGCGGGTCGAGGTTCTCGCTCTCGGGCACCGCGCCGTCGGCGGGCTGCTCGAGGCTCGCCTTGCCCGCTCGCGCGGAGGCGAACACGACCGGCAGGTCGAGGATCGCGTCGAGGTCGGCGTCCTCGATGTCGCCCGCCAGGTCGAGAAGCAGGTCGTGGGTCTCCTCGACGACCTCGGAGATCCGGGCGTCGGGACGGTCGGTCTTGTTGACCACGAGGATCACCGGCAGGCCGGCTTCGAGGGTCTTGCGCAGGACGAACCGGGTCTGCGGGAGCGGCCCCTCACTGGCGTCGACCAGCAGGACGACGCCGTCGACCATGGCCAGTCCACGTTCGACCTCGCCGCCGAAGTCGGCGTGGCCGGGGGTGTCGATGACGTTGATGGTCACCGGGCCGTTCTCGGTCTCGCGGTGGATGGAGGTGTTCTTCGCGAGAATGGTGATGCCCTTTTCCCGCTCGAGTTCCCCGGAGTCCATCACGCGGTCGACGAGTTCGGCGCGCTCCTCGAAGGCGCCGGACTGCCGGAGCATGGCGTCGACGAGGGTCGTCTTGCCGTGGTCGACGTGTGCGACGATGGCGACGTTGCGCAGGTCGGGCCGGGTCTTGCCGGAATGGCGGCCGGCATCGACTGCGGTGGCGCTGGCTGCGGGCACGCGAAGGCTCCAAAGGTTTCAAGTTCGGGTGTGGTGCCCGCGCCGCCTCGAGTGCTCACTCACGCGATCGAGTAACGTCGGCCGACTTTGGCCATACGCAGACCACACCAGGGTACCTGTAGCCGAACTGTGAGCACCCCCACGCCCCAAGATCGGTTAGCCTCACCTAACGTGAAGGCGTCGCCGACGCAGTCCGACGAGGAGCTCGAGTGGGCAAGAAACTTCCCGACGACCCGCGCAAGCTCGTGCGCAAATGGATGAAGTCCGGCAAGGTCAAGAAGAAATGCTGCAGGTCGAAGTCACGGTGCGGAAAATGCCCCGTTCTCGCCCTGAAAAAGGCGAAGACGAAGATCGCGAAAGCGGCCTGACAGCGTCCTCGTGAAGATCGTCAGTGCACCACCGCCTCGTTGACCGCCCGCAGTTCCGGCGCGGTCCGGGTCGGCGAGAATTCGATCACCTCGTAGGCGGCCATGTGCTTGATCGAGAAGGGGTCGGTCGCGAGGATCGCGTCCAGCTTTCCCCTGGCCATGGGCCTGGTGATGATGACGCCGCCGACGCGGGGGTTCCGCCTGCCGGAGGCGAGGAAATTCCCGTGCTCGTACTGCTTGGTCAGCCAGTCGGCGTGATCCGGGAGCACGTAGTCGACTTCTTCGATAGGCGCGGTGTAGGTCAAGAGGACGACATACATGAGACGACGGTAGACCCGGATCGCCAATATGACGGGTGTACTGCCCCAGCCGATATGAAGTGTTGACGCGACGTGCCCGGAATGAGTGACGCGCGCCTTTCCTCCCCCGCAAGTAGTCCTCTCGATGCGGTAGTTAGATGCCGAACTACCGCATCGAGAGGACCACTTGCGGGACCTGGGTAGGATGACGGGCATGCGCGCGCAGAACGCCCAGTGGTGGCCGCCCTCCGGCGGCCCCGCAGTCCTGCGCTGAACCACACCAGCGCACCACCAGGCCGCCCCACCGGGCGGCCTTTTTCGTGCCCGGACCCCGGGGCGGCCCGAATCCGGAAGGAAGAAGGCAGATGATCAGGTTGTCCGGGATCACCCCGTCCGGCCACGTCCACGTCGGGAACCACCTGGGGGCCATTCGGCGCTGGGCGCACGAGGGCGGGCCGGACGACCTGTACTTCGTCTCCGACCTGCACGCGATGACGAACTCGCACAATCCGGCGAAGCTGCGCTCGATGGCTTCCGAACAGCTGGCCGTGCTGATCGCGGCCGGGATCGAGCCGGACCGCGTGTTCGTGCAGTCCGACATCGCCCGCGAGCTGGGCGCCCTCAACTGGGTCCTCGAGTGCACCTGCAACTACGGCGAGGCAGCCAGGATGATCCAGTTCAAGGAGAAGTCGAAGGGCCAGGCTGGCGTCCGGCTGTCCCTGCTGACCTATCCGGTGCTGATGGCGGCGGACATCCTGCTGCAGGGCGCGGGCGAGGTCCCGGTCGGCGAGGACCAGCGGCAGCACGTCGAACTGGCGAGAACGCTGGCGAAGCGGTTCAACTCCACCTACGGCGACGTGTTCACCATGCCGAAGGCGGTGCTGCCGCCCGCCGGCGCGCGGATCATGGACCTCGCCGTGCCGACGCGGAAGATGTCGAAATCGACGCGGGAGGAGGCCGGGGTCGTCTTCGTCCTCGACGAGGCCGACCAGGTCAGGCGGAAGGTGAAACGCGCGGTGACCGACGGCGGGTCCAAGCCCGCCTACGCGCCGGAATCCCGGCCGGGGATGGCGAACCTGCTGGACATCCTCGCGGCGTGCGTCAAGGAGAAGCCCGAGGTCCTCGCCGACCGGTACGACTCCTACGGCCAGGTGAAAGAGGCCGTCGCCGAGGCGCTCATCGAGGAACTGCGGCCGGTCCGGGAGGGCGCGCTGGCGCTGCTCTCCGACCCCGGTGAGCTGGAGCGGGTCCGCAAGGCGGGTGCCGTCCGGGCGGCGGAGCGGGGCGAGCACCGGCTCCAGTCCGCGCTGCGGCTCATCGGCGCGGGCTGAACGCGCCTGGATCCGGGTCGCGAGACGCTAGGAAAGGCCCGTTACTGGCAAATTTTGCCAGTAACGGGCCTTTCCTAGCGTCCGGCACCGGAGAGCAGGGCGTGCAGAGCCGGGAGCAGGACGCGGTCCGCGGGGAGCCAGTCGAGATCGTCGAGCTCGTGCGCGGAGACCCACCGGACGTCCTTGTGTTCCACCGCCCGCGGCTCGGCCCCGGCGGTGACCAGCGAAGCGGCGTAGATCCGCAGCACCTTCCCGTTCGGCAGCGGGACGTCGTCGCCGACCCGGCCCCCGACCGTCACGGCGGCGTCCAGCTCCTCCTGGCATTCACGCGCCAAGGCGGCCTCGTCGCTTTCGCCGTCCTCGACCCGCCCGCCCGGCAGTTCCCACTGCCCGGCGTGGTCGGCGGGCCAAGCCCGCTGCTGCGCCAGCAACTGTCCGTTCCGCACGATGGCGGCACCCACGATCACCACGCGCCACACCCTACTGAGGCCGCGCCGCCTGCCAGACGATCTGGAACCGCGCTCCGCCATCGGGTGATTCACCGACGCGCACCCGGCCCCCGCGCCGCCGGACGGCCTCCGCGACCATCGCCAGCCCCAGCCCGGTTCCGCCGGAGGACCGCGCCCGCGAATCGGAAACACGGTAGAAGCGGTCGAAGACCCGCTCCCGGTGCTCAGGCGCGATACCCGGCCCGTCGTCGTCGACCACCACCCGCACGGTGGACCGCGCCGCCAGCACCGACACCACGATCTGCCCCCGCGCGTACCGGCCCGCGTTGCGCAGCAGGTTGCTCAGCACCAGCTCGACCTCGGCGTGGGTGGCCAGCGCCCACGCCGTCCCGACAGTGCCGCTCACGCGGATCTCCGGCGCGTCCGCGGGCATCCGCGCGACGGCCGCCCGGATCTCGCTCACCAGCTCGACGGGTTCCGCGGGCGGTACCTCCCCCGCGTCCGACCTCGCCAGCGCCAGCAGCCCGTCGAGCAGCGCGGAGAGCCGCTCCGCCTCTTCGAGGACGTCGGAGAGCGTCTCCTGGGCGAGCTCGGGATCGGGATTGGTGACGGCGACCTCGGCCTGCACACGGATCGACGCGACCGGCGAGCGGAGCTCGTGCGCGGCGTCCCCGGTGAACCGCCGCAGCCGGTCGGCGCCTTCCTCTTGCCGCGCCAGCAGGGCGTTGAACTCCTCGGCCAGCGCGCGGAGTTCGTCATGCGAGTCCGGCAGCGGGAGCCGCGCTCCCGGCGGGAGCGCCCGCACCGACCCGCGCATCCGGGCCACCGGCCGCAGCGCGAACCGCACCAGCAGCCAGGTCGCGATCCCGGCCCCCACCGCGCCCACGGACGCGACCGCGAACAGCCACAGCCCACCGGAGTGCACAGCGGTCGCGAAGCCGACCAAGCCCGCGCCCACGACGACGATCCGTTGCTGCCCGTCGGGCGCGGTGACCACGGTGCCCGCCCAGCGCCAGCTGTGCTCACCGCCGGTCGTGACCGATTCCCCCGCCTTCAGCGCGCGAACTTCCGTGGGGCCGAGGTTCGCGGGTGGCAGGCCGTCCACCGGGCCGCCACCGGTGTCGAGGACACGGACGGTGACCGCCGAGGCCGTCGGCCGCCGCCCTGCCGAGACATCGGCCTTCGCGGTCTCGAGCTGGGCGCTCAGTTCGTCGTCGACCGAGCCGATGAGCAACGGCTGGAGATTGTCCCCGGCGACCGCCGCCAGCCCGAGCAGGAACCCGAGCGTGACCGCGGCCGTGAGCAGGGTGATCCGGACCTGGAGCGAACGGCGGCGCCACCAAGACGGCGAGCCGATCACCCCTGTCCCGCCGGAGCGATCACTTCGTCCAGCTGCGCGTCCGAGGCCAGATATCCGTGCCCCCGCACGGTCCGGACCAGGGCGCCCGCTCCGACGGCGTCGAGTTTGCGCCGCACGTAGCCGACGTAGACCTCGACGACGTTGCGGGTCGCGGCCTGTTCGTCACCCCAGACGGCGCGCAGCAGCTCGTCCTTGGTGACCACCGTTCCCGCGCGGCCCGCCAGTACCTCCAGCAGGGCGAACTCGCGCGGGCTGAACGCCACCTCGATGCCGTCGTAGCGGACCTGCCGCAGGCTCCGGTCGACTTCGAGCGCGCCGATCCGCAGCGGCCCGCGGATCGCGTCCGGTGTGGCCCGCCGCAGCACCGCGCGCACCTGCGCGACCAGGACGACGAACGAGAACGGCTTCACGAGGTAGCCGTCGGCGCCGAGGTCGAGGCCGTCGGCCTGGTCGACCTCGCCGTCCTTCGCCGAGATCATCAGCACCGGCGTGGTGACGCCGAGCGCCCGCAGCCGTTCGAGCACGCGGTAGCCGGAGAGACCCGGGAGCATGATGTCGAGCAGCACGACGTCGAAGGAACCCGTCTGCGCGAGCCGCAGGCCGCTGGGCCCGTCGGCCGCGGTGACCACGTCCATGTCCTCGGCGCGCAGCCCGCGCTGCAGTGCCTTGCGCACGCCGGGTTCGTCGTCGACCACCAGTACTCGAGGTTTCACGTCCTTCATCATTCACGCTTTCACCAGCTCACGCGCGAGCTCTCAGCGCCATCTCAGCTCCGACGGCGGAGTCTGAGTGGTATCTCAGCGTTTCCGGGGAAGCGTTGTCGCCAAGACCCGAGCACACTGGGGCCCGGGGAAACAGGGAGAGACAGCATGGATCCGAAGAGGAAGGCCATCACCGCGGCGGTGGTGGGAACGGCACTGGGCGTCGGCGGGCTCGCCGTCGTCGCGATGCCGGCCACCGCGGGTGACGCTCCGGTCTTGCCGCAGATCAGCGCCGAAGAGCTGGTGCAGTCCACGCTCAACGCGAAGCCCGCCGCGTTCGACGGGAAGGTCAAGGTCAACAACGACCTCGGCCTGCCGCAGATCGGCAGCACGCTGCCGGGGGCGTCCGCGCTGAGCATCGACTCGGCGCAGATCTCGACCGACGGCGCGGGCAAGAGCAAGGTGTCGCTCACCGAGGGCTCCAGCCAGCAGACCATCGTCCGGAACGGCCAGTCCGTCTGGGAGTACAACTCCAAGGACAACTCCGCGACCAAGGTGACCATCCCGGCCGGCCTGGCCAAGGAGCACCAGAACAAGGTCGAGGGCCAGGCCGTCGACCCGGCCACGGTGGCCTCGGAGCTGCTCGGCAAGGTGCGTGAGAGCAGCACGATCGCCGTCGACGGGACGTCCTCGGTGGCGAGCCGGTCGGCGTACGAGCTGGTGCTGACCCCGAAGCCGACCGAGCGGACGCTCCTGCGGGAGATCCGGGTCGCGATCGACGAGCAGACCCGGCTGCCGCTGCGGCTGACGGTGCTGGCCAACGGCACCTCCTCGCCGGCGTTCGAGGTTTCGTTCAGCGAGATCAACTTCGCGAACCAGCCCGCGTCGAACTTCGAGTTCACCCCGCCGAAGGGCGCGAAGGTGACCGAGAAGACCGCCGAGGTCGACCCGAAGAACCGTGAGCTGGCCGAGCAGGCGAAGTCCGAGGTCAAGGTCGTCGGCGACGGCTGGGACACCGCGATCACCGGCAAGATCCCGGCCGACGCGCTGGCCAAGGCCGGTTCCGCGAAGGACGAGGAAGGCCGTCAGGTCGACCCGAAGGCGCTGCTTTCGCGGTTCGCCAAGCCGGTCAGCGGCGCGTGGGGCAGCGGCTGGCTGGTGACCACCAAGGTCGGCACCGGCGTGCTGACCGACGACGGCCGCTACGCCATCGGCGCGGTGCCGGAGCAGGTTCTCTTCGAGGCATTGGCCGCGAAGTGACCACCACGTTCGAAGCCGGGACGGGCGTCTCTCAGGAGGCGTCCGCCCCGGCGGTACCCATGGCGGCCCGAACCAGGGGCCTGCGCAAGGTCTACGGCCGCACGGTGGCCGTGGACCACGTCGACCTCGACGTTCCCGAAGGCGCCGTGCTGGGGATGCTCGGCCCCAACGGTTCGGGCAAGACGACGACCATCCGGATGCTGCTCGGTCTGGTGCGCCCCACCGAGGGCGAGGTCGAACTCTTCGGCAAGAAGATGCCCGACGAGGCGGCGCACGCGCTGCCCGACGTCGGCGCGCTGGTCGAAGGACCGGGCTTCCACCCTTTTCTTTCCGGGCGGGAAAACCTGCTGCGCGTGGCCGCGGCCGAACCGAGGCTGGCCGCGGCCGGGATCCCCGGCGCGGTCGACGCGGCGCTCGAGCGCGTCGGCCTGACCGACGCCTCGAACCGGCGCTACAAGGGGTATTCGCTGGGGATGAAGCAGCGGATGGGGCTGGCGAGCGCGCTGCTCGTGCCGCGGCGGATGGTCGTGCTCGACGAACCGACCAACGGTCTCGATCCGGCCGGTACCAGGGAGATCCGCCGGATCATCGAGGAACTGCACGCCGACGGCGTCACCGTGCTGGTGTCTTCGCATCTGCTGGCCGAGGTCGAGGCGACCTGCACGCACGTCGCGGTGCTCCAGTCGGGGAACGTGATCGCCCAGGGCGAGCTCACGGAACTGCTGGAGTCGGGGAACGCGGCGCTGCTGGTGCGGACGCCGGACGCCGAGCTCGCGGTGGAAACGTTGCGGGAGAACAGGATCGGCAGCAGGCTCACGCCGGACGGCGTCCGCGTGGACCTCACCGCCGCCGAAGCTCCCGACGTGCTGCGTCACCTGGTGACGGCCGGGGTGGCCGTGCACGAGGCGGCGCGGGCGCGGACCGGACTGGAAGACCTGTTCGCCCGGCTGACCCAGCCGGAGTCCACTGTAGACGGTGAGGGGGAGTCGTGACCCACGCTCTGGCCGCGGCACCCGCGGCACGGACCGGCCAGGACAGTGTCGGCCTGCTCCGGTTGTACCGCGCCGAACTGCGCTGGATCTTCCGGCGGCCCCGCACGCTGGCCGTGCTGGGGCTGCTCGCGCTGATCCCGATCGTGATCGGGGTCGCGCTCACACTGGTCGACCCGGCGGAGGCGAACGGTGGTGGCGGCGGCGGGGACGGCGCGCTGCTCGCGTCCGCGATGAGCAACGGGTTCATCCTGCCGGTCGCGGCCTTGACGATGACGCTGGGGCTACTGCTCCCGCTCGCTTCGGCGATGGCCGGGGCGGACGCGATCGCGGGCGAAGCGGCGCACGGGACGCTGCGGGGCTGGCTGATCGCCCCGGTCGGCCGGGGCAGGCTGCTCGCGATCAAGGCGTTCGGCGTCGCGACGGTTTCGACGATCGCCGTACTGGCCATGACGTTCACCGGTTTCGTCACCGGGCTGATCATCAGCGGCGCCGACTCGATGTTCACCCTCACCGGCTCGACGCTGAGCGTCTGGGACGCGCTGGGCCGCATCCTCCTCGTGGCCGCGTGGGTGGTCCTGCAGCTCTGGGCGATCGGGGCGGTCGCGCTCGCGATCTCGGCGTTCACCGAACACCCGATGCTGGTCGTCGCCTCGGTGCTGGCCGGGACGATCGTGTTCACCATCCTCGGTTTCCTGGACGCGGTTTCGTGGCTGCATCCGTTCCTGCTCAACCAGGACTGGACGCAAGCACCGGCTTCGGTGCTGATGGATCCGATCGACACGACGATGCTCGGCGAAGGCGCGCTGCGCGCCGCTTGCTACATCGCCATCGGGCTCTCGATCGCCTACGCGCGCCTCACCACCCGCGACGGCTGAGAAGCGGCTGAAGGGGCCCTTCACCGCATGCGATGCGGTGAAGGGCCCCTTCGTCGCGTGAGATGAGGGGAAGGGCCCCTTCAGCGGCAGGCCGGGATCTCCGGCGTGACCGGGGCGGCGGCCGGGCCGACGGCGAGAACGAAGGACAAGATCGTCTTCAGGAGCATGGCGCCGAGGCTAGGGCGGGCGAGCCCGCCGGTCCCTGGGGAAACCCGCAAGGTTCATACGAACTACCGCAACTAGAGGACGACTCGCGGGAGCTGGGCGACGCCGTCGGGGTCCAGAGCCAGCCGCACGGTGTCCCCTGGGCGCAGATCGGCGGTCACCGGCGCGACGGCGTCCACAGTGGACAGGTCGCCGATCGTGACCACGAGCCGGACGTGCTCTCGCCGGTGCACCACGGCGGTGACCTCGGCCTCGACGCCTTCCGCGGCAACCCGCAGACCATGCGGCCGCAGCCCCAGCCGTACCGCGCCATCCTTGACGTCGGGCAGGACGACCTCGCCGAGCGCGCTCCGCACCGTCCCGCCGGCCGCCTCGCCGTCGACGAACGTGGTGACGCCGAGGAACCGCGCCACCCCCTCGTCCACCGGCTGCCGCCAGACCCGGCGCACCGCGCCCTCCTGCCGGATCTCGCCGTCGTCGAGGACGGCGACACGGTCCGCGAGGGTGAACGCCTCTTCCTGATCGTGCGTGACCAGCAACGCGGTGATCTTGCTGCGCCGCAACAAAGCCGCGAGATCGATCGCCAGCTGCTCGCGTAGTCCGGCGTCCAAACCGGACAGTGGTTCGTCCAGCAGCAGGAGCCGCGGTTCCGGCGCCAGCGCGCGGGCCAGCGCGACCCGTTGCGCCTGTCCGCCGGACAGTTCGGTGACCCTCCGCCGCTCGTAACCGGTGAGCCCGACCAGGTCGAGCAGCGCCCGGACGCGTTCCGCGTGTTCGGCGCGCGGGACGTCGTGCATCCGCAGGCCGAACGCGATGTTCGAGGCGACGTCCTTATGCGGGAACAGCTGCCCGTCCTGGAACACCAGCCCGAACCCCCGCCGGTGCACGGGGACGCCGGAGAGGTCCTCACCGTCCCACCGCACGGTCCCCGACGTCAGCGGCTCCAGACCGGTGATCGCCCGCAGCAGCGTCGACTTCCCCGAACCGGACGGGCCGAGCAGCGCCAGCACCTCGCCGTCGGCGATGTCCAGCCCGGCGTCCTTCACGGCCGGATGAGATCCATAGTGGACGGTCAAATCCCGTACCGACAGCGACACTAGAACTCCCCTACCGAATTCTGCCCGCGGACCGCGCCGAACCGGTCGATCAGCACCACCGCCACCACGGTCACGATCATGAGCAGCGCGCAGGCCGCGTAGGCCATCTGGTTGTTCAGCTCGCCCGGCCGAGAGATCAGCGTCGCGACGGCGACGGGCAGCGTCGGCGCGTCCGGCCTGGCCAGGAAGCTCGTCGCGCCGAACTCGCCGAGCGCGACCACGTATCCGAAACCGGCGGCCGCGACCAGCGAACGCGCCGTCAGCGGGAGATCGATCTCCCGCCACACCCGGCCGGGGCTCGCGCCGAGGGTCGAAGCGGCCTGCCGGAGCCGGACGTCGACCGACCGCAGCACCGGCAGCACCATCCGCACGATCAACGGGATGATCACCAGCGCCTGCGCGAGCGGGACCAGCAGTGGTGACGTCCGCAGGTCTCCCGGCAGCGCGTCGAGCGTGACGAGGTAGCCGAAACCGACGGTCACCGCGGACACGCCCAGCGGCAGCATCAGCGCCGCGTCCATCGTCTCGCCCATCCCCCGCGCCAGCCTGCCCGGTGTGCGGCGCAGCGCCACCAGCACGACCGAGGCCAGTACCCCGACGATCATCGCGAGCATGGTCGCGTCGAACGCCGTCCGCAGCGACATCGACGCCGCGTCCCAGCCCGAAACCTGCAGCGCGCCACGGGATCCCTGACCGGCGAGCGCTTCGTACCCGGCGAGGCTCCAACCATCCGAAGTGGACACGGACTCGAGGAGCAGCGCCACGATCGGCGTCATCAGGAGCGCGATCACCGCGAGACCGGCGGAGACGGCCCACCATTCGCCGCCCCTGGGCCGCCGCGCGGTCTCGCTCCGCGAACGCAGCCGGACCGCGTTCTCCCTGCGTCGTCTCGCCAGCGCCCCCACGACCAGCGCGGCGACGACGGCGGCGAACTGCACCAGCGACAGCGCGGCCGCGCCGGAGAGGTCGAGCAGGTCGACCGTGCGCAGGTAGATCTCGGTCTCCAGGGTCCGGAACTTCGACCCTCCGAGAATGAGCACGACCCCGAAACTGGTGGCGCAGAACAAGAACACCACCGCCGCCGAGGAAGCGATCGCCGGACCGAGCGCGGGTAGCGTCACCGACCGGAAGGCACGCCACGGCGACGCGCCCAGCGCCCGCGCCGCGTCCACGGTGCGCGGGTCGAGATGGCTCCACAGCCCGGAAACCGTACGCGCGACGACGGCGACGTTGAAGAAGGCGTTGGCCAGTACCAGCGGCAGCAGGCCGCCGTCGGGCCAGAGCGCGCGGAACGCCAGGCCGACCACGACGGTCGGCAGCACGAACGGCACCAGCACGAGGGTCCGGACCAGCGAGACACCCGGCAGCCGCACCCGCGCGAGCAGGAACGCGACCGGCAAACCCGCGAGCACCGCGACGATCGTCGAAACCCCGGCGCTGGCGACGGTGAACCCCGCGAGCTTCCAGGTCAGCGGGTCGCCGATGGCCGTACCGACCCCGCCGGAACCGAAACCCCGGCCGATGATCGCCGCGACCGGCCAGGCGAAGAACACCACGAGGAAACCGAGCGGCAGCACGGCGAGTGCGGCCAGCCCGGCGCCCCGATAAGTCAGCCTGGGCGCACTCAGCCTTCGAGTAGCGTGCGCCACTGGGCGATCCACTGCTCACGCCCGGCCTGGATCTTGGCCGGTTCGAGCGTCTTCGGCTGCTGCGGCAGCGGCGCGGCCTGCGCCCAGCCCTGCGGGAGTTCGACGCCCTGGCGTGCCGGGTACACGTACATGTTGGCCGCCACGGTCACCTGGAACTGCTGGGACAGCAGGAAGTCCACGACCTTGCGGGCCTTCTCGACCTGCTTGCCGCCCGCCAGCACACCCGCGTACTCGACTTGGCGGTAACAGGTGTCCAGCAGCGCCTTCGTGCGCGGCTTGCCGTCGTCGCCGAGTTCGGCGGCGGGCGAAGACGCGTAGGAGACGACGATCGGCCGCGGGCCCTTGCCCGAGGAACCGGAGAACTCCTTGGTGTAGGCCTCTTCCCAGCCGCTGACCGTCTTGAGACCGTTGGCCTTCAGCTGCGACCAGTACGCCTGCCAGCCCTGCTCGCCGAACTGGGCGACGGTGCCGAGCAGGAACGCCAGCCCAGGCGACGACGTCGCGGGGCTCTCGGCGACCATCAGGTCCTTGTACTTGGCGTCGGCGAGGTCCGCGAACGACTTCGGCTCGGGGATCCCCTTCTCCGTGAAGTACCGGGTGTCGACGTTGACGCAGACGTCGCCGAGGTCGACGGCGGAGAGCCGGTGCTCGGGGTCGACGGAGTAGCGCTGGGGGCCGCGATCGGCCTCCGGGCTGGTGTACTGCTCGAAAACGCCCTCGGTGAGCGCGCGGGAAGCGAACGTCGAGTCGACGCCGTACGCGACGTCACCGATCGGGTTCGCCTTGGTCAGCACCAGTTTGTTGGTCAGCGCGCCCGCGTCCCCCTGCTTGAGCACGGAGATCTTGATCCCGGACTGCCGCTCGAACGCGTCGAGGACCTCCTGCGGGGCGAGCCACGAGTCGTGCGTCACGAGCGTGACCGTCGCCGGTGCCTGCGCGTCGTTCCCCGTAGTCCCGGAGAGCGAGCAGCCCGCGGCGAGGGCGGCCACCGTGCCTGCCGCAACCAGCGTGCGGAGGGCGCGTTTCATCTAGCCTCCTGCGTTTTTTCAAGGGGGACCCGTGGCAAACGTGCAGCGTAGCCGACGGCGTACCACCATGGAGTCATGGCGGAAATCTTGAACGACAAGCAGACGGACGAGGCCGTGACGAAGCTCTCGGGCTGGACCCGCGACGGCGTCACCATTGAGCGGACGGCGAAGCTGGCGAGCTTCCCGAAAGCCATCGAAGCGGTGGACAAGATCGCCGAACTCGCGGAGGCGGCCGACCACCATCCCGACATCGACATCCGCTGGCGGACGGTGACGTTCCGGCTCAGCACGCACTCCGCCGGAGGGCTGACGGAGAAGGACTTCGCGCTCGCGTCGCAGATCGACGGGGTGCTCGCCGATATGTGACGTCCGTGACGACCGCGCCACGACTCCGCTTCCCGGGCGTCTACCCAGTACGACCGACGAGAAAAGGACGAGTGATGACACAGGCGATCGTGGTGGGGTTCTCCGCATTCGGCGCGATGGTGGCGGCCGCTGCCGGAGTGCTTTGGTACACGGCGCGAGATCGGCGTCACCAACACGATCAGTGATCTTCGCCACACTGGCGCGCGTGAAGTAACGCTGACCCTGATCAACGCGCTGTTCCCGGCGGACCTGTCGCTTCTCTCCCCGGGGAACCGCCGTGAACAACGCCTCCATCACCGCCGCCCAGCGCGTCTGGGTGACCGTCTTCGCCACCGCCGTCACGCTGCTGACGATCATCGTGCTCGGCCTTCTCGGCTAGCCCCTTTCAGCCCGGGTAGGCCTCGCGGGCGGCGACAAGCTCCGGAAGGTGCTTCGCCGCCCACTCGCGGCATGCCTCCATCGGCGCGAACAACGTCCGGCCGAGCGGAGTGAGTTCGTACTCCACTCGCGGCGGCGTCTCGTCGTACGCCGTCCGCGTGATCATGCCGTCGCGCTCCAGGGCCCTGAGGGTCTCCGTGAGGACCTTCGACGTGACGCCCCTCAGCGGCACCCTCAGTTCGGTGAACCGGCGCGGTCCCTCTTCCAGGCAGAGCACGACCAGGCCGGCCCACTTGTCGCCGATCCTGAACGGCGTGAGATTCGACGGGCACTCGGGCGCGAACATGTCCGCTTCCAGTGGCTTCACCCGTCCGAAGTTACCCGAGCGGTTTGGCCCAGCCCGCCAGCTCGGCCGCGGCGTCGTCGTAGGCGAGTGAGCCGGTGGACATCGCGATCACCAGGTCGTACGCGTCGTCTTCCGGCGCGTCGAGGTCGTGACCGTTGAGCCCGTAGAAGACGAACGTCGCCATCCAGGCCAGGCGCTTGTTGCCGTCGATGAGCGCGTGGTTGCGCACGACGGACTCCAGCAGTACCGCCGCTTTCTCGTGCAGCGTCGGATACGCGTCCCGGCCCATCAACGAGGCCTGCGGCCGGTGCGCGGCCGAGTCGAGCAGCCCGAGATCGCGGATCTTGGGCACCCGGAGATCTTCCGCGAGCGCCAGGAGGTCTTCGACGGTGAGATACTCGATCACTGGGCGAGACGGTCGAGCAGAGCGGCGTAGCGCTCCCGGCCGTCCTTGGACAGTGCCCGGACCCTGTCGTCACGGACACGACGGCCTGCCGCCTCGGTGATGGCGCGAACGGTGGCTTCGTGCTTGCTCACGCCGTCGGCCTCAGCCAGCAGGGCGAGAGCGCGCTCTTGCTCGTCGTTCAACCTCAGGGTCATGGCCATGGCCTGATGATACCACTCTGGTAGCACCCTCCTTCGCGTATTTTCACCGCGTGAGCATCGAGACCCTGGGCGACGCCGAGTACCGGCGCGTGTGGGACCGCTTCCGCGCGGAATTCGCCTTCCGGCCCAGTACCGACCGCTTCGAATGGCCGGGGATCGACGAGCCCGCGGGGGCGGTGACCTGGAGTCTGTCCGCCCTCGACGAAGACCCGGGATATCTGCTGCTGGACCGGATGGTCTCCGTGGTTCAGCGCGGGCTGGCCTCGTGTGCCGACGAGTTGTACGCGCTCGACTGGCAGCACGAGTCGTACCGGTTCGCGACCGCGGCGAAGGACTGGCCGCTCAGCCCGTTCCCCGACGGCGACTACTACCTCTACCTGACGCCGGACTTCCGGCTCGGCACCTTCGGGCACCCTTGGGAGTACACGATCTGCGTGTTCGGCGACGAACTGGTGTCCGCGATTTCGGCGGAAGTCACCTTGATCCTCGGCAAACCGCTACGCAGGTCTGCGTAGGCCCGATTGCCGCTTCCGGGCCGACGCCCCGAGCGGCTCCGAGCGGGACTCTTCAGTGGTCGAAAACCCAGTGAGGAGTCCCACCATGAACCGTTCCACCGCCGCCGTCGCCAACGCTTTCTTCCTCTTCGCCGGCGTCGCCGGGCTGATCATCCAGATCGTCTCGGGCGTCCCCGGATTCCCGGACATCCCGCCCGGCCCGTTCATCCTCGGCGTGACCGGGATCCTCGTGCTGACCCTGGCCGCCAAGTACCGCTGGATCCTGTTCCTCGGCGTCGCCGCGCCACTGTTCATCCTGGTCGGCGCCCTGCTCGAAGGCTCCTTCTGGGGACGGCTCGCCGACGTGGGCGATTTCGGCCCCTTCGTCGGGACCGTGCTGCTGATCGGCGGGCTGATCGGGGCCATCGCCTGCGGCGGCGTCGCGCTGGCCCAGGCCTACCGCCACACCACCGTGGGCTGAACCGGAAAAAGGGGACGATCGGAGGTTGCTCTGGCGGCCCGGCGACTATTGGCTACTCGAACGAAGGTCGTTCGAGAAGTGAGGGGTGTTCCATGGCAGGTCTGCGCAGGCGTGAGGTGCTCGCGGGTGCGGTGGCTCTGGCGGGCGCGGCGACGATCGGGTTGAACCCCGGCACCGCCGCCGCGGCCACGCAGCAGCGTCCGGGCGCGCAGTTCCCGCCGTCGCTGGACTTCGGCGACTACCCCGTGATCGCGCGGGTGCGGTCGCGGCGGGCGCTGGAGCACCTTCGGGTGCTCAGCGACAAGATCGGCCCCCGGATCGCCGGCACCGAAGGCGAACTGCGCGCCAAGGACTACATCGCGAAGGTGCTGCGAGAGCTGCGCTACCAGGTCACGCTGCAGCCGTTCCCGATCGCCGACAAGTTCCTGGGCGGCCTGTCGGTCGGACGTGACAGCTGGCAGACCGGCTCGTCGCCGCAGGGCGCGCAGGACGTCACGCGTGAGGCGGTCGTCGTCGACGCCGGTGACGGGACCACCCTTCCGGACGACCTGACCGGCAAGATCGTGCTGATCGCGGCCGTGACGAACAAGGCCGACGCGTACCTGACGGCCGCGCAGCGCGGCGCCGTCGCCGTGCTGATCGGCCGGATCGGCGCCGACCCGGCGCGCAAACTGTCCGCCTTCTCCCCGACGCTGGCCACCCCGGTCACCGTCCCGGTGCTCGGCCTGGCGCAGGTGCAGGTGGAGCGACTGCGCGAACGGCTCGCCAAGGGCTCGGTCAAGGTGAAGGCGACGGCCACCCACCACAAGAACCTGACGTCGTACAACGTCATCGCCGAGCGGCCCGCCACCTTCCCCGGCAAGGACAACGGCGTGGTCATGGTGACCGCGCACTACGACAGCGTCCCCGGCTCCCCCGGCGCGAACGACGACGGCAGCGGCACCGTGCTGTGCCTGGAACTGGCGCGTGTCCTCCGGTACCTGCCGACGAACAAGACACTGCGGTTCGCGCTGTGGGGCTCGGAGGAATACGGGCTGATCGGTTCGCGGCACTACGTCTCGAACCTGACCGACCCGGAAGCGAAGCGGATCGCGGGCTGCTTCCAGAACGACATGGTCGCCACCAGCTGGGACCCGGCGATCACCTACTGGCTGCTTTCGGTCGACGGTGCCGACAACGCCACGACCGCGGCCGTCAACGCCGCGGCCAAGCGGCTCGGTTACGACCCTCGGGTCAAGGGCCCGGTCGCGCGCGGTTCGAGCGACCACGTGCCGTTCTTCGAGCGCGGGATCGCGTCGGGCAACTTCAGCTGGCGTGGCGAAAGCGGCCCGGCGCTGTTGGAGCCGACCTATCACACGCCGGAAGACACCATCAAGGACAACGTTTCCCTTGAGCGGCTTCAGGTCTCGCTGGAGCTGATCGGATCGGCGGCTTACAACCTGCTGCGGAAGTAGTGGGGCTCGTGAGTGGTAAAGGCGGTTCTAACCGCCTTTACCACTCACGAGCGCCCTGCCGGGATGCCACTCTGATCCGGTGACGCCTTCACCTGACGAGCAGGACCCGCGGCCCGCCGCCTCACCGGTGACCATCACCCAGTATCAGATCCTCGCCACGCGACGGCAGGCCTTCGACACGCTGATGTGGCAGGTGCCCGCGCTTTCCCTGACCGCGCAGTCTTTTCTGCTGTCCCTCGCCCACGGAGCCCAATCGACGCCTTTCGCCGCGGCCGTCGCGGGACTGCTCTCGATGATCGTGTCGGCGATGTCGATCCAGCTGTTGCTCCGCCAGCGACAGAACGAAGTCACCGACTCGGTACTACTGCATCGCATCGAGCGGGAGCATGGCTGGCCGGAAATCTTCGCAACAGGTGAAGTCAGGGCGCTGAACGCCGGCCGGACACGCCGCCGCGTGATCCGGTTGCGGTCCTACCGGATCTGGACCGGCGGCTTGGCACTCTTCGGGATCGCAGGCTTCGTGGCTCTACTGCGGGCCCTTCTCTAGCCGCCAAGCCGACAACGGACTGCGCAGAGGCGGTCCACCCCGCGTCGATCACGGTCGCGACCTAGTAAAGCGGCATGTTCGGAATCGTCCTCGCCGCGATGTCGATCAAGGCTTCGACTTTCGCGATATCGGTCGTCACGTCCTCGCTGGTCACCGACGGAGCCTCCGAGGAGCGATAGGCGACTTCGTTCCGCCGGACCCGCATGCGGTTGAAAGGACGCAAAACCCGCCCAAGCGGAGGATCGAGCTGTGCGAAAACAGCTTCGTAGACGGCGATATGGCCACCGCGACTCGTGGCGCGCAGGCCCTGATTCTGCAAGAGCGCAGCCAAGGCGCGGCGCCCACCGTCGTATGCCAGCGTGTAGGCGCCTTCCGGATCCGAATCCAGCAACAGCCGCGCCGAAGTGAGGTGCGTGCGAGCCCTGTCGATCTCCGCCTCGGCGGCTTCTCGCGAAGCGGGGACACGCTCGATCGAACCGCTCGCTATGAGTGCGTCGATCGTTTCGCGCCCTTGATTCCACGGGGTCATCAAGTCTCCAAGCCGAGGTTCAGTTGAGCCAGCGGACGCTCACGAACGCTGACGAGGAACGGATCCGTCGTGCCCGACGCCCACGACTCGGATGAGATCCGATGAACGTTGATCTCGCGGCTCAGCCGCCGCGACACCCGCTCCGCCAAGTCGAAAAGCTCGTCCGGATCAGGCGAACCGACGACGAGGACGTCGACGTCGCCGGGAGGCGGCCCCGGTTCGCCGCTGTAGCGCGCGGCCCAAGAGCCGTAAATGTATGCCTCGCTGACGCCCGCGAGCCCGGACAAGGCCTCGGCGAGCAGCGGCATCGGCCCGAACGTGACCGCGATGAGATCACTCAACGGCCGGTAGAGCGGGGTGTCCGTTCGGGCTTTGACGATCCGGCTCCGGCCGACTCTCCGATCTTCCAGAATGCCGCCCTCGGTCAGCCGCTCGACTTCACGCAACGCCGCGGTGGTCGTGACACCACAGGCTTCGGCTAGCTCGGTGATGCTGTACTCGCGATCCGGATGCAGCAGAACGAGCGCGAGCAGCTCACCTTGCGTGCGCGACCGCAGCAGTGGCAGCAGACTCGGCGAAGGTTTCATTGGACGCAGTATATCCTGCGCCCAATGAAAGTAACAACCAGCGATAAGTCGTCACCGAAACGAACCTCGGGAGCGGACGTTCGTGCTGTGCGCAAGCCTGGCGACAAGCGAGTTCAACCTGTCTGCGAGAGCCCCCACGGTGTAAGCGGCGAGTGAGGAGAATGCAGGCATGACCAGCGAGCAGTCCGACAACACCGAGAATCTCGTGCTTCTGCGTGAGCACCCGTTGCGGTCAGCTCTGCCCGAGACTCGCAAGCTTGAGGACTGACACACTCGCTCTGCTTCGCCCGCTCAGTCGCGTCCGCCGTCAGACGTTGAAGCGGAACTCCACCACGTCGCCGTCCGACATGATGTAGTCCTTGCCCTCCATGCGCACCTTGCCCGCGGACCGGGCGGCGGCCATGGAACCGTTCTCGATCAGGTCGTCGTACGAGACGACCTCGGCCTTGATGAAACCGCGCTCGAAGTCGGTGTGGATCACGCCGGCGGCCTGCGGGGCGGTCGCGCCCTGCGGGATCGTCCAGGCGCGCGACTCCTTGGGGCCCGCGGTCAGGTAGGTCTGCAGGCCGAGGGTGTGGAAACCGGCGCGGGCGAGCGAGTACAGGCCTGGCTCGTGCTGGCCGACGGACTCCAGCAGCTCGCGCACGGAGTCCTCGTCGTCCAGTTCCAGCAGCTCGAACTCGACCTTCGCGTCGAGGAACACCGCGTCCGCGGGGGCGACCATCTTGGCCAGCTCTTCGCGACGAGCGTCGTCGGTGAGGATTCCCTCGTCGGCGTTGAAGACGTAGAGGAACGGCTTCGTGGTGAGCAGGCTCAGCTCGCGCAGAGCCTCGAAGTCGACCTCTTTCTGCGCCTGGAACAGGGTCCGGCCCGAGTCGAGGATTTCCTTGGCCTTGACCGCGTTGTCGAGAGCGGGCTTGGCTTCCTTCTTGGTTCGCGCTTCCTTCTCGAGCCGGTGCAGCGCCTTGTCGAGCGTCTGCAGGTCGGCGAGGATCAGCTCGGTGTTGATCGTCTCGATGTCGCTCGCCGGGTCGATCCGGTCGTCGACGTGGATCACGTCCGGGTCGTCGAAGACCCGCACGACCTGGCAGATCGCGTTCGCCTCGCGGATGTTCGCGAGGAACTTGTTGCCGAGCCCGGCCCCCTCGGAGGCGCCCTTCACGATGCCCGCGATGTCCACAAAGGACACAACAGCGGGCACGGTCCGCTCGGAGCCGAACACCTTGGCGAGTTCGTCCAGGCGCGGGTCCGGGAGCGGGACGACGCCGACGTTGGGCTCGATCGTCGCGAACGGGTAGTTCGCGGCGAGCACGTCGTTGCGGGTCAGCGCGTTGAACAGGGTGGACTTGCCGACGTTGGGCAGGCCGACGATGCCGAGGGTGAGACTCACGGGCCAGAAGTCTACGTGCCGCCCGCGACCCCATCCGCCGAGGCCCGGATCGCGGTGTCGGATTTCCGCCAGCCGACCCCGCGACCTGGTGGCACGATCGATGTCATGACCGAGCAGACCTTGGCCGAACGGGCCGTGTGGCGCGACACCGAACGGTGTTACCGCGCCGTCGCCGCCCGTGATTCCCGGTTCGACGGCCAGTTCATCATGGCGGTCCGCACCACCGGGATCTACTGCCGCCCGTCCTGCCCCGCGTCGACGCCGAAGCAGCAGAACGTCCGCTTCTACCCGACGTCGGCCGCGGCGCAGTCGAACGGCTTCCGTGCCTGCCGCCGCTGCCTCCCCGACGCCGTCCCCGGCTCGCCCGACTGGGACATCCGGGCCGACCTCGCCGCGCGGGCGATGCGGCTCATCTCGGACGGGACCGTCGAACGCGACGGTGTGCCGGGGCTCGCGCGACGGCTCGGCTATTCCGAACGTCAGCTCGGGCGTGTCCTCACCGCGGAACTCGGTGCCGGACCGCTCGCGCTGGCCAGGGCGCACCGGGCGCACTCGGCGCGGCTGCTGATCGAGATGTCCGGCCTTCCGCTGACCGACGTCGCGTTCGCGGCGGGTTTCTCCAGCGTCCGCCAGTTCAACGAGACGATCCGCGAGGTGTTCGCGACGACGCCTTCGCAGCTTCGCGCGGCGAGCCTGCGTCGCGGACGCCGCAAGGCCGACGAGACACCGACCGGGACCCGGTTGAGCCTGCGGCTGCCGTTCCGCAAGCCGTTCGACGCGGCCGGGGTGCTGGAGTTCCTGGCCGTCCGGGCCGTCCCCGGCGTCGAGCACGTGACGCGCGACGATTCCGGCGTGACCGCCTATGCCCGCACGCTGCGGCTCGCACACGGCGTCGGCGTGGTGCGGCTGACGACGAAGGACGACCACGTCCTTTGCGACCTGCGGCTCGCCGACCTGCGTGACCTGAGCAGCGCCGTGGCCAGGGTGCGGCGGCTGCTGGATCTCGACGCCGACCCCGAGGCGGTCACGCGGGTCCTCGGGGCCGACCCGGCGCTCGCGCCGCTGGTCGAGGCGATCCCCGGCATCCGGGTGCCGGGCGCGGTCGACGGGGACGAACTCGTGCTGCGCGCGCTGCTGTCCCCGGCCGAGGCGGCGTCGCTCGCCGACACCCTCGGCGAGCGTGTGCCCAACTGCGACGAATCGCTGGAAGGGGTGACCACGGTGTTCCCGACGGCGGCCGTGGTCGCCGAACACGGTCCGGAGCGGATCGCCGCCGTGGCCGCCGCGCTGGCGGACGGCGTTTCGGTCCACGTCGGCCGCGATCCCGAGGAGTTGCGGGAGGAACTGCTGGCACTCCCGGGAATCGGGCCCCGGACCGCGGACTACGTCCTGATGCGCGTCCTGGGCGCGCCGGACGTCCTGCTGACCGGTGATCCGGCGCTGCGCCGGGGAGCGGCCGCGCTGGGGATCGCCGACGACGAAAAGACGCTGGCCGAACGTGGACGGGCCTGGCAGCCCTGGTCCTCGTATGCCGGCATGTACCTGTGGCGCGCTTGAAAGGGAGACGATGAGCATCGCATACTGGTCCACAATGGACACAAAGATCGGGCCGTTCACCGCCGTGGTGGCGGAGGACGGGGCCGTACTCGCCTCGGGCTGGACCGGCGACGTCGGCGAACTGACACCGCTGATCTCGCCGTCGCTGGCCCCCGGCGAGGTGAAGCAGCGACAGGACCTGGGACCGGTGAGCGCCGCGATCCGCCGGTACCACGACGGCGACCTGGACGCGGTCGCCGACGTCGAGGTGCGGCAGCGGTCCGGCGCTTTCCGGGAGCACGCTTGGGAAATCCTGCGGAAGGTGCCCGCCGGTGAGCCGGTGAGCTATGCGGAGTACGCGACGCTGGCGGGCAATCCGGCGGCGGTGCGGGCGGCCGCGTCGGCGTGCGCGAAGAACGCCGCGGCGTTGTTCGTGCCGTGTCACCGCGTGGTGCGGACCGGCGGCGGCGTGGGGAACTTCCGGTGGGGTGTCCCGGCGAAGCAGTGGCTGCTGACCCACGAAGCCGCCTGAGTGCCCCTCTCGCGAATGCTATGAAAGGCCCGTTACTTGCAAAATTTGCAAGTAACGGGCCTTTCATAGCGCGCGCTGAGCGGGTCAGGCGGCGTGGATTTCGACCGAGGAGCCCGTACGCGCCTTCCGGATCCGCAGCCGGGTTGGGATCCGCTGCCGCAGTTCCTCCACGTGCGACACCAGCCCGACCACCCGGCCACCGGCGCGAAGCTCGTCGAGGATGTTCATGACGATGTCGAGCGTCTCGGCGTCCAGCGTGCCGAAACCCTCGTCGATGAACAGCGTGTCCAGCAGCGCCCCACCGGTCTCGGCGGCGACGACGTCGGCGAGGCCCAGCGCCAGTGAGAGCGACGCGAGGAAGGACTCGCCGCCGGAGAGCGTCTTCGCGGGCCGGACGGTGCCGGAGTAGTCGTCGAGCACGTCGAGCCCGAGCCCGCCGCGAGTGCCCCGGGCACCGGCCGCGTCGGAGTGCACGAAGGAATACCGGCCCTGGCTCATCGTCCGCAGGCGGGCGGTCGCCGCGACCGCGACCTCTTCCAGTCTCGCGGCGAGCACGTACGAGCGCAGCGACATCTTCCGCGCGTTCTGCCCGCGCCCGTTGACGACCTCGGCCAGCGCCTTCAGTTCGAGGTACCGCTCTTCGACCGGCGCCAGCCCCGCCATCAGGGACGCCATCCGCTCGGCCACGCCGGTCAGGTCGGTGTGCCGGGACGTGGCCGTGCGCAGCGCCGCGAAAGCCTGCTCGGCTTCGCCCTGGGTTTTCCGCGCCGCCTCTTCGGAGGCCACGACGTCGATCTCGTCCTCGGGCGAGATGCCGAAGAGTTCCGGCGCCGCCAACGCGCGCCGCTCGGACTCCTCCATCACCTTCGCGTCGGCGAGGCTGGTCTCCAGTTTCGTGATCTGCTCGTCCGGCCGTGACGCGGCCCGCATCGCGTCGAGATCCGCGAAACCCTTGGCCTGCAAGGCTTTCTCGACGAGTTTCGCCTGCTCGTCGCGACGCTCGCGGGCACCCACGACACCGAGCCGCGCTTCGGCGAGCGCGTCGAGGCGGGTCGCGAAACCGAGCAGGTGCCGCCGCCGGGCGGCGACGTCGGCGAACTCGCCGCGCGCGCTTTCCAGCCGTCGTTCCCGTTCGGCCAGCCGTTCCGTGAGACCCCGGACCTCGGTCGCGGCCTCGGCCGCCCGCTGCCCGGTCACGCGACGGCGTTCGGTCAGCTGCTCGGTCTTCCGTTCCAGTTCGAGGAGCTGCTTCTCCAGCACGGACTTGCGACGAGCCTTTTCCGACAGCGACGCGCCCAGCTCCCGCGCCTCGCCGAGTTCGGCCCGCAGCGCCTCGGCGGTGCGCTCGCGCAACCGCTCGACCAGCGTCTTAAGCCGTCCTTCGGCTTCCAGCAGCGAGGCTTTCGCCTTCTCCCGCCGATTGTCGGCCTGCTGCTCGGCGGCTTCGGCGCGGCGTTCGTCCTCGGGATCGACGAGGCCACCGGTGTGCGTGGCGGGCGCCGGATGCTCGGTCGCGCCGCACACCGGGCAGTCCTCACCCGCGGCCAGGCCGGCGGCGAGTTCGGCCGCCATCCCGTCGAGGCGGCGCTCACGCAGGTCCAGACGATGCTGCCGCGCCTGCTGGTGGGCGTCGACGGCGTCGCGGACCAGTCCACGAGCCTGCTCGACGGCCTGCTTCGCCCGAGGCACCTCATCGGCGTCCCGGACCAGTGCGGTCAACTCGTCGAAACGGGTGCGGACGCCTTCGAGTTTCGCCTCGGCTTCGGCGGCCGCGAGCGCCTCGGCACGCAACACCGTGACCTTCTCCGGCACGGATTCGAGTTCGGCGACGAGTTCCTCGGCCTGCTCCTCCGCCTCCTTCGCGACGGTGCTCAGCTGATCTCGGCGGACCAGATCCCGTTGCTGCTGCTCGCCTTCGGCCACGAGTTCGGCCAGCGCGCCCGCTTCTTCGCGCAGCCCGCCGGCACGGGCGCGGAGTTCGGCGGCGGAACTGTCCGCGGCGTCCGGCACTTCCCGGGTCCGGAGCGCTTCCGCGGCCTCCGCCTCGGCGAGCTGGTTCGAGCGGCGTTCGAGCTGATCGGCCTCAGCGGCGACGCCTGCCGCACGATGGGCCGCTTCGACCTCTTCCGCCCACTCCGCGCGCTGATCCGCCTGCTCGGCGATCGCCGAAAGACGCGTGTACGCGGTGCGCACCCGGCGGATGCGCTCGGCGGTGGACCGGTTCTCCTGCCACACGGCCTCGGCCGTCTTCGCGGCCTTACGCGCCTTCTCTTCCTGTCCTCGTGCCTGGGCCACAAGCTCGGCGGACTCCGCGAGGACCGCGTCGACCCACTCGGCCTGTCCCTCCTCGGGCGCCTCCTGCCGGGCGACCTGCGCGAACCGCGCGACCCACTCCCGCAGCGATTGCTGCCGCGCCTGCAGCTCACGGCCACGCTCGGCGCGCAGATCCGCGAACCAGTTTTCGACGTCGGAGAACCGCTCGGTGCCGAACAGCCGCTCCAGCAGTTCCTCGCGTTCGGCCGTGTTCGCCCGCAGGAACCGCGCGAACTCGCCCTGCGGCAGCAAGACCACCTGGAAGAACTGCTCGTGCGTCATGCCGATGAGCCGCTCGACGGTGCGCGCGACCTCGTCGATCCGCGTGATGCCTTCGGCCACGTGCCCGGCGGGCACCGTGCCGACCCAGCTCAGCACCGCCTTGGCCTGCTGGAGGGTCATCCCCTCGCCACGGCGCTTCGGCCGCTGGTACTCGGGGTTGCGCGCGATCCGCATCCGCTGGCCCTGCACGGTCAGTTCGAGGACGACCTCGGTGACCTGATCCGGCTCGGCGAGATCGCAGCGCAGCCGCTTGACCTCGCCGCGAGCACCGGGGACGGTGCCGAACAACGCGAACGCGATGGCGTCGAGCAGGGTCGTCTTGCCCGCGCCGGTGTCGCCGTGCAGCAGGAACAACCCGTCGGCGCCGAGCACGTCGAAGTCCACCACCTCGCGGCCCGCGTACGGGCCGAAAGCGGCGACCTCCAACCGGTGCAACCTCATACTTCGCGCTCCCTGCCCGCGGCGCCCAGCGCTGCCAGCACGAGCCGCTCCTCTCTCTCCGTCGGCGCGGACCCGCGGCAGTCCTCGAGGAAACCGCGCGTGATCTCGACGTCGGAACGCCCGCGGACGGCTTCGGCGTACTTCAGCGCGGCTCCGGCGTGACCGCCTTCCGGCTGCCAATCCAGGTGCACGGCGTAGGGGAAACGCTCGCGCAGTTTCCGCATCGCGTCGATCGGGCGGACCCGGTCGGTGATCGTGAAGGAGAGGAAATGATCGGTGAGGCCGTCGTGTTCCGGGTCCGACAGGAGATCCGCCAGCTCGCCGCTGAGCATCGCGAGCTGCCGCGGAACCGGCAGTTCGTGCCGCCGGACCTCGGCCAGCCCGTCGGCGCCGAGGTCGACCAGCCAGACGGATTTCCGTTGGCGCGTCTCGGAAAACGAATACGCCAGCGGACTGCCCGAATAGCGCAGGTGCTCGGCGAGGGTCTGCGGGCCGTGGAGGTGGCCGAGCGCGACGTAATCGACGCCGTCGAACACCGAACCCGGCACCTGCTCGACACCTCCGACCGCGATGGTCCGCTCGGATTCGGTCGGCTCGCCGCCGGTGACGAAGGCGTGCGCGAGCACCACCGACCGCGTTCCCTGCGGCCGTTCGGCGAGGTCGGCGCGGATCCGCCGCATCGCCTCGGTGAGGACGCCGGTGTGGCCGCGGGCTTCGGGAACGCCGAGGGCGTGGCGCGCGGGCTCCGGCTCGAGGTACGGGATGCCGTAGAGGGCGACGTCGCCGTGTTCGTCGGGCAGCAGCACCGGCTCGGCGATGCCGTCGATCGTGGCGCGCAGGTGCAGCCCGCCCGCCGCGGCGAATTCGGCGAACGCGCCCAGCCGCGGCGCGGAGTCGTGGTTGCCCGGCGTCATCACCAGCTGCGCCCCGGCCTGACGGAGCCTGCCGAGCGCGGTGGTGGCGACGCGGACGGCCTCCGCCGAGGGCACCGCGCGGTCGTAGATGTCGCCGGAAACGAGGACGACGTCGACCGACTCGGCGACCACGAGATCGGCGAGGTGACCGAGCACGGCTTCCTGCTCGGCGAGCAGATCGGCGCCGTGGAACGTGCGACCGATGTGCCAGTCGGACGTGTGCAGGAGCTTCACGCAGCCCAAGGTAGAGCCGCGCACCGGCCGAAGAGGGGAGGCGCGCCCTTGGCGGCACCGCGCTTTCCGACACGCCGGGGACGGCCCAGGTCAGATACGCCGCCCGGTTTTTGTCGGCGGGTTCCGCCATGATGTCCCGGACTCGGATCCGGAGGGGAGGTACCGGTGGCGACGGTGATCACCACCGCGGCCGTCGTGCTCGCGCTCCTGCTGCTCGTCGCCGTCGCGTTGCTGTGGCGGCTGTACAACGACGGCATGCGGCGGGCGGACGCGGCGGCGAAACTGGTCGACGCCGAACGGTCGAAGGCGGATCAGCAGCAACTCGCGCTACGCCGGTACGAGGTCGCTTTCGCGTCGATCAGCGGCCGCGGCGAGCTGGGCGAAAAGGTCCTCCTGGAGACCGCACGCGCGCTCGGGCTCCGCGAAGAACTGCATTTCACGCTGCAAACGGACCTGGCCGGCGGCGGCGCCGCGAAACCGGACATGGTGCTGCGGGTCGGCGGCGGGCGGACGGTGCCTGTCGACGCGAAGGCGAGCATGGCCTGCTGGGCCGAAGCCGTCGAGACCAACGACCCCGAAGAACGGCTCGACGCGCTGCGCGTCCACGTCCGGCAGCTCCGGTCGCGGGCGGCCGAACTGGCGGGCAAGGGCTACCAGCGCTGGGCCGACGCGATCTACGGGACGATCATGTTCGTCCCGTCCGACGCGGCCGTCGTGGCCGCGCTGGACACGGACCCGGAGCTGCTGCGCTGGATGCTGGACCGGCGGGTCTTCCTCTGCGGGCCGACCGGATTCGCCGTGCTGGCGTCCGCCGCGCTGTTCGCCGCGACCGAGCGGGCACTGGTCGAGGACGTCGAACAGGTCCGGGCGGGCGCCGCGGCCGCGCACCGGGCCGCGGGCAACGCGGTCGACGCGCTGAATCTGTCGAGCACCCACCTCCAGCGCTTCATCTCGGCCCGGCGCCGGGAACTGGAAGCGCTCGAGAGCTTCCGGAGCACGGTCTCCCCGCTGACGGACGCGGCGGGCAGCCCGGCGCCGGTGCCCCTGATCCGGAAGGCGGACGAGCTCCCGGCCTCGTGAGTGGTAAGGACGGTTATTGAGGGGGAGGGCAAACGTGGCGTGTTGGTGAGCGGGGCCGGTGACGGGATGAAGGTGTCCTTTGCCGCGTCCGATGCCGAGTGGCCGTGTCGCGAAAGCCACTTTCGGGACATCAGACGTCCCGAAAGTGGCTT